>CP103436.1 GCA_024919195.1 Methylophilaceae bacterium LSUCC0717
ATGAAAACTGAAGATTTTTGGGAAGTTATAACATCTCATTTAAAGAAGAAACTTACCTCACAACAATTTAAAACCTGGGTCAAACCTCTTTCGTTTCAAGAAAATGAAAGTGATCTTGAAATTTTAGCGCCAAATCAGTTTGTCCAACAATGGGTTGTTGATCGATTTGCTAAAGAAATAGTTGAGCTTGGCAAAGAAAATAAATATAAAAAACAAATAAAGTTTGTATCTAACAAGGCTAAAAAAAATATTAAGCCTATTGAAAATAAAGTAGATTTAAATCAACCAAAAACTAAACCTGAAGATTTATTACCGAAATCAACCATAAACAAAACTACAGGTTTAAATAAAAATTTAAACTTTGAAAATTTTGTAACTGGTCGAGCGAACCAGCTTGCGACAGCTGCAGCGAAACAAGTTTCTGAAAAACCAGGTGAATCGTACAACCCCTTATTTATTTATGGTGGAGTAGGTCTTGGTAAAACTCACCTTTTACAATCAATTGGAAATAAGGTTAAAGAGGAAAATAAGGATTTTAAAATCAAATACCTTCATGCAGAACGATATGTAACTGATGTAGTTAAAGCTTATGAAGGAAAAACATTCGATCAATTCAAAAAAAATTATCATTCGTTAGATCTTCTACTCATTGATGATATTCAATTTATTGGTAAAAAAAACAGAACACAGGAAGAATTTTTTTATGCCTTTAACACACTAATTGAAAACAAAAAGCAAATCATCATAACTTGTGACAGTTATCCAAAAGAAATTCAAGGTGTTGATGAAAGATTAAGAACAAGGTTTAGCTGGGGACTCACGGTTGCAATCGAGCCACCAGAATTAGAAATGAGGGTCGCTATTCTATTAAAGAAAGCTTCAATTTCAAAAATAAACCTTCCTGAAGATGTAGCTTTTTTTATTGCTAAACAGATCCGTTCCAATGTTAGAGAATTAGAGGGAGCACTTAATAGAATTGTAGCTTTATCAAACTTCACCAACCTACCAATTGATCTTATTTTGGCTAAAGAAGCTCTCAAAGATTTAATAGCTGTCAGAGGCAGGCAAGTGACAGTGGAAAATATACAAAAAACAGTAGCGGATTATTACAAAATAAAAATCTCAGATATGGTAGGTAAGAAAAGATCACGAAATTTTTCAAAACCCAGGCAAATTGCAATGGCATTAACTAGAGAACTGACCAATTTAAGCTATCCAGAAATTGGTAACTATTTTGGTGGACGTCATCACACAACCGTCATGCATGCATGTGAAGAAATTGAAGAACAAAGACTTGATAACCAGTCATTAGGACAAGATTTGGGATTTTTAACACAAGTATTAAGAGGATAACTATGTGGATTAAATGTTGAAGATATGTGAACAACTAAAGCAAGAAAAAAGTTTTAAAATTTATCCACAATTTAACCACAATTAATTCACTTAAACTCCACTGTGTTGAATCTTTTAAAAGCTCCTTATTACAAGAGATACAAATGTTCTTCACAGTTTTTTGATGTATTATTATTACTATTAGTTTTATATATAAATAATTTAAAAAATGAATATTCAAATAAACAGAGAAGTTTTAATCAAACCACTAAGCAGTGTTGTAGGAATTGTTGAAAAGAGACAGGCTTTACCAATTCTTTCTAATTTATTGTTAATAGGGAAAGATAATAAATTAACATTCACAGCCACTGATCTTGAAATGCAGACCAGTTTAAATATTGAAACCAAAATTGAAACAGATTTCGAAATTACTATTTCAGCAAGAAAGCTTTTTGATATTACAAGGGCATTGCCAGAAAATAGCATATTAGATTTTCAGATAAATGAATCAAGAGTGAATGTAAAAGCTGGTAAAAGTAAATTTAATTTACAAACTTTGCCTTCTAAAGATTATCCGTTATTAAAGAAAAACGATTCTGAAGCGGTAACCATTAATTTATCTCAAAAACAATTAAAAGGATTGTTGAAGCAAGTTGATTTTGCTATGGCGCAACAGGATATCCGATATTATTTAAATGGATTGTTATTTGAAATTCAAGGACAAAAGTTAAATATTGTTGGTACGGATGGACATCGATTAAGCTTTACTTCTTCAAAACTTAAAGAGAGTTTTGATAAAAAAGAAGTAATTATTCCTAGAAAAACAATCATGGAATTAATCAAATTACTTGAAGATGTTGATGATGATGTTGAAGTGCAAATATTAAACCAACAAGTAACTTTTAAATTTGGTGATATCTTTATTATTACTAAAGTAATTGATGGAAAATTTCCGGACTATAACCGAGTGATTCCTGTTGGTTATGAAAATGGTTTTTTAATTGATAGACAAATGTTATTGAATGCAATGCAGCGTGCTTCAATTTTATCTAATGAAAAATATCGCGGAATAAGACTTGTTTTATCAGAAAATAATATGCAACTAATTACAACCAATAGTGAACAAGAAGAAGCTCAGGAAGATATTGAGATAGATTATAAAAAAGAAGCGATTGATATAGGTTTTAATGTGACTTACTTAATTGATGTATTAAATAATATTCAATTTGACAAATTATCTTTTGCTTTTAAAGATTCCAATAGTAGTTGTTTAGTAACTATTCCTAATAATGAAGATTATAAATACGTCGTAATGCCAATGAGGATTTAAATTGACTGAAGAAAACAAAACATATTCATCGGATAGTATTAAGGTCTTAAAAGGCCTAGAAGCAGTTAGAAAAAGACCAGGGATGTACATTGGAGATACCTCTGATGGTAGTGGTTTGCATCATATGGTTTTTGAAGTGTTAGATAATGCAATTGACGAAGCATTAGCAGGCTATTGTGACGACATTAAAGTAATCATTCATCCTGATAATTCGGTATCTGTTCAAGATAATGGTCGTGGAATACCTACGGATATTAAAGAAGATGATGAAGAAAAAAGATCTGCCGCCGAAATTGTGATGACAGAACTTCATGCGGGCGGAAAGTTTGATCAAAACTCATATAAAGTATCCGGTGGTCTTCATGGGGTTGGTGTTTCTGTAGTTAACGCATTGTCAGATTGGCTAAAACTTAAAGTCCATCGTAATAATAAGATTCATGAGATTGAGTTTGCCAATGGCGTGAGAAAAGAAAATTTAAAAATTATTGGAGATACTGATAAAACAGGAACTGAGGTTCAATTTTTACCTTCAGTAAGCACCTTTACTGATATTAATTTTCATTTTGAAATACTTGCTAAAAGAATTAGAGAATTATCTTTTCTTAATAATGGTGTAAAAATTGAATTAATTGATCATCGTTCGGGTAAATCTGAAAATTTTGCATTTTCTGGTGGGGTAACAGGGTTTGTTGAGTATCTGAATAAAACAAAAACTACCATTCATAAAAACCCTTTTTCCGCTGAGGGTGAAAAAGATGGAATTACCGTTGAAGTAAGTATGCAGTGGAATGATTCATATGGTGAAAATGTTCAATGTTTTACCAATAACATTCCACAAAGAGATGGTGGAACACACCTTACTGGTTTAAGGGGTGCAATGACCCGAACAATCAACACTTATATTGAATCAAACGACTTAGCTAAAAAGGCAAAAGTTGATACAACCGGCGATGATATGCGTGAAGGATTGAGTTGTGTCTTATCTGTAAAAGTACCTGAACCAAAATTTTCTTCACAAACTAAAGATAAACTTGTTTCCAGTGAGGTTCAACCCGTTGTTCAAGATATCGTCGCTAAAAAATTGACAGATTATTTATTGGAACACCCGGCTGATGCAAAAATAATATGTGGAAAAATTGTTGATGCCGCTCGGGCAAGAGAAGCGGCACGAAAAGCGAGAGATATGACTCGACGAAAAGGTGCTATGGATTCTCTTGGCCTACCTGGAAAGTTAGCTGACTGTCAGGAAAAAGATCCAAGCTTAAGCGAGCTATATCTGGTTGAGGGTGACTCAGCTGGTGGTTCAGCAAAACAAGGTAGGGATAGAAAAAATCAAGCCATCCTACCCTTGAAAGGCAAGATCTTAAATGTAGAAAAGGCTAGATTAGATAAGCTATTATCATCTCAGGAAATAGCAACATTAATTACTGCTTTAGGAACGGGAATTGATAAAGATTTTAATCTCGAAAAACTAAGATATCATCGCATCATTATCATGACTGACGCGGATGTTGATGGCGCACACATTAGAACTCTATTATTAACTTTCTTTTATCGCCAAATGCCTCAACTTGTTGAAAACGGATATGTTTATATTGCCCAACCCCCATTATTCAAGGTGAGACAAAATAAAAAAGAACAATACCTTAAAGATGAACAAGAATTAGAGCAATATTTAATAGAATCTGCCCTAGAAGGAGCAGAATTAAAAATTAACGATAATACTTTGTCAGGTGACTCACTTGGTAATTTAGCTAGAGAAATGATTCTTAATGATGCGGTTATTAGACGCTTGGCTCACAGATATGATTCTTCTATTTTAAAAGCAATTTATCTGTGTGGTGAGATTAATCTTGATTCTGAAGATGCTGCCCTATCATACGTTGAAAAATTAAAAGACACATCCTCAATAGAAAACATCAATTTTGATGTAAAGAAAAACCCCAATTCAGAAAAATTCATGATCGAAATTAATCAATTTAGACATGGAAATTTAATTACCTCGATTTTAGATGAAGAGTTTTTACTGTCAGGTGATTATAAGCAAATCATCAAGACATCATCACTGACTAAGGATTTGATCCAAGAGAAAGCAGTGATTTCTAGAAATGAAAAAGTTGCGGAAGTTGGAGAGTTTAAAGAAGCTGTGGATTGGTTAATGTCAGAAGCTAAATCTGGATTAAATATTCAAAGATACAAAGGTCTGGGAGAGATGAATCCTTCACAATTATGGGAAACCACAATGGACCCAACGGTAAGGCGATTACTCCAAGTTAAAATTGAAGATGCAATATCCGCTGATCAGGTATTTTCGACACTCATGGGCGATCAAGTTGAACCAAGAAGAAATTTTATTGAGTCAAATGCACTTGGAGTTAATAACTTGGATATTTGATGACTTTAAGTGAACTGAAATTCATTATTGCAGTAGCAAAAGAAAAAAATTTTCGAAGAGCTGCCGATAAATGTTTTGTCAGTCAACCAGCTTTAAGTTTGGCTGTAAAAAAACTTGAAGAAGATCTTAATGTGACAATATTCGAAAGAAGTCGCACCGAAGTAAAAATTACACCAATAGGTCAAAAAATAATCAATCAAGCAATCGTTGTTCTTGATGAGGCAAATAAACTAAAAGATATATCAAATGTTGGTCAAGAACAGCTTAAATCACCATTAAAAATAGGTCTTATTTATTCAGTTGCCCCATATCTGTTGCCATTAATTATTCCAGAATTAAGAAAAAAAACGCCGGAAATGCCTTTGGATGTTGAAGAGAATATTACCAAAAACTTAGAGACGGCATTAAAAAATGGTTCAATTGAAGCTGCTGTTATAGCCTTGCCTTTTGATATACCTGGTACAGAATACATACCCTTATATGATGAAGATTTTAATGTGGTTGTACCATCAAACCATGCCTGGGCTAAGAAAAAAGAAATAATAGCGAAAGACCTATCTAGCGAAAAAGTATTGCTCCTTAATAATGAACATTGTTTTAGTAAACAGGTGGTAGAAGCATGTCCAGAACTTTCAAAAAAAAGCGAGGTGTTGCAAGGAAATTCACTAGAAACAATTAGAAATATGGTGGCATCGAATTTAGGGATTTCTGTTTTACCAAAAACTGCGACAGCTATTAACTACAACAACCCGCTTGTAAAAATTATTCCATTTAAAAATCCTGTACCATTTAGAAGAATAGCCATTGCTTACAGAAAAAGTACAGTGAGGATGGAAGCAATTGAAAAGTTTGTTTTAGCATTAAAAGATATAAAATCAAAAAATATCAAAATTTTTTAAGGTAAAAATTTATGATCGTTGGTGTACTAAATGAAGCTGATAAAAATGAAAATAGGGTGGCTATAAGCCCTGAGATAATTAAAAAATTAAATGCAAAAAAAATAGAAGTTTTTATTGAGCAGGGTTGTTTTATTCAGGCTCATTTTACGGAAAAAGATTTTACTGATGCTGGCGCTTTAATAAAAAAAAGAAAAGAAATAACAGATACAGTAGATGTTCTATTAACCGTATCAATACCAAGTGAAGAAGTATTAAAAGATTTAAAAAAGGGAATAGTGATTGGAAACTTAAGTTCTATTCAAGGTATATCTTTTAATAAAAATGCCTTCGATCTCTCGAAACTACCAAGAAATACTCGCGCTCAATCGATGGATGTTCTATCCTCACAAGCCAATATTGCCGGATATAAATCTGTTTTATTAGCTTTAGAATATTATAAAAAATTTATGCCAATGCTGATGACTGCTGCTGGAACTGTGAAGCCTGCAAGAGTGTTAATTTTAGGTGTCGGTGTTGCTGGATTGCAAGCAATAGCAACCGCTAAGCGGTTAGGCGCTGTTGTAGAGGCATCTGATGTTCGACCGTCAGTCAAAGATCAAGTCGAATCCTTAGGAGCTAAATTTGTTAATGTACCTTATGAAACAGAGGAAGAAAAATCAATAGCTGAAGGTAAGGGCGGTTACGCACAGATGATGCCAAAATCTTGGCTGGATAGACAAAGAAATATCATATCTGAGACCATCAAAAAATCTGACATTGTCATTACAACGGCCCTGGTTCAAGGAAAAAAACCACCTGTACTAGTTAGTGAGGCTGATGTGCGATCGATGAAACCAGGGTCTGTGATTGTTGATATTGCTGGCGGTAATTGTGAACTGACTGAGATTGATCAAGTAATCAATATTGATGGAAAAACTATTGTTGGCTATCAGAATCTCCCATCTATGTTGGCGCATGACGCTTCAATTTTATACGCAAAAAATCTATTTGCTTTTCTTGAATTAATTGTTGAAGACAATCAATTAAAAATTAACACAGAGGATGAGCTTGTTAAAGCTTGTTACATTAATTAGGAATAAAATATGGATGAAATATTAACGATACAAAATATTACAATTTTTGTTTTAGCTATCTTTGTTGGATTCCATGTGGTTTGGAATGTGACGCCTGCACTGCATACTCCTTTAATGTCAGTTACTAATGCTATATCTGGAATTGTGATTGTTGGAGCAATACTCCAGGTCGTTGAAATTGACGGTAATATTTTTTCATTAAGTAGTATCTTGGGCGCCATAGCAATTTTCTTTGCTTCGATTAATATTTTTGGCGGATTCATGGTTACGCAAAGAATGCTCGATATGTTCAAAAAGAAAGATAAAAATAAATGATGACGACCCTAAATTTATCTCTGTATTTGATATCGGCAATTCTAATCATCTTAGCATTGCGCGGTCTATCCTCTCCCCAATCCTCAAGAAGAGGAAATTATTATGGAATGATTGGTATGACCATTGCTGTCATGACCACTCTAAGCATGAATTTAGATTATATTTTTTGGCTTATCGCTATTTCAGTCTTTGCTGGTGGGGCAATAGGATTAGTTATTGCAAAAAAAGTACATATGACCAAAATGCCAGAATTGGTTGCTTTAATGCATTCTTTTGTAGGTTTGGCGGCTATGCTGATTGCCTTTGCTTCTATTTATAATTTCACAAATACATATTCAACAACGCAAAGAGTAGAGTTGTTTTTAGGATCGTTTATTGGCGCAATTACATTTACAGCGTCCCTAGTTGCTTTTGGAAAATTATCAGGAAAATTTATTTCAAAAACAATTATTTTTAAAGGACAACATCTATTAAATTTATTAATTTTTATTTTAATGATTATTTTTGGAATGATCTTTTTTATTTACGAAAATAATCTTGCCTTTATATTAATGAATTGTTGCGCATTGATTTTAGGGATCACACTAATTATTCCCATAGGCGGAGCTGATATGCCTGTCGTGGTATCGATGTTAAATAGTTACTCTGGATGGGCTGCCGCAGGAATTGGCTTTACTTTAAATAACTCTGTATTAATTATCGCGGGAGCATGCGTCGGATCTTCGGGCGCAATATTGTCATACATCATGTGTAAATCAATGAACAGGTCCATTATTTCTGTTTTGCTTGGAGGCTTTGGATCGGATGTGGCAGAAGCATCAGTTGATGAAAATAAAAAACAACACAAAACAGGTTCAGCTGCAGACGTGGCTTACCTAATGACCTCATCAGAAAATATAATTATTATTCCTGGATATGGGTTAGCAGTAGCGAGAGCTCAACATGCTTTGCAAGAACTGACAAATAAACTTCTAGAGAAAGATATCAATGTTCGTTATGCAATCCATCCAGTCGCTGGAAGAATGCCGGGACATATGAATGTCCTTTTGGCTGAAGCAGATGTTCCATATGATCAAGTCTCTGAGATGGAAGAAATAAATAATGACTTTTCTGACACTGATCTGGTGTTTGTTATTGGCGCAAACGATGTTGTTAATCCCGCAGCTAAAAAGCCAGGGTCAGCAATTTATGGGATGCCTATCTTGGAGGCACAAAAAGCAAAAACGATTATTGTTAATAAGAGAACAATGGGAGTTGGTTATGCCGGACTTGATAATGAGCTATTTTATGATGACAAAACAATGATGTTCTTGGGCGATGCAAAAGAGTGTGTTGAAGATTTAATAAAAGCTGTAGACGATTTATAATGATGATTATGGATTTATCTTTGCCCTTATTAGCATTAATACTTATCCTTTCATTTTTAATTGCACTATATTCAATCATTTATGCATTTAAAGAAATGGATCAGAAATCAGACAAGACTAACAACAATATAAAAGAGTCAACTACAAAATCAAAGACTAAAACAAAATATAAGCCTCAATTTTTGAATTCGGTAAAAAATATTGATTTAGATTTATAACTATTTAATCAATAGTTTAATTAAATATCCAATCAGAGAAATAAACCCCACAGATAAAATCCAAATAAAAACAAAGTAAATTATTTTTTTCAATTAATGATAGCTTTCATTGGGCTTGGTTTTGCCACGAAAAACCCAATAAGTAAAAGACGTGTAAGCGATGATGATAGGTATAAAAATTAGAACGCCTATCAATAAAAATTGTAAACTTTTTTTAGGAGCTGCAGCCTGCCAAATATCTAGCCCTGGTGGAACGATGTTGGGGTAAATACTAATCATCAAACCAATAAACGATAGCAAAAATAATACTATGCTCCACAGAAAAGGTTGTAAATCATAGTTTTTAATTAATGCTCTAAAACAAAATACAGTTGAAATTAAAACTAATAATGGCACAGGCAGCACATAAAGAATTCGAGGATAACTAAACCACTTCTGAAAATACTCAGGGTGTAAATAAGGTGTCCACAGGCTAACAATTAAAATCATAACGAGAGTTAAAATAAAAAATCGTTTACCTAAAAATTGCATATGACGTTTTGTTTTATTTTCTGTTTTATAAATTAGCCAAGTTGAGCCAAGTAGACCATAACCAAAGATCAGCGCAATCCCAGTGAAAATTGAAAATGGTGTGAGCCAGTGCCACCAATCCCCATTGAATGATCGACCTTCAATTGGTATTCCTTGAAGAAAAGCTCCGAGTGCTACACCTTGAAAAAATGTAGCTGTAATCGAACCGATTATAAAAGCTTTATCCCAAATTTGAGTTTTGCTTTTATCCTTCCATCTAAATTCAAAAGCAACACCCCTTAAAATCAGACCAATTAGCATGGCAGTTAATGGCACATACAGCGCCGGAAGAACTACGCTATAAGCTAGTGGAAAGGCAGCAAATAAACCACCACCACCAAGAATAAGCCATGTTTCATTACCATCCCAAATGGGTGCAACGGTATTCATAGCGATGTCTCTTTCCCACTTGGATGTTATAAAAGGATAGTTGATGCCAATTCCGAGATCAAACCCATCCAGCACCACATAAGCAAAGATGGCAAAACACAAAATGATGGCCCAAATTAATTCGATACTCATGCTTTATCAAACAACTTTAATGAAACACCCAAAGAGCCAACTTTTTTTGTTTGATCTTTATCAATGTCCGGGTTAATGGAAAACTGTTTAAAAATATAATAAGTTCCAGCGCCAAATACTAGGAAGTACGTCACTATGAAAACAAGTAATGAGGTTGCTACAGCAGGAGCATCAATAGGCGATACAGAATCAATGGTTTTTAACATCCCGTAGATAGTGAATGGTTGTCTCCCAACCTCGGTCGTGATCCAACCGGCTATGACAGCAATAAAGCCTGCTGGACCCATGATCATACAAACAATATGAAAGAGTTTGGTTGAATAAAATTTATCTTTCCACCTTAAGAGTAAACTCCATACACCTAAAGCAATCATGGCCATGCCGATGCCAACCATGATGCGGAAAGACCAAAAAATAATTTCTGCTGGAGGGATTTCATCTGCTGGAAAATCTTTTAGGCCTTTAATTTCAGCATCGAAATCATGTTTTAATATCATGCTGCCTAACTTTGGTATTTCAACAATGGAATTTATTTCCATGGCGTCGTCATCAGGGATTCCAAATAATATCAGTGGAGCACCTTTTTTTGTTTCATAGTGACCTTCCATGGCTGCAATTTTGGCTGGTTGGTATTCTAAAGTGTTTAGGCCGTGCATATCCCCGGCAATTAGCTGTAATGGGGCAACAATCGCAGCCATCCACATGGCCATGGATAACATGGTGCGTGCACATAAATTTTTGTTATTTTTTAAGAGATGCCAGGCACCTACTGCCCCTACAACAAAAGCTGTTGTTAAGTAGGCAGCCATTAACATGTGAGTTAACCGATATGGGAAAGATGGATTAAATATAATTTCAATCCAATTTTCTGGAACAAATTGACCAACATCATTGATGCTAAATCCTGCGGGGGTATGCATCCAGCTATTAACAGACAGGATCCAGAATGCTGAGAAAAATGTTCCAAATGCCACCATCAGGGTTGCAAAAAAATGGAGTTTTTTGCCCACCTTGTTCATACCGAACAACATAATTCCTAAAAATCCGGCTTCTAGAAAGAAGGCAGATAAAACTTCGTATCCCATCAAAGGCCCTAAAACGGGTCCAGTTTTATCAGAAAATACAGACCAGTTTGTCCCAAACTGATAGCTCATCACTATTCCTGAAACAACTCCCATACCAAAGGCAATAGCAAAAATCTTTAACCAATAATTAAATAATTTTAGATAGCGATCTTCTCTTTTCCATAACCACAGCCCCTCTAGTACGGCAAGGTAAGAGGCTAGCCCAATAGTAAAGGCAGGAAAAATAATATGGAAACTTACCACAAAGGCAAACTGAAAACGTGCTAAATCGATGGCTTCAAACATATGCATTATTATATAACATTATATAAATTTATATAATATGTTTTTATAAAATATTCCTCTTCTTCTTAGGTCCATTTTTTGCTAAAAAATCCCAAAGGTAATTGGGCAATATATGCATAATTTTTGAAATTATAGACATTTGCCATGGCAGAATGGCATGAGATTTTTTCTTGTCAATAATATGGATTATTTTGGTTGCCGCTTGTTCTGCATCAATTAAAAAAGGCATGGGGTATGTATTAATTTTTGTCATGGGAGTTTTTATATAGCCAGGCGAAATTGTAGTGACGTGAATATTAAATTTTTTTAATTCAACCCGTATACTTTCCATATAGTTTATCAGTGCTGACTTTGATGCACTGTAAGCCCCGGCACCTGGCAGTCCCCTGATTCCTGCAACAGAAGCAATAGCCACTAGCTGCCCTTGTTTACTTTTTAATAGGTCATCCATAAATGGATTAAAAGTATTCAATACCCCATGAAAATTTATTTGAAAAATCTTGTGAATAATTTCTAGATCTTCTTTTTTTGACGCCAGTGTTCCTGAACTTACCCCAGCATTGGCTATGACGATGTCTGGAGAGCCGTATTTTTTCTTAAACGTATTTGCTGCTATTCGCATTGAAGTAGGTTTTGCGACATCGGCAACCAAAACCTGGGAGAGACAGTTAAGTTGTTTTTGTAATTTCAGTAAATTTTCTTTATTACGACCAACCAATCCTAAGATGTTATTCTCAGAGTCATACCCTTTTGCAAGGGCCCAGCCTAATCCTGAGGATGCACCTGTAATAAAAATTTTTTTAATCAATCGATTTTATTGTTGTGATCGAATCGAATCAATAATACCGTTAGTAACATCGATTGCATTTTTTGGCCCACCAGCCATTGTGGATGAAGTGATATAGGAACCATTAATAATTAGGGTAGGGACTCCAGTCGCTCCTGCACTTCGAAACATTTGATTCGCCTTCTTTAGTTTCGCTTCCATTGAAAATGACTTGAATGCAGCTTTCACCTTATCGGTATCTAATTTAGCGTTGGATGCGATCCATTTGATGGCACCTGCTTCATCAACTGGACTGAGAGTTTTATCCTTGTGAATGGCTTCAAAAATTTTACTATGCAGATCATCCAAAACGCCAAGCGACTCCATTGCGTAATATGCTCTTGCCATGGGTATCCAGTCTCTTCTAGGTACGGCAGGAATTTTTTTGAATACAACATCTTTTGGAAGAGACGCTTGCCATTTTTTTAACTCAGGCTCAAAAGAATAACAGTGTCCACAGCCATACCAAAACATTTCAACAACTTCAATCTTATCACTGGCTTCTGTTGCAATTTTTTCTTTTGTCGGTTTGAAGTTAACATTTAACTGCGGATCAACGGCATGAGAAAATTGAAAAATAAACAAACAAAATAGAAAAAATATTTTTTTCATTGTGATTCCTTAAAATAATTTATAACTTAATCTTTTGGCTTAGTGAGCTTGATTAAGTTCGCCTTAAATCCTTCTTTTATCAGATTTTCACGAATTTTTTTTGCTTCATCCATATCTTCATAGGGACCAACGCTCACTCTGTGAAATGTGTCATCACCAATTCTTGCTGACATGATGACTGATTCATAACTCATTAACGCGAGTTTAGCTTTTAGATTATCTGCCTGTGATTCTTCAGAAAAGGCACCCACCTGCAAGTAATATTGAATTGCTCTATCGTCATTGATTTTAGCGGGGGTATTTTTACTGTAAGTTTCCTGGCTTTCAGGTAAATTTTCATAAAAATCAAAAGACGCATCTTCGTCAATGGCAATAACGTCCTCGTCACCAAAGGCAGAATTAATCTCAATACAAGCTCCTTCCGTATCTTTAAGAACAAACGGAGACTTACCGCTAGTAATGAATAAAGTTACTCCAATGGATAATAAAATTCCTAATAGCACACCGATGAATAAACCATTAGTAAATAAAGCTTGAGTTTGATTGATTTCTTTTTTTGTTCGGTAATCTTGAGCCATGATGTCCTCTACATTTTTTCAGGAGCTGAAATTCCAAGTAATTGTAACCCATTTTTTATAACTATTTTCGTTGCACCAATTAATGCTAGTCTGGCATTTTGGAGTGCTTTGTCATCACTTAAAAATTTATTTGCATTGTAATAACTGTGAAAATCGGCAGCCAGATCTTTTAGAAATGTTGCAATGTAATGGGGTGAAGACTCGCTGGCAGATAGTGAAATAATTTCAGGGAATTCAGATAGCCTTTTTATTAATTGATGCTCGTGTGTTGATGTTAAAAGAGCTTCATCAAAATTTTTTAAATCTTCTGGTTTAACATTGGCTTGATTAAGAACAGCACATATTCTGGCGTGAGCATATTGTATGTAATACACAGGATTATCATTTGTTTGTGATTTGGCTAGATCAATATCAAAAATAAGTTGTGAGTCAGGTTTTCGGGCGAGTAAAAAGTATCTTGTGGCGTCAGAACCTACTTCATCAATAAGATCCCTTAATGTGACATAACTTCCCGCTCTTTTTGAAATTTTTACTTCTTGATTATTTTTTGTCACAGTAACCATTTGATGTAAGACATAATCTGGCCAATCTTTTGGTATGCCCAAATTAAGGCCTTGGAGCCCTGCTCTTACTCTGGTGATGGTGCTATGATGATCTGCGCCTTGTTCATTTATAACCCTAACAAATCCTCTTTCCCATTTATTTAAATGGTAGGCAACGTCAGGAACAAAATAGGTATAGGAACCATCAGATTTAATCATGACCCGGTCTTTGTCATCTCCAAATTCAGTTGTTTTTAACCACGTGGCATCATCTTTTTTGTAGCTGAAGCCATTTTTTTCTAATAAATCTAGAACCTTCTCGACATCTTTATTTTGATAAAATGCGGATTCCAGGGTAAAAACATCAAAGGTCGTTTGGAATGCAGCAAGATCTATGTTTTGTTCGTTTCTCAAAAAGGCAACACTGAATCTTTTGATATTTTCAATATCATCGGGATTGCCATTGGCCTTTACTACCTCCTCATCAACCTCGACTGTTTTTAGGTTTGAATAGGCGTCTGCAATTTCTAAGATATATTCGCCTCGATATCCGTCTTCAGGAAAATTTGCATCGTCTGGCTCAATACCCTTTATCCTTGATTGAACAGACAAGGCTAGATTATTAATTTGTTGACCAGCGTCATTGTAATAAAACTCTCTTGTCACATCCCAACCATTAGCTTGCATAATGCGGGCTAATGAGTCACCAATAGCTGCCCCCCTCCCATGGCCAATATGAAGTGGCCCTGTAGGATTCGCTGATACAAATTCGACCTGTAACTTTTGATTTTTACCAGTTAGGTTATGACCATATTTGGTTGATTGAGAAAAAATACTTTTTATTATTGAGGATTTTCCAGCAGAGCTTAAATAAAAATTAATAAAGCCTGGTCCTGCGATCTCTAGTCGGTCAATAGATGGATCTAATCCAACTTTTTCAATTATCAATTGAGCTATTTCTCGAGGATTCTTTTTTAATATTTTTGTTAATTGCAGAGCTATATTTGTTGAATAGTCACCATGTTCTAATGTTTTAGGGCGCTCAATATGGATATCAATAGTAGAAGAATCATCTAGGATTTGATCTAATGCTGAGGAGATAATGCTGGCTAATTCAGTTTTCACTAATGGTAATATTTTTAAAAAATATTATTTTACCTGACTCCTTATGCCAGATATAGTTAATCTGTTATGAATTCAAAAGAAACTTCAATTGTTAAAGTTGCCATTGATGTCCCAATCGATGATTTTTTTGATTATCAGTGTGAAGAAAATGTTTCATTAGGACAAGCTGTGCTAGTTCCTTTTGGTTCGAGAAAGGTAATGGGTATCGTCGTTGAAGTTGATTCGTCAACAGAGCTCGAAGCACATCAAATAAAGAAAATAATACGGGTTGATAATGACATTTTATTTAATGAAGAACTTTTTAAATTATTTAAATTTGTATCCAGCTATTACCATTACCCCATTGGCCAAACAATTCATATTGCGGTTCCGTCAAATTTAAAAAAAATAGAAAAAGTTCTTAACAAAAAATCATACATATATGAAGCAACAGATCTTTTGAATAAGTCAACGATCGATCAAATCAGTGCGCGAAAAAAAAACCTTATAGAAATAGCAAAGGTAATCTTCAAAGAAAAGCAAACAGACGGAGCGTTAAAGACGATTTCCATTAATTGGAAAAAATATGTAAAGGAATTGGTAGATCTTAATTTTGTTAAAGAAAGGGAGTATCAGAAAACAAAGTTTATTCAAAAAACATCCGCATTAAAACTGAATCAAGAACAGTCTGAAATATATGAAAAAATTTTAGGCGCGCAAGGGTTTGAAGCTTTTTTAATTTATGGCATTACAGGAAGCGGAAAAACAGAGGTGTACATGCACCTCATCGAACAATATGTCAAAAATAACGGACAGGTTCTTATTTTAGTTCCCGAGATAAATTTAACTCCTCAGTTAGAGGATCGATTCACCTCGAGATTTTCAAGCTATTTAGTAATCTCTTTACATAGTCAGTTGACTCAGAAAAAAAGATTAGAAAACTGGGAGCTAGCAAAAAACGGCACAGCACAAATAATCATCGGCACAAGATTGTCTGTATTTACACCTTTTAAAAATTTAAGAGCGATTATTATGGATGAAGAGCAAGATTTATCATTTAAGCAGCATGATAAATTGCGTTATCACGCTAGAGATGTGGCAATGATGCGAGCAAAACTTCTAAATATTCCTTTTATAGCAGGGAGCGCGACTCCATCTATTGAAATTTGGCATCGCTCAGTAAATGAAAATAAATTGCTGCTTCATAAGTTGCCTAAGAGAGCTGTAAAAGATGCGACTCTACCCAGAATTAATTTAATAAAAGATGAAACAAATATAGAAAATGAAGGAATATCAGAATATTTAAAATCTGCTATAAAACATCATCTTGATCTACGTCAACAAATTTTGATTTTTATCAATCGCCGAGGCTATGCACCAGTTTTATTCTGCTCATCTTGTGGATGGTATGCGAGTTGTTCAAGGTGCAGCTCAAAACTGGTTGTTCATCGAAGTAAACAGCACTTACGATGTCATCATTGTGATTACCAAAGAGGGATAGACACTTCATGTAAAGTTTGTGGCAATGTTGATTTAATGTCTTTAGGTAGTGGAACCCAAAAAATTGAAGACAGGATAAGAAAATTATTTCCTAAGGCCCAGGTGAGGAGGGTCGATAGGGACACTATTAAAACAAAAGCAGCAATTGATGCTCTCTATGATGATATGCATGATAACAAAATCGATATATTAGTTGGAACGCAAATGCTATCAAAAGGACATGACTTTCCAAATTTGAGCTTAGTAGTCGTGCTTGATGCTGACAATGCATTATATAGTTCAGATTTTCGTGCCTCAGAAAAACTATTTTCACAATTAGTACAAGTTGCTGGAAGAGCCGGTCGAGGATCAATTCCTGGGGAGGTTGTTATCCAAACTAATTTTCCTGAACATCCTTTGTATCAATCGGTAAAAAATCAGGACTATGAATCATTTGCATCAGAAGAAATAAATTTAAGAAAAGACCTCAATTTCCCTCCATTTTGTTTCCAAGCCGTGTTGCGCGCAGAAAGTAAAAACAAAAAAAAGGTAGAAGATTTTATTAATAAGGCATATTCAATTGCAAGCCAAAGCGATATTAAAGATGTAAATGTATTTCATCCTGTTCAGCCGATTCTTGATCGTGTAAAGGGATTTGAGCGATACCAAATTTATTTCCACTCAAGCAGCCGACAATTACTGAACCAATTTTTAAGATATGTGAAAGAAAGGATTTTAAAACAAAAAGATTTAAATAAGGTGAAATGGTTTATCGATGTTGATCCGGTAGATTTTTAAAAAAAAGCTGGAGGTTTAATCCAGCTTTTCTATGAATCAAACTTAAATTACTCAGCAGCTTCTTCAGCTGGAGCCTCTTCTGTTGAAACTTCATCAGCAGCTTCTTCAGTTAAAGGAGGTAATTCAGCATCAGCACTGTCATTTGCAACATCATCGCCACAGGCAGCTAAGAATAGACCGAATAATAAGGCTAATAAAAATTTGTTTAACATACTTTTCTCCAAAAATTTGTTGGTAAGGACTACAGCCGCGCATGTTAACATTTGCAATAAAATAAAACAAATATTTTAAGAAAATGACATCACCTGTACCTAAAATATTAACCTTTGCAGCTTCTGATCCAACCGGCGGAGCAGGCATTCAAGCTGATTTGATGACACAAACAAGCCTCGGTTGCTACCCATTATCCGTGCTTACAGCTATTACGTGTCAGGATACTTCCGGGGTAAGTGAAGTGGTACCAATTGACCCTTCAATCGTCGAAAAACAAGCAAGATTGATTCTTAATGAGACTAAAATTGATGTCATCAAGTGTGGAGTGATTGCTAGTGAAGAGAACATTAAAGTGATCTCAGAAATTATTAAAGATTACCCCGATGTTCCAGTGGTGATTGATCCTATATTATCCTCTGGGAGAGGGGATAATTTGGTCTTAGGAGATTCACTTCAATTAATGATAAGACACCTTTTTCCGTTAGCAGAAATCATTACCCCTAACGTGAATGAGGCAGCGAAAATTATTTCAAACAAAAATATCTCTGAAATCGAGGAAGACCTTTTATTTATTGGAAAGTCTCTTATGGATCTAGGACCAAAAAATGTACTAATAACTGCAGCGGATTATCAGGTAGATAAAAAAATCTTGACTAATACCTTGTTTTGTCAAGACGGGGGAATATTTAATTTCGACCATGAAAGATTACCTCAGAGTTTTCATGGATCAGGATGCACTCTAGCATCTGCAGTTGCAGCATACTTGGCACAAGGTATGTCAATACATACAGCGGTTGAAGAGGCTCAAAAATTTACGATTGATACACTTAAAAATGGACTTGTAAATGGACATGGCCAGTTGATACCTAATAGATTTTTCTGGATGTTCAGCGATCTAGAAGAGGATGAAAATGACCTCAAACATCATTAATGGTATTTACGCAATTACCCCTGATTGGGAAGATACCCGCCAATTAATTATAAAAACAGAGGAATTGCTGTCAAATAAAATTAACTTATTACAGTACCGAAATAAAAAAGCTAATAAGCAATTAAGGATGACACAGGCTAAAGAGCTTCAAGCGCTTTGTCTTCATTATCAAGTGCCATTCATAATTAATGATGATTTTGAATTATGCGGTATTTTAGATGCAGATGGCATACATTTAGGAAAAGATGACATCACAATAGAAGAAGTTAGGGATAAATTAGGTAATAAAATCATTGTCGGAGTATCCTGTTACAACGATGCTAAAAGGGTCAATGAAATGATGGCCTCTAGTTGTGACTATATAGCTTTGGGGGCCTGCTTTCCAACAAAAACAAAACCAAATGCACCGCATGCTTCATTAAATTTTTTGGAGCATGTTGTCGAAACATCGATTAAGCCTGTTGTTGCAATTGGTGGGATTAATTTGGATAATTGTAGCCCAGTAATCAATAGCGGTGTTGATGCTATTGCAATGATCAATGCACTTTATTCTACTGATAAAGTCTCAAACAAAATATTGGAAATTAAAAGAAAGTTTAGAAATGACTAAGAATATTGACCTATTTAATGAATCCCAACACTATATTCCAGGTGGCGTGAACTCCCCTGTGAGGGCTTTCGGTTCTGTTGGAGGTACGCCAATATTTTTTAAATCTGCCAATGGATCAAAATTATGGGATGAAGAAGGAAATAAATATATTGACTATATTAATTCCTGGGGCCCAATGATTTTAGGCCATGCTCATCCTGAAGTGATTAAGGCTGTTCAAGATGTTGCACAAGACAGTCTATCTTTTGGAGCCCCCACAGCCCGAGAGCTTTTAATGGCAAAGGAAATTGTAAAAATAGTTCCGTCTATTGAGCAAGTACGCTTAGTGAGCTCAGGCACTGAGGCCACCATGAGTGCAATCCGAGTGGCGCGTGGGTTTACCGGTCGAGATAAGATTGTAAAGTTTGAGGGCTGTTATCACGGTCATGCAGATGCTCTGCTAGTTAAAGCGGGTTCAGGAGCACTTACCTTTGGGCAGCCAAGCTCTGCTGGGGTGCCTGTTGATGTTGCTAAAGATACATTAACCTTAAGCTATAACAATGTGGAAGAATTGCAACAGCTGTTTGATCAGCAAGGCGATGAAATTGCCTGTGTCATTCTCGAGCCTGTGGTGGGAAATATGAATTTGATTGTGCCATCGGAAGAATTTTTAAACACTCTGCGAAGTGTTACAGAAAAACATGGAGCAGTTTTGATTTTTGATGAGGTGATGACTGGTTTTAGAGTATCGCTTGGCGGTGCGCAAGAGCTCTTTGGTATTACCCCTGATATGACCACCCTAGGTAAAGTGATCGGAGGAGGTTTGCCGGTAGGAGCTTTTGGTGGGCGCAAAGAGATCATGCAAAAATTAGCCCCTTTGGGACCAGTCTATCAAGCCGGAACGTTATCAGGTAACCCCGTGGCTGTGGCTGCAGGATTAAAAACACTTGAACTCATTCAAGCTGAAGGTTTCTTTGATTCTTTATCCAAACAGACCAAAAAATTAACAGATGGATTAACTGATGCAGCAAAAGAATTAGGAATTAAATTTTGTGCGCGAAATGTGGGCGGAATGTTTGGTCTCTATTTCAGCGAACAACCTCCGAACTCATTTCAAGATGTAATGGCATCAGATCGTGAAAAATTTAATGCATTTTTCCACGAAATGTTAAGACAAGGAATCTACTTTGGACCATCAGCATTTGAAGCTGGTTTTGTATCTGCAAAACATTCAGATGAAGATATTAACTTCACGATTAATTGTGCCAAAAAAGCATTTCAAAAAATCTAAACTTAACCCGAATAAATCCCTCATAACCATTGAATTTACTGGATAAAACCAGTATTATTGATGGTTCGGCTCATTTAAAACAACAGATAAAAAGTTATGGCAAAAAAATCAAATATTGAGAAGCAAGGTCTTTATAATCCATCCAATGAACATGATGCTTGTGGCGTTGGATTTGTAGCAAATATTCATGGCAAAAAAAGTCATGAGATTGTTGCACAGGGCCTAACCATTTTAGACAACCTCACCCACCGAGGAGCGACGGGATACGATCCAAAACTCGGTGACGGAGCAGGGTTATTAAGTCAAATACCTCATGAATTTTTCTTAGCCGAAGCCAATGAAGCCGGATTCAAATTGCCAGAATTTGGTCATTACGGCATTGGAATGTTATTCCTACCCCAAGATGACACACTTCGAAATGAAGTTGAAACCCTGATTGAAAAGATAGTGAAAGAAGAGGGACAAACGACTCTAGGCTGGAGAAATGTCCCGGTGGATAATTCTGATATCGCGGATGCTGCCAAAGATGTTGAGCCTGTCATCAAACAAATTTTTATTCAAAGAAGTGATGAGTGTGAAAAACAGACAGCCTTTGAAAGAAAATTATTTGTCATTCGAAAAAGAATTGAAATCGCTGTCAATAAAATGAATCCAGAGGATAACGCTAAGTTTTACATTCCATCGATGTCATCCAGAACAATCGTCTACAAGGGTATGTTGTTAGCGGCAGAAGTTGGAGTTTACTTCAAAGACTTATTAGATGAAAAATTCACCTCTGCCATTGCACTTGTTCATCAACGTTTTTCAACAAACACTTTTCCTTCCTGGGATCTTGCCCATCCTTTTAGAATGATTGCGCACAATGGAGAAATTAATACGGTCCAGGGGAATGTGAATTGGATGCATGCGCGTCATGAGACCATGAAATCGATGTTGCTTGGTGAGGATTTGGAAAAACTATGGCCGTTAATTGAAGATGGTCAATCTGACTCCGCCTGTTTTGATAATTGTTTAGAACTCCTCGTTGCTGGTGGGTATAGTTTGCCGCATGCCATGATGATGTTAATTCCTGAGGCATGGGCCGGCAATCCTCAGATGGATAAGGAAAGAAAAGCATTTTATGAATATCATGCAGCACTGATGGAGCCATGGGATGGACCTGCAGCAGTTGCTTTTACTGATGGCCAAATGATTGGAGCCACACTTGATCGAAATGGATTACGACCAGCAAGATATTTGATGACGGATGATGGCGTTGTAATGATGGCATCCGAGATGGGTGTTCTTACTTTCCCGGAAGAGAAAATTGTTAAAAAATGGCGATTAGAGCCTGGCAAGATGTTGTTAATTGATACCGATGCCGGTAGGGTGATTGACGATCAGGAGGTTAAAAAACTTCTATCTTCTGCAAAACCTTACGAAAAATGGATTAATGATTCAAGATTTTTCCTTGGAGATTTGGATAAGGTTGAAGAATCGCAAACAATGTCTCAACCAATCTTAGATATCCAGCAAAGTTTTGGCTATTCTCAAGAAGACATCAAATTTATCTTACAACCAATGTTTGAGTCTGGCCAGGAAGCATCAGGATCAATGGGAAATGATGCTGCTCTTCCAGTGTTATCAAATAAAGCTAAATCTTTATATAACTATTTCAAACAATTATTTGCACAAGTTACGAACCCACCAATTGATCCGATCAGAGAAGAAATCGTGATGTCATTGGTGACTTTTATTGGACCAAAACCAAACCTTTTAGGTATTGAAGAAACCAATCCACCATGGCGCCTTGAAGCAAGTCAACCTGTATTGAGTCTTCAGGAATTAGAGCAATTAAAATCAATTGAACAGCTAACTAACGGGCACTTTAAATCAAAAGTGATAGATATCACTTATGATAAATCAATGGCAGAAAATGCCGAATTAAGAATGCAACAGGCTTTAGAAAATGTTTGTCAGGAAGCAAACCAAGCCATTGCTGATGGATTTAACATCTTAATTTTATCTGACCGAAATGTATCTAATGATCGAATAGCTATACCTGCACTTTTAGCTTCCTCTGCAACACACGAATTTTTAGTGCATGAAGGCAATAGAACAAAAACTGGGCTGGTCGTGGATACCGGATCTGCAAGAGAGGTTCATCATTTTGCATTGCTCGGTGGTTACGGTGCTGAAGCAATATGTCCATGGCTTGTGTTTGAGACCATGAAAGAAATTACGGATAATGCTGATCAAGCGCAAACTAATTTTATAAAGGCAGTTGGTAAGGGCTTATATAAAATCATGTCGAAGATGGGTATTTCTACATTCCAATCCTATTGTGGGGCGCAAATTTTTGAAGCAATCGGTTTAAATTCAAAATTTATTGAAAAATATTTTACTGGCACAACAACAAATATTGAGGGAATTGGTTTAGCTGAAGTTTCTGCAGAAGCTGAAAAATTACATAGCGATGCATTTGGAAACGATCCTGTTCTAGCCAATGCGCTTGACGCTGGCGGTGAGTATGCCTTCAGAATTCGTGGTGAGCAACACATGTGGAATCCAGAATCCATCGCAAAATTGCAGCATGCCACTCGAAAAAAAGATTTCCAAACTTATAAAGAATATGCCGAATTGATTAACAATCAATCCGAGAGATTCATGACCTTAAGAGGTTTATTCCAATTTAAGACCTCCAATAAATCAATTTCTATTGATGACGTTGAGCCAGCCGCCGAAATTGTTAAACGGTTTGCAACGGGTGCGATGTCATTAGGTTCTATCTCAACTGAAGCTCATACGACACTTGCTATCGCAATGAATCGTATTGGTGGTAAATCTAATACGGGCGAAGGCGGTGAAGATAAGAAAAGATTTATACCACTGACTAAAGATTCCAGCTTGGAAGAAATGTTTGGTAAAGATTTAATTGAGGCAAACATTCAGCTTAAAAAAGGAGACTCTTTACGATCTAAAATTAAACAAGTTGCTTCCGGTCGTTTTGGAGTAACAGCTGAATATCTTGCGGCAGCAGATCAAATTCAAATTAAAATGGCCCAGGGTGCTAAGCCTGGTGAGGGCGGTCAACTTCCTGGCCATAAGGTGAGTCCGTACATTGCAAAGCTACGATTCTCTGTTCCAGGTGTTGGCTTAATTTCACCGCCACCTCACCATGATATTTATTCTATTGAGGATTTGGCTCAGTTAATTCATGACTTAAAAAATGCCAACCCACAGGCTGATATATCAGTTAAGTTGGTGTCTGAAACTGGGGTCGGTACCGTTGCAGCTGGAGTGGCGAAGGCAAAATCAGACCACATTGTGATTGCTGGTCATGATGGGGGTACGGGTGCTTCACCACTTTCATCCATCAAGCATGCAGGCACTCCATGGGAGCTTGGACTTGCAGAAACACAACAAACTCTTGTGCTGAATAAGTTACGAAGCCGTGTCATTTTACAAGTGGATGGTCAAATGAAGACCGGACGTGATGTTGTCATTGGAGCGCTATTGGGTGCTGACGAATTTGGCTTTGCTACTGCACCATTAGTGGTGGAAGGATGCATCATGATGAGAAAATGTCATTTGAATACATGCCCTGTTGGCGTGGCGACTCAAGACCCTGAGTTGAGAAAAAGGTTTACAGGCCAACCAGACCATGTGGTCAATTACTTCTTCTTTATTGCTGAAGAGGTGAGAGAAATTATGGCTGAATTGGGCGTTAAAAATTTCAATGATCTTATTGGCCGTTCAGATCTTTTAGACATGCAGGCTGGTATCAATCACTGGAAAATACATGGTCTAGATTTTTCAAAAATCTTCCATCGTCCAGAATTGTCAGACGAGGTTGGGACATATCATCAAGAAACTCAAGATCACGGCCTAGATAAGGCCCTTGATCATGAGCTGATTAAGCAAGCAAAAGATGCGATTGAGAATAAAGGTTCTTGTGTCATTGATACCCCAATTACCAATATTAATCGAACTGCTGGCACGCTGTTGTCTCACGAGATTGCAAAAAGATATGGCAATGACGGACTACCTGAAGACTCAATTCAAGTGAATTTATCTGGAACCGCTGGGCAAAGTTTTGGAGCTTTTTTAGCAAAAGGCATTACATTTAATCTAGAGGGTGAAGGTAATGACTATGTTGGCAAGGGCTTGTGTGGTGGAAAAATTATCATCAAACCTCCGAAAGCTTTCAATGCAAAAGCATCTGAAAATATCATTGTAGGTAATACAGTGATGTACGGTGCGACATCTGGCAAAACATTTTTTAGCGGTATTGCTGGGGAAAGATTCTGTGTAAGAAATTCTGGAGCCAGCGCTGTAGTTGAAGGGGTCGGTAATCATGGGTGTGAATATATGACGGGCGGGACAGTTGCCGTGCTTGGGCCGACAGGTCAAAACTTCGCGGCCGGTATGTCAGGCGGTGTAGCTTATATATTTGATGTGAATAAGACGTTTGAAGCCAATTGCAATAAATCGATGGTCACATTAGAAAAAGTGTTACCAGCGAATTCACAACCAAGCGAGGCTCAACATCTAAATCAACCAGATGAAGTGATCTTAAAGACCTTAGTCAGTGATCATTTGAAATATACCAATAGTGAAGTGGCAAAACATATTCTTGATAATTGGGATGATATGTTGAATCATTTTGTCAAAGTCATGCCAAATGAATATCGAAGAGCTTTAAATGAGCTGCAAGAAAAAACAAACAAGGAAACAGTGTAATGGGTAAAGCAACAGGATTTTTAGAGTTTGATAGGTTATCTGAACAAAATATTCCTCCTCATGAACGAGTAAAGAATTATAAAGAGTTTGTTCTGCACTTAACGGATGAAGAAGCCAAAGTTCAAGGCGCCCGATGTATGGATTGCGGGATTCCTTTTTGTAATAATGGATGTCCTGTAAATAATATTATTCCTGACTGGAATGACCTGGTGTATCGCCAAAACTGGGAAGAAGCAATCAAGGTGCTGCATTCTACTAACAACTTTCCTGAGTTTACTGGAAGAATATGTCCAGCTCCATGTGAGGCTGCTTGTACCCTAAATATTAATTCCGATGCGGTTGGGATTAAATCAATTGAACATGCGATTATTGATAAAGCATGGGAACTAGGCCTGGTAAAACCTCAGGTAGCAGACAAGAAAACTGGCAAAAGAATTGCCATTGTTGGTTCTGGCCCAGCTGGTTTAGCTGCAGCACAACAATTAGCCCGTGCAGGCCACGATGTCGATCTAATGGAAAAAAATGATCGTATTGGCGGACTCCTTCGATATGGAATCCCTGACTTTAAAATGGAAAAATCTCATATTGATCGACGAATGGAACAGATGGCTGCTGAAGGGGTTAATTTTTTAACTAACCATAATGTCGGTGAAAATATTCATCCTGACGATTTAATTAAAGATTACGATGCGGTGATTTTATCAGGTGGTGCTGAATGGCCAAGAGACCTTCCCGTTCCTGGAAGAGAACTTGAGGGAGTTCATTTTGCAATGGATTTTTTACCCTCTCAAAATAAAGTTGTTGCTGGAGATAAGTTATCAGAACAGATTCTAGCGACTGATAAACACGTGGTGGTGATTGGTGGCGGCGATACTGGTTCGGATTGTGTTGGAACATCTAATCGTCATGGTGCAAAATCAGTGACGCAATTTGAATTGATGCCACAGCCACCTGAAAAAGAAAATAAATCGATGGTGTGGCCATACTGGCCCCTGAAACTTAGAACCTCAAGCTCACATGAAGAAGGTTGTGAACGTGATTGGTCTGTTGCTACCAAAGAATTGATTGGCGACAATGGCGTTGTAAAAGAATTGGTTGCTAGCCGAGTCGAATGGAAAGATGGCAAGATGGCTGAAATACCAAATTCAGAGTTCAGAATTAAAGCGGATCTTGTTTTATTGGCAATGGGTTTTGTTAGCCCCCAACAATCGATTCTTGAAAAATTTGGTGTTGATAAAGATGCTCGTGGCAATGTTAAGGCAGATACTGAAGGCAAAAAAGCTTACTTCACTTCTAGAGATAAAGTGTTTGCAGCTGGCGACATGAGAAGAGGTCAGTCATTAGTTGTATGGGCAATTCGTGAAGGTAGACAATGTGCTCATGCGGTTGATGAATATCTCATGGGAAGCACCTCGCTACCTAGATAATCATCATGAATCTATTAAATGATTCATTTCTTAAGACATTAAGACTTGAAAAGACATCCTACACTCCTGCATGGATAATGAGGCAAGCTGGCCGCTACCTGCCTGAATATAGAGACACTCGAAAAAATGCTGGGTCTTTTATGGATCTTTGTCGGAACACATCTTTTGCTACTGAAGTCACCATGCAGCCCTTAGAGCGTTATCCTCACTTAGATGCCGCTATTTTATTCTCTGATATTTTGACCATCCCTGATGCCATGGGTCTGGGATTAAATTTTCTTCCTGGTGAGGGCCCTACGTTTTCAGATCCATTAATCGATGAATCATCCATTCACAAACTTGACATTCCATCCATGGAAAAATTATCTTATGTTTTTGATGCTGTTCGTTCAATTAAAGATGCTTTACAAAATAGAGTCCCCCTGATTGGATTTGCTGGAAGTCCATGGACACTTGCGACATATATGGTTGAAGGTAAAGGCGGTTCAGATTTTTTGAATGTAAAAAAAATGGCATATGAGCGTGATGACCTAATGCATCATATTTTAAAAATTAATGCGGAAACAGTGAGTCAATATCTTGCTGAACAAATCAAGGCAGGGGCAGATGCAGTGATGATTTTTGATTCATGGGGTGGAGCATTAAGTCATTTGGAATATGAAAAATTATCATTGAATTACATGAAAGTTATTATAGATAACCTAAATATTCTTGGCTTTGGCGATGTGCCAAAAATAATATTCACCAAAGGTGGTGGACAATGGATAAATCAACAATTAAAAGCTGGATCCAATGCAATAGGGCTTGATTGGCAAACCAGCTTAAAAACCGCAAGAGAATTAACAAAAGATAAAGTAGCGCTTCAAGGAAATATGGACCCAGCAATCCTATTAGGTTCAGATAAGAAAATTGAGGACACAGTCAAATCGGTTATCGATGATTACGGCCATGGTGAAGGCCATATATTTAATCTTGGACATGGCATTACCCAATTCACTGATCCCGCTAAAGTGACATTAATGCTCGATGTGTTGAAAGAGTACAGTAAAAAATTCCATTAATGTTTTTTACCCTCTTCTATCCCAATCCCAGTAATGGATCGATAGAATTGTTCTTGGAATCCTTTTTTATCTTTTATTGCCTGACTTGATCGATCTGATAAAGATATAAAAATAACAAAAAAGAATGTTGTAGTCATAGAGAACAAAGCTGGATACTTATAAGGGAAAATGGCTTCAGTAAAATGGAACACATCTACCCATACAACAGGACTGAGGATGACCAATGCGATGGTCACTAAAAGACCAATTAACCCACCAAGAAAAGCCCCTCTTGTCGTTAGATTCTTCCAGAACATGGATAAAAATATAATTGGAAAATTAGTACTGGCTGCGATAGCAAAAGCAAGCCCGACCATAAAAGCAATATTTTGTTTTTCAAATATGATGCCCAGAAAAATTGCCAAAATACCTAGAAAAATCGTGGCAATTCTTGAAACAAATAATTCTTTTTTCTCATTTTTGTTTGAAGAATTAATTACATTGGCATAGATATCATGAGATATGGCTGACGCACCTGCCAAAGTTAATCCTGATACAACGGCTAAGATAGTCGCAAAGGCTACAGCCGAAATAAATCCAAGTAACACATCACCACCAACGGCATGAGCCAGGTGGATTGCAGCCATATTGTTATTTCCAATTAGTCCACCCTCAGGTTTTAGATAGTCGGTATTTGAGCCAACGAGAATGATGGCTCCAAAGCCAATGATGAAGGTAAGAATATAAAAATATCCTATAAAGCCGGTAGCATAGACTACGGATTTTCTTGCCTGAATCGAGTCTTTTACAGTAAAAAAACGCATTAATATATGCGGTAATCCTGCGGTACCAAACATGAGCGCTAAACCCAACGATATGGCAGAAATAGGATCCTTGATCAGGCCTCCGGGATTAAGAATTTTTGATCCTAATTCATGATTATTGACTGCGGTAGAAAAAAATTGATTCAGGTTAAAATTGAATTGATATAAAACCAGAATAGATATTAATGTCGCTCCAAAAAGCAGAAGTACAGCCTTAATGATTTGAACCCAGGTTGTTGCAATCATTCCGCCAAACGTGACATATAAAATCATCAAGCCACCAACAATATAAACAGCCAAATCATAAGGAAGGCCAAATAAGATTTGAATTAATTTTCCTGCACCAACCATTTGTGCAATCAGATAGAGAGATACGGTTGCTAGAGAGCCTAGTGCAGATAATATTCTAATGGGTCTTTGCTGGAGCCGATAGGAAGCCACATCTGCGAAGGTATATTTCCCTAAGTTTCTTAATGGTTCCGCGATTAATAAGAGAACTATTGGCCATCCTACTAAGAATCCAATTGAGTAAATGAGACCATCAAAACCTGTTGCAAAGACAAGACCTGAGATCCCTAAAAAAGATGCGGCTGACATAAAATCACCTGAAATGGCTAGACCATTCTGAAAACCAGATATATTTCCACCCGCTGTATAGAAAGAGTCTCGGTTAGAGATTTGTTTCGCTGCCCAATAGGTAATATAAAGCGTTACAAATACAAAAAGTAAAAATAAACTAACTGCAATGATGTTCATGACGTGATTTTTTTGATTTCAGGTTCTAAATATTTATTTGATAAAAATACATACACAAGGGTGACGATAAATATGATCAGAATTAACAAGAAACCAAAAACGATTCCATATGAGATTGTGGAATTAAAAAATTGCTGACCTAAAAATTCAGGAAAATAAGCAATGCAAATAATAAATAAGAAATAGGAGAACATGATTATAAATAAGAGCGGCACAACCATTTTCTTTTTGATACTTATTAGATGACTTATATCTTTCATGATGTAAATATAACATTAATAACAAAACTTACTCATGGAAAAACATCGATTTTGATTGTCAATTGTTTTTGTAATATGGTCTTAATATTATTGAGTTCGTCTAAAGATAATCTTTCAATCGTAATATCTTGATTATTCTGTAAAGAGGGCCTTGCCAGGCTATAAAGATCAATTTTTTTAATTAACTGCTCGTAAGGTTTAATTAATTTGAAATAATTTTTTAAAAAATCATTTGTCGGAACTTGATGATTAATTTTTAATAGGCAGGTTTGAATCACAGTCTGACAGGTCTCTGCACATGTTTTTAAATTATTAATCATCGAATTAGGATCTAAATTAACTTGATTGATTAGTTTGATAGAATCTTCATCAGCTGCATCAATTTTGAACCAGACCTCACCATGATAGCGATTAAAAATATGAAGGCATTCTTTTTTTTTGCTGATATAGCTTCCGTTTGTAATTAAGCGAACAGGAATTTTATCAATCAGTTTATGTTCTTTTAAACTTGCAATGATAATTTCTAAAACCTCTAAAAATTCTGGTGCTGCAGTGGGCTCTCCATTGCCTGATAGGGCTACATCGGCAAACGCTGTTCCGGGGGGAGTATTTTCTTTTAAAAAGTTAGAATTTATTATTTGATCAATCCAAAAGTTTAACTCATCTTTTAACAATTCAACTTGGATGGGTTCCGGACCACCTCTTGTGAGGTTTGGAATTTCACAATAAATACATTGCCAATTACATGCATTATTGGTATTCAGATTTACCCCTAAAGACAATCCCCCAGCTCTGCGTGAAACAACAGGATAAACATATTTTGAATCGAATATATTTCTGTCATGATCTTCAGCATGAAGGACATAAGTTTTTTTGTTCATGCCTTCAATTATAGCTAATTTTAAGCTGGCGTTAATTTACAAAAATTAATAATTGCTGATCCACATCGTTTGATATGGCTTTAAAGAAACCCTTTTAGATTCAATTTTCTTATTGGAAATGAGATCAATCCAGTTTTTATTAAAAATTAAGTTTATTTCATTAAGATCAACGGGCTGTTTCTGATTCGTAATATTACATAGGACAAAAATACTCTGTTTTCTATTTTGACATTGTCTCCATAAGGCAAATATTTTTTCTCCTAGGTTTAATGTAAATTGAGTTGCATTTGGATGAAATGCTGGTTGTTTTTTTCGAATCGTAATTAAAGAATTAAGTTGTTTTAAAACAGCAGCATGTATTGTTTTTTTATTCATCTTATTACTTAGGTCTTTTAAATCATATCGTTTTCTATTAATACTTCTTTTCTGTTTTGTTGATTGCATTCCGGCGTAGTCATTTTCCGTGCCTAAAAAACTATGAACATAGATAGCTGGAATTCCCTCGAGACTTAACATAATTGCATGCGCACATATAAATCTCTGGATTTGAAAATTATCTAGGTTATCAATTGTTCCCTTAAGGGCATCAATTAGCGCAATATTAATTTCATATGGTTTATTTTTATTTTCAACTTTGCGGTAAGAAACCTCGCCCCCAAACTCTTTCATTCTTTTTAAGATGGCTTTGATATTTTTTTCCGGTATCAATCCTTCTGCAGGTCTCATGCCAATCCCATCATGAGAAGCGATAAAATTAAAGTAAGTAGTCCCTTCCATTGGAGGAGGCATAGACATCAGCCATTTTCTTAAGATAATCGAGTTACCATAAAGCATGGAATAAAGAATTAGAGGCGGAAGTGAAAAGTTATATATTAATTGAGCTTCATTACCATTTCCGAAATAATCAAGATTTTCTTTATTTGGAAGGTTGGTCTCTGTTATTAAAAATGTTTTTTGGGAGCTAGCATCGAGCAGCAGCCTAAATAGCTTTATAATTTCGTGAGTTTCATTCAGATTGATACAATTTGTTCCAAGCTCTTTCCAAAGAAATGCGACAGCATCTAATCTTAAAATTGAAATACCCTGGTCTAGGTAAAATTTAATAATTTTTAAAAACTCAATTAAAACATCTTTATTTTTGAAATTTAAATCTACTTGATCCCTACTAAAAGTACACCACACATATTTTTCATTTTTTTTTGTTTTAAACAATTGCAATAAATCGTGACTTCTGGGCCTGACGATTTTAGAAGTATCAAATTTTTCCTCATAATCTAAAAAAAAGTTTTTTCCTGGAAGCTGATTGTTTAAGAACTGTTGAAACCATTCAGATTGACTGGAGCAATGATTAATTACAAGGTCAGCCATAATTTTATATTTTGAGGAAAGTTTTTTGATATCACTCCAGGTAGCTAGCCCTCTTTTAATTTTTAAATAATCAATAACAGCAAAACCATCATCTGAACTATAGGGAAAAAAAGGAAGGAGATGGATAATTGAGACACTGTCTTGAAGATAAGCATTTAGCACTTTATTCAAAGTCTGAATATTTTTTTCATTATCATTATGGAATGTATCTAGATAAGTAATTAAGGCAACATCTGACTCATCCCACCTGTTTTGAATTGAATGTTGTTTGGGTGATTTTTTTTCAAAAAAAATAGAAAAGATCTTCTTAGTTAAATGGGTATTATTTGATTTGGGATAAATGATATTGAGGTGGTTAAGTATTTGCTCACTGATTTTATTTTGAAAACTCATTCATATCCTCTGTAACTGCTGATATAAATTCTTTTTGTAAATCTGGAATGGCACTATTAACCCTTGTCCAAGATGGTATAAATGGCGTTTCCATTGGATTGTCCAAATAGCTATTTCCAGCATCAAGAATATTTTGTGCAAACATTTCAACAGCTTTTTCTTCAGAATGAATATCTACTTTAAGTCCATTCATCAGAGCATCATTGTTATAAGTTTCAATAAAATCTAGGGCAATACGAAAATATGTAGCTTTAATAGATCTGAAGGTTTCAGAATTGAAAACATGCCCATTAGTAGCAAGCTTTCTGAAGATGGATTTACATATATCAATCGACATTTTTGATAATCCTTTTTCTTGATCATCTAAACTTAAGTCCTGATGTTTATGATCATAATGATCGGCAATATCAACCTGACATAAATGATTATTTGAGTAATTTCTATTTACTTCAGAAAGCACACCTATTTCCAAACCCCAGTCACTTGGAATACGAATATCATTAAGTACTTCAGTGCGCATTGAAAATTCTCCAGCCAATGCATATCTGAAACTATCTAAGTAATTTAAATATTCATTGTCATTGAAGATTTTTTTTAAAGATCGTATCAAGGGAGTGACTAAAAGACGACAGACTCTGCCATTAATTTTTTCATTAGCCACTCTTGAATAATAACCTTTACAAAATTGATAGTTAAAATTTGGATTAGCAACTGGATAAATTAAACGCGCTAGTAATTCTCGATTATAAGTCACGATATCGCAATCATGCAGAGCGACTGACTTTGCGCTGCCATCTGCGAGGACAAATCCAAAACAAAACCAGACATTTCGTCCTTTGCCTAACTCCTTGGGAGATAAACCAAATGTTTTGAGTTTCTCATCTATTTTTTTTAAGCGTGGTCCATCATTCCATAAGACAAAATGTTTTTGAGGAAGCTGATTGAAAAAATGTAATGCATACTTGTACTCCTCTTTTGTCGCTTGATCTAAACCGATAACAATTGAATTTAGATATTTGACTTTCTTTAGCTCGTCCACGATTAATTGAAGTGCTGGTTTTTCAAGTTCAGAAAATAAACTCGGTAGGACCAAAGTCATTGGCCTTGATGTTGCAAATAACTCTAAATTTTTCTCTAAATCATCTAAGGACTGTGTTCTTAAATTATGAAGGGTACTGATAATTCCATTTTGATAAAAGTCACTCATTGTTTAATACTTTCATTATTTCTTGATTCCAGCCAGAGGGCCCACACATTTTGCTCATGACCCAGCCTGGTTTATGCAAGTGTTCATTGTTATTTTGAATCAATATCTTAATGTCACATGCGTCAATCATATTAATATCATTTTCTCCATCACCCAACGCAATGCTGATAAATTCTGTTTGACAATCTTTTTCGAGAGTATTTTTGACCCATTTTAGTGCTTTTGCTTTATCGTGGTGCGTTGAAATGGTTAAAAATCGACCACCTTGAGCAGCATGCAATCCTAATTGGTGAATTCTCTGTATAAATTCAATTTTTTTCTCTTCATCATCAAGCCAAATAATGGGTTCTGAGAACTGCCTTTGTTGAGAAAGTGTGGCTTCCGCTTCTGCCAATCCAGTATGCTGAACTGCCTGTTCAATCGGTAGCAAAGAGTAACAATTAAAGTTAAAAGTTTTTTGCAAAGGGATTATTTTGTCGTGAATTTCGGGTAAGTTAACCCCAAAGCTAACGACTTGATTATTATAAAAAATACCTGATCCATTTTCAAAAATGAAAGGATCTTTAAGAGCTAATTTGGACTGTATTTTTTCAATCTCAGCTTTCGTTTTGCTTGAGGAAAGGATTAAAGGGATCTTGCGTGATTTTAAAACAGAAAGGGCTTCGGAGGCTGGTTCAAAAGTGTATGTTTTATGATCAAGAAGCGTCCCATCAAGATCTGAAAAAATAATGTAATTCCGCATAGGAATTTGAAATTGTTATCAGTAAAAAGTTTAGATTATTTATGGAACCACATTCTTTTGAGGACACCATCTTTATTGACTAAGGCATGTTTAAGCGCGCCTGCAAAATGAAGGATAAAGAATAACAATAAAATTTGGCCAAAAATTTCATGAAATTCTTTGAATAAGTCCCTGAGGGTCTCATTATCTATTCCAGGAAGAAAGGGAATGCCAAACCAATGGATACCATATTTGCTGCCAATTGACATGATGATCCCACTCAGTGGGATTAAGAACATTAATAAATACAGTGCATGATGGGCTGCAGTAGCTAACTTAACTTCGAACGCACTCATCGAGGTTAGCATTTTTGGTGGTTTATGAGTTAAACGCCAGTATATTCTGAATAACACTAGAAAGAATATAGTTACCCCAATTGATTTATGTAGGTTGAAATAAAAGGTTCTGATTGAAATTTCTTTTGATGTTTCAAAAGTAATGAGCCCAAGATCAAAGAGATCAAAGCTTGAAACTTTAGGTCCACCTTTTGGGAGTTCATGCATGTACCATCCAAGAACAAACATAAAAAGAATAGCAATAGCAAGAAGCCAATGAAGCAGAATGGCTACATTATTGTATCTATCTTTTTTTGGACCAAAATAGTTGTTTTTAACTTTTGCCATAAGCAGTTAATATAGACCTTTAAACCATAAATATCAATATTATAGGGTTAATGTTAAAACATCATATCTTTTTATTTCTTTTGCTTGTTGCAATCAATGCTAATGCATTTGTTAAAGAGGTTGCTCCAGGTATCTATGTTCATGTTGGCAAACATCTTGATGTGGATGTTGGCTATGATGGAGATATATGCAATATCGGATTTATTGTTGGTAAAAATTCTATTGCGGTGATTGACTCTGGTGGAAGTAATCTTGTTGGAAAAGAATTAAAAAAATATATTACTGAAAATTTTAATCAACCAATTAAATATGTCATTAATACCCATCCTCATTTAGATCATATATATGGCAATGTGGTCTTTTCCGAAGCCGAAATATATGGTCATGCAAATCTAACTAAAGCGATGAAGTCTCGAGAAGAGATTTATAGCAAATTAAACGAAAAGTACTTAGGTAACGTTTCTAAAGATAGCCCACTTATCTTACCCAACAATACGGTAGAGATAGGCAAGGACAAAATTATAGATCTTGGTGAACGACAAATTATTCTCCAATCTTTCCCAGATGCACATACTGAGGCAGATATGATAGTTTTCGATCAAAATACCAGAACATTATGGACGGGTGATTTGGTCTTTCGAGAAAGAACACCAGTTATTGATGGCAATATTCATGGTTTCATAAAAGCATTAGAGGCAATAAACAAGAAGGAAATTGATTTAGTGATCCCGGGCCATGGACAACCCTCAGCAAAGAATGAGGCAATACAGCCTATATTAAATTATCTTGTTCAATTAAGAGATGATGTCCGCAAATTTATAGATAGTGGAGAGTCTTTAGAGTTTGCGATGGAAAATGCAGCTAGTTCATTAAAAGAGCAGTGGCTGTTATATGAAATTCAGAATCAAAGAAATGTAAATCGTATTTTTCCTATGATGGAATGGGAATAAAAGATTTATTCCCATCACAGCATCAATTATTTTTTTGCAAGCTTTTGATCAAGGCTGCACCCAGCATTCTCAGGATGAGCGCCCACTAATAAAAGTCCACCAGCAATTGCAACATATAAAAGACTCATAATCAATACGGGTTGACCTTGCATCGCATTCATGAAGTATATCAATGCCCATAAAATAGAATAAGCAGATAAAACATATGCAGAAATTTTAGTTTTATATCCTAGGATAAGAGCAAGCCCACCTAAGAACTGAACAAGAATACTAATCGGAGCCATAATTCCTGGAAGGCCCCTAGCTCCAAGCATATCTTGATACATTCCATAACCACCCGGTGTGGTGATGATATTATTAAGAATAAATAAAATAGAAATAAAGAAGATTTGGGCCAATAAGATTCTTGATATAAGTCCAAAGTGTTTAGTCATTATATTTCCTTATGATTAGTTAATTGAATAAGATGATGCCTTTAAAATAAAAACTATGCAAGTTAACAGCAAAAAATTTGTCCTCTTATCTTGGGCTAAAGATATTCAAATTATCAAAGATATAAGAACAGAGGTGTTTATCAAAGAACAAAATATTCCAGAGGAACTTGAGTGGGATAAAGATGATGAGGGAGCACAACATTTTGGTATTTTATCTAATGATATTTTAATTGCCTATGCAAGGGTTCTGATTAAACAAAAAATTCATATCGGCCGGATGGCTGTAAGGCAAAAATGCAGAAGAGAGGGTATAGGATCATTTTTGTTATCAAATATTTGTAATCAGGTTGATGATCGGAATCATTCAAAAAAAATTATGTTATCGGCCCAAGAGCAAGCTATCCCTTTTTATGAAAAAAACTTATTTCAAATAAGAGGGGACAAATACTTAGATGCTGGAATTATTCATTATGATATGGAGTTAGTTCGTTAAACTAATTAAAAGCGACTTAATGGGAGCAGGAAGTCCAAGCTCTGGTATTTCTTTCCAATCAAACCACAATCCATCAACCATCAAATCTGATTTGTTGGGAATTTTAATTAAAAAGTATTTGTACTTTAATCGATAATGCGAAAAGACACATTGTCTTTCACCTTGTTTGATAAGGTTATTTTTTTTACTTAAATAATTTACTTGAGGAGGAATCCATAACCCGCTCCAAACCCCTGTTCGGTTTTTGACTAAAAGTATTTGTTTATTACATTCATAAATATAAAATTCGGTTGATCGGTCCTCCTTGATTTTTGTTTTATTTTTTACAGGAATGGCTTTGGTTAAATTATTCTGTTTTGCAATACATGTCTGATTCATTGGGCAGGAATGACATTGGGGATTTTTGGGAGTACATAATGTGGCTCCAAAATCCATTATGCCTTGAGTATAAATATCAATGTCACCATCAGGTAATAGTTGCTCGCTGAGACCCCATAAATCTTTTTCTGTTTTAGCTAAACTTATACTTTCTTGAATGCCAAAAAAACGAGTTAATACTCGTTTGACATTACCATCTAAAATGGCAAATTTTTTTTTAAAGCAAAATGACAAAATTGCTCCGGCCGTTGATCTTCCAATTCCTGGAAGTTGAATTAGGCTTTCAAACGTATCTGGAAATTTACAAGAATATTTCTCGGCAATAATTCTCGCAGTTTTATGAAGGTTTCTTGCTCTTGAATAAAACCCAAGGCCACTCCAGTGAGACATGACTTCGTCTTCAGAGGCTTCAGCTAGATATTTGATATTTTGAAATCGATTAATAAATTTAATATAGAAAGGGATAACGGTGCTGACCTGTGTTTGTTGAAGCATTATTTCTGACACCCACACTAAGTATGGATCTTTATTTTTTTGCCAAGGGAGATCATGCCTTCCATGTTGCTTATGCCATTGCAAAATTTTATTTGAAAAATTTTTTTTGGACTGTGAAATTATCATCTAATAAAAAAGAATTAGAAAAATGATCCCGATAAGAATTCGATAGTAGGCAAAAATTTTAAAATCATTATGAGCAACAAATTTTATTAGAAATCGAACTACTACCAGCGCTGATATAAAAGCCGTAGAAAATCCAATTAAGAAAAACCAAAAGTCATCTAATGAAAGACTATGAAGGTTTTTAAATAAATCATAAAATGAAGCAGCGAACATAATGGGGATTGCTAAAAAAAATGAAAATTCAGTCGCTGTTTTTCGATCTAATTGTAAAAGTAGCCCTCCCATAATTGTTGCTCCAGACCTTGATGTTCCAGGAATTAATGCTAAACATTGAAACAATCCAATTCCAAGAGATTGCTTATAAGAAATATTGTCTACAGTTTTAGTTGATCCAATATTTGTTTTCTTTTCAATCAGCAATATTAGTATCCCGCCAATAATCAAAGCACAGCTGACAACAATAGGATTAAATAGAAATATTTTGATCACATCATGGAATGCTAATCCTACAATTGCTGCAGGTAGAAATGCCAAAAAAATGTTTGAAAAGAATGTTTTTGATTTCTTGTCAGAGAGATGAAGCGTTTTATTAAGCAGTTGAAATCTATATTCATAGATGATGGCTAATATTGCGCCAAGCTGAATAAAAATCTCAAAAACTTCAATGTTGGGATGGTTGGCATTAATGAGATGAGCTCCAATGATCAAATGACCAGTGGAGCTAATAGGTAAAAACTCTGTGAGGCCCTCAATAACTCCCAATACAACTGCCTGAATAAAGAAAATTAAGGTCATTGAAGTTTAAACTTTTTGGTAAACTTCAGAACCTTTTTTTACAAACTCAATAGATTTTTGCTCCATTCCGTCTTTTAAAGCCTCTTCTTCTGAGATCCCTTTTTCTTTAGCATACTCCCTTACATCTTGTGTAATCTTCATCGAACAGAAGTGTGGTCCACACATTGAGCAAAAATGAGCCTGCTTGGCACCCTCTTGAGGAAGAGTTTCATCATGAAATTCTTTTGCTTTTTCAGGATCGAGACTTAAATTAAACTGGTCCTCCCATCTAAATTCAAATCGTGCTTTTGAAAGGGCATTATCTCTTATTTGTGCACCCGGGTGGCCCTTAGCAAGATCTGCAGCATGTGCTGCGATTTTATATGTAATAATTCCTTCTCTGACATCTTCTTTATCAGGAAGGCCTAGATGTTCTTTTGGTGTAACATAACAGAGCATTGCACATCCATACCAACCAATCATTGCGGCACCAATTCCAGATGTAATATGATCATATCCAGGAGCAATATCTGTAGTCAGAGGCCCTAAAGTATAAAAGGGAGCTTCATGACAATGTTCTAATTGTAAGTCCATATTTTCTTTGATCATGTGCATTGGGACATGACCTGGACCTTCAATCATTGTTTGAACATCATGCTTCCAAGCTATCTTGGTAAGCTCACCTAGAGTTTTTAACTCTGCAAATTGTGCTTCATCATTGGCATCATAAATAGAACCAGGACGTAATCCGTCACCGAGACTGAAACTCACGTCATAGGCTTTCATAATTTCACAAATTTCTTCGAAGTGTGTGTAGAGAAAAGATTCTTTATGATGAGCCAAACACCATTTGGCCATGATTGAACCACCACGACTGACAATGCCAGTCATTCGTTTAGCCGTCATAGGAATATACTCCAACCTAACCCCAGCATGGATAGTAAAATAATCAACGCCTTGTTCTGCCTGCTCGATTAAAGTATCTTTAAATATTTCCCAAGTTAGATCTTCCGCCTTGCCATCAACTTTTTCTAAGGCCTGATAGATGGGAACTGTTCCAATAGGCACAGGACTGTTTCTAACGATCCACTCACGAGTTTCATGAATATTTTTTCCTGTAGATAGATCCATGACGGTATCAGCTCCCCATCGGGTTCCCCATACCATTTTTTCAACTTCCTCACTAATGCTTGATCCAAGAGCTGAATTTCCAATATTGGCATTAATTTTGACTAAAAAATTCCTACCAATAATCATTGGTTCAGTTTCGGGGTGATTAATGTTTGCTGGAATAATGGCTCTTCCTTTTGCAACTTCTTCTCTCACAAACTCTGGAGTGATTAATTTTGGAATCGACGCACCATAACTTTGTCCTGGGTGTTGTGTTTGAATGAATTCTGAAATCCCTTCTCTTCTCTGATTTTCACGGATAGCTATGAATTCCATCTCAGGCGTAATGATTCCTTTTTTGGCATAATGCATTTGTGAAACGTTTTGCCCAGGTTTTGCTTTTAACGGTTTTCTTTTTAAATTAAAACGCATTTTTTCAAGCTCTGGATCGCTTTGTCTTTCTCTACCGAAATCTGAAGTTGGTCCATCTAATTCTTCAACATCTCCTCTATCAAGAATCCATTGAGATCTTAATGCGGGCAAACCATTTCGAATATCAATTTGATATGCTGGGTCGGTATACGGACCAGATGTATCATAAACAACAACAGGATTATTTTTTTCGGCACCAAATTGTGAGGCAGTATCAGAAAGACTTATTTCACGAAAAGGAACTTTAATATTATTGTTTCCTTCAACGTATATTTTTTTTGAATTTTTAAAAGAATGTAATGCGTTAGGATCAATCGTGGCATCTGATTTATTAAAATCAGGATGTTGATTAATATTCTTATCTGGTGCGTTCATTAAGTCTCCTTAAGTTGAGAAGTAAGGAGTGCATCTTTTGCATTCCCTACGTCGGTATTATCCGAATCAGGTTCCAAGGGTGTTTCTCACAATATAAAATTGACCCCTAGCAAATATTTAAACATTGTACATAAATTATGAATTTAGGTTAATGCCTTCAGTCATAAGGACCAATAATATAAGATATAATTCAAGTATTATTCTTTATACTATTCAAAGACATATATGCATTCTGAAAAAAGTAAATTTAATATGATTGAACAGCAGATAAGAACATGGAATGTTCTTGATGAGTCTGTTCTCGATTTATTTAGAAAATACGATCGTAAACTTTTTGTACCTTCAAAATATCAAGGCTTAGCTTTTGCTGATTTAGAAATTCCAATTAATGCTAATGCTTCAATGCTAGCTCCAAAAGTTGAAGCAAAAATAATCGATTCGCTAGAGTTGAATAAAAAAATGAAAGCCTTACATATTGGGACTGGTAGTGGTTTTTTTGCAGCTCTATTGGCAAGTCATGTTAAGGAGTTATACACAGTTGATATCGACTCAGAGTTTATTACGCATGCACAACAATTACTTAAAAAAAATAAGTTAAATAACGTTAAGTACATTATAAGCAACGGTTTTAATGGGTATTATCAAGAAGCTCCATATGACCTTATTGTATTTACTGCATCGCATGTGAAAGAGCCTCCAGGATTAAGAGAGCAACTCAATGTTGGAGGACAGTTGTTTATTTTTGAAGGCGATCAATCGCTTCAGCATGCAAAAGTAATTAAAAGATTATCTGATTCAGAATATAGTGCACAAACAATGTTTGAGGCCTCAATTCCTCATTTAATTGAATCATGGGAGCCAAACAAATTTTTATTTTAAGGCTAAAGAATTTATTTACCCTCCTTTTAATCTTTTTTTATTCCAGTCATGCAACTGCCGAAGAGAAAGATCTTTTTGAGTTATATCTTCAAGCCTTACAAAATGATCCCGTCTTATCTTCTGAAAAATTTCAAAATGAAGCGGTTAAAGAATTAATCAATCAGGGCCGTTCACTTTTTCTTCCATCTATTTCAGCCACAATGAATTATGATGATCGTAACCAAGAGAGAAAATTTTTAAATACAGATGCCGCTATTGGCGGAAGTTTATTTACCAGGGGAACAAAAGCTGATTATGATGCCTACGGATATAATGTGGTAATCCGTCAACCTCTTTTTAATTATTCTGCCTATTCAACATATAAGCAAATTCTTGCACAAACCAGTTTGGCTGACAAAAAATATCATTTAGTTCAGCAAGATTTAATGATGAGGGTATCCGAACTTTATTTTGAATCACTGTTAGCAAAAGATAAAGTTGATCTCATTCAAACTCAAAGATTAGCGATTCAAGAGCAACTTCGGGAAGCTGAAATAAAATTTGAAGCAGGATTAATATCTATCACTGATATTAATGAAGCTAAAACCAAAAAAGATTTAATGGAAGTGGATTTGCTTAATGCAGTTAAAGAATTAAAGATTAAAAAAAGAGAGATTGAAGCCATTACCGGAGAATTACCTGGCGCACTTAAACCTCTAATGAATTTAATTTCATTTGAAAAAATGGATAACCTCCCAGAAGAGTGGGTAGACATTGCAATGCAAAACAGTGTAGCTATTTTAATTAAGGATGCTGAAGTAGAGGTTGCCAGAAAAGAAATTGATGTTCGTAAAGGGGATCAGTATCCAACCATAGACGCCCTCGCTGCAAGAAGGAGAACCTGGGATAAGGATGGATACGCTTTTGGTTTAAGAAATTACTCAGATACGATTGGCGTTGAGATAAATATTCCAATTTTTTCTGGCGGGTTTACTTCATCAAAAATTAGAGAAGCAGAATTATTAAAAGAAAAGTCAGTTCAAGAAGCTGAGGCCTTAAAAAGGCAAGTTGAATTACAGGTAAGAGAGGCGTATTTAAATCTTCAAACTAACCTTTCAGCAATTGATGCTTATCAGCAAGCTTTAAAATCATCTGAGCTGCAATTAAAGTCTACCCAAGTCGGCTTTAGAGAAGGTCTAAGAAATAGTGTTGAGGTGTTGAATGCTCAACAAATGCTATTTTCTGCAAAATATGATTTACTATCTTCTAGGTATAATTATTTGAAGAATCTGTTAAACTTGAAGCACACTGTGGGAACTTTATCGATTAAAGATCTAGAAGAAATTAACAAATATTTAACGATTAGTCAGGAAGATGAAAGCTGAAATACAGAGAAGTCAATTAGTCATTATTGACATGCAAGACAAGCTTGCAGGCGCAATGCCTAAAGAAGTAGTCAATAAAATGATTCAACGTTGTGAGTTGATAGCTACTTTAGCAAAAATTGAAGAAATTCCAGTTCTAGTCACTGAGCAGTATCCCCAGGGCCTTGGTAAAACACTCTCCAGTATGATTCCTTTTTTAACCCATGCAAGCTTTATTGAAAAAACAGCTTTCTCATGTGTGGATGAACCAAAGTTTAATTCGAAACTAATTGAAACCAGAGACCAAATTATTTTGGCTGGAATGGAGTCACATATATGTATACTGCAAACGGCACTCGATTTGATTGATCAAGGTAAAAAAGTATACATCTTAGAGGATGCCATAGTATCAAGAAATATTTTAAATAAACAAAATGCAATTTTCAGACTGCGTGATGCTGGTTGTATCCTAACCAATGTCGAATCAATCGTATTTGAATGGTTAAAAAATTCTGATAACCCAAGCTTTAAAACAATCGCACCATTAATTAAAAATATTTGCTAATTAGCTGAATAACCTTCTCTTCATCTTTTTTATTCTTTAAAAGAAATTTATTTAAATTTTCTTCAAAAACTTTTTTATTTTTGGTTCTAAAAAAATTGTTTATTTCAATAGCTATGGCATCTGGTGCAATTTGTTTGATTACTTTTGCAGCTATTCCATGTTGAATGATCGATAAAAAATTATAAATGGATGGACCAACAAAACACGGAGTTTTTAATAATAGAGACTCCACTGGGCTCTGGGAGCCAAAGTTTTTGAAACTACCACCAATTAAAACTAAATCACTAATAGAAATATATTTATTCATTTCACCCATGGTGTTTCCAAGAACTATGGTGTTGGGTTGATTAATTTTTTTTGGATGGCTAGCTAAATTACAAGCATACCCTTCTTTTAATATAAGTGCTTCTACCTCCTTGAAGCGCTGAGGGTGCCTTGGGATAGCCATAAATGTAAAATCATCAAAATTCTTTAATAACTTAATTTGTTTTAAAAATAGCTCTTCCTCTCCTTTTCTTGAACTGATCAAAGAGATAACTTTTTTAGAATTAATGTTTAAAAGTTTTTTAAATTTATTTTTTTCAGATGGCGTTAATTCTGTAATGGGTTGATTAAATTTTAAGTTGTTGCAAACTTCAATTTTGTTGTCAGTAATTGACTTGAAATTTTTTTTATCATGTTCTGACTGCGCTATGATCAAATCAAATGAATCAAAAGTATTTTTAATGAACTGTTTGATGTTTAGATATTTTGCTAGAGATTTATCGGACAATCTTGCATTAATTAATAAGGATGGAATATTTCTTAATTTTAATTCTTTGGATATTCCTGGCCAAATTTCTGTTTCTAAAAAAATCGCAACCTTAGGTTTAAAGTAACTTAAAAAAAGTTTGTTTAAAAACCAACTATCAAAACAAAGGTAAGCACGAAATATTCTGTCTGACTTAAAAATTTCAATATTTCTTCCGGTGGGAGTTGAATGAGTGATTAAAAAATATTTATCTTTAAATCTGGGAACCAAATGCGATAGTAAACTGTTGATGGCTTTGGTTTCTCCTAAAGACACACAATGAAACCAAATAAGATCTTTATTTTTTATATTTTTAAGATTGTATACACCATATCGTTCTGCTAAATGTTTTAAGTAATCAGGTTGTTTGATGCTCCGGTAAATAAATTTTAAGGGAGACAAAACAATGAGCGTGTGAATAAGTAACTGATATAAAAAAAATCTCATAATTATTGTTATTTTACCTCTAAAAAAAAATTTCATCCTGAAGTCTTTGATTTATATACTTTTTATCATTTATGCACTAATTCTGAGCAATTTTATGTATTGACCAACCACAATTAGATGATAAAATCTGAATCATAGACCACAATATATTGTGGTTTTAAATGATTTAAAGAATTGCTACAATTTTCTTAAACATCATTCTTTTTTGCAATAAATTTCAGGGGAAATTCATGTTAGAAGCCGTTCATTCAGATAAATCCGACCAAGGCGAAGTCGCAACTAAAATAGAGATGCAGTCAGTTTCTGTTGATATTTGGGATAAAAAATATCGACTGAAAAAGAAGGACGGAAATTATGTCGATGAGACGATTCAAGATACCTATGAAAGAGTTGCAGAGGCTTTGGCGGATGTAGAACCCTCTAATAAGAAAGAATGGAAAGAAAATTTCTTATGGGCTTTACAGCATGGTGCTATCCCAGCAGGAAGAATTACGTCGAACGCAGGTGCGAAAGAGCATAAACCAGCCACCAGTACAATTAATTGCACCGTTTCGGGAGCAGTTCAGGACAGCATGACTGATATTTTAGATAAAGTTCATGAAGCAGGCCTTACTTTAAAAGCAGGTTGTGGTATTGGTTATGAATTCTCAACTTTAAGACCAAAAGGAGCATTTGTCGCAGGAGCCGGAGCATACACCAGCGGACCTCTTTCATTTATGGATATATATGATCGTATGTGCTTTACCGTGTCAAGTGCGGGTGGTCGCCGAGGTGCTCAAATGGCAACATTTGATATTTCTCATCCTGATGTGACTGATTTTATTAAAGCAAAAAGGGAGGACGGAAGGCTCCGTCAGTTCAACTTATCTTGTTTGATAACCAAAGAATTTATGGAGGCTGTTAAATCAGATTCAGATTGGAAACTAGCTTTTCCTGTAACCGAAAAAGAAGCTAAACAAGACAACCTTGACCTTAAAGATTCTGAAAAAACAGTTTGGCGCGACTGGCCGGTTAAAGAGAAGTACATAGTTAAAGAGTCAGGAAAAGATGCTGGAAAAGTTGCATGCAAGGTTTATTCAACCATTAAAGCGAAAAGATTATGGGATGTCATTATGGCATCAACTTATGATTACGCAGAACCTGGTTTCATTTTGATTGACCGCGTTAATGAAATGAACAATAACTGGTTCTGTGAAAATATTCGCGCCACAAACCCTTGTGGGGAACAACCTCTTCCTGAATATGGAGCCTGCCTGTTAGGTTCAGTAAATCTTACGATGTTTGTAAAAAATCCATTTACTGATGACGCCTATTTTGATTGGGATGAGTATAAGAAAGTAGTCAGTATTTTTACCAGGATGCTTGATAATGTCGTTGAAATTAATGGCCTCCCGCTTGGCAAGCAGCGTGATGAAATCATGAAGAAAAGACGACACGGTATGGGTTATCTTGGGCTTGGCTCAACACTTACGATGATGAAAATTAAATACGGTGATCCAGAATCAATTAAATTTACTGAAGAAGTGACGCGTATACTTGCTGAAGAAGGATGGAAAGTTGGTATTGAGTTAGCCAAAGAAAAAGGTTCTGCACCTATCATGGAAGAGTTATTCGAAATAACTGAGCAAATGCTTCAGATGCGACCAGAAATGAAAGCCGATGGAATCAAGGTTGGAGATAAGGTTGCTGGTAAAGTATTGATGGGGAAATACAGCAAATATATGCAGCAATTCCCGGAAGAGTTAAGAAATGAGATCGCTGAAAATGGAGTTCGATTTAGCCACCATAGTTCAATTGCTCCAACCGGTACTATCTCATTATCATTAGCAAATAATGCAAGTAATGGTATCGAACCATCTTTTGCGCACCATTACAGCAGAAACGTGATTAGAGAAGGTAAAAAAACTAAGGAAAAAGTTGATGTTTTTTCTTTTGAACTATTAGCTTACAGATCTTTAATCAATGATAAAGCCATGCCTTTTTCTGACAAAGAGGATGAAGCATTACCTGATTATTTTATTGATTCATCTACAATTAAAACAAAAAACCATGTGGACATTCAGGCGGCTGCACAAAAATGGATTGATAGCTCCATTTCAAAGACTATTAATGTACCAACTGACTACGACTTTGAAGACTTTAAAGAGATTTATATGTACGCTTATGAAAAAGGCTTAAAAGGATGTACTACATTTAGATTTAATCCAGAGGCTTTCCAAGGGGTGTTAGTGACCGAAAAAGATTTAGAAAATACGAAGTATCAATTTAAATTAGATGATGGATCTACGGTCGAGTTAAAAGGTAACGAAGAGGTTGAATACGATGGTGAAAAACACACCGCAGCTAATTTGTATGACGCTTTAAAAGAAGGATATTACGGAAAGTTCTAGGGGATAAATATGGTAAAGAAAATTGAAAAAAAGATTGTTGGTTACTCTGTATTAAATGACAAAAACGATGCCCCTAAGGCTGAGGTTGTTCAGCTAGGAGAGCCGCTTGAAAGACCAGAACATATTCGAGGAACTACTTATAAAGTAAAAACACCCGTCACTGAGCACGCTTTGTATATCACAATCAATGACGTGGTGATGAATGAAGGCACTGATCAAGAACACTCAAGACCATTTGAAATATTTATTAATTCAAAAAATATGGATCATTTTCAATGGATCGTAGGATTAACGAGAGTGATGTCTGCAGTTTTTCGTAAAGGCGGCGATGTTACTTTCTTGCTCGAAGAGTTGCAAAGTGTTTTTGATCCAAATGGCGGATATTACAAAAAAGGTGGCAAGTACGTTCCAAGTCTGGTTGCTGAGATCGGCGAGGTCTTAGAAAAACATTTGATTGACATTGGTATGCTGAAAACAAAAGAGCTTGATGAACATCAAAAAAAATTAGTTGAAGAAAAAAAGAAAGAGTACTTAGATAAGAATCAAGACCAGCTTGATGAGTCTGGATTTCCTAAGGATAGTCAATTATGCTCAAAATGTAATACCAAAGCAGCCATTCTTATGGATGGATGTCTCACTTGTTTAAACTGTGGTGAAAGTAAATGCGGTTAATCATGAACTAACTGTTGCGTATCTTATCAGAATAAGTAGATAAACTTTTGATAAGATACGATGCGAAAATTATTATTAATCTTTTTTTTAATCCCTACAATTTCTAATTCAGCTGGCCTTACCCAAGAGCTAACATTGCAATTAAATCGTTCCATAGTGAAAGTTCATTCTGCTAACCAGGCAGGCAACCATGGAGTGGGTTCAGGTGTTGTGGTTGCAAAAGATCATGTGGTCACTAATTGTCACGTGATCGCAAATTCAACAGGCATTCATGTCACAAAATATGGAACAAGTTATCCTCCAGAAAAGTTAATCGCTGATTGGGAGCATGATATATGCATTCTCACTTTCAAATATCTAAATTTAGAGCCTGTGACATTGGGTTCTAGTTCGGATGTTGATTACGGTACCAACGTGATCGCTAAAAGCTATGGTGGTAATGCCACCAGGCCGGTGACATCAATTGGCAAAGTCAGAGATATTTTTGATTTAAAGGGCAAAAAAGTGATTCAGTCGTCAACATGGTTTTCTTTAGGTGCAAGTGGAGGAGGTTTATTTGATGAAACCGGAAAGCTATTAGGAATTACAACATTTAAGACCCCTGGGCGTGGCGCCTTATATTATTCAATCCCAATTGAGGTAGTTAAGGAGCTTATGGAAAAAGGTGAGCATATAGAGGTGACCACACAAGCTCAGATTCCTTTTTGGGATGAACCTCCAACCAATCTTCCTTACTTTATGAAAATAGTTAAACCCTTATTTGATGAAGATTGGAATGAATTGAAAAATATTTCTCAAGAATGGATAAAAGAAACGAATGCATTTGAGGCAAAATATTATTTTGCTAGAAGTTTATATCATCTTAATCAGGTTGGTGAGGCGAAAAAGGAACTTATGGAAGTGCTTGCCAAAAAAGAAAATCACTCTATGGCACATCAATTGCTATCAAAAATATATGCAGATGAAGGAAATTTGGTAAAATCTGAATACCATTCAAAAGTCTTCATGGAATTAGATAGTGAAATTCAAGAATTTAGTAAAAATTAGTTTATTATTTATTGCATTAAATTTTCAAGCATGTTCTTACGTCAATACAGAAAAAATCGGCCGTGTTTTATCAACCGATTATTATGAGCTTGATACCACTCCAAAAGACTCAACGTTATATAAGTGTGAGGAAAAAAAAGAATTTTATTTGAGAGACATTTCTGGTGTTGAAGAAAACATTGATAAGTGGCTTATCTTAAAAAATATGGAATATAGGCTTAATTTCATAGATGATGAGACTTATCAAAACGACATGCTGATACTGAAATTCTCAAACAGTCAGGCGAACATTAAAACATTAAAAGAGCAAGAAAATAAGAACTTTGTTTTTTCGAATTGTAATCCTGTTCGGAGCAATTAGCATGCTTGATAACATAGTTAACATAGAGTAACTTATTGTTATATTGTTAAACTTCATGAGGTGCTTATTATGGATAATAAATACGGTCTTGGAAGTTCAAAAGTAGCGACAGAAATCCACAAAAAAAATAAAAATAATGAATGTAAATTTTGCAATAACAAAGGGTTAAAATATTGCCCAACGATGGAAGATCATCAATGTGAATCTTGCAATAGATGGCAAAATGATCTCCCAGAAAACTATGCAACAGGAAGAAGTGCTGATTATTAAGGAAAGAAAATGCTAATCAAATCCCATCACATTGATATTGATACCCCCACCGGAAAGATGAGAACATATGTTCACCAGCCTACTCAAGTAGGCAAGTTTCCAACTATTTTATTTTATTCTGAAATCTTTCAACAAACTGGACCTATACTGCGTGCTGCACAAATTGTAGCAAGTCATGGTTATAACGTTCTTGTGCCAGAGGTATTCCATGAGTTAAATCCAATCGGAACCGTATTGGGATATGACGACGCAGGAAGAGACAAAGGAAATGCGGACAAGGCAAATAAAGATGTTGAGTCGTATGATAGTGATAACGATGCGCTTATAAATTGGGCAAAAGAGCAAGATTGGCATAACGGTAATTTTGGAGCGATGGGATTTTGCATTGGAGGACATTTAGCTTTTCGCGCTGCGCTAAATAAAAATATAAAGGCGACCGCGTGTTTTTATGCCACAGACTTACATACAACCATAATTCCAAATAAGCCAGGTCAACATAGCATGGAGCGTTTAAAAGATATCACGGGTGAGCTGTTAATGATTTGGGGCAAACAGGACACCCATGTTTCAACAGAGGCTTTATCTGAAATTAGACAAAAGTTGTTATCAACAGATATTACATTTGAATGGCACGAATTTAATGCACAGCATGCCTTTATGAGGGATGAGGGTGATCGCTATGATGCCGAATTGGCCTCAATTTGTTATGAGATGTCGTTTAGATTTTTTACAAGAAACTTTAGTGCATAGCGAATAAAGACCATGAAGATTTGGATAAATGGCGAGGTAAAAAATTTTGAGGAAAATTTAACTGTATACAACCTGGTAGAAAAAATTGGTGTGGTGAGTAAAAAATTTGCAGTTGAGTGTAATGGTGAGATTATTCCAAAAAGTAATCTTAAAGATACACTAGTAAAAGAAGGAGATAAGTTTGAAATTGTCGGAGCAGTTGGTGGTGGATAGCACTTCAGATAAATTTATAGTTGGTTCGAGAGAATTTAATTCTAGATTGTTAGTAGGCACTGGAAAGTATAAGGACTTTAAAGAAACAAAGGACGCAATAACTGAATCTGGGGCTGAAATTGTTACCGTTGCTATTAGAAGAACCAACATTGGACAAAATGCAGATGAGCCTAGCCTAATTGATTTCATACCACCCTCAGACTTTACCTATCTCCCTAATACGGCCGGATGTTTTAATGCTGAAGATTCTATTAGAACACTGAGGTTGGCTCGTGAATTGTTAGACGGCCATAACTTGGTGAAGCTTGAAGTGTTAGGAGATAAAGAAACTCTATATCCAAATGTGATTGAAACCATTGAGGCGGCAAAGGTTCTAGTAAAAGATGGTTTTGAGGTAATGGTGTATACATCAGATGATCCTATTGTTGCCAAAATGTTGGAGGATATTGGCTGTGTAGCGATCATGCCCCTTGCATCTTTAATTGGTTCGGGAATGGGTATTCTGAATCCATGGAATCTGGAAATCATCATAAAGAATTCATCAGTGCCGGTTATAGTTGATGCTGGGGTTGGGACAGCATCCGATGCTGCTATTGCGATGGAGCTTGGATGCGATGGCGTATTAATGAATACGGCTATTGCTGAGGCAAAAAATCCTATCATGATGGCTGGAGCAATGAGAAAGGCTATTGAGGCAGGAAGAGAAGCTTATCTGGCCGGGAGAATGAATAAAAAATTATATCAAGCTGATCCCAGTTCACCCACTTCTGGGCTAATCAAATAAAATGAGCGATCTGAGTAAAAAAATTGAAATCAGTGTGCTGACTGAATATATGCCTTCACATTCATCGGATGAAGAAAGAAAATATTTTTTTGCTTATTCAGTGACCATCAAAAATGAATCTGATATCAATGTCCAATTAGTCTCTCGGCATTGGAAGATAGTCAACTCTAACGGTAACATCAAAACAGTAGATGGAATCGGCGTTATTGGCGAACAACCCATCATTTATCCTGGTGATAATTTTACCTATACCAGTGCCACTGAAATAGACACACCTATTGGCGAAATGTTTGGCTCCTACTCTATGGAAACTGAGTTTGGTGAAAGGTTTGATGCAGAGATACCAAAATTTGATTTGATCATGCCGAGGAGTCTGCATTGATTAAATTTCTTCTTCCGCTCGTATTTTTTATTTTCATTGGCTGTGTTCCAAAGCAAATAGAAAAAACAGATTGCCAATGTGATGAAACAGTAGAAATTAAAAAGTCTGAGGAAAGTAAAAAGTCTGAGGAATGTAATGTTGTTGAGGTGAAAGAAAAGTCTGATGAGAATATTGTTCCATTTAGTCAGCTTAGGCAATCTGAGTGGTATGAGATAGATTTCATTTTAAAGAGTGACAATATAAAAGATTCTTGGCCTGCTTGGCAAAAAAGTTGTTCTACCCTCATTAATCAAAAACAATGGAAAAAAGTGTGCAGCATTGCTAACTTGATGGAAGATCCATCCTCTGAAGAGGTTATTGAATTTTTTAAAACAAACTTTACTCTCTATAAATCATGGAAAGATGATGGCACTGATTATGGATTAATCACTGGGTACTATCAACCTATTCTCAATGGCAGCAGGGAGAAAACAAAAAAATATTCAACCCCAATTTATAAAACACCAGAAGATTTGATTACGGTTGATTTATCTGAGCTCTATCCAGAGATGAAATATAAAAGATTGAGAGGAAAAGTTGAAGGCAATAAGTTATTACCTTACTTTTCAAGAGAACAAATCTCATCAAGTGAGAATATCTTAAAAGGCAATGAATTATTTTGGGTGGATAATGCGGTCGAAGCATTTTTTCTTGAGATCCAAGGTTCCGGAATAATAAAATTTGAGGATGGAAGTGAGATACCTATCGGCTATGCTGATCAAAATGGCCACCCTTATCGCTCTATGGGAAGAGCATTAATAAATGCGGGTGAGCTAACAAAGGATAATGCCTCCATGCAGGGAATAAAATCATGGGCCAATAAGAACAAGAAAAAGTTAAAAAAATTCCTAGATAAAAACCCCAGCTTTGTATTTTTTAGAGAGCTCGATAATGGTTTGGATGGTCCAATTGGAGCCCAAGGAGTTCCGATAACGGCTGAGAGATCAATTGCCATTGATAGACGTTATGTCCCAATTGGCTCTCCAGTATTTCTTGCGACTACATTTCCTAATTCAAATGAATCGCTAAATCGTTTGGTCATTGCACAAGATACGGGAGGAGCAATCAGAGGCCCAATTCGAGCAGACTACTATTGGGGGGCAGGACCAGAAGCGGGTAAAAAGGCGGGCGCCATGAAACAGCAAGGAAATATTTGGGTTATGTTACCCAAAGAATTTAAGATCAATAAAAAAAAGGAGCAATAAGCTCCTTTTTTATACCTAAACAATAATTACTTATTGCATACGTACATTGTTACTTCAAAACCGAAACGCATTTCAGTAGCAGCAGGTGTTGTCCACATAATGTAATCTCCTTTCAATTAAATTCTGTATAAAACAGTAAGCTTACTTTACTTAAAAGATCCAAAAATAAACATTTAATAACGCTGAAAAAAACCTAATGATTTTCATGAGAGTTTTTTTTGTATTTTCTTTCTATATCTTTTGGTTTCAACAAAAATATCGTACTTTATAAGAGATAGCTTATCTATAAGGGATAAAGATTGATTATTGAGTTGGAAATAATATTTAAGGAAAATATTTCTGGTCTCCCAATCAAATTTATTAAGCAGTCTTACGATGTCTTTCATGCGTTGTTTCTTGCGAGACTGGAAGCTGAGATTGCTGTAAAAATTCTTCACCCTTCCTGTGTCAATTAATTCAAAATCAAAGTGTTTATCATTAATGTTAATAAAGAGATTCCCCGCAGATAGGTCATTAAAAAATAAACCACGACCATGCATATCATTAATAAAACGAGCAGTACGCTCAAAAATATGTCTTTTGCTTAAACCTTTGAATGTATTTTCAGTTTGGAAATGGAGAGCGAGGTCGTTAAAATTGTGTGCATCACTGTGTGAGCAAATATAAAAATTTTCAAGACCTGTCTTGTCATTTTTTTTGCTAAATACTGCAATTGGAGGTGCGGTATTAATTCCTTTGGCAAGTAAGGCATTTGCCCCATTCCAAGCTCTTATAGATTTGTTAGGACGGTGTCGATCAAGGTAGCGTTTATGTGGGTAGACATGTGCCGGCTTTTTGATCACGACCTTGCCAAAATCTGGAATATCATGAATCCACACCGCATTCCTAGATAGTCTGAGACTGTCTTTTTTGTCTGGACTAACTAGTTTAGATGGATGACAAGCGTTTAAAAATGAATTTAATGCTGTTTTATTGTTTACTTTAATCAGTCCATCCCATTTGGCATCATGCAGAAAAAAATAATTTTCTGGATCATGGTGAATAAAATAATGGTTAGAGATTTTGGGAGCCTGAATTAAATTAGGTTGATGTAATTTATTCCAAAAAATATAGATAGGGTTTTCAGTAATCGCATTCGGTGTTTCAATCTCATTGCCAAGATGATCTTTATATTGCCCGTTGCTTAAATCATTTAAATGATAATGAAGCTGAATATCTTGAATTAAGTTATTTTGTGTCCATAAGAGATGAATGATCTGATTATTCTTTTCAAACTCTAAGATATGAATATTTTGATCATGTGAATAATCCTTAATAAATTTAGCGCCAGGGATAGTAGCGTTAAAAAAACGTAGAGCATAATACATTTTTTTAATATTAAAGTTAGAAATCTGACCCCGAGCCTCTTTGTAGTATGTGACCTGTTCAAGCTTGGGATAATCAGGCTCTTTGATGCCATTGGAGATCAGTCCCTCACGTCCACAAATCAGTGGACCCCAAAACACTTTTGAGAAGTCACCTTTAGCTGCCAACAGCGCAAAGTAACGAGTTACATACTTCGACCTTTGAAGATTTGGCTGCCCTATAAGTCTATTGACTCTTTTTTTACTCCAGAATGCACAAGGAGATATAAGGGATTTAATATTAAAATGCTCTGCTATAACTTTATATAACGCTGATTTTTTATAGACATCAAACTTAAACAGCTTTGGATATTTTCTTAAAAAGATACGACGATCGTATGGTTCTGGTTCAATCGTTCTTTCCATAAATAGATTATTTGATATCTCATCTGGCAACTGATGTTTGGATTGCAAAGATTTATATATCCCAAAATTAATAAAGGGCTCAAAGTCAGTAATATTTGGACCAATGATAGAACGTTTATGAATTCGACACACTGAGTAAGCGGTGGCCCAGATCATGAAGAAGCCTTTAAATGTAAGTTTTGTCCATGATGGTCTATTAATAGTTGATCCTATTTCGACTGCAAATGGTATTTCTTTAAAATCATTAAAAAATTTATTGATATAATTTTTCCAAGCGATCATTCCATGCTCAGTTGAAATATCGATAGCATCTTTTGGTGGAGGGCTGAGATTGACAATGATGGATCCACTAAAATGTTTTAATTTTTTTAGCAATCTTGCTTTATGATTGTTCAAATCTTGGTATGTGAAATATATTCTTAGATTTTTTACTCTTAGATCCTGAATTTTGTCTAAGATATATTCGTCAGTTTCCTCATTTTGATTACTGGCAATATTCACTCCGATAAAATTTTCAGGAACAACATGGGGCATATCTGCTTTTTCAATATGCCTTAAATTTGATCTCGCATAAAACAGAAGAAATTGTGAGAGATATTTTAAATTTATGAATATATGACTCAATTTCATTGTGGAGGCAATCTATAAAGTTTCTGACTATATAAAATACTTGGCAGTAGGGCATGTGCTAACTGTTTGTCATAGTTAATATTATTTTTATTGCTTAGGATAATTTTATTATTTATAAAGTCATACTTCCCATAAAAAATTTCTTGGTTGGGCTGTAAAACAAAGAGTTCGTCCTGCTCCATCCAGGCAAAGTTATCGTAGTATTGCATAATCGCTCGACCTTTATAGGACTTATCAATAGCACTCATGTCTTGTCCAATCATAGGATGTTTGGCATGGATACCTGCTAATGAGAGTATGGTGACAGGTAAATCAATCTGGCTAGTAATTGAGCTGATGACTTTGGGATTGATACCGCCCCCCATGATTAAGCCAGGTATATGAAAATTTTTAATTGGAATCAAAAAATCTCCGCGGACACGGATATCGTGATCTGCAACAATCAAGAAAATAGTGTTTTCCCAGTAATCACTTTGTTTTGCTTTTTTTATAAATTCACCCAGAGCATGATCTGCATATTTCACTGCATTTTTTTCTGTGGCTTGCGGTTGTTCGTATAGATCAATTACATCTTCTGGAAATTCAAAAGGAGCATGATTAGATGAGGTAAAGACCAGGCTGAAAAAGGGTTGATTTTGGCTGTGGCGTTCTAAGAATTCTTCATGTGCTTTTTGATATAGATCCTGATCTGATGCACCCCAGCTCCCTTTGAAAATTGGATTAGTAAAATCTTTTTGTTCAATTATTTTTTTAAAGCCATTCCCAGTAAAAAAATTGCGCATATTATCAAAATGGGCTTCTCCACCGTAAATAAAACTTGTTTCATAATTTTTCTCATTTAATAAAGAGGCAAGGGTAAAAAAATTAGATTGAGATAAGGGTAGCTTCACTGTACTTTGTGCGGGTGTAGGTGGGAACCCGGAGACGACGGCCTCAATTCCTCGAACAGATCGTGTTCCTGTGGCATACAGCTGGGTAAACCAAATACCCTCACTTTTTAATTTTTCTAAATTTGGGGTGACAGGCGCTCCACCTAGAGACTCTACAAAAGTGGCCCCCAAACTTTCTTGAAGGAGGATAACAATATTTTTTGGCTTACCTTGATAGCTTGGCGCTAAAGATTTCTGGGTTGGGTATTCAGCCGGGCCATGTTGAGAGGTCAAAGAATAAATTTTATCAACATCCATCTTTCCATACACTTTTGAGGCCGAGGCTTCATGTTTCATACTATAAGCAGCGTAAAACACTGAGTATGGGGAATTGAGAACAAGAGAATTCACCATGGCATTGTTTGTGATTGCAAACATTGCCGGGTTGGCAGGACGGTGACCAAAGCTTGACCTAATGCTGATCAACATTAAGATGAGGATGATTGGCCAAATCACAAGGTGAATGAATTTATGCTCAATCTGATTTTGTTTTCGGAATGCAAGAATGATAAGTTTTGAGACAAGTAACACAGACCCAACCACCAAAATTGCATCTAGGGTAAATCCCTTAAATAACATTTCAAAGACTTCTCTGGGATATTTTAGGTATTCTAGAAATAGTACATTAGGTCTTGTATTGTATTCATTGATGAATGTGATTGAGCATGCTTCGATAATAAATAAAACAATAAAACTGATAATGATCCAAAATCTTAAAAATGCAGAATAAATATTTTTTGTTTGACCATTAATGAAACTGAGTGGAAAAATTAATAAGGGAATTAGAAACATTAATCCCAGCTGAATAAGGTCCACTCGAACACCTTGTACGATAATATTTAACAATTTATCGGTTGCATCAACAGCATCCAACTGCCAAAAGATTAACCCCAATCTTGACAGGCTAAAAAAAATTAAACCAAAAAGATAAGCCTTTAGAAATGGGTAGTAAGGATTGCTTGATAGCTTAGAAAACATAAGTTATTTTTTTTATTACTTATGCGAATTATACTGAAAGATTAAGTCTTATGAATAAAAAAAGGGTGCATTTACATGCACCCTTTTAGGATCACTAAGATATCTTGAAGAGAGGAGAGGTATCTTAGTTGCGGTAAGCTGTCTCTCCATGTGACGATGTATCTAGACCAGACACTTCATCTTCTTCAGACACTCGAAGACCGATAACTGCGTCAACGATTTTGAATAGAATGAAGCTGATCACACCACACCACACAATGGTGAATAACACTGATTTAGTTTGTGACCAAAGTTGTGTAGCCATAGTCACACCGTCGTCATAACCAACACCACCAAATTGTGGAGCCATTAAGACTGCTAAACCAATCGCGCCGATGATTCCTGCGACACCGTGGATACCGAAGACATCCAATGAGTCGTCATAACCAAGAGCATTTTTAAGTGAGCTACATGCCCAGAAAGCCACAATACTTGCAACAAAGCCGAGTACGATTGCACCGATTGGACCAACTACTGCACAAGCAGGAGTAATTGCAACTAGTCCAGCAATTGCACCAGATGCACCACCAAGCATGGATGGTTTACCTTTAGCAGCCCATTCGATCGCTAACCAGCCAAGCACGGCAGCAGCGGTAGCAGCTTGTGTGTTAATCATCACTAAGCCAGCAGTTCCATCAGCAGCTAATTCACTACCCACGTTGAAACCGAACCAACCAGCCCATAGTAAAGATGCACCGATCATGGTTGCTGGAAGATTGTGAGGTGCCATGGCTGTTTTGCCAAGACCAATACGTTTACCAATAATAATTGCACCCACTAATGCGGCAATACCTGCATTGATGTGAACAACGGTACCACCAGCAAAGTCAACTGCGCCCCATGAGTCGATGAGACCACCACCCCAGACCATGTGACAGATAGGTAAGTAAACCAGTGTTAACCATAATGGCATGAATAAAAGTAGTGCTGAAAATTTAATACGCTCAGCAAATGCACCAACAATCAGTGCCGGTGTTAATGCTGCGAAGGTTAATTGGAAGGTCACGAACACAAATTCAGGAATCGTATCTGATACTGAGTCTGCTGTAATGCCACTTAAGAATGCAGCACTGAGACCACCAATGTAATCATTCCATGCACCACCATCACTGAAGGCTAAGCTGTAACCATAGAACACCCAAAGTACCGACATGAGTGAGAACGTTACAAACACTTGCATCAACACGGATAACATATTCTTAGCTCTCACTAGACCGCCGTAGAACAGGGCTAAGCCAGGAATTGCCATCACAATGACGAGGATGGTTGCCACGATCATCCAGGCGGTATCGCCGGTATCAATCGTCGCTTCTTCTGCAGCTTCTTCCGAAGCCATTGCTTCATCTCCTGCTGGCATCTCTTCCATCTCTGCCACCAGATATGAATTATTACTGAACACGCTAGTGTCAGCGAAACTGATATTAGTAAAGCCCAGTAAGAAAAGACTGAGGAGGCTTACTAATCCTAATTTGGATAATAATTTTTTCATACTGATCTCCTTATAGCGCATCTTCGCCGGATTCACCGGTTCGGATACGGATTACTTTTTCTAAATCAGATACAAAAATCTTACCGTCACCAATTTTTCCAGTGACCGCAGATTTTTCAATTGCATCGATTACCTTTTTTTCGAGCTTGTCAGAAATAGCGACTTCGAGTTTTACCTTCGGTAAAAAGTCGATGACGTACTCTGCACCTCGATAGAGTTCAGTGTGACCTTTTTGTCGTCCAAAGCCCTTTACTTCTGTCACGGTGACACCTTGTACACCGATATCAGACAGGGCTTCTCTGACTTCATCAAGCTTAAACGGCTTGATAATCGCAGTGATTAATTTCATTGTTATTCCCCTTAAATTAAATTTTTAACTTTTAAGATTAAAAGCTTTTTGTTACATAAAACGTGTTTGTTGCTTCTGGTAGATATCGACCACCTTGTTTGTTCCAACCACGAGTGTTGTAGTCAGTGTCTGTGTAGTACCAACCAGCATTTATGCCGTTTGAAAATTCCTTATCAAGACCAACTTTCCAGTCCCCGTATGATGAAACACGATTATTTGCTCCAGCAAATTCTTGATAACCATAGTGAAGTGTTGCGGTTACACCATTTAGAAGCTTGTGATCGATTACGTCACCGAGAGGAATTTCAGCAGTAATGTCTTGATATAAAGAGCCTCGCGCACTATCATCACCATCATCTCCAGATTTACCCCAGGTCCATGCATCTTCACTTGTTACAACATAAGCCGTATAAGATAACCATTTGTAATTTAGGCCTCCATAAACTTCTGTTGTATTTGCCTTTGCATAACCAGAGCGAAGTTCACCTGGATATAAGAATTGAAGAACACCAACATCATAACCAATTCCTGTATCACCAATTTCACTAGCGAATCCACCATACAAATCGATTTCTGCAGTACCACCAGATTTGTAAGCAGCATCACTACCATTATCAAATTTGTCAACTGTCCAGCTAACATTAGACGCCCATGCACCAAGGTAAAAACCACTCGAATGTTCATAATCGATACCACCTTGAAGGGCGGGTCTTCCATCCGTTTGGTTATATCCTCTAAAGATGTATTGGGAGAACAAACCTACATTATAAGAAACGCTGTGTTCTGAAGAGGGTTCTTCCTCCGCAAAAACACTCATCGCTGGCATTGTTAAGGCAGCTGCCAACGCAAGTTTTAAAATTTTCATAAAATACTCTCCTAAGATTTTATAATTTTATAAATTGTTTAAGTGATCCGAAAAAAACATAAACATGTAATTAATACAATGCAATTTCCGTGCCAACTTAAATTTCAAAGCATGAATTAATTTATTATTGGGGAATAACAATGTTAATTTTCTGCCTTATGTAAATCAGAAAACTCTGTTAGAATCAACGATTTACAACGATATGATAATTAAATGAAAGACAATTTTCAAAATATTTCTGACAAAATTCGTGAATTATTAAAAAATTCACCAATAGAGGACATAGAGAACAATATAAATGCACTAATTAAGAACAAGTGCACTGATTTGGGGCTTGTTTCTCGTGAAGAATTTGATGTGCAAACCGAAGTGCTCCGCAAAACCCGTGAAAAGTTAGAAGCCATGGAAAAAGCCTTGGCTGAGTATGAAACTAAACAGTCGAAGTAATCTCATATAGAAATCATTTATATACACCCAAATAATCCATGGATCCATATAAAAATACAGAAGAGTTTTTAAAAGCTGAATTAAAGAAGCGTATTCTTTTTATGGACGGTGCTATGGGTACGATGATCCAACAACACCAATTTGTTGAGGCAGATTACCGGGGTGAACGATTTAAATCTTTTGCGGCCCCAGAAGGCGAACGTGAATTATTCTTAAAAGGGAATAATGAACTCCTCAGTATTACCCAGCCTGCTGTCATTCAAAAAATCCATGAGGATTACCTAGCCGCGGGCGCAGACATTATTGAGACCAATACATTTGGTGCAAATAGTGTGGCTCAGGAAGATTACTTCATGGCTAACCTTGTGAAAGAAATGAACATTGAGTCGGTTAAATTAGCAAAGGCAGCGGCAGAAAAATACTCAAGCGAAGATAAACCGCGATTTGTGGCTGGCGCCATCGGACCAACCCCCAAAACGGCTTCCATATCCCCAGACGTGAATGACCCGGGCGCCAGAAATATCACCTTCGATCAGTTATTTGATTCCTACGCTGAACAGGCGGAGGCCCTCATATCCAACGGAGCCGACATTATTCTGATTGAAACGGTCTTTGATACCCTGAACTGTAAAGCAGCCATTGCTGCGGTGCAATCTACATTTGATCAATTAGGAAAAACTCTTCCGATTATGATTTCTGGGACGGTCACTGACGCTTCAGGGCGAATTTTATCAGGCCAGACTGTGACAGCATTTTGGAACTCGATTCGTCATGCGAAACCTTTGACCATTGGATTAAACTGCGCCCTAGGGGCAGCACTCATGAGACCGTATGCTGAAGAATTGTCTAACATTGCCGATACCTTTGTGTGCATTTATCCAAATGCGGGATTACCTAATCCAATGTCAGATACCGGGTTTGACGAAAAACCAGAAGATACCTCTACCTTATTAAAGGAATTTGCTGAGAGCGGTTTTGTGAACGTGGCAGGTGGTTGCTGTGGCACAACACCGGAGCATATTGCTGCGATTACTCGATCCCTCAAAGATATTCCGCCAAGAACATTACCAACGATTGCAAAAAAAATGCGCTTATCAGGGCTGGAGCCGATGATTATTGGCGACGATGATTTATTTGTGAACGTTGGTGAGCGAACTAATGTGACTGGATCACGAGTTTTTGCCAAGTTAATCATTGATGAAAATTATGAGGAGGCCGTCAGTGTAGCAAGGCAGCAGGTTGAAAATGGGGCTCAGATCATCGATATTAATATGGATGAGGGCATGCTAGATGCCGAGAAGGCGATGACGACATTCCTTAATTTGATTGCCTCTGAGCCTGATATTTCTAGGGTGCCGATTATGATTGATTCTTCAAAATGGTCAGTCATTGAGGCTGGTCTAAAATGCATCCAAGGCAAGCCGATAGTTAATTCGATCTCATTAAAAGAGGGTGAAGAGAGTTTCATCCATCAAGCTAAATTGTGTATGCAGTATGGCGCAGCAGTGATTGTCATGGCTTTTGATGAACAAGGACAAGCGGATACTTATCAGAGAAAAATTGAAATTTGTGAGCGTGCCTACAACATATTAAAAGACACGGTTGGTTTCCCGGTCGAAGATATCATTTTTGATCCCAATATTTTTGCCATCGCAACAGGCATTGCAGAGCACAACAATTATGCGGTCGACTTTATCAATGCGACCAAGTGGATTAAGGACAATCTTCCTCATGCAAAAATTTCTGGTGGGGTATCCAATGTTAGTTTCAGTTTTAGAGGGAATGAGGCTGCAAGGGAGGCCATCCACACCGTATTTTTAAATCATGCCATAAAGAATGGAATGACCATGGGTATTGTCAATGCCGGCATGATTGGGGTGATTGATGATCTAACGGAAGATTTAAAAGAGGTCGTTGAGGATGTGGTCCTAAATCGCCGTGAGGATGCTACCGATCGCATGATTGAAATTGCTGGTTCTCTGCAAGGAAAGAAAAAAGAAAAAGACACCAATGAGTGGCGAGGTTCTGATACTCAGCCTGTGTCTGTTGAGAAAAAAATCGAGTACGCCCTCATTCACGGCATCACCAATTACATTGAGGAAGACACAGAAACAGCACGTTTACAGATCATGGAAAGTGGTGGTCGTCCTATCAATGTGATCGAAGGCCCCCTAATGGACGGCATGAATGTGGTGGGTGATTTGTTTGCTGAAGGAAAAATGTTTTTACCTCAGGTGGTTAAATCAGCCAGGGTTATGAAACAGGCGGTGGCTCACTTGATTCCATTCATTGAAAAAGAAAAAGAAGAAGAAGAAGCCAGGACAGGAAAAAAATCTAAACCAAAAGGCAAAATGCTCATCGCGACCGTTAAGGGCGATGTCCACGACATAGGAAAAAATATTGTTTCTGTCGTGCTCCAATGTAATAACTTTGAAGTGGTGAACATGGGCGTGATGGTTCCTTGCGCTGAAATTTTAAATAAGGCGAAAGAGGAAAATGTCGATATCATTGGGCTATCTGGGTTAATCACTCCCTCCTTAGAAGAGATGGCTCATGTTGCCAGTGAGATGCAAAGAGATCCCTATTTCAGGTCGGTAAAAATGCCACTTTTAATAGGTGGGGCGACCACGTCAAGAGCTCATACAGCGGTCAAGATTTCACCTAATTATGAGGGCCCGGTTGTGCATGTGGCGGATGCATCTCGATCCGTGTCTGTGATGCAGTCGTTATTATCACCAGACACTAAGGTCGACTATATCGAGAAACTAAAAGCAGATTATGAAAAAGTCCGTCAGCTTCATGGGCAAAAAAAAGGGGTGAAATACATTAGCTTAAAAACTGCTAGAGAAAATAAATTATCTTTAAATTTCAATCCAATCAAACCCAAGTTTATTGGAAGAAGAGTATTTAAAAATATTAATTTAAATGAATTGATTGATTTTATTGACTGGACTCCATTTTTTAAGACATGGGATCTGGCTGGAAGATACCCACAAATTTTACAAGATGAGGTGGTTGGTGATACCGCAAGTCAATTATTTAATGACGCTCAAACGATGCTGAAGAAAGTTATCAATGACAGAAAATTAAAAGCTCATGCGGTAGTAGGTTTTTGTAAGGCACATGCAATTGAGGATGATATTGCCATATTGGATGAGCAAGAAAATTTACAATTTACCTTTCATACGTTAAGGCAACAATCAGAAAAACCAATTATTAGTGGTAAGCCCAAGCCAAACTTATCATTAAGTGATTTCATTGCCCCAAAAGAATCTCATATTGATGATTATATCGGCATGTTTGCAGTGACGGCTGGTGATGGCGGTGAATTTTATCTAAATCAATATGAAAAAAATAAAGATGATTACAGCGGCATCATGTTCAAGGCATTGATGGACCGATTGGCAGAAGCTTGCGCAGAATATATGCACTTAAGAGTCAGACAAGATCTCTGGGGTTATGCACAAAAAGAAAAATTATCCAATGAAGAACTGATTCAAGAAAAATATCTTGGAATAAGGCCGGCACCAGGATATCCTGCTTGCCCTGAGCATTCTGTGAAAGAAGATCTCTTTAAGTTTTTAAAGACCGATGAGATAGGAATGTCATTGACTGAAAATTACGCCATGATTCCAGCCTCCTCTGTTTCAGGATTTTATTTTGCTCATCCAGAATCTACCTATTTTAGTGTCGATAAGATTGATGAGGATCAGTTAAATGACTTTGCCAATCGATCCTCAATGGATGTGGATAATGCTCGACGGTTGCTATCTTCTAATATAAAGTAGTCTTTATGCATATTCATGTGATTGGAATCTGCGGTACCTTTATGGCAGGCATGGCTTCTCTTGCAAAAGATTTAGGCCACACGGTTACTGGGTGCGATCAAAATGTTTACCCACCGATGTCTACCTTTTTAGAGTCAAAAGATATTCAGATTACTCCAGGGTTTGATGCGAACCAAGTAAATTTAAAACCTGATCTATTCATTGTGGGAAATGTTGTCTCAAGAGGCAATCCTTTGATGGAAGAAATTCTCAATCAAAATTTAAGGTACCAATCTGGACCGCAGTGGTTATATGAAAACCTATTGCACGATAAATGGGTGATAGCCGTCTCTGGGACTCACGGAAAAACCACAACAACATCGATGATCAACTGGATCTTAAGAGATAACGATATCGATTGCGGTTACCTTATCGGAGGGGTCCCTGGAAACTTTTCATCGAGTAGTTCCTTATCACAATCCGATTCACCATTTTTTGTCATCGAGGCTGATGAATACGACACTGCATTTTTTGATAAACGCTCAAAATTTATCCATTACCGACCAAAGACTTTGGTGATTAATAATATTGAATTTGATCATGCCGATATATTTGAAGACATAACCCACATAAAAAGACATTTTCATCATTTGATTCGAACTGTTCCTCAACAAGGAAAAATCATTATTAATCAGCAAGATAAAAATATAAAAGAAACAGTAGATATGGGAATCTGGTCTGAGACCGAAGAATTTAATTCTTCAGAGTCATGGCATATTGATCAAATCGATAAAGAGAAATCATTATTTTATAAAGAAAAAAAAATAGGTCTTCTTAATTGGGATTTGATAGGGGAGCATAACGAGTTAAATGCCATGGCAGCTATTTTGGCAACTAAGCATGTGGGAGTATCAGAAGAAAATGCGTTAATGTCTTTGTCGTCATTTAAAAATACCAAGCGACGTTTAGAAATAATTTATAAGAAAAATAATCTAACAATCTATGATGATTTTGCTCATCATCCAACAGCCATTCATTTTATAGCGGAGACATTTAACAAAAATTTCCCGAAAGATAAAACACTATTTGTGATTGATCCTAGATCAAACACTATGAAAAGAGGAGATTTAAAAGAAGAGTTAAGAAGTATTTTGAGAAATATTCCAGCATTCATGCTCTTTTCAAAAGATTTGTTATGGAACCCAGTTAAATACTTGGCAGACTTAGACTCAAAAATATTTATTGCTGAAGATATCGCTGCATTTATTGAAAAATTAAAAAATATAATTTTTGATTATGAACATATTGTTTTTTTAAGCAATGGAAGTTTTGAGGGCGTGCAAAGTAAAATAATTGGCTTTTTAGAAAATGAAAATTCTTAAATCAAATTATTTTTCGATCTTTTTTATTATTTCAGTGCTGTTGCATGGCACTCTCTTTTATTTATTCAACTTAAAATCTAACGAGGTGGTTAATGAAAAAGAATTGATTGTCAATATTTTAAAAATACCTAATCAAGTGACGGATATAGAAACGATTGATCTAAAAAAAGAGGTGAAGCCAGAAGTTATAAAAAAAATAAAACAGGATCAAAAAAAATTCCAACAACACATTATTCAAGAAACTAAAGAATCAACCGTCATTTCAATCCCAGAAAGCAAACCAGAAGAAGTAGTTGAAGAGAAAAAATTAAAACCAATTAATCTTGACCCATCTTTTATCCAGTCTCAATTATCTGATATTGTGAATAACAAAAAAATTGATAAAAGAACAAAGGTCATATCTAATAAAACTAAAGAACGTGATTTTCAATCGTATTATCAGGTGTGGAAAAATAAAGTAGAAAAAATAGGGGCTTTAAATTATCCCGCTGCGGCTAGAAATGGAATTAGTGAGTCACTGGTTATGACGGTAATACTGAATGATCAAGGTGAGGTGTTAGATATAAAAATTAATAAGTCCTCAGGAGTTCCTCAATTGGATGATGCAGCGAAAAAAATTGTGAATCTTGGATCACCCTATGCCCCTTTTCCTCCGTCAATTAAAAAACAAGTAGATACTTTGCAGATTAGACGGATATGGAGATTTACAAATAATTTAATGGAGTGATATGAACAATTATTATAAATATCATATTTTTATTTGTCTTAATGAAAGGGACGACGGTGCACAATGTTGTTCACAATTTAATGCACTAAAAATTTTTGATTACATGAAACAAAAAATTAAATCATTAAATTTGCGCGGTAAAGGTTTGGTGAGAATTAATCGTTCCGGCTGTTTTGATCGTTGTTCAGAAGGACCTATGTTGGTTGTTTATCCAGATGCAGTTTGGTACACATTTATTGATGAAACAGATATTGATGAAATTATTCAATCGCATATCATTAACAACACAACAGTTGAACGTTTAATGATTTAAATTCAAATCTAGCTGTTGTTTAAGTTGATTTATTTCAACTATTGAATTTTCAAATTTATTATGACGAACAGGATCAGCCCATATGCTCTCAGGGAAAAAATTATCATTCATAAATCTTGCAATGATATGCCAGTGCACGTGGGGAGTTTTGTTTCCTAAGGACGCTAAATTAATTTTTTCTGGTTTATAAATATCAGTGATAATTTTTTCAATGATATAAATCATTTTATACATCTCACTTTGAATGGCAGGGGTGAGATGGTGTATTTCCTTGACGTGATCAATTAGCTCTAAACGGAGATAACCTCTAATGTTCTGATTATTAACTAAGACAATCCTAAAAGTCTTGTTTTGCCACAATATGGGTAAAGTTGATCTGATACATAATTCACAATCAGACAATCGCCATCATCCTATCCAGTGCAACTTTAGCCGACTGTGCAATTGATTGGGGTACGACTATTTCGTTAACCACTTTCCCTTCAAGTAAATTATCTAGGACCCATGATAAATGTTGAGGGTCTATTCTAGCCATGGTCGTACATTCGCATACGATATGTGACATAAATTTAACCACTTTATCCTCTTTAATCATTTCATTTGCGAGACGATTCACCAAATTTAATTCAGTCCCAACTAACCATTTTGTTCCTGCTTCAGCATTTTTAATGGTATTCAAAATAAATTCGGTGGACCCAACCATATCTGAGTTAACACAGACCTCAAAAGGCGATTCAGGATGTGAAATGACTATCCCGTCAGGATTATCTTCTCTAAATTTTTTAATATGATCCTCTCGGAACATCTGATGAACCGCACAATGACCTTTCCATAGTAGGACTTTAGCTCGATGTATTTGTTCTTTTGTTAATCCTCCAAGGGGTAAATCAGGATCCCATACAACCATGTCATCAAGATCAATTCCCATTTTAAATCCGGTCCATCTACCCAGATGTTGATCAGGGAAGAATAATACTTTTTCTTTTTGTTGAAATGCCCACTCAAGAACCTTTGGAGCATTAGTTGAGGTACAGACGATGCCATCATGCTCTCCACAGAAGGCTTTTAAGTCTGCCGCAGAATTAATGTAAGTAATTGGAGTGATGACTTCATCAAAGTTTAAGACTTTATTTAATTCACGATATGTTCTTTGCACCTTTTGTAGGTCGGCCATATCTGCCATTTGGCATCCTGCAGAAAGATCAGGGAGTATTGTCACTTGATCATTTCGAGATAAGATATTAGAGACTTCAGCCATAAAGTGAACGCCAAGAAAAATAATATATTGCGCCTCAAGGTTTTGAGTATACTGAGCTAATTTGAGGGAGTCTCCGGTGAAATCAGCGTGTCGATATACTGATTCATTTTGATAATGATGGCCAAGAATAACCAGCTTGTCTTTAAGTTTTGCCTTGGCATCTATGATTTTTTGCTGACAATCATTTTCTTGAAGTTGATGAAATTTTTCAAATTGTATTACGGTTTCATTCATATAAATTTTTAAAATTAATTAAAGCATTCCTGTTGGTCCAGGAAAATACTTTTTTTATAGCATCTTCCAAATCGGTCCATATGTATTCAATGTGTTCTTGTGGGTTGATTATTATATGTTTTTTTTTAGGCAATTGTAAGGCAAACAAATGTTCAATGTTGGTTGAGACATTTTCATCATAGCGGTGTTTCCATTCAGGATAAATCTGGTATTGATTCATTTGATTAAGCGAGTAAAAATTATAATCATTTACAATTAGACCCGTTTCCTCAAATACTTCTCGTCCGGCACATTGCTTGGGTGATTCATCTTTTTCAATACTTCCAGTGACTGACTGCCAATAATTGGGATTATCTTTTCTTTGTAAAAGTAAAATATTTTTAACATCACAAAAGATGATGACCTGAATAGATATCGGTATTTTTTTCAAAACAACTAAATGATTGGTAATTTAAATTTTATATTTTCTTTAGGACCATCAATTTCATTAATAATTGCATTGGAATGAGATTGTATTAATTTAGTAAGCTGTTTGATTAAAATTTCAGGTGCTGAGGCGCCTGCAGTAATAGCAATATTTTTTTTATTATCAAGCCAAACGGGATTGAAATCAGACATATCATCTATCAATATACTTGGTATTCCTTTTTTATCACCTAGCTCTTTTAAACGATTTGAATTAGAACTATTTTTTGATCCAACTACAAAAAGAATATCTGCTTGAGGTAATATTTGTTTAATTGCATCTTGCCGATTTTGCGTTGCGTAACAGATGTCATCAGCTTTTGGACCCTCAATCATTGGAAATTTAGATTTTAATTCTTTAATTACATCCTTAGTTTCGTCAAGTGATAAGGTCGTTTGAGTCACATATGCAATCTTGTTTGGATCAGAAATATTAAGATGATGAATATCGGATATCTTTTCTATTAGATGCATTTTTTTTGAAGTCAGGTCCTGTCCGAGAGTACCTTCTACTTCAGGATGTCCTTTGTGACCAATCATGATAATTTCATAATTGTTTTTTAAATAATGGTTTACTTCTTTATGAACTTTAGTCACTAATGGGCAGGTTGCATCGATACTTTTAAGCTTATAGTTATCAGAATCAGATTTCACCTTTTTTGAAACACCATGAGCACTATAAATGAGATATGAATTTTCTGGCACTAGCTTAAGATCATTGACAAAGATTGCACCCTTCTTTTTTAGTGATTCAATGACAAATTTATTATGTACTACTTCATTTCTAACATAAATGGGAGCACCATATTTATCTAAGGATTGTTCGACAATTTCAATGGCACGATCAACACCGGCACAAAAACCCCTTGGATTTGCTAATGAAATTGATATTATCTTTTTATCCATCAGATTGATTTTTTCTTGATTATTAATTAATAATTATCGTAGCACTTATGATAGTTTTTCTTAAGATATGATGATCTTTATTTTAAGAATTTTTCTTCATGGGCAATTAAGTCGGAAAAATTTTCACGCTCACGAATCAGGTAAAACTCATCTTGATCAACCATCACCTCTGGTATCCTTGGTCTTGAATTATAATTTGAACTCATCGAAAATCCATAAGCTCCAGCGTCCATTATGGCTAAAATATCGCCTTGGTTTGCTTTAATATTTCTGTCTTTTGCAAGAAAATCTCCTGTTTCACAAATTGGACCAACTATATCAAAGATATCGTTCGAGTCTTCAGCATTGGATAGATTAATTACTTCATGAAAGGCGTTATAAAGGGATGGTCTCATTAGATCATTCATAGCGGCATCAACAAGAACAAAATTTTTATGTTCTGATTTTTTTATGTATTCAACATTGGTCAACATTAAGCCTGCTTTCCCGATTAAGAACCTACCTGGCTCTAAAATAATTTTTTTATTATATTTTAAGAGGTATTTTTTTATCATTTGCACATAAAAATCAATAGGAGAGATATCTTCATTATTGTATGAAATTCCTATACCCCCACCAATATCAATGTGTTCTATCGCTATTTGATGTGATTCTAACTCATCAATTAAAGATGCCAGTTTAATAAATGCATCTTCAAATGGAGAGAGGTCAGTAAGCTGAGATCCAATGTGACAATCAATTCCAGTGATCTTGATGTGATCAAGTTTTGCTGCTTTTTTATACAATTTAATTGCGCTTGTTTCATCAATACCAAATTTGTTATCTTTCAAACCCGTAGATATATATGGGTGAGTCTTGGCATCAACATTTGGATTAACTCGAATAGATACTTTTGCAATCTTGGATAAACGTTGACTTATATCATTGATTCGGAATAGCTCTTCTTCAGACTCAACATTAAAAGCAAGAATATTATTATTTAATGCCATTTCAATTTCAGAAACTGACTTCCCAACCCCTGAAAAAACAATCTTTGAGTCTAATGAATCCACAGTTAAAACTCTTTGTAACTCGCCACCGGAAACAATATCAAAACCACAACCACATTCTCTAAATAATTTTAGAATACTCAAATTAGAGTTGGCTTTGACTGCAAAACATATCAGGTGATCAATGTCGCTTAAAGCATTTTGTAAAAAATTGATTTGATCAAGAATATGTTTTTTCGAATACACATAAGCTGGAGTGCCAAATTTTTGAGCGATGTCTATTAGTTTGACATCTTCAATAAAATATTGGCTTAATTCCTGTCGGAGTAAAGATTTATTCATCAACTGTTCCTGATGAGTCATCTAATTCCTCAGCAGCAGGTCTTTGATTTGATTGAGAATCATCAAGAGGATAAAGCTCTTCAGGAAGATACAACGAACCCTTTGTTCCACAGGATTGAAGAATGAATAATAGAAACAAACAAAGTATTTTTTTCATGGGTAAATTTTATCATTTTTAATCTGCGATTTGGATACTCTCATTTTTTTGTCAACGATATACGCATTGATCAATGCAAAAATAAAAGCAAAAATAATAAATATTGGAAGCAAGAAAAATACACCATTATCTTGAATAATGAATAGTCTTACACAGATAAATTGACCAACAACATGAGCTAAACTCATGAGCATGCTGAATGAATAAATGGAAAAATACTTTTTATTTAAAAAATAAGATGCAATTGCTAAGCATCCTAGGCTAGAAAGCGCACCTGAAAAGCTGAGAAAAAAGGTAGGGGTTAGAAAAGTACCAAGAATCAAACTCGAAATAAATACTCGTATCATTGATACATAAATTGCTGAGCTAAGATTAAAAAAATAGTAAGCAAAAAGAACAACAACATTAGCAATGCCTGGCTTCAGGCCAAAAATCGGTGATGGTAAAAAAAATTCTGCCGTATGAAGTACTATTGCAATAGCAGAAAGTTTTGCGATGATATGAATATCAGTAGTTTGTGCTGTCATGTTCGTCTACATTTTGACTGATTGTCATTTTAAAAAGATTTGGAACACATAAAATTGATTGATTAATATGTGAAATCCATCCCTGCATCACGCAATATTGATTCTTACAATTAGAATGACTGACTCGCGCTTTACTCATTTTGATTTCAATATCTAAGTCACCCAGTTTAATTTTTTTATTCTGATTTAATGAATATTTTATAGTTTGATTTTGATATTCAATTTTCAATATATCCCCACTAGGTAAGTTTAGATAAATTGTCATCGACATTATTAAAATGATGCAAAAAAGAGCAAGAATTAAAAAATCACCCAATTTAAATACCTTGAACAAAATATTTCCCTTCCTCAAATATCCATTCAATATTTTCTAACATAGATTCTGTAATATAAATATTACGATTGAGATCTGTAACAAAAAAGCTATTAAAATTCATATCCAGCTGGGTTTGTTTTAAATCACTAGAAAAATAAAATGGTTTTGAATAGACATCTGATTTAACCCCAACTTCATCCTGAGGACTAATAAAAACAGTCGCTGAAGAATGATTGGAAAATGCACTACCATTTATGGGATTGATTAGATGGGAATATCTTTTTCCATTATTTATGAAATATTTTTCGTAATTTCCCGAAGTACCTATGGCGGATCCTGGTGGTAGTTTTAATTTAGCTAATAATTGAGTTTGATCATATGGGTCTTGAATAGCAACTTCCCAAAAACGATTTTCAGGTTGTCCATGAGCGTAAATATTGCCACCAAAATTAGTTAAAACATTTTTAATATTAAGTTTTTGATACTCATCTTTTGCTAAATCAAGTGCATAACCCTTTATCATTCCTCCTAAATCGATCTGGAGAAAATGATTTACTTTTTCTAAACACCCCTTATTTAAATTAAGTTGTTTTAAGCTGGGGCGAGAATTTATAATTTTATTAATCAAAGCATCATCTGGAATTTTTTTAACAATCTCATCGGTATGAAATCCCCATGCTTCAATCAAGGCCCCAATAGCTGGATTAAAAAAACCATTGGTCACCTTTTCATAATGAGAGGCTCTATAAATAATTTGAATTTGTCTATCATCACAAATTTTTGCAATATGATTGTTATTAAATTTTTTAATTACAGTGTTCTGCCAAGGATGAAAGATTGAATTTAATTCATTTAATTGTGCAATGATATTAGCCATCGCTTCATCGGCAATATTTTCTGGTGTTTGAAAGAATTTAAACTCTAAAATAGTCCCATATACTAAAAATTTTTTTTCATAGAAATTTGGTTTGGTGCAAGCGCTATTGAGCAGCAGCAGACAAATAATTAGTAAATTAAAAAAGGTTTTGGATAACTGTCTTGGCAACATTCTGTTTGGTGAACTTTTGAATTTCAACAAGTCCTGTGGGGCTTGTTATATTAATTTCAGTGAGGTAATTTCCAATCACATCTATACCAACAAAATTTAAATTATGTTCCATTAAATAAGGTTTAACAGCCTCTGTAATTTTTAGATCAGATGGTGATAATTTAAAAATTTTAGCTTTTCCACCTTTTGCTAAATTTCCCCTAAAATCTGTTTTTTTTGGAATTCTTAATAAACCATATGGTAATGGTTCACCATTAACAATAATAATTCGTTTATCTCCCTTCCTAATTTCAGGAATATATTCTTGAATCATTATTAGAGTTGAGTGATTATCTGTAAGGACCTCTAAAGTTACATTAATATTAGGATCATTTTTTTTTAAAAGAAAAATTTTATTTCCAGCCATTTCATCGATAGGTTTACATACAACTTGTTTGTATTTTGAAATGAATTGGGTTATTTCCTTTAAATTACTACTCACAAGAGTTTTTGGAATTAATTTTGGAAAGTTTAAAATGGAAAGCTTTTCATTATGACTTTGCAGCGATTGAGGGCAATTAATAATTTTTGGTTTTTTTAACAGACTGAGAGAGATAGTTAAAAATAAATAATCTTTATTAAAAGGCGGGTCTTTTCTGATAAAAATACCATCTAATTGATTGAGGCTAACTTGTCTTTCAACTAACTCAGGATATTCATTATCAAATTTCTTAACTTCCTTGATTTTTCCATACGGAATATTGTTTTTTAAACTGATATCATTGTGTGAGCATAAGAAAACCTGATGACCAATTTCCATGGATGTTTTCATTAAAAGAAGGCTTGTATCCTTATCTTTTTTTAAACCTTGGATTGGATCGATAATAAATAGGATGGATTTAGCCATATATTTCCCGTGCTGCAGCAAGTAAAGCTAATCGTGCGATAACCCCATAAACATAAAATCGATTTGGCGGATCATTACAATCACGTCCCTGATCTGGCATGAGACAGGACTGTTCAAAGGGTGTCGGAAAAAATTGCATCCCAGGAGAGTTTAAATTTTCATTTTTATCTTTTGATGTATGAACTCTGTAAAAACCACCAATCACATAGTGATCAATTGTGTAAACAACCGGCTCACTGACGGCCTCATTTAAAATCTCCTCAGAATGGATTCCTTCTTGAATAATAACTTTTGACACTTTTTGCCCATCTTTGATGGTCCTCATCTTGTTTCTCTTTTTTCTATTCAGATGCATGATATCACTTGGCTCTTGAATAGTAATAATTCCCATGCCATATGTTCCCGCATCTGCTTTGATTACTAAATAGGGTTGATGATCGATGCCATACTTAATGTATTTATCTTTAATTTTTCTAAGTAAAAATTCTGACTTTTCTGCAATTATTTTTAAATCATCTTCATTATTTATATCCATATCTTCATGAACATCAAAATAAGGATTTATAAGCCACTCATCTATGTTTAAAAAGTCTGTAAATTCTTTAGCTACTTCATTATAAAATTTGAAATGATTTGATTTGCGTCTATTAAACCAACCTGCAGAGGTATTTGGAAGAATGGTTTGTGTAACATCTTTTAAAAATTTAGGATCTCCTGATGAGAGGTCATTGTTCAATAAAATTGAACATGGTGTAAATTTGACGCCATCCTTTTCAATGAAAACTTTATGATTTTCTTTTTTTAATGGGTAGATAATAATCTTCTGGTTTTCAATATCATATTCTGTCTTTTGAAAAGAAGGATCCAAATTACCAATTTCTACCTCAAGCCCTGCGTTTTTAAAAATCTCAGTTAGGCTAAGTAAGTTCTTAAAGTAGAAAATATTTCGTGAATGATTTTCGGGGACAATGATTATCTTAGATGCTTCGGGGCAAATTTTCTCAATGGCAATGGTTGTAGCCTGGATAGCTAAAGGTTCAAATTGAGGATTTAAATTATTAAAGCCAGCAGGAAATAAATTTGTATCAACTGGAGATATTTTGAAACCAGAGTTTCTTAAATCAACCGATGCATAAAAAGGCGCTTCTTGATCAAGCCACTTTGATCTGAACCATTGTTCAATTTCACACGAATTTCTAATAATAAGATTTTCTAATTTTAAAAATTCAGAGTTGATGGCAGTTTTTAATTCAGGAATCATGATAACTGTTTTGCTTGTATATCAGCATGATAACTACTTCTAACAAAAGGACCACAGGCAATTGATGAAAAATTAAACTGTTTCGCAACTTGATTAATTCGTTCAAAATAAGCTGGGTCGTGATAGGTATGAACTGGTAGGTGATCCATTGATGGCTGCAGATATTGACCAATAGTCACCATTTTTACATCGTGCTCGGCTAAATCGGCAAGTGTTTCTTCGATTTCCTCAAATGTTTCGCCTAGGCCAATCATGAACCCTGATTTTGTTACTAATTCAGGGTAGGTATCAGAGAAATCTTTTAATAATTTTAAAGATTTATTATAAACTGATCCCGGTCTTACTTCTTTATAAAGCCTGGGAACAGTTTCAATATTATGATTTAAAACATCAGGTAGTGATTTTGCAAAAGAGTTAATCGCTATTTGTTCCCTTCCTCTAAAATCAGGAACAAGTATTTCTATTTCGATACTTGGTATTTTTTTTCTGATGGAGTCAATGCACTCAACAAAGTGTCCAGCTCCACCATCTTTTAAGTCATCTCGATCAACACTGGTTACTACGACGTAGTTTAAATTAAGTTTGTAGATTGATTCGGCTAAATTTTTTGGTTCATTTTTATTTAGGGGTAATGGTCTTCCATGTGATACGTCGCAAAATGGACAGCGTCTGGTACAAATATCACCCATAATCATGAATGTAGCCGTACCCTTACTAAAACATTCTCCAATATTTGGGCAGCTCGCTTCCTCGCAAACAGTATGTAAATTATTTTGATGAATAATTTCTTTTACTTTTTTAAAATTCTCTGAATGAGGTAACTCTATCTTTAGCCAAGAGGGCTTTTTTTTTGGAACACTAGGATAAATTTTTATCGGATTGCGAGAAACTTTATCTTTATGACTGTCTTTAGTCCCTGGTAATTTCATATTCCATTAATTTGTTTTTTATAATGGTTATTATTTTATCAGCTACATCTTTATTATCTAAAATAATTCCTAAATCTTTTAGCTGCGTCATTTGTAAATTTTTATAACCACATGGATCAATTAAACTAAAAGGCGACAGGTCCATATTGTTATTAATGCTGATCCCATGATATGTTTGATTATTTTTAACTCTTAGTCCAATAGAGGCTATTTTTTTTAAATCGACGTATACACCAGGCGCACCTGCTTGTTGCATACCAGATACATTGAATTGGGATAAAAATTCTATTATTGATTCTTCAAAAATTCTAACTAATTTAGTTATCGTCATACTAAATTGATCGAGATTAATAAGTGTATAAATAATGACTTGGCCAGGACCATGGTAGGTAATTTTTCCTCCTCGATCTGAATTTACAATGGGAATTTTTGTGTCGGGTAAGGCAATATTTTTTTTATTAACCCCTAAGGTAAAGACAGGGTAATGCTCAAGGGTCCAAAATTGATTTATATCTAGAGGTTTTTTTATTGCCTCCTTCATATCCTCAAAAATTACATTGTAATCTTCGATTTTAAAATATTTGATTTTAAACTTAGATGACAAATCTGGTATCAGGATGGGAGGATAGATGTTGATAAATTAAATCTAAATCTGATTTAGAGTTCACATAAACATTACAAGTCAAGCCAATGTAATTTCCTTTTTGGCTTGGTCGTATTTCTATTTTTGAAGCATTGAAGGTTTTATCGACTTTATTTATTTCCTCAATGATGGAGTGGGTGAAATTATCTTTCATGACCCCAGTTACTTTAATGATAAAGTTACATGGAAACTCAATCAAAGATTCTTGTTCATTAGTGATATTTTTTGACATATACCGTGAGATTATATTCTGATTCTAAATTTTCTTTAATTTTATTAAGCTCATCATTATTTTTGATTGGTCCGATCAAAATATGAAATAAATTATTGATTTGAATATTTTTTGCTTCATAGTTATCGAGCATTTTTAAGTTGTTAATTTTATCAAGCAATGTTTGGCTATTGATAAAATCCTTAAAAGCACCTACCTGTAAATAATTTTCGTCATAATTTTGATTATCTACCACTGTTTCTTCATACTCTTTGGGGTTGATTAATTCAACCTCAACTAACTCACTCCCTTTTTCAATAATATCTAATTTATGCGCTGCAGCATAAGAGAGATCAATTATTCTATCTTTTAAAAAAGGCCCTCTGTCATTCAACCTAATAATCACCCATTTTTTATTTTTTAAATTTGTTACTTTTACATATGAAGGTAAGGGAAGAATCTTATGTGCTCCTGTCATAGCATACATGTCGTAGATTTCTCCTGTAGAGGTTTTGTTTCCATGATATTTTTTTCCATACCATGATGCATAGCCTTTTTCTTTAAATGGCACTATTTTTGTCATGGGGATATATTTTTGATCAAATACTTTATATGGTTTTTTTGTGTTTTTATTGATTGGCTCATCTTTTGGAATAGCATTCTTAATATTCTCAAGTTTTACATCTATGACTTCATGTGGACCATCGTCTTGGTAATAGGCCCCTTTCTTATCTGAAGAGATTTTTACTGAGGAGCAAGAGTTTAATAAGATAAAAATAAGTACAAATAAAATTCTCATAACTAATCGGCAATTAATGTTTTGTTATAGTTTAATGAATTGATTAAAGCAAACATAATAAGATATATAAATAGAGATGATCCACCGTAACTAATCAGCGGCAATGGAATTCCAACAATAGGAAAAAGACCCGAGACCATGGCAATATTTATTAAAAAACATAAAATAAAAATCATAACATAGGTCATTGCTAGTAATCGGTGGGAATGGGAGTGTAGATTAATGGAAATGTTTACTAGCTTATAGATAAATAAAAAGAATATTAAGAAAAAAATGATGTTTCCTAAAAATCCATAGTTTTCAGATAATACGGCAAAAATAAAATCAGTATGAGTCTCGGGAAGAAATAAGAGGTCATGCTGGCTAGAGAATTCAGAACTTTTTCCAAACAAACCACCAGAGCCAATAGCTATTGATGATTGAATTGTATGGTAGCCCCCATCAAGCGGATTACTGAATGGATCAATAAGATTTAATACTCTTCCCTTTTGATAATCTTTAAGGATATTTAACCATGCGTATGGTAAAAGTATTAACAAACCTAAAATTCCGATTAATATCTTTTTTAAACTCAGCCCGTTTAGAAAAATAATAATCAATCCTGAAAAAAGAATAATTAGCCCAGAGCCAAGATCAGGTTGTTTCAAAATAATAAAAAATGGTATAAAGCTAATCAATAGAAATGCTAATTCGCTATAGGTTTGTGATTTATTCTTAAAATAATCGATGAGTGAAACAAGAAAAATCGGTAATGTCAGTTTCAAAATTTCTGAGGATTGGAATTTAAATACCCCAAAATCTAACCAGCGTTTGGATCCATTAATCTCAGTTCCAAAGACAGCGGTTAAAAGCAAAAGAAGAATCGACAATACATAAATGATTAACGAATGCCTAAATAAAAACCTTAGATTTAAAATGCTTACCAACACAAATATAATGAGGCCAGTAAAAATAAAAAGAAGTTGCTTTAAAAAAAAAGTAGAGTGAAACCCCACAGCCTGTCCTATTAAATTTAAACTAAACAGTAAGATGATTAATAGAAGGATAAATAATTGTTTATCTGTTCTAGAAAATAAAAAAGTGAAAAATTTTGTCATTTTATTGTTTCAAAATAGAAATCAATCATTTTTTTTGCAATTGGAGCAGCAACAGTGCTCCCATGACCACCATTTTCAATAATAACAGCAATCGATACCTGAGGATTGTCATATGGGGCATAGCCAATGAATAGTGAATGATCTTTGAGATGGTCGGCAATATTATCCTCATCATAAGTTTGGCTTTTCAAAGAAAAAACTTGAGCTGTTCCTGTCTTCCCAGCAATTTTATTCTTATTATTATTGGCAATAGATCTAAATGTTCCGTTTGAGCTCGTTACTTCCTGCATGCCTTTTTTTACTATTTCAATATATTTTTCATCTGTAATTTTTTCATTGCTCAAAGGTACATCAGAAAATTTATCTTTTATTAGACTCAACGGAGGCATTTGCTTATTATTCAAGAGTATATTTAAACCATGAACCAGTTGAGCTGGCGAGCTTAAAAAGTCTCCTTGGCCAATTGAGGTGTTGATGGTTTCATACGCATTCCACTTTTTTTTATGGTGTTTTAATTTCCATTCAGGTGACGGTAGGATTCCGCTTTTTTCAGTGGGTAAGTTGATTCCAGTTTTTTGACCAAAAGAAAATTTTCTTAAACTGTTATCCATTTTTTCAATGCCCAATCGGTAAGCTAAATCATAAAAATACACATCACAAGATTCAGCTATTGCAGTAATAATATTGACATTACCATGTCCTTCCTTTTTCCAGTCCATGAATATTTTCTTTGTTTTAGGAAGTTGGAAAAAACCAGGATCATTGATTGAATAGTCTGTGTTAATTACGTTGTTTTCAAGTCCAGCTATGGAAAGGAACGGTTTTATTGTAGACCCAGGTGGATAAACTGCATTGGTTACCCGATCCAGCATAGGTTTGCTAGGATCCATATTTAATTTATCCCAGTCCGCAAAACTTATGCCATTAACAAAAAGGTTTGGGTCAAAGGCGGGGTTGCTTTGATAGGCCAATACTTCATTATTTGAAATGTCTGTCATGATTAATGAACCTTTATAGTTCTTTAAAAGTTCATGTGATTTTCTTTGAAGATTAAGGTCGATTGATAAGATTAAATCCTCTCCATCTAAAGCTTTTTTATTTTCAATCTCAGCAATAAATGAATTTTTGGCATTGACCCTAATTTTTTTAAAACCTGATTTGCCTCGTAAGCTATCTTCAAATGAATTTTCTATCCCTTGCTTGCCGATATGTGTCATCCCAAAATAGTCATCTAACATCTCTGGATCATTTTCGATCTTTTCAAGATCTTTCTTGGATATCCGATTAATATAGCCAATTAAATGAGCATTCTCTATGCCATGAGGGTAACTTCTTAAAAATTCTTCTTTTAAGTTTACATCGGGGAATAAAAATTTTTTTGATGCAAAAAAAGTTAATTCTTCATTATTAATATTTATTTTAAGTGGAATTTTTCTGAGAAATTTTCGCTCGGATCGCATTTTAAAAAAAAGATCCCTTTCATGCTCAGATATCGAAAGTATTTTTGATAGCTCTCCAATGATTGAATTGAGTTCTTCTAAAGATTTATTTTCAATATCAATTTCTAAATTATAGGTGAGTATATTTTCTGCCAGGATATTATCATTTCTATCAAAGATAAGACCTCTAAGCGATTTTATTGGTTCGATTCTCTCAGAATTTGATTTCGATCTTTCAAGATAAAAATCATTTTTATATATTTGTAACCAAAATAATCGAATGGCTATTAAAAGCAAAAACAAAGATAAAATTGCAAGTAGGATATTAAATCTTCGAACGAGTATGAATCGATTATTCAGCATACCTAATTAAAATCATAAGATAAATAAAACTGAGAAAGCTATTAATGATGAAATAGAAAACAAAATTTTGGCTTAAGGGATGAAGAAGCAAAAAAATAAACTGTGCCAGGAAAATCAATAAAAGAAAATAATAATTCGTTTGTTTTTTCTTTATTGTGATGACTTTTTTTAAGGCTAAATCAAATAATATCAAACTTAAAAAAATTAAATTGCATGTACCAAAATTAAAATTAAAAAAACCATCAAATAAAAAGCCACTGATTAATATACAGAAATATTTAAATCCATCACTGGAGACAAAAAAGCAATAGATAAAAAATGCAGTAATCAAACTTATTGTGGGATATAAGATATCAAAGAGGCTTGCCAATAAGGTTAGTACAGCACTTAGAGCAAAGAGTTTTATCTGAAAAAATTTAATCATTATTTGACGATCACCAAAAATCTTTCTTTATAAGGATTTGAAGATGGTTCAATGACTAATTTATAAAAATCATTTAAATCAGTATTAAGTAACTTTTTTACCTTACCTATTCTCAAGCCTTTGGGAATATTTAAATTATCACCAGTCGTAAATACTTCGTCACCCAGTTTAATATTGTTGGTTTTATTGAAATAATTTACGACGAGATTTCTTCCATCACCACGGATAAGCGATTGATAAATTGTTTTTCCTGATTTGATGTAACCAGTCAGATATAGCTGGTTGGATAATATTGTCCTAACTACAGAGCTGGCATTGTTTACTTCGATAACCTGTCCAACAATTCCTGATTTATCTACAACAATTTGTCCAATGTATATGCCATCCATTTCTCCCTTGTCGACTAAAAAATGATGATTTTGACCTTGATAATTTAAATTTAAAATTTGGGTAACAACGGAGTCCTTAAAATATTTTTTTTGGATATTTAATTTATTATTTAATTCAAGGTTCTCTGATTCGATATCCGCCATTTGCATGACATAGGCTTTTAACTCAGCATTTTCTTTTTGAAGATTTTCATTTTCATTCAGGAGATTTTGTTTAAAAGCAAAATAGCTCGATACGTCATTAATCAAATCTTTTCCAAACTCGTAAATTAAACTAATTGACTGAGGGGCTAATTGAAGTGATCTTTTAATCGAATTGAGAAAACCATTGTCTTGATTACTCGAATAAACTGAAAAATTTACAATTAAAAAAACAATTAACAGGTTTAAATTTATTTCATGTTTTGAAAAAAGGGATCTATTTTTTCTTTTTTTTGAAGATAAAAACATTAATCATTTGCAAATGCAGTTTTAAATTCATCCAGAGAATCAAGAGCCATCCCACAACCATTCACAACACACATTAATGGTTCTTCAGCCACCAAAACAGGGATCCCAGTTTCTTCAAATAATAATCGATCTAAGTTTTTCAGTAGGGCTCCTCCACCAGTAAGAACCATACCGTTTTCAGCAATATCTGCTCCTAATTCAGGTGGAGTTTTTTCAAGCGCACTTTTAACTGCACTGATTATTGCATTCAATGGCTCCGCTAGTGCTTCGAGAATTTCATTGCTACTGATAATAATTTTTCTTGGCAGCCCCTCTGACATACTCCTTCCTGTCACTTCCATTTCTAAGATTTCATTTAATGGGAAAGCACTACCAATTTGTTTTTTTATTTTTTCTGCTGTGGGTTCAGAAATCATCATGCCATAGTTACGTCGCATATAATCAATAATGGCTTGGTCAATTTTGTCACCACCGACTCTCTCTGACTCGGCGTATACAATTCCACCCAATGATGTAATCCCAACTTCAGTGGTTCCTCCACCGATATCAATGACCATAGATCCTGTTGGATCATTGACTGGAAGACCTGCTCCAATAGCGGCTGCCATAGGTTCTTCAATTAGGTAAACTTGTTTCGCTCCAGCACGTTCGGCAGATTCACGAATTGCTCTTCGTTCAACCTGGGTAGCCCCATATGGAACACAGATAACAATTCTTGGGTTGGGTGAAAACCAGCTTTTGGATGTAACTGTATTGATGAAATATTTAATCATTTCTTCCGTAACGTTAAAGTCAGCTATTACGCCATCTTTCATTGGCCTGATCGCTGTAATATTTTGGGGTGAACGACCGAGCATGGTTTTAGCTTTGGCACCAACTGCAAGAATATCTGTTTTAGGTTGAGATCCAGTAGGACCTGCTTGATATCTCATAGCCACAACTGATGGCTCATCTAAAACGATTCCTCTTCCTTTGACATAAATTAATGTATTAGCTGTACCAAGATCAATGGCCATGTCCTGTTCAGAAAAGAGGTTTTTTAAAAATTTTTTCATGATTAAATTATGTCTTACAAACTATTTATGAATACATCTGTCCATGTATAATACTGCATTCTGAACATTATATCCTTATATTTATGGCCCTAACAGACAAAGATATTAAAAAACTAAGTCATTTAGCAAAAATTAATATTGATTCAAAAGATGAAGAAATAGTCCTTTCGAAATTAGAAGGAATTATCAAGCTGATTGATTCCATGCAGAAAGTTAATACCGATAACATTGACCCCATGTCACACGCTCTAGATATTACTCAGCCACTCAGAGAAGATGTTGTCACAGAAAAAAATCAAAAAAATGATTTCTTAAAGTTAGGCCCTGAATCTAATGAAGATTATTTTATAGTTCCTCGGGTCGTTGAGTAAAGTTATGAAGAATTTATCTTTAAAAGAATTAAATTTGGGGCTTGCAAGTAAAAAATTTTCAAGCGTGGAGCTCACCAAGTTTTTTTTAAATGAAATAAAAACATTTAATCCTAAAATTAATGCTTTTATCACTGTTGATGAGGAGAAAAGTCTTCAGCAAGCTCGCGATGCTGACAAGAGAATTAGTCAAGATAATATGAATGAATTGACGGGAATACCAATTGCACAAAAAGATATTTTTTGTGCCCAAGGTTGGAAGACAACCTGTGGCTCCAAAATGCTCGATAATTTTTATTCACCTTATGACTCTAAAGTGATCGAGTTATTCAACCAAAGCGGTGCAGTCAATCTTGGTAAAACCAACATGGATGAATTTGCTATGGGATCGTCAAATGAAACTTCTTACTATGGCGAAGTTAGGAATCCGTGGAATTTAGATTATGTCCCAGGAGGAAGTTCTGGAGGAAGTGCAGCTGCTGTAGCCTCTGGTATGGCGCCGGCTGCAACAGCAACTGACACGGGTGGATCTATTAGACAGCCAGCATCTCTATGTGGTCTTACAGGTTTAAAACCGACCTATGGTCTAGTATCTCGTTTTGGGATGATTGCCTTTGCATCCAGTCTTGATCAGGCTGGCCCAATCGCAAAATCTGCTGAAGATTGTGCGTTAATGCTGAAAGTCATGGCAGCCCATGATACAAGAGACTCGACCTCAATCAAACAGAATATTCCTGATTATCTAAAAAGTCTTGATAATCCAATTAAAGGGAAAACAATTGGTCTACCAAAAGAGTTCTTTAATGATGATTTAAACCAGGAAGTAAAGATTGTATTAGAGCAAGTTATAGATTCCTATCAGAAAATGGGAGTTAACTTCAAGGAAATTTCACTAGCTAATTCACATCTCTCAATACCAGTCTATTATGTGATTGCACCAGCAGAAGCCTCAAGCAACCTATCCAGATATGATGGAGTTAAGTTTGGATTCAGAGCGAAAGAGTTTAAAGATCTTGAAGAAATGTATTTGAAAACTAGAGAGCAGGGATTTGGAGAGGAAGTAAAGAGACGAATTTTAGTGGGTACCTATGTTCTCAGTGCCGGCTATTATGACGCCTATTATTTGAAAGCACAAAAAATTAGAAGACTAATAGCTGATGATTTTAAAAATGCCTTTAAAGAATGTGATTTAATTTTAGCTCCGTCCTGCCCATCAACAGCTTTTAAAATTGGTGACAAAACAGAAGATCCTGTCTCGATGTATATGCAGGATATGTATACAATTTCAACAAATCTAGCTGGACTTCCTGCGATAAGTTCTCCTGCAGGTTTTATAAACAAGATGCCAGTTGGTTTTCAGCTGATTGGAAACTATTTTGATGAGGCCACGATATTAAACTTTACACACCAATATCAGCAGATCACTGATTGGCATCAAAAAACTCCAGGGGCTGATGTATGAGCTGGGATATTGTTATAGGCATAGAAACTCACGTTCAGTTGACCACCCAGACTAAAATCTTTTCTGGCGCCTCTACTTCTTTTGGCATGCCAGCCAATGAAAATGCTTGTTTAGTCAGCCTTGCCTATCCTGGAACACTTCCGGTACTTAATAAAGAAGCAGTCAAAAAAGCTATTAAGTTTGGTTTGGCTGTGAATGCTGACATTGCTGAGCATTCTATATTCGCTAGAAAAAATTATTTTTATCCTGATCTGCCTAAAGGTTACCAAATTAGTCAATTTGAATTACCTGTCGTGAGCAATGGTTTTTTAACTATTGGTGATAATAAAAAAATTAGAATCCTGCGCGCTCATCTAGAAGAGGATGCCGGTAAGTCTGTGCATGGAATCTTAAATAATCAAACAGGTATCGATTTAAATCGTGCAGGGACTCCCTTACTCGAAATTGTGACAGAGCCTGATATGAACTCCGCTCAAGAAGCAATTGCCTATGCAAAAAAATTACACAATCTGGTCCAATGGATCGGAGTTTGCGATGGAAATATGCAAGAGGGCAGTTTCCGATGTGACGTCAATGTCTCTGTTAAGCCGAGTGGTTCTGAGAAGCTCGGTACGCGCAGGGAAATTAAAAATTTAAATTCATTTAGAAATATGGAGCAAGCAATCAATTTTGAAGTGAATTGGCAAATTGAACAGCTTGAGGATGGAAATGAAATAGTTCAATCCACGGTTTTATTTAATCCTGACACCGGTGAAACTAGAGCAATGAGATCTAAGGAAGAGGCTAATGACTATCGTTATTTCCCTGATCCAGACTTGCTTCCTCTAAAAATCACTCAAGAAGATATTGATGATATTAGATCCACTTTGGGTGAACTTCCTGAGGTGTCAATTAAGAGGTTAGTAGAGGATTTTAAATTAAATGATGCAGATGCTTCAATCATCACCTCCAATAAGCAAACTTATGAATTCTTTCAATCATTGATTTCTGAAGGACTAGATCCAAAAATTACAGCGAATTGGATTGTGGTAAATTTATTTGCAAAATTGAATGATAATGAATTAAGCATCAATGAGTCCCCAATCAATAAAGATCAGTTTGTGTTGCTTATTCGTCGAATAATGGACAAGACTATTTCAAATAATGCGGCGAAGAAAATTTTTGATCTGCTCTGGGATGATCCAAAGGTTGAAGTTGATCAATCTATTGAATCTCTAGGTCTTAAACAAGTTAGCGATTCATCAGCGATTCTCCCTTTAGTTCAGGAGGTTATTGCACATAATCAAGCCATGGTTGAACAATTTAAATCTGGTAAAGACAAAGCGTTTAACGCGCTTGTTGGACAGGTAATGAAATTATCCAAAGGGAAGGCAAACCCAGGACAGGTTAGTGAACTCCTTAAGGATGAGTTGAATAAAGTTTAGGCTCCATAAACACTTCGGTAATTTTCAATTTTTTCTAAGTATTGATTCAACTCCGCTTTTTTCTTAATGAAATCTATAACATCATCAAGATTTATCAAAGGAAATACATCAATATTGAAATCATTTTTAACCTCTTGAATTGCACTTTCATGACCTTGTCCTTTTTCTTGGCGGTCAATAGCCACGATAATTGCTTTTGGGTTCCCTCCGTGTGCTTTAATTATATTTATTGATTCGCGAATAGCAGTACCAGCAGAAATAACATCATCAATAATGACCACATCACCCTGAATTGGATGCCCAACAATTTGACCTCCCTCACCATGATCTTTTACTTCTTTTCTATTAAAAGCAAAGTTTATCTTTGCATCTCCAAACGCTATTGCTGTTGCACTGACTATCGATATTCCTTTGTACGCTGGACCGAACAATAAATCAAAAGTAATATTATTTTTTTTTATGAGATCCCTATAAAACTCTCCTAATTCTTTCAAATCCTTACCGTTATTGATAAGACCCATATTAAAGAAATAAGGAGAAATTCTTCCTGCTTTTGTTTTAAATTCTCCAAATTTAAGTATCTGATTTGAAATGGTAAAATTGATAAATTGTTCGGAAAGTGTATTCATATATGAGAGTTATAACAGTTAATTTAAATGGTATCAGATCTGCTTTAAGAAAGGGATTTTTTGAATGGATGCGATTACAAGATGCTGATTTTATTTGCATTCAAGAACTTAAGGCTCAAGAGAAAGATATGACCGAAGAAATGCTTAATATTAATGGGTATGCTGGGTATTTTTCATATGCTGAGAAGCCTGGATATAGCGGTGTCGGTATCTATACAAAAATTAAACCAAATAAAATAATTTCCAAATTAAATTTTGATACTGTTGATGATGAAGGACGATATATTGAATTAATTTATGATGATGTATCCATAATTTCTTCATATTTTCCATCCGGTTCAAGTAGCGATATTCGTCAGGAAATAAAATTTGATTTTCTTAAATTTATGACTAAATTTTTAAATTTGAAAACTCAAAAAAAAGAAAAAATTATTCTATGTGGAGATTTAAATATTGCTCACAAAGAGATCGATTTAAAAAATCATAAAGGCAATAAAAAGAATTCCGGGTTTTTACCTGAAGAAAGGGCATGGATAACTTATTTAATAGAGGAAATAGGTTGGAAAGATACCTATCGAAATGTTTATCCTAATGAAGAAGAGTTGGCTTATACATGGTGGAGCAACAGGGGTCAGGCCTGGTCAAATAATGTTGGATGGAGGATTGATTATCAAATGACATCACCTAGCTTTTCCTACAAGATAAAAGATGCTGTTGTTTACAAGGAGGAACGATTTAGTGATCATTCCCCATTGATAGTTGATTATGATTTTAATTTATAAGGGGCAACTTTCAGAAGTAATAACATTCCAGGGATCGCCAGCATAAAACATAAATAAAAGAAATTTGTCCACCCCAGTGATTCTACTATAAAGCCTGTTGAAGCGTTGGTGATGGATCTTGGGATAGATGCAAGGCTTGTGAACAAAGCAAATTGAGTTGCTGTATATCTAGGATCAGTCTGTTTGGATATAAAAGCAATTAATGCTGTTGTGCCTAAACCCATTGCAAAAGATTCTAAACCGACTGTGATGCCTAATAAAATTAGGTTATGCCCGACCATTGATAAGATAATAAATGGAATGATTGTAACCAACTGGAGAAAACCAAAAATCCAAAGCGCCTTATTAATACCAATTTTGATCATCCAAATCCCACCAAGAAACCCCCCAATCACACTTGCCCAAAGTCCTGCATTTTTCGCAATAATTCCTATCTCAGTCATCGAAAAATTAAGATCAATGTAAAAAGGAGTAACCAATGCTGTCGCCATGCTATCACCAAGCTTGTATAGGAATATGAATAACAAAATATACAAAGCATTTTCCCTGCCATTCTTTTTGAAAAAAGAAATAAAAGGTTGAATCACAGAATCTTTAAGATTTTTTGGTTGAATATATTGTGTGTCAGGTTCTTTGACTGTTAAGGTCATGCCGATTCCAATCAACATAAATAGGGAAGTAATTAGGAAAACATTTTGCCATGAGATCATATCTGCAAGAATTAGTGACAGAGATCCTGGGATTAAACTAGAAATTTTATAGGCATTCACATGAATTGCGTTTCCTATGCCGAGTTCCGCATCATCTAGTATTTCTCTTCTGTAAGCATCAATAACGACATCATGACTCGCGCTAAAGATTGCAATTAAAAATGAAATTAATGCGATTATTTTTAAATCTATCGCTGCATTGAAAAAACCAAGTGACGCTATTGTTAAAAGTAATAAAATTTGGAAAACAAGTAGCCATCCCCGCCGTCGGCCCATTAAAATTTTATATCGATCAAATATCGGAGCCCATAAAAACTTCCAGGTAAAAGGAAGCTGAATTAGAGAAAATAAACCGATAACTTTTAAGTCAATATTTTCAATTCTTAACCAAGCCGGTATTAAGCTAATTAAGATAAAAAGCGGTAGGCCAGAGGAAAAACCAGTCAGGCAACATATGCCCATTTTTTTATTAAGAAGAACTTTTAGGTATTTATTCATTGGCTATTTACTTAATTTAAAAATACCAATTGACCCTCTTAAGTTAGAAAAATATTTGATTGGTTGATTTTCAGTAAGAAATAACTGATCTTCAATAATTAAACGTTTTTTTTCGCATAAATCATAAAAGTCTTTCACTGTGCACAAATGAATATTGGGAGTGTTATACCATTCATGAGGCAAATCTGAAGACTTTGGCATTTTGCCATTTAGAATTTGCAATCTATTTTTCCAGTAACCAAAATTAGGAAATGAAACAATGATGTTTTTTGCAACTCTTTTCATTTCATCCATAATCTTTTCTATGTTGACCATGGCTTGAAGGGTCTGCGATAAAATAACTGTATCGAAAAATTGATTATCAAAAACAGATAAACCATCCTCAAGATTCATTTGGATAATGTTTACCTTATTTTTAATTCCTTTTTCAATATTTTCTGGAGTGATTTCGATGCCGTAGCCAGCAGTCATTTTTTCTGATTGTAAATATTTCAATAAGGCTCCATCGGCACAACCCAGATCTAATACTTTACTATTAGGCTCTATCCATTCAGAAATTTTAATAAAATCGAGTCTATTCATATTAAGACCTTAGATAGCTCCTCACAGTATTATGATAATGTTCACTTTCTAATAAGAATGCATCATGCCCTGTTTCAGCTTCAATCTCTGCGTATGTGACATTGATATTATTATCCAAGAGAGCTTTTACAATTTCTTTAGAACGTGATGGAGGAAACCTCCAGTCACTTGAAAATGAAATAACCAAATATTTAGCTTTTATTCTTGCAAATACTTTTGATAATTTATTTTTGAAATTTTTTTCGAGATCAAAATAATCAAGCGCCTTAGTCATTCGCAGATAGGTGTTTGCATCAAAAGTCATAGCAAATTTATCACCCTGATAGTTTAAATAAGATTCTATTTCATAATTTTGTTGAAAATTATAGTTATATTTCCCTTGAATTAATTTTCTTCCAAATTTTTTGTCCATAGAATCATTTGACAGGTAGGTAATGTGACCAAGCATTCTAGCTATTCGAAGCCCCTTTTTTGGTTTTGTTTTTTCTTGGTAAAAATTACCCTTATAAAATTCATCATCTTGAAGAATGGCTTGTCTAGCAACCTCATTGAATGCAATATTTTGTGCGGTAAGACTAGGAGCTGCAGCAATACATAATATTTTTTCAACTGCATCAGGAAAGTCAATGGACCACTGCATAGCCTGCATTCCGCCTAAACTTCCTCCCACGATCGCATATAGTTTTTCAATACCTAAACTATTAATTAATTTTTTTTGAGAGGCAACCCAATCCTTCACCGTTAAAATAGGAAACGAAGAACCCCATACTTTTTTTGTTTTTGGATTTATTGATTTTGCAGAAGTAGAACCATCGTTACCGCCAAGATTATTAATACCAATAACAAAATATTTATTTGTGTCTATGGGCTTGGCTGGGCCAACCATGTTGTCCCACCATCCTGAATATTTATCATTTTTATGATACTTGCCAGCTATGTGGTGATTCCCTGATAGAGCATGAGGAATAAAGATAGCATTTGTTTTTTTATTATTTAACTTACCATAGGTCTCATAAATTAAATCAAATTCACTGAGCTTTTTGCCACAAACCAGTGCCAGCTCATCCTTACAATGAAATATTTTTGACTCTACAATACCAACCGATTTACCCAATTTAAGAAAATAACCCTTTAGTGATTCTGTAATGGCCTAATAAATCTTTATAAGACTCTACTTGATTAAAATTATACCTATTAAAAATCTCTTGTACTTCATCTTTTTGATTATAACCATGTTCAATAATAATAAAGCCTTGCCTATTTAAATAGTCAGTACTGTTTTTGATAATTTTATGAATATCAGCAAGCCCATCATTTTTTGATACTAATGCCCGTTTCGGTTCAAAGTGAAGTTCATTTAAATGAGGATCTTTATAAGAGATATAGGGTGGATTAGAGATAATGAGATCAAATTTTATGTTGGGAATATTTTCAAACCAGTCGCTCAAATAAACGTTGGCCTGCATATCAAATTTTTGTAGATTTTTTTTAATACCTTGAACGCAACGTTTCGAAATATCACTTAAATGAAGATTAACTTTGTTTTTTGTTTCTAATTTAGCTGAAATACCAATTGCTCCACTGCCTGCACCCAAATCTAAAAGCTCGACATTATCTTTTAAGATATTTTTTTCTTTCAATATATCAATAATTAATTCTGTCTCAGGTCTGGGTATTAACATTGATGAGTTAATATAAAAAGCTCGCCCATAAAAACTCCATTCTTTAAAAATATAGGCGAGGGGTTTTCCTGTTGCCCTGACATTGACAAATTTTTTAATTTTTTCGTATTGAGCTTTACTTATTGTTCTTTTTAAAAGCAATTGAGAGTTATTTATTTTCAGGACAAACAGTAAAATTTGATTTAATTCTAAAGATATTTCTCTAGATGAAGTTTTTAAATTATCCGATAATAATTTTGTACACTCTTGTTTTAATTGACTAATACTGATTGAAGTCATTACTCATTTTCTTCAGCCAGAAGTGATGCTTGGTGCTCAAGAGAGAGAGCATTGATCATTTCTTCAAGATCACCGTCCATAATAAAATCTATCTTATAGAGAGTTAAATTAATACGATGATCAGTAATTCTTCCTTGAGGAAAATTGTATGTTCTAATTCTCTCACTTCTATCCCCGCTGCCAATCAAACTTTTCCTTTCACTCGCCCGTTGGGATTGCTGAGCTTGAATTTGGTTGTCTTTTATTTTTGCTGCAAGAATACTCATCGCTTGTGCTTTATTTCTATGTTGTGAGCGATCATCCTGACATTCAACTACAATTCCAGTTGGCTCGTGAGTAATTCTAACTGCAGAATCAGTTTTATTAATATGTTGTCCACCGGCGCCAGATGCACGATATGTGTCTATTCTGATATCTGCAGGATTGATATCTACATCTTCAATTTCATCTGCCTCAGGCAATACAGCAACAGTACATGCGGAAGTATGAATTCTTCCTTGTGTTTCTGTGTCAGGAACTCGTTGCACACGATGCCCCCCAGATTCAAATTTTAGCTTTGAGTAAGCTCCGTCACCGTTGATCTTTGCAATAATTTCTTTATAACCTCCAAGCCCACTTTCATTTGATGAAATAACTTCAACATTCCAATTATTTCTTTCAGCATATCGCGTGTACATTCGGTAAAGATCCGCAGCAAATAAGGCAGATTCATCTCCGCCAGTGCCAGCCCTAATTTCTAAGAAGATGTTTTTATCATCATTCGGATCTTTAGGTATCAAAAGTGTTTGTAATTTTGATTCAAAATTTATAATTTCATCTTTACTGTTATCAATTTCCTCTTGAGCAAATTCTTTCATCTCAGGGTCGGATAACATTTCTTTTGCCTCTTCAATATTTTGGGTGAGTTTTTTATAACCCGAATAAGTTTCGATAATAGGAGTTAGATCAGCATGTTCTTTTGAGATTTTTTTGAATAAATCTAAGTCAGAAGTGATTCCTTCCGAGCTCAATTTATTATTTAATTCTTCATATTTTAGGATTAAATTTTCTAATTTATTTCTCATGGAGTCTTTCATTACTTAATCCTTTAACTTATATATTTGTTTAATTAGCTTGGCGTTATTTTTATCTTCATTAATAGATTTCGTTGGAAAATGAAGTAATTTTTTAGTAAGGTTCCTGGCAAGTTTTTCGCACACCTCTTTTGGATCAATACCCTTTTGAATATCTTTAATTGCTTTTTCAAGCTCCTTAGATTTTGTATCATCAAAAAGATTTTTTAGTGAAATAGTTAGAGGAACATTTTTTGTGTTTTGATTAATAAGATAATCATTTAAAAGTTTATCAAGAAGCCTAAAGGCTTTTTCAAGTTCTTGTGTGCGAAGGTCCATGCCTTCTTGGGCCAACAACGCCAAATCATCTAAGTTGTATAAAAAGGTATCATCAAGATTTTCTATTTCTTTTTCAATATCTGCTGGGACAGCCAGGTCGACAAAGAACATGGGCTTATGTTTTCTGATCTTAATAGCCTCTTCGATCATACCAAGTCCTATAATAGGCAACTGACTGCCAGTACATGACACTACAACATCATATTGATAAATGATTTTTTCAACGTCACTGATTAAACATGAATCCCCATTAATTTTTTTTGCTAGCTTGGATGCCTTATCTAGGGTTCTGTTAGCTATTGTGGATTTTTTTGGGGAATATTTCGCAAAGTATTTTGCACTTAATTCATTCATTTCTCCTGCACCAATGAATAAAATATTAAGGTCACTGATGGCCCCAAAAATTTTTGTAATCAGTCTAACGGCAGCGGATGCAATGGTGGTTGAATTGGTGCCTATTTGGGTCTTTGAACGAATTATCTTTGATAACTCAAACACTTTGCTAAAAAAAGGCATTAAATTGTTATCTAGTAAATTGCCATTTTCAGAAATACGATAAGCTTGCTTTACCTGACCAAGGATTTGAGGTTCCCCAATGATCATACTATCCAGACCTGCTCCAACCGATATGGCATGTCGAAGTGCTGCCGATCCATTTAAAAAATAACAATGATCATTAATTTCTTTTATTTTTACGTTGTGATGTTTGCACAGCCATTCTCGTAAAACTTTATCATTTGACACGGATGAATATATTTCTGTTCTATTGCAAGTTGATAAAATCACCACTCCAGTTTTCAAATTAGCTTTGAATTCATTTAATGATTTTGTTAAGGAATCTTGATTAAAAACAAATTTATCTCTTAATGAGGCAGGAGCAGATTTATGGTTAATGCCAAGGACAGTTACTTTCATGTAGATCGTCGCGAAATTTGTTTACGTTGTTACTAATATTATGTAAAAGCAGTTAAAATACTCATTTTACATGACTAATTAGATATTAAGGATTAAAAGTATGAGTAAAGACTTTAGGATTGCGCCAAGTATTTTGTCTGCAGACTTTGCAAAATTAGGACAAGAGGTCAGTGATGTAATTACCTCAGGCGCTGATATCGTTCATTTCGATGTAATGGATAACCACTATGTTCCCAATTTAACAATTGGTCCATTGGTATGTGAAGCAATTCGGCCTGTCACAGATGCGATAATTGATGTTCATTTAATGATTGAGCCGGTGGATAGAATTATTCCAGATTTTGCTAAAGCAGGCGCAAATATCATTACCTTTCATCCTGAAGCTTCAAATCATATCGATAGAAGTTTATCTTTAGTTCGTGATCAAGGTTGTAAATCTGGATTAGTTTTTAACCCAGCAACACCACTTGACTACTTAGACTATGTCATGGATAAAGTTGACATGGTGTTATTGATGTCAGTCAACCCAGGTTTTGGAGGTCAAAAATTTCTTCCTTCTGCCTTAGAAAAATTAAAAGTAGCAAGAAAAAAAATTGATGCTTACACGCAAGAAACAGGAAGAGAGATTTGGTTAGAAATTGATGGTGGTGTTAATGCCAATAATATTGCTGATATTGCAAGAGCAGGGGCTGATACCTTTGTTGCAGGATCAGCAGTTTTTGGTGCAGCTAATGATAACGACCCAAATCGATACAATACGATTATTAAACAATTAAGAGACTCATTAGCCAGTGCTTAAAAAATATGACCACTGGAATATTAAACAAAAAAATAAAAGCTATTCTCATTGACCTTGATGGAACTATGTTTGACACTGCTCCAGAAATCGCTATGGCAATGAATCAGACTTTGCAGGCTTTAAATTTTAAAACTCTTTCGTTTAATACAATCAGGCAGTTTATTGGCAAAGGGGTTGATAATTTAGTTGATCAATCATTACTGGCATCAAATGAAAAAGGCTATACAGAAAAAAATAAGGCTTTAATGTTGTTTAATGATTTTTATAAAAAGATTGCAAAACAAAGCAAGCCTTATGATGATGTTGAAAGCACTCTTCAATTTTTACAAGATAAACAAATTAAATTAGCTTGTGTTACCAATAAGCCATCGTGTCATACATATTTAATTTTAGAAGAATCAGACTTTGAAAAATTTTTTGATTGTATAATTTGCGGCGATGAGATGAAGTTTAAGAAACCTCATCAATTTTCAATTGATTTTGTGCGAAAAAAATTAGCTGTTACAGAGATGGAAACTTTAATGGTTGGTGATTCGAGTAATGATATTAGGGCTGCAAATAATGCAGGGGTAAGTGTGGCAACCGTTCCATACGGTTATCAATATGAAGAGCCGATAGAAAACTTCCCTGTAAGTTATGCACTTCAACAATTTAGCGATCTGAAGCATTTAGTGCATTAACAAATGGAAATTAATCTATCCAAAGAACAGTTTTCAATATACCAGTCCCAGGGGTATAACAGAATCCCTCTTGTGAAAACTTGCTATGCTGACCTTGAAACTCCTCTATCTATATATCTTAAAGTTGCTAATAGCCCTTACTCATATTTGCTTGAATCGGTGGAAGGCGGAGAAAATTTTGGGCGATATTCAATCATTGGCATGCCAGCAAAAAAATTAATCCAAGTTCGACAAAAAACTGTTGAAGTAATTGAGAGCGGAAAAACGATTTTTACTGAAAATAATTCAGATCCACTTGGATTCATTGATCAATATTTGGCCAACTATAAGACACCTAAAGATTTAGACCTCCCCCGTTTCTCAGGAGGTTTGGCTGGATATTTTGGCTATGAAACCATTCACTATATTGAGCCAAAGCTTATCAAAGAATTCATAAAAGATGATTTAGATTTACCTGATATTCACTTAATGGAATCTGATGAGGTTATCGTTTTTGATAATTTGACGGGGAAATTATCCATAGTTGTTTATGCAAATGATGATTTATCGTCCTATGATGCCGCTATAAACAGACTTACGAATATTGAGCTGATGATTGAATCGCAGCTTAAAAATGAAAATGCTCAATCGAAAAAAAGTGTTGATGATGCTAAAGCAGATTCTGAATTTGGTGAAAAGAATTTTCATCAAGCTGTGGATAAAATAAAAGAATACATCGTCGAAGGTGATGTCATGCAGGTTGTTTTATCTCAAAGAATGGTAAAAGAATTTCAGCTTCCCGCAATTTCTCTTTATAGAGTGTTAAGAAGCATTAACCCGTCACCCTACATGTTTTTTTATCACTTTGATGATTACTTTATTGTTGGTGCTTCACCAGAGATTTTGGTTCGTTTAGAAAATGACACCGTTACAGTGCGTCCAATTGCAGGCACTAGGCCAAGAGGAGAGAATAGTCAGCTTGATAAAGATTTGGAAAAAGATTTATTGAATGATCCAAAAGAGATTGCTGAACATATTCAGCTGATGGACTTAGGTAGGAATGATATTGGTCGCGTATCTCAACCAGGCAGTGTTGTAGTAACTGATAAAATGACAATAGAAAGGTACTCACATGTGATGCATATCGTATCGAATGTGGAGGGATCAATTCAAGAAAATTTATCACCTATGGATGTTTTGAGAGCTACTTTCCCAGCAGGAACTGTGAGTGGAGCCCCAAAAGTTCGCGCTATGGAAATAATCAATGAACTTGAATCAACCAAACGAGGTGTATATGCTGGCGCTGTTGGCTACATTGGATATGATGGCACGTTAGATGTTGCGATTGCTATAAGAACCGGAGTAATCAAATCAGGAAAGCTATTTGTGCAGGCTGGTGCAGGTGTGGTTGCTGATTCAATAGCAAAAAATGAGTGGGATGAAACAAATAATAAGGCCAAAGCCGTTTTGCGAGCTGCTGAAATAGCAGAGAAGGATTTCGGATAATGTTATTGATGCTTGATAATTACGATTCTTTTACATACAACTTGGTACAGTATTTTGCTGAACTTGGCCAAGATGTAAAGGTATTCCGTAACGATAAAATTTCAGTTGCTGAAATTGATGAGATGAAACCAGATTATATTGTTATATCTCCTGGACCCTGTACTCCAAATGAAGCAGGTATTTCACTTGAAATCGTTCATTATTTTCAAGGCAAGATTCCTTTGCTAGGAGTATGTCTTGGACATCAATCAATTGCTCAGGCATTTGGTGGAAAAATAATTCATGCTAAAAAAATAATGCATGGTAAAACCTCTAAAATCGGACATGATAATCAAGGTGTATTTGCAAATCTATCTAATCCTTTCACAGCCACCAGATATCATTCCCTTGTGGTTGAAAGGGAGAGCTGCCCAGAATGTTTTGATATAACTGCTTGGTCAACAGATGATAATGAGATCATGGGCATAAAACACAAAACCTTACCAATTGAAGGCGTTCAATTTCACCCTGAGTCAATTTTGACTGAGCATGGACATGATTTGTTGAAAAATTTTTTAGAAACTTATGAGTAATTTTTTAAAAAAATTAATAGCTAAAGAAAATTTAAGTCATAACGAGATGACTGATTTAATGCAATCGATTATGTCAGGTGGGTTATCACCAAATTATGTTTCAGCAATCCTGACTGCCCTGTCAATTAAAGGTGAGACTATTGATGAAATTTCTGCTGCAGCTCAAGTGTTAAGAGATAATCTTACCCCTGTAGACCTAGATGATGATGTTGTAGATACCTGTGGCACTGGAGGCGACGGACTTAAGACTTTTAACATATCAACATGTGCATCTTTTGTTGCTGCTGGTGCTGGGGTCAGAATAGCAAAGCATGGAGGGCGCTCAATTTCATCATCCTCCGGAAGTGCAGATGTGCTTGAAAGTCTTGGGGTGAATGTGTCAATTGATAATATAAAGATGAAACAACTGGTTGATAGTATTGGTATTGGTTTCATGTTTGCACCCAACTTTCACCCTGCAATGAAACATGTCGCTCCAATTAGAAAAGATCTGGGCATTCGAACCATATTTAATGTGTTAGGACCTCTTGCCAATCCAGCGAGTGCTAAAAGACAGGTGATAGGAGTATTTAATAAACAATTAACCTCAATCTTTTCAGAGGTGTTAAAGAAACTTGAATCAAAAAAAGTATTGGTTGTTCATGGGCACGATGGTATGGATGAGATATCGATGTCTGGCAAAACATTTATTTCTGAACTAGATAGCGGAAGTATTACTAATTATGAAATACACCCAAATGATTTTGGTTTTAATGTAGAAGATAATAAACATTTATTTGCATCTGATGTAAATGCATCTAAGGAAATCATTTTAAAAATTCTAAATAAAGAAGACCTGCCAGCAAAAAATATTGTGCTTTTGAATTCAGCTGCAATCATTTATGTTGCAGGGCTTGCAAATAATTTAAACGATGCAATAGAGTTGGCAGTCAGATCAATTCAAGATGGCAATGCCTTAAATAAATTAAAAGAATTAGTAAAAGAATCAAATGAGTAATATTTTACAAAAAATTGAAGCGACCAAGTTTCAAGAAGTTGAGCGATTAAAAGTTCATGTCAGCCTTAATGAAATTATGGCGCATAACAATTTAAAAGACCCTTGCCGTGATTTTGTGGGATCCATAAAAAAAAATCATTTGACTGGCAGATCATCTGTCATTGCTGAAATAAAGAAAGCCAGCCCCTCAAAAGGTGTGATTAGAGAAAAATTCAATCCTGTAGATATTGCAAGATCATATGAAGAATATGGAGCCGCATGTCTTTCGATCTTAACTGATGAGCAATATTTTCAGGGAGATTTAAAATATTTAAATTTAGTAAAGCAAGAAGTAGGCCTTCCTATTTTAAGAAAGGACTTCATCGTTGATCCTTATCAAATCTATGAATCCAAAATTAATGGAGCGGATTGTATATTATTGATTGCAGCTATACTCAGTGATCAACAATTAGTTGAATATGAAAAAATTGCTCATGATTTAGGTATGGCAGTGTTAGTCGAGGCTCATGATGCAAAAGAACTTGATTCATCTTTACAACTTCAGACAGAATTAATTGGGATTAACAATAGAAATTTGAAAACATTTGATGTGACACTGGACACAACTCTTGACCTAAAAAATAAAATTGGAAAAGATAAGATAGTTGTTACTGAATCTGGAATTTTTACAAAGTCAGATGTTGAGCTCATGAATAAAAATGATGTGCATACTTTCTTGATAGGTGAATCATTTATGCGCCATGAAAATCCTGGAGAGGCATTAAATAAATTATTTGAGACTAAATAGTATGAAGCTTATTAATAGAATGAGAAGAATGAGGTCTGATAAATTTTCCAGATCCCTAATGAGAGAAAATCAATTAACCTCAGATGATTTAATTTTGCCGGTATTTATTTTAGATGGAAGTAAAAAAAATGAACCTGTTGAATCTATGCCAGGCGTATCTCGCTTAAGTCTTGATTTGCTTTTAAAAAAAATTTATGAAGCTCAAGAATTAAAAATTAATGCCGTTACCTTGTTCCCAGTAATTGAGGATCAATATAAATCTGAAAATGCGCATGAGGCATTTCGAGAAGATGGATTGGTGCAAAATACTATCAGAGCAATTAAAAAAGAATTTCCAGATATGGGTGTCATCACAGATGTGGCTCTTGATCCATATACCTCTCATGGGCAAGATGGATTGATTGATAAAAATGGTTATGTGTTAAATGATGAAACAGTTGATGTGTTGGTAAAACAAGCATTGAGCCATGCAGAAGCAGGGGCTGATGTAGTTGCGCCATCAGACATGATGGATGGAAGGGTTGGTGCCATCCGTGAATCACTAGAGTCGCATGATAAAAAAAATATCAAAATACTTTCATATACAGCCAAATATGCATCATCTTTTTATGGCCCTTTTAGAGAGGCTGTTGGATCAAAAAATAATTTAGGTAAAGCAAGTAAAGATAGTTACCAAATGGACCCAGCTAATTCAGACGAAGCAGTTCATGAAGCCTTACTAGATGTCAATGAGGGTGCTGACATATTGATGGTGAAGCCAGCGGGACTGTATTTAGATATCATTTATAAAATAAAAAAAGAATTTAATAAGCCAACTTTTGCTTACCAGGTATCTGGCGAATATGCTATGTTAAAAGCTGCCGCACAAAATAATTGGCTTGAGGAAAAAGCCACAGTGATTGAATCACTTTTATCGATTAAGAGAGCTGGCGCTGATGCAATTTTAAGTTATTTTGCGGTCGATGTTGCAAAGTGGTTAAGAGACGATTCTCATTGATTCCACTTTCTTGAAGTCATCAATTTTGATGCCTCTGCCTTTGATCATGCTTTTATGTTTTTCCCTATGTCTTGGTTCCAAAATATCAAATACCGTTAATTCTGTTTCAATATTTTCATAAAATAAAATATATTTAATCAAAAAACTATCAAGTCTTTTTGGGTCTTTGGTTTTGAATTGGTAATTATTGCTTAATAAAAAATATTCAATTTCTTTAAAATTATCAGCAAAAAGATTTATTAAGATTTTTTGATTATTTGTTACCCTGCCCTCTTGCAGAGTTCCTGTTATCAGAGGATTGAACGGTTCCAATTCGTTCATGATTTTAATGGCAATTTCTTTATAAAAAATAAAATCCTCTGCGTTGTTGGTTGGAAATGTGGCTTGATGTTCTCTTATTGCTTCATCAATTTCATTATTACTGGGAAGTGTTTGGTATGAAGTGTAATTTAAATATTTTGCAGCTTTTTTTTTGGCATACAAATAATCACTCACACCTTCTTCAATGATAATCTCAGCTGCCATTGAAGCAATATGTTTTTTAACATGCTGATCTGATAACTTTTTCATATTAATTGATCATAAAGAATGCGTTATCTTGAGGATAAAATTCTTCATAAAAATATTCATAAATGCCAGATTCATCATCATTGGAGGTTAATGTTCCATCAACTGGATTTATTTTATGTGGAATGATTCCTTCAGGCTCTGCATAAATCTTTTCTGGAAGTCCATCTAACGCCCCCTTCATGTAATCAATCCAAATTGGTAATGCTGCCCTAGAACCTGTTTCCTTATCCCCCAATGATTGAGGAGTGTCATAACCAAACCAAGTAAGGGCAATATGGTCTGGATTGTATCCAACAAACCAAGCATCTATCAGATCATTTGTTGTTCCTGTTTTACCGGCAATATCGGTCCTTTTTAAAATTTGTGCTCTTTTGGCTGTTCCATCTTTGATGACATCTTTAAGCATCGAGTCCATAATAAAAGCATTTCTTGGGTCAATAATCCGTGGCGTATCTTCATTGGTAATGCTGGATTTTAATTTGATCTGTCGATCATTTGAATCGATGATCTTATCAATATAATAAGGTTCTTTTAAATATCCCCCATTTGCAAAAACAGCAAATGCGGAAATTAGATTGATCGGTTTTACTTCTGCAACTCCTAGCGCCAGAGATAAGTAAGGAGGAATTTTCTTTTTGTCAAAACCAAATCTTGAAACATAATCCTGGGCATATTTGGGATCGATGTATTTGAGAGTTCTGATGGCCACCATATTTTTTGATTTACTCAAACCGACTCTTAATCGGGTTGGACCGTCATACTTATCATTGTAATTTTTTGGCTCCCAATTTTCTTTGGTCATTAATTCGTCAGCCGTCATAAAGAAAAAATTATCATTTACCAATGTCGCTGGCGTGACCCCCTTTTCAATGGCTGCAGAGTATATAAAGGGCTTAAAGATAGATCCTGGTTGTCGATATGCCTGGGTAATATGATTGAATTTATTTTTTTGAAAATCAAACCCTCCAACAAGGGCATTTATTTCTCCTGAATTAGGGTCCATTGCTATTAGTGCAGATTCTACTTCTGGCAATTGAGTGAGTGCCCACTCTTTTCGGATTTTTGTAAAATGATAGACTCCACCAACTTTTATCCTTCTATAATCCTCAGCTTGATCTTCATAATCTTTATCATTTTCAATCAGCCTCAACCCTTTTTTATAAACATTAATAGTTCTTCCATCTTTTAAAATCACTTCAATTTCTAAGGGTTGCATTTTGGTGATTATTCCAGGAATAAAATCATTGTAGCTAGGAAACTGCTTAAGATATTTTGTAACTTTAATATTTATTTCTTCTTCAGTTTCACTAACTTTGTTTGAAGTACTTATATCTAGCTCAAAAAAACCATCTGGCTCACGAGGTTGATGTCGATTGATGTAACTGATAATGCCGTCCCTGACAGCTTTATTTGCTAATTTTTGATTTTTACTTTTAATCGTCGTAAATACTTTTAAGCCACTTGAATAGATTTTTTCTCCAAATTCATCAAATAAGTCTTTTCTTACCATTTCGGCAATGAACTCAGCATCAACATCTTTTTTTATTTTTGATTCTTTAAGATTGATTGGTTGATCTAAGGCAATAATATAAGATGATTCATCAATGAATCCATGCCTTAACATACTAGCTAATACATCTTTTTGCCTCTTTATTGCTAAATCATAATTATTAAAAGGATTATATCGACTTGGTGCTTTAGGAAGCCCTGCTAAAAGTGCCATTTCAGCAGTGTTAAGTTCATTAAGATTTTTACTAAAATATGTATTAGCCGCTGAATTAAAACCAAAACTTCTTTGACCAAGATAAATTTGATTCATGTATAGCTCAAGTATCTGCTCTTTAGATAAATGTTTTTCTATCTCCAAAGATAGTAATATTTCACTTATTTTTCTTTTGATTGTTTTATCTGATGTGAGAAAAAAATTACGCGCTACTTGCATGGTAATCGTACTTGCCCCTTCAAAACTTATTCCAAGAAGCGTCTTATAAGTCGCTCTGAATATCCCAATGAAGTCGATTCCATTATGCTCAAAAAATCTTCTATCCTCGGTTGCAATGATGGCATTGATCATTTTCTGAGGAACATTATTTATTTTGATAAAATCTCGATGCTCTTCGCCAAATTCTGCAATTAAATCACCCTCCTTAGTGAAAACCTGAAGCGGTTCTTTAGGTCGATAGTCAGCTAAATTATCTAAAGGTGGTAGCGATGGAACAATCAGAAGGTAAACATAATAGATTAACGCTATTGAAGATAGGATTATTGAGGTTGAGATAATTAAAATTTGTTTGATTGAGTTCATGATCAATCTAGAGTATTTAATATACTTGTATAATGAATAATTAAACAAAGATTATATATTAGATATGGTGTCAAAAATAATATTAGTTGGAATGATGGGGGCAGGAAAAACCACAATTGGAAAACTTTTATCTAATAAATTAGGTTACGATTTTATTGATCTTGACAAAATCATCGAAGAAAAATCGGGTGTCAAGATCAATACAATTTTTGAGATTGAAGGTGAGGCAGGTTTCAGAGAAAGAGAGCTCCAGGTGCTCAGCGATTCGATTGAAAAGGATAAGGTGATTATTTCTACCGGTGGCGGCATAGTAACCAACGCGAAGAGCAGGGCTCAGCTTATAAAACATAATGCTTTGATTATTTATCTGAAGGCAAATCTTCAAACCCTATGTAATAGATTAAAAAATGATAATTCCAGACCGATACTCAACGTTGATGATAAAGAACAAGTTATTGAAAGGATATTGGAGGAAAGAGAACCTTATTATCAGGACCTTGCAGATGTGGATGTTGATACAAGTCACATGAAATCAATTGATGTCGTTAAATTTATAATAAAAAAAATGGATGCTATATGAAAATTTTAAATGTTGAACTTGGAGACAGATCTTATCCTATATATATAGGTAGCAGTCTTTTAGAAGATGCAAAAATAATTACAAGTCACATCAAAACAAAAACCATCTGTATCGTATCGAATACAACAGTTTCTAAATTATATTTAGAGAATATAAAAAATTTACTGGATGACTACCAGGTGGTAGAGGCAATCATTGATGATGGAGAAGAATTTAAAAATTACGACTCTTTGAATCATATTTATACAAAATTGTTAGAGAATCAGTGTAATCGTGATACAACTATTCTGGCACTCGGTGGAGGCGTTGTTGGAGACATTGCTGGATATGCTGCAGCTTCATTTCTGAGAGGTATCCCATTTGTGCAAATACCAACCACCCTTTTAGCTCAGGTTGATTCATCAGTAGGGGGTAAAACCGGCATAAATCACGTGTTGGGTAAAAATATGATCGGTGCTTTTTATCAGCCACAGGCGGTAATCATTGACTTAAATGTTTTAAAAACGCTTGATAATCGACAAATATCAGCAGGGCTTGCTGAAGTTATTAAGTACGGTCTCATTTGGGATGAAGACTTTTTTAAATACCTCGAAATGAATATTGACAATTTAAAACAATTAGATTTTGAACATTTAGAGAATGTCATATATAGATCCTGTGAAATTAAAGCTAAAGTTGTGTCTGAAGATGAAAAAGAATCAGGCATTAGGGCCATTCTTAATCTTGGACATACTTTTGGACATGCGATTGAAAATTGTCTAGGTTATGGTGAGTGGCTCCATGGAGAGGCAGTTGGCTGCGGGATAGTGCTTGCAGCAAAGATGTCACTTGCTCAAGGATGGTTGAGCGAGTCTGAGTTTAATCGAGTAAAAGACCTTATTTCCCAGGCTAATTTACCTATTAAAAAACCTGATATTGATTATGAAAATTTTATTGGAGCGATGAAATTAGATAAAAAAAATAAAAATAAGGAGATTTACCTGGTCCTGCAACAAGGCATTGGACAAGCCATAGTGACCAATAAATATTCATCGAGTGCATTGGACGATGTTATCAAAAGTTAACGGGAAACATGCTCAAGAAAAATGAAAAAATATGCGGTACATGAGGCCAATTCCTTAGGCAGAGAACATTTAGAAAATAAATCACCTCTGAGAAACGACTTTCAAAGAGATCGAGACAGAATTATTCATTCCTCCGCTTTTCGAAGATTGATGTATAAAACACAAGTGTTTGTGAATCATGAAGGTGATATGTTTCGGACAAGACTAACGCATTCGCTAGAGGTATCTCAAATCTCTAGAGGAGTGGCCCGCTCTCTAGAACTAAATGAAGATTTGTCTGAAACTATTGCCCTAGCCCATGACCTAGGCCACACTCCCTTTGGCCACGCAGGCCAAGATGCATTGAATCAATGTATGAAAAGTCATGGGGGCTTTGAGCATAATTATCAATCCTTACGGGTTGTAGATAAGCTAGAAAAAAGGTACGTGAACTTCAGTGGCCTTAATCTGACTTTTGAAAGTCGTGAAGGCATCCTTAAACATTGCTCAACAAAGAATGCATCATCATTAGGGAAGGTGGGTGAAAGATTTCTTAATAAAACGCAACCAAGCCTTGAAGCTCAAATTGTAGATATTGCTGATAGCATCGCTTATAACATCCACGATCTTGAGGATGGTTACCGATCAGGGATTCTATCAATATCAAAATTAAAGCAACTTAATTTTTTTGCTGAAAATTACCGCAATTTAAGAGACGATTTAAATAGCAATGAGGCTGTTGAAAAAGTAAGGGTTTATGAAACATTGAGATATATGATGTTTATTCTTATCAATGACGTTACAAGCCATTCAAGAAAGCTAATTAGTGAGTCAAATATTAAAACAATTGATGAGGTAAGAAATCATAAAACCACCTTGATTAATTTATCGGAGCCAGTTCAAAATTACTTGAATGATTGCAGAGTTTTTTTAAGAGCTAATTTATATGAACATCCGAGGGTAAATCAAATGACCAGTGATGCACAGAGAATCGTTGTAGATCTATTTAATTACTTCGCAGATAACTTTGAGGCTTTACCTAGTCATTACAAAATTCATGAAAAAAAACATCGCTCAATTGCTGACTTCCTGTCTGGCATGACTGATCGATTTGCCAATAACATACATAAATCATTGAAATAATTATATAAAGACTCTTTTTGTTGTAAAAAAACAACAAAATTTGCTTAATGTTGCAAAAAAAGCACTTTATCCTAGCAATCAAAACATAAATTCAGCATAATTAACCTAACTTCTTAACGTTTAACGTTGAGAAAGTTCGCGAACTTTCTCTCAACTTGTTTGAGAGGTATTTTTTAACTTAGGAGATTTTTATGAATAATAAAATCAAATTAGCAGTTGCTGGTGCAGTTTTATCTGCAGCTTCAGTTGCAAACGCAGGTATCGTAATTCCTGCTGGTGATTGGACATTAGACGTTAACGGTAACGTTAATGCTTTTATGAACTTTACAAATAACGACAAAGGTAAAGGCGGTAATGATATTACTGCTGCAAACGGTCGTTTAGCTGGCGTTGAAGATCTTGACAAAGAAAGTAATGCTGTTGGTATTAACACAGGTCTTTTACCAGCATGGTTAGGTTTTACTGGAACAACACGTCAAAATGATGTTGATGTATCATTCACAATTTCATTCCAACCAAACGTTTCAGATAACTTCTCACACGGTGATGCTAAAACACCATTAAATCGTCAAGCATTTGTTACTTTCGGTGACAAGTCTTGGGGTACAGTGAAACTTGGTAAAGATTTAGGTATCTTTGCTGGTCAAGCAATCCTTAACGACATGACACTTCTTGGTGTTGGTGGTGGTGCAGGTGTTTCAGGTGCTGCAACAACATTAGGTGGTATCGGTACTGGCTATATTTACCCAGCATGGAAAGGTCAAGTTTCTTATACAACACCTAACATGAATGGTTTTTCAGCTACAATCGCGTTAACAAACCCAAACCAAAACTTTGGTGATGCTTCAAACGCTACAACTAATGACTCTAAATTATATCAAGATCGTTTCGGTATTGAAGGTCAAGTAATGTATGAGTGGACAGGTGACGTTGCTGGTAAAGTTTGGGCATCTGGCGCATCATATGATGTAACTGGTGATACAACTACATCAAACACAAGCTTCTCTACTGCAAACGTAGATAGCTACACTGCTACAGCTTATGATATCGGTGCATCTATTTCTACTGGTAACTTAGGTTTAGTTGGTTACTACTATAATGGTGACGGTGCTGGTACTACTTTATTCGGTACTTTAGGTGCTTATGCTACTGGTAACAAGTTCAAGAAACGTGATTCAGATGGCGGTTACTTACAAGCAACATATGTAATTCCAACAGGTACAAAACTTGGTGTTGCATACGGTGTTTCAAATCTTGATGAGGCATCTGGTGAATCTGATGCTGACTTAATCGAGAAAAACGAACGTTGGACTGTTGGTGCATACCACCCATTAACTAAGCACTTAAACTTAGTTGCTGAGTACAACAAAATTACATCTGAAGGTCAATCTAGCGCTTATGAAAATGAGTCAGATACTGTATCTTTAGGTGCAATCTTATTCTTCTAATATTTAAATATTTGAAGCATAAACTTAAAAACCCCACAGAAGTGGGGTTTTTTTTAACCTTTTAAATATATCAATGAACATTAATGAGCTGTTAAAAAAAAGTATTCTTGCTGGTAATGCAGGTGATATTGAGAAATCTAATCAAATATTAAAGAAAATTCTACGTAAATATCCATTAAATTATGATGCCAATCATAATCTATGCGTGAATTACTTTAAGATGGGGAATTTTAAAGATTTAATTCCTTGTGCTAAAAAGGCACTTACATTAAATGTTAATGATCAAATACTTCAAATATATATTAATGTATTAATAAAAACACAAGATACATTTGATAATTCAATTAATTTTTTAGAAGGGTTGTTGCAGAATTCAAATGAATCTAAAAAAATTTCGTTATTATCTGCATTAATTGCACTAACAAGATACTCAAATGATGATGCTAAAAGTATTGAGCTATATGAGAAGTTAATCTCATTTAAAAAACAAGACATTAATTTGTATATTTCATTGGGTTATTTATTGAACAAAAACAATCAATTAGAAGAAGCTGTATCCTGCTATATAAAAGCTCTTGAAATAAATGAAAATGATTTTAATGCATTAAATAACCTTGGCATTACATATAACAATATGAATCAAGCTAAGAGTGCAGAATTATATCTTTCAAAAGCTCTTGAAATAAATGATAAGGAAGATAAGTTGCTCCTTACATTGGCAGCAGTAAAAATAAAATTAAGAAAAATTGATGAAGCAATTAATCTAATTGAGTTAGCAAGAAAAATAGACCCGAATAATCCAATTGTTGATTTTCAAATGGGGACAATGTTATTTTCAACAGGCAAAGATGACAATGATGCAATTAAGTATTTAAATAGAGTCATCGAAAAACAGCCAAATCATGTAGAGGCTAATTTTCATCTAGGTTTGTGTTACTTGAGGATGAAAGATTATCAAAGCGCATCTAAATATTATTCATTTAGAACCCTTCAGGATGATAAACAACAGGTTTTTAATGATTTTGAACATACCCAAAAAATTGATAAATTAAAAATAGATGATTCAAATGTAATAATTTTTAGTGAGCAAGGTATTGGCGATCAAATATTGTATTCAAGATTATTAAATATAATTGCTAAAAAAGTAAAATCATTAACATATGTTGCAAGCGAAAAAACAATTAATTTCTTTAAACAAGTATTAGATACAAAAATTAAGGTAATAGATTTAAATGAATATAAGAATTTTTATGAAGAATACAAAAGTTCCATAAAATTAAACTTAGCTTCACTAATGTTTCTTTTTAAGGATCCAACAAAAGAAGTAATGAAATTACCTATATATTCTGCAAATGAAAAGAACAGTAAATATTTAAAAGAAAAATACCACAAGAATAAAGATGAATTATTAGTTGGAATATCTTGGAAAAGTAAAAATAAAGTAATTGGTGATGAAAAAAGCTTTTCACTGAGGGAGTTATCAGCTTTCGCAAATAATAAAAAGATAAAATTTGTATCATTGCAGTATGGAGAAATTGCCGAGGATTTAAATGAATTAGATGATGTATTAAATAGAAAAATTTTAGTAACTGATGTTGACTGCTTTAATGACATTGATAGATTGGCATCACTTATCTCAATTTGTGATTGTGTAATTACATGCAGTAATGTAACTACACATATAGCTGGATCTATTGGCAAGAAGACATTTTTGGCAGTACCAAAAGATTTTGGAAGGATTTGGTACTGGAATGATGAAAGGTTTTCTTCATGGTATCCAAGTGTAGAAATATTTCGACAAAAAAAGGATAAAGAATGGGGAGAATGTTTTTTGAAAATTAGGAAAAGAGTCGAATCTCTTAGAAATTAATTAAATATTATCAATTATTTATCTTCAAATCTTTGATTTTTCTAGTAATGGTATTTCGACCAATACCCAAAATTTGTGCTGCATTGATTTTTTTTCCGCCACAATGATCAAGCGATGCTTTAATTATAATCGCCTCTAATTTATTTACATACAAATCATAAAGATTTTCAGTTTTATTGGATAAATCATTTTTAAAAACTAATCTTAGGGAGTCTTCCCAATTGTTTGATGTTTTATTGTAGACATTCTCTTTTAATATTTCTGCAGGTAGGTCAGAAACACCTATTTCCTTGCCAGGAGACATGACGGTGAGCCAATGACAAATATTTCGAAGTTGTCTGATATTTCCTGTCCAGCTTAGCTTCTTAAAGTATTCTTGTGTTTCTTCATTAAGGTATTTTGTATTAGTTTTTAACTCATTAGCGCTTTGAGTAAGAAAAAATTTTGCCAATAAATTAATATCATTTTCCCTTTCTCTTAAGGGTGGAAGATGAATAGTAATCACATTAAGCCTATGAAATAAATCTTCCCTAAAAGTTTGTTGATTAATTTTTTCTTTTAGATCTTGATGTGTCGCGGCAATAATCCTCACATTTGCTTTAATGACTGTGCTACTTCCAAGTTTTTGAAAAGAGCCATCATTCAATACTCTTAAAAGTTTAGACTGAAGATCAGTTGGCATATCGGCAATTTCATCAAGGAATAATGTTCCATTTTCTGCCACTTCAAAGTAACCTTTTTTTGAAGCATTTGCCCCAGTAAATGCTCCTTTTTCATATCCGAATAATTCAGATTCAAGAAGATCTTTAGGAATTGCTGCAGAATTGAGTGCTACAAAAGGTTTATCTTTCCTTAAACTATTATCATGTATGGCTTTGGCTATAAGCTCTTTACCGGTGCCACTTTCACCAGTAATGAGGATGGATGCATCAGACTTACTTAATTTCCCAATTTGTTTAAAAACTTCCTGCATCACTTTTGAAGTGCCAATAATTTTATTAGCAGTTTCAATATCATTAAGTTCCTCAACTTTATCTTTAAAAGCAGAATTAATTACACTAATCGCGTTATCAATATCAAATGGTTTCGGAAGATATTCATATGCTCCATGCGAGTATGAATCCACTGCAGAATCAAGATCGCTAAACGCTGTCATTATAATTACGGGAATATTTGGAAACTTTCCCTTCACTTTTTCAAGAAATTGAAGTCCTGATTCGCCTGGCATTTTTATATCGCTGACAATAAGATCAGGCATATCATGGTTAAATTGATTTATAGCCTCGTTAGTATTTCCAAATGCAGTGACATTATAATTGTATTTTTCTAAAGCCTTTTGAAGTACCCATCGAATTGACTTGTCGTCATCTAAAATCCAAATTTTTTTATTAGTGGCATCCATATTTAATTTTGAATTGGTAATAAAATTTTAAATTCTGTTTCCCCAGGACAGCTATTTACGTCAATGATGCCATTGTGCAGCGTTATAAAATTTTGACTTAACGGCAGCCCAAGCCCTGTTCCAGAATCTTTTCCGCTGACAAGAGGAAAAAATATTTCTTCAATTTTTTCTTTAGGAATTCCAGGACCATTATCAATGATGGATATATTTAAAACTGTATGATGAAGTTTTTTATGAAAAATTACTTTTCTTTCAGAACGAGTGACAAAAGTTATTTTATTTTTTTCTTCAAAAGGCAATGTGGTCAATATTTCACAGGCATTTTTCACAATATTGAATAGGGCTTGATAGATCTTTTCGTAATCACAGGATATTAAGGGAATAGATATATCATAGTCTCTTATAAATTCTATTTCGGAGTATTCTGAGCTCAGCGTGCTACGAATTTTTTCAAGAATTTCATGAATATTATTTTTTTCAAATTTTGGTATTTTGTGAGGGCTTAACAAACTATCCATTAATTTTTGTAAACGTTCACTTTCAGATATGATGATTTGAATATATTCAGATAAATCTTCATTGACTTCATCAGCTAAAAGTTGAGCTGAGCCTTTAATACCACCAAGAGGGTTTCTGATTTCATGCGCAAGATTTCTGAGGAGCTCAGAGTTGGCTTTTTGTTGCAACATCATTCTTTCTTCTTTTGCTACTTGCAGAACCTGATCCATCTCAATAAATTCTAAAATAAATTCATAATCATCATCATCATATGGTGTAACAGTAAAAGTTACGGTTTTGATAATATCTTTTATTTTAATTTGACACTCATGCTCTTTGTAGGTGGAGGATCTTTGTATAGATTTATCAATCCGATATTTTAAATAATCAATATCCTCGAAAATTAAAGAAATTTGCTTATCCTTAACTTTTTTCAAAGAAATCTGAAAAAGAATTTCTGCGCTAGGGTTTAAATATTTGATATTAAGATTTTTATCAAGTAAAACAACCGAAGTTGCAAGTTGCTCTAATTCGTTATTTTCTTTTTCTTTGATTGGAGGCGACATTTAAGTTTTAAATCGGGGTGAAAAAATCACCCCGAAAATAAAAATTACACTGAATAATATAAATCAAACTCAACTGGGTGAGGCGTCATTCTGAGTGTTGTCACTTCATTCATTTTTAAATCAATAAAACTATCAATGAAGTCATCAGAAAACACACCGCCTTGAGTTAAGAATGCACGATCCTCATTTAATGCCTCAAGAGCTTCTTCGAGAGATCTTGCAACAGTTGGGATAGCTGCATCTTCTTCCGGTGGAAGGTGATACAAATCTTTCGTTGCTGCTTCACCTGGATGGATTTTATTTTGAATACCATCTAGACCAGCCATTAGAAGTGCACTAAAGGCAAGATATGGATTCGCTGTTGGATCAGGGAATCTTGTTTCAATTCGTCTAGCTTTATCACTTGAAACGAATGGTACTCGAATTGAAGCAGAACGGTTTTTAGCTGAATAAGCTAATTTAATTGGCGCTTCAAATCCAGGGACTAATCTTTTGTAAGAGTTAGTTGATGGATTAGTAATTGCATTTAATGCTCTAGCGTGCTTAATGATACCGCCAATATAGAATAATGCTGTTTCACTTAAGCCAGCATATTCGTCACCTGCAAATGTATTTTTACCATCTTTCCAGATTGATTGGTGAACGTGCATACCTGATCCGTTATCACCTAACACTGGCTTAGGCATAAATGTCGCAGTTTTGCCAAAGTTGTTGGCTGTGTTGTGAACGACATATTTTAAGACTTGAGTCCAATCAGCTCTTTGTGTTAATGTAGCAAACTTTGTTCCAATTTCACATTGACCTGCACCAGCCACTTCATGGTGATGAACTTCTACAGGGACGCCAAGTTGCTCAAGTGTCATGCACATGGCTGATCTCAAATCTTGCAGTGAATCTACTGGAGGAACTGGGAAATAACCACCTTTGACTGCTGGTCGGTGGCCAACGTTTCCACCTTCATGATTGTTTTCAGAATCCCATGTGGCTTCTTCAGTATAAATTTTTACATGAGAGCCGCTCATGTCTGTTTTCCATGTAATTGAATCAAATACAAAGAATTCTGGTTCTGGACCAAAAAAAGCAGTATCGCCAATACCAGTTGATTTTAAATAAGCTTCAGCTTTTAAAGCAATACTTCTTGGATCTCTATCATAGGGTTTACCGTCTGTTGGGTCAACAATATTACAGGTGAGTGTAAGTGTTGTTTCCTCAAAAAAAGGGTCAATCTTTGCTGTGTCTGGATCTGGCATGAGCAACATATCTGATGCATTAATACCTTTCCAACCTGCAATAGATGAGCCATCAAAAGCATGACCATCTTTAAATTTGTCTTCATCAAAAGCGGATACTGGAACAGACACGTGCTGTTCTTTTCCTTTTGTGTCGGTAAATCTAAAATCAACAAATTTTACATTGTTGTCCTTTACCATTTTCATTACATCTGAAACTGCCATAGTAAAATTTCCTCTCAAGTTTAGTTATTTACTTTTTATTAATGCAACATCTATGCCAAAATAAAATAGATGTAATATATTAGTTGATCATTAACAAATAAGCCGTAGTTTAACTATAAAAAAGTATTTTTTTGGTCAAATTTAATACAAATTAACTAATAAATGCACTATATTAGTGCAAAAATAGGAAAAAATGAAAAAATTTGCTGTCATAGGTAATCCAATTAATCATTCACTGTCACCACAAATTCATTCAGAATTTGCTAGGCAGCATTCGATAGATTTAACTTATGAAAAAATTATGGCTGATGACGACATAAATTTTACATCAACAATTGAAAATCTAATTAGCAATGGTTATTCGGGTGCAAATGTCACCCTTCCATTTAAAGGATGTGCTGCAAAAATTTCAACAACAAGAACTTCAGACGTTGATTTAACTGGATCTGCAAACACGCTGTGTTTTGATAATAATTCGATTGCAGCGCATACAACAGATGGAATTGGCTTAGTTAATGATCTAATAGAAAAAATTGGGTCTATCTCCAACTCTTCTGTATTACTGCTTGGTGCAGGTGGCGCTGCTAATGGAATTATTCCATCCATGTTCAGTGAAAAAATTTCTCATCTTTATCTGTGGAATAGGACCATACAGAAATCATTTGATATGGCTGAGAATTGGCATGAAAGTTTTAAAAAAGTATCAGTGATGGAAAAAATTGAGTTTAATAAGATTGATATAGTGATTAATGCCACCTCTGCAGGTATTGATAATACTTCCCTATCCCCAATATCTTTGAATGATTGCCATAAGGAAATTATTTGCTATGACATGATGTATGGTAAACAAACACCATTCCTAAAAAATGCAAGCGATAATAACTTAACTTCCTTTGATGGGCTTGGCATGCTTGTTAAGCAAGCAGCAGCAAGTTTTGAAATATGGCATGGGCTAAAAGTCGAATCTAATAGTCTTGAGGAATCTTTAAGATCAACTCTAATTTAAAAAAAGCATTTGTTGCAATTTCAATACTAACAATTGGATACCTAGTTTTTCTGACTCCAAAAATTATTGAGATTTACAAGTTCAAATCTATTAATCCAAAAACGACTTCGATGATGAAATATCAATTAGGAATTAATTATGCAAAAAATATCAAAATTGATTGGGTAGCTTATGAAATGATCAATAACTCCATGAAGAGAGCAGTAGTTGCTGCAGAAGACGATCGTTTTATGCAGCATTCTGGAATTGATATCAGATCAATTAAAGATGCATATATTGACAATCTTCATCAAAAAAATAAACGTGGCGGTTCAACAATTTCACAACAACTAGTTAAAAATTTATTTCTTAGTCCATCAAAAAATGTTTATAGAAAGATCAATGAAGCGGCTCTTGTTATATTTTTAGAAATATTTTTAAGTAAAAAAAGGATATTAGAGCTGTATTTAAATATTGCAGAATGGGGTGACGGTCTCTATGGGATTAAAAATGCATCACAATTTTATTTTAATGTTGACCCAAGCTCTTTAAGTTCATATCAATCGGCAAAACTTGCATCCATGCTAACAAATCCAAAAAAGTACCAGAAAGATATTCATTCAGAATTTTTAACAAAAAAAACAAACCAAATTTTTAGGAGGATGGATTATTCAAACATCCCTTAAATTAATTTTTTTAAATATTGCCCTGTATAACTTTTTGCAACATTAGCTAATTCTCTAGGAGAACCACAAGCAATCACTTCTCCACCACCAGAACCTCCTTCGGGGCCTAAATCTAAGATCCAGTCTGCTGTCTTAATGACATCCAAATTATGTTCGATAACAACGATGGTATTACCATTATCTCGAAGCTTATGAAGAACATTTAAGAGCAATTGAATGTCAGCGAAATGAAGTCCTGTGGTAGGTTCATCAAGAATGTACATTGTTTTCCCTGTATCTCTTTTGGATAACTCTAGAGCTAATTTAACTCTCTGGGCTTCTCCTCCAGATAAGGTAGTAGCATTTTGACCGAGGGTAATATATCCAAGGCCTACATCTAAAAGGGTTTGTAATTTTTTTGCAACGACAGGAATGGACTCAAAAAATTGATAGGCATCCTCAACGGTCATGGATAAAATTTCGTGAATGTTTTTACCCTTATATTTTATCTCTAACGTTTCCCGGTTATATCGATGTCCTTGGCAAATATCACATTTAACATACACGTCAGGTAGAAAATGCATTTCCACCTTTAAAACACCGTCACCCTCACAAGCCTCACATCTTCCTCCTTTGACATTAAAAGAAAATCTTCCAGGACCATATCCTCTTGATTTACTTTCTGGTAATTTAGAAAATAAATCCCTGATCGGCGCGAACAAGCCTGTATAGGTGGCAGGATTCGAGCGAGGCGTTCTACCAATCGGACTTTGATTTACATCAATGACTTTATCAAATAAGTTTACTCCTAAAATTTCGTCATGCGGGGCTGTTTCATGATTGTTTCGATTTAATTTATTTGATAAAGATAGATAAAGTGTGTCGTTGATTAAAGTCGACTTACCACTTCCAGAAACCCCTGTGACACAAGTAAATAGACCAACAGGAATATCCACATCAATACTTTTTAAGTTATTTCCTTTCGCCCCCTTGATTCTAATAAAATTATTGGTGGTTTTTGGAAGGTTGTTAATTTCAATTTTTTTATTTTTTGATAAATATTGAGCGGTCAGTGAGTTTTTATTTTTTAAAATTTCTTGAGGTGAGCCAGAGGCAATGACTTTACCACCGTGCACCCCGGCGCCAGGACCAATATCAATCACATAGTCAGCACTTAAGATAGCATCCTCATCATGCTCAACCACAATGACTGTGTTACCCAGATCCCGAAGATTTTTTAATGTTTCCAGTAGCCTATCATTATCTCTTTGATGCAAACCAATTGAAGGTTCGTCTAAAACATACATAACTCCTGTTAAGCCGCTACCAATTTGAGAGGCCAATCTAATCCTTTGAGCCTCTCCCCCAGATAGAGTATCAGCTGTCCTCGATAGGCTCAGATAGTTAAGTCCAACATTATTAAGAAAAAAGACTCTACTTTTTATTTCATTGATTATTTTTTCCGCAATATGTTTTTTTGATCCAGTTAAATTTAGATTTTCAAAATACTGATGACATTCTTTTAGTGACATATCGCAGATGGTATGGATATCTAGGCCCTCTATTAATACACTCAGTGAGGATTTTTTTAATCTCTTACCCTGGCAATCAGGACATTCTTTATGGCTTAGGTATTTTGCCAATTCATCTCTCACTAAATGGGAATCAGATTCACGATAACGTCTTGAAAAATTATTGAGTATCCCCTCGAAGGTATGATTTTTTTTGTAAATCTTTCCATCAGAGCTGAGATATGAAAAATCAATTTTTTCATTATTCCCATACAGAATAATTTGTTGAATTTCTCGGCCTAACTCATTAAATGGCGTATCGATGTCAAATTGATAATGATCAGCGAGTGACTTTAAAATTTGATAATAAAAATGGTTTCTTTTATCCCAACCTTTTATGGCCCCAGCTGATAAGGATAAGTCAGGCATAGCCACTATTTTGTCAGAATCAAAAAATGTTTTGTTTCCAAGGCCATCACAAGAGGGACATGCCCCCATCGGATTATTAAAAGAAAATATTCTCGGCTCTAATTCTTCCAGAGAAAAATCACACACCGGGCAAGCAAATTTTGTAGAAAATAAATGAGTACTTTCATTATCCATATCATAAACAATGACCTTTGATTTAGATAATCTCACGGCCGTCTCAATAGACTCTGTAATTCTTTGTTTTGAAGATGCATCAATTTTTAGACGATCAATGACCACTTCAATGGTATGTTTTTTATTTTTATCAATCTCTGGCAAATCATCGATTTCATGAATCGAATTATTTAGCCTTACTCTTATGAATCCTTGAGATCGAAGCTCATCAATTAGGTCCTTATGACTTCCTTTTTGCTCACTAATGATTGGGGATAGGATGACAATTTTTTTTTCTTCTCCAAGCAATAAAATGTTATCAACTATCTGGGAAATAGTTTGAGCTTCTAATTTATGGTTGTGCTCTGGACAATGTGGATCTCCTGCTCGAGCAAAAAGTAATCTTAAATAATCATGGACTTCTGTAACCGTTCCTACGGTTGACCTAGGATTGTGCGATGTTGATTTTTGCTCAATAGATATTGCAGGAGATAGGCCTTCAATTAAATCCACATCTGGCTTATTCATCCTATCTAAAAACTGTCTCGCATAGGCTGATAGTGATTCAACATAGCGCCTTTGTCCTTCAGCATAGATGGTATCAAAAGCTAGGGATGATTTACCTGATCCAGATAGTCCTGTAATGACAACTAGCTTATTTTTAGGCATGGAGATAGATATATTCTTTAAATTGTGAGTTCTTGCCCCTTTGATAATTAGATTGTCATTATTTTTTTGCATAACCTGTTAATATACGAGAAATTTATTATTTATGTAATACATACTTCAAGATGACTTCGTTTGAAATCAAATCAACACTAGGTATCGCATTCATTTATATGTTGAGGATGCTCGGTTTGTTCATTGTTCTGCCAATAATGTCAATCTACTTATCCGAGTTAGGCACTGGCGCCTCAACATTTTTAATTGGACTGACATTTGGTATTTATGGATTAACTCAAGCATTATTTCAAATTCCCTTTGGAATATTATCGGATCGCTTTGGAAGAAAGAAAATAATCATTATTGGTTTATGTATTTTCTTTATCGGTTCGCTTGTCATTTTTTTCTCAGAGTCATTAATTATGATTACTTTGGGTCGAGCCCTTCAAGGAGCTGGGGCAATATCAGCTGTTCTTTTAGCATTGCTTGCTGATTTAACTACGGATAAAGCGAGAACAAAATCTATGGCGATTATTGGAGCATCCATTGGCCTCACATTTGGAATATCAATTGTACTTTCACCGATTCTAAATACCTACCTGGGCTTTCAAAATATATTTATGCTAATTGCAATTCTGTCACTAATCGCAATGACAGTTGTTATTTATTACATTCCAAACCCCATAAGATATTCAAAGAATGAAAGAATTGATTACCCTATAAAAAAAATTATTTTTGATAAAGTTTTTATGAAACTTGATTATGGAATTTTTGCTTTACATGCATCTCAAATTATCATGTTTATGATGATTCCATTGATGCTGAATGGGATCGGTTATCCGATTAAATACCATTGGCAAATTTATTTGCCTGTCTTTGTTTTGTCCATGCTTGCCATCATTCCGATGATAATTTTATCTTCTAAGAAAAAGATGTTGAGAGGGTTTTTTTTACTTAATGTATTTCTACTTATATTTGTACAATACCTTTTTATAAATTGGTCGGATAGCAAACAATCCATCATGATCACGTTATTAATATATTTTATTGCTTTTAATTTTTTAGAGGCAACCTTACCAAGTTTAATCAGTAGACTCTCACCAAAAAATTTAAAAGGTTTAGTTCTTGGTGCTTACAATACATCTCAATCTTTGGGAATTTTTGTGGGAGGAATTTTAGGTGGATTTATTGCTTCACAATATAACGACCATGCTATTTTTGTTTTAAGTGGTGTTCTTTTGGCTGGTTGGTTAGCTTTAATGATTAGATTCATCTTTCCCTCAAGCAAAAATGATATGGTAATAAAGATAAAACCTGAATTTTTCAATCAATCTGATAAATCAAAAAATATGATTTTTAGTAAGATCCATAGCTTAGATTTTGTTGATGAAGCCTTAATTTTCCCCAACGAAAGCTATATAATTATAAAATTAAAAAATAACGTAAATTTTGATAACAATAAAGTTATGAAAATTTTAGGAGAAAAAAATGCCATCAGTTAATAAGGTAATTCTTATGGGTAACTTAGGAAGAGATCCTGAAGTTAGATTCATGCCTAACGGAGATGCCGTGTGTAATTTCAGCATAGCCACTACCGACTCTTGGAAAGATAAAGCTGGCGAAAGGCAAGAAAAAACAGAATGGCACAACATTGTTATGTATAGACGGTTAGCGGAAATTGCTGGTGAATATTTGAAAAAAGGGCGTCCAGTCTATCTCGAAGGTCGATTACAAACAAGAAAATGGCAAACCAAAGAAGGTCAGGATCGATACACCACTGAGGTGATTGCTGATTCGATGCAAATGCTTGGTGGAAGAGATGGTGCGCCGGCACAAGAATCTCAACCAAGCTCTCAGCCAGAAGCTAGGGATGAATTTGATCAAACTCCCTCTCGTAACAATCAGTCAGGATCATCAAATAGTAGTTCATTTGATGAGTTTGAAGACGATATTCCATTCTAGAGAGAGAGATGTATGCCGATCTACGAGTATAAATGTTCTAGCTGCTCTCATGCTGATGATCTTTTTTTAAAGCTTTCAGAGGCCGTTACAAAAAAATGCCCTGCATGCAATAAGGAAACTTTTGAAAAAATGTTATCTGCTCCTGCTTTTAAACTAAACGGATCGGGTTGGTATGAGACAGACTTTAAAAAACCTATGACAAAAACAGAAGCGAAAACCACTGCTACTGAGGCTTCGGTAAAGACGGATAACCAAAAAAATGTTTAAAAAAAATATCTTCACAGGATTGATTGTCCTTATTCCGCTTGTTTTGACTTTTTGGGTCATTTACTCTTTGGCACACTTTCTTGATCAGGTGGTTTTATTTTTGCCTTACGAATATCAACCCAATCAGTTAATTGGATTTAATATTCCTGGGGTTGGAGTGATTTTAACAGTGGCTTCGATTTTTATAGTCGGTTTGATTGCTAATAACTTTTTTGGGAAAAGATTAATTTCCTTATATGAAGTGATCCTCGATAAACTTCCTTTTGTTAAATCCATTTATGGAGGAATCAAACAAGTTTCGGACACTTTGTTTTCAAACAACTCTAATGCATTTTCAAAAGCAGTTTTAATTGAGTTCCCTGATGCCAAAAATTATACCTTTGCCTTTATCACTGGCGATACCGATGAGAAAATAGCAAAAATTTTAAAGGGTAAATATGTGAATGTTTATGTTCCCACAACGCCTAATCCCACTTCAGGATATACATTAATGGTGCCTAGAAATAAAATTAAGGAAATTGATGTTTCCGTTGACCAAGCCTTAAAGTATGTAATTTCCATGGGAGTTGTTCCTCCCAAATCAAAATCACGTTCAAACAAAGCTAAGAGATAATTATTATGAGAACTTTATATTGTGGGCACGTTAATGCATCCCATATTGATCAAGAAATATATTTATGTGGATGGGCCCATCGCAGAAGAGATCATGGCGGTGTAATTTTTATTGACTTAAGAGACAGGGAAGGTGTCGCTCAAATTGTGATTGATCCAGACACACCTGAAGCATTCAAAATTGCTGAAACTGTTAGAAGTGAATTCGTCTTAAAAGTTAAGTGTAAGGTTCGTAAACGTCCAGAGGGAACGGTCAATAAGAATATACCAACTGGCGAAGTTGAAATGCTTGTCTCTGAAATAGAAATTATCAACGCATCCTTAACGCCACCTTTTGTCATTGATGATGAAAATATTACCGAGACTATCCGCTTAGAAAATCGCTTCATTGACTTGCGTCGTGATCAAATGCAGAAAAATTTAAAGGTACGTTATGAGATCACTAAGAGCGTTCGTCAATCTTTAGATGAAGATAATTTCATAGAGATTGAAACACCGATATTAACTAGAAGCACGCCTGAGGGTGCGAGAGATTATCTTGTGCCATCACGAGTGCATCATGGAGAATTTTTTGCTCTACCTCAATCTCCACAACTATTTAAACAATTATTGATGGTTTCTGGATTCGATCGATATTTTCAAATTGCTAAATGTTTTCGGGATGAAGATTTAAGAGCTGATAGACAGCCTGAGTTTACTCAAATTGACATCGAAGCATCATTTGTAGAAGAAGAAGATGTAAAAAATATTGCTGCAAAGTTAACGCAAAAAGTATTTAAAGATGTGCTAAATGTAGATCTACCAGAAAAATTTCAGGAAATAACCTACAAAGAGGCGATGACAAGATATGGATCCGACAAGCCTGATTTACGAGTTGATTTAGAACTCATTGAATTAACTGAAGACATGAAAGATGTCGACTTTAAAGTATTTTCTTCACCTGCGAATTCATCTAATGGTCGCGTCGCTGCCTTAAAAATTCCATCTGGAGCAGATATGTCAAGATCAGAAATTGATCAATACACGGAATTCGTCAAGATATATGGAGCTAAGGGATTAGCATATATAAAAATTAATGATGTGACCAAGCTGAATGAAGAAGGGCTTCAAAGCCCAATTGTTAAAAATATCCATGAAAAAGCATTAAAAGCAATTATTGAGAAAACAAAAGCTGAAAATGGAGATTTGATCTTCTTTGGAGCGGATAAAGAAAAAATTGTGAATGAAGCTATAGGAGCTTTAAGAGAAAAAATTGGTCACGATCGTAAAATACTTTCAGGAGATGAATGGTCAATTCTATGGGTGGTTGATTTCCCTATGTTCGAATTTAATGAAGATGAAGATCGTTGGGACGCATTGCATCATCCATTCACTTCACCTAAAGATGGTCATGAAAAATTACTTACTTCTGATCCAGGCGCATGTCTGTCAAAGGCTTATGATCTTGTTATTAATGGTTGGGAAGTTGGCGGGGGATCAATTCGTATTCATGATCAATCTGTTCAATCGCAAGTATTTTCAGCATTAAATATTTCTAATGAGGAAGCAAATGAAAAATTTGGTTTCCTCCTGGACGCACTTCAATACGGAGCACCACCACATGGCGGCTTGGCATTTGGCTTAGACCGATTAACAACGTTGTTAGTTGGAGCAGAGTCAATTAGAGATGTGATTGCATTCCCTAAAACTCAAAGAGCACAGTGTCTATTGACATCAGCACCGAATGAGGTTGATGAAAAACAGTTAAGAGAATTACACATTCGTGTTCGTAATCAAAACGTTTCAACCAGTTAATTTTTAATATGATTGAAGGAATTAATCATTACAACTTAAGGGCTGATGAAGAAACCATTGAGGTTTTAAAAGACTTTTATATCGAAATCGTTGGCTTAAAGTTAGGCCATCGTCCACCATTTAAGAATGGGGGCTATTGGTTATATGCAAATCAAAAAGATGTATTACATTTAAGTTTTTCAAAAAATGACATCGTTAATGAGTTGAATGTGAACTCCACATTCGACCATATGGCATTTACATGTCAAGATGAGTATATGTATATTGACCTACTAACTAAAAAAAATATTAAGTTTTCAATTCGTGAAATCCCCGAAATTGGAACCCGCCAAATTTTTTTCAAAGACCCAGCTGGAAATGGTATCGAGCTGATCTTTCCGAATAACTAGGATGTCGATGATTAATTTATATGTTGGATATGATGAAAGAGAAGCAATTGCTTACCATGTCTTTTGTCATTCAGTGATTAAAAACACCTCGATTCCAGTCAAAATTACGCCACTAGTTTTAAGTCAATTAAAAGAATTTAATGAAACTCATCAGGATCGTAGTAATGATTTTGTTTACTCTCGATTTTTAACTCCTTATTTGAATGAATTCAATGGGTGGGCAGTTTTTGCTGATGGAGATATGATTTGCCAAGCTGATTTAAAAGAGTTGATAGGTATGGCTGATCCCAATAAAGCTCTCATGGTGGTCAAGCATGATTATCAAACTAAGGCATCAATCAAATATTTAGGTAACATTAATGAAAATTATCCGAGAAAAAATTGGTCCAGTGTCATCTTGTGGAATTGTTCTCATCCAAAACATAAAATCTTAACCCCTGAGTTTGTTTCGAACCAGACTGGTAAATTTTTGCATCGGTTTAGTTGGTTGGATGACAATGACATAGGTGAGCTTCCTGTTGAATGGAATTGGCTGGCGTGCGAGTATGAAAAAAATACAGAAGCAAAATTAATTCATTACACTCTTGGTACGCCTTGTTTCAAAGATTTTAGAGATACTGATATGGCTGAGATTTGGTATGATTATTATGAATCAGCAAAAAAAGGATTTGATCAATGAAAAGCTACAGAAAAGAATTATGGTTTAATGCTCCTGAAAGGATGCATTTTACCAACATCACTCATGAGATTAGAGAATGCTTAGCTGAAAGTGGTATTAGTGAAGGATTGGTTTTGGTTAATGCAATGCATATCACGGCAAGTGTTTTTATCAATGATGATGAGTCAGGTCTGCACAGCGATTATAAAAAGTGGTTAGAAAAACTAGCGCCACATGAGCCTGTCAGTGGTTATCGTCATAATGATACTGGTGAGGATAATGCAGATGCTCACATGAAAAGGCAAGTTATGGGTAGAGAAGTTGTTGTTGCTGTAACAGATGGAAATTTAGACTTTGGCCCTTGGGAGCAAATTTTTTATGGTGAGTTTGATGGGCGCAGAAAGAAAAGAGTGTTAGTAAAAATTATTGGTGACTAACTTTTAATAAAACTTTCTAGCTGGTCAATTAAAAACCTTTGATGGGTAATTGTTTCTTTAGCTAAATCACCTAAAGATAACATCCCAACCACTTTATTATTTTCTACAACCGGAAGATGACGAATACGATTTTCTGTCATTATTTCTAAACCTTTGTCATAGGTGTCATTAGCATCAATAGTAATCACATCTTTCGTCATGACCTCCTCAATCAAACATTCTTTTGAGGATTTGCCTTTTAATACTATCTCTCTGGCATAATCTCTTTCTGAAATGATACCAAGGAGTTTATTTTTTTGCATTACCAGCAATGCCCCTATTTTATATTCCGCCATAATAATTAATGCATCTATTACGGGCCTATCAGGCTCAACAGAAAGAATGTCGTTATGTTTTTTATCATTTAATATTTGCTGCGCTGTTTTCATAATGCATAATTAGTAAGTTCAGAAAATCTAGAATAACAAATTTTATAAAACATGCAAAATTCTTTTAAATTGAAACTTCTGCCAATTTTAAGTGTTGTTTTAATGACTTTTTTTTGGGGTTATAACTGGGTGGTGATGAAACAAGCGGTTCAATTAATTGGGCCTTGGGAGTTTGCGTTTATAAGAAACTTTTTTGGCGCCTTAATCCTGTTGTTGCTTTTAGCTTTGATGCAGAAATCATTAAAAATTATAAATTTTAAGTTTGTTTTTTTAATTGGCATGTTTCAGATGATTGGGTTTACTGTTCTGGTTCTAGTTGCTCTAGTTCATGGCGGAACAGCAAAAACATCCGTCCTAACTTTTACGATGCCTATATGGGCTAATTTATTAGCTCTCTATTTTTTAAAGGAGAAAATGACAAATAAACAAATATTAGCAATCGCTATTAGTTTAATTGGATTGATAATCATATTTGATCCTGTCCATAAAAATGCAGATTTTAATAGCATGTTGATTGCGATCAGCGCAGGTTTTTTTTGGGGCTGTGGGGTGATCAGTGTCAAAAAATATAATGAAAAATATCCTCAAGTTGAGTTGTTAAATCTGACGGCCTGGCAGATGCTATTGGGCTCTATACCTATTCTTGTTGTTATTCTTGCAAAAGGTATGGAAATTTATGAGATCAATTCATATTTTTGGAAGGCTTCACTTTATAACATTATTTTTTGTAATGCATTGGCTTGGTTATTATGGAATTATGGAGTTAAACATTTAAAAACAAGCGAGGTATCGACTATTTCATTGTTGGCCCCAGTCATTGGCTCATTGGCAGCATTTCTTGAACTTCATGAGGCTCCAAAAATAAATGAAGGTATTGGGCTAATAATGATCTTATGTGGAGTTTTATTTACGATTCTTCTAGCTTCACGTAAAGGCTCAAAATGATAAAATACAGATTAAATAATTATTAGGAAAGATTATGGCAGGACATTCCAAATGGGCAAACATTCAGCATCGTAAAGGGCGCCAAGATGCTAAAAGAGGAAAGATATTCACGAAATTGATCAAAGAAATCACTGTCTCAGCAAGGATGAGTGGCGGTGATCCAAATTTTAATCCAAGATTACGTGCTGCAATTGCAGCAGCAAAAGATGAAAATATGCCTGCAGAAAATATTACAAGAGCAATTAAAAGAGGAACCGGCGAGCTCGAGGGCGTTAATTACGAGGAAATCCGTTATGAAGGCTATGGAATTAATGGCGCAGCGATCATCGTAGATTGCTTAACTGATAATAAGAATAGGGCTGTCGCTGATGTACGTCATGCATTTTCCAAGAATGGTGGAAATTTAGGTACGGATGGTTGTGTTGCTTTCATGTTTAAACATTGCGGCAGTATTTTTTTTGCTCCAGGATCTAATGAAGAAGAAATCATGGAGAAAGCGATTGATCTTGGTGCTGAGGATGTTGAAATTAATGAGGACGGTTCTATTGAGGTGATTACTCCACCAAATGATTTTTTAACCATTAAAGAAGCATTTGAAAAAGAAAATTTAAAATTCGAGATGGCTGAATTAACCATGAAAGCAGATAATGAAGTGGAGTTAGCTGGCGACGAGGGTATAAAAATGCAAAAAATTCTCGATGTGCTTGATGATCTTGATGATGTTCAAGAGGTATACACCAACGCTGTAATCGAGAACTAATTTGACCTCTACTAGGGTAATTGGAATTGACCCAGGATTAAGAATCACGGGGTATGGCATAGTTGATTGTGAAAATAAAAAAACAACTTACATTACAAGCGGCGTCATAAAAACAACCTCAGAAAAGCTTCCCTACCCTGAAAGATTAAAAATAATTTTTGATGAAGTCTCATTGATTATCTCTAAACACCAGCCCAATCAAATGTGCATCGAAAAAACTTTTGTTAATATGAACGCAAATAGCTCTTTGGCGCTAGGGCAGGCACGAGGTGTTGCGATGGCAGCAGCAATTCAACACCAGCTGAAAATATATGAATATACCGCTCTGCAAATAAAAAAGTCTGTGGTGGGGAATGGTCATGCTGATAAAATTCAAGTGCAATCCATGGTGCAAAAACTATTAAACCTACCAGAGGTCTTAGGCCCAGATTCTTCGGATGCACTTGCCTGCGTATTGTGTCACAATCAAGTCATGCAAATTCAAAAGGATGATTCCCCAATTAATTTTAAAGGTGGTCGAATTTTATGATCGGAAGTATTCGCGGGATTTTAATTGATAAGTCACCTCCTTGGATTCAAGTTGATTGTGGAGGCATTGGCTATGAAATTGAAGTTCCGATGTCGACTTATTATCATCTACCAGAGTTGCAGTCTGACATTTTCCTTCATGTACATATGGTGGTTCGAGAGGATGCTCAGCTGTTGTTCGGGTTTCTTACCAAAGAGGAAAAATCATCTTTTAAAAGCTTAATTAAAATTAACGGGATTGGAGCTAAAGTTGCCCTTTCAATTTTAAGTGGCGTATCCATGGATCAATTTTCTAATGCAATTGAACAACAAGATGTGTCTCTTCTCGTAAAAATTCCTGGCATTGGCAGAAAAACAGCGGAAAGATTAATTGTTGAATTAAAGGACAAACAAGATCTGAAGCTACAACAATCATCTCAGCATTCAAAAAATTTAACTGATATTATGGATGCATTAGAGGCACTTGGGTACTCTAAAAGCGATATCCAAAAAGTCATTAAAAATTTCAATGAGGATATAAATGTTAATGAGGGAATCAAACAAGCATTGCAATGGTTGTCTAGTTGATTATGATTGAAGAAGATCGTTTTATTGCTAACACGCCCAAAGAGAATGAAGAAATTCTCGAGAAATCCCTGCGCCCTGCAGATCTTGATGAATATGTTGGTCAAGAAAAAATCAGAGATCAGTTAGAAATTTTTATTAAAGCTGCTCAGCAAAGAGGGGAGGCTCTAGATCATGTGCTTTTGTTTGGACCACCAGGTTTAGGTAAAACCACCTTATCTCATATTATTGCCCGTGAAATGAACGTTGGTTTAAAACAAACATCAGGACCTGTGTTGGAAAAAGCTGGAGATCTAGCAGCACTCCTCACCAATCTTGAGCCAAATGATGTTTTATTTATTGATGAGATTCATCGGTTGTCACCGATTATTGAAGAAATTTTATATCCTGCGATGGAAGATAACCATCTTGATATTATGATTGGGGATGGACCGTCAGCTCGCTCAGTGAAATTGGACTTGCCTCCATTTACCTTAGTAGGAGCAACGACTCGTGCAGGAATGCTTACCAACCCTCTTCGAGATCGTTTTGGAATAGTTTCTCGATTAGAATTTTACTCGCAGGATGAGCTAATCAGAATTGTGAAAAGATCAGCGAAGTTGCTTGATATTTTTATTGATGACTCAGGTGCATCAGAAATTGCTAAAAGATCACGAGGTACACCTCGAATTGCTAATCGTTTATTACGACGTGTGAGAGATTATGCCTCTGTTAAAGCAGATGGAAATGTTAACGATAAAACAGCCGACGCCGCATTAAAAATGTTAGATGTTGATAAAATTGGCTTAGATAATATGGACCGTGCATTACTGTTGGCAATCATTGAAAAATTTAAAGGAGGGCCAGTTGGCCTAGATAATTTAGCGGCTGCGATCGGTGAAGAAAAAGAAACTATTGAAGATGTAATTGAGCCCTATTTAATTCAGCAAGGTTACTTGATGAGAACTCCTAAAGGAAGAATAGCCACAGACCTCAGTTTGAAACATTTTAATATTCAAATTGATCAATCGAGTAACACAAAAAATTTATGGTAGGACGGATTCATCACTGGCCAATAAGAATATATTATGAAGACACCGATAGTGGGGGCGTGGTTTACCATTCCAATTATTTAAAGTTTATGGAGCGAGCCAGAACGGAGTGGTTAAGAGATTTTGAAATTGACCAGAAAACGTTAAAAGATAATTTAAACTTAATGTTTGTTGTTCATGAAATTGATATAAAATTTGCTAGACCTGCTGTTTTTAATGATGAAATTGAGGTTCAAACAAAATTAGAAAAATTGGGATCAGTAAAAATTGAGCTTGAGCAAAAAATTTTTCGCTCATCTGAAATTTTAATTGAATCAAGAGTTGTTGTTGCATCAGTTAACTCCATGTCGATGAAGCCGATGCGAATTCCAAATGAAATAAAGTTATTAATGGAGAATGAATAATGAGCTTAGGTGGTGATCTTTCCTTTTTATCCTTGGTAATGGGAGCAAGCATTCCCGTTCAATTGGTGATGTTAATATTAATTACTGCCTCCGTTTTCTCATGGAAATATATTTTCATTAAAATAAAAACCATTAAAAATGCAGAAGAGCACGCAACAGAATTTGAAAAATATTTTTGGGCAGGAGCTCAGTTTAAACAACTCTATGAGTCTGCTAGCCATTCTTCAAATAATGTTGGCGGATTGAAATCTATTTTTTATGCCGGCTATAAGGAATTTATAGCAAGCACAAGAGATCAAAAATTAGATAAACAAAGTAAAGAAAGTATTCGACGTGCAATGCAAGTTGCATATAACCGTGAACTTGACTCCCTTGAAAGACACCTTCCCTTTTTGGCAAGTGTTGGATCGGTTAGTCCCTACATTGGTTTGTTCGGAACGGTATGGGGCATTATGAATTCTTTTATTGGTTTATCTAATGTTGCTCAATCTACCCTAGCTCAAGTGGCTCCAGGCATAGCTGAAGCTTTAATTGCAACGGCCATTGGCTTATTTGCTGCAATTCCTGCAGTCATTGCTTACAATCGATTTGCAGCCAAAGTGGATCGATTAGCTGTTCGATACGAGAGTTTTATGGAAGAGTTTATAAATAACGTGGATCGCAGAGCATAATGAAAAAACGTCGTTTAATGAACAATATCAATGTGGTTCCATACATAGATGTAATGTTGGTGTTATTGGTGATTTTTATGGTCACAGCACCCATGACTAATCCTGGAGTAGTCGAATTACCTCGAGTCGGTCAAGATTTAAAACAACAAAATACTCCAATTACTGTTTCTGTAAAAAAAGATGGCAGCATTGAGATGGAGGGGAAAAAAATAAAAGCGGATGCATTATTGATTGAATTAAATCAAGCAATTGAAAAAAATCCTGAGTTATCAGTGGTTATTGCAGCAGACAAAAAGACACAATATGAGAACGTGATCACAGTTATGGATTTATTGAAACAAAATCAGATTCATAAAGTGGGTTTATTATTAAAACCAGAGAAGTAATTGTTATTCAATGAACTTTGACGAAAATTTAAATTTACAATCAAATTTATTTTCTTTTTTAATCCATTTATCTATTCTTTTTGTGATGATTTTTACCGTGCAATGGTCGCCGCAATACCCTTATTTTGGTGAAGTGGAACTATGGGAGGCAGTACCCACTGTAAAAGAACAAGCGCAAACACCACCTAAACCAAAACAGGTTGAGCCAGCAAAAGTTGAAAAATCAACTCCCAAGGTGAATCAACAAATTAAAGATACTCAAGCTGAAATTAATCTAAAGAAGAAAAAAGAAAAAGAATTAGCAGAAAAAAAGAAACAAGAACAAATTAAAAAAGTGCAACAAGAGCTTTTAAAACAAGAGCAGATCAAACAACTTCAGGACCAATTGCTTCAGCAAGAGCAATTAGAAAAATTACAAAAAGAGTTATTAGAACAAGATGCTCAAAATGCTGATCAAGAGATTATTTCAGAGGATAAAAAGAAATCGGAAAGAATTGCGATTCAAGCAGATCAAGATATGGAAGCCGGTAAAAATAAATCAGAGATTGATAAATATAAGGCGTTAATTCAACAAAAAATACAACAGAATGTAAATAATAATTTATGTGGTTTGGATTATTTAAGCTTAAGCTTTGAGATTACACTATTACCATCTGGTGAGCTTTTGAATGATCCAGTCTTGAAAGATTCAAGTGGAAATTTAAGTTGCGATGAAGCGGTGGAAAGAGCAATATATCAATCTGAACCGTTACCAGTGCCAACAGACCCAAAAATTTTTGCAAAACTTAAAAAAATTAAATTAAAATTTTATCCAAACGGACAGCCCCAATGAAAAAACTTGTTCTCTTATTTATTACCCTATTTTATTTAATACCTCTTCATGCCATTGAGGTGATTGATATTTTGGGCGGTAAAGCCAATGAATTATCAGTGGCGGTAATTCCATTTCAAGATGACTTGATTGAAAATGAAAAAAATCAAATTCACAATGTGATTAAATCTGACCTTTCGCGATCAGGTTTTTTTAGAGTGATTGATACCGGTGGTGTTAATAAACTGCCAACATCTTTAAATGACGTTGATTACAGTTTTTGGTCAGGCCTACAGACTGAACTCTTGGTGATTGGTCGTGTGCAGAGAGGCGATGATCAAATCAAAGTGGTGTATGAACTGATCGATGTTTTTAAAGAGAAAATGATGGTGTCTTCAGAATATTCAGGAACCATAAAACAAGACCGTCAGATTGGACATCAAATCTCGAATGTAATTTACGAAAAGATTACAGGCAGTAAGGGCGTGTTTCATACCAAAATTGGATTTGTACAAAAAATTAATAATAATAAATATCATCTAAATATTTCTGACATGGATGGCTTTAACAGAAAAGCCATCGTTACCTCAACTCAACCAATTATCTCAACCCGCTGGTCCCCAGATGGTGAAAAAATTGCGTATGTGTCATTCGAAAAAAAGAAGCCGGTTATTTATGTGCAAAATTTACGAAATGGAGAAAGAAAATTAGTGGCGAACTTCAAGGGTAATAACAGTGCACCTGCATGGTCACCTGACAGTAAACAGCTTGCAATTGTCCTGACCTACAATGCCTTTTCACAAATATATGTTATGGACGCAGACGGGAAGAATATTAAACGATTAATGCGCAGTCGATCCATCGATACCGAACCAACCTGGGCCCCGGATGGTAAATCAATTTATTTTGTATCTGATCGAGGGGGCGGACCACAAATTTATAAAATTGATTTGGCAAACGAGCAAATTAGAAGAGTGACCTTTGAAGGGAAATATAATGTCAGCCCTCAATTATCTCCTGATGGAAAATTGCTCACTTTTATTACCAATGACAATGGCGCTTTTAAAGTAGGAGTGCAAAATTTAATTTCTAATCAAGTCATGAAATTAACACAGGGAAAAAATGATGAAGCCCCTGTTTTCAGTCCGAATGGACATATGGTACTATACACACATAAAGATTCAGAAAAAGAAACAACGCTTTCAACTGTCTCTTTGAATGGTTTTAAACAACAGGTGATCAATACGGATTCGTTGAAAAATTATGAAGCAACATGGTCTCCAATTGATTTTTAATGAAAGGATAAATCAATGAAAAAATTAGTATTTGCAGGTCTTACTTTAGCATTACTTGCAGGGTGTAGCTCCACTCCTTTAAATGATGCTGATGCGCCATCAGATGCAAAAGCTGGTGAAGCAGTTGATCGAACATCTGACCTTGGTTTAGATAAATTAAGATCGGATAGTCTACTAACACAAAGAAGTATCTATTTTGACTTTGATAAGTTTGAAGTTAAACCTGAGTACTTAGATATCGTGAATGCGCATGCTCAATATGCCGCAGATCACCCAGCTGCAAAAATGACACTCAAAGGCCATGCAGATTATCGTGGCTCTCATGAATACAATCTTGCGCTAGGTCAAAAAAGATCTGTATCTGTAAAAGATGTCATGAATACCTCAGGCGCGAATGACTCGCAAATTGAAACTGTGAGCTACGGTGAAGAGGAAGCTAACCAAAATTGTCAAGGCAATGAATGTGGCCAAGACCGTCGAGTAGATATCAGCTACGAAGTGGAATAATTATTGACTTTGTAGATTTATGAAAAGAATATTATGGGCTGGTTTATTAATTTTATCTTTTAACACTCATGCCTTTCTTGAGGACGAGGAAGCAAGGGAAAAAATTAATGACCTGCAAAACCAGCTCAATTCTTTAAGGAGTGAAACACTTAATTCACTCGAAGCAAAAGTAACCGACCTTCAACAAATTCTTCAAGGTGGAAGTCTTCAGCAATTCAATAGTAAGATTAACGAAATTTTTGATGATATTGCCAAGATAAGAGGCGATGTTGAAGTCCTACAATTTAATTTTGAAAGTTTTGAAGATCGTCAAAAGATTAATTATCAGGACATTGAAAATCGTTTTAGTCGCATTGAAGAAGAATTAGAATCACTTAAAAATAATTCACAAAATAAAGAAGAACTCTTAAAAGAAACAACACAAAGTAATCAAGCTCAAGAAGTCCAGGAAAATCCAGTGACATCAATTGAATCCATTCAAGGCGATATCGCTCAAGAACTGGAAAGTACCGAACAACAAGGGGTTAACGGTAATGTGGGAACTGGTAAAGACTTGCCGCCACTAATTGATGAAGAGCAAGAACTCAATATGTTTAATGACGCTGAAGGGTTGATGAGGTCAACAAAATATAAAGAGGCATTCGAATTATTTGATCGATTTGTTACAACATACCCAAAATCTCAACGTCTTGTGGAGGCAAAGAAGAACATTGGATACATTCAGTTTGCCTTAAAAAATTATAAAGCCTCATTAAATACCTATGACAAGCTGATTGCTAATCATCCAAGTCATGAGCTGATGCCAGAAATTTTATATGGAAAAGCTAATACGGAAATTCAATTGACTCGAATTACCAAAGCTAAACAAACCTTAAGAAGAATCATTAAAGAATATCCAAATGCTTCTAATATAGAGAGCGCCAAGAAAAGATTAAAAGCTCTTGAATCAATCAAGCTTTAAAAAAGATAATGTCAACATTAAGGATCAATGAGATTTTTTATTCGATTCAGGGTGAGTCATCCCGAATTGGTATGCCTACAGTCTTTGTAAGATTGACAGGTTGTCCTATGCGGTGTACTTATTGTGATACGGCGTATGCATTTCATGATGGCCAGCAAAAAGTAATTGAAGAAATTATTCAAGAAATAAAAAAGTTTGATACCAATTATGTGACTGTTACTGGCGGCGAACCATTGGCGCAAAAAAATTGTATAGACTTAATGAATCAATTATGTGAATTAGGATATCAAGTTTCTTTAGAGACTGGGGGAGGCTTGGATATAAAAGATGTTCACTCAGAAGTTAAAATTATCTTGGATGTAAAAACCCCTAAATCTAATGAAGATAAAAACAATTTTTGGCCGAATTTAGCAAATATTAAACCAAATGATGAAATTAAATTTGTGATTCAAGATTATGAGGATTTTTCTTGGTCGATGGGCATCATTGAAAAATATCAGCTCAATCAAAGTCAGATTCTTTTTTCTCCTGTATACAATGTTCTTGCAAGTGAACAACTGGCAGAGTGGATATTAAAGCATCAACTCAATGTGAGGCTGCAACTGCAACTGCATAAAATATTATGGGGAGATAAAAAAGGTGTCTAAGAAAGCCATTGTATTATTATCAGGTGGACTGGATTCGCTAACAACACTTGCCATTGCGCAAAATGATGGATTTGATTGCTATGCATTACATGTAATTTATGGTCAACGCCATTCCTCTGAAACAATGGCCGCAAGAAATATTGCAAAAAAATATAATCTTGCTGAATTTCGTGAAATTAATGTGGATATGAGTTGGCTCAAATCCTCGGCTTTAACTAACCATGATATGACTATTCCGGAAGAAAGATCGGAGGGTATTCCAGTGACATATGTTCCAGCGAGAAATACCATTATGATGTCATTTGCCACGGCTTGGGCTGAAACTTTGGCAATAAGTGATTTATTTCTGGGGGTCAATGCAGTTGATTACTCTGGCTACCCTGATTGTCGGCCAGAATTCATAGACGCTTTCAAAAAAATGGTGGATCTTGGAACTAAGGCAGCTATAGAAGGCAACCCATTCAATATTCATACCCCTCTGATTGGATTAACAAAAGAGGAAATTATTGCAAAAGGCAGTAATTTAGGCGTTGATTATTCAATGAGTATTTCGTGTTATCAAGCTGATCAAAATGGTAATGCATGTGGTAAATGTGATTCTTGTTATCTCAGACACCAAGGATTTGTAAAAGCAGGCATTAAAGATCCAACACCGTATCAAAATGTTGTTAATTAATTTTCAAGAAAACTTGCCAAAACACCCAAAAATAGCGTAAAATCCACCCCTTTTCTGTATAAAATTTTTTAGAGATTATTTATGGTTATTATTAGATTATCAAGAAGCGGTTCAAAGAAGAAACCTTATTACAACGTAGTGGTTCAAGACTCACGCAAACGAAGAGACGGTCGTTTTATCGAGCGTGTTGGCTTCTACAACCCAATGGCACAATCTGGAGCTGAAAGCCTAAGGCTTGATCAGGAAAGAATTACTTATTGGAAAGATAACGGTGCTCAAATTTCAGAGACCATGTCTAGAATTATTAAGTTGCAAGCGAAAGGCCCAGCTGGCCTTGAAGCAATGAAACAAAAAGATTTGAAAAAAGCTGAAGCGAAAAAAGCAAAAAAAGCAGCTGAAAAAGCTGCAGCTGCTGAGCCTGTAGCTGAGGAAGCTGCTCCTGCTGAGGAAGCTGCTCCTGCTGAGGAAGCTGCTCCTGCTGAGGAAGCTGCTCCTGCTGAGGAAGCTGCTCCTGCTGAGGAAGCTGCTCCTGCTGAGGAAGCTGCTCCTGCTGAGGAAGCGCCTAAAGAAGAATAATTGTTGGAAAACCTAGTCATCATAGGAAAAATTATTTCTGCCTATGGGATTAAAGGTTGGGTAAAGATAAGGCCATTTACCGAAACAGCTAAAAATTTTATACAGTACAAAACACAGTTTTTATCAAGAAACCAAAAAGATTGGAACCGTGTTGAAATTAAAGAAATAAAGATTCAAGGTCAGGATGTTATAGCTGATATTGGATTAACAGATCGAGACCAATCCATCTCGCATAAAGGATATTTCTTAGCAATTGCAAGGGACCAGCTCCCCCAATTGCCTGAAGATGAGTTTTATTGGGATGATCTGATAGGTTTAAAAGTGATTGATGTTGACCGTGAAGATCTGGGTAAAGTGGTTGGTTTAATTGAAACTGGTGCCAATGATGTGTTGGTAGTTTCAGGAGATAGAGAAAGACTAATACCCTACATTACACAAGTAATTAAAAAAGTGGATATTCACAATCAGCTCATAGAGGTTGACTGGGATAAGGAATTTTAATGATTACATTTGATGTCATTTCAATAATGCCTCAAATGTTTGAAGTAATTAAATTTGACGGTGTGGTCAGTAGAGCGTTAAAAGATTCCAAGGTTAATTTAAATCTGTGGAATCCTCGTGATTATGTAAATGATGTTCATCACACTATTGATGACCGACCTTATGGTGGCGGTCCAGGAATGGTAATGATGATTGAGCCTCTTGTGAAAACCATAAGAGACATCAAAAAAAATCATGAGAATAGGAAAGTATATAACTCAAAAGTGATATATTTAAGCCCCAAAGGAAAGAGGCTCGATCAGAAAAAACTAATTGAGTTATCAAAGATAGATAATATGATTTTAATCTCGGGTCGATACGAGGGTATTGATCAAAGAGTGATAGATCATTACGTGGATGAAGAAATCTCTATTGGAGATTTTGTGACGACAGGCGGTGAATTACCGGCTATGGTTTTAATCGATTCGTTATCTAGGCTAATCCCTGGAGTGTTAAATAACAATGAATCTTTTGAGGATGATTCTTTCTATAAAGGACTTCTCGATCATGCTCAGTACACACGACCTGAAGTTTTTGAGAATTTAAAGGTACCAGATGTATTATTGTCTGGAGATCATAATCTGATATCAAAGTGGCGAAAAAAAACTGCTTTGTTAGAAACTTTTAAAAAAAGACCTGACTTAATAGATGTTCAGGAATTAACAATAGAAGAATCTGGGCTGCTCCAGGAAGCATTGAGTGAGCAGGAACAAGATTTGAAAAAGAGGAAATAGATATGACAAACATTATTCAAACTATCGAAAAAGAAGAAATTGCTCGTCTGGGCAAAAAAATTCCTAAGTTTGCTCCTGGTGATACTGTTGCTGTTGGTGTAAACGTAGTAGAGGGAGACCGAAAAAGAGTTCAGATCTTTGAAGGCGTTGTAATTGCAAGAAAAAATAGAGGGCTTAACTCATCTTTTATTGTTAGAAAAATTTCATCTGGAGAGGGTGTTGAGAGAACATTCCAACTTCACTCACCATTAATCGATTCAATTGAAGTTAAACGACGTGGTAATGTTCGTCGTGCAAAACTATTCTATTTAAGAGAACGTTCTGGTAAGTCTGCGCGTATTAAAGAAAGATTAAAAGCACGTGAATCGGATTCACAATTTGAAGCAATTCCTGAAGTAGAACTGGCTGAAGCACCAGCTCAAGATGCAGCTCCGGCTGAAGCACCAGCTCAAGATGCAGCTCCGGCTGAAGCACCAGCTCAAGATGCAGCTCCGGCTGAAGCACCAGCTCAAGATGCAGCTCCGGCTGAAGACAAGAAAGATGCTTAATTAAATCTTAAAACAAAATGAAAAGCCCCTACTTGGGGCTTTTTTTATGCCATAATAAATTTCAATTATGAATGAAACATCTAAAGAATTACCTTTAATTGTTGATCAATTTATAAATAGTTTATGGTTAGAGGATGGCTTGTCAAAAAATACCTTAGATAGCTATCGTTATGATTTAAAGCAACTAGCCATTTGGTATTCTAATCGAGATATTGCTCAAATCACAAAAAGTGAAATCCAAGAATATTTGGCATATCGTTTTCCATTATCAAAATCACGAAGTATTGCACGATTATTGGCTTGTTTACGGAGGTTTTATAGATATTTAGTAAGAGAAAATATTATTCATGAGGATCCCACATTAATGATTGAGGCTCCAAAACCTTCAAAAGCACTCCCAAAAAGTTTAAATGAAAATGAGGTTGAGGAGCTTCTTAATGCACCTAATACATCTGATGACCAGGGTTTACGAGATCGAGCCATGTTGGAATTATTGTATGCATGCGGCTTAAGAGTCAGCGAGTTAATAACCATTATGGTCACTGAAGTTTCTTTAAATGATGGTGTGATCAGAATAACAGGCAAAGGTGACAAAACTAGACTAGTGCCGATGGGTGAGGAAGCTTCTCACTGGATTGAGCAATACCTTAAATCTTCGCGAGACAATCTTTTAAAAGAGAAAAAATCAAAGTATCTCTTTGTAACTGCAAGAGGTGGCGCTATGACTCGTCAAGCCTTTTGGTATTTAATTAAAAGGTATGCAGTTGCATCAGGGATAAAGCATGTAATTTCTCCACATGTGTTAAGGCATGCGTTTGCGACACATTTGTTGAATCACGGCGCAGATTTGAGAGTAGTACAAATGTTGTTAGGCCATAGTGATATATCTACTACGCAAATATACACTCATGTGGCCCGCGAGAGATTGAAAGATTTACATCAAAAACATCATCCAAGAGGTTAGATTGATCGGTTAAGAATGATGCCAACGAAATCAGCATCGGCAATTATTTTTTTCTTTGATATTTTTAAAGTTAGAGATTGGGCTGGGTAGTTTTGAAGGATTTGAGATGCTATTTTTTCTCCAAAACTTTCAAGTAAGATATCCTTATTTTCTGTAGCCAGTGATTTAATTAATTCAATTACAGAGCTATAGTCAATAGTGTCTTCTAAATTATCCGAATTGAACGCATCATTTTTTTTAAGAATAATATTCAGATCAATGAACAAGTTTTGTGGAATAGCTCTTTCCCAATCTGGCACTCCAATAATAATCGGAACAACAAGATTGGATATGAAAATTTGATTATTCATCTAATTAGCAATCCCTTATAATTTAAATATGATTAATTTTATCTTCATTATTTTAGCTTATTTTATAGGATCCATTTCGTTTGGAATTTTATTAAGTAAGGTTTTTAAAATTCAAGATCCACGAAGTTTTGGCTCAAAAAATCCAGGAGCGACCAATGTGATGAGGTCGGGAAAAAAATTAGCTGCACTATTAACACTTCTGGGCGACATGCTTAAAGGGACAATTGTTGTATTGATTGCAAAACTTTATTTAAATCTTACTTATGATCAAGTGCTGCTTATTGCAGCGGCAGTATTTTTAGGACATCTTTTTCCTGTCTACCATCAATTTAAGGGTGGTAAGGGGGTAGCTACCGCTTTAGGAGTCTTACTAGCAATTGATATTCATATTGCAATTTTAGTGCTTATCATTTGGCTAGTTATTTTTTTAATAAGTCGGATTTCCTCTTTGTCTGCCATCACTGCAGCATTATGTCTACCTCTGATAACCTTTTTCATGCATGTTGATCAGAGTTTTTTGTTGCTCAGTTTCTTTTTAAGTATCTTATTAATTTACCGCCATAAAGAAAACATTAAAAATCTAATTGAAAAAAAAGAATCCAATTTTAAATAGGAAGATTAAATTTCTGTAAGTTTCCATTTAGGTTTGACAGCAAATTCATAATTTTTATTTTGTGATAATTGATGCCTAAAAAATCCAGCAATAGCAATCATGGCTCCATTGTCAGTACAGAATTCCAGACTAGGGAAGAATAATTGAAAACTATTTTCTTGAGCAAGTAATTTTAACTTATCTCGCAATTGTTTATTAGCTCCCACTCCTCCAGAAACAACCAAGCAGCTTAAATTTTTTTCTTTAAGTGCTTTTAAGCATTTCGTGGTGAGGACATCGGTGATGGACTCTTGAAATGCATAGGCAATATTCGCTTTTTTTATATCATTCAATGGCTGTTCTTTTTTGACCAGATTAAGGACCGCCGTTTTTAATCCACTAAAACTAAAATTGAGATCATCACTATTAATTAATGGTTTTGGTAGAGAATAAAAAGCAGATCCGGTAGAGGCTAGTTTTGATAATGCTGCGCCACCCGGGTATCCAAGGCTAAGGAGTTGAGCACTTTTATCAAAGGCTTCTCCTGCTGCATCATCAAGCGTATCACCAATAATTTCATAATCACCAAGTTCTCTTACGTGAATGAGTTGTGAATGTCCTCCCGAGACAAGCAATGCTAAAAAAGGAAATTCAGGTTGATTATTTTCTAAAAAGGGAGATAAAAGGTGCCCTTCAAGGTGATGAATAGGGATTGTTGGAATGTCCAAACTCATAGCCAAACTTTCTGCAACACTGGCACCTACTAAAAGTGCCCCTGAAAGCCCGGGACCCTTGGTGTAGGCAATAGCATCAAGATCGGTTACATCTTTATTAGTTTTTTTGAATAATTCATCTAACAAAGGGAGTATGAATCGAATGTGATCGCGTGATGCTAGCTCTGGGACTACTCCACCATATAAACGATGCAAATCAACTTGGGAGTTTAAAACATGTCCGATTAGCCCTGACGCAGAGTCATATAGGGCCAAACCCGTTTCATCACAAGAAGATTCAATACCTAAGATTAACATTTTGACAATTTTTGTTGAAAAAAAATGATATTAGCATTAAAATAGCGGACCTTAAACGAACTATTAACAAATAATAATTTATGACAACAATTAAAGTAAAAGAGAACGAACCATTTGACGTTGCATTACGAAGATTTAAGCGTCTTGTTGAAAAAACAGGTCTTATGAATGATCTTCGTGCTAAAGAATTTTACGAAAAACCTACATGGGAGCGTAAAAGAAAAGCAGCGGCTGCGGTAAAAAGACAATATAGACGTCTTCGCAACCAAATGTTACCTCCAAAAATGTATTAATCCCTCCGAGATGTCGATCCGACAAACAATCTCAGATGATATGAAAACCTTCATGCGAGCCAAAGACACGGCTCGTCTTGGTGCTATTCGTCTTCTTCAGGCCTCAATTAAACAAAAAGAAGTTGATGAGAGAATTGAATTAAATGATGACCAAATTCTAGCTGTCATTCAAAAAATGCTTAAACAAAGAAAAGACTCAATCGAGGCTTATCAACAAGCGAATAGACAAGATTTGATTGATCAAGAACAATTAGAGATTGAAGTGCTAACCAAATACATGCCAGAACCATTATCGGATGAAGAGATAAATCAATTCATTGAAGAAGCAATAGCGACAACTGGAGCTGCTGATATGAAAGATATGGGTAAAGTCGTTGGTGTTCTCAAATCAAAAGTAGCAGGTCGTGCCGATATGGGTGAAGTGTCAAAATTAGTCAGACAAAAACTCTCATAAATCACTTATAAAAATTGAAATAATTTCAGTTATCATTATGTGATGATCCCTGAGTCATTTATTCAAGAAATCTTAAATCGAATTGACGTTGTCGATGTTGTTGATCAAAGAGTGAAACTAAAAAAAGCTGGAGCAAACTATGTTGCATGTTGCCCCTTTCATCAAGAAAAATCCCCCTCTTTCACAGTTAGTCCCTCCAAACAGTTTTATCATTGCTTCGGATGTGGCGCCCATGGATCTGCCATTAGTTTTTTGATGGAGTATGACGGATTAACATTTATTGAATCTGTTCAATCAATCGCAAATCAGCTTGGGTTAGCCGTCCCAAATGATCAATCTAATGCAAAGAAAGATAAAGCAGATGATTTTAAGTTAGAAGAAATTCTAAAGAGAGCTAATCAGCATTTTAAAAAAAATTTGCGCTCTTCAGAATTAGCAATTAATTATTTAAAACAAAGAGGATTAACTGGAGCTGTTGCCCGTGAGTTTCAGATTGGATATGCGATTGATGATTGGCAAGGATTAAAAAAAGAATTTGAAAACTATGAAGAGCCAAAATTACAAACTGCTGGATTAGTTCAAAAAAACGATTCTGGGAAAATATATGATCGATTTAGAAATAGAATTATCTTTCCAATTATCAATGCTAAAGGCAATATTATTGGATTTGGTGGCAGGGTAATAAACAAGGAGGATCAACCCAAATATTACAATTCACCAGAAACCCCATTATTCAAAAAAAGTTACGAAGTATATGGCCTTCCTCAAGCTAAAAAAGGGATTCGAGAAGATAACAATATTTTAATTGTAGAGGGATACATGGATGTCATATCCTTATATCAACATGGCATTCAAAATGCAGTTGCAACTTTAGGTACTGCAACAACCATTTATCATTTAAAAAAATTAATTCGCTACTCAAAAAAAATTACTTTTTGTTTTGACGGAGACCATGCTGGTAAAGAAGCTGCCTGGAAAGCACTAAATACTGCAGTTGAAATTTTAGAAGATGATTACGAATTTTATTTCTTATTTTTACCCGAAGGTGAAGATCCAGATACATTTATAACAAAAAATTCAATTCAAGATTTCAAAAAATACATCGATCAAGCTACCCCCTTAACTGAATTCATTGTTAAAAGATTAACTGAAAAGAATGAACTAACTAGCCAGGAAAATAAGATTAAATTTATAAATAATTTTGAGCCAATTTATAAAAAAATAAATTCTAATAAATATAAAATATTTCTGATTAAAAGAATTGCAGACTTAATTCACTTTTCACAGAGAGAAATTGAAAAGATGATGAGTATTGAGCCTGCTGAAAATTATTCTTCTTCACAACAAATCAAATATTCGTCATCGACGAGGAATTCATTAACAGCGAAGCGTAAATATATTCTTATATTGGTCATGAAACCAGAGTTATTTAATGGTGATGATGAAGTATTTTTTCAGAGTAATTTAGTTGAGGATGAGCTGTTTAAACAAATTAAAAAGTTATTGGAAGAGAATGGTTCAAATATCAGAAATACTGCTAGCTTATTACATTCTTTAGTAAATAAAGTTGATGAAAATATATTGGGTGAATTGCAAAAACAGATGATGGACTATTCTGACAATATTGATTTGCTTGAAGAGTTTAAGGGTATTCAAAATTCTTTTAGTCATCAATTAAACAAGTCTCAACAATCTCAGCAATTTGCAGCACTGAAAAATAAAAAATTAAGTGAATTAAGTGATGAGGAAAAAGAATTTCTGAAAAATTATAAGAAATAATTACATTCAAAAATCAAGCCAAGTTATACCAAATATATTGATGAAAAAGAGCGAATTTGTTATTATGTCGGGTCGTTCTGTTAATTAATTTAAGGCATTCATGCATGGGAAGACCAAGAAAAAATCCTGAAGAAAAAGTTACTCCTAAAAGAACAAGAAAACCTCGTGTCAAAAAACTAAAAGATTTATATCTGGATGAAGCTTCCAGTCCAAAAGAAGCTGAAAATAGAAGAAACCAGTTAAAAGCGTTAATCATTTTAGGTAAAGAGCGCGGTTATCTTACTCATGCTGAAATTAATGACCACCTCCCTGATGAGATATCTGAAACAGATCAGGTCGATGAAATTATTTCTATTATTCACGACATGGGAATTCGAACTTATGACGAAGCTCCAGATGCTGAAAATTTATTAATGGATGATGCACCAGCTCCTGTCACTGACGAAGAAGCTGCGGAAGAAGCTGAACAAGCACTAGCAACTGTGGATTCAGAGTTTGGTAGAACAACCGACCCTGTGCGTATGTATATGCGTGAAATGGGTAAGGTTGGCCTGCTTGATAAAAAAGAAGAAATTGAGATTGCTAAAAGAATTGAAGAGGGCTTAAAGCATATGGTTCAAGCCATTTCAGCTTGCCCAGGTATTATTGATGACCTCATGCAAATGGGCGATAAGGTGAAAGCTGGAGAATTATCTGTTGATGAATTCGTTGATGGTTTGATTGATATAGAGGCTGAGAAGGAGTTGAATGAAGCTCTTGGTATGAATGAGGACGAATCTTCAAATGATGAAGATAGTGATGACGATGACGATGATGATTCATCATCATCTGATAATGGCAAGGGTATGTCTTCAGAAGATTTGAAAGTGTTAACTGAAGAAGTTCTGAAAAGATTTAAAAAAATTAAAGCAGCACATAAGAAACTAGGATTATTACGTGAGAAAAATAAATGGATTGATGATCCAGAATATAAGAAACATCAGGATATTATTCAAAAAGAATTACTCAATTTTAGATTTTCAGCAAAGCTGGTTGAAGTCTTGTGTGACAAAGTCAGACAATTTATTGTTCAGATACGTGGACATGAGCGTACCATCATGGATTTTTGTGTAAACCAGGCGAAGATGCCTCGAACACAATTCATTAAATCATTCCCTGGAAATGAAACCAGCAATAAATGGTTAAAAGATGAAATGAAGGGTGATAAGCCTTATATTGATAATTTAGAAAAACTAAAACATTCGATTTTAGATCAACAGGCGCAATTAAAAGAGTTAGAAGATTTTTCTGGTATCCCTATCAAAAATTTTAAAGAGATTAACCGACAAATGACGAGAGGTGAATCTCGAGCAAGACGAGCGAAAAGAGAAATGATTGAAGCTAACTTACGTTTGGTGATTTCCATTGCTAAGAAATATACCAACCGCGGCTTGCAGTTCTTAGATCTCATTCAAGAGGGAAACATTGGCTTGATGAAGGCAGTTGATAAATTTGAATATCGTAGGGGTTATAAGTTTTCAACGTACGCTACATGGTGGATTCGTCAGGCTATTACGCGCTCTATTGCTGATCAAGCAAGAACCATTCGTATTCCAGTGCACATGATTGAGACGATCAATAAGATGAATCGAATTTCTAGACAGATTTTACAAGCAACAGGACAAGAACCAGAGCCAGCAGTCTTGGCTGAGAAAATGGAAATGCCTGAAGATAAAATTAGAAAAATTTTAAAAATATCTAAGGAGCCAATTTCAATGGAAACCCCAATTGGTGATGATGAAGATTCTCACTTAGGTGATTTTATTGAAGATCTTGGTACATTGACTCCAGATGATGCCGCGGTTTATTCAAGTCTTCGAAGTGTGACCAATGAAATTCTTGAAGGACTTACTCCAAGGGAAGCTAAAGTTTTAAGAATGAGGTTCGGTATTGAAATGAATACTGACCATACTTTAGAAGAGGTTGGAAAGCAGTTTGATGTTACTCGTGAAAGAATCCGTCAGATTGAAGCTAAAGCTTTAAGAAAGCTTAGACACCCAACAAGATCTGATCGATTAAAAAGCTTCCTTGAAGGAAAAGATTAATCTAAATAGGGCCTATAGCTCAGTTGGTTAGAGCAGAGGACTCATAATCCTTTGGTCCCTGGTTCGAGTCCAGGTGGGCCCACCAATAAAAACAAGGCTTACAGTTCATGTAAGCTTTTTTTATTTCTACTTTATCAAATTAAAACAATAAAAATTTTATTTAAATTAAAACATAGTTAAGATGTTATTAAGATTATTGACTAGCCTATTTGAACCGCCGGCTAGTCAGGCGGTGTTTCAGGGAAGTAAGCGGTTATCATATTAAACACCAGATAACCATGGTGCTGGAGGTAGTGAAGAGAGAATTTAGCCTCCTTAATTGATAGATGAGTGAGTTTAAAAAAGTCAGGAAAAAAATTTCATTCATTAATTGAATAATAAATCCTGACCTATTGAGTATTGCTGCATCACATTTATATAAGAGCAAAACTGGAGGAAGAATGCTTGCAGGGGAAGTGCTAGAGCAATTACAAGACAAAGCAAAGCTAAATGTTGCCTATAAGTCTCTAAATAACTTTTTTTATAAAAAAGCCTTCAGGTTTTTGTTGAGTAATAAATTAAATGATGAAGATGCCGATGATGTGATTCAAGAGACTTTTATTAAGGTATTTGAAAAGATCGACACCCTTAAAGAGGATGGTAAATTTGAATCATGGTTGTGGCAGATTCTAAGAAATAATATGAATGAGTTCTATCGCAAATCAAATAGAAAAAATGATGTCATGTTTAGTGTTGCATCAGAAGACCTTCAAAATCTTAAGGGCGATGAAGACGTGAAGGTCAGTCATGGGCAAAAATATGATGATCAGCAAAGTTGCATTGAGGAAAAATTTAAATTATTTAAAGAAGAGATGCCAGATCGCCACTATGTCATTAATTTACAAAAAGATGGCGTCTCTATTGAAGATGTTTCAATCAGAATAGGCCGTTCTTATGCAGCAACTAAAGAATTTTTATCTCAATCGAAAAAGAAATTGATTCCATACTTTGAAGAATGTAAGGATATTGAAACATCATGAGTGAACAACAAATACAAGATAACTTTATGAGTGTATTGCAAGGTAAAAAAGTACCTGGCATGGATCCTAAATGGCGTGTGATCGCTCGTATGCTTCGAAATATTATGATCAAAGAAGATAACCTTGAAGAGCATTTGATGCAGAAACGTCAACAAGCATTTGAGAAAAGAATAGGTAAGGTTCTACAAGATCGTTATCTTATACCTAAGCAAAAGAGACCATTTGCATATAAGAATTGGATTCTTGCATTTGTACTTGGTGCCTCAGGGGTCTATGCCACCAAAGAGTATGTGCATTTCACCAAACCACTTCCATTAGAACTGACACACACCCAGGAAGAATTAGAAGGACAGGATCCCAAATTGTTTTGGAAGAAATGGTTCAACAATGGCACTTTCATTATGTTTGGCCATCGTTATTTGACTAATCCTCTGCCAACAAATATTGGCGGCTGTGATCCAGATCAAATTGATCTGGAAGGGTGTTTAATCTTGCTGAAAAAATATCCCAGTAATCCCAACCTTTTATTTAATATCGGCTTGATTTATCACATGGGTTTTGATGGGGAAGAAGATCATGACAAAGCCATTGAGTTCTATAAGCGTGCTGCGGCTTTAGGCAATGATTATGGTCGCGTAAACTATGAATATTTAATTAATCAAAAAAGTAAAAAGAAATAATTCCTGACCTTTAATCATTATTACATCTATCTAATGTAGTTAATCAATTAAGGGTTAGAAAATGAAAATTAAAACAATTGCTGCGGTGCTTGCTAATGTATTCTTGATCTCGAATGCAGTCGCAGCGAATGAGATCCAAGCACCAGAAGTTAAAGTTCAAGAAAAGAATCCATGTAAAGAAAAAACCTTTTGGCAAACTAATTTTACCAATGGGCAATTTAATGGTCTCTATTCACAAATGACCAATAGCGTCATTAGTAATGCCCAACATTTATTTGCCAATCATTATTTTGAAGGCTCAATTTTAAACAAAGATTTAGCTAGAGCGTTAGACCTTTATCAACGAGCCCACCTTCGTGGCAATCAAGATTCGACAGCAAAATTAGGGTTAGTGTATCGCTATGGCTTGTCAACCAATAAAGATTATCAAAAAGCTATTGAGTATTATCAGTCCATCGTAGCTACTAATCCAGAGGCTCAATTTAACCTCGGTTTGATGCACCGCTATGGCATTGGGACTGCATCCAACCAACAGCAAGCATTTCAATATTTCAAACAAGCTGCATCCAATCAAGTTGTTGCAAAAAACAATTGTGAAGTAGAAGTGGAAGGCATGGCGGAAGCTCAATTTCAGTTGGGGCAGATGTTTCGGTATGGCTTAGGCGTGCATAAAAATTTAGATCAAGCGTTACTATGGTTTAAAGAAGCTGCTAATCAAGATTTAAAAGAAGCTCAATTCAATGCAGCACAGCTAATGATGACAGGAATCGGAGAATATTATGACTATGATGGAGCTATACAATATTATCAGCGAGCCGCAGAGCAGGGTTTGGCTGAAGCACAACTTAATTTGGCACGCGAGTACCACTATAACGATCGCCAAAAAGATTACCTTAAAGCCCATCACTGGTATACAAAAGCAGCAAAACAAGGTCAAGTTGAAGCAGAATTTAATTTAGGGCTAATGGAGCATTATGGACATGGCGTCTATCCAAATTATCAAAAAGCTTTACAGCATTACCTAAAAGCTGCAAAAACCAATCAACCTGAAGCATTCTTAAATATTGGGCATATTCACTTTTATGGAATGGGAAAAGCAACAGACTATATGGAAGCCTACCAATATTATCAAATGGCTTCTAATTACAACTTACCTCAAGCAGATTATCATTTAGGACTGATGAATGAAAAAGGATTGGGTACTGCTGTCGATTTAGATACAGCTAAAGATTATTACCAGAGATCTGCAGATCAGGGCAACACAGATGCGAAGATTGCATTAGATAATTTACCAGTGAAAGAACCTGAAGATTTTGAAATAGCCATGAATGATTGATTTATATCCAGCAAAAAAGCTCATGAATTTATGAGCTTTTTTTATTCAAATTTATTCAATAAATCTTCTTTTTCCATCTCTACTCGATTGATAAAAGATGTGTCTTCTTTAGAAATAATTTCAGATGCTTTCGTAATATTTTTAAATTTGTCTTCTAAAGCACTCAGGTAAATCTGACATTCATTGTTATTTAGATTTTTTACATTATTTAAACTTGTATCAAGTGCTTCTTTGGTAAATAGGGGAGAAAAATCCTTAATGTCCTCCATAGTTTTATCAAACAAGGCACGCTCTGAGAATTTATTTGAAGATGATGAAATTTTTTTAATCTCTTCAGGTAACAGGCAAATCAGTGAGTAGGTGTTCATTAAAAAACTTTTAATAATTAATTCATTCATTATTTTTTATACATGTAAGACCTTCATAATATTTATATTAGTACCTTTAAGTGAATACGCCAAATAAAAAAATGATTTCTAGTTTCTAAATAAGCTTATCTGCCTAAACCATTAATCTTAATGTGCACACATACCCTATGCCACACATTATTAAAGTCAGGTTTGAAATAGTCCTTCGGAGGCCTACCTAAAAATTTAGAAGGGTTTGACATAAAGCCGCCATGGATTGCCATATCACACAGGAAACGGAGCCGACAATTAAAATCAGCCCGACTTTGCCGCTCTTCAGTAGTATATTTTCCATGTTTATAATTCCAATGATTTTTACCTGTACTTCTAGGTCGTGGGTATTTCTTTTTCATAACAATTAACAAATAATTTAGTTACAAAGATCCTATCAAGGCATTAGCATCGGTCAATAGGTTTAATGAAAATGCTGATACAAAATTTAAATTATTTTTGATAAGCTTTTCCTATCATTAAAAGGAAATCTCATGGCAAATTTTTTTGAAAGCGGATTTACGGTGTTACAAGAACTTGCAAAACTGAAAGAAAAAGAAAAAAAACAAAAGTTAACTAAACAGAAGTCACCAGAAAAAAATAAAGAAAAAAAATAAATGTAACTTTTTATTAGATTTATTATCATAATCATGTAACTGATGGTTCTCTAAATTTAATACGGAGGAATTATGAAAAAAGTTACCTACATTATTATCATTCTGCTTTTAATCGTTGGTTATTTTTATATTTACCCAGAACGTTGCGAAAAACTGCTTGGTGATGAAAATTTGATTTGTGAATTAGGCTGGTAATTACCTTTTTCTTATAAAAATAACTAAAGGATTTTTTATGACTTCCCTAAAGTCATGTGTTCTATTTTTGCTAATTTTTTGTTTTTCTTTGACTCATGCAAAAACAATTAATATTGAATGTGATTTAAAATTGACCACCAGTAGTGAATGGGCAGAGCAGGCGTCTGATAATCAAAAAGAGTTATGGGTTTATGATGACCAGGCGGGATTAAAAACAAATCATGTCAATTACAGTCTAGCAGAATGTAAGTTAGGCGAAGAAGAATTGGTATGTGAGAAGTATACACAAGATGTAGATTCAAAAACTGTTGCTCACTACCAAAAAACATATCTGAATCGATACAACTTGTTGTTGAAAGATTATTCCGAATTCGAAAAAAAAGACAAACAATTTTCATCTCGAATGCGAGAGGGAACTTGCATGTTAGCTAATTAATTTTATCTTGCCCTTCCTGAACTAATTTTGATATCCTTAATCGTATAGATTTAGCCACAAGCTAATGTATAACAATTTGATCTCACAAGGAGAAAGATGATGCCTAGCTATCACACTAGTGGATTCGAGGTAATGAAAACCTTATCCAAAGATAAAAAATTACCCAAAGACAAATCAATGCCTGAAGATATTGAAAAGTGTTTAAGCGAAGATAAAGAATGCCAGACAAGATATCTTGAAGCTTTTGGTGATTGTGCGTAATTAATTTTTATGAAATTTTTTTTGGCAGGACTCCTGCTGATTACTCAATCGTTGACGGTTTTTTCAATGCAAAAAAAAGAAATTTATTTAGCCGGTGGTTGCTACTGGGGATTAGAATATTTACTGCAAGACCTTCCTGGTGTGCTGAATACCGAGGTCGGATTTTCAGGGGGTTCATTGGAGAATGCGACTTATGATGATGTCAAAACAGGATCAACTGGCCATGCTGAAACGATTTATATCTCTTATGACGAGAAAGCTATATCGTTAGAGCAATTACTGTTTGAATTCTTCCGGATGCATAATCCAACAACAAAAAACCAACAAGGTAATGATATTGGGACTCAATATCGTTCTGCTATTTTTTATCTCAATGATGAACAGAAGCAGATCGCTAATGAAGTCATTAACAAAGTCAATAAAAGTGGTCATTGGCCAGATCCAGTAGTGACTGAAGTTACCCCTTTTCATACATTCTATGCTGCACAACTGGATCATCAGGACTACATAAAAAAGAACCCCAATGGTTATTCTTGTCATTTTGTTAGAGATTTTTCATTTACTAATTAATAAGGAGTTTTAAACATGCGTTGCGCATTTGTTCGTGTATTTTTTTGGATATTTTTACTCTTCCCCTTAACTTATGTTCCTGCAGTCACTTCAGTAGTCCAAGATGGTGCTACTTTGTATGAAAATACAAGAGTATTTTTTATGTGTCTTGGAGCAAACTCAATGAGCCAACCTGTCACGGATCTCGTTTCAATCAATTGGGGCAGCTACATTGTTCAGGTCTTAGCGTATATAGTAATTTTTCAACTCGTTATTGATCTTTTAACAGTCATGTGTGCTTATAAAAGAGGCAGCTCCTGTCACACTCAGTCTGATTCAGTAAAGAAAAAAGCTAAGAAGTAAAATTTATTTCATTTGCCATAAATACCAGGCTGCAATAGTTCGATAAGGACTTAGATTTTCGGTTTCTTTCATCAATTGAGTTGGAGTTATTAGATATTCCCTTTGTGTAAGTAGAGAATATTTTTTACGAATTGCTAAATCTGATGTTGGCATAATATCTGGGCGACCCTGATTAAAAATAAGCATCATTTGTACAGTCCATACACCGACCCCTTTAATTTGGGTGTATTGTTCAATGATCTCTTGATCATTGAGCAGCCTTATTTTTTTTTTACTAGGAATGAATTTCTGTAAATAGCTATCAGCAATAGATAGAATCGTTTGAGCTTTTTGATTTGATAGTCCTGTTGAGCTCAGTAAATCTTTATTTTTAATGATGTCTTGCTCTGAGGGAAATACATCGTTGAATAAATCTAAAAAGCGTTGATAAATTGTTGAAGCTGCTTTTGGATGAAGCTGTTGAAAAAAAATACTTTTAATAATACTTTGATGTGGCAAGAGCTCATCGCTAACTTTTAAACGACAAGGACCAATTTCTTGAATAAGCGTTGACCACTCTTTGCTTTGTTTACTTAAAAATTTTTCAGCTTCTTCAAAGGGCATTACCAAGGGATAATTTTTCCTGCGTAATCAATGTACTCTCCAGAATTATCAATTGATAGCTGATCAATGACTTTGATCATACCAGAAACACTTTCTACCACATCAATCCAGCCTCCAGGACCACCCATATCTGTTCGAACCCATCCTGGATGCAGGGTGCAAGTTGCAATGCCATGATTTTTAAGATCATGATGCATGCTTTGCATGGCTGAATTTAAGGCAGTTTTTGAAGAGCGATAAATATACGAGCCGCCACTGGTATTATCATCAATACTTCCCATTTTGCTTGTAATGGAAATCACTTTTTTGTCTTGCCCTAACTTTATATTTGGGAGAAAAGATTCAATAGTTTTAATAGGCGCGATGCTATTAATTCGAAAACTTTCCATCCATTCGTCAATGGAAATATTTCCTAATTGACTACTTCGCCAAATGCCGGCGTTGTTGATAAAGATATCTATGGGCTGATCGGCAAGTTGTTGTTGAAGTTTTTGTACGGCATTATGATCGCCGACATCAAGAGAAAAAATTTCTAAGTTTGGATTATCTTGAAGCTGATTTAACTCTCTTGCACTCTCAGAGTTGCGGCAGGTTGCGATGACTTCATCACCTCTATTTAAGAATTGTTTGACAAATTCCAAACCTAAGCCACGATTGGTTCCGGTAATAAAAATTTTACTCATTTTTTCCTCATAAATTCTGTTTTTATAATGTGAATACCTTATAATATATTGCAATGATTTCAAAACAGTCAAAATACTTTATTTTTATTTTTTTTGTATCATTTGAATTGTTTTCAAATCCAATCTACACCCTCGACGATCTTATCGATATGGCGAATCAAGCCAATCCTGTGATTGATGTGATCCAAGCCAAACAAGATGCCGCCAAGGCTGGCATAACTGTTGCAGAGCAATATTTAAACCCGTCGGTTGGTCTTGCAGTAGGCCCTACAAAAACCAGGACACCGCCCACTGAAAATGATAAAAACTGGGCATTGGGTATTTCACAACCATTAGAGTTCTCAGATGTTCGTAGGTCAAGAAAAGATATAGCCGAATCAAATCTAGAATTTGTTGATGAATTAAATCGTGGAACAAAAATTAATCTAATGTTGAATATTAAGTCAGCATTTTATGACGTGATTCATAATCAGGAAATTTTAAAAATTGCTGATGCTGACCAAAAAGTCATACAAGATATTCGAGATCGTGTTGAACTGAGAGTTAATGTGGGTGAATCTCCCAGATATGAGTTAATCAAAGCAGATACAGAGCTGTTGGCTGCTAAACGGGATGCGCAGGCAGCGAAACTAAGGATTCAGGAAAGCAAGTTTTTTCTAAAAGGCTTGATTGGACAAAATATGCCTGATGATTTTGATCTCGAAGGCAAGTTTCCTCAGTCCAATATTAATATCAGCAAATCAGATGTGACCAACTTAATTTCTAACAGCCCTAGATTAAAGCAACTGAAAGCCGCTTCATCAGTCTTTGAAAATAAAATTAAATTAGAAAAAAATCTAGTTAATCCAGGGTTAACTTTGAGTGCAGGCGTTAATCAAGACCCCGGCATTAGAAATTATACGATTGGTGTAAGCATCCCCCTTCCCATTTGGAATCAAAGGGAGGGTCAGATTAGTCAAGCAGAGGCTAATTTAAGAGAGGTAGAAGCGACTTATAACCAGCAATCATTGTTGTTAAAAAGAGATATCGATGCCGCTTATCAACGTTATTTAATTGCGAAAGAACAGGTATTAACATTTGAAGAAAATTTGTTGGCTCAAGCTGAGTCAGTATTAAAGGTGGTTGAGGCCGCATATCGATTTGGAGAAAGAGGAATTTTAGAATATCTTGATGCACAAAGAACACAGCGAATTGTTCGAAAAGATTATCTATCAGCACGGCTTGATTACATTGTTTCTATTATGGAGATGGAACAGTTGTTAGGGTCAAAAATAATGGAGTGATATGAAAACACAATACTTATTATTATTTATTTTTTTAATTTTAGGATCTTGTAGCAACGATAGCGAGATTGCCGATGTTAAGAAAAAAAATCCAAATGAAGTCACCGCTAGCTCGGAGATATTAGATCAAATTAAATTTGAGCCTGCAAAAATAATTCCTATTAAGAAAACATTAGATATTCCTGGCAGCATCGAAGTGAAGCAAAATTTGTTGGCAAGAATTGGCTCACCGGTGCAAGGAAGAATTATTGAAATTAAAGGGGAGCTAGGAAAAACTGTTAAGCAAGGGGATGTACTCGCAGTAATTAACAGTACAGAACTTGCAAAGCAACAGCTTACCTACATTAAGTCTGTTCAAATGGTGGAATTAAAAACGAAAGCATATGAAAGAGCTGTCTTATTGTTTGATGCAGATGTTGTGAGTGAGGCTCAAAAATTACAACGAAAGACTGAATTATCGGCAGCAAAGGCAGACATGGAGGCCAGTAAAGATCAGCTAACGGTCATGGGTATGACAGTTAAAGAAATTGAAGCCATTCAATCTGAAACGCAAATTGATGCAACAACCAATATTGTGGCTAAGATTGACGGAAAAATTATTAAGAAAAATGTGAATGTCGGACAGGTGGTTGATCCCACAGAAGATATCTTTACCATTGCTATGTTAAATGAAGTGTGGGGTGTGGCTCAGGTGCCTGAGAGACAAATTGGTTTTTTAAAAGAAGGTGATGATCTCCTCATTGATGTCCCAGCATATGAGAGTAAATTTGTTGAAGGAAAAATTACTTATCTTGGGGATATTGTGGACCCTGTAACCAGAACAGTAACTATTCGTACTGAAATCGATAATACCCATGGTCTGTTAAAACCAGACATGTTGATTACTATGAAAGTCTCTGGAAAAAAAATTGAGAAAGTTGGTGTTCCAATCAATGCAATTGTCTCTATTGATGACATCCCTAATATTTTTGTTAAGACGGGTGAAAATAAATTCTTAATGCGCCCAGTGACATTGGGAATAAAAAATAAAGATGCCGTTCATATTGATGACGGTCTTCTAGAGGGTGAAGAAGTGGTGATAGATGGTGCTTTTCATCTGAATAATGAACGACTTTATGCCAAAGAATAATTTCATATGATTGAAGCTTTTATAAAAGGGTCATTAAACCAGAGATTAATTGTCATGGTGATATCTGCCATGTTAATTATTAGTGGTTTTTTTGCTGCACAAAAATTATCCCTAGATGCATTTCCTGATGTAACCAATATTCAAGTTCAGGTAGCAACGGTTGCAACTGGAAAATCTCCAGAAGAGGTGGAGAGATTCATTACTGTACCAATTGAAATCGCCATGACTGGACTTCCAGGATTAGTGGAAATGAGATCTCTCAACAAAGATGCCCTTTCATTAATCACGTTAGTTTTTAATGACGCCACAGATGTTTACTTTGCTCGACAGTTGGTGATGGAGCGCCTAATGCAAGTGCAAGATGTCATGCCAAAAGGCATATCACCCATTTTAGGACCTGTCTCTACTGGTCTAGGTGAAATTTTTCAGTACACTCTTGAGCTTCCCGGTGAAGAGGGAAGACAGCTCACAGTCCCTGAATTAACCAATCGCCGAACAATCAATGACTGGGTCGTCAGGCCTTTGCTTAGAAACATTACAGGTGTCGCCGAGATCAATTCACAAGGAGGCTACGTAAAGCAATATCAGGTCCTGGTGAATCCTGATCGATTAGCTCACTACAAAATAAAAATGTCTAGAGTGTTTGAGGCGTTGGAAAAAAATAACATCAATAGCGGAGCTGGAGTTTTGCCTAAAGGCGCTCAACAATATCTGATCAGAGGCGAAGGCCTAATTCAAACCGTGAGTGATATTGAGAATATTGTATTGAAAGAGACAGACGGTATTCCAATTTACATGCGAGATATCGGAGAGGTCAAAATTGGTTATGAAGTTCGTGTTGGTGCTGTAATCAAGAATGGAGTGAGTGAAGCTGTTGGTGGTGTGGTGATGATGTTGAGAGGTGGGAATGCTAAAGAGGTAGTTAAAAATATCAAAGAGCGAGTTCAAGAAATTAATGACAATGAAATGCTTCCAGGAGGATTAAAAATTGTTCCTTATTATGATCGAAGTGAATTAGTCAGCGCAGCAATCTCGACGGTAGTTAAAGTCTTGATTGAGGGTATTATTTTGGTGATCGCGATCTTATTTATTTTTTTGGGTGACTTTAGATCAAGCATGATCGTCGTGATGACCCTTGTACTAACCCCGTTAATTACTTTTATGGTGATGAATTACTTAGGAATTTCTGCTAATTTGATGTCACTTGGTGGTTTAGCAATTGCCATTGGCTTAATGGTTGATGGTTCGGTGGTGATTGTTGAAAATACCTTCCATCGTTTAGGCCATAAAAAAAGAAATGAAAATAAAAATAATGTTATCTTTGCTGCATGTAAAGAAGTGGCCACCCCTGTCCTGTTTGGTGTTGGTATCATTATTTTAGTATTCTTGCCATTGATGACAATGCAAGGCATGGAAGGAAAAATGTTTTCTCCTCTTGCATTAACTATCGCGATTGCATTAACTATTTCATTAATACTGTCTTTCTCATTATCCCCAGCACTCTGCAGTTTTTTTCTCACAGGTGGCTCAGGTGAGGATACAAAGTTAATTCAAAAAATTAAGACGCCATATGTCAATATCTTAAAGAAAGTTTTAGTGAATCAGAAGAAAGTGGTTACCATCGCAGTTGGTTTTTTTGTGGCATCAATCATTACCATTCCTTTTTTAGGAACTTCATTTATTCCAGAGATGAAGGAGGGGTCCATTGTCCCAGGTATTGATCGAGTTCCGAATATCTCCATTGAAGAGTCGATCAATATGGAATTTAAAGCCATGAAGGCAATCATGGAAGTCCCTGGCGTGAAGTCAGTGGTGAGTGCATTAGGCCGAGGGGAAAGTCCAGCTGACCCACAAGCACAGAATGAATCGACCCCTTTAGTGAGCTTGAAGCCAAAAGAAGAGTGGCCTGAAGGATGGACGCAGGATGATATTGCCAATGCCATTAAAGAAAAACTCAAGTTTTTACCTGGTGTGGTATTGATGATGATGCAACCAATTTCCGATCGGGTTGATGAGTTGGTGACAGGCGTAAGAGCTGATGTTGCTGTTAAAATTTTTGGCGATGATATTAAAATCTTAAGAAAAAAAGCTGATGAAGTGGCCGAGTTAGCAAAAGGAATTGATGGAGCAACAGGAATAAAAGTAGAAAAAATCACAGGCCAGCAATATTTAAATATCGTCTTAGATCGTCCAGCTATTGCGCGACATGGATTTAATGTTTCTGAGATTAACGATTTGATTGAGATGGCCATTGGAGGAAAAGAAGCGACTCGTATTTATGAGGGCCAAAGAAATTTTGGAGCGGCCGTTAGATTTCCTGCACAGTATCGCGACGATGAGGATGTGATTCGTAACATTATGCTCACTTCACCAAATGGTTCTCGTGTCTCCTTGGGAGATTTAGCAACCATTGAGACGCGTGATGGCCCTGCACGTATTAGTCGTGAGTTTGCCAAACGACGTGTCTACACAGGTATTAACGTTGAAGGTCGCGACTTAGGTGGTTTAGTCGCAGATCTGCAGCAAGTGATTAATCAAAAGTTAGATTTACCTGATGGATATTATATTGAGTATGGCGGACAGTTTGAAAATATGACCCGTGCACTAGGACATTTATCCATTATTATTCCCTTAACGATTGCCGGTATTTTCTTCCTTTTGTTTTTGTTATTTAATTCTGTCCGCTTTGCTACCTTAATCATTACCGTATTACCATTCGCCAGTATTGGAGGAATTTTTGGTTTAGCTTTAACTGGCGAATATTTATCTGTTCCTGCATCGGTTGGCTTCATTACTCTTGCTGGGATTGCTGTTTTGAATGGCGTGGTTTTGATTTCTTGTATCCAGGGATTACAAAAAGATGGAATGAAAATAGACCTGGCTATTATTGAGGGGTGTAAACAAAGATTAAGACCGGTACTGATGACTGCATCTGTGGCGATGTTAGCATTGATTCCATTTTTATTTGCTACAGGACCTGGATCAGAAGTGCAAAAACCTCTGGCGATTGTCGTTATTGGTGGGTTGATCACTTCAACATCGTTAACTTTATTGGTTCTGCCAGCGCTCTATAAAATGTTTGCTAAAAATGTTACGAAGTAGAGGTGAAAGGAGACATAAAAAAACCCAGATTTTTCTGGGTTTTTTTATATTCTAAAATAAATAACTTTTGAATTAGTTTACCGCATCCTTTAAGCCAGCACCTGCTTTGAATGATGGAACTTTTCTTGCTGGAATTTTTAATTCAGCGCCTGTTTGTGGATTACGGCCTGTTCGAGCAGCACGTTTTGATACTTTAAAAGTACCAAATCCAATTAATGTTACTGTGTCACCTTTTTTAAGAGCTTTAGTGATGTTTTCGATGGTTGCATCAAGGGCACGTCCGGCATCAGCCTTTGTGGATCCTGTTGCGCTAGCGATTGCTTCGATTAGTTCGCCTTTATTCATTTATTATTCCTCCATATTTTTTTAAATTGAATAAATTTTTGCTAAATCATAAAACTGATATTAGCTCAAACTGCCCACAAACTGCTGTTCTTGAGAGCTTGTATTTCACTTTGCCGTTTTTGAATTTACTTGTCAACACTAATTTTATAAATTTTTTATAATTATTTAACGCTAATGAATAGAAATATATTTTGATTAATGTTACATTATTCAAAATATGAGCAATAAAAAAAATCAAAAAGGCGGTGCAAGAAAAGGAGCTGGTCGCAAAAAAGGCAGTGGTCTATATGCAGAATCAACGAAGGTGGTGCGTATCCCAATAAGCCGCATTGGTGATGTTAAATCGTTCTTGCTTAGCACTAAAAAAACTAATTCGAATGTCGTAAATTTCATACAGCCATCTGTTCAAAAGCCTCTCTCTATAACCTTATTCAGCCATAAGGTGCCTGCAGGCTTTCCTTCTCCCGCGGATGATCATGCAGAAAGTCGGCTGGATTTAAATGAGTATTTGATCAACCAGACTGAATCAACTTTTTTTGTGAGAATCAAAGGAGATTCCATGATCGATGCGGGAATTTTGGATAACGATATTGTCATTGTTGATCGTTCGAAATCAGCCGCAATTAATGACATTGTGCTGGCATCGATTGATGGCGAATTTACCGTCAAGGTGTTGGCTAAAAACAACAAAGGACCTTACCTGATGCCAGCTAATAAAGAATTCAAGCCAATTCATATTGAAGAGGGCAGTCAATTTGAAATATGGGGAGTGGTAACAGGATCAGTGCGTAAGTTTAAATAATGATTGCATTGGTTGATGTTAATAATTTTTATGTTAGCTGTGAGCGTTTATTTAATAGAAGCTTAGAGCATGTCCCTGTTGTCGTGCTCAGTAATAATGATGGCTGTATTATTTCCAGGAGCAATGAAGCAAAAGCTCTTGGTATTAAAATGGGAATGCCGTTTTTTCAGGCGCAAGATTTAATTAAAAAAAATCATGTTCATGTTTATTCTTCTAATTACCCTCTCTATGCTGATATGAGTAATCGAGTGATGCAGTTATTAGCACACTTATCTCAGGATCAAGAAATTTATTCGATTGACGAGTCTTTTTTAAAAATAAATCAAAAAAATTATTTGTTATACGGTCAACACATTCGGGCAACTGTATTAAAAAATGTCGGATTGCCTGTCTGTGTCGGTATCGCAAAAACAAAAACATTGGCAAAATTAGCCAATTACATGGCAAAGAAATATCCCATGTTTAAAGGAGTAGTCTGTTTTTCAGAGACCAATCCTAAAACTTTAACTAAATTAATGTGCGAGATATCTGTAGGGGAGCTATGGGGGGTTGGCGTACGCTTAAAAAAAAGATTAAACGAATTAGGCATATTGACAGTACATGATTTAAAGACTGCTAGTGCAAAATGGATGAAACAAATGTTCAGTATCAATATAGAAAGAATGGTATACGAACTGAATGAGATTCAATGTTACCCGATTGAATCAATAAAGCCTGATCAAAAACAAATTGTATGTTCAAGAAGCTTTGGGCAAAAGATTAATCGTTATGAAGACATGGCTGATGCGGTAGCGACTTTTGTACAAAGAGCATCGATTAAATTAAGAAAGCAGCAATTGACAGCCAAGCAGATGACATTATTTATGCGCAATAATCCATTTAGCAGTAAGCATAGGATACAACATGTTATTCGATTACAGCATTACGATTACACGGATAATCACCAACAGTTATTACGCTTAGCAATGCACGGGTTAGAAAAAATATATCATCAGGGCATCGACTACCATAAAGCTGGAATTGTTTTAGGTGACTTAAGAAGGTCGATAAACTTAAATCAAGATTATTCAGCGGGACCGCAACGGCATCATTTGTCGAATACTATTGATGCGATTCGAGATAAATATCATGCAAATATTATTATGAGTGGCTGGCAATCCAAAGATGGTAAATGGCATATGAAACAATCAAATAAAAGCTTCAGGTTTACGACGTCCTGGCAGGAGCTACTCGAGGTTTCCTAGGTTTGGGTCTTTATAAGAATTAAGTTTAATCACCTGATAGTTTGGATCTAACGGTACTTGCCAGCCTTGAAAAAAAACCTGCACACCTTCTGAGTTAGATATATATAGAGTAAATGGAGCCTGACCTCTGAAGGTAAGCGGATCGTTGCCAGTGACAGTGAAAGATTTAGCATCCCCATTATTAGAATGAATGCATAAAGGCAGCTCTTGATTAGATTTTATATGCACATAATTATTGGGCTTATCAGGCACGTTCGGCGTACGATAATTTTGAATATCAGATGATTGGAAAATATTATTGCAAGATGCCTCATCAAGTTGTTCAGAGGAAGAGTTAGTAGAAATAGCCCCACCCTGATCTTGGTTTGTTATATCGGTTGAGCTATTCTCAACAGACTCAAATAAAGAAATTTGATTATCTACATCATCAGAACTTGGATCATTGTCAATTTCAATTTCTGTATCAGATTCATTAAGATTTATCCCTGATTCATCTTGCTGATTAAAAAAATAAAAAATGAATAAAACAGTCGCCAAAACAAGAATAGTAATTAAAACTTTTAAATTTTTAGCATGCTTCAGCCGAGCAAATAAAAATTGATATTGAAAAATTTCTGAGTCCTTTTTTTCGTCGATATTATCAGTATGGTTAACTTCATTTAGATCTGGGTCATTACTTTGAGTTGAGATAACATCTTCAGGATTAATTTTTAAAAAATTAATATATTTTTTTGCACAGATAATTTTAAAATTGTCATTAAAGAAACCTAGATCTGAACCTGTTTCTAATGACGAAATTTGTTGTGAGGATAAGCTACAAGCAGAAGCTGCGTCATTAATAGATATCTTGGCTTTTTCTCTTGCAGACGAGAGAACGTTGCCATCAATCTGTACTGTTGAGTTTTTCAGATTAAATTACCCTAAAAAGAATAATTGTAACAAAGGTTGGTATTAGTGCTCCTAGGAGCAAACCTAAAGGACTTACAGCTTCTTCATTAAAATATTTTTTTAATATACTGATACCAGCTGGGTTAGGTGCATTAGCAATTACAGTTAACCCGCCACCGGTGACAGCTCCAGCGACTAATGAGATTTTAAAAGGATCACTTAAGCCATCGACAAGAGAACCTAGATAAGTTAATGCAGCATTGTCAGTGAAAGCTGTCAGGATAGTGGCGCCGAAATAGACAGCGTTATCACTCATGGAAATAAGAACGGGTTGCAGCCACCATTGTTGAACACCACCAATTACCACAAGGCCAGCCAAAAAGAAGGCCACTAATAAAGCTTCTTTTAAAATCAATTCAGATTGATAATGTTTGTATGCGGTAGTAATTCCAAGGAAAAATAAGAAAAGCGACATAAATACAGCAGGGTGATGAGCAAAAATTACTACCCCCAATAGAAATAGTAAATGCACAATTGTCAGAGCTACAGGCACCCCTTTTTTTGTCTGAGCGTTGAAATTAATTTTAATTAACTCGTTCCTATAAAAAAAGGTTAGTGCTGAAGCATTAATGAGAACTGCAATAGCTGACCTCCATCCAAAATTTTCCATCATAAATAAGATATCCCAATTCCAAGTCCCAGCCACCATTAGTACGGGCGGGGCAGCATAAGGAGTTAAGGTTCCCCCAATTGAGATATTAACGAAAAGAACTCCAAGTGTTAGATACTTAAATTTTTCACTTAATTTATTGTTGTAATAGAGTCTGCCTAAAAGTAATGCAGCAAGCGTCATGGCTGCTGGTTCTGTGATAAAAGATCCTAATAGTGGGACAAAACTCAGCAAAAGAAAAAACATTCCAACTTCGGTCTTTATGGGTATGAATTTGCTTATTAATATCACTATTTTTTCTGAAAACTCTAAAATAGGCTTTGTTGCAGCGATAACCATAATCACAAATACAAACATTGGTTCGGTAAAGTTTCGAGAATCAACATAACCAACAGCTGTGGAGCTGCCCTCCAGAATAAACATAAAGACCACAAGAACCATGGCCCAAAAGCCAAATACAATCTCTACCTCACCAAGGAGGTGAAGGATTCCAGAAAACTTTTTGTGAGTATGAGCTAGATGTTCAAAGTACTTTGTAGAAAAAGTATGTAAAATTGCAATAGCGAATAAGGCTGTTCCAATAAAATTTATAGTAGATATATTTTCCATAGCGGCAATATTTTAGCATGTTAATTTTGATTAATTGAACGTAAATAAATAAACTTTATCTGTGCAAATGACAATGAAACAATTTACACAAACCGATATTGAAAAAATGATTGCTCTTCACAACTCGGGAGATCATTCGCAGGTAATCAAGCTTGCCAAAGGTTTTTTAAAATATCACTCTAATCAAATTTTTCTCTGGAATATTATGGGTGCCAGCTATGAAAGAGAAAATAATTTAGTAAATGCTAAAAATTGTTATGAGAATGCCGTTCGTTTGAATAATCAAATACCTGAGATTATTTTTAATTTAGGTGCGGTTAAATTTAACTTAAATGATCTTGATGGTGCCTTGCAAAATTACAATCAAGCACTATCAATCAAGCCGGATTTTGTAGAAGTTTTTTTTAATAAAGGAATTTTGTACCAAAAAAAAGGTGAATTTGATTTGGCATTGGAAAATTATCTCAAGGCACTAGAAATTCAGCCTGGTTTTTATGAAGCCCTCAACAATATTGGATCCGTATATCAGCAATTGGGTAAATTGGATGATGCGATCGCAACCTATAAAAAATCACTAGCGATAGCTAAAGCATCAAGGACTCATTTTAATTTAGCTGGAGCTTTGAGAAATCAAGGAAATTTAAAATTAGCCATTACGGAATACACAAATGCAATTAATATTGAAAACGACAACCCAGAATTTTTTACAGATATTGGCGATGCACTTTGGCATGATGGTAATGTGGATGAAGGAAAAAAATTTCTCCAAAAAGCAATTGAAATTGATCCACAACACCCCAAAGCAAATTATCAATTAGCTATTTTTTATTATGACCATGGTTTATTAGATCAAGCACTCCCTCACTTCGAAAAAGCCAATTTATTTGATTCTGATTCAAGAACATTGCATTGTTTGTATAAATTAAAACACTTTCAAGACTTTGAGAAAAAATTGAAAAAAGTCATTGGGAAAAAACATACCTCGCCCCTCTTAGCAACATTATCAACTCATTTTGCGGTTAATTTTAACAAACAAGATGTTTATAACTTTTGCCCTGATCCACTGAGTTTTGTGATGCATGCTCAAGTCCCTGAGCTGGTAGATAACAATAAAGCATTACTAAAATTATTACTCAACGATATTGAACAAGCAGAGATATCTGATCGCAAGCAAAGTCGGCTGTTTAATGGAACTCAGTCTTCCGGTAACTTATTTCAACGTTCAGAAAATTCTTTTAGGGCATTATCTGAAGGTTTAAAAAAACTCATTCAATTGTATTTTCAGTCAAATCAAGAGAAATCTTGTGCGTTTATCAAAATGTTCCCTAAAGAGATCATATTTAGCAGTTCGTGGTATGTTCGAATGAAAAAAGGGGGACATCTCACTTCTCACATTCATGAGGATGGTTGGATCAGCGGAGCAGTCTATCTAAAAATTCCTCAGCACAGGGATAATAAAGATGAAGGGGCAATTGAACTCAGCACGCATGGTGATAATTACCCTGTTGAGCATGATAATTTTCCAAAAAAAGTGATTCTGCCTGAAGAAGGAGATGTGATTTTTTTCCCATCTTCTGTTTTTCATCGCACTATTCCTTTTACTTCGGATGAAGAGCGAATTTGTATCGCATTTGATTTAAAACCTGACCCTAAACTAATTAATAATAATTTTATTTAGGTTCTTCAAGATATAGTTTTGGAACTCGAGATCTTCACTTAATAATTTCTTAAAAGTTGAATTTGGAATTTTAATGATTTTTGCCCAATCAGAAACAACAACAGCTTCTCCCAACCTTTTTGTATTATTAATCACAGACAATTCCCCAAAATATTGATTATTATGAAATAACCTTTCATGACCATTTATTGTTGTTTTGATCTGACCATCAACAATAAAATATACTGATGTAGAGGGCATGCCATAGCTAAACAAAACATCATTTTTTTGTAGGCGAGTGATATGAGATTGAAAAAAAATTTTTAACAACGACTTAGAAGGTTGAAGAAATAAAGATCTAAACTTATAGACCTCCAAGTTAAATATAAAGGCTATTAATTCAACCCCAATTAAAAAGCCAGCAATGTTCAGAAAAAGCCAAATCAACGAAATAAATAAATTTCTCATACTGCCATAAAATATTCCATAGGATTGACTCATACTCATAATAAGGTCAAACATCTCATGCAGAAAGATCCAAACAAAACAGGATGCGGCTGCACCAATAAGCAAAAGAGATTGAGGTAATTTTTTTTCAGGCGTCATTATTTTGTAAAAAATAGCGACAAAGATGATTAAAGAAATACTAGAAAATAAAATGAGTAATACCGATTTTTCACTTACTGGGATTAAAGAATGAAATAGTCCAGCGAGGTTAACAAGATACTTGGATATGAAAATGTAGCTAAAGAAAAGAAAGATCACTAATAAAAGAATGGTGATATCAATAAATTTATTTACATAAAATTTCCTTTTAATTTTTCTATTAAAGATGATGAGGAAGTTTTTTCTTATAGAGTTTGCAAGTGGGCTGGCTGCCCAAAATAGAATGAAGAACCAAAACCAGCCTAAGCCTTTTGAACTTGAAGTAAATTTTTTGACTTGAAGCATAATTTTTTCTGATATTTCAGGCAATAAATTAGATGTGATGTTTTGTAGTTCATTAAAAATAACATCTGAATTTGAAACCCATTTGCTTAGTATGAGAAAAATGAGAATGATGAAAGGAATTAGGGTAAATAAAAAGTAAAAGCTGGTCGTGGCACACAACGATAAAAAACGATGTTGACTAAGATTATGTGAGAAGTGTGTAAAATAAAACCTACTTTTCCAGATCAAATCTTTCAATTAGGAATACCTTTTAAAGATATCGGTTGCATCAATTAAAGCATCAGTAATTCCAGGCTCAGAAGCGGAATGGCCGGCATCAGGAATTAATCTAAAATCAGCATGAGGCATTACCTTACATAAGTCATGTGCTGTTTGGGGAGGGCACACCATATCATATTGGCCTTGCACAATAACAGTGGGGACTTGATTCAAGTCTTTAATTGATTCCAAAATCGAGTCTCCTTCAACAAAACACTTATTTTTTATGTAATGTAATTGCACCCGAGCTCGAGCTAGCTCTTCAGGATAATTAATGGTTGGCGTTTCTTCTTGGTCTTCATAAGTCAACTTTAAAATACTTCCTTCAAAACTGTTCCAAGCATGGGCGGCTTTCTCAGCAAGTTTTACATCTTTGCCAAAAACTAAACGGCTGTAATCAGTTACTAGTGATTTTTTATTTATCGCATGATGAAAAGATAATAACTTTTCATATTTTTTTGGAAAGAATATTTCAACATCTTTTAAAAACCAGTCGAGCTCAAATGGTCTGCTAAGAAATATTCCTCTTAGTATTAGACCTTTAACCAATTCTGGGAATTTTACAAAATAAGCCAATGCTAATGTACTGCCCCAAGAGCCACCAAATAAAAACCACTTATCTATGTTTAAATGTTTCCGAATTGTTTCAATATCATTGATTAGATCGTTGATAGTGTTATTTACAATTTCACCAGCAGGGGATGATTGACCACACCCTCTTTGATCAAACAAGATGATGCGATAGTGGTCAGGATCAAAAAAACGTCTTTGCTTAGGACCTGTCCCACCACCTGGCCCTCCATGAAGAAAGATTATGGGTTGACCTGATGCATTCCCAGATTCTTCTACATATATCGTATGCCCGGAATCTACTGGTATATGGTGGATTTGGAAAGGTTCTATTTCTGGATAAAGAGTTTTCATAAATAAAAAACTTTCAAAAAAATTACATTTATTTTCAATCTTTTAATTATATATGATGTACTAAACTATGCTTATTTTTTAAAAAAAACACTATATATAGATTAAATTTAATAGATTTATACAACATCTATTTATAAAAAATTTAAATCAAATAAATGTAAATAAATTGTAACAAAAGTGTTGCAATTTAATTTAGATGGGTATAAAGTGTTTTTCAAGCACATGAAGTTAGTGCTACAGTAAATAAAATCCACTGTGTAAATTTTTTATAGAGAGGGCTTTATTTGCTTCTTTTTTAACCCTTAGTATTAACTATGGAGTTTATATAATGAAATTAAATAAAATCAAATTAGCTCTTGGTTTAGTAGCTGGTTTTGCTGCTGCAGCACCTATGGTTGCTTCAGCTGCTGCTGATCAAGAAAAAGCTATTGCTGATGCGAACAATTGGGCTCACCCACGTGGTAACCACTCAAACAATGGTCACTCAGCATTAACACAAATTAACAAAGGTAACGTTAAGAACCTTAAAGCTGCATGGACATTCGCGACTGGTGTTAACCGTGGTCACGAAGGCTCACCATTAGTTATTGGTAGCACAATGTATGTTCACACAGCGTTCCCAAACAACGTTTACGCTTTAGACCTTAACAACGATCAAAAAATCGTTTGGTCATACTTCCCAAAACAAGATCCAAGCGTTCAAGCAGTATTATGCTGTGACAACGTTAACCGTGGTCTAGGTTTTGGTGACGGCAAAATCCTTCTTCAACAGAACGACGGTATCATGGTTGCTTTAGATGCTAAAACTGGTAAAGAAGTATGGACTGCTAGAATTACAGATCCTAAAGTTGGTGCTACAAACACATCAGCTCCACACGTAATCAAAGACAAAGTTCTTCAAGGTTGCTCAGGTGCTGAATTTGGTGTTCGTTGCTTCTTCACAGCTCTTAACCTTAAAGACGGTTCAGTAGCTTGGAAAGCATACTCAACAGGTCCAGATAAAGAAGTTCTTATCGGCGCTGACTTCAACAAAGACACACCTTTATACTCAGCTCTATCAGTTTACGAAGATGTAAACGGTGGTAACAAACAAGGTGGTTCTTTCAAAAAAATCCCAACTGACCAACTTAAAGGCGGCGAAACAGACTTAGGTCTTAAAACATGGTTAAAACCACAAGCTGTTAAAGATGGTTGGCAACATGGTGGTGGCTCTGTATGGGGCTGGTGGCCATATGATGCAAAAACAAACTTAGTGTACTACGGTACAGGTAACCCATCAGTTTGGAACCCAGACGTACGTCCAGGTGACAACAAATGGTCTATGACAGTTTTTGCTCGTGACTTAGACACAGGTATGGCACGTTGGGGTATGCAAATGACACCACACGACGAATGGGATTACGACGGTATTAACGAAGTTATCTTATTTGACAAAGGTGGTAAAACATACGCTTGGCACCACGATAGAAACGGTTTTGCTTACACATGGCAAGCTGACAACGGTGTTTTAGTTGCTGCTGAAAAAGTTCACCCATTCGTGAACTGGGCAACAGACGTTGATATGAAATCTGGTGTTCCAAACAAAGTTGCAGAACACGCAACTCACCAAGACTACAACACTAAAGGTACATGTCCAGCTGCTTTAGGTACTAAAGACCAACAGCCTGCTGCATACTCACCTAAAACAGGTTTAGTCTACTCACCAATGAACCACGTATGTATGACATACGAGCCAGTTGAATCTAAATACGTTGCTGGTCAGCCATGGGTTGGTGCGACATTAACAATGTTCGCTGGTCCTGACGGTGTTATGGGCGGTTTTGCTGCTTATGACCCAATGACTAACAAAAAAGTATGGTACAACAAAGAGAAATTCTCAGCTTGGGGCGGTGCTTTAACTACTGACTCAGACTTAGTATTCTACGGTACTTTAGATCGTTGGTTAAAAGCTCTTGACGCGAAAAGCGGTAAAGAACTTTGGAAATTCCAAGTTGGTTCAGGTGTTATTGGTAATGCCTTCACATACGGCCACAAAGGTAAGCAATACGTAGGTGTGCTTTCTGGTATCGGTGGTTGGGCTGGTGTTGCTATGAACCTAGGTCTAACAAATGACACAGACGCACTTGGTGCTGCTGGTGGTTATAAAGAACTAACAAAATACAACGCTGCTCCTGGCGGCGGTGCATTAACAGTATTTAGCTTATAATTCTCGAATTATAAGAAACTAATTACTAGTTAGTTAGTCTTACAAACACCCTACTTCGGTAGGGTGTTTTTTTTTGTGTATAATCACTGACGATAAATAAATTTAAGGAAAGTTTGATCATGTTAAAAAAAGGAATAATAGGTATTTTGGCGGTATTGGCATCTCCATTTTCGATAATGGAAGTCTATGCTGATGATATTTTAAATGACGGTAAAGTGGGCGAAGTGAGACGAGTCCCAGGTGATAATGAATTTAAAGTATGCGCCGATTCTAATAACATGCCTTACTCTAATGATAAAGGTGAGGGTTTTGAAAATAAGATTGCTGAACTCCTTGCAGCAGACATGGGCAAAGAATTATCTTATCAATACTGGTTTGATCGCTTTGGTTACTTAAGAAATACCTTGAATGCGTGGCGTTGTGATTATTTGATTGGTACCAATACGACTTATGATGCTGTGGATACAACAAAACCATACTATCGCGCGGGACATGTTTTTATTTATCGTAAAGATAGTGGTTTAAATATCACAGACTTTAAATCAGAAGACTTACGTAAAGTGGAAATAGGTTTAAAAGATAAAAGCCCAGTAGCAGTGGCTTTAAACGATCATGACCTTATGGCTAATGCTAGACCGTATCGAATTCAGCGTGATCTCACAGAATCACCAGGCAAATTAGTGCAAGATGTGATTGATGGGGTTGTGGATGTGGCGATTGAGTGGGGTCCAATTGGCGGCTACTATGCAAAACAATCGGGTGTTGATTTGGTGGTAGTGCCTGTTCCAGAGTATGAGCAAGTGAAAAAAACCGGTAAAACGTATTGGAATATTTCAGCGGGTGTTAGAAAAAGAGAGGCTGAGCGACGCGATGAAATTGAAGCTGTGATCATGAAAAATAAAGATAAAATTTTAAAAATTCTTGATGATTACGGTATTCCACATGCAGAACCGGTCTTTTCAAATAACCTAGATGGTTACAAGCGTCACAAAAACTAAAAAATGTAAATAAATTGTAAAAAAATGTTTAAAAAGGGGTGTTTTTTCACCCCTTTTTTTATATAATGTTTAGCTAAATATTGACTACCTCAGATCAAGTTTTTAAATAACCCTGATAGTTATAAATTATTAAACTATTAAACAATTTTGATAGTCTCGATAATATGGACAGTCCATATTGTTTTGGATTACAAAATAAATAGGAGAAAATATGTTTTCAAAGAAAGTAGTAGTTTCATCACTATTAGCTGCATTAGTTGGTGTTTCAACATTAGCTTATGCCAATGTCAAGTTAGTTAAAACAACTGACAATAGTGAAATTAAATTCCCTAAAGAAGCATTAGTTGGCACAGATGCTGAAAAAGAATTCTTAGCCACTGGTAAAAATATTTACGTTGGTGACGCGGAAGCAATTAAAACAGGTAAAAAACGTTACAACCTGTGGTCATGTACACAGTGCCACGGTCCAACAGCTAAAGGCCAAGTGGGCCCAGGTCTAACTGGCCCTAAATACAACTATGCTAAAGATGCAACCAACAAAGGTATGTTTGAAACTATCTGGGCTGGTACGAACGGCGGTATGGGTGGTAAAGGCTACGGCATTATGGCGGCAGATGACGGTGTAACTGTTGATGAGTTACTTAAGATTATCGCTTTCGTAAGAAGTAACAGCAAAGATTTAACTGGTAACGAAGGTCTGTAATTCTTCGCTACTAACTAGTTACATCTAGTTTATAATAACGGCTGATAATTTATCAGCCGTTTTTTTTGTGATCTGGGAGGGTTATGAAGTTTATTAGCGTATGTTTACTATCACTTTTTTTACTGGCATGTTCAGAAAATAATAGTGATCCAGTAGTTGAGGATAATAACCTTGCCTCTGAAGCTCAACCTCAATCTATAGATCAAGCCTCAGATATCTCAGACATCAAACAAGAAACTGTCAAGTTAGTTAAAACAACTGACAATAGTGAAATTAAATTCCCTAAAGAAGCATTAGTTGGCACAGATGCTGAAAAAGAATTCTTAGCCACTGGTAAAAATATTTACGTTGGTGACGCGGAAGCAATTAAAACAGGTAAAAAACGTTACAACCTGTGGTCATGTACACAGTGCCACGGTCCAACAGCTAAAGGCCAAGTGGGCCCAGGTCTAACTGGCCCTAAATACAACTATGCTAAAGATGCAACCAACAAAGGTATGTTTGAAACTATCTGGGCTGGTACGAACGGCGGTATGGGTGGTAAAGGCTACGGCATTATGGCGGCAGATGACGGTGTAACTGTTGATGAGTTACTTAAGATTATCGCTTTCGTAAGAAGTAACAGCAAAGATTTAACTGGTAACGAATAGAAGGAATATCATTTGGAAAATATACATCGGGTAGTGATTGTTGGTGGCGGTGCAGGTGGACTGGAGCTAGCAACAAAATTAGGCAATACCCTAGGCAAGAAAAAGGTTGCTGAAATTATATTAATTGATGCCAAAAAAACTCATGTCTGGAAGCCATTGCTGCATGAGATTGCAGCTGGTAGTTTAAACCCTGACAAAGATGAACTGGAATACCTGGCTCAGGCGCATTGGCATCATTTTAAATTTCGATATGGACGTGTTAATCAAGTAGACAGTAAGAACAAAACTGTATCAATTGAGCCAACCTATGATATCGATGGAACTGAAATCATTCCTTTACGTAAAATTAAATATGACACCTTAGTCTTATCTGTTGGAAGTACAGTCAATGATTTTAATATCCCAGGCGCCAAAGAATTTGCAGTGGCCCTGGATACTCAAGATCAGGCTGAACGCTTTCATCAAAAATTACATAATTCAATTTTAAGAGCTCAAACCCAAAAAGGTTCGGTCCGGCCAGGTCAATTAGAGGTAGTGATTGTAGGTGGCGGAGCCACTGGGGTTGAGTTGGCTGCTGAGCTTCATAAAGCCACTCGTGAAATGACAGCTTACGGATTAGATCGAGTCAATCCTGACCGAGATATCAGTATTTACTTGGTTGAAGCAAGCAATCGATTACTTCCAGCTTTACCTCCAAAAATTAGTGCGTCTGTGGAATCCGAATTACGCAAGCTCAATGTAAAACTATTTTTAGGGGAGCGTGTGACTAAGGTTACAAAAGATGGTATTGAAACTCAGTCTGGAAAAAAAATTCTTTCCTCGCTCGTGGTGTGGGCTGCAGGAATTAAGGCCCCAGAATTTTTATCTCAGATTAAGGGAATTGAGACAAATTCTATTCATCAGATCAAGGTGGAGTCGACATTGCAAAGTACATCAGATACTGATATTTTTGCATTTGGCGACTGCGCAGCATGTCCAGTTAAACCCGGTTCTGATTTACTAGTGCCTCCACGAGCACAGGCTGCACATCAACAAGCTTCTATGCTGTATAAATCTATTAAATCTAAGGTATTAAAACCCAACAAGGCATTACCCAAGTATGTTTACAAAGATTATGGCTCTTTAGTAAATTTAGGAAGATATTCAACCGTAGGTAATTTAATGGGCTCACTCCTTGGTGGGAGTATGTTTGTTGAAGGATTAATTGCTCGCCTAATGTATCTTATGCTATATCAGATGCATCTTTCAGCCTTACATGGGGTGGTGAGTGTTATCTTTAGGTTGTTAGGTAAGATTATTTCCAGAAGAACTGAGGCGAGAGTAAAACTGCATTAAGGCTATTTGCCAGCATCTTCATAATAAATCAAGGCAATGATCATGGTCAGGGCTACAAATAAACCAAAAATAAAAACAATCCCGTTAATGGGAAGTGAATGTTTGACCATAAATGTATAAGCACCACTCAGAATTAAGATTCCAAGGTTTTCACTAAAGTTTTGAACAGCAATGGAGTGTCCGGCTCCAATAATTTTATGGCCTCGGTATTGTAATAAGGCATTCATCGGGACAATTAAGATTCCACTGAAAACACCAATTAAAAGTAGATTAATCGCTGCACTTTCCCATGTGCTGAGAAAAACCATTGCGCAGACTAAGACACCCATAAAAAAACCAATAATTAAAATATTTACTGCATCTTTCATTTTGATATATTTTGCAGCTATTACCGATCCAATCGCTACCCCCAATGCCACCATCGCAGTGAGCATGGTAGCTTTATCTAAACCGAATGATAGAGCGAATGCTGCCCATGCGATCACCACCAACCTTAAAGTTGCACCTGCACCCCAAAACAATGTGGTCACAACTAATGAAAGTTGACCGAGTGGGTCTGCCCATAATTTTTTCAAAGAGATAAAAAAGTCTTTTAGTAGGTAGATTGGGTTTTTAGTATTCAATTTATGATCAATAGGTACAAATGGAATATAACGATTACAGATTGCTGCAGCTAAATACAGAAAAGAGATAATGATGATAGCAATCTGTGGTGAAAAATTAGCAAATATTCCACCGACAATAGCGCCTAAAATAATTGCAGCGACAGTTAATCCTTCAACCCATCCATTCGCTGCAACCAATTCTTTTGGCGGTAATAATTCAGTTAATATTCCATATTTAGCTGGTGAGTATGATGCTGCACCAATACCTACAATACCGTATGAATATAATGGAGGAACTCCAGCTAACATCGCAAGGCTGCCAACCAGCTTAATGGCATTTGAAAAAAACATGACATTACTTTTAGGGAATGCATCTGCAATTGCTCCCACAAAGGGGGCTAAAAATATATAAGAAATGACAAAAAACTGCAGCAATAAAGGTTGATGCCATTCAGGTGCTTGCATATTTGCTAAAAGGGCAATGGCAGCGAACAAAAGAGCATTGTCAGCTAATGCTGATAAAAATTGAGCACTTAAAAAAAAGTAAAACCCTTTGCTATGAACAGATGATTGGTTAGAGAGCTTCTGCTGCATAATCTGCTAAACGTGAACGTTCACCCCTTTGTAAGGTGACATGTCCGTTGTGTTGCCAGCCTTTAAATCGATCCACAACGAAAGTTAATCCTGAGCTGCCTTCTGTTAAATAGGGCGTATCAATCTGCGCAATGTTACCTAAACAAACTACTTTCGTTCCAGGTCCGGCTCGAGTAATAAGAGTTTTCATCTGCTTCGGGGTGAGGTTTTGGGCTTCATCGATAATTAAGAATTTTTTAAGGAAAGTACGTCCTCGCATAAAATTTAAAGATTTCACCTTAATTCTAGACTTAATTAAATCTTGTGTCGCTGCTCTGCCCCAGTCGCCAGCTGTTTCATCAGATTTATTTAGAACATCCAAATTATCCTCTAACGCTCCCATCCAAGGATTCATTTTTTCTTCTTCAGTTCCTGGTAAAAAACCAATATCTTCACCTACAGATACCGTCACTCGAGTCATAATGATTTCCGAGTACAGTTTAAGATCCAAGGTTTGTTGTAAGGCCGCAGCAAGAGTTAGTAGTGTTTTACCAGTTCCCGCCTGACCTAGCAGGGTAACAAAGTCAACATTAGGATCCATCAGGAGGTTAAGCGCAAAGTTTTGTTCTTTATTACGGGCATTGATACCCCAAACATTGAATTTAGAATTCGAGTAATCTTGAACAATCTCTAACGTCGCTGTATTTTTTTGCACCTTACGAACAATGGCATGAAACGGCTTATCGAACTCATAATAAACAAATTCATTTTGCACAAAATCTTTACATTGCGGGCCAGTTAGTTTGTAAAACATTCTTCCTTCCTCTTGCCAAGATTCCATGTTTTTACTGTGTTTTTCCCAAAAATTTTCTGGTAATTCAGTAATTCCGGAATGAAGTAATTCGGTGTCCTCAAGCACCTTATCGTTAAAATAATCTTCGGCCGAAATAGATAAAGCACGCGCTTTAATACGAATGTTAATGTCTTTTGAAACAAGAATAACTTCCCTCTTAAAGTATTCTGTTTTAAGGAAATGGACGACTCCAAGAATCTGATTATCTGCCTTACTTCCAGCTAACATAGGAAGCTCATAATCAATCGGCTGGGTTTGTAAAAATAAACGACCAGAATTTTTACTGAATTTATCTAAGATGCACCCCTGATCAAGGTTGGTTTCTGTATCAGCGATAATTTCTTCAATAAAACGACTGGTCTGCCTTGCATTTCTAGCGACTTCAGACCCTCCTTTTTTAATATTATCAAGCTCTTCTAGAGTCACCATTGGCAGGTAGATATCATGTTCTTCAAAGCGATATAAACAGCTAGGATCATGCAGCAATACATTTGTGTCTAGCACAAAGAGTTTTGTTTTTTTATTTACCATAGATTTATATTTCTCAAGAACTTAGAAATTCAAGGACTTCATCAACATGACCATTTACTTTTACTCCGCGCCATTCTTTAATGATTTGGCCATCTTCATCAATAACAAACGTACTTCTCTCAATGCCTCTGACTTGTTTACCATACATATTTTTCATCTTAATAACGTCAAATAAATTACAAGCAATCTCATCGGGGTCTGAAAGCAATTCAAAATCAAAGTCGTATTTCTTTTTGAAATTTTCGTGAGATTTTAAGCTATCTCTCGAAATTCCAAACACTTCGCAATTTTTGGCTTTAAATTCTGGCAACTTGATGGAAAAATCAATTCCCTCATTGGTACATCCTGGAGTTGAATCTTTTGGATAAAAATAAATGACTAATTTTTTTCCTGAAAAGTTATTTAATTCAAAATTGAGATTATTGGTGCCTTGAAGCGAGAAGTTTTTTAATTTCATTTGTTTATTTTACCTAAAAATTGCTACAAGTTTATGACAATCAAACTTTACTCAAGTTTAAAAGATATTGGCACTAATACGGTGAAATTTTTTAGTCTTAATTCTTCTGGCGGATGAGGAAATGGTGATGCTCTTTTCACCATATCGATCGCCTCATTATTAAGTATCTTATATCGTGACTCCTCAAGAATATCTGCTTTTACAAGATTACCTTGAGGATCGATTTCGATATTTAATAACACCTCACCTTGCCATTGACGCATCTGAGCAATTTTAGGATATTTTTTTTGTTTTGCAATAGCCCTGGTCAATTGGTTTGTATAGCTGTCGGTCACTTTTTTTACAACTTCCGGAGAAGGTTGTGGTGGAATATATTCTTGTACCTCCTCTATAGGAGCAGTCTCCTCTGGCTCAATGAATTCTGTTATCTCTTCGACAACAGGCTCTGGTAATTCCTCAATAACTTCTTCTTGAATAGGGGCTATCTCTTTCACAGGCTCTGGTTTTTTTTCAGGTTTCGGTGGATCAATTTTCTTAGGTTGCTCGATAATTTTTGGTGGTTCAGGTTGAGTTAAATCAATTTCAACATTTAAGATCTCTGGGACAACAATATCGTCAAGTTGCATTTGAGGAATAATGACCAGTAAAGAGGCATGCAGTAACAGAGACAAGATTACTGTCTCTAGAAACTTTACTTCGTATTTTTGTGTTGAGGGCATCATAGAACGGTCAATTATAATATTTTTTGGTAAATTCTCTAAATTAAACCATCAAAAAGTATGACTTTGACGCTGGTGTTTTTTTCTAAAACTTCCTCTTTTTCAGCCATGAAAATAAAACAATTTGCATCAGACATTGATTTCAACATACCAGAGCCTTGCTGAGTCAATGGTTTTACATAATAACCTTTCACTGTTTTTTCCAAATGAGCACGAATAAATTCAGTTCGACCTTTTTTTCGAATGATTTTTTGTCCTAATTTCGCTTCAAGAGTTGGGGTTGGTTCAAACCGTGAATTACCCATCATGAGTTTGATGCTTGGTTTGACAAATTGAAGGAAGGTTACGGCAGCAGAAACCGGGTTTCCGGGCAATCCAAAATAAAAAGATTTTTTAATCTTACCAAAAGCCATCGGCCTACCAGGTTTAATGGACATTTTCCAAAAAAGGACCTTTCCTATGTTTGATAGAACTTCTTTCATGTAATCAGCTTCACCCACTGATACTCCACCGGTTGTAATAATTAAATCATTCTCTTCGGAGGCTTTTTTAAGTTGTTTTTCCAGCTTGGATTTATTATCTGATAGGTTTCCATAATCATTGAAATGAAGATTCATTTTGTGAATGAATGATCTAATCAGATAACGATTGCTATCATAAACCTGACCAGGCTTAATTTTCTCCCCGAGTTGAACAACTTCATCTCCAGTACTAAAGAAACCAATTTTTAAATGCTCAAATACCTTTATTTGAGAAATTCCTAAAGAGGCTAATAGGCCAATATGTAGGGGATTTATGTATGTTCCTTTTTTTAAGGCAATTTCATTTTTTGATATGTCTTCACCAGTTTTGCGAATGTTCGCCCCCTTTTTTGGCTGAAAATCAAAACAGATAAAATCATTATCAATCTTTACTAGCTCTTGAGGTATGACGGTATCGAATCCTTTTGGGATCATTCCACCAGTCATAATTTTAAAACAGACGTTACTTGTCTTACTAGAGTCGACTGGATGACCAGCTAATATTTTGCCAAACAACTTAACTTGATTATTATTTTTTTTTAGTGATTGATGTCGAAAAACATAACCATCCATTGCCGAATTATCATAATTTGGAACATTTATGGATGACTTCACATCTGTGGCTAAAATATGCCCTTCTGCATCTTCAATAGAAATTTTTTTAGTTTTTTTGATAGGTTGAATGAGCTGCTCAAGATAAAGAATAGCTTTGTCATAGCTTAGAGAGTTGGGATCATACTCAGATAAACATCCCTTGTCTTCATACAGGTCTTTTAAGTTAATTTTTTTCATATTTTTTTAAATCGTCATGTGAATTAATATTGGTAAAAGATTTTTCATCAACAAATGGGGTAGATGAGTAGCCAACATGCTCAATGAATTGGATAAAACCCCTTTGCCCCGTTTCTAAAAATTGATCCAAAAGAGGCAGTATGGATTGATTCATTAATCCCAGAGTAGGATGCAATCTGTCATTGACTGATGGAACGATAATTGGCTTGTCTGTATTAATCGCTGTAGATATCAGTTTTTCTGTCAAATCAAGAGGAATAAAAGGGGTGTCACATGGAGCAATTTGTAACCATTGGCAATTAATTTGTCTTAAACCGGCTTGAAGGCCTGCGAGCGGACCTTGGTAATTTGATATTTCATCTTCAATCATTTCTGTTTTTAAATTAAGACTAGGTATTTGGCGATTACTGTTAATAAAAACATTGTCGACTTGAGTTTGAAGGCGCTCAAACACATGATTAATTAATGGCTGTCCTAAAAAATTAATCGAGGCTTTAAATTGCCCCATCCTGGATGATTGCCCTCCAGCAATAATTAGACCATCAACTCTCAATTATCCTCCTGTGTGGGACATGAATCTAATCACATTGGTTTTATTTTCTAGATTAAATTCATGAGACTTAGGTTTGCTTGATAAAGAGTCAATAATTAATCTTTCAACGGCATGGTCTGTATCATGAGCTCTCAAAGGCTCAATCAAATTCACTTTTTCATCATGACCTAAACACAAATGCAGATATCCATCGGCACTCACTCTCACTCTGTTGCATGAATCGCAAAAATTATGACTATGAGGAGAAATAAATCCTACAAAAGAATTGCTGCCTTTAATTTTCCAATACACTGCTGGGCCGCCAGTTCTTTTATTGTTTTCTTCCAGAACATATTTTTTTTCTATGATTTTTTTTGCCTCGTTGCTGTTGATGAAACTTGTGGAGCGATCATAGCCAATCTCACCCAAAGGCATCTGTTCAATAAAACTGATATTAAAATTTTGCTCTACTGCGTAAGAGACTAAATCAATAATCTCATGATCATTAATATTTTTCATCAAAACCGTATTCAATTTTATTCGGAAGTATTCCTTTGCAACTTCAAGGTTAGCAAGCACTTCATTTAAATTACCAATCCTGGTAATTTTTTTGAAATTTTCAGAACACAAACTATCCAAACTGACATTGATGCGTTTAATTTTTGATTGTTTAAGCACGTCAAGTTTTTGATCAAGCTGGGATCCGTTGGTCGTTAAGGTAAGCTCTTTAAGTTTTTTATTGTGGCTTAGCTTATCGATTAATTCGCTCACCCCTCTCCTGACAAGGGGCTCTCCACCAGTGAGTCTTATTTTCTCAACACCTAAATTAATGAAAATATTCGCGAGTCGATTCATCTCTTCAATCGTCAACATTTGATGTTTTGGCATGAACTCAATATCTTCACTCATGCAATATTGACATCGAAAGTCACAGCGATCCGTCACCGATAACCTTAAATAATTTATTTTTCGCTTAAAAGGGTCTTGTAACATGCAAATAAGGCGTATCTTTAATGATTTCTATTATTAAAAAAAATTCTACTATCCAGTATAATAGGGGTATTCTGAAGGTCAACTGATTTAAACCAAATGGATAAAAATAAAATACAACATCATATAGAGAAATATAAATCTTTACCGGGCGGGTTACTCCCCCTAATGCATGCCATTCAGGATGAGTTGGGCTACATTCCCGAGGAAACCTACCCACTCATTTCGCAAGAGATGAGTTTGTCCGTGGCAGAGATTCATGGATTTGTTAGTTTCTATCATCATTTTCGAACCAAAAAGACAGGTAAAAATATTATCCAGGTGTGTCGTGCAGAGTCCTGCCAAGCAATGAATTCCAAATCAATCGAAATTTATTTAAAGGATAAATTAGGTATTGATTATCATGAAATGACTGAGGATCAAAAATTTAGTTTAGAGCCAGTGTATTGTCTGGGAAATTGCGCATGTTCCCCATCAATTATGATTAATGATGATGTTTACGGTAGAGTGGATAAAGAGAAAATTGATAAATTGATCAAGGATATTGAATAAATGACTATTAAAATTTATGTCCCTATAGATTCTACAGCTCAGTCGCTTGGAGCTAATGAAGTAGCAATTGCAATTGAATTGGAAGCTCAAAAAAGAAATCTTGAAATTGAGTTGGTTAGAAATGGTTCAAGAGGATTGTTTTGGTTAGAACCCTTGGTGGAAGTGCTCCATAACGGTGATCGTGTGGCATATGGCCCGATTAATGAAGGTGATGTTAAAAGCCTGTTTGACTCTAAATTTTACGAGGGTGGGAAACATGACAAATACCTTGGCAAAACCGACGAGATTGTTTGGTTAAAAAATCAAGAAAGACTCACATTTGCCAGAGTAGGTATTACGGACCCTCTTTCACTAGACGATTATTTGGATCATCAGGGTTTTGAAGGATTAAAAAAAGCTATTAATTTAGAACCACAAAATATTGTTGATGAAGTTAAGGATTCAGGATTACGAGGAAGAGGTGGTGCAGCCTTTCCAACAGGAATTAAGTGGCAAACAGTTTTAGATACTGAATCGACGCAAAAATACATTGTGTGTAATGCAGATGAAGGAGATTCAGGAACGTATTCTGATCGTATGATCATGGAAAACGATCCTTTTGTGTTAATCGAGGGAATGATCATTGCAGGGTTGGCGGTTAATGCAGACCACGGTTATATTTATTTAAGATCTGAATATCCTCACGCACTCGATGTATTAAATCAAGCCATTAAGATTGTGGAAGACAACAATTACCTTGGTAAAAACATATTAAATTCGAATAAAAATTTTACTCTAGAAGTAAGGCGAGCTGCAGGAGCCTATATTTGTGGTGAAGAAACGTCACTGCTTGAAAGTTTAGAGGGAAAACGTGGTTTGGTAAGATATAAACCACCTCTGCCAGCTATTGAAGGTTTATTTGGGAAGCCAACAGTCGTTAACAATGTGATCTCATTAGCCACCATTCCTATTATCCTATCTAAAGGCGCGCAGTACTACGCAGATTTTGGTGTCGGAAGATCAAAGGGTACATTACCAATTCAACTAGCTGGAAACCTTAAACAAACAGGATTAATCGAAAAAGCTTTTGGAATAACATTAAGAGAGCTGCTGTATGATTTTGGTGGAGGCTCAGCAACGGGTAAGAAGATCAAAGCTGTTCAAGTTGGAGGTCCGCTTGGAGCATTTATCTCTGAGGAAAATTTTGATATCGAATTAGATTATGAAGCTTATTCAAAATTAAATGCGGTTGTTGGTCACGGAGGTATCGTGGCATTTGATGAGGATGTCAATATGGCTGAAATGGCAAGATATTCATTTGAGTTTTGTGCAATAGAATCATGTGGTAAATGTACTCCATGTAGGATTGGATCAACTCGCGGCATGGAAGTAATCGATAAGATCGTAGCCAAAGATGAGCAGCCGAAAAATGTAGCATTGTTAGAAAATTTATGCGACACCATGGTTAATGGTTCACTATGTGCAATGGGAGGGATGACGCCCTTTCCAGTCATGAGTGCACTGAAGTATTTCCCCAATGATTTTGGGGTTGAATCTAAGCCATCAGAGACATAAAATAGAATTAATGATAAAAAGGTTTCACTATGGATGATACAAGAGATTACGGGACACCAAAAAAAGATAGCGCCACAATGGTGACGTTGACTATTGATGGTCAAAAAATCTCTGTACCTCAAGGAACTTCAATCATGCGAGCCGCATCTGAACTCGGTTCAAGCATTCCAAAACTTTGTGCTACAGACTCATTAGAGCCATTTGGTTCGTGTCGCTTATGTTTGGTTGAGATTGAAGGGCGCCGTGGATACCCAGCATCATGTACAACACCGGTTGACGAAGGGATGGTTGTATCGACCCAAACCCCTAAACTTGCCGATATCAGAAAAGGTGTGATGGAGCTTTATATCTCAGATCATCCGTTAGACTGTCTTACTTGCTCCACTAATGGTGATTGTGAATTACAAGACATGGCTGGAGCTGTTGGTTTAAGAGAGGTACGTTATGGGTATGAAGGTGAAAATCACCTTAACGCTGAAAAGGATGAATCCAACCCATATTTTACCTTTGACCCATCCAAGTGTATTGTTTGCTCCAGGTGCGTTAGGGCCTGTGAAGAAACTCAAGGAACATTTGCCTTAACCATTGATAGCCGTGGTTTTGAATCAAAAGTTTCTGCTGGTAATAAAAATTTCTTTGATTCTGAATGTGTCTCTTGTGGTGCCTGTGTTCAGGCATGCCCAACGGCAACGTTAATGGAAAATTCAGTTATTCAATCTGGAGTTCCAGAAAAGTCAGTGACCACAACTTGCGCCTACTGTGGGGTGGGATGCTCATTTAATGCCGAAATGAAGGGTGAAGAATTAGTTAGAATGACTCCTAATAAAAATGGCGGTGCTAATCATGGCCATTCATGCGTTAAAGGTCGATTTGCCTGGGGATACGCTACGCATAAAGACAGAATTACAACTCCAATGATTAGAAAAAGCATTCATGACCCATGGCAAGAAGTCACCTGGGAAGAGGCTATAAACTACGCTGCCAGTGAAATTAAAAGAATTCAAAAAAAATATGGAACGGATTCTGTAGGCGCTATCAACTCCTCAAGATGTACAAATGAGGAAACATTCTTGGTTCAAAAATTAGTTCGGGCTGGTTTTGGTAACAACAATATCGATACTTGTGCTCGAGTTTGCCATTCTCCAACAGGTTATGGATTAAAGCAAACACTTGGTGAGTCAGCTGGGACGCAGAATTTTGATTCAGTAATGAAATCAGATGTGATCATGGTAATTGGCGCCAATCCAACAGACGGACATCCAGTTTTTGGATCACAAATGAAGAGAAGACTTCGCCAGGGTGCGAAATTAATTGTTGTCGACCCTAGAGAGATTGATCTTGTTAATAAGTCACCACATATACGAGCTAATTATCACTTAAAACTTAAGCCGGGAACTAATGTTGCCATCATTAATGCCATAGCACACGTTGTAGTGACAGAAAATCTAGTGAAACAAGATTTTGTTGATGCTCGATGTGAAACAGATTCATTTAAAAAATGGGCTGATTTTGTAAGCCTTGAAAAAAATTCTCCCGAAGCATTACATTTGGAGACAGGAGTTCCAGCCGAGACTGTGAGGCAAGCAGCAAGACTTTTTGCAACAGAAAATAATGGCTCAATCTATTATGGTCTTGGTGTTACAGAGCATAGTCAAGGTTCAACGATGGTTATGGGTATTGCCAATTTAGCAATGGCAACAGGAAATATTGGTCGTGAAGGTGTTGGAGTAAATCCTTTGAGGGGTCAAAATAACGTTCAGGGGTCATGCGACATGGGGTCATTCCCTCATGAGTTTCCTGGATATAGACATGTATCTGACACAGAAACAAGAGAGATGCTTGAGAAAACATGGGGAGTATCACTTCAGTCTGAACCAGGTCTAAGAATTCCAAATATGCTGGACTCAGCAATTGATGGTTCTTTTAAAGGCTTATACTGCCAAGGTGAAGATATTGCCCAGTCTGATCCAAATACACAACACGTTACCCACGCATTAGAATCAATGGAGTGTGTGATTGTTCAGGACCTTTTCCTTAATGAAACAGCAATGTATGCGCATGTCTTCTTACCTGGCTCATCTTTTTTAGAGAAAAGCGGAACATTTACTAATGCTGAACGAAGAATATCGCCTGTAAGAAGAGTAATGACTCCGAAAAATGGTTATGAGGATTGGGAAGTGACTCAAATGTTATCCAATGCTCTAGGTTATTCAATGAACTATAACCATGCCTCTGAAATTCTTGATGAAATTGCAAAAATTACTCCAACATTTACAAATGTTTCATTCGAAAGATTAGATCAACAAGGCAGCATTCAGTGGCCTTGTAACGATGATCATCCTGATGGAACACCCACAATGCATGTTGATGAATTTGTTCGTGGAAAAGGTAAGTTCTTTATTACTGAATATATTCCAACAACAGAAAAAGTGAATAAACGCTTCCCTTTAATTCTGACTACCGGAAGAATTTTATCTCAGTATAATGTTGGTGCTCAAACAAGAAGGACAAATAACAGCAAATGGCATTCTGAGGATCTAATAGAAGTTCACCCACATGATGCGGAAGAAAGAGGCATTAACGAAGGGGACTGGGTTGGGATTTCAAGCCGAGCCGGTGAAACTGTTTTGAGATGTAAAGTGACAGAGCGTGTGCAGCCTGGAGTAGTTTATACCACCTTCCATCACCCATTCTCTGGAGCTAATGTAATAACAACTGACAACTCTGATTGGGCAACAAATTGCCCCGAATTTAAAGTGACTGCTGTTCAATTAACAAAAGTTACCCAATTATCGTCCTGGCAAGAGAAGTACAAATCCTTCAGCGAAGAACAAATTTCTTTTGTAGATTCCAAAAAAGAAAAAGTTTAACTTTTGAATCAACAGAACCTATATTCTGAATATAAAGTTTCTGACTCAGACAATCTTGGACAAAACAGAACCGATTTTTTATCAAATGAATTTCCAATAGCAATAAGCTTTAATGGCATTAGTCATGTTGTCATGATGGCTACTCCAATGAATTTGGAAGATTTTGTTATTGGATTTTCATTTACTGAGGGAATAATTTCTTCAGTTAATGATGTGTTTGATATTGAACTATCAAAAAACGATCATGGAATAGAAGTTGCAGTTGAAATTGCACAAGAGCCATTCCAAAAATTAAAACATTTAAAACGAAACTTATCTGGAAAAACAGGATGCGGTATTTGCGGTATCGAGAGTCTTGAGTATTTCAATAATAGATTAAAGCTAAATTACCCTGAAAAGAAAAAATACCAGATTTCAAGCAAGCAGATTACAGCGAGTTTAGATGCTTTTAAATCAAACCAAAAAGGTCAAGCGAAAACTGGTTCCATTCATGCTGCCGCATTATTTGATGCAGATGGAAATCTTTTAAGTATTAAGGAAGATGTTGGCCGTCATAATGCATTGGATAAATTGATTGGAAGAAAATTAATTGATAATTTAGATGGCTCTTTTATTGTATGCTCAAGCCGAGCAAGTTACGAAATGGTTCAAAAAGTGCTGGTTACAGACATTCCAATTTTGATTGCAATTTCAGCACCTACATCGATGGCTGTAAATTTAGCTTTACAACATAATCTCTCAGTGATCGGCTTTGCAAGAGATAAAAGATTCGTTGTATATAGCCACAAAAATAGAATAATCGAGTAGAATAACGCCCATGGAAGATCAACACATAGTCAATATGGCAAACCAAATTGCCAGTTTCTTTGAAGCCTATCCGGACCAAACGGAGGCAATTGATGGGGTGTCTGGACATCTTAAGAAATTTTGGTCCCCTAAAATGAGAGTTAAATTAAAAGAAATTGCTGACCAGGGAGATATAGATAATATCCATCATCTGGTTCTAGATGCGATAAAACTGATTTAGTTTTTTATTATATAAAATGTCTTCTTATCGTTCGGCATTTTACCTTCCCATAAAATGCTGCTTTTAAATTCTGGATCATTTGATACTGATCTAATATCTTTGTGAGTTATTGTATATTTACAATTTTTATCATTTTTTCTTATTTCAATTTGAGTAAAATAAAAAATTAAATCAATGTAGCTATCATTCAAATCATTTGTTGTCATACAATGATTTTTTTGGATATTGTTAGCAGTGATTTTTTTGAAGATTTGACCATAGTCTTTCCGATTTTCAATCATAGGAAACCATAGAAGAGTCGTAGTCACCCATGCAAGAGTAATGCCTAGAGCCCAATTAGTGACAGAGGATCGATTAGTGAGATTATTTTTCCAAAGTAAAATGATCCATCCTATAAGGAAAATTAAAGCCAGAAAAATTTGAAAAAAGTTTAGTTCAGGTGAAAAGTTTCCTGAAAGATAAACCATTCTTTCATGAATTTTATATGGAATACCAAAATTTAGTGCAAACCAACCAATCCAGAGAATTAATGTAATTGCAGAAAAAATAAGGATCCCAAACCAATTTAATGCTCCCGATGCTCCTCTTTGAAGAGTGTCAATGGACGTGCTTGCCATAATTGCTATAGCAGGTAGCAAAGCCATCAACTTAACTTGACTAACTTGACTTTCGCATATTAAAAGTAAGAAAAACCATGCAATAAAAACTAAAGGCAAGTTTGTTCTTTTGTATTTTAGAAAAGTGGAGAGTTCAGTAAACAATGTGAAAATAAATAATGGTATTGCCGGCCATGCAAACCAAAGCATATTTATAAAATAGTATTTAAAATTTTCAGTTGAAAAATTTATTGTTGGAGATAAGAAATTTTCTAAACTGCCAGGATGATACCTTGATAAAAGTAACAACCAGATACTTATAAAAATTAGACTGGATAACAGACCCAAACTAGCAAAAATAACAGTTCTCTTATAATTCCAACTTGGAAGTGTTGCCAGTGTGGCAGTGACTCCAATTATTGGGATTAAATATATTAATCCCTTGGATAGTAAACCAATAATTAAAGAAACACCCAATAAAATAGAAGCCCGAAAAGGTCTTCTGTGTGATAGAGAAAATGAATAGAGGCTTATGCTTGCTGCAGTTAAGATCGCTATTTCATGAGTAAAAGTGTGGAGCGTAAAAAAAAGCCCAACAGATGATAAAAAGATAATGTTACTTTGTCTTCCGTAACCAAAGCCTCTTAACTCACGATTAGTTAGGCCAATGCTTATCATTGTTAAAGCAACCCAGATAAGATTGCTCAGGCGAGCAGCATTGTGTGGCTCTAGAAAAAAAATAATTTTTGCAAAGATTGCTCCAAGAATTTCATAGATATGACCGTGATCAAAACTGTTAATGCTAGCAAGATGAGGTGCTAAAATGTCACCATTAAAAAAAATATTAGCAAATATACTAAAGGAGTTTGTTTCTAAGGGTCTCCATGGGCTATGAGTAAATAGTCCGAAGACTAAGTATATTGAGGCAAATATGATTAGAAAATTAATTTTGGCTTTTTCCCCAACTTTTTTCTTTGGGGTTTGCATATTTCCCTGCCAGTCATGATCTAAAAAATATTTCATAAAAGTAATATACAAAAAAAAAGGCAGCTTTGCTGCCTAATTTTTATATAAAATTGGATTACATTCCATATTTTTGCTTAAACTTCTCAACTCGACCTGCAGTATCAACAATTTTCTGTTTGCCTGTGTAAAAAGGATGACATTGAGAGCAGACTTCAATATTTAAATCTTTACCTGCTGTTGACTTGGTCGTGAAGGTATTACCACAACTACAAGTAACATTTATTTCAGGGTATTTTGGATGTGTATCTTTTTTCATAATAATTAGTTTAAATATAAATTAAGTTGCGTATTATCGTATTAATTTACTAAAAATGCAAGATTATCCGCGCCTCATGCTGTCAAAAAAGTTATCATTTGTTTTGGTTGATTTAATTTTATCCATGAGGAATTCCATAGCCTCAATATCATCCATGGGATAAAGCAGTTTTCTTAAGACCCAGATTTTCTGAAGTACTTCCTGGCTTATCAATAGCTCCTCACGTCTAGTACCAGACTTATTAACATTAATAGCTGGATATAAACGTTTTTCTGCCATTCTTCTATCCAGATGAATTTCCATATTACCAGTTCCTTTGAATTCTTCGTAAATAACGTCATCCATTTTTGAACCTGTATCTATTAGTGCTGTAGCAAGGATAGTTAATGAGCCACTTTCTTCGGTATTTCTTGCAGCACCAAAGAATCTTTTAGGTTTATGTAAAGCATTTGCATCTACACCACCTGTTAAAACTTTTCCTGATGATGGAATAACTGTGTTATAAGCTCTGGCCAATCTAGTAATGGAATCAAGCAAAATCACAACATCTTTTTTATGCTCAACCATTCTTTTTGCTTTTTCAATAACCATCTCAGCAACTTGAACATGTCGTGTAGCTGGTTCATCAAATGTTGAGGCAACCACCTCTCCTTTAACTGATCGAGTCATTTCAGTGACCTCTTCTGGTCTTTCATCGATGAGCAAGACAATAAGCTCTGTTTCAGGATGATTTGCGGTAATGGCATGAGCAATATTTTGCATCATGACTGTTTTACCACTTTTTGGACTCGCAACTATCAAACCCCTTTGTCCTTTTCCAATAGGGGCGATCATATCAATTATTCTGCCTGTAATATTCTCTTCACTGGAAATATCTCTTTCGAGATTGAGTCTTTCAGTTGGAAATAAAGGAGTAAGGTTTTCAAAAAGAATTTTATTCTTTGTATTTTCGGGCGGTTCTTCATTAACCTTTTCAACTTTAACTAATGCAAAATATCTTTCACTATCTTTCGGAGTTCTTATTTCTCCAGCCACTGTATCTCCAGTGTGAAGATTAAATCTTCTTATCTGGGATGGCGATACGTAAATATCATCTGGGCCGGCAAGATATGATGTGTCAGCTGATCTGAGAAAACCAAATCCATCTGGTAAAACTTCTAGAGTACCTTGACCATATAAAGTCTCACCATTTTTAGCCTTATTTTTTAAAATTGCAAAGATTAGATCTTGCTTTCGCATACGACCTGCATTATCAACTTTACTTTCATTTGCTAGGTCTATGAGATTCGTTACTGGTAAATGTTTGAGATCTGAGATTTGCATAATTATATTGTCGAATCAATAAATGCAGATAGTTGAGATTTTGACATAGCCCCTACCTTGGTTGCTTCAATGGATCCAGATTTGAAAATCATTAACGTGGGAATTCCACGAACTCCGAATTTAGCTGGTGTACCTGGATTTTCATCAATATTAAGCTTAGCTACTTTAATTTTGCCAGAGTATTCATCAGCAATATCGTTCAAAATAGGCGCTATCATTTTGCATGGCCCACACCATTCTGCCCAGTAGTCTAGTAATACGGGTATTTCAGAACTTAGAACTTCTTGCTCAAAAGTTGAATCAGTTACATTAATTATATTATCACTCATGATGGTTTATTTTTTGGATGTTAGTTTTAAAGATAAGGGTAATACCGATTAGTACAATAATTATAAAACTTTTCTACAATAAATCAATTCTTTTTGTATTGATTATCAATCTCGAAATAGGTTTTAACTTTCACAACACCTTTACTTGTTTTTGCAATTTTTTCAGCCTCTTCAGCTTCTTTTGCAGACACGATGCCCATCAAATGAACTATTTGTCTTTCGGTGACTACTTTGACATGCACTGGAGAGAGGTTTGACTTTGTTTCTTCTTTAAACATTCTCGCCTTAACATTGGTAGTAATGCCGTAGTCTTTAGTTTTTGATTTGACTTTATCTTTTAGTGCAAGGGGCTTGGTTACTAAGATTTCGTTATATATGGCCTTGACTCCCTGTATTTTTGCAACTGCAGATTCAACCTTGTCTTTTAATTCTTGAGATTCAGACTCACCTGTCAACAAAACATTTTGATTATAGCTTGTTGCACTTGCGCTAAAGTTGCCATCAATCTGTTGAAATTCATATGTTGCTTTGAATTCAATAGTTTGATCTTCTACTTGAACCCCAGCAGTTCTTCTGTCTGCAATGGATGAGGGGACCCCGACTATTGCTGTTGGTGCACAGGCCGATAAAGTAAAAAATACAAGTATTATTGATAAAAGTTTAATAGGCATATGTTAAAAAATTATTAATATCTTTTAAATTGTATACTAGAGTTATCTTAACAAGGTAAAAAAATGTCAATTAAACTATATATTGTTGCTACTCCAATTGGAAATTTAAAAGACATCACTTTAAGAGCTATAGAAACTCTTCAATTGTGCTCAATCATAGTCTGTGAGGACACAAGGATAACAAAAAAATTATTGAATCACTTGGGTATTCGAAATAAAAAAATTTACACAATTCATCAACATAATGAAAAGTCTGCTGCATTAAAAATTATTGAGGATGCTTCTCAAAGGGGCGAAGAAATTGCTTATGTGACAGACGCTGGTACACCATGTATCAGTGATCCAGGTATGTTTTTAGTGTCTCAAGCACGTTCTCTCAATATTAGAATAGAGCCAATTCCTGGCCCTTCAGCTATTACTGCAGCATTTTCAATATCAGGAATCGATGAGGGAAGATTTAACTTTGTGGGCTTTTTACCAACCAAATTAATTGCCATTCAAGAAAGTTTGAATCAAGTTAATCAACAACAAAAGCCAACCATATTCTATGAATCGCCGAAAAGAGTGTTAAGTTTTTTGGAGAATGTTGTTAATTTGATGTCGCCATCAACCAAAGTATTCATAGCAAGGGAGATGACAAAACTATTTGAGTCCTTTTATTCTGATTCTGCAGAAAATTTATTTCGTTACTTTAAGAATAACCCTCAAGAATTAAAGGGGGAATTTGTTATTATAGTTATCCCAAATAAAATTAAAGAGAAATTAATATCTAATGAGGAAATTAATCTCTTAAAAGTATTAATGAAAGAATTACCGTTAAAGAAAGCTGCCGCGATTGTCTCAGAGTTTTATAATGGTAATAAGAAGGATATTTACAATATAGGCATTGATCTAAAAAATGAGTGAATTAATTACAATCAAACTTCCGAATGATATGCATGTTCATTTTAGAGAAGGTAATTTATTAGATTTTGCAGTTAATGCTTCTGCAGAACACTTTCATCATGCTGTAGCTATGCCAAATCTTAAAGATCCAGTCACAAACTATAAAAAAGCTTTAAAGTATTTTGATCAAATTGTTTCAGTTTCAAAATATTCACACTTTAAACCTCTTGTAACCATGTATTTAACAGGAGACATTAAAGAAATTGATATAAGTGAGGGGGCATCAGACCCAAGATTGATTGGTGTAAAGCTTTATCCAGCAGGAGTAACAACAAACTCTTCGAATGGTGTTGGTAATATTAAAGACTGTTATAAGATTTTTGAATGGATGGAGAAGTATGATTTACCATTATTGGTTCATGGGGAAGTGAATAATCCAGAAACAGATATATTTGATCGAGAAAAATTATTTATTGATGAATTGATATCAATCACTCAGAATTTTCCTAAATTAAGAGTAATCTTTGAACATATTTCAACAAAAGATGCTGTTGACTATGTTAAAGAATCTTCCGATTTAGTTGCAGCCACTATCACTCCTCAGCATATGGTTCTAAACAGAAATGATTTATTGTCAGGGGGATTGAAGCCTCATCATTATTGTTTGCCCGTAGTCAAAAGAGAAATACATAGAAAAGCAATAGCTGAAGCTGCGTTTTCTGGAAATAAAAAGTTTTTTTTAGGAACGGATAGTGCCCCGCATTATAAAAATCAAAAACAAAGTTCATGTGGCTGCGCAGGTATTTTTTCTGCATCAACTGCCTTGGTTATATATCTAGAAGCTTTTGATAAGGCTGGGGCATTAGAAAAATTTGAAGATTTTTCTGTGAATAATAGTTCTGATTTTTATAACTTAGCAAAAACAGACAAAAAAATAACATTCAAAAAAGAGTTTTTTGAAGTTCAGTCATCATACGTTGTTGGTGATCAAGAAATCATACCATTTATGGCCAATCAAAAGATTTCATGGTCTATAGCAAAGGAGTTATAATTATTCCAAGTTAGCCGGGCAGTCGCTATTTATAGAGGAAAGTCCGGGCTCCAGAGAGCATGGTGTTGGCTAACAGCCAACCATTGTGAAATGAGGAATAGGGCCACAGAGACGAGCGTATTTAGTTACGGTGAAACGCGGTAACCTCCACCAGGAGCAAGGCCAAATAGGATGACGATAGTATGGCTCGTACTGTCATCGGGTAGGCCGCTAGAGATAATGAGTAATCATTATTCAAGATGAATGACTGCACAAATACAGAACCCGGCTTATAGGCTAACTTATTGACTTCATTAAAAAAAGCGCTTGCAAAGCGCTTTTTTTTTGCCTATAGTGTAACTGAGGGGAAAAAGTGGTAATAAATGGGAAATAATTAACATTACTAAGGGTTGTTAGCTATTTCACATTCCCCTCAAACAATAGGGGATTTTAGATGTTTAGAGGTTCAAGCATTGTTGCTTTGGATGATAAATTTAGATTGGCCGTACCGAAAAAATTTCGGGACAAACTTTTTGAGCAAAATTCTTCCCTTATCGTTACCGCTCATCCAGATAAATGTTTAGTCTTATATAACCTTCTCAGCTGGGCGCCAATAGAAAAAAAATTAATGTCCCTTTCAAGCTTTGATCCAAAAATTAGCACCCTTCAAAGACTCCTGGTTGGGTATGCGGATGAAGTTGATCCAGATAAAGCAGGCAGAATTTTGTTATCAGCCTCGCTAAGAGAATTTGCAGGAATCCAGCAAGAAATAATCATGTTAGGTCAAGGATCTCATTTTGAAATATGGGATAAGGGCACTTGGTCCAAAAAAATTAACAGCACAGTGAAAAATTTAAATCTTGAAAACTTTCATGAACTTGAAGGGTTTTCTTTATGAATAATTTTAAACATCTTCCAATAATGCCTCATGAGGTAAGCGAACATTTAATTATTAATAAAAATGGTAAATATTTGGATTGCACTTTTGGGCGTGGTGGCCATTCCAAAACAATATTAGATAACTTGGAACACGAGGGCAAATTAATCGCCATTGATAAAGATCATGAGGCAATTAAATCAGCCAAATTAATACAGGATGAGCGTTTTGAAATTCATCATTCATCAATATTAAATTTTGCAAAATCTTTAAAAAAAAAAGTCTTGATGGGGTATTCATGGATTTAGGCGTTTCATCACCCCAATTAGATGATGCATCAAGAGGCTTTAGTTTTATGCATAACGGACCCCTTGATATGAGAATGGATCAATCACAAACATTAGATGCAAGTGAGGTTGTAAATAAATATGATGAATCAGATTTAATAAAAATTTTTAGGGACTATGGTGAGGAAAAGTTTGCTAGAAGAATAGCTTCGAATATTTGTAAGATTAGAGATGAAAAAAATATTACGACAACTTTAGAGCTTGCAGATATAGTAAAAAAATCTGTGCCTTACACTAATTCCAGAAAACATCCAGCTACGAAAGTTTTTCAGGCCTTACGAATTGAAGTAAATCAAGAGTTATGTGAATTAAAAGACGCACTACCGCTGTTATTTGATGCACTAAAACCACAAGGAAGGCTTTTGGCTCTGACGTTTCATTCCTTAGAGGATCGCATACTTAAAAATTTTATCAAAGAAATAACAAAACTACCTCCTGACACAATTCCAAAATTTATACCAATCCGCAACGCAGATCATCTTGAGGAGACCAAAGCAAATGTTATTTGTAATTTGGTTGCCTCAGCTGAAGAGGTTGAGGCCAATCCCCGCTCAAGAAGTGCAAGGTTAAGGGGAGTGGAAAAAAAATGATCAAATTAAATTTATTGTTATTTGTAATTCTTATTATTTTTGCATTGCTTAAAGTTAATTCGGAACACTTGTACAGAAAAAATTTTTCTCAATTAGACTCGGAACAAAAGAGAGAAATTGAGTTAAAAGAAGAACAGACCAAATTAGAGCTTGAAAATACCGATCAATCAGGCAGTAAGCGTATTGAAGAATTTGCCAAAAATAAATTAAATATGATTGAAGCTAATCCTGACAATATCATTCAATTGGAAAACAAATGAAAAAATTTAGCCACCAGAGTGATATTTTTGAATTATCAAAAAATAGAAGGCGTGTTGTTCTATCTCTAATATTGTTGTTATTTTTAATGTTATTTTCTAGAGCACTTTATCTCCAGCAAATAAAAAAAGATTTCTTACAAAATAAGGGTGATGGATTTAGTGTCCGAAATGAAATACTGCATTCCTACAGAGGAAAGATCTATGATCGAAATCATAAATTATTAGCTGTCAGTAGCCCAACTTACGATGTCGGCTTAACAATAACTAATAATGTTACAAATGAAAATATTCGTGATATTGCAACAATTCTGAAAATAAATGAAAAAAATCTTCAACAAAAAATCATAAATAAAAATAAAGGCTTTATATACATTAAAAGGAGCGTCTCGCCAGAATCAGCCAAAAAAATATCAGAACTAAAGATAGCTGGTTTAAATCTTGATAAACAATACCGTCGTTTTTATCCTAACAGGGAATCAGCTGCACATATTATTGGGAAAACGAATCTTGATGGTATTGGGCATGAAGGATTAGAGAAGCAATGGGATTCTATTTTAACTGGAGAGAAGGGCCATAAAAAAGTTGTAATAGATGGCGGTAGAAGAATAATAGATGATTTGCATGATTTTAAGCTACCAAAAAATGGTTCTGATATTTTTACAACAATAGATAGTAGACTTCAACATACTGCTTATGAGTCTCTAAAAAAATATATTGAAAGATATGAAGCTAGATCTGGTTCTGCTGTTTTGGTTGACGCAAAAAATGGAGATATTCTTGTAATGGCAAATTACCCTTCATACAACCCTAACGCTTCAGTCACAAACCTAGACGCGATGAGAAATAGGTCAGTTACGGATACTTTTGAACCGGGTTCGACTTTAAAACCAATCTCAATAGCATATGCTCTTGAAAAGAAAAAAGTAGGAACAAATGAAATTATCAATACAAATAATGGGTTATTAAAAGTTGGTCGGACTTATATTAGAGATGACCATCCAGAAAATGAATTAACAATTAAAGATGTAATAAAAACTTCTTCAAATGTTGGAGCTTCAATTATTGGAACAAGGTTAACTCCTAAAGAGCTTTGGGGAGCTTATGATAAATTAGGATTTGGCAAAAAAATTCATAGCCAGATTCCAGGGGAGGTAAGCGGAAAGCTCAGGACATATACATCTTGGAGAGATATCGATCACTCAAGAATGCCTTATGGGTATGGTTTAAGTGTAAATCTTCTTCAGCTCACGCAAGCCTATACTATCTTTGCAAATGACGGCGTTGTAATAAAACCAAGGCTTTATGCCAATGAGGAAATAAAAGTGGGAGAAAAAGTAATCTCACCAAATGTTTCAAAAAAAATGAGAACATTTATGCAGGCTGTTGTTGAAGAAGATGGCGGCACAGGTGGAAAAGCCAAAATTCCTGGCTATACCGTTGCGGGAAAAACGGGAACAGCAAAAAAAGTCATAAATGGTCAGTATGTAAATCAATACGTGGCATCTTTTGTGGGCATGGCTCCAAGTATTAGCCCAAAATTTATATTAGCGGTAATGATTGATGATCCATCAAAAGATAGTTATTACGGGGGTACAGTAGCCGCACCTGTTTTTAAAGATATAATGAAGGACGCTCTTAAACTGTACGATGTACCTTATGATAAAGAGTTAAATGAAAATCTAATGAATAAAATGGTGAAACCACAAACTGGTGATGCAAAATTATAGATCTTTACCAAGTCCTCAAAAAATCACAAACAATAGTATTCATGTCAAAAAAGGGTATGCCTTTTGTGCTTATCCGGGAAAAATCAGTGATGGCCGTAATTTTATAGATCATGCAATTAGCAATGGGGCCTCATTAATTATGTATGAGGAGGCTAATTTTGATGCAAATACTTATTTAAAAAAATACCCAAAAATAAAATTTTTAGGGGTTCGCGATCTTGCCTGGAAACAAAAAAAGGTATTGGATAGAGTGTATGGTAATTTAAATAGGCATATCAAACTATATGGTATAACCGGAACAAATGGTAAAACATCAACCGCTTTTTGGTTAAACCATCTATTAAGTAAACTTGAAAAACCATCAAAATTGATCGGTACCATTTCTAAAGACAAGGTCGTAATCAATACTACCCCTGACCTTTTTGTTTTATACAGTCTTTTTAACAAAGGGATACAAAAAAATATTAAAAATTTTGTATTAGAGGTTTCTTCGCATGGGATTGATCAAGGGAGAATTCATGAGCTAAATTTTGAATATGGAATCTTTACCAATTTAAGCCGTGATCATTTGGACTATCACAAAACAATGAATAATTATTTTCTATCCAAAGAAAGGTTTTTCATAGAAAACGTAAAAAAAACATCTGTGATAAATATTGATAATTCTTATGGCATGAGATTGGCAAATAATTTGATAAAACTTAACAAAAAAATTTTTACATTTGGTTTTAGTAAAGAAGCAAACGTAAAAATTATTAACATTAAGCAACAATCTTTGACTAATAACTATTCGGAATTTAGTTTACAAATAGCCAATAAAATTCATACTTTTAAAACCAATATAATCGGAGAATTTAATTTATATAATTTAATAAGTGCCATTTGTATTTGTTATTTAAAAAGAATAGACATGCATAAAGTTACGGAAGTTATTAAAAGACTTCCAGTTCCTGATGGGCGAATGAACGTAATCAATAAAACTATAAATAACATAACAAAGAAAGTAATCATTGATTATGCACACACACCAGATGGGCTAAAAAAACTTCTTCAAACAATAAAAAAAATATATCAAGGCAAAATACTGCTTGTGTTTGGCTGTGGGGGGGATCGAGATAAGGGTAAAAGAAAATTGATGGGAAATGTAGCAAATCATTACGCTGATTTTGTTTGCATCACAAATGACAATCCAAGAAATGAGAATCCTAATCAAATTGCAGATCAAATATGTGAAGGTATTTCATGTTTAAAAAAAATTATCTTAGATCGAAAAAAAGCAATTGAATATGCCATCAAAAAAACCAACTACCCGATCGTAGTCATTGCTGGCAAGGGTCATGAAAAATACCAAATTATTAAAAACAAAAAAATTGATTTTTCTGATAAAAAAGTAGTAATGGATATAAATTAAAATAATCATGAAGCTCCATATAAGAGACATTAAGCATCTATTTATTAAATCCAATGATCTTGCTGATGATTTGTTGTTTGATTCATCAGATATCAATACAGACTCGAGGACTTTTAAAGGTAATGAAATTTTCCTAGCGCTAGAAGGAGATAAATATGATGGGAATAATTTTATTGATGATGTATTAAAACAAAAGCCATTATTTTTTATTACCAACAAAGAACAAGAGGGTGCTGCAAGATATGCAGTTGTCGAATCAGGTAAAAAATTTTTAATTGAATTATCGAAATTAATTCTTAAAAAATTATCCCTAACTAAAGTAGCTATCACAGGCAGCAATGGTAAAACAACCACTAAAGATTTAATTGTCCACTTTTTAAAAAATAAATTCAATGATGATACTGTTTTGTTTACCAAAGGTAATTACAACAACGAAATTGGATTGCCATTATCTATTTTGCAGTCTCAAGGTACTGAAAAATTTGCTGTATTTGAAATAGGAACAAACCACCCTGGTGAGATTATTCATTTAGCTGATATTATTCGTCCTAATATTTCAATCATTACGAATATTGGTGATGCACACATAGGTAATTTTGGTTCAAAAGAAAAAATTGCAGAAGAAAAAAGACAAATCTTTCATTTCTTAAAGACTAATGAATTGAAAATTATAAATAAAGATGATGAATATTTTCAGATCTTAAATCAATCTCCTGGAAAAACATTCTGTATTTCAAGCAATAACGATGACTCACATGCATTAAGTTTTAAGTACTGTGGACTTAATATGATCGAATTAGCTTATCAGTCTCAATCAATCAGGATTAAATTCCAATTAACTGGGCAACATAATCTTCAAAACTTCGCCATTGCATGCGCTGCTTTGATAAATATGGGAATAGATTTTCAAGAATTAGAAAAATATTTTGGTAACTTTGAGTCTACCAACGGTAGATTTAAAAAATATATTTTCAAAGAAAATATTGAGTTGATCGATGATAGTTATAACTCAAATCCATCCTCATTAATATCTGCAATTGACCATATAAATCAGTCGAAAAAGAACAAGATTTTGATCATCGGTGATATGGGAGAATTAGGTGAATTAACAGATCAATATCATCGTCAAATAATTGAAAAAATATCAAAAACTAAGATTAATCTTGTCTTGACTATGGGTGAGGCATTTAAGGCTGCTATCAATAAAAATGATGAAAATATAATTTTAAATTTGTCGACATATGAGGATTTGCTAGACAAAGCCCTTCCTGCAATAAAAAAAGATACAATAATCCTGGTAAAAGCATCAAGATTTATGGGATTTGAAAATATTGTTTCTCAACTTAAAAGGCGGCTTCAATGATATTAGAATTACTCAGATATCTGCAATTAGATCTTAATTTTTTAAATGTTTTTAATTACATTACATTTAGAGCTGTATTAGCCATTATTACCGCACTTGGATTTTCTCTATTTTTTGGATCTTTATTTATAAAAATCATGGGCGAATACAGCCTTTCTCAGTATGTAAGACAATATGGTCCAGATCATCAAAAAAAGATGGGCACTCCAACAATGGGAGGTTTATTGATCATAATATCGATTGTTGCATCAGTTCTTTTGTGGGGCGACTTAAAAAATTCGTATTTATGGCAATTGCTCTTTATCTTGTTAGGATTTGGTTTAATTGGATTCTTAGATGATTTAAAAAAAATAAAAGAAAAAAACTCTGAAGGCTTGTCGGCAGGAGTTAAATATATATCTCAATCAGCTATTGCGCTTGTTGCTATTTATTTTCTATTAAAACATAACAGTAATTCGGGTGACATGAATTTACTGATACCTTACATCAAGTCTACCTATTTATATCTTGGCACTATCGGATTTGTTATCTTGTCTTATTTAGTTATTGTAGGAAGCAGTAACGCAGTAAATTTAACAGATGGTCTAGATGGCTTAGCAATTATGCCTACAGTCATGATTGCATCAGCGTTAGGAGTTTTTGCCTACGTTACTGGAAATCAAATATTTGCAAACTACCTTCAATTACCCTTTCTTAATGGAACTGGAGAAATCACTATATTTTGTGCAGCAATTGCCGGTGCAGGTTTGGGTTTCCTTTGGTTTAATGCCTATCCTGCAGAAGTATTTATGGGTGATATCGGTTCATTATCACTAGGTGCCGTTCTTGGAGCAATTGCAATTATGGTAAAACAAGAATTAGTATTATTTATTATGGGTGGTGTTTTTGTGATGGAAACACTCTCAGTAGCAAGCCAGGTTCTATATTTTAGATATACAAAGAATAAATATGGCACGGGCAAAAGAATATTTTTAATGGCACCGGTGCATCATCATTATGAAAAAAAAGGATGGAATGAGAATCAGGTGGTAATAAGATTTTGGATTATTACTATGGTGCTCGTTTTAATTGGATTAGCTAGTTTAAAAATTCGCTAATGAATTTTCAAAAAAAAACGATTGTTTATGGTTTCGGCATTACTGGCCAATCAATCGTTTCTTACTTATTAAAAAAAAATCATAAGCTGATAGTAATAGATAATAAAAAATTATCAGAAGACCAGAAAATTTTCTTTAAAAATAATAATATTGAATACAGTGAAAATGAAAATGAGATTAATAACCTATCAATTATTGAACAGTGCTTTGTAAGTCCAGGAGTGGATTTAAGAAAATCATTTTTTCAAGAATGTATAAAAAACAAGATCCCTATTCGTAATGATACTTTTTTCTTAAATGAAATTGACAGGAAGAAAACTAAATTAATTGGAATCACTGGCACAAATGGAAAAACTACATTCTGTTCATTGCTTACATCAATTTTAGAATTTAATGATTTAAAATCGATAGCAGTTGGCAATATTGGTGTACCAATTTTAAATATATTAACGACTCCAAATGAGTTTGATTATATTGTTGTAGAGCTGTCTAGTTATCAGATTGAAGTATTAGATCAGGTGACAGTTTTTGATTACGGCGTCATTCTTAATATAGAGCCTGATCATTTAGACAGATATGATTCCTTTGTAGATTATAAAAATGCAAAGTTAAAGTTAGCCAATCATTCCAAAACCATTTTATATGACAAAGAATCTGCAGTCGTTAATGAACATACTAATGCTTTCCCCATAGGCTTAAAAGATTTTCACATCAAGGAAATAAATACTGATTTTTTTACATTTAAAAACCAAAATAAAATTTACAAGATTGACACCCCTTATTTGAAAGGTGTTCATAATGTCAAAAATATTATGTATTTGTTGAAACTGCTAGAAATTATGAATTGCAACATTTTATTTGAAAAGGTAAGGAAGTTTTTCAGAAATCAAAAAGGAATCCCACACCGTTTTGAATATCTTTCAATTAACAAAAATTATATTTTTATTAATGATTCAAAAGCAACTAATCTGGCTTCTTCTATATCGGCATTAAATTCATTAAATGGAAAAATTCATTTGCTATTTGGAGGAGACTTAAAGAATCAGCCGTTGGATGGAATAGAAAAATTTTTTAATGAAAAATTGATTTCTTTGAATTTATATGGAAAAGATGCCGTGATTATCAAAGACTACCTTATGAATAAAAAAATTAAATTTGATATGAAGTGTTTCGTTTCATTAGAAGCTATTCTGGAGTCAATCAAGAAGATAATTAAAAAAGATGAAATAATCCTCTTATCACCAGGTTGTGCAAGTCAAGATATGTTTATGAATTATCAAGACAGGGGCAATCAATTTGTTGAACTATGTAAAAAAATTTTTTAATGCAGTTAAGAAATAATTTTAATCAGCCTAATTATGACCCACTGTTACTGTGGATAATTTTGATTTTATCTGGAGTCGGTTTAGTTATGGTTTATTCTGCTTCAGTTGATGTAGCAGCCTTAAAACAGATATCTAATTATCAAAATTACTATTATTTGCTAAGGCACTTTATATATCTCATCATATCTGTGTTTTGTGGATTTATTGCATTTCTAATTCCAATCAGTTTCTGGCAAAAATTTGCCCCTTCCTTTTTTATCCTTGGATTAATATTGTTGATAGCTGTTCTAATACCAGGAATTGGAAAAATAGTTAACGGCAGTCAAAGATGGATACCATTAGGCTTTATGAATTTTCAACCATCTGAAATAGTAAAATTATTTACCATAATTTATGCTGCAGATTATGTCTTAAGAAAATCTCGTCAAATTGGAACATTTACAAAAGGGTTTCTACCTATCTCTTTAGCGATTGCAATCATTGGTACATTATTAATCAATCAACCAGACTTTGGTGCATTAGTTGTGATTGTATGTATATCTTTAGGAATTTTATTTCTGGGTGGAATATCATTAAAAATAATACTTGGTCTAACACTTTCAGTCCCGATAGGTGTGTATGCATTATTAAAGATTGCACCCTATCGAATGGATCGAATAACTGGATTTTTAGCTCCCTTTGAAGACCTTTATGGAAAAGGATGGCAGCTATCTCATTCATTAATCGCGATTGGGCGCGGTGATTTTTTTGGGGTTGGTTTAGGTGAGAGTATTCAAAAACTACAATATCTACCTGAGGCCCATACAGACTTCGTCTTAGCAATACTTTCTGAAGAGTTAGGATTGTTTGGCTTTACCTTAATTATCTCCCTGTATATTTTGATGATAATTAGAATATTTGGAATAAGTAAAATATCCACTCAATTAAGAAATAACTTTTCTGCTCTTTTGGCGCAGGGAATTGCTATATGGTTCGGTATTCAAGCAATTATTAATATTGGTGTTAATGTTGGATTTTTTCCAACCAAGGGACTTACTTTACCCTTTGTATCATACGGAGGCAGTGCATTGTTAGTAACATTTATTGCGAGTGGTATTTTGATGAGAATTGATTATGAAAATAAAATCAAAGCTAAAAGAAACTGATACTAGATCAATTCTTATTGCTGCCGCAGGTACAGGTGGACATATCATGCCTGCAATGGCAGTTGCTGATAAATTAAACAATAAAAAATTTAATTTATTTTGGGCTGGAACGCCAAATGGCATGGAAAATAGAATTGTTGATAAAAAAAAGATAGTTTTTATTTCCCTTGCTATCGGTGGATTTCGTGGAAAGAAGATTATTTCATTAATTAGCTATCCATTTAAATTTCTATTATGTCTCATGAAGGTAATGTGGTTGATTCAGAAATACAAAATATCTAGAGTACTTGTCTTTGGTGGGTATATTTCACTCCCAGTTGGTTTTGCAGCAAAACTGATGAGAAAAAAATTATTTATTCATGAACAGAATACGATCATGGGGACAAGTAATAAATTACTAGCTCCATTTGCAGAAAAAATTTTTTCTGCTTTTCCATTAGAAATTAATCAATCCGTTAATGTATGTGGAAATCCTATTAGAGGAAAAATAGCTAATATAAACAAAACAATTAATCAGGGTAAAAATAAAATTAATATTTTGATCTTAGGTGGAAGTTTGGGCGCTCAAGTTATCAATGAAAAAATACCAATTATTTTAAATAAGTTAAAAAAATACGATGTTGTGCATCAGTGCGGCAAAGGAAAAAAATCAACTCTAGAAAAACTCTATAATAAAAAAAATAATGTCATAGAATTTATTGATGACATTGAAAAATATTATAAATGGGCTGATTTAGTTATAGCTAGATCTGGTGCAATGACAGTTGCTGAATTAGAACAAGTTGGTTTACCTGCAATTTTTATCCCATTCCCATTTGCAATTGATAACCATCAGCAAAAGAATGCAGAGTACTGTGTTGATAAAGGGGGAGCCCTAATATGTAAACAAGACGATATTGATTCACAGTTAGAGAGTATGCTAAATAAAATTTCATTAAATGAATGTATGAAAATGTCAAAAGCTATGAAGTCTTTAAGACATAAAAATGCTGTGAAAGAAATTTACAATAAAATAAAATAATATGGAAAATAAAATCAAATATATTCATTTTGTTGGTATCGGTGGTTCAGGTATGTCAGGTATCGCTGAAATTATGCACAATATGAATTTTGTTGTTTCTGGATCAGATCCTAATCAATCCTCTGTAATTGAGCATTTAAGAAAAAGAGGAATTCCAATTTTTTCAAAACATGAAGAAAAAAATATTCAAAAAGTGGATGTGGTTGTTACATCGACAGCAATACCAAAAAATAATCCTGAAATAGTTGCAGCTAAAAAACAAAATATTCCCATAATTCCAAGGGCAGAAATGCTTTCAGAGTTGATGCGTTTTAAAGAGGGTATTGCTATTGCTGGTACTCATGGAAAAACATCGACCACAAGTATTCTTGCGACAATTATGAATGATGCTGGTTTAGATCCAACCTACGTGATTGGCGGCAGAATTAATTCCCTTAGACAAAGCGCAAGACTTGGTAAAAGTAAGTATATGATTGTAGAAGCAGATGAGTCTGACGCATCATTTTTACATTTAAACCCAAGCAATGTGTTGGTGACAAATATTGATAATGATCATATGGAAACATATGGTCATGATGAAGAAAGATTGAAGCAAACATTTGTTGATTTTATCCACCAAATACCTTTTTATAATGAAGTTTTTTTATGCATAGATGACAAAAATATTAAATCAATACAAAAATTAATTGCTAGACCAATTATTACTTATGGATTTTCAAAAAAAGCTGACTATTATCCTGATAGGATTGTAATAAAAAAAAATAAATCTTTATTTAGAGTAAATTCTATTTCAAAAAAAATGAGATCATTTTCAGTTGAAATAGATATGCCTGGCAGGCATTACATTTTAAATACATTAGGTGCCATTGCTATAGCCTTATCCCTCAACATAAAACCTCAAGTTATTAGTAAAGCTCTAAAAAAATTTAAAGGGGTTTCTAGGCGATTCGATTTATATGAAGATTTTAGATTAGGAGAAAAAAATATTAACTTAATAGATGATTACGGTCATCATCCAACAGAAATAAAAGCTGTCTTGGATTCAATTAAGAAAGGATTCCCTCGAAAAAAAATAAATTTAGTTTTTCAACCTCATAGATATTCAAGAACTAAAGATTTGTTCGAACAGTTTGTTCAAATTTTAGCAACGGTGGACAGATTATTTTTATTTGAAATTTATGCGGCAGGAGAGCAAGCAATTGAAGGAATAAGCAGCCATGAATTAATAAAAAATATTAAAAATGAGAAGTATATACTTGATGATATGGCTAAAGCTCGATTATTGATTGAGGACAAGATTAAGGACGATGAAATTCTTCTGGTGATGGGTGCTGGTTCGGTTGGAAATTGGGTAAAACATCAACTTTTGGGTGACATCGATGGATAAAGATGTAATTTATAGCGATGTGTCTATGAAAAAATATAATTCATGGCGTGTCGGCGGTCTTGCTGAAAATTATGTTGAAGTAAGCTCTGAAGCGGCGTTACAAAAAATATTTTCAATAAATAAAGTTAAAAAACCTATCACAGTCATCGGTGTTGGTTCCAACTTGCTTATTCGTGATGGTGGAATAAAGGGGACCGTAATTAATTTATCTCGAGGATTGAAAAGTATTTTCTTAGATCAGCATTTGATCTTTGCAGAATGCGGGATCTCATGCTCATCATTAGCAAGATTCTCAGCAAAAAATAATAAAAAAAATTGTGCATTTTTGGCTGGAATACCGGGGTCTGTTGGCGGCGCACTTGCGATGAATGCCGGCTGCTATGGTGGTGAAATTTGGCAGTTTGTTTCCAAGGTAAAAATTATGAATCATCAAGGTGATATTCATATAAAAGATAAACAATATTTCGAAATTGGATATAGAAGTGTTAATAAGAAAGAAGATGAAATATTTATTGGAGCATGGTTTGATTTTCCATCCAAAGAAAATGATGACGAAAACGAAGAGCAGAAAATTGATGATTTACTCAAATTAAGAAGGAGTAGTCAGCCACTAAATTGGCCAACTGCTGGCTCAACATTCAGGAATCCAGAAAAAAATTTTGCTGCTAAATTAATTGAAGAAGTGGGATTAAAAGGTTACCAAATTGGAGATGCAAGAATATCCAATAAACATGCTAACTTCATTGAAAATATTGGAGATGCCACTGCTAAAGATATAGAGCAATTAATTTATCTTGCCCAAGAAAAAGTAGAGGAATTAAAAAAAATTCGTTTGCAATTAGAAGTAAAGATTATTGGAGAAAATGTTGATTAAAAAAATTGCATTATTGAGTGGGGGTGATTCAGAAGAGAGAGATATTTCGATTAAAAGTGGACTGGCTGTATACCAAGCCCTAAAAAATTTAAATTATGAAGTATCTTTAATTGATCCTATAAATACAGATCTATGTACATTAGTTAATTATGATGCCGCTTTTATTTGTCTGCATGGTAAAAATGGAGAAGATGGGAAAATACAATCTTTACTTGAGTTATTAAAAGTTCCCTTCACTGGATCGGCATCAACAGCATCAATGCTTGCTATGAACAAGTTCTACTCAAAGTTAGTTTGGAATGACCATGCATTAATAACTCCGAAATTTCTCATACTAAATAAAACCAATCTAGATTATAAAAAAATAATTACACATCTGAGTGATCCGTTTATTGTTAAACCATCATCTTCAGGTTCATCTTTTGGAATTAATTTAGTAAAAAATAAGGATGATTTAATTTTAGCTTTTACTGATGCATCCAAATATGACCAAACAGTCATAGCCGAAGAATTTATCCAAGGTAGAGAATTTACGGTATCAATTTTAGGTAATAAATCACTGGGTGTTTTAGAGATTACTCCAAAGAATGAATTCTATGATTACAATGCAAAATATGTTTCAAATGAAACTATATTTTCCAAACCAACAGATCTAAATCCAGAAGTATTAGAAAAAATGGAAAATATTGCTTTATCCGCATTTACATCAATTGGATGTAGTGGTTGGGGAAGGGTAGATTTCATGATGGATAAGGAATTTAATTTATATCTGATAGAGGTGAATACTGTTCCTGGAATGACTGACCATAGTTTGTTTCCTTTGGCGGCTAGAAATGCAGGATTAAATTTTGAGCAAACAGTTCAGCGTATTGTTGATTTGACCGAATAATAAATTGGAAAAAATACTATATAAGTTTCTCTTCAGAGTTTGTTTAATTGGCATTCTAATTTTAGTTTTAAAATTAGCAACACCATTCACATTTGACAAATGGTTCCCTATTGATGAGATTGTCCTCAGTGGTGAATATAAATACCTAGAAAGAGAGCAGGTTCAAATGGTCGCTAATAATTACCTGGAAGGAAACTTTTTTTCATTAAATATTCATAAATTAAGGGAGGGGATGAAAAAGCTCCCATGGATAAAGGATGTGGACATATATCGAAAATGGCCAAATAGAATTACAATGCTAATAACGCAACACCAACCTATAGCTCGGTATGGAATGCAGGGCTTGATAAATGAGGAGGGCGAATTCTTTGGAGCAGCCTATGAGGATTACTTACCAATAATATATGGTCCAAAAGAGAAATTACCCTACATAACATCTAAATTTTTTATTTTTAATGAAATTTTGCATGCTGAATTTATTAAAATTCATAAAATTACATACACCAGAAAAGATGACTGGGTAATAAACACTTCTGACGGCATGATAATTAAATTAAATGATGATAAATCCGCTGAGGTTTTAAAAAGATTTGTTGATAATTTTCAAATTGTTCTTAAGAGTATGAATAAGCGTATAACTAGTGTGGATCTTAGATATAGAGATGGTTTTGCTGTATCTTCAGATACAATAAAAAAAATTAACCATAAATTATGATCAAACAAAAAGAAGAAAAAAATTTAATTGTAGGTCTTGATATCGGAACATCAAAAATAGTAACCATTGTTTCCGAAATTAAAAATGATGGAGAAATACAAATTCTTGGTATTGGCCAGCATGTATCACGAGGTTTAAAAAAAGGAGTGGTGGTAAATATCGAATCAACAATGCAAGCCATTCAAAGATCCCTAGAAGAGGCAGAGCTCATGGCTGATTGTAAAATTAAAGAGGTCTACACAGGAATTGCAGGAAGTCATATTAGAAGCATTAATTCAACTGGTATGGTTAAAATACGTGATCTTGAAGTTGATAATTCTGATGTAGAAAGGGTAATAGAAACAGCTCAAGCAATTACACTCCCCCCTGATCAGCAGGTTCTTCATACACTAGTACAAGAATATATCATTGATGATCAATATGACATCAGAGAGCCGCGGGGAATGAGCGGCATGAGGCTTGAAGTGAAAGTCCATATTGTTTCTGGTGCAATCGCAGCAGCTCAAAATATTGTGAAATGTATTAAAAGATCTGGTTTGGATGTAATGGAATTGATTCTTCAGCCCCTGGCATCAGCCGATGCAGTTTTAACTAACGATGAAAAAGAATTGGGCGTATGTTTGATTGATATTGGCGGTGGCACGACAGATATTATTGTGTACAAGGATGGATCTGTTAAACATACCGCCGTTATCCCTATAGCTGGAGATCAAATAACTAACGATATATCGGTTGCTTTCAGAACTCCACAACAATCGGCTGAAGAGATCAAAATTAATTATGGCTGCTGTGATTCAGAAAAAGCCAGTCCTAAAGAAATGATTGACGTCCCCCTTGTTGATGGTCGAGCTCCGAAAAAAATAACAATTAAAGATTTATCTGAGATTATTGAACCCAGGGTAAATGAACTTTTTGAGCTTGTCACTAATGAATTAATTCGTTCTAAATTAAACAATAAGATTGCTTCTGGCATTGTAATAACAGGAGGTTCTTCTCTTATGAATAATATAACTGATGTAGCCGAGAAAAACTTTAAGCAATCAGTTAGAATAGGGTATCCACAGGGAATAAGTGGATTAAAACAAATTATTGAAAATCCGAGATATGCAACAGGAATTGGACTTATAAAAAGGGGTAAAATGGATTTTGATAATGATAAAAAAAGAAAAATTGAGGGTAATTCTATAGTGCAAATTTTTGAAAAAATGAAATTATGGTTTCAAGGAAACTTTTAAATAATGTTTGAAGTTATTGATAATAAAAAACAAGAGGCACTGATCAAGGTTGTTGGGGTTGGCGGATGTGGTAATAATGCTGTCGATTACATGATTGAAAGAAATATTCACGGAGTAGATTTTATATCTGTGAATACAGATTTGCAGTCTTTAAAAAAATCCCAAGCAAACAATATTGTGCAAATTGGGTTGCATCTCACAAAAGGTTTGGGTTCCGGTGCCAGGCCGGACTCTGGAAAACAAGCAGCAATTGAAGATAAAGAAAAATTAAAAGATGCAATTAAAGATGCAGATATGCTTTTTATAACTGCGGGCATGGGTGGAGGCACTGGAACTGGTGCAGCTCCAGTGATTGCTGAAATTGCAAAAGAATTAGGTATTTTGACAGTTGCTGTTGTTACTAAACCGTTTAGTTTTGAAGGCAAAAGAAATCAAATTGCTGAAGAAGGTTTGAAAGAGCTAAGAAACTATGTGGACTCCTTGATAGTAATTCCTAACGAAAAGTTAATGAATGTGCTAGGAGCCGATGTTACCTTTATTAATGCGTTTTCAGCAGCAAATGAAGTACTTTATAACTCAGTCTCTGGTATTTCCGACATAATAAATCACACTGGATTAATCAATGTTGATTTTTCTGATGTGAAAACAGTGATGGCTGAAATGGGTTCAGCAATCATAGGTTCAGGTGTGTTTGAAGGAGACAACAGAGCAGTGAAAGCAGCTCAGTTAGCAATTAACAGTCCTTTGCTAGAGAATATTGAATTAAAAAATGCGAAGGGAATTCTTGTCAATATTTCAGCAAGCAGTTCATTTAAAATGAAAGAATACATTGATGTGATGAATGAGGTTAAAAGCATCACTGCAAATGATGCTACTGTTATTGTTGGTAATGTTATTGATGATGAACTTGAGAATAAAATAAAAGTGACCATTGTTGCGACTGGTCTTGACGATAACTATATTTCAGAAATAAAAGACCAAGCACCCTTATCAGATGATGAAGTTATTGATCATGATCGATCATTTGATGATGCAAATACCTCTAATGTGATTGAAAAACCTGCAAGTAATGAGTCTGATTTTTCAAATGTTTTTTTTGATGGAGGAGATGAGTCTAGTTTGGTTGATAATGGGTCTGTTTCAGAAGACGAGTACGACATCCCATCATTTTTACGAAGAAATAAATGATTTTTCAAAAAACAATTTCGAAAAAGGTATCTATTCAAGGTGTTGGCCTACACTCTGGAGACACCGTTACTCTATCTCTTTTACCAGCAAAACCTGACAGCGGAATAACGTTTGTAAGAAAAGATTTAAATTCTAATAATACGATTAAGGTAGATCCATATTTGGTGTCTGATACTAGACTGTGTTCAACGCTTGAAAAAGAATCAGCAAAGGTAATGACGGTGGAGCACCTCATGTCAGCTTTATATGCTTATTCAATTGACAACATTATCATTGAAATATCTGGCATTGAAGTACCTATTCTGGACGGTAGCTCAAATCCATTTATTTATCTAATCCAATCTGGTGAACCAATTAATCAAGAAAGAGAAAAGAAATTCATAAAGGTCAAAAAAGCTCTTAAATATGAAATTGACGGTAAATTTGCAATGTTGGAACCTTATAATGGTTTTAAGATTGATTTTTCAATTGATTTCCCTCACCCTGTGTTTGCTGATCGAAATAATTCAATATCTATTGATTATTACAACGACTCCTATGTGGATGAAATTGCACGTGCTAGAACTTTTGGTTTTATGCAGGAGGTTGAATATTTAAGATCTAATGGCTTAGCCAAAGGCGGTTCTTTGGATAATGCTATTGTGATGGATGAGTATAAAATCATAAATAACGACCGATTAAGATATGAAGACGAGTTTGTAAGACACAAAGTGCTTGATGCGTTTGGTGATTTATATTTAACAGGTCATGCACTTCTTGGGAAGTTTACTGCATTCAAGTCAGGCCATGAAATAAATAACCAACTGTTGAGATTACTGATGAAAGATAAAGATTCCTATGATTTAGTTTCATTGACAGAATCAGATAGAGTTTATCAACAAATCATTAATCATAATGAACAGCTCGAATTAATCCAAAATGAGGCAGCTCTAGCATGATTTTTAGGACAGTTGCATTTTTATTAGCATTACTATTGATTGTCTTATTAGTTTTATATGTAGTAACAAAAAATAAAAATTATTTAGAGTTAGTTAAAAAAATTACTAGATATACGATAACAGCTTTTTTAATTGTCGTTGTTATCTATATTTTTATGAGAATAACGCATCTTTGACATGAGCAAGATAGTAATTTTTGGAGGCTCTGGGTTTATAGGTTCTGAGCTGATAATCAAATTAGCAAACTATAAAAATTTTCAAATTGATGTTATCACTAGAAACAAAAAAAATATCCACCCCTTAAAAGTACTTCCTAATGTTCGTTTTCACGAGATAAATTCTTTTAATTCCGCAGCGATTGAGAGATATATCAGGGGATCAGAAATTGTCATAAATTTAATGGGAATTTTACATGAGGATAAAAAAAATCCATTTAAAACGATTCATACAATCTATCCAAAAATAATTCAAAATCTGTGCATTAAAAATAAAGTTAAAAAATTTATTCATATGAGTGCTTTAAAATCTGAAACAAATGCAAGTAATTATTTAGAGTCAAAACATATGGGGGAAAAACAACTTTCCCAAAAAAATCACAAATTAAAAACTTTTATTCTTAAGCCATCAATTATTTTCGGGACAGATGATAATTTTATTAATATGTTTTTTAAGATAATGAAAATTAGTCCAATCATGGCAGTAATTTCACCTAATTCCTTATTTCAGCCAATATCAGTCAAGGACTTGGTATTAATAATTACTGCTTTAATTCAAAATAATTCCTTTAAAAGTCGTACTTTCGAACTTGGCGGTCCAAAAACTTATTCGTTTATTGATATCTTAAAAGTCATTAAAAAAATTAAAAAATTAAGATGTTTTTTACTTAGCTTACCTAAGGTGTTCGACTCATTATTGGTTGCAGTGCTGGAATTAAGCCCTAGGAAAATTATCACGAGAGATAATTTGAAATCACTGCAAGTGGATAATGTATGTGAAATTAATCATTCTTATGAGTTTCTTTCAGAATTAAATGAATTAGAGACCCATATTAACAAGTTATGAAAATCTATTTAGTAGGCGGGGCAGTTCGTGACGAAATATTAAATCAGCCTTATACGGAAAAAGATTACGTTGTGGTTGGGTCAACTCCGGAGGAGATGATTGAGAAAAAATTTAAACCTGTTGGCAAAAGTTTCCCCGTTTTTTTACATCCTGATACTCACGAGGAATATGCATTAGCCAGGACAGAAAAAAAGAATGGAGTGGGATATAAAGATTTTATTTTTTATACCAGCCCAACTATTTCATTAGAAGAAGACTTAGTTCGAAGAGACTTAACAATCAATGCAATAGCAAAAGATGATCAGAATAAATACATTGATCCATTCAATGGAATTAATGACATTAGTAAAAAAATACTCCGTCATGTTTCAGAGGCATTCAAGGAAGATCCTTTAAGAATATTACGACTAGCGAGGTTTAAAGCAAAATTACCAGATTTTAAAATTGCAGAAGAAACTTTAGTCTTATTAAAAGGCATGATTAATGAGAGAGAATTGAAGTATTTGAGCTATGATCGAATCATCATTGAGATTAAAAAAGTCTTTCAACTTAAAGAAGGACATATTTTTTTTAAGACATTGGAAGATATTGGCGCTATTGATCAAATTTTTGAAAACAATAATAAAATAAAATTATCAGAGTGTTTTCAATCCTTTTTCAAACATGGTCACCATTTTAAGAACTTCAATCTGTGCTGGCTTTTCTTTCAAGAAAAATTCAACTTTAAATTCTGCAAACAGTATTCAGTTAATTTTTCAAAAAAGGATCTCGATATAATCAAGACTTTTAAAGAATTAATCAAAGATCTACTTAATTTTAGAAATCTTTCCCCAGTGGATCAATTGTTTGTTTTAAATAGAGTCGGTTTTTTTAGTAAAGATGATAAGTTAGATAAAATATTAGAGTTAATAAGATTGGATTTATTAATTGATCAAAATGACTTAAATATATCTTTATTGACCTATCAAGATAAGTTAGAAAATTTTTTCAAAAATAAACCAATAAGTATTCCTTCAAATCTTTCTGGGAAAGACATTGCAGAACATATCAATAAACAAAGACTAAATTTTTTAGAATCTTTTCAATTTGAGTAATTCACCAAGTCCATTTAGCTTTTTACTTGCATAGTTTTTATTTATTCTTTCATTTGAAATATGAACTGTTTCCAGTCCTGCATGGTATGCGCTTTTTAAATTCTCATGTGAATCGTCAATCAGTATAATTTTTTGATAAGGCATTCGTTTAATTTTTCTAAAAATACGAATATCGGGTTTAGATACGAATAAATTATCTTCAATACAAATAATCTGTTTGAAGAAATAATGTATATCTAATTTTTTTAAAATGAATTTTGCATAATGTGTTGGCGCGTTTGTGAGGATAATTTTATCGTCATTTATACTTTTTAAAATCATCCTTAAATTTTTTACAGGCTCTATTTTCTCTTCGATGTCTTCTAAGTTGTGCGTCTTAAGTAAGAAATCATGGGGATTAATTTGATGGTGGATCATTAATCCTCTCAATGTTGAACCATACTTCTTCCAATAGTCGGTTCTTAAACAATTCGCCTTTTCATGTGAAATACTCAAATTTTCAGATATGTATTGAGTCATATCTCTATTGATAAACTCAAAAATATGTGGGCTGGCATGATGAAGCGTGTCATCAAGATCAAATACCCACAGTTGTTTTAGTTTTTTCCTTTGATTAATGTACCTACACCTTGATTGGTTAAAATTTCTAACAACAATGCATGCTCAACTCTGCCATCTATGATATGTACGCTATTGACTCCGCCTTTTGCGGCATCCATAGCCGATTCTATTTTAGGTAACATGCCACCACTTAATGTGCCATCTTTAAGCAATGCTTCAATATCATTTGGTTTAATTCCTGTAATCAGATTATTTTGGTTATCAAGTACACCTTTGGTGTTAGTCATTAGGATTAATTTTTCTGCCATGAGAACTTCAGCTAATTTTCCTGCTACAACATCTGCATTAATGTTGTATGTTTTTCCGTCTGAACCAATTCCAATTGGAGCGATTACAGGAATAAAGTCACCAGTATCTAGAAAATCGATGAGACTGGGATCGATGGACTCAATTTTACCTACATAACCAAGGTCTATTTTTTTTCCATCTTTATCTTTATCAAGCTTTGAAGCATGAATGAAGTTTCCATCTTGCCCGGTAAGGCCAACTGCTTTTCCACCATGAATGTTAATTTGATGAACAATTTCTTTATTTATTTGACCTCCTAAAATCATTTCCACAACATCCATGGTCTCTTCATCAGTCACTCTTACCCCGTTAATAAATTCACCCTTTTTGCCGATTTTCTCTAGGTGTTCATTGATCTGTGGCCCACCTCCATGAACAACAACTGGATTCATGCCTACTAATTTTAATAACACTACATCCATAGCAAAAGAACTCTTTAGTTGTTCATCTATCATTGCATTGCCACCAAACTTAATCACAATGGTTTTATCAAAAAATTGCTTTATGTAAGGTAATGCTTCACTAAGTATTTTTGCTTTGTCGTTAGGTGCCATTATTGCTCCAATTCTTTTAAAAATATTTTTGAATTTCGTTGTGGGGAGTATTCCCTTTTTTTCTCATCTGGTAAATCATTAATGTTGCCTTGTTTAAAATCATTTTCCATAAACCAGTGGCTAGATTGAGTTGTCATAATAAATGTCTTGTTATTCACTTTTTTACACTCATTTTCACAATATTCTAAAAGTTTTTTTCCATAACCCATGTTTTGGTAATTTTCATTTATTGCAAAACAGGCAATTTCAGAAATTCCATCATAATGTTTAACTTGGGCACACCCAAGTATCTTATTATCAAATTCTAAAATGTGGAAATGTTGTATTTCCATCTCTATCTTTTCAAGACTCCTGTCTGCAATGATTTGAGTCTTTATTAGGGGATTAATCATTTTTTCAATCACTTTAGCGTCTTGTATTTTGGCAGATCTAAATTTTTCTATTTTTTCTGGTGTAATAACAGTTCCTTGACCCTTATTAGTGAATAATTCCATAATTAATGAACCATTAACGTACCTATTAACTAAATGAATCTTTGCTAAGCCCTCTCTTAAACCTTCAGCCGCACCTTCCAATATTGGTAGTGTATTTTTTTCTATATATTCTGGATGCTCAGATTCTTTGATATGGGATATTAAATTATTCAATTTGATGCTTGTCATTTCAGATATAAATTCACCTCTGATATTTTGTACCCCATTATTTTCAGTGATATAAATTAATTTTTCAGCCTGAATTGATGAAGCAATCTTGCTTGCCGATGATTCAAAGGATAAATTAAAGATTTCCCCAATAGGAGAGTATCCAATAGGGGACATGATGACGATTTCATTGTGGTTAAGTTTTTCAATGATTGCCTCATGATTAATCTCCCTAATAACACCCGTCTGTTCCATATCAATTCCATCAATAACCCCTATAGGCTTCGCCATAAGAAAATTACCAGATGAAATTTTCAACTCACTTTTAAAGATATTATTGTGGTAAATGTTGGAAGATAAAGCCGCCTCAATTTTTGTCTTAACCAACCCATTAGCTTCAATAATATGAGGCATCATTTCTGCAGTTGTAATTCTTTGATGCTTATGGAAGCTTGATTTAATATTATTTTTATCCAATCTTAAGTCGATAAAAGGCCTGATGCCATGAATTAGGATGATTTTAATTCCTAAGGAATGGAGTAGATTAATGTCCGTACATAAATTGACAAAAGAGTTACTCTCAAGAGCAAAACCGTCAAATGCAATAACGAAAATCTTATTTCTATAATGATGAATATACGGGGCTGCCGATCTAAAGGCTGATATAAAGTCGACACTTGATTGTCCCACTAAATTATCAATGGAGACTTTGAAGTAATTTGAATATTTCATTAGAACAGGTAAGGAAGGTTTCAGTTTTCCTTGTTCTATTTTCGAAAGATTGCCAGGATCTAAATCAAGAATTTGACTGAGGTTGGCAATAGTTAGCTTTCTATCGGTTCTAAGTTGTTTAAGATTCATATTGTATATTTTACAATATTTATATTTATTTTTGTATAAATTTATGTAATTTATACAAAATTATTGGTTAAGGCTAATATCGCGCTTGCAATTGATAAGGAGGCGGTCTCAGTTCGCAATACTCTTTTACCCAAAGACAGTGATTTGAAACCAGCATTTTCCGCAACTTTGATTTCAGCTTCTGAAAAACCCCCTTCTGGTCCGATTAAAATCTGAAAACTTTTTTTATTTATTAAATCATTGTTTCTTAAAGTTGATAGTGAGAAATCTGTGTAGGGGTTCAAAATTAACTTACATGAATGATCATCTTGATTTGTTAACTTATTTAAACTAAGAATTGTTTCATGAATAGTTGGTATTTTTGACCGGCCACTCTGTTCGCATGCAGAGATAATGACTTTTTTTAGATGCTCAATTCTGTTTGCTGTTTTGCTTTGAGGAATTTTAAAATTTACTCTTTCGGTATTAATTAAATAGAAATTTTTTATTCCTAATTCTGTATTTTTTTGAAAAATAAAGTCGAGTTTATCTCTTGAGGTTACTGATTGCAGGATGCTGATATCAATATCTGCTTCAGTAATATTGAGTTTTTTTTCATTAACAGCAATCTTGACATTTTTTTTATCAATGACAGACACCTCACCATAATAATCATATCCATCACCATTAAATAATATGATCTTGTCTGATGGCTTTAATCGCAATGACTTAACAAGGTGTTTTGAGGCATCGTCAGATAGATTGATTTCGCTATGTGCTGAAATAGTGTCTGGATGGTAAAATCTATTCATCTTTAAAATTCAACAAGGAATTCATAGTGGTGAGTCTTACTACTCCAGTCTGTAATTTTGGCTGGAAAGCAAAAACTTTTAAATTAGTATCAACTAATAATGAATTGATAAGCCTAGAAGATGCAATGGGGCCTAATGGTTTATTGGTGATGTTCATTTGCAATCATTGTCCATACGTTAAAGCTATTTTACCAAGATTGATTCATGATACTAGAGAGTTAAAGACATTGGGGATTAATACTGTTGCGATATCATCAAATGATGTAATCAATTACCCAGAAGATTCTTTTGAAAATATGCAAAAATTAGCTAAAGAGCATGATTTTCCATTTCATTATTGTTTTGATGAAACACAGGCGGTTGCAAAAAGTTACGATGCAATTTGCACACCTGATTTTTTTGGTTTTAATAACAAGTATGAGCTTCAGTATCGAGGCCGTTTTGACTCAACAGGACGAGGGGAACTGTCAGATAACAATGAAAGAGATTTGTTTAATGCAATGAAACTTATTGCGGAGTCACAAAAGGGCCCTATTGATCAAATACCAAGTATTGGTTGCTCTATTAAATGGAAAGAATCTGCAACAAATCCTTGAAGAATAATGCTGTTTAGGCAATAATTATACGTTCGAATACCTAATACAAAGAAAATTACAGGTTGTACATTTATCAGGCTTGAATAAAGAAAATTATTCACCAAAATAAGGGAGAAACAAAGAATGGCAAGTAGACAAGAATTAGCAAATGCGATCCGTGCCTTATCCATGGATGCGGTTCAAAAAGCAAACTCAGGACACCCTGGTGCTCCTATGGGTATGGCAGAAATAGGAGAAGTTCTTTGGAATAACCACATGAACCATAATCCTAATAATCCTGATTGGGCAAACAGAGATAGATTTATTTTATCTAACGGTCACGGCTCAATGTTAATTTATTCTCTCTTACACTTAACAGGTTACGATCTTCCAATGAGTGAGATCCAATCTTTTAGACAGTTGCATTCTAAGTGTGCAGGTCACCCAGAGTATGGCTACGCACCTGGAGTTGAAACAACCACTGGGCCTCTCGGTCAGGGTATTAGTAATGCTGTTGGTTTCGCAATGGCTGAAAAATTATTGGCTAACCAATTCAATAAACCGGGTCACGATATTGTTGATCATTACACTTATGTGTTTATGGGCGATGGTTGTTTGATGGAAGGCGTTTCTCATGAAACTTGTGCGCTTGCTGGAACTTGGGGTTTAGGTAAATTAATTGCATTCTGGGATGATAATGGCATTTCAATTGATGGCCACATCGAGGGATGGTATACCGATGACACAGCGGGTCGATTTGAGTCATATGGTTGGCATGTTGTAAGGGATGTTGATGGCCATGACTTTGAGGCAATTGACAAAGCTATCCAAGAAGCTAAGTCAGTATCTGACAAGCCGACATTAATTTGTTGTAAGACAATTATTGGTAAAGGTTCACCTAACAAGTCAGGTTCGCATGATTGTCATGGAGCTGCACTAGGTGAAGAAGAAGTTGCACTTACCAGAAAAGAGCTTGGTTGGGAGCATGATCCATTTGTGATACCACAAGATATCTATGATGGTTGGAATCAAAAAGACAAAGGTCAACAAAGCGAGGCTGCATGGAATGACAAATTCGCAGCATATGAAAAAGAATTCCCAGAATTAGCTGCTGAATTCAAACGTCGTATGGCAAATGAATTACCAGCCGATTGGCAGCAAAAAGTGGATGCGTTAATTAAAGAAACAAATGCTGCTGGCGATAAAGTAGCTACACGAAAAGCATCACAAAACGTTATCACTAAATTAGCTGAAACATTACCTGAATTTGTTGGCGGATCTGCTGACCTGACTGGATCAAACTTAACCAGCTGCGGTAGTTTTGAGCACGTCAGCGGTAAGAAACCAGGTAACTACATTTCATACGGTGTTCGTGAATTTGGTATGGCGGCCATTATGAATGGTATGGCTCTGCATGGAGGTATTTTACCTTATGGCGGAACATTCCATATGTTCTCAGACTACATGAGAAATGGTATGAGAATGTCAGCGTTGATGAAACAGAGAGTTATCTATGTATTGACCCATGATTCAATCGGCCAAGGTGAAGATGGACCAACCCACCAACCTATTGAAACAACATCTGGCTTAAGATTTATTCCGAATATGGAAGTTTGGAGACCTGGTGATGCAACAGAAACAGCGGTGGCTTGGACTCAAGCTGTGGCAAATACAAGCAATCCAACCAGCCTTGTTCTAACTCGACAAGGTGTTGGATTTAATGAAAGAACAGACGAGCAACTTGAAGGTATTAAAAAAGGTGGTTATGTTCTTTGTGATTGTGATGACTACAAAGTTATTCTAATTGCTACAGGTTCAGAGCTAGATCTCGCTATGAAATCATGTGAGGCACTAAAAGCTGAGGGTATTGCATCAAGAGTAGTTTCAATGCCTTGTACTCATGCATTTGATCGCCAAGATCAGGCTTATAAAGATTCTGTTCTTACTCCGGGAGTAAAACGTGTTTCTATAGAAGCTGGTGTAACTGATTACTGGACAAAATACGTTGGTCTAGATGGAGCTTCCGTTGGTATCAATACTTACGGTGAATCAGCGCCAGGCGGTAAATTATTTGAACACTTTGGCTTCACAGTCGAGAATGTGGTTAAGACAGTTAAGTCTGTTCTTTAATTTGATCGATCTTCAAAAAGGTATTCCTAGACTATAGGAATACCTTTTTTATTTAAATTTAGGATAAGCTAGAAATATGACAGTGAGAGTCGCAATTACAGGTTTTGGAAGAATTGGTCGTTTAGTGCTACGAGCAATTTATGAGGAAAAGAGATCCGATGTAAAAGTGGTGGCGATTAACGGAAGCAGTCGTGGCACCATGGAATCAAATTTACATTTATTAAAGTATGACTCAGCCCATGGTCGATTTGATTGCGATATTTCTATGGGTGAGCATGAATTTTCTATTAATGGCGATACCATTAAATATTATGCCACTCGAGACCCTGAAGAACTTCCATGGGGTGAATTAGATGTAGATGTAGTTTTAGAATGTACCGGTGCTTTTAGAAGCAAAAAATTAAATATGGTCCATCTTCATCAGGGCGCAAAAAAAGTTTTGATTTCAGCTCCCGGAGAATCCGATGTTGATGCCACAATTGTGTACGGTGTTAATCATGATGCTCTTCAGTCATCACATACAGTTGTCTCTAATGCATCATGTACCACAAATGGATTAGCTCCAATTGTTCATGTGTTAAATGAAAACTACACAATTAAATCTGGGTTAATGAATACGATTCATTCATTCACGAATGATCAGGCCTTGTTGGACAATATTCACAAAGATATCCGCAGGGCAAGAACAGCAAGTTCATCCATGGTACCCACGAAAACTGGCGCAGCGTCTGCTGTGGGTTTGGTTATTCCTGAATTGAAAGGAAAGCTTGATGGGGTGGCAATTCGTGTGCCAACCACTAATGTCTCCTTGGTTGACCTCACATTAAATATTGAAGAAAAAGTAACGGCTGAAGAAGTGAATGCGGTAGTAAAAAAAGCAGCTGAAAATGAATTAAAAGATATTCTTGTTTATTCTGATATTCCTCTTGTATCAGTTGATTATAATCACACTCCAGCATCATCATACTTTGATTCTTTGTTAACAAAAGTGTCCTCATCGGGTGATTTAGTCAAGGTCTTTGGTTGGTACGATAATGAATACGGCTTTAGTTGTCGCATGTTGGATACCGCAGTAGCAATGATGAATGCAAATTAATGTCCATTCGAAGCATTAGCCATTTAAATCTTCAAAATAAAAAGGTCTTTATTCGTGCAGATCTAAATGTCCCAATTGATGGTTCTACAATCTCATCCACCAGTAGAATTGATGCATCCATTCCGACCATTCAATATGCACTGGATAATGCTCAGGTTGTGATCCTGACCTCACATTTAGGAAGGCCTGAAGAGGGAAATTTTGATGACTCTCTATCACTTAAGCCCATAGTCGACTATCTTGAAGAAAAATTAAATCTCAAAATAATGCTTCATCGGGATTTTGAAAAAGGTCAATCCTTTGAGCCTGGAATGCTTCATGTTCTTGAAAACGTAAGGTTTAACCCTGGTGAGAAAAAATGTTCTGATGAGTTATCAGTAAAATATGCTTCTATAGCGGACGTGTTTGTCATGGATGCGTTTGGAACAGCACACCGTACCGAAGCCAGCACGTATGGTATTGGAAAATATATTGGTGAAAAATGTGCTGGATTGCTTTTTTATGATGAAGTTGATGCTCTAACGAAAACATTTAATCAACCAAAAAAACCAATGCTAGCCATTGTGGGCGGTAGTAAAGTTTCAACAAAGTTATCTGTTTTAAAGAATCTTGTTAATCGTGTTGATGGTTTAATATTAGGTGGCGGTATCCTAAATACTTTTATAGCAGCCCAAGGATTCAATATTGGAAAGTCATTGTATGAACCTGATTTTGTTGATGAGGCAAAAGTTATTCTTGACGAGATCAAAAATAGACAAATATTTTTCCCCACTATTGATGATGTTATTTGCGCAAAAGAATTTGATGCCAACGCACATGCTGAATTAAAAAAAATTGATGACGTTGAATCTGATGATATGATTTTTGATTTAGGCCCTAAAACCTTGAAGAATATTACAGACCACTTATCCAAAGTCTCAACAATCATGTGGAATGGACCTCTAGGTGTGTTTGAGTTTGAACAGTTTAGCTCAGGAACTGAAGCCTTATCTCGTGCGATTGCTGATGGTGAGGCATTCTCATTAGCTGGTGGAGGGGATACGATTGCCGCAATAGAAAAGTATAAGGTTTGTAAAAAAATATCATACATTTCAACCGCCGGTGGGGCTTTTCTTGAATTTGCTGAAGGAAAGAAATTGCCTGCTATTGAAATGCTAGAACAGTAAATCAAATGAATATGACAACCACTATTCAAAGTCTTCAATTATTTCATCAAGGCAAAGTCAGAGATACTTATGTTGTGGATGATGAGCATTTTTTAATGGTGACCAGTGATCGTATTTCAGCCTTTGATGTCATCATGAATGAAGCTGTTGAGTCAAAAGGAAAGATCTTATCTCGGATTTCAAATTTCTGGTTTCACAAAACAGAATCCATTATCAAGAACCATTTAACTGACATTGCTCCTGAATCCGTTGTCAAAGATCATGAAATACCACTTATTAAAGATAGATCTGTTGTTGTGAAAAGATTGCAGCCTCTTCCTGTCGAGGCGATTGTTAGAGGGTATCTGATTGGAAGTGGTTGGAAAGATTACCAATCAAGTGGAAGTGTATCAGGAATTACATTGCCAAAAAATTTACAACAAGCTGAAAAACTCGCCGAACCAATTTTTACTCCGTCAACTAAAGCTGCCGTCGGGGATCATGATGAGAATATTTCATTTGATCAAATGGCCAATTTGATTGGGGAAGATAGAGCCAAAAATATAAAAGACAAAAGTATTGAAATATATAATTTTGCCAGAGACTATGCTCTTGATCGGGGCATCATTATTGCAGACACAAAATTTGAATTTGGATTAGATGATCAAGGTGATTTAATTTTAATGGATGAAATTCTTACTCCTGATTCCTCAAGATTTTGGGATGCAGATTTATATAAAATAGGCACGTCCCCCCAGAGTTTTGATAAACAATTCTTGAGAGACTGGCTTGAATCAATAGATTGGAATAAACAACCTCCACCACCACCTCTTCCAAGTGATGTTATCGAGATGACAAAACAAAAGTATCAGCATGTTCAACATCTTTTATTAAATCAATAATGATCAGATTTTTAAAAAGAAGGTCATTAATAATATTATTGATAGCTGCATTAATTATTTTATGTACCTCAAACTTTATTATTTTAAATTTTGGGTTTGAAGGTGTAACTCAAAAAATAGCTTTAGAAAATAATCGTTTTTTCCCAAAAGGATATTTTATAGGACTCACCTGGACACTTTTAGTGATTCTTCAAACAATCGTTTTTAAATCTTTAAAATCCCAATTTAGTTCATTGCTTGTTTTGATACTTATTTTGAATTGTTTTTTATATCCAATTTATACTTTGGGTTTTTCTGTCCTTAGTATGATTATTCTTGGTAATTTGACCACATTAATTTTTAGCTCATTTATTGCAGGTTTAATTTATGTCGAATCTAAAATTTTATCGTTACTGATTGCATTAACATCATTGTGGGTTTTGTTTGTAACTTACTTATTGATAAACGTTCACCTATAAAAAAAGCCCATTAAAAAATGGGCTTTTTTGTAAATCTATTAAAATTTATAGCAACGGCACAATTAGAAGTGCAACGATGTTAATAATCTTAATTAGAGGGTTGATTGCTGGACCAGCAGTATCTTTGTATGGGTCCCCAACAGTATCACCTGTTACAGAAGCTTTGTGAGCTTCAGAACCTTTACCGCCATGGTGCCCATCTTCAATATGTTTTTTAGCATTATCCCAAGCACCACCGCCAGTACACATTGAAATTGCCACGAAAAGACCTGTAACAATTGTACCCATCAGTAAGCCACCTAAGCCTTGAGCGCCTAGTGGTGATAAACCAACAATGATAGGAACAGCAACAGGAAGTAATGATGGAACAACCATCTCTTTGATTGCAGATGAGGTTAATAAATCAACAGCTTTAGCATAATCAGGTTGGCCTTTGCCAGTCATAATTCCCTTGATTGTTTTAAACTGTCTTCTCACTTCTTCAACCACAGAACCAGCTGCTCTTCCAACAGCTTCCATCGCCATAGCTGCAAAAAGATATGGGATTAGACCACCGATGATTAAGCCAATGATTACGTTTGGCTCACTAAGATCAAATGTGGCAATGATTCCATAAACATCAAGTTTGTGCGTGTAGTCTGCAAAAAGAACTAATGATGCTAGACCAGCTGAGCCAATAGCATAACCTTTAGTTACAGCTTTTGTAGTGTTGCCAACCGCATCAAGTGGATCAGTCACGTCTCTCACTTTTTGTGGAAGACCAGACATCTCTGCAATACCACCTGCATTATCAGTAATCGGTCCGTAAGCGTCAAGTGCCACAATAATACCCGCCATACTTAACATTGATGTCGCTGCTACAGCAACGCCGTAAAGGTTCGCAAATGAGTATGAAAGAAAGATTGCCAAACAAACAGATATCACAGGAAGTGCAGTGGCTTTCATTGAGATACCAATACCAGCAATAATATTTGTAGCATGACCAGTTTCAGAAGCTTTAGCTACATGTTGAACTGGTTTGTATTCTGTGCCAGTGTAATATTCAGTGATAAATACTAATGCAGCAGTTAATACTAACCCAATTGCAGCTGAACCAAACAAACCTACTGCTGGGTAGGTAATACCATCGACAACTATGCCAGATGGGAATAAATACTCAGAAACGTAGTAGAAGGCAATTAGTGATAAAAGGCCCGCAATAGCTAAGCCTCTGTAAAGTGCAGGCATTACATTGGTCATTTTATTGTTAGCTTTAACAAAGAAACAGCCAATGATAGATGCAATAATTGAAACAGCACCTAACAATAGTGGATACAGAACACCATTAACACTATCGCCAGTGATCATTAAACCACCTAACACCATAGTAGCAATAATAGTAACTGCATAAGTTTCAAATAAATCAGCAGCCATACCTGCGCAATCACCAACATTGTCGCCAACATTGTCTGCGATAACTGCAGGGTTTCTAGGATCGTCTTCAGGAATTCCTGCTTCCACTTTACCTACTAAGTCAGCACCAACATCAGCACCCTTAGTAAAAATACCACCACCTAGTCTTGCAAAAATAGAGATTAAGGATGAGCCAAACGCTAAACCAATTAATGGATTAAGGTTTTCAGCTTCAGTGCCGCCAAGGTATAAATAAAAACCTGCAACGCCTAATAGACCTAATCCAACAACCAGCATACCTGTAATCGCACCACCTTTAAAAGCCACATCAAAAGCTGGAACAATTCCTTTAGTTGCTGCTTGAGCTGTTCTTACATTAGAACGAACTGAAACATTCATTCCTATAAAACCACAAGCACCAGATAAAACAGCACCAATAACAAAACCGATTGCTGTATCAAGGTCAATAAATTGAGCAATTAATATAGTTAAAACAATACCAACAATAGCGATTGTTTTGTATTGACGTGACAAGTACGCAGACGCACCTTTTTGGATGGCGTTTGCAATATCTTGCATTTTCTTATTTCCTGCCGGTAGGCTAAGAATAGACTTTGAAACTAAGGCACCATATATAACAGCAATTACCGCAGCTGCTAATGCCATTTGGATTTCCGACATACTTCCTCCCTGAGTTACATATTTCAAAAAAAAAGCAATTATCTCATATTTAAGGTGATTTGGACATTATTCCTTATAAGTTAAAAAGACTTATAAGTCCTATGCTTATTAAAAGATAAGCAAATAATTTTTTAATAATATTTTGATTCAAAGAAACTAAGAGTTTGGTTGAGATGTAGATTGTAAAGATGCTAGGTAAAGTTAAAAATATAAAAGATTTAATGTAAATATTTCCATAGTCAAAAAAAGAATTTAATAAAGGAGAGGTTTCTAAAATAAGTTTCTGAGAAACAAAACCAAGTATTGTACCAATGCCAATAACAACACCGAGAAGTGAGCTGTTTGATATAGCAAGTTTTATATCAATTTTTTTTGCTTCTAAGTAAGGAACAAATAAGGTGCCACCACCAATTCCCACAATGGATGATAATGCCCCAAAAATAAAGCTTATGGTCTTTAAAGGCAAAGAATATAAAAAATTTAGATTTGCTCGATTTAATAATTTAAGAGCAGAAAAAAAACAATAAAATATAAAAAAATATTTTAGAAAATAAAAATTTGCAAAGTGGATAATATAACTACCAATTAAAGATCCAAAAAATAAATACCCAATTACGTTAGATACGTAAGAGAAATTAAAATTATTATTTTTCATATGAAAAAAAGTAGCCATGGATCCTGTAAAAATAATTGACAGCATGGAGGATCCAATTCCATAAGCATAAGCATCCGCACCAGGCAAATCGTTGAAATGAATCATCAAAAAAGTAACAATTGGGACAATAATTAATCCACCGCCGATACCAAATAATCCTGATAAGAAACCAACCACAATACCAGTTGAACAAAGTATTAATATTTCAATCATTTTTTGTTTGAGAAATAATCTTTTAGAGGAGAATCATCCAGGGTTTTAGATAGATTGGCCCAGATTTTAGCTGCCTTATTTGATAGTTTTTTATTCGAAGTGAGCTTCATTTCTCTTTTTACAACGGATGGATCTACTTTCGAATAAATTTCAGTGAATGCAATTTTATTCTGAATCAAATTGAGCTCCTTGAGCACTTCTTTTTTAATTATTTTAAATTTACTGGCAAAAGAATTTTTACTGAATGTTATAAAAAGTGAGTTGTCTCGAATGGTAAGCTTTGATTGCTTATCTCCGATCATTTTTATGAGTTTCAATCGAATTCCTTTTAGAATTTCGTTGTTGATTGATATTTCTTTAAATTGATCAGTTTTCAGCAATTTTTTAAGTGATTCCATATATAATATGATACTAAATTATGAAAATTTTATTTATAAGTAAAAATAATATTAAAAAACCCTTAACTCTGAGCATGCAGTTATTTGTTTTTTTAATACTCATCTTGATATTTGTTATTTCATTTGCTGTTTATAGTGTGAGCAATAAATTAGCAAAACATTATTCTGATGAAAAAATTGAAACTCTTAAATTAGATCTAGATTTTGTTAGCTACCAAAGAAGCCTCCAGTTGTACATACAGCAAATTGGAGAAATTAATGCTCGATTAGCTGATCTAGATAGTCAAACTGAAAGACTTCAGGGTATTTTGAAGAAACAGATCGTAGGTAAACAAAAATTACCCACCTTGCCAAAAAAAGAAAAAGAATTTGAAAACCAAGGCGGGCCTTTTATAAATTCTAATCTGACAGATCAGGATATTCAGATTGCTTTACAAGCGCTAATGCATCGTATGCAAATAAGAGAAGACATTTTTAATGAAACAGAGTCTATTTTATTAAAGCAAAGTGTTATTAAAGATACTTTGCCAGATTTATATCCTGTTAATGTTGGTTATCGTTCATCGAGTTATGGTTGGAGAATCGATCCAATTCTAGGGATAAGATCATTTCATGAAGGATTAGACTTCTCAGCAGCGGAGGGGGATGAAATCAAAGCCACCGCCTCAGGTATTGTTGTTGCTGCTGGAAAAGCACCAGATTATGGTAATTATGTAAAAATTAAACATGGAGGCGGAATTGAAACGCGATATGCTCATGCTTCAAAACTATTAGTAAGGAAAGGCGACTTAATCAATAAAGACCAAGTCATCGCATTAGTTGGTAACACTGGAAGATCGACTGGGCCTCATCTGCATTATGAAATAAGGCTCAATGGCAGATCTCTAGATCCGAGAAAATATCTAAAGAAAAAATAAATCATGTTAAAGACACTTATCAATGCTGTAATTGGTAACAGCAATCAGAGATTATTAAAAAAATATTCATCAATAGTTAATAAGATTAATGAATTAGAGACCGACATACAAAAATTAAAAGATAAAGACTTCGTTAAAAAAACAATTGAGTTAAAGGAGCTTTATAAGAAAGACGGTTTTTCAGACAACTTAATGATAGAGGCATTTGCGTTGGTTCGTGAGGCTAGTGTGAGAACTTTGGGGCTTAGACACTTTGATGAGCAAATGATTGGCGGAATTGCGCTCCATAATGGCAAGGTTGCTGAAATGAAAACAGGCGAGGGAAAAACTTTAGTTGCTACCTTGCCAGCTTACTTAAACGCGCTTACAGGAAATGGTGTACACGTTATTACAGTGAATGATTATCTCGCAAGACGTGATGCCGAGTGGATGGGGAAGGTTTATGAGTTTTTAGGTTTAACTGTAGGTATCAACCAAGCTCAATTACCAACTGAGGAAAAATTAAAAGCCTACGCTGCTGATATCACCTATGGAACCAATAATGAATTTGGCTTTGATTATTTGAGAGATAATATGGTTTACTCACAAGATCAAAAAGTTCAAAGAGGACTAAATTTCGCTTTAATTGATGAAGTTGATTCCATATTGATCGATGAGGCGAGAACGCCATTAGTTATCTCAGGTCAATCAGATGTTGATGTCAATCTTTACGGAAAACTTGACCAAATTGTTCCAAGCTTAAAAAGACAAGATAAAGAAGATAGTGATGGAGACTATTGGATTGATGAAAAAACGACTGGAGTCATCTTATCTGAAAGTGGACACAATAATGTTGAAGAAGTATTAACCAAGCTTGGGGTCTTGGAGAAAAATTCAAACCTATATGATCCTGAAAATATAAGTCTATTGCATTATGTCCAATCAGCTCTAAAAGCACATAATTTATTTATTAAGGATAAAGACTATGTTGTTAAAGATGGGGCAGTTGTCATCATAGATGAATTTACTGGTCGTATGATGCCTGGCCGAAGATGGTCTGATGGACTTCATCAGGCTATCGAAGCAAAGGAAAAGGTTAAAATTCAAAGAGAATCAAAAACTCTTGCTGGCATTACATTTCAAAATTACTTCCGCCTCTATAACAAGATATCCGGAATGACAGGAACTGCGGAAACTGAAGCTGAAGAATTTAAACATATTTATAATTTGGAAACATTAGTCATCCCTCCACATCGGCAAATTACTAGAGCGGATTTAATGGATAAAATTTACCGAACCTCTGATGAAAGATATAAGGCGGTAATCAATGATATCTTAGACAGAAACAAAAAATCACAACCGATACTCATCGGCACAACATCAATTGAGAGTTCAGAGTTTATTAGCAAAATATTAAATAAACATAAATTGAAACATCAGGTTCTTAATGCCAAACAACATGAAAAAGAAGCTCATATTATTGAGCAGGCCGGAAAGCCAGGGATGATTACAATTGCTACTAATATGGCTGGTAGAGGTACAGATATAGTTCTAGGTGGAAATATAGATCCTGAAATTGAACGTCTGTCTAACGAGTCAAAAAAGACAGAGGCGGTGACAAAAAAAATAAAAGCCTTAAAAGATCAATGGAAAAAAGATCATGATGAGGTTTTGGCTGCTGGCGGCCTTCACATCATAGGGACTGAAAGGCATGAATCTAGAAGAATTGATAATCAACTAAGAGGGCGTTCAGGAAGGCAAGGTGATCCTGGGTCAAGCTGTTTCTATTTATCCTTGGAAGACTCATTAATGAGAATTTTTGCATCAGATCGTATTTCAAGCATCATGCAAAAATTAAATATGCCAGATAATGAACCTATTGAACATAGCTGGGTAACTAGGTCAATTGAGAGTGCTCAGAAAAAAGTTGAGGGAAGAAACTTTGAAATTCGTAAGCAACTGCTTGAGTTCGATGAGGTGCCCAACAGTCAGAGAAAAGTAATATACGAACAACGCAATGATGTTTTAAATTCTGACGAATCTGAAGTGATGATCAAAAATATTCTTCACGAAGCGATATCAAATATCGTCTATGAGTATATTCCATTGGATAGTGTTGAGGAAATGTGGGATATCTCTGGCCTGGAAAATCGACTTCAACTTGAATACAACTTAAGTATCAATATAAAAAAATGGCTTGATAAAGAACCTAATATTGAGATTGAAACAATTGCCAACAAAATTGTTGAACAAGCGCAAAGCGATTACTTCAAAAAAGAGACTATCGCTGGGAAAGAATCTGTTCGACATTTTGAGAAGTCAATCATGCTGCAGATTATTGACCACCACTGGCGATCTCATTTAACCGCCCTTGATCACTTACGACAAGGGGTAAGTATGCGCGCTTATGGCGGTAAAGACCCAAAACAAGAATTTAAACGTGAAGCTTTTAATATGTTTGAGGTTCTTTTATCTAATATAAAAAATGAAATTGCGAAGGTTGTGATGCTCGTTGAAGTAAAAACAGAAGAGCAAACCAAAAAATTAGACCAAAAAAATCAACAAGAAGTAGATAAAGCGAGCGTAGATTCACAAAATCAAGATAATCAGACTAATCAGCAAAGAAAAATCGGTAGGAATGAGAGCTGTCCCTGCGGCAGTGGCAAAAAATATAAACATTGTCATGGTGTGTTGAGATAATGAATAAAGAAATCATTACCCCTTGCATTGGAATTTGTTCTTATAATGCTGATGGTCTCTGTGTCGGATGCTTCAGAACGTGTGACGAGATAGTTAATTGGTTTGATATGTCCGATGATGAAAGAAAAACTGTCATGCTTCAACTTGATAGTAGAGCAGAATCAAGTTTTGATTAATTTTTTTTTGTATTCACAAAAATCATAAATACAACAATTAGAACAATCTGGATTTTGAGCTTTACACACGTATCGACCATGTAATATAAGTAAGTGATGAGCGTCAATAAGGAATTCAGTTGGCGTGAGCCTTGTCAGTTTTTTTTCCACTTCTAAAGGTGTTTTTCCTTTAGCTAAATTAATACGATTTGCTAACCTAAAAATATGAGTATCGACTGCAATTACTGGTTGATCAAATACAGTATTTAAAACAACATTAGCTGTTTTTCTTCCTACTCCAGGGAGACTTTCGAGCTCTTTTCTGGACTGAGGGACCTCGCCATTGTATTCAGTTATTAGTATTGAACTTGTAAGCTGAATATTTTTAGCTTTATTTTTATATAAACCTATAGAGTTAATTAATGATTCAATTTTATTACGTGAAAGCTTTGAGAGTTTGAGTGGATCAGGAGCAATTTTAAAAAGTTTTGCTGTAACGCGATTAACTTGGATATCTGTGGTTTGGGCTGAAAGAATAACGGCAATAAGAAGCTCAAATGTATTTTTATAAACAAGCTCTGTTTTAGGTTCTTTAATATGATTTTTTAATGCATTAAAAATATCCCATCTTTTTTCATAATTCATTTGAGCTTATCTTTTTTGATTAACCAAATTAAGAAATAAAATTAAGGCAGATAGGGCAATAAAAGCTCCAGGAGGAAGTGCAGCTAAAAGGAAACCATCCGAACTATCAAAAAGCTGAATAGTTAAAAATTCATATTTATCACCAATTAAAAAATGTACATTTTGGAATAATGTTCCATTACCTACTATTTCACGAACTGCTCCCAGAATAATTAGAACAAAGGTTAAACCGAGCCCCATAAAAAATCCATCATAAAGGGAGGGGAGGGTTGAGTTTTTTGATGCAAATGCTTCAACTCGAGCTAGGACAATACAATTAGTAACAATTAGTGGAATAAAGATTCCTAAAGCATCATACAGGGGTTTTGATAATGCATTTATACTTAGATCAACAATTGTAACTAAGCCTGCTATGACCAGAATAAATATAGGTACACGGGCTGACTCTGGTACATAGTTTCGTATTGGAGAAATTGAGATGTTAGATAACATCATTACAAAAATTGTTGCAACACCAAGTGCAACACCATTTGTAATATTTACTGTTACAGCAAGAGTTGGACACAACCCAAGAAGCTGAACCAAGCCTGCATTCTGTTTCCATAAACCATCTTTTATTTGTTCTTTAATCATTAAACAGCTCTTTATTTTCTTTATAAAATAGTAAAGTATTCTTAACTGAATTTATTACCGCACGAGGTGTTATCGTAGCTCCTGCTTTGTAATCAAAGGTACCTTGATCTTTCTTAACCCTCCAGTCAGGATCAGCTCTATTGTTCAAGCTCATGCCGTTAAAATTAAAAATCCAAGTTGATTTCTTTTGATCAATGTAATCTCCAAGGCCAGGTGTTTCTTTATGATCAATTATTCTTGATCCAATAATTTCATCATTACTCTTGATTGCAGTCAATATAGTGATATCACCACTGTATCCATCTGGTGCAATGGATTCAATTAAAACAGCCTGAAGAATATTATTTTTTTTTGCTAAATAGGCATTTGTTTTTGTTTTATTTTTTAATAGCTCATTAGGTTTGACAGATATATAGGTATTAACTAAATCATTGTCATAATCTATGCCATCCAAGATCTCATTGAGTAACTTTGTTTTAAATTCAATTTTATTTTGTTCTATTAAAGGATTACTTTTTTCAAATGTAATGCTCAGGCTGACTGCGAATATCAAACCCAGCAATGAAATGATGCTTATGGTTTTAAGAATAACTTTGTATTCACTCATAGCCAAATACTTTAGGTTGAGTAAACTTTTCAATAAGGGGAACACAGATGTTCATAAAAATTACAGCGAAAGCAATTCCATCAGGATAACCTCCATAGTTTCTTATAATGACTGTTATCAGACCTATTAAAATTCCAAAAATAATTTTACCTTTTAAAGTCGTTGGACTTGATACAGGATCTGTGATGATGAAGAATGCAGCAAGAAAAGTTGCTCCATTTAATAAATGAAATAGTGGAGACATGTATGTGTTTTGATCATACAGATGAAGTAAGCCAGAAAAAATATAGATACTTAGAATAAGCGATAAAGGTAAATGCCACGTGATAACTTTTTTATAGACTAAAAATATACCACCAAGAAAATATAATATTGCAATCATCTGGTAAGAAGATAATGTTGATAATGAAATAGGTAAAGCGTTAACTTCTTTTCCTAAAAATAAAGAGGTTTTAATTTGATCAAGAGGTGTCGCGCTAACAATTGCATCATATGCTTCATTAATATTTGCAATAGAGAAAAACTGTGAAAATTGAATAAAGTTTCTAATTTCAAAACCATCAGATATTGGCCAGTTAGTCATAATCTTAGGGAAAGAAATTAATAGGACTGCATAACCAATCATTGCTGGATTGAACGGATTAGATCCTATACCACCGTAGGCATGTTTTGCTACAACAATTGAGAAAAAGATTCCAATCAGTAAAGTCCAAATAGGAATATTTGCTGGAACAGATATTATAAGTAACCACGCTGTTACAAAAGCTGAACCATCAAGTATAAATGGACGAATGGGGTAATTTCTTAGTTTTAAACAAACGGCCTCTAGGAATAAAGCAAATCCAATACCAAAAAATAAATTACCTAATATTTGATAACCAAAAAAACCAATTTGCAAGAAGAGTGCTGGCAAAAGACCAAGTATTACTGTAAACATTATCATGTTTACAGTTGATCTTTCTTTTATCGCAGGTGAATCAATAATTGCCATTATTTTTCTTTTTCCTCAATGCGTTTCATTGCTTCTGCAATAGCTGCTTTTTTTTCTTCAATTAGTTTTTTTTTGTCACTGTCACTTGTTTGAGCTCGTCTTTGGGCGTTGCGCTCGGCACGTTCTTTTTTCTCCCGTTCGAGACGATATAATCTAAATTCATTTCTTTCTCTAGCAATGTCAGCCACTTCTGAAGATTTGAGTTGATCTCGAATTTCGCTTTTTGCATAACGATAATATTGTACTAATGGGATATTGCTTGGACAAACATAGGAGCAGCAACCGCACTCGATACAATCAAATAATTTATAATCCTCCGTCAACTTTTCAAATTGCTTTGATTTCGCGTGCCAATATAATTCTTGCGGCTGAAGTTGAGCAGGACATACCTCAACACATTTTGTACATCTGATGCAAGGCATTTCAAAAGTATCTTTGGACTTCATTTCATCAGTGATGGCTAATAAACAATTCATCGCCTTAGTCACACTGACATCAGTATGAGGAAGTTTAAAGCCCATCATAGGCCCACCCATAATGATTTCTTGATCTGATTTCCCTCCAGCATCCTTGATCAATTCTTGAATAGGAGTTCCTATTAATGCTTCATAGTTATTAGGTCGTTTAAGCGCCCCAGTCACCGTAACAATTCTGCTGATTACTGGTTCGCTATGATAAAAAAACCTCCCTATGGATATTAAAGTGGCTACATTAAAAACCTGGATACCAAAATCTACTGGCCTTTTTTCTTTTGAGATTTTTAATCCAAGCATTAAATAAATGAGTCTTTTTTCATCTCCGCTTGGATAAACTGTAGGAACTACCTTTATTGTTATATTTTTTGACTTATTTAAGACGGTTTTTAATTTTTCAATTGCTTTGGGTTTGTTATCTTCAATACCAATGATGGCATGAGGTATTTTGAGGAAATCCATTGTAATCTGAATTCCTTCTATAAACTCTTTGGTTTTTTCTTGCATCGCCATATCATCACATGTGATATAAGGCTCACATTCTGCGGCATTTACAATAAGAGTTTTGATCTTGTTAGAATTTAATTTTATGTGTGTTGGAAAGGTTGCACCACCTAACCCAACAATACCAGAAGACTTCATTGTTTCATATAAGGCCTCTGAGGAGAGGTTGGAGGGATCAATTCTATTTCTTTTGATCCATTCATCTTTACCATCAGTTTCAATAGTAATACAAAGATCAGGTAGTCCTGATGGATGTGGTATTTTGTTAGATTCAATAGCAATTACCGTGCCTGAGGAGGAGGAGTGAGTTGCAGCTGAAATATTGGCGATGGGCTCAGCTAAAATTTGACCCTTTAAAACCTTATCTCCAACCGAAACTTTTATATTTGGAACCTTACCAACATGTTGTCTGACAGGAATAATTAGTTTTTTTGGTATGGGTAATCTTTTGATTGGATTGATTGTGGATATCGCTTTATGTCCATTAGGCTTGATACCTCCAAAAAATTTAAAAATTTTATCAGTAATTTCCATAAATTAATTCTGTTGTTTAATAGAGTGTATTGGATATTTCCATTTCCAATTATCAGTTGTTTCAGGTATTTCAACCATGTCAATACAGTCAACAGGGCATGGTGGTAGACATAACTCACAACCTGTACATTCTTTTTCAACAATTGTATGCATCTGTTTAGCTGCTCCAATGATTGCATCAACAGGACAAGCTTGGATGCATAAAGTGCAACCTATGCAGGTTGACTCATCAATAATTGCTATTGATTTCGGTTTCGTTTCTCCGTGTTCTGCATTAAGTGGTTTATATTCTACCCCCAATAGATCGGCTAACTTGTGCACGCCATCATCACCACCTGGCGGGCATTGATTAATATCTGCTTCACCATTAGCAATGGCTGTGGCGTATGGCTTACATCCAGGATACCCACATTGTCCGCATTGCGTTTGCGGAAGTATTTTATCAATTTTATCTATTATGGGATCACCATCAGTTTTTAATTTGATTGATGCATAACCAAGGATAAGACCTATTAATGCTGTGATTGAAAGAATGATCAGAATTGCAGCAATCATAATCTATCAAGTCCTATAAAACCCATGAAAGATAGACTCATTAAGCCTGCGGTGAGCATAGCGATCGCACTCCCTTTCATTGCATTTGGTGTATTAGCACCTTCAAATTTTTCCCGTAATGAGGCGAATAGAATAAGAACAAAAGAAAAACCTAGAGCCCCGCCAAGTCCAAAAATTGCAGCTTCTAATAAATTATGACTCAATTGTGCATTTAACAAGGGGATCCCAAGAACAGCGCAGTTTGTTGTTATTAAAGGTAGAAAGATTCCTAGTACTCTATATAAATAAGGATAGTTCTTTTCCATTACCATTTCAGTAAATTGAACCACTGCGGCAATGACGACAATAAAGGAAATTGTTCTTAAGTACTCTAAATTGTATGGAACAAGCAGAAAATAATTAATTAACCAGCTGGTTATAGAGCCAATGGTTAAAACAAAGGCTGTTGCGGCTGACATACTGATCGATGTATCAAGTTTTTTTGAGACTCCCATGAATGGACAAAGTCCCAAAATTTTTGTTAAGACAATATTGTTAACAAAGACAACGCTAATGATGATTAGAAAATATTCGGTCATTAATTTAATTATATTATTTAATTTTAAAAAGCTATCGAAAATATATCTCAAAATCAATATAATTAAAAAGAATATAAACTAATTTAATTATAACTTTTGAGTATATTAAAATTTATGTTGATCATACCTTAAATCAAGTAAAATGATATTAATTACTTAAGTTACCAGTTTACGACATGTTAAAAGGCAGTTTTGTTGCAATAGTTACACCAATGTTTGAAGATGGTTCAATTGATTATGAATCATTAAGAAAATTAATTGATTTTCATTGTGAAAATAACTCTGACGGAATTGTTATCGTTGGCACTTCTGGAGAGTCCCCAACTATTACATTTGAAGAACATACTAATCTAATTAAAGAGACCATTGAATATACATCAAAAAGGTTGCCGGTTATTGCTGGAACAGGTGCTAATTCAACTGAAGAGGCAATTTTTTTAACAAAATCAGCAAAAGAGCTAGGTGCTGATGCCGCGCTAATTGTGGCGCCTTATTATAATAAGCCTCCCCAAGAAGGTTTGTATCTTCATTTTAAAAAAATTAACGATGAGGTGGACATTCCTCAGATTTTATATAATGTTCCATCAAGAACTTGCTCAGACATTGAAAATGAAACAGTGGTTAAGCTATCTAAATTAAAAAATATCATAGGAATTAAGGACGCAACGGGAGATTTAAGCCGAATTGAAAATTTAAAAAACAAGGTAGCCGATAATTTCTTATTTTACAGTGGTGATGATGCGACTGCATGTGAATTTTTAAAGCTAGGCGGTCATGGAGTCATATCTGTAACAGCAAATATTAAACCACAAGAAATGAGTTCGATTTGCCAGTTAAATGCTTTAGGTCAATTTGAAGAGGCTATTAATATTAATCAGAAAATAAGCGAGCTCCATGATATATTATTTGTTGAGTCTAATCCAATACCTGTAAAGTATCTCTTAAATAAGATGGGATTGATTAAATCTGGTATAAGACTTCCTTTAATTCCTTTGAACCCAGCGCATCATAAATTATTTGAAAAATATGTATAAATTAATACTAGCAATTTTTATATCAATACTCCTTATCGGTTGCTCAAGTATTGAAGAGTTACCAATCATTGATAAAGTAACGCAACCAGATTATGTAAGCTCAAAAAAAGCAAAAAAATTAGAAATACCTCCTGAGCTTGATGATGTCAATTCTTCAAACAAATATTCAATCAACGGTCAGCCAACCTCACTAAAACAGTATCAGAATAAAGACAATGAAAAAAATCTTGTCAATCTAATCGACAATGAAAAAGATAAGATTAAAGTTGTCAAATCAGGATCAATGAGATGGCTTGTTATTCCGGCGAGACAAAAAGAAGTGTGGCCGGTCGTTGAAAATTTCTGGGAAGAAATGGGTTTTGATGTTTCATCATCTAAACGCACAGGAATCATTGAAACGAAATGGATAGCGGAGTCAGATCTAAAGAAAGATGAAGGCACATTGGGAAGATTTGATGCCTGGTTGGATGCCCTAGCTAATACAGGCACAAGACGAAAATTTAGGACCAGGATTGAGGATGGTGTTGAAGAGGGAACAACAGAAGTGTATTTGTCACAAAGATCAGTGCTTAAAGGACTTGATGAGCATTACGAAAGAAAAGCGAAACATTATGATAACACTGTAAATCCTGATACCGTATATCAGATACAGGAATATAAATCTGGCTCCGATGATGAAAAAGAGATTATGGTTAGTAATTTTAAAGAGGATGATTTAGAAATTCAGTATGAACTTCTCCGACGTCTTATGGTTAAATTGGGAGCAAGTGATCTTACCGCGAGAGAATCGCTGGATACTGCTGTTGAAATCAAAAATGCTGAGTTGATTAATCAGGATGATTATAGATATATAAAATTAAACGATAATTACAGCAGGGCATGGAGAAGACTAAGCTTGGCTATTGATATGGTCGGCTTCTTAGTTGAAGACAAAAATCGTTCCGATGGTATTTTCTACATTAAATACTCAAACTTAGAAATTGATGAGGATGGAAAGAGTCCTAAAAAGAAAAAAGGATTAATTAGTAAGTTGGCTTTTTGGCAAGACGACGATAGCTCGAAAGAAGAAGATCCGGAAGGACAAGAGATGTATAGAAAAGAAATTGAAGGGGAAGATCAGGACGAGGCTTCGCTAGCGAAATCTGATAAAAAATGGTCAGAAAAGACTTGGGAAGAAAAATTTCCTTTTTTAGCAAACTGGGGTGACGATGATGAAGAAAATGTTCCAGAGGGGGAGAAAAGATTCAGAGTGCGTATTGTTGAGATTGATGATGGTGCAAAAGTCTACATCGACTACCCTAACGAGTCATTAAATAAAACAAAAACTGCTCAATCTATCATCAATATTCTTTATGATTATCTAAAAACATAAAAATAATGTTCTTTTTTGCATCTTTGGGAAGTGGTAGCGAAGGCAACTCTTTTTTAGTTAAAACTGACAAAGCCATCGTTATGGTGGATTGTGGTTTCAATTACAAAGAAACAGAAAATAGATTATCAGCGCTAAATCTCACTTTTTCAGATATTGATCATATTTTAATCACTCATGAACATGAAGATCACATGAGAGCAATTAAGATCATTATCAAGAAAGAGAATATTCAAATAAGTTGTTCTTATGGTACAGCAAAAAAAATTGGAATTGTTGATGAGGTTAATATAATAAATCCTGGCGATACATTACAAGAAAATGATCTTCAGATTGAAGTCGTTCCTGTTCCTCATGATGCACGCGAACCATGTCATTACATTTTTAAAAAAGATGCGTTAAAAATTGGAATAATTACAGATTTTGGATCATTAACTCCAAAAATTATTGAATCCTATTCTAATTTAAATTATTTGGTTCTAGAGGCAAATCATGATGCAAAATTGTTAATGCAATCCTCCTATCCTGCAAGTTTAAAGAATAGGATTCATGGCAAATTAGGACATGCAAACAATGATTTAACATTTGAATTAATTTCTAAAATAAACAAAGAAAAATTAAAAAAAATTATATTTTGTCACATAAGTAAATTAAATAATCAAAAAGAGATTATTAAGAATACAGTAAAAGAGTATTTTGATGAATTTCAATGTGAGTTTATAACACAAGAGAATATATTTAATTGGTCTGAAATTAAATAATAAATTTTCTTTTAAATACAATATATTCTTTTTTGTATAGTTTATATAAAAGCAAAATAGATTTATTATCTAAATTTTTAGCCTGCATAGTTGACGCATTGAAAAATTTTCTAAATTCTTTCATTGAGTTAGTTTCGATATCAATTTTAATTCCATTTATATAAAAATTTTTACCAAAAAATAAAGCCCTTGTCCTTTGATTTAGAAAAAGAGGCATTCTTTTTATTTGTTCTTTAAATTTTTTTAAGCTTATAACTTTTGTTTTAAATAACTCTAAATCAACGCTTGAAAGATAAATACCTAAAAATTCATCTAGAATTATTGATTTACAGTCCAAGTGGTGAATAAAAAAATCTTTAATATCATTTGGAATTAATGCCTTTTGTTTGGAAAATATTTTATTTTGAAAAAAAATTGTTGATGTTTGATCTAATAGATTAAAAATATAGTCATTAAAAATTTCTTTTAAATTTAAAGAGTCAGGAGATCTAAATCCAACCGAGTAGGTGTTGCATATTTCAGATTGACTGATCCCATAATGATGAATCCCTGGTGGAACATATAGAATATCTCCTTCTTTGACAGTATATGAAAATACTTTTTTATTTTCATAAATTTTCCAGTTCTTAATTCCCTTTCCCTGAATCAAAAAAACACTGTAATTATCCTTATGTTTTCCAACCGATCCTTTTATATTAGATAAAGAAATCATGACATCATCAATCAAATATTGAGGGATAAAATTAAATAAATTTTTTATTTCAAAAGAAAGCTGATGGATATGGTTTGTTTTATAAAAAAGCTTACTTTTTGGAGTATTTAAATTTAGTTTTTTTTTCACATTAGTGAAATTAATGTATTTTCTTCCATCCTGAATAAATACTTTCCTCTCTAAAGCTTTCGTGGATGGTAAATTTAAATCATCCAAATCAACAAAGTTATCATTAAAATTTTTTATTCCACCAGGAAGAAAAATATGTTTTTTGCCCCAATAATTTTTAACGAAGGATTTTTTACTTAATACTAATTTCATAAGTTTATTTTAGATTACTTTAAAGATAGAATGTTGTTATGTTATATCGCTTCTTCCGATCAGTAATATTTCTCTTACCTCCTGAATTTTCTCATCACTTTATTTTAAAAATATTGAAGTTCATTAATTTTATTTCACTTTTGAAGATAAAAGATATAAAAAATGAAAAGCCAATTTTTATCAAGGGATTAAATTTCAAAAATAGGGTTGGTTTGGCTGCCGGTTTTGATAAGAATGCAGAGTATATGCAAATATTTGAAAATCTTGGATTTGGTTTTTTAGAAATAGGTACTGTGACCCCCAAACCACAACCTGGCAATAAAAAACCTAGGATTTTTAGAGATCCCAAAAGTGAAGCTCTCATTAATTCTTTTGGTTTTAATAATGTTGGTATTTATAAGTTTATTGATAATATTAAAAAATCAAAAATAAATCTTGTAGTTGGCATAAATATTGGAAAAAATGCTTTAACTCCATATGAGGATTCCATAAATGACTATATAGCATGTATGAGAGAAGCATACATATATGCAGATTATTTAACGGTGAATATATCTTCTCCTAATACCAAAAACTTAAGGGATCTTCATAATCTCTCGGATTTAAGAATATTTATAAAAAGTTTAATGACAGAAAAAAATAAGTTGCAAAAAAAATTGAATAAGTCTGTACCCATTTTTTTAAAATTATCGCCAGATATTGAAGAATCAAAAATTAAACCAATCATTGACTTACTCATTGCCAATAACATTGATGGTGTTATCGTCACTAATACTACAATTGATAAGTCAAAAATATCTAAGCCCTATCAGCATCTTCCTGGAGGTGTATCAGGAGCGCCTTTAAAAATAAAATCAGAACAAATGTTATCAACAGTTAAAAAAATATCTAAAAATAAACTCCTAATTATTAGTGTTGGAGGAATTATGACTGCTGATGATGCATTAAAAAGAATTAGAATGGGAGCTGATTTAGTTCAAATATATACCGGTCTCATTTATCAAGGACCATCTTTAGTTAATGAAATTCGTCAAAAGTTATCATAGAAGTGACTTACCGTTTATGTATTCTTATAGAAGGTGCCCATACGCGATGCGTGCACGGTTGTCACTATATCTTGCTAGGATTGAATTTTGTGTATACGAAATTTCTTTAAGGGATAAACCTGCACATATGCTAACAGTAAGTCCCAAAGGAACGGTCCCAGTTCTAATTTTAGGAGACAATCAAATAATTGATGAGAGTCTCGATATAATGATATGGGCGTTTTCACAGCAGGGTATTATGGATAAATACCTTCCTCAGGATAAGAAAAAAAGTAGTTTATCTCTGATAAATACAAATGACACTAGTTTTAAAAAAAATTTAGATAGCTATAAATATTCAAATGATGACAGAAAAAAAGAGGACGCATTTAAAAAGTGTCTAGATTTTGTATCAGAGCTTGATTTACTTTTGGAAACTAATGAATATCTATTAGATGACAGTCCTCTCATGGTTGACTACGCAATCTTTCCATTCATTAGGCAATTTATTAATGTCAACGTACAGAGATTTAAAGACGAGGGACTTAAAAAGATTTATCAATGGTTTAATCGAATATTATCATCCAATGAATTTGAACATATTATGATGAAGTCATAGATTTCTTAGATGATGTCAATTGTTTCGACTCAATCTGTAGCTTGATGTTTCCATTTTCATCAATATCAATATGAACATCGCCCCCGTTAACTAATTTTCCAAATAGTAATTCGTCAGCAAGAGCTTTTCTAATAGTATCTTGAATTAATCTTGACATGGGCCTAGCACCCATTTTGATATCGAAACCATTTTTAGCTAAATAATTTTTTAAATTATCTGAAAAAGTCACTTCAACTTTTTTGTCATGTAGTTGATTCTCTAGTTGGATTAAAAATTTATCTACAACTTTAAGAATAGTCTCATTCTCAAGTGGGGCAAAAGAAACGATGGCATCAATACGATTTCTAAACTCTGGAGAGAAAGCTTTATTAATTTCTTTTTTTTCATCAAAAACAGTTTGATCATCTGCGATAAAACCTAATGAGGATTTTGATAATGACTCAGCGCCAACGTTTGTGGTCATAATTAATGTAACATTCCTAAAGTCAATTTTTCGTCCATTGCTATCGGTAAGGAAGCCATTGTCCATGATTTGAAGAAGTATATTATGCACATCAGGATGTGCTTTCTCAATCTCATCAAGTAGTAAAACCGCATATGGATTTTTATTGATTGACTCTGTAAGAGTGCCACCTTGATCAAATCCAACGTATCCGGGGGGAGCACCAATTAATTTTGATACGGCATGCCTCTCCATGAATTCACTCATATCAATACGAATTAATTCAATACCTAATGTATACGCTAGCTGCTTAGCGACTTCAGTTTTACCAACCCCAGTTGGGCCACTAAACATAAAACTACCAATCGGTTTATTGTCTGACAGTAAACCACTGCGAGCCATTTTTATTGCCGTTGATAGTTTATTAATGGCTTCATCTTGACCAAATATTATAGCTTTCAGATCTCTCTCTAAGTTTCTCAACATGCTTAGATCATCTTGATTAATATTTTTTGATGGAATCTTCGCAATTTTTGAGATCACTTCCTCAATTTCTTTCGATGAAATAGTTTTCTTTTGCTTAGTTTTTGGGAGTATTTTTTGTAATGCCCCAGCTTCATCAATAACATCAATTGCTTTATCAGGTAGTTTTCTATCGGTAATATATTTAGCTGATAATTCAACCGCTGAAATCAATGCGTTGTTTAAAAACTTAATTTTGTGATGACTTTCAAATGATTTTTTTAAACCTTTAAGTATTTCTATAGAAACTGGGATCGATGGTTCATCGACATCAATTTTTTGAAAACGTCTGGTTAATGCATGATCTTTTTCAAAAACAGTTCTGTATTCATTAAAAGTTGTTGCGCCAATACATCTCAACTCCCCTTTAGCTAAAGCAGGTTTAAGGAGATTTGATGCATCTAGTGTACCACCACTAGCAGATCCTGCCCCAATGATGGTATGAATCTCATCAATAAATAATATGGCATTAGGTTTTTTTGTAAGTTGTTTTAAGACATTTTTTAGACGTTGTTCAAAATCACCACGATATTTTGTACCAGCAATTAGGGCACCAAGGTCTAAAGAGTAGATTATCGTGTCTTTAAGTACTTCAGGTATGTCACCATCAACAATTTTTTTTGCAAGACCTTCAGCTATGGCTGTCTTGCCAACACCTGCGTCACCAACAAGAAGTGGATTATTTTTTCTTCTTCTGCATAAGATTTGAGCTACTCTTTCAATTTCATTTTCTCTTCCAATAACTGGGTCAATTTTTCCATCAAGAACAACTTTATTCAGGTTTAATGCATAAGATTCAAGATCAGATTCTTTATTTTGTGTTTTTTGATCAATATTTTCATCAACCTCATCAGCTTCATTTTCTTTATCTAATTCTTTTTCAATTCCATGTGCGATGAAATTAACAACATCTAATCTTGCAATTCCTTGTTGATGGAGAAAGTAAACCGCATGTGAATCTTTCTCACCAAATATTGCAACAAGAACATTAGCCCCTGTTACTTCTTTCTTTCCAGACGACTGCACATGTAACATAGCTCTTTGTATGACCCTTTGAAAACCTAGGGTGGGTTGTGTATCAACCTCATTTTCTCCATTAACAATAGGAGTATGCTCTTCAATATGGTTAAGAAGGTCTTTTTTCAGAGAATCAAAATTTGCCCCACAAGCTTTTAATACTTCTTGAGCAGATGGATTATCAAGCATAGCAACTAATAGATGTTCTACAGTGATAAGCTCGTGTCTTTTTTGGCGTGCATCCATAAACGCCATGTGTAAACTAACTTCTAATTCTTGTGAAATCATAATTTAATCATATCTTTTCTATAATACTTTGCAAGGGGTGTTGAGCTTCTTTTGCTAACTTTAACACTTGATTCATCTTGGTTTCAGCGATTTCATATGGGTAAATTCCACATATTGCCATTCCCTCTGTATGAATTTTTAACATAATTCTTGTTGCCTCATCCTCAGTCTTTGTGAAAACTTTCATAATGACGTCAACCACAAATTCCATGGGGGTAAAATCATCATTCAGGACTAAAACTTTGAACATCTTTGGAAGATTTGGTTTAACCTTTTTTTTGGGTTCAACAATTATCTTGTGATCTTCTTGAGCCATAACAATTTTATTTAAAAATCTTAAGAGTTTTTATATATTTATCTTGGGCATTAATAATTTCAAAAGTAACCCCATCAATTTTAAAGCTTGTATTGGTTTCTGGGATATCTTCAAAATATTCTAAGATATATCCGTTAATTGTTTTTGCTTTTTGTGATGACAAATTCAATTTAGTAATTTTATTGATTTTTTTTAAGTTACATCCTCCTTCAATAATCCATCCATCATTATCGTTAATAATCTTTGCATCATCTGAAGGTAGGTTTAAACTGAATTCACCAGTAATTTCCTCAAGAATATCTTCAAGAGTAATTATCCCCATAAAGTCGCCATATTCATTAACAACTACAGCAATCTTAAATTTATTTTCTTGAAAATTTTGAATTTGTTTATGCAAAGAAGTTCCACTTGCAACAAATTCTGCTGGCTCAACGATATCCCTTATTTTATCAATAGTAATGCCATCCTGATCATCAATGAATTTTATTAATTTTCGGATATTTAATAACCCGGTTATTTGATGACTATCATTACCTCGGACCAATATAAACTCATGGTGATAAGTTTTTAATTTTTTAAATATCTCTTCAACTTCTTGATTTATATTGATGAATTCAACATTGGTATGTGGAATCATTAGATCGTCAACACTATCATTTTCTAGATCAATTAAATTAATTAGCATAGATTGATTTTTATTTGTAATGTCCTTGCTTGAAGATGAGATGACAGATTTTAGCTCATCCATAGTAATCAAACTTTTTTCATTAAAATTTAGCTTTATATTAAAGACTTTTAGAATTGATAATACAAAAAAGTTAATAAATAAGACTATCGGATAAAGAACTTTAAGAAGGGGGTATAGTATAAAGCTACATGCCAAGGCTAACTTCTCACTATATGCAGCTGCAATAACTTTTGGGGTAATTTCACTAAAAATAACAATTAAAAAAGTTACTATTAGAGTTGAGGCCAATAAAATTTCCTCATCTGAATTAAATAGCTGAATTGATATAACCGTAACCATCGAGGCGGCAGCAGCATTGGAGAAATTGTTACATATCAAAATTACACTCAAAAGCTTGTCAGTTTGTTTAATTAATTTATTAGCCAAACGAGCTGACTTTAAACCTTTTTTTTCTAGATACTGCAGTCTATGTTTATTAATACCCATCAAACTTGTCTCAGCAATTGAAAAAAAAGCCGAGATAAAAAGTAGGCAGAATAAAATAGTAATTTGATAAGTTATTGGTAAGTCAATCACTTTTCAATTTATGGAGTAGATTCCATTTCTTCTTTTTTTTGCGGGGTAGATCCAGCCAGGTTGGAATGATTGGTTCCAAGCCATAAGGCCATAGGACAGCCAACCATAATAGATGAGTAAATTCCAAATAATATTCCAATTGTTAAGGCAAGTGAAAAATTATGAAGGATTTCGCCACCAAAAATTAACATCGAAATAACCACAGTTTGTGTGGATAAATGAGTCATAATGGTTCGTGACATGGTACGTGTAATTGCATTATTCATTACATCAATGACACTTGATCTTCTCATTTTCTTAAAGTTTTCTCTCACCCTATCAAAAACAACAACAGACTCGTTCACAGAGTAGCCGAGAACAGCAAGAACTGCGGCTAAAACTGTAAGATTAAATTCCCATTGAAAAAAAGCAAAAAAACCTAAAATAATGATTACGTCGTGCATGTTGGCAACAACTGCAGCTAAGGCAAATCTCCATTCAAATCTCAATGATAAATATAAGATAATTCCTAAACAGACAAATAAAATAGCCAACGCTCCATTTTCAAATAGCTCCTCACCAACTTGACCTCCAACCGATTCGACTCTCTTGATTTCAAATGGATTATTCAGTTTGGTTAGCTCTTGATTGACCAACTCAGATAGTTCCGCAATGGTAATATCTTCATTCAAAGGCATTCTGATTAGAACGTCTTTATCGGTTCCAAAATTTTGAACCTGAATTTCATTTAAGTTGATTTGGGTCAGTTGCTCTCTAATTTCATCAACATTAGCTTTTTCTTCATAGGAAATTTCAATGATCGTCCCACCAGTAAAATCAACACCGTAATTCAAGCCTTTTTGAAATAAGAAAAAAAATGCCATCACAAAAGTAAGGATTGAGATGAAAGCCGCAATCTTTCGATATTTTAAAAAAGGAATATCATTTTTTACGCGAAATATTTCCATTAATTATTAACCTTATAAATTTCACCAATATTTAGTTTGTCGATTTTTCTTTTTGAGCCATAAAAAAAGTTTACTAAGGCTCTTGAGACTAAGATGGCTGAAAACATTGATGTAAGAATGCCTAAAACATGGACGACAGCAAAACCCTTAATAGGCCCAGTCCCAAACATAAATAGCGCAATACCTGCAATCAGAGTTGTGATATTTGAATCTAATATTGTCCCCCAAGCTTTCTCATAACCCAAGTGAATACTTGCTTGTGGAGTATTACCATTTCTTATTTCATCTCTAATACGTTCATTAATTAGAACATTTGAATCAATAGCCATACCAACTGTAAGCGCCATCGCTGCAAGGCCTGGTAAAGTTAATGTTGCTTGTATCGTAGATAAAAGTGCGACAAGTAGAACTAAATTGATACTCAGTGCGATCGATGAGAATAGACCAAACAACATGTAGTAAATTGAAATTAATACAATTACTGCAATGAAGCCCCAAAAAGTCGATTGAATACCTCTTTGTATGTTCTCTTTACCCATGCTAGGACCAACAGTTCTTTCTTCAATGATCTCCATAGGCGCTGCTAACGAGCCAGCTCTCAACAATAATGAAACATCTGTAGCTTCTTGCGCGTTTTTCATCCCAGTAATTTGTACTCTTCCGCCACCAATCTCACTTTTAATGACTGGTGCAGTGATTATTTCTGTTATATCTTTTTCAATTAATAGAATAGCAATTCTTTTACCAACATTATCCCGCGTAATTTTTTTGAATATATTTGCACCCTTGCTATCCAAATTTAATGAGACAATTGATTGCCCAGTTTGATTATCTACTCCAGGTCCTGCGTTATTGATATTTTCCCCAGTAAGAATGACATCTTTTTTTAGAAGCAAGGGATTTTGATTGCGGTCATAAAAAAGATCTCTACCAAAAGGAATGTTGCCGTCAATTGCCTGATCAATATCAGCCGGACTAGCTTCATCATCAACCAACCTCATTTCAAGCAGTGCGGTTCTACCGATGATATCTTTCGCCTTGGCTGTATCTTGAACACCAGGTAATTGAACAACAATTCTATTTTCACCTTGTTGTTGGATGATTGGCTCTGCTACACCCAACTCATTGATTCTGTTATTTAATGTTTCTAAATTCTGCTTGATAGCAAATTTTGTCATTTCTTCTTTATTTGCTTGCGAGCCCTCAATAGCAAGAACAAAGGTTCCATTATCTGTAATTTCTTTAATCTTTTCTTTCCCGATAGATCCACCAAGATTTATTCTTTTAGAAAATTCAAAACTTGAATCATCCTGAAGGAGGAGGCTTTTTGATTTTTTCAAATCATTTTCATTGGTGAGCTGGACTAAAATTGAACCATCTTCGACAGAAATCTGGTCATATCTAATCTTATTTTCCCTTAATAATGTTCTAATTTCATTAATCCTTCCAGATGACTCTTTTGCTTCAATATTACTTAAATCAACTTGCATCAGAAAATGCACACCACCTCTTAAATCAAGACCTAAATACATGGGTTGACCCCCAATACTTTCAAGCCATTTAGGTGAATTAGGAAGTAAATTCAATGCCACTACAAAATTAGGACCTAATTTGTCTTCAAGCAAACCTTTCGATGTCAGCTGATCTTCGTTATTGGTGAGTTTAATTTTTATGTAGTTTTCGGTTAGGACAACTCCGTTATAAGGAATATTATTTTCTTCGAGTATTTTTTCAGATTGTGATGCAATAATGGGGTCCATTTTTTCACCCGATTTAATCGACATAATTTGTACTGCAGGAGCCTCGCCAAAGAAATTAGGCAGCGCATAAAATACAGCAAAGACAACTATTAACAGGATTAAGGTATTTTTCCAACGAGAAAATTGATTCATAGATTTATCGACTTAAATAGATTTAATAGTTCCCTTGTTTAAGACTGCTTGAACTGAATTTTTTTGAACCTTAATTTGAGTACTATCGGATATTTCCAATATTACAAAATTGTCTGTTACTTTTTCGATCTTTCCAAGGATTCCAGATGCAAGCATGATTTCATCTCCCTTTTTAAGTTCTGATAATAATTTTTTATGCTCTTTAGCTTGCTTCATTTGTGGGCGAATCAGCATAAAATAGAACAAAATAAAGATAATGATGAACGGAACAAAACTCATTAAACCGCCTGGAGCAGGGGCGCTGTTTGCGTAAGCTAGTGAAATCATTAGAACCTCAAATTAAAAAAATGAAGATGAATTTTAGCATAATTACCCTTATTAAAGTCTATTTGTGAGATGTCCCTCTCTTAGAAAAAAAATCACCCTTATATTCTTTAAATTTTTGATTAATAATTGCTTCACGAGCGTCTGCCATAAATTTTTTATAAAAATATAGATTGTGAATTGTATTTAATGTTGAGCCCAGCATTTCTCCAATCCTAAATAAATGATGGAGGTAGGAGCGTGAAAAATTTTTACAGGTATAACACCCACAATTATCATCTAATGGTTTTAGGTCATTCCTATACTGACTATTTTTAATTTTGATATCTCCAAACTGAGTAAATAGCCATCCGTTTCGCGCGTTTCTTGTTGGCATGACGCAATCAAACATATCGACTCCTTGTTCAACTGCGTTAAGAATATCCTCTGGTGTACCGACTCCCATTAAGTATCTAGGTTTATTGTTAGGCATGTGGTCAGATAAATCTGTGATGACTTTCAACATCTCGTCTTTTGGCTCTCCTACAGATAGACCTCCAATGGCATACCCATCAAAATCTAATTCTTGTAATTGATTTATCGAGTCAATCCTTAAATCTTTATACATTCCCCCTTGAACAATCCCAAAAAGAGCATTTTTGCTTTTAAAAGAATGTTTAGATCTTTTTGCCCATCTCAAACTTAATTCCATAGATGATTTAGCCTCCTCTTTGGAAGCTGGGTAGTTTGTGCATTCATCGAATACCATTGCAATATCTGAATTGAGTTTTGTCTGAATTTCCATAGAAATTTCAGGACTTAAGAAACAAGAATCGCCATTTATAGGAGATTTAAATACCACTCCATCTTCATTCAACGATCTTAACTTGCCTAGACTCCAGACCTGAAAACCACCGCTATCAGTCAATATCGGTCTTTGCCAATTAATGAAATCGTGTAATCCATTGTGAGATTCAACAATATCCATACCCGGTCTCAACCAAAGATGGTATGTGTTCCCTAGAATGATTTGAAAATCAATTTCCTCAAGCATCGACGGTGTTATGCCTTTAACAGCACCATAAGTTCCAACGGGCATGAATATTGGAGTATTAAGCGTTCCGTGATTTAGAGTTATTTTGGTTGCACGGGCTTTTGAGTCGGTTGATTCAATTTTGAATAGCATAGTAATTTTTTTTTAAAAGCCTATTATATGAGCAATCCTCTTTAAATACGATGAAAAAAGGAATGATCTAGGATAAAATTATGTGATGAATAAATCAGTAAAAAAACAAAGCGAATTTTATTTACTTCCTAACTTATTTACAACAGCAGCATTATTTTTTGGTTTCTTTTCCATTTTAAATGCGATGAATGGAAAATTTGAATTTGCTGCATTGGCTATCTTTTTTGCGCTGCTCATGGATGGCCTTGATGGGAGAGTGGCAAGACTCACCAACACAGAAAGCAAGTTTGGCGCTGAGTATGATAGCTTGTCAGATATGGTATCTTTTGGCGTAGCTCCTGCACTTGTCATGTATGTTTGGGCACTTAAACCATTAGGTAAGATCGGATGGATTGGAGCTTTTATCTACTGCGCTTGTGCAGCATTTAGATTAGCAAGATTTAATACCAAGCTGGATGTACTTGAAAAGAAATATTTCTTCGGGCTTCCATCACCAGCTGCTGCTGCACTAATTGCATCGTTTATTTGGGTTTGTATAGACAATGGTATTAGCGGTAATGATACGTTTTTGAATTTTTTTCAAATGCAGTGGTTCGCATTAATTATGATTCTTATTGCCGCATTATCAATGGTTACAGATATTAAGTATTACAGCGGTAAAGATTTAAATTTAAGGAATAGCGTTCCTTCGGTATCCATTTTATTGATTGTGATGGCATTCTCTCTTTTATCTCATAGCCCTGCAGAAATAATTTTTATTATACTTCTTGGTTATCTATTGTCTGGTTACGTAAACTTTTTTAAAGAAAATTTTAAATTTGAAAAAAACAGAAAGAAAAAATGACAGAAAAATTAATAATATTTGATACCACCTTAAGAGACGGCGAACAAAGCCCCGGAGCTTCAATGACGCAAGAAGAAAAAGTGCGTATCGCTCTTCAGCTTGAAAAACTTGGCGTCAATGTGATTGAGGCAGGTTTTGCCGCAGCGAGCCCCGGAGACTTTAAAGCGATCGAGGCGGTTGCAAAAAAAATTCGGAAATCGACTGTTTGTTCACTCGCTCGGGCAGTAAAAAATGATATTGAAAGAGCGGGACATGCTATCCAAAGTGCTGCCTCAGGAAGAATTCACACATTTATTGCAACAAGTCCTATTCACATGGAAAACAAATTAAGAATGACTCCTGATCAAGTCTTAAATAGAGCGGTTGAGGCTGTGAAATGGGCCCTTGAATATACCGATGACGTTGAATTCTCTGCTGAAGATGCTGTTCGATCTGAGATACCATTCTTAGTTGAAGTTTTTGATGCGGTTATTCAGGCTGGTGCTAAAACAATCAATGTTCCTGATACAGTCGGATATTCAATTCCATTTCAGTGGGGTGACCGAATTAAACAATTGATTGATAAGGTACCTAATTCGCAATCAGTTATATGGTCTACTCATTGCCATAATGATCTTGGTATGGCGGTCGCAAATTCATTATCAGCCGTTTTAAATGGTGCAAGACAAGTTGAGTGTACAATTAATGGTCTTGGGGAAAGGGCCGGTAATGCCAGCTTAGAAGAAGTTGTCATGACAGTAAAAACCAGACAAGATATTTTTAATTTACAAACCAATATTAATACAGAATTTATTGTACCAACATCCAGGTTGGTATCGACAATTACAGGATATGCTGTTCAGCCGAATAAGGCGATTGTTGGAGCTAATGCCTTTGCCCATGAGTCCGGAATTCATCAAGACGGTGTTTTAAAACATAGGGAAACCTATGAAATTATGAAGGCTGAAGATGTGGGATGGGGTGCTAATAAAATTTCATTAGGTAAGCTATCTGGAAGAAATGCCTTTAAAAACCGTCTGGAAACACTTGGCATTGAGCTGGATTCGGATGAGCTTTTAAATGCAGCATTTGAAAAATTTAAAAATTTAGCGGATAAGAAATCAGAAATTTTTGATGAAGATATTCATGCATTAATTAGCGATGAGTATTCCGCAGATACTGCAGAGATTTTTAAATTAATTTCCTTGAAGGCGACAGCGGAGATAAATAAGAAACCAACTGCTCAAATTACAATAGACAGAGATGGTGAAGAATTTTCTGAAGCTTCCGAAGGAAGCGGCATGGTTGATGCTACTTTTAAAGCAATTGAAAAAATTGTTAAGTCAGATTCTGAATTATTACTGTACTCTGTTAGTAATATTACAACTGGCACTGATGCTCAAGGTGAGGTTACAGTTAGACTTGCGAAGGGTGGGCGTGTTGTCAATGGTCAAGGATCAGATACTGATATTGTTATCGCGTCAGCTAAAGCCTACATTAATGCAGCGAATAAAATATTATCTAAGCTCGAGAGAGCACATCCTCAGGTTTAATTTTGAATTTAGCTTTATTTGATTTAGATAACACCTTGCTCAGAGGTGATTCTGATTATAACTGGTCAAAATTCCTTATCAAAAATGGACTTTTGGATAGCAAAGAACATGAAAAACAAAATGAAATTTTTTATCAAGATTATAAAGACGGGTGTCTTGATATTTATAAATTTTGCGAATTTCAATTTCGTCCGTTTACTTTGATAAAAAGAGATCAATTGAATCAGCTTCGTGAACAATATGTAGCTGAGGTTATCAAGCCTCTGGTAACTAAAAAGTCTCTGGATTTGGTGAAGTCCCATCAAAAAAATAACGATCTATGTATTATCATTACTGCCACAAATTCATTCATTACAAAACCTATTGCTTCACTTTTTGATGTAGATATCTTGATAGGCACTGATCCAGAAGAGGTTGATGGTAATTTTACGGGTCTTGTTTCCGGCACTCCTTCATTTCAAGAGGGAAAAATTACTAGATTAAAAGCTTGGTTACAAGAGCATCAATATTCGTTTGACAGCTTTAAGCAAACTTATTTTTATTCAGATTCCCAGAATGACCTTCCTTTGTTAAATTCTGTATCAAATCCGGTATGTGTAAACCCTGACACTATTTTAGAGACAAAAGCCAAGGAAAATAACTGGCCTATAATTTCTTTGGATGATTAACCTATTAGATATTCAAAAACAAATTTACTGCCGAAGTAGGAAAGCACCAAAAGGATAAAAGCAAACAAAGATAGCTTGACCGCTTTTCTTCCTCTTAAACCATTTATTTGTCTTTGATAAATAATATAGCCATAAAAAACCCATGAAAATATTCCGAATAAAGTTTTATGATTAAAAACAAAGGGGCTGTTAAAAATTTCCTGCGAGAAGAAAATTCCTGTAAAGATTGTAATGGATAAAAGTAAAAAACCTATTACTATGATAGTAAAAAGGAACTGTTCCATACTTAATAAAGAACTGTCAGTTGAAAAAAGTGATGAGATCTTTTTTTTATGAAGATTATTTTCTAAAAATAAAATAAAAATTGAAAAAACAGCTGAGTAAGTTAAAAGACCATAAGCAATTATCGCAATTGCAATATGAGAAAGATAATAAAGTGAGTCCGTATTTCTTATTGAATAATCATGAGAAAAAAAATAATGAAATACTAAAATAACTAGAGTTGGAATAATCACAATTTTTTCTAAGCCTTGGTAATTCATTTTTATATTAAATATTAAATAAAATATGACGGTAACAATGCTTACCACCAACAAAGCATTAGAAAAATCAAAGTTAAACTCATTAAGAACAACATCGTGGTAGATGAGAAAAAGATGGCTAATTAACGCTACAAATAAAAAAAGATTTTTTATTTGAATATTATTTTTTAAATTTACAAGGCTAAGTAAATAAAAAATCAATGCAGCAGTTAGGGAGCCAAAATACAACATATGTCTTATTAATGATTTACAATTATTAATTATATTATAGGTTAAAAAATATTATGTTAGAAAATTTAACAGATAAGCTGCAATCAGTTGTTAGAAAAATTTCTGGCCAGTCCAGATTTACTGAAGAAAATATTAGCGATGCTATGAGGGAAGTAAGGATCGCTTTAATTGAAGCTGATGTAGCAATTCCAGTTGTTAAATTTTTTATAGATCAGGTAAAAGAAAAAGCAATCGGCACAGAAGTACTTAAAACAGTGTCTCCAGGTGATGCTATTGTTAAGATCGTTCAAGATGAATTAACAAACTTAATGGGGCCTGAAAATGTTCCCTTAAATCTAGAAAAAAAACCCCCTTCAGTAATCTTGATGGCAGGCTTACAAGGCTCAGGTAAAACAACTACATCAGCAAAATTAGCGAGACTATTAAAAGAACAAAAGAAAAAAGTGATGCTTGTCAGCGCAGATGTCTATCGGCCTGCAGCGATTGACCAATTAAAAACATTAGCAGCAAGTATTGACGTTGAGTGTTATGACTCCAATGAAAAAGAAAAGCCGATCAAAATAGCGGAAAAATCAATTGATTATGCAAAAAAACACTTTTTTGATGTTGTCATCTTTGATACGGCAGGACGTACTGCAATTGATGAAAAAATGATGAAAGAAATCCAAGCATTGCATAAAGAATTAAAACCAGCCGAAACACTTTTTGTTGTAGATTCTATGCAGGGTCAAGATGCAGTAAATACTGCAAGTGCATTTAATGATGCCCTTGAGTTAACAGGGATTGTACTTACAAAAATTGACGGAGATTCAAGAGGGGGCGCAGCATTATCAGCTAAGCATATTATTGGAAAGCCAATTAAATTTGTTGGTGTGAATGAGAAGATTAATGGCATAGAGCCTTTCTACCCTGATCGATTAGCATCAAGAATATTAGGGATGGGTGATATTGTTGGCCTAGTCGAGGAAGCTCAAAAAAACGTTGACCAAAAAGAAGCTCAAAAATTAGCTGAAAAAGTTAAATCTGGAAAGAATTTTGATTTAGAGGACTTTAAAAATCAAATTGTTCAGATGAAAAAAATGGGTGGTGTTGGCGCCCTAATGGATAAGATGCCTTCGCAGCTCATGGGCCAGGCTCAGCAAAAAATTAATCCAGAAGATGGAGATAAATCTTTGATGCAAATTGAGGCAATCATTAATTCAATGACCCCGCTTGAGAGAAAAGAGCCTGATTTAATCAAGGCAAAAAGGAAACAGAGGATTGCTAGCGGATCTGGTACCAGGGTTCAAGACATTAATCGATTGTTAACCCAGTATGAACAAATGCGAAAAATGATGAAAATGTTTTCTAAAGGCGGCCTTTCAAAGATGATGAGAGGGTTGGCCGGAAAATTCCCTGGAATGAGATAAAATTCCCTTTTGTTTATTGACCAATTAAACGATCTAGTCCATAATTGCGTGTTTGATTCATGGGGTGTTAGCTCAGTTGGTAGAGCAGCGGACTTTTAATCCGTTGGTCGCGAGTTCGAATCTCGCACACCCTACCACTTAATTTACCCAGCAACGACAACCCCTTTTTCTTTTTTGATCTTAATAATTTCTGCTGAATATTTTTTCGCATCTGACAGTTGATGGCTCACTAAGATCGTAACAATTTGATTTTCAATAATGTGGTTATGGAGTTTTTTAATTAATTGATCACGATATTGTTTGTCAATTGCATGAAAAGACTCATCAATAAGTAAAATTTTTGGATTTTTTACAAGCGCCCGAGCAATAGATACTTTTTGAGATTCACCACCAGATAAATTTCTTATGTTTTTATGCAGCAATTCATCAATATCCATGAGATCAATAATCGCATCGTAATTATTATGTTTTAATGCCCCAAAAGTTATATTATCCTTGACGCTCAAATGGGAGAACAATCTAAGATCTTGGAATATGTAACCTACATCTCTGAACTGAGGCGCAATATTGATTTTTTTATTACTATCAAACAATCTTCTACCAGCAATATCAATGAAACCATGATTTGGCTCTCTTATCCCTGCAATGATATTCAGGATCGTAGTTTTGCCAACACCTGAGTGCCCATGCAAACATACAATTTGTGATTTAGTTTTCACTTTAATTTGCATGGACAAGCTAGGATTTTGATATGTAAAGTCTAAATGTATCATTTACTAAGTCTATTGCTGATCATTAACGCTGCCAATGAGATAAAAATACTTATCACAACTAATCGTATAACTATAAGATTAGAATCTGGATCCTGAAGAGATGAGTAAATAGCCAGTGGGAGTGTTTGTGTTTCGCCAAAAATATTTCCAGCAAAAGTAATCGTAGCGCCAAATTCTCCAAGGCTTCTACTGAAGCTTAAAATAAAACCAGTAATGATTCCTTTTTTGCTTAGTGGGATAATAATTTTTTTAAAAATTTTTAATTTATTTGCACCTAAGGTTTGTGCAGCCTCGATTTGTTTTGGATCTATTTCAGAAATTGATTGACGAATCGATCTCACAAAAAGAGGAAAACCCATGACTGCTGAGGCAATCACTGCTGCTATCCAAGTAAAAGAAATTCTTATATTGAATGTTGAGAAAAAAATATCACCAACTAATCCATTCTTTCCAAAAATAATTAGTAGAAAAAAGCCAATGACTACAGGCGGCAAAACTAAGGGGAGATGAATAAGACCGTCAACAAAAGACTTGCCAATAAAATTTTTTCTAGCTAAGAAATAAGCTATTAATAATGAAGGAAAAAAAGCAATGATTGATGAAATTGATGCTACCTTTAGTGAGAGTAGTAGAACGGTAATTTCATAATCAGATATAGTAATCATCAATCTATTATAAACCCATGATTTTTTAATATTTTTAAAACACTAGGTTGTTGCAAATAATTTACAAAATCTTTAGTGTCTTTATTTGATTTCAGAATACCAATTTCATATGTAATATCAGAATATAAATTTAATGGAAGACTTTGGACATCAACATTTTTCTCTAAATTCAGGATATTGCTTGAATAGGTAATGGCATAGTCACACTCATTTATTGATAGGTAATATTGTACCGATGCAGCATCCTTCAAAAAAATAATTTGATTATCAGGAATTTTTAGATTTAGAGTATTAATGGCTTCAAGACTATAAAGTCCAAGAGGAGCATTCTTTGGATCAGCTAGACAAAAACGTTCATTGGCATTCAACGTTAAATTTTCAATCGATTTCATAGAGCCTATTACCGATAGAGAATTAGAGATCCATGGTTGTCTTTCTTTAATTTTCTGATGTTTATCTAAATAATTTATCCATTTTTTATTAGCTGAAATAAAAATATCGTAGGGAGCATCTCTCATAATTTGTTGAGCAATATTTCCTGAGGCACCCATCCCAAATTTTAATTTTACATCGCTCCGTTTTTCGTAATCGTTGACAATCTCTTTCATTGCATTGTGAAGGCTTGAGGCATAACCGATGTAGATGTTTTCATTTGCTTTTAATGCTTGTGAAAAAAGAATAAAAAATCCGAAAATTATTGTTAAATAATTTTTAAAGATAATTGAATTTAATGAATTAAGGATAATCATAAAATTATGAAAAAGATCTTATTCACAATTGTAACTTTATTATTCCCCTTTTTGGTTTTTGCATACCCAGCTCAACATGAGCTTTTTGAGTTGAATAAGTCCATGATTCAATTATGGGTGAGTTATGAGAAGGGTGTAACTGGAACAGGTTCTGGTGTAGTGATTAAAAAAAATCACGTGGCAACTGATTGTCATGTTTTTCAGAATGCTACCGGTGTAAACGTAGTCAAATATCACGATACTTATAGTCCCATAGGAGTTTATGCGGATTGGGAACATGATATATGCGTACTTAAATTCGATAACCTGCCTCTTGAGCCGGTAGAGGTTAGACAGAGTGAATCTATCCAGTATGAGGAAGAGGTGTTTACCTTAACTTTCCCAAACGATAATCCAGTACCTTTACCGTCTTACGGAAAGGTAAAAGCTCTTTATAACTTTGATAAAGGCTCCATAATCCGCACCTCTGCTACGTTTACAGTTGGTTCTAGTGGAGGAGCTTTGTTTGATAACGATTTTAATTTGATTGGCATTACGACATTTAAGAGTCCTGGAAAACGATTGGGTTATTTTTATTGCTTACCAACTGAATGGATAGATAAAGTTATGCAAACAAAAATGCTTACCGATATTAGAAGTGAAACTGCACCTTTCTGGGCCTTGCCTGATGAGCAGAAACCATTTTTTATGCAAGTGGTTTTACCACTTCAAGACTCTAACTGGGCTGAAGTAAAAAGGATTGCTAAGATGTGGACACAGTCTGAAGATGACAGTACCAATGCATGGTTTTATCTAGGTTTGGCGGAGAAGGAATTTAATCGAGATTTTGCTAAGCTCTTTTTAAATAAATCTATTTCTTTAAACCCACGAAACTTAGATGCTCTCGAAGTCTTGTATGAATTATCGTCTGAAGAGGGCGATGATGAATTAGTTCAGAAATATAAATCGATGATTGAAACTGTTGATCCAGATTATTTTGTCGATTTTAACAGCCAAGTTTAATATTGGCGCGCCCGAAGAGATTCGAACTCCTGACCACTTGGTTCGAAGCCAAGTACTCTATCCAGCTGAGCTACGGGCGCAGATAGATTTAATTGGCGCGCCCGAAGAGATTCGAACTCCTGACCCCTTGGTTCGTAGCCAAGTACTCTATCCAGCTGAGCTACGGGCGCGTCACCGCTATTATATCCCTAATTTAGTTGTTTTAACTAGTTGCTTGAGACGGGGAGTGTCAAAATAGGCCCAGCCTTTTCAATCTGTCCTGATTGGAGGGCTGCAATTTGATTGAGGAGCATAAGGGTATATTTACTTTGCATATCATTGTCTTTGATATAAAACCAATTTCCACGATATTCAACAGCGATAGTTGCCTGTTCAGGTGGTTTTTTTGAGGTATGAACAGTAAATAAATTATCCAGAACATCTTGCCAATCAAAATCCTCCCCATTTTCATTCTTAGTAACCGTTACTCGACCTTCCTTAATATCATCAGCTGGAATTGAAACTCCGTGCGACAAGAAAAATAAAATACCCGCTAGAGATCTAGACTCAATTTGAATGTTGTCATTCGATGAAGCGTCAAAATAATTTGGGGTGATAGGAATGATATTATTTTTTTTATTTATCTTAAGATCAGATAAAAACTTTTCTACATCAGCATCGCTAATGTGATCCTTTTTTATTAACAATGCTAAATCACCAGGATTTCCATCAAGCTGATAACCTAAAGTAACCTTCGATGTTTTTTGCAGTTCTCTGAAATCTTTAGCAAGTTTGTTAAATGCGACATAGTCAGGAGAATTTGTTGGCGTTGGCCCTGAAGCTTCGGAAGCATTGTCAATGTGATTAATTTTGTTGACAGTAAGTCGAAGAATTCTTTCCAGGCTCCATCCAGATCGAGCTAGAAGCAGAATGACTTGATGATCGATTGGGGTAAGTACATTTTTTACAAAGTCTGCGCCAGACAAAGGTGAATAAGAAATGGTTGGTTTTTCAATGTATTCTGTATTGCCACGAATGCCAATATTATTTTTTCCTACCGCATCACTCTCAAAAATAGAACCATCTAAACCAAAACCTTCTTTCCAATTAAATGAAGTGGATACGCTATTTACTTTTAGAAAAGCTGGATTATCCGCATATCTTAATCGAACAAGGTTTAATAAGGTTTCTTCATCATCAGTTTGCGCAAGTACTTTGTTGTAGTCATTTCTTCCTGCTTTCATAAAGTCTGGGCCAAATTGACTGCAGCTTGACAGAAGAACGCATGAGACAAGAAAGTATATTATTTTTTGAAGCATTAAAATTTACCTGTAAAGTCCCATTTACCTAAATTGACCCCATTCATTCTGAGAATATTGTATGTGGTAGTCACATGAAAGAAAAAATGTGGAATAATCCATCTTTTTAAATAATCTTCACCATTTTTGAAAGTAAATTTTTTATCTCGAATAAAAAATTCGATGTATTTATTTTCAGACCCTACCATCTGAGCAGGTTTAATTTTTTTTAAAAAGCTAATTGTTTTAGTGATCCGGCTTTGAAGCTGTTTGATTGTCTTTTCATTATCTGAATAGCTAGGTGCGTTTTTCCCTGCCAATCTTCCAATACCTTTTCTTACCATATCTGTGCCAATTTGAATTTGTCGAGATAATGGATACATGTCAGCAATTAATCGACTGTTAACATATATGGTTGAGTCAATTTTTCTTTTGTCTGCAAATCGTTGGGCTTTATTGAGAATTTTGGATAGATTTTCTAGCATACTGATTATCATGGGTACTGATAATTCATACATTGGAACTTGCATAACTTTCCCTTAAAATGGCGGAGAGCGAGGGATTCGAACCCTCGATACAGGCTTAAACCCGTATGCTTCCTTAGCAGGGAAGTGCCTTCGACCACTCGGCCAGCTCTCCTTGTTCTAAAAGGATATTTTAAATGAAAATCTTCAACTTCCCAATTATTGATCTAAATTAAATGCTTTATGTAGAGATTGAACTGCCATATCTAAGAGATTTTCGTCGATAAGAATAGATATCTTTATTTCGCTAGTTGAAATAGTGCTGATATTAATTCCCTCTTCAGAAAGCGTTCTAAACATTTTGCTAGCTACTCCAACATGGGATTTCATGCCGACACCAACTAGAGAGAGTTTTGCAATATTAGGGTCTCCAATAATTTGTTTTGCCTTTAAATGACTTTTCATCCCTTCAAGAATTTCTAAAGTTTTATCTAACTCATTCTTATTAACAGTAAATGTAAAATCATTTTCACCATCATGGCCAATATTTTGAATAATCATATCAACATCAATATTTTGCTCAGCAATTGGACCTAGGATTTGATAGGCTAGCCCCGGGGTATCGGGGATTCCTTGAACGGTAACTTTGGCTTCATCTCGATTGAAGGCAATTCCTGAAATAATTGGATCTTCCATTTTGTGATCTTCCTCGTAAGTAATAATTGTCCCATCACCATTTTTTTCAAAACTTGATAAAACTCTTAATTTAACTTTGTATTTTCCAGCAAACTCAACAGAACGAATTTGTAAGACCTTTGAGCCTAAGCTGGCTAACTCTAACATTTCTTCAAAGGTGATAGATTTAAGCTTTCTTGCGGTTGAAACAACCCTAGGATCTGTTGTGTATATTCCATTAACATCAGTATATATTTGGCACTCATCCGCCTTGAGAGCAGCAGCAATCGCAACTGCTGTAGTATCTGATCCACCTCTTCCTAATGTGGTGATATTTCCATTTTCGTCAGCGCCTTGAAATCCAGCAATGACTAATACATACCCATCTGCTAAATCTTTTTGAATATTTTCGGTTCCAATATTAATGATTCTTGCTTTGGAATGTGCATTGTCAGTTAGAATTTTCACTTGCGACCCTGTGTAGCTTTTCGCTTTGATTCCTCTTTCCTGAATTGCTAGGGCAGTGAGACCGATAGTCACTTGCTCACCTGTTGAGACTATAACGTCAGATTCTCTTGGACTTGGTTTTTTACTAACATCTTTAATTAATTGTAAAAGCTTATTTGTTTCACCTGACATTGCAGACACGACAACGACTACTTGATGACCGTCATCAACAAATCTTTTAACGCGGTCAGCAACCGCATTTATTCTTTCAGGATTGGCAACTGAAGTGCCACCATATTTTTGTACAATCAAGCTCATGAATTTAATAGTTTTTTAATCTTAATTAAGGCCTCTGGTAGATCATTAATATTTTGACCCCCAGCCATTGCCATATCTGGCTTCCCACCACCATTTCCACCAACCATGTTTGCAAGTTGGCCGGCTATTTTACCAGCATGGTATTGATTTGTGATATCTTTTGTGACGCCGACAGCGATATTAATTTTACCTTGATTGATTGTTGCTAAGATGATGATGCCGGATCCAATATTATTTTTTAGATCATCTATCAAACTTCTCAGTTGAGGTATCTCCATATTATCAATACTTGTTGAAAGAACTTTCGTCCCATCAATCACTTCAATTTGATCTAAAAGATCATTCTTTGAAGCATTGGTAATTTTTTGTTTTAATTGCGCAATGGTCTTTTCGTGAGTTTTAACTTGATCAATCACCTGCTTTATTTTTTCAGCTACATCATCTTTTGTGGTTTTTAATTCTTTAGCAGTTGCATTCAACAGCTGGTTTTGTTTATCAATAATTTGAATTAAACTTATTCCAGTCGTTGCCTCAATTCTCCTGACACCTGATGATATTCCGCTTTCATTCAAAATCTTAAAGAGTCCAATATCTCCAGTTGCATTAACGTGAGTGCCACCACAGAGTTCTTTACTATTCCCAATTGTTAAGACACGCACCTCATCATCATACTTTTCTCCAAAAAGCATCATAGCTCCACTTTTTTTTGCTTTATCTAAAGCCATTACTTCTGCAGAGGTCGGGTTATTTTGAAGAATTTCGTTGTTTACAATTTGTTCAACTTGTTGAATTTCTGTTTCGCTGAGAGCGCTAGAATGTGAAAAATCAAAACGTGTTCTCAACTCATTTACAAGAGAACCTTTTTGTTCAACATGATCGCCCAATACAGTTTTTAATGCCTTGTGAAGCAAATGAGTGGCTGAGTGATTTCTTTTGATTGAATCTCTTCTAACATGATCTACCTGGCATAAAACAGGATCTTTTATCTTTAATTGTCCACGAATCAATTCACCGATATGAAGAATTACACCATTGGGTAGTTTCTGGGTGTCATGAACAATAAACTCAGCTTGATCATTGAAAATCTTTCCAGTATCGCCTACTTGACCACCAGATTCAGCATAAAATGGAGATTCTTTCACGACTAAATTACATGCGTTATTTGCCGATACTTCAACCGCAGGTTCATTGTTGAGAATAATTGATTCAATTGTAGAGAATTCCTCATTGTGCGTGTACGCCAAAAACTTTGTTGGATCGATATCAATGACGATCGAGTCTTTTGCTTTAAATTGGGAGGCATTTTTGGCTTTATTTTTTTGTTCGGCCATATCTTGATCAAAACCTGCCTGATCAATAGTAATGTCATGTTCTCGACAAATATCAGCTGTTAAGTCTATTGGAAATCCAAATGTGTCATGGAGTTTAAAAGCTACTGAGCCATTTAACATAGTCGATTTATTTTTTTTGGTAAGGTTAATTTCTTGCTCGAGGATACTCATACCATTAGCAATGGTTTCAAAAAACTTGTCCTCTTCTTGAAGAGTCGTTTTTTCAATTTTCTTTATATTGGTTAAGAGCTCGGGATAGGCTTCTTGCATATTATTAGCAAGACTATTCAGTATGGGCATTAAAAAAGATTCTGTTGCACCCAGTTTATAACCATGACGAATTGCGCGTCTTAATATTCTTCTTAAGACATAACCCCTTCCATCATTGGAAGGTTGAACGCCATCATTGATAAGAAAGGCAATGGACCTGATATGATCTGCAATCACTTTTAAAGATGAATGAGATAAATCCTTACATTTTAGAGCTTGGGCGGTGTCATGAATTAAATTTTGAAACAAATCAATTTCATAATTCGAATGAACGGACTGCAAAACAGCTGATATTCTTTCAAGTCCCATTCCAGTGTCGACGGAAGGTTTTGGTAATGCTTCCATTTCTCCATTTTCATTCCTATTGAATTGCATGAACACTAGGTTCCAAATTTCAATAAAACGATCACCATCTTCATCTTTACTTCCAGGAGGCCCTCCTGGAATATCTGCACCATGATCATAAAAAATTTCACTGCATGGACCACATGGTCCAGTATCACCCATCATCCAGAAATTATCAGAGATATACTTTTCAGATTTATCTGCAATTTTAATAATTTTTTCAGCTGGAAGCTTTATAACGTTTTTCCATATATCGTATGCCTCTGCATCTTCATGGTAAACGGTCACTAATAGTTTTTCCGCTGGTATTTGGAATCTTTCAGTTAACAATTCCCATGCGTATTGAATCGCTTCTAATTTAAAGTAATCTCCAAAGCTAAAGTTACCAAGCATTTCGAAAAACGTGTGATGTCTTGCTGTATAGCCGACATTTTCTAAATCATTATGCTTTCCACCTGCTCGGACACATTTTTGACTGGTTGTTGCAGTTGTGTATTTTGGTTTTTTATATCCAAGGAAAAAATCTTTAAATTGGTTCATGCCAGCATTGGCAAATAATAAAGTTGGGTCATCGCTTGGAACTAAGCTACTCGAAGAAACAACTGTGTGTCCTTTTTCCTTAAAAAAATTAAGGAATATTTCTCGTATTTGGTTACTGGTTAATGATTTCATTTAATAATTTTTTTTATAGTATCGAAACTAAAACCTCTATTTTGCATAAACTTTATTTGTTTGTTTTTTTCATTTAAATCTGATGGTAGAGATGAATATTTCTTCTCCCAAACCATTTTTGCAGACTCGTATTCTTCGTCTCTTAACACCTCAATAAATTCTTCAATCAAAAAATCATCGATTTCTTTTTGTTTCAACTCATAACGAATTTTTTGAAGACCGAACTTTCTTTTTTTCGAGTTAACGTATGATTCACAAAATCGATAATCTGATTGCAGGCCTTTTTGTTTAAGTTCTTCGACTATTTGATAACAAATATCTAAATTCAAATCTAATTCATCAGTAGCGAATGGTTTAATTTTATTTACCAATTCAACAAAGCCATATTCTCTTTTAGCGAGATAGTAAAGAGCTCTATTTTTTAATCTTTTGAGAGGATCATCAGCTTGCATCTTCATCAACTGCATCTTCATCAGTTTGATTCTCGACAATCATTTTTGAGTTAGCAAGATTTGCGTTCGCTCTGATTTGGTCTTCAAGATCCTTAGAGATATCAGGATTTTGTTTTAAATACTCTCGAACATTATCTTTACCTTGGCCAATTTTTTCACCATTATAGCTATACCAAGCTCCTGCTTTTTCGATCAATTTTAATTGAACACCTTGTTCAATAATTTCCCCTTCTAAAGAAATTCCTTCGCCGTACATCACATCGAATTCTGCTTGTCTGAAAGGAGGGGCGACTTTATTTTTAACCACTTTTACTCGTGTTTCAGCGCCAACGACTTCATCACCTTTTTTAATTGCACCAATCCTGCGAATATCTAGCCTTACAGATGAATAAAATTTTAGTGCATTACCACCTGTAGTCGTTTCAGGATTTCCAAACATAACGCCGATCTTCATTCGAATTTGGTTAATAAAAATTACAAGGGTATTGGTTTTCTTGATGTTGCCAGTAAGCTTTCTTAAGGCTTGAGACATCAGTCTAGCTTGTAAGCCCATATGAGAATCACCCATATCGCCTTCAATTTCAGCGCGTGGGGTCAATGCTGCAACCGAATCCACCACGACCACATCAACCGATCCACTTCTGACAAGCATGTCTGTAATTTCTAGGGCTTGCTCACCAGTGTCAGGCTGGGAAATAAGAAGATCCGTCAAATTAACACCTAATTTGGCAGCATACTGTGTATCAAGTGCGTGTTCTGCATCAATGAAGGCTGCAGTCCCACCTGCTTTTTGAGCAGCAGCAATTACAGACAGGGTTAGAGATGTCTTTCCCGATGATTCAGGGCCATAAATTTCAACAACCCTCCCTTTTGGAAGACCACCAATGCCTAGGGCTATATCCAAACCTAAAGAGCCTGTAGAAATTGCCTCAATGGACTCATCTATTTCTGTACCATCCATTTTCATTACAGAGCCTTTGCCAAATTGTTTTTCAATTTGGGCCATCGCGGCTTCAAGCGCTTTTTGTTTATTTTCATCCATTATTTTTATACCCTAAGATTTAATTTAATTGACTTGTAATTATTTCATATTTGGTCATTAAAAGTAAGTTTATCAAGCTCTTCAATAATAAAACTTACCGTCTGTTCTCTGATCGAAGATCTTTCCCCAGAGAGCTGTAATTTATAGTCTTTCAATACACTTCCCTTGAAAGCAAAACATACGTGAACAGTGCCAACCGGCTTTTCTGGTGACCCTCCATTAGGTCCAGCAATGCCCGTTATTGAGATAGAAAAAATGGCTCTAGAGTTTTTTTGTACACCAATAGCCATTTCTTGAGCTATTTCTAGACTGACAGCGCCAAATTTTTCTATTGCTTCTTTATTTACTCCCAGCATTCTTATCTTAGATTCATTGCTGTATGTTATGAATCCACAATCAAACCATGCAGAACTCCCTGATTCATCCGTAATTTTCTTTGCTAATAAACCACCAGTACATGATTCAGCCACACTGAGAAGAAAATTTTGATCGATAAACTTTTTAGCAATATTTTGAAGTTTATTAGATGACATAAGAAGAGACCATTTGTGTCATTATTAGGGCAAAAAGCGCTGCGCCAAAGTCATCTGCAATCACCCCGGCTGCCCCTGGTAATTCTTCTAGTTTGCTTATTGGCCATGGTTTTAAAATATCAAAAAAACGAAAAAGAATGAAACTGATTAGATAAAGCAAATAATTATTTGGGAGAAGAATAAGCACAATTAAATAGGCAATAATTTCGTCGATTACTACACATGAGGGATCTTTGATTTTTAAAGACTGAAGCGTTTTCTTTACACTCACATAGCTAATCAGAAGTAGTATCAAGAATATTAATAACTGGTATTGCAAATTGAGTTTATAGAGAAATAAAAAGTAAATGAAAGTGACTAAGGTCCCAAAGGTTCCTGTTCCTTTTTTTATCAAACCGGCACCAAATCCTAGTGCAATAAAATGCCAAATATTGCTAAATAAAAATTTTAAGTTAACCAAAGTGAGTAAATCCTTCCTTACTTAATTTTATTTTTTTACCATGAAGTGAATATTCAATTTTTTTATCCTTAGTTATCTTTCCAATCATGGCACCCTTAAGGGAGTGTTTCTTTAGTAAATTTTGAATTTTGTTATGATGTTTATGTGGGACAGTCATTAAAATTTGGTAATCCTCACCACCGCACATTGCTAGTTCATATTGATTATTTTCCTTAAACCATTTATGCATAGGAATATCGTTAATTTCTATTTTGGCACCAACGGAACTACTGTTTAATATATGTTTAAGATCTCCAACCAAACCATCAGATAAATCAATAGCTGAATTAATCATTGATTTCGTTTCTTGAATGAATTCTAAAGGGGGTTGCGGTTTAAGAAATTCTTCTTGAGATCTTTTTTTTAAGCAGTTTGAAATAGATTTTTTGTGCTTAGGTAACAGGGAATGTTGATTGAAATGTAATGCAGCATAACCAACCTCATTAGTCACCCAAATTTCATCCTCTGGAATTGCCCCACTTCTTTTTAAAACATTCTTGGAGGATACATTTCCCATAATAGCAATTGAAATTGATGTGGATCCTTTATTCGTATCACCACCAATGATTTCAATATTATATTTTTTAGCACAAGCCTTAATCCCTTTGGTGAATTTTCCAATCCAATTTACATCAAGATTTTTTAGGGAAATTGAAAGGAGGGCGTAGCGAGGTTGACCACCCATTGAAACTATGTCTGAAACATTCACAGCAAGTGACTTCCACCCCAAATAATATGGATCAGAATCTTCAGTAAAATGATGACCAATATTTAAAGTATCCATAGATATGGCCATTAACTCATTTTTATTCAATGGGATGAGGGCGGCATCGTCACCAATGCCTAATACTGCATGTTTGCTAGTGAAATTAAAATATTTTTTTATTAAATCAAATTCATTCATTTTTTTGGCCTAAAAGCCTTAACGATATCGTCATTCGTTTTAATGACTGGGCCTCCAATGAGCTCTATACAGTATGGTACAGCAGCAAATATTCCTGAAACAGTTGTTTCATTATTTTTATTTTTTAAACCTTCAAGAGTCTCTTTGATTGCTTTTGGTTGTCCAGGGAGATTGATAATAAGAGCCTTATTTCTTATCACAGCAATTTGCCTGGACAGAATAGCGGTTGGCACAAAATTAAGACTAATTTGTCTCATTTGCTCACCAAACCCTGGCATAATCTTATCTGCAACAGCCTCGGTGGCATCTGGTGTCACGTCTCTTTGACTAGGACCAGTTCCTCCAGTGGTGAGGATTAAATGACATTGGTCAATGTCTGCTAAATCAATTAATGTTGACTTAATAAGCTCAAATTCATCCGGGATTAGTTTTTCTACAAAAATAATTTCATCAGTAATCGCCTGTTGGCACCAGTCTTTGAGGTGGGGCAGACCCAGGTCTTCATACACGCCTTTTGTTGCGCGATCACTAATTGAAACTAAACCAATCTTAATGAATTTTTTTCCCATATATAAGTCATACTTCTTGTCATTAATATCAAAGAAGACACCATGAAAAAATACATAGTTGCGCTCCTCACATTCTTTATTTTACCAAATCTATATGCCGAGAATGTGTTTGAAAAAAATTTTCAACAACAAGGCGACAAGAATCTTAAATCACTTAATCCAGATCCTCAAACTGAAATTTACAGAGGTTGGGATAAAGACAAAGACAATATAATGATGTTAGAAGAAGGGTATGACCTGATTGGCTTTTCATCTTTTGCTGGAACATATGTGCCCCCTGCAGAAGCGTTAGATTTTGGTAAGCAAATCAAAGCGGACACTTTGCTTGTTTATGATCGTCAAATCAATGAGGCAACTCGAGCCACAGCAATAAAGAGGGCAAGAGAAAATATTAAAAAGAAAAAATTAGATGATGAAGGAAAAATTGAAGAAATCATCATCGATCCGAATGATCTTGCTGATTCAGATGCAATGTTTGATTTTTACGTATCCTACTGGGCAAAATTACCAAAACCCCTTTTTGGAACCCACCTAATAAGTTTTAAGGAAGATGATGAAAGATATGAAGACGGTGGCTTGTTTGTTGTGGCTGTTATAAAGGATTCTGCTGCAGCGAATTCAGGAATCGAAAGAAAAGATCGAATCATGACTATCAATGGAATCAGCTTAAAAGAGCCTAATGAGTTTATCAAGGAATTGATAAAGAATAAGGGAAATGTTGTTGAAATTGCATACATGCGAGATGGCAACTTAAATAATATTAAGGTGCAGATCTAATTTTTTTTATATCAGCAAGAATGATTCGATATAAATTTCTGTAATTTTTACTTTTCTTGTCAGATTGAAATTCTTTACGAGCGGCATTTATTGTTTGGTTTAAATTGGTCAAGTCTGGTTGGAATTCATTGATGAATTCATTCAGTGCTGATTGATCATTAATGAGTTTGTCTCTCCATAACTCTGCCTCATGTTCGAATTTGACTTGAAGCCTTGAGAACGCTTTTAAAGTGTCCATTTCTTGAGTGACATTTGATAGATCGAAGTCTCGCAATAGTTTTCCTAAAAACTGTGCTTGCCTTCGCTTAGCACTATTTTTTTTTATCTCTTTATAAAAAATAATAGCTTCAATTATTTCGTCACTTAAGGATAGCTCTTTTATTTTATGATTTGGAAGATTAGATATTTCAATACCAAATTGTTGTATATCATCAGCTTCTTTTTTTAATTGAGTTTTACTTTTTATTGAATCTTCCATATGATAACGAGCAATATTATTAGTTAGTTTTAGGATTTTTATGCAAAATGAAATTCTTGGTTACACCGAAGAAAAACTAAAAAATCTCTGTGAAGATATTATAACGCAGTCCAAGAAACTAGGCGCTGAATCTGCTGAGGTCGATGTAAGCATCGCATCAGGTAAAAATTTAACTGTGCGCAATGAAGATGTTGAAACGTTTGAAATCAATAATGATAAAAATGTAACGTTAACCTTGTATCAAAATGGAAGAAAAAGTGTTGTCTCTTCTTCTGATTTTTCAAAAAAAACCATACAACATTTAATTGATAATTCGCTTAATATGCTTAAGGTGACTGAGCAAGACCCTTATTTTGGTATTGTTGAACAAGATTTACATCCCAAAAAAACAAGACCAGTGGATATTTTTTATCCACAAGAATTAAGTTTTGATGACATGCTAGAAATTGCCAAAAAAACGGAGTCATCCGCTAAATCATATGATGAGCGAATTACTAATTCAGAAGGTGCCACCATTAACTATAGCTCCTCCATATTCATGTATGCCAATTCTAATCAATTCTTTGGTGGTTTTCCCGGTTCAAGATACTCGCTTTATTGTTCAGTCATAGGTTCAAAAGACCAAACAATGCAAAGAAGCTATGATTATTCCAATGTCAGAGATTTTCATGACTTAAAAAATCCAACCCAACTCGGCGAAGAGGCGGCAAAAAATACGATTGATCGACTAAACGTTAAAAAAATTAAGACGGGAAACTATCCCATTATTTTTCATAACACCATTTCTGATGCGATTATAAATCCCATCTTGTCAGCAATATCAGGAAGAAATTTATACCGACAAAATTCTTTTTTACTGGACACTATTGGAACAAAAATAGCATCTGATCGATTAACAATTTCAGAAAGACCGCTATTAATAAAAGGCCATGCATCAACTTATTTTGATGATGAAGGGGTAGAGGTTTTTGATAACACCTTGGTTGACAAGGGTGTATTAAATCGTTATTTGTTATCAAATTATTCTGCAAAAAAATTAAATCTTTCAACTACAGGAAACGCCGGGGGAACACACAACTTAATATTTGAGCATCACAATATTTCTCTCGCTCAAATGATTAAAGACATAAACAAAGGGTTTCTTATCACTGAATTGCTTGGACATGGGGTAAACATGGTGAACGGTGATTTTTCCAGAGGAGCGGCTGGGCTTTATATCGAAAATGGTGAGATTCAGCACGCTGTTGAAGAAATTACCATTGCAGGAAATTTAAAGGATATGGCGATGGATATTGTCAGTATCGCAGATGACGCAAATTCTAACAGCTCAAAATATATTGGCTCGGTATTAGTTGAGAAAATGGCTGTAGGAGCCAGTTAGAATGTTGTTGATTAGTTATTTAGCAGCAGACGAAACTAATTCTTCTTCAGTAAATGGCTCATACCCGTCTGATAATAAATTTTCATCATCGTAATCGACAGATCCATCAGAATCATTTACGAGACTGTCACGATATTGCAGATAAGCATCACGTTGGAATGCATAGGGATCAATTGAGGCTTCTTCAAGGATATCAGAGGCATTGAGTAATTCCGTTCTGGCGTCAATAAATTGACCAAGTCTTACTTGGTTTCTAGTCCTGACATCACTGATGTAACTGATCGGATCAAAATACAAGGTATCTGCAACTAATCCAAAACCATCTCTAACGGTAGACGGCCCAAAAAATGGAATAACAATATAAGCACCTGAACCAACACCCCAATGTCCTAATGTTTGACCAAAATCCTCTTTACGTCGTTCTCCACCAGTCATTGTATGTACATCAACGAAGCCTAAAATACCAATGGTGGAGTTAATGGCGACCCTGCTAGCATCATTCAGAGCGTGTTTGACTTTGAATTGGAGAAGGTCATTAATAACCGTAATAATATCTCTAATATTGTTAAAGAAATTATTAATTCCTTTGACAACAAAAGATGGGGCTACTGCTTTGTACCCTTTGGCTACTGGTTTAGCAACACTGTCATCAAAAGCGGTGTTGAATTTATATATTCCACGATTCATGCTTTCCAATGGGTCTGGATTGTTGGTTGTAGCGCAACCACCTAAAAGAAGGATTAATACCAACAGGGTGAAATGTTTAAAGATGTTCTTAATGTTCATTAGGCATATTATCTAATAATTTATCCGTTAAGTCTTAGAAGTTTTCATAAATAATACAAACCGGTAAATATATTTTAATTAATGTTGTTTTTTTGCAACATCATTAATATTTTCAAACATTTTTAATGCTTTTTGTCTTTGGATCGCATGATCAATAATAGGCTTTGGGTAATCCTTTGGTGAAAATTTCGTATGAGGCTCGTGAATATTTTTTTTATCAAATTCACTTAATTCTGGCACGTATTTCTTTATAAACTTACCATCGCTATCAAATTTTTGTGACTGGAGCAGTGGATTGAAAATTCTAAACCATGGCTGAGCATCGCAGCCAACTGAAGCTGCCCATTGCCAACCACCATTGTTTGCAGAAAAATCGTAGTCAATTAATTTTTCTTTAAAATATTCCTCACCCCATCTCCAATCAATCAAAAGATCCTTGGTTAAAAAAGAAGCAACAATCATTCTTAATCGATTATGCATATAGCCTGTTGTATTTAATTGTCTCATGGCTGCATCCACTATCGGAAACCCTGTCGTACCTTGTTTCCACGATTCAAAAAAGGACTCATTATTTTCATATTGCAAATTATCGTATTGTTGTTTGAAGGAGTGACCATCTTGTACGTGTGAAAAGTTAACAATGACCTGGAAATAAAAATCACGCCAAATCAGTTCGTTTAACCATGACTTTGATCCAGACGTTGAATAATTTTGTAAACAAATATTTGCTATTTCTCTAATGGAAATAGTTCCAAATCTGTTATGAACAGAGAGGTATGAAACACCTTTGATTGCAGGAAAATTTCTTGTTTGATCATAATGCTCAAGCCTATCTTTAAATTCATTAATTTGCTTCTGAATGTCCTGATAAGTGGTAGCGATTTGAAAAGATGAGATATTTGAACTGTCAAAACCAATCTCATCAAGTGTCAACGTATTATCAATGTGAAATTTTTCAAAAGTGATGTCATCCAGCTTGTATGAGTTTGTTCCTGAGCCACTCATAAGTAATTTTTCAAGATGATTATTTCTATAAGGAGAAAATACAGAATAATGTGTGTTGTTTTTTGTCACAATCTCATCCGCCTCAAAGAGGACTTGATCTTTGAATGATTGAAATTTTTTATTTAGTCCTGACAATTTTTTTTGTACATCGTTATCACGATTTACCCCATATTTCTCATAATCTCTATTTACAAAAACAGCATCAGCATTTATGGACTCCGCTAGTTTAGGTATTTCATGGACAGGATCGCCAAATAGTATCCAGATGTCAGAACCATACTTTTTAAGAGTTTGCTTGATGTCTTGTAATACTTGATAAATAAAATCGACTCTCTGGTCATTTTTATTTTTAAGTTTACCCAAAATATTTGTATCGAAAACAAAGCAAATGCTGACCGAGTTCGATTGAGAAGCAGCCTCATGTAAAGCAGTATTGTCATGCAGGCGGAGGTCTCTTCGAAGCCACACTAATGATTTTGAAAAGGGCTTATTCACGATGGTATGGGAGATTATTGATAATAGAATACGATCTATATATTTGTTCAATCAAAAAGACTTTAACCAACTGATGTGGCAAAGTTAAATTCGATAGACTCATCACCAGGTTGCTTTTATCAAGAACAGCCTGGTCCAGCCCATCAGCTCCACCAATAATAAAATTTATATTTGAATGATTTAACATGATTTTTTCCAGCTGTTGAGACATTTCAACAGATGAAAAAGTTTGTCCTTTTTCATCCAAACTAATAACAAAAGCATTGCTATCAATTTTTGATAGAATGTTTTGTGACTCAAGCTCTTTCTTGATTTTAATATTCTTATCTTTTGATTTTAACTGAAGGTTGATCCACTCAATCTTTGAATATGCAGAGACCTTGTGCGAGTAGGAGTTAATTAAATGATTTATTTCTTTACTAGGTTGTGAGCCAATGCTGATTATTTTGATAATCAATTATGATTGCCAAAGCTCTTCAAGATTAAAGTAGGCTCTCGTGGTTGGCAGCATAATATGAACAAGAACTTCGTTGAGGTCAACTAAAACCCATTCTCCGTCTCCTTCACCTTCGATATTTGCCACATTTTTACCAATATCTTTAAGAGTGTCTTTTAAATGCCTGGCTAGTGCTTTGGTTTGTCTGTTTGAATTGGCTGATGCAATGATCATGTAATCAGCAATGGAGGTTTTTTTTCGTACATCAATCACAGTAATATCAAAAGCTTTAATGTCTTCTAGAGAGTTGACTATGATTTGATTTAATTTTGTTCCTGAAGTCAAATTTTAGGCAGCTTGAATGTCGATGGAGTTTTTTGTAATGGTGATGTTATTCTCACTATCAACATAAACCAATGAAGGCGAATATTTTTCTAATTCAATTTCATTATAATCTGCATAGGTTGCGATAATAAGCATATCACCAGGATTGGCTTTATGAGCGGCAGCTCCGTTTATTGAAATAATGCCCGAACCCTGTTCAGCCGAGATGGCATAAGTGGTAAATCTTTCGCCATTGGTAATGTTATAAATAGCAATTTGTTCATACTCATTGATATTTGCTTCTTTGAGTAGATTAATATCTATGGCACATGAACCCTCATATTCCAATTCAGAGTGAGTAACCGTTACTCGATGTAACTTTGATTTCAACATTCTTCTTAACATAAAGTTAAAACACCAAATAAATTGTAAGACGCTATTATAAACTCAGATATATTTAGATGCAAAATTCAATATTATCAATTAAGCGAACCTTCCCTAAATATGCAGCAACGAGTGCAACTAGTTTTCTTTCGCTATGATGGGGTGCTAATAAAGTTTTTTGTGATCGTATCGACACATAATCTACTTTCCAGCCATTATCCTGTAATTCTCTAGCAACTTTTTTTTCCATTGAACGCAGATCAGAAATTGTTTTCAAATTTGCTTTGACATAAGTCAGTTGTTGGTAAAGCATTGAAGCAACATGCAGATTTTTTTTTGCAATTAATGAGTTTCTCGAGCTCATAGCAAGCCCCGATTGTTCTCGTTCAGTATTTACTGCTAATACTTTAATAGGGTAACAAAAATCATTTAAAAATTTTTTTAAAATAAATAATTGTTGATAATCTTTTTTGCCTAGTAGTAAATAACTCGGTCGAATTATATTGCAAAAACGAGCTACGATACTTATGACTCCTTCAAAATGACCCGGTCTATTTTTGTCACATAAATCATGCTTTATTTTTTTTAAATCAAACGTAAAGGGATTGTTGATTGTATTCATTTGTTCTTTATTGGGAACAAAAACAATGTCAACATTTTCTTTTTGTAACTTAATAAGATCTTCTTTAAGGGTTCTCGGATAGGATTTAAAGTCTGCTGAACTATTAAATTGGATTTCATTAACAAAAATTGAGACTACTACTAATTTATTTAGACTGCGTGCTTTACGAACTAAAGCTAAGTGCCCATCATGTAAGTTACCCATTGTAGGCACAAAAGCAATTTCTTTATTCTGTGAAACATACTTGTTCAGCCCCTGAATACTTTTAATAGTGTTCATGAAGTTTTTTTAAAAAAATTAGCTAGGTGTTTGAAAGCAGCACTTTGTTGATTAATATTGATTTTTATTTCTTCACCCTTTAGTAAACCAAGCGCTGCATACATTACGTCAACTTTTCCATTACAGAAATTTGTATTTTTATAACCAACTAATGGTATTGAGACACTCTCTGATACTTTTTTATTTGCTGCTGTCGACATCTTTGACAATACAATCAGTTTTGCTCCAGAGTCTTCATGTTCTTTTGCTATTCGTGCATATTCACTTGGTGTATTTTTTGGCGAGTGCTTTTGAGGTGTGATACCGATATGAGTACAAATAGATATATTTTTTTTTGTTAATGTGGCGACTAGATGATTAATCTCTCCATGACCCTCTATTTTTATTATATCTGCACCAAACTTAGTTAGCTTTTTCGCATGGGAAATGGCTAGCTGATTATTTATTAATGAGTGTGATGGGAGGTCAGCGATGATAGGTAAAGACGTTACTTTTTTAATTATTTTTAGAATCTCTATTAAATCTTTTAGATTTACATCAGTGGTATTTTTATAACCTAGATTGAGAATTCCTGTTGAATCTCCAACTAAAATGGCATCACAACCAAGAAGGTTTGCAATATTGGCAGATGTTGCATCATAACAACTCATGATTTTTAAAAAATTATTTTTTTTAACTTTTAATTTTTTACTCATGTTATTAGATTACCCTAGGATTAAAAAACTCTCTTGTGGATGATAATTGCTCAATTTTTTCAACTAACATTGAAATAGCTCCAGGATCATCAATAATATCTAGGTTTTCGTTATTCACAATTAAAAGTTTTTGATTATATTTAAAATGAAAGAAGTTGCTGTAAGCTTCAGCAATTTTCTCCAGGTACTCTGTAGAAATCGTTTTTTCATAGTTAATGCTTCGTCTCTCCACCCTTTTTTTTAATAACTCGACAGGCGTTTGAAGATAAATGACCAGATCTGGTTTAGGAACTTTAAGCTCGAGAAACTGATAAATTTGTTTGTAAAGTTTTAGTTCTTCCTCATCTAGGTTGAGTTGGGCAAAAATTGGATCTTTATAAATAAAAAAGTCTGCTACCGTGCCCTTATGAAAGAAATCATTTTGTTTTATGTCATTTATTTGCTCAGCTCTTTGAAAAAGAAAAAATAATTGAGTTGGAAGGGCATACTGGGACATGTTTTTGTAAAACTTAGGAAGAAAAGGATTCTGGTCAGCTTTTTCTTTTACGAAATTAGAGCCAAAGTTTTCACTTAGCATTCTTGATAAAGTCGATTTGCCTGAGCCAATTGGGCCTTCAACAACAATATAAGGATATTTCTTAAAGGGATTAATCATTAATTATGTTTATAGTTTTTATGTCAAGTTTACCTAAAAATTCTTTGAGGTTGTTTATTTTGGGTATTTTTATTGATGGCTCAATTTCAAGTAATGGAATCATTACAAATGCCCTTTCTAGCATTCTAGGGTGAGGGATAACTAACTCTTTTTCATTAATACATAAATCATCAAATAAAAGAATATCGATATCAATGGTGCGAGGCCCATTGAATATTTTTTTTATTCTTTTTTGTTTTTTTTCAATTTCCTGGAAGTGTTGCAGTAATTCATTTGGTAATAAATCGGTTTCAATTGATATAACTTGGTTAAAAAAATTTGGTTGATTTAAATAACCAACAGGAAGTGATTCGTATACATTTGATTTTTTTTGAACAGAGGTTTTTTCTATATTGTTGATTGAAAAAATAGCATCCTTTAATTGTTTAAGAGGATTTGACATGTTACTTCCTAAACCTAAATATACCTTATGCATATTAGTCTTTAGTTATTAGTAATTTTTTTCTTGATGCTTCACTAGCCTCTTGCCATTTTGTCCACCATTCACCATATCTTTTTTCTTCTTGATCAGAACTGCATCTCAGAAGAAGAAAATCATAGGCAGCTCTAAATCTTGGATGATTGGAAAGTCTGTAAACAGACCTTGTTTTAAGTTTTGTAAATCTGGGTTGCAGTCTCCAAATTTCTGAGATGTATTTAATAAAACGATTATGGATAAAAATATTTGGATCTGTTTTATTAAAGAAATGTTTAATTTGGGTATCTAATGTTAGTTTGGAATCATTATTCTTTAGTGAATGATTAAAGGCATCCCATAAAATCACAGCCATTAGAAAGCCTGGGTTGACGGTCTTATCTGCCTTGACCCTTGAGTCTGTATTATTCATCCCATGAATAAGAAGACTATTTTTATCTAAGGAATGATCTGATAAAAAAGGAAAAAATAAGTCAAGCAATTGGTATTCTTTTAACACAAAGATACTTTTCTTTGCATGGCCTGTTAAAAAGAATTTCATCATTTCATCAAAAATTCTTGAGTAAGGGATGTTGTCTAATAGTGGGATGAACTTCTTTATTTTGCCTAATGTTATTCCCAGATTAAACTCAAGTTTTGCATGAAAACGAATTGCTCTTAAAAGTCTCACGGGGTCTTCATTGATTCTTTGTTCAGGATTTCCAATAAAATTAATATCCCTATTTTCAATATCTTTTTTACCGTTAAATGGATCAAATAGATGGTTATTTATTGGGTCATAAAAAATAGCATTCATTGTAAAGTCTCGCCTTTGAGCATCTTCTTCAATTGTTCCGAAAGCATTATCCTGAACTACTCCATTTCTAAGCTTATTTACCTCAGAAGGTTTTTTTCTAAAAGTGGAAACTTCTATAATTTGTCTATCAATCCTGACATGAACAATCTTGAAGCGTCTCCCAATAATTCTGGAATTTTTAAAAATGGCAGTGACTTGATCTGGATGTGCATTGGTAGCGATATCAAAGTCTTTTGGTTGAATGTTAAGAAGTAAATCTCTTATACATCCTCCAACCATATAAGCTTGAAAGTTATATTGTTGTAATTTTCTAATTACTTCTAATACGTAGCTTGGTATCGATTTATTAATTAAAGAATACTGATTAGAAATTTTTTTATTAGCAGGGCTTGATGTCAACTTCGCTTCCAAAGGGTATCTGGAACATTATTTTCTTGATTCAGTGTCCTGGCTAGAACAAAAAGGAAGTCTGATAGGCGGTTGAGATAATACAGTGAGGAACTGTTAATCTCTTCAATTTCCTTCAAATTAATACAGTTTCTTTCAGCTCGGCGACATACTGTTCTTGCGACATGGGCAAGAGCGGCTGGTTTTGAACCACCAGGCAAAATAAATTCTTTTAATGGTGGAAGTTTTTGATTCATTGCATCTAGCTCAATTTCTAAAAAATCAACTCTTTGTGAATCTAACAGTTTATGACTTGGAATAGATAGCTCTCCACCAATGTTAAACAAGTCATGTTGTATTTCCGTGAGAGCAGTTTTGATTTTTTCAGGAACAGCTTCTGTCAGAATTAAACCAATGATGGAATTTAATTCATCAATTGATCCAAGGCACTCTACCCGGACTGAATTTTTTTTAACGCGTTGACCGTTACCAAGGGATGTCTCTCCATTGTCTCCAGTTTTTGTATAAATATGTGTTAATCTATCAGCCATAATTTTTAATCGTCTTTTGAATAAACATTATATGAAATTTATGGCCCAAGATACACCAGTAATTATAATTTTTGATTCAGGCTTGGGCGGCACAACTATTCTAAAAGAAATAATTTCTTTGAATTTAAGTCAGCAATTAATCTATGTAGCTGATAATCAGTATCTACCCTACGGTCTTCAAACCAAAGATTTTATTGAAAAGAGAGTGTGTGAAATATTTTCTAGTTTAAATCAACAATATCGTATTGAAGCGGCAGTCATTGCATGTAATACCGCCACTGCTTATGCGGCAAATTCTTTAAGAAGTAAGTTTAAATTTCCAATAATAGCAATGGAGCCTGGGATAAAACCCGCAATCAATTTAACTAAAAATAATAACATTGGTATATTGGCGACTGAGGGAACAATTAAAAGCTCAAGATTTATCTCTCTTGTTGATCGATTTACATCAGATCAACATAAAATTTGCATCATACCGGGTGTGGGCTTAGTCGAAGAAATAGAGAGTCAGTCGACATCCGATAAAAAGTTAGACGCCATTCTATTACCTATAATTAATCAATTGCTTCAAGATAAGGTGGATACATTAGTTTTGGGATGCACTCACTACCCACTCATAAAAAATAAATTGACAAAGTTACTCCCAGAAATACAGATTGTAGATACGACAAAAGCTGTATTGAAGGTGTTAACTGGATATATTGATCAGATTCACTCTTCAGAGCAGAAAACTATTTTATTTATGACGAGTAAAGATGAAGGGTCTTATTTATCTAAAATCAAGAAGCTGACAGATTTCTCAAAAATTGAGCAAATAGAATTTGTTAAATAATCTTATACATCGTCCCGCAATAGGGACAGTTTACAACATCTTTGCCATGGTGATCTAAATAAACCCTTGGATGAAGAGCCCAAAAATTAGGATTTTTTGGTGGGCAAAAGACAGGTAAATCTTTTTTATCAACTTCGAATACCTTTTGTTGATTCTTAGACATAGGTGAGCCAGTCACCATATTTCGTACTTTTTCCAGACACGACATCGAAATAAGTTTTTTGAAGAAATTCAGTAATCTCTCCACGTGCACCTTTGCCAATATTGCGTCGATCCAGTGCTCTAATTGGAGTAACTTCAGCAGCTGTCCCAGTAAAAAATGCTTCATCTGCAGTATATACTTCATCTCGAGTAATATTTTTTTCTATCACTTGTATGTCGTGAGCTTTGGCTATTTCAATGATTGTATCTCGAGTAATTCCTTCTAAAGCAGAGGATAGGCTCGGCGTGATTAGGTGTCCATTTTTAACTAAGAATATATTTTCACCAGAGCCCTCAGACACAAAACCTTGAGTATCTAAAAGAAGTGCCTCATTGTATCCGTCATTAATTGCTTCTTGATGGGCAAGAATCGAATTCATGTAATTCCCATTGGCTTTTGCTTTGCACATAGTGACATTCACATGATGGCGCGAGAAAGAAGATGTTTTTACAGCAATTCCCTTTTCTAGTGCTTCCTGACCCATGTAGGCACCCCAGCTCCATGCAGCAACAATTACATGGGTAGATAGTGTTTTTGCTGATATTCCCATGCCCTCAGATCCATAAAATGCCATGGGACGAATGTATGCAGATTTCAGTTTATTTTCTTTTACACTGTCAATTTGAGCTTGATTGATTTCATCTTTAGAGAAGGGCATGGCCATACTTACAATATGAGCAGAATTAAATAGACGATTGGTGTGTTCTTTTAATCTAAAGATAGCTGTTCCTTTTTCTGCCTCATATGCTCGAACACCCTCAAAAACACCCAAACCGTAATGTAGAGTGTGTGTAAGAACATGAGTCTGAGCTTCACGCCAAGGTGTCATTTTCTTATCGAACCAGATTAACCCATCACGATCAGACATTGATTGAATTACTGCCATCTTATTTCCTATTATTTGTTAGAATGTGATTTTTTAAATTAATGAACTACATCAACATAAATGTTTAAAAAGCTAATTTGCATATTATTCCTTATTTTAAGTGCATGTGGAAGTGATACTTCAAATTTTCATGGCTCCGACATTACTGAGGCTCAATTAAATGGAAGAATAGAGTTAACGTCTCATGATAATGAAGCGTTTGACTCAAATAATTTATTGGGCAATGTGGTTGCAGTATTTTTTGGTTTTACCCATTGCCCAGATATCTGTCCGACATCCTTAACTGAGTTAAAAATGATCACTGAGCAATTAGATCAACCAGAAAAATTTAAAGTGCTATTTGTCAGTGTTGACCCAGGTCGAGATACCGTTGATGAATTGAAAAACTACATCCCACGTTTTGGTGACAATATGACTGGATTGACTGGCTCAAAAGATCAAATAAAAAAAGTCGCAGATCAATTCAAAGTATTTTATCAAGCGGTACCGCAGGGGAATGATTACACCATCGATCATTCTGCAGGGATTTACATCATTGACAAGAGTGGCCAAGTAAGGATTAGGTTTCCATATGGCACAGATACAGCATTAATGGTCGAGGATATCAATAAATTATTAATCTAGCGTGAACAGGGAGAGTGCTTTATCCTTGAGTTGTTTTTTATAAATTTTGTACTCAGGTAAAATTCTTTCAACTTCATGCCAAAATAATTTTGAATGGTTCATATGTTTTAAGTGAGCTAACTCATGACAAATCACGTAGTCAATAATTCCAGAGGATGTTTGTATTAATCTCCAACTTAACCTTATGTTTTTATTATTGGAGCAAGAGCCCCATTTTGTTTTTGCATTGGTTAGTTGAATACTCGATGGTTTTATTTCTAAAATATGATCATAGGAGTCAATACGTTTTTCAAAATATTCAAGAGCAAATTCTTTGAGAATTTTTTTCACATCACTGACCCCATTAGTTTTGCAGAAAATGATTTTATCCTCATGATCAATCTGAGTTGATCGATGTTCTGGAATAACTTTATATTCTTCACCTAGGAGTAAAATTGTCTCAATTTGATTTGTTCTAGAAATAGTTTGGGATGAAATGTATTTTAAGTGTTTACTAATCCAGTCAAATTTTTTTTCAATAATACTATTGATATAAATATCATCAGTGTGAAAGGGAGTTGAAATTATTAAACCATCCTGGTCAATTTTTAAACTAATATTTTTTTTAGATTTTTTTATATGGGTAAATTCCACCAACTCACCCTTGATATAAGCCGTTTTTTTTTCTTTTGATGATGGTTTTGGGCTAGTGAATAATTTTTTCCACATTGCTATTGATCCATTTTTTTGCTGACTCATTTATTTGATCAGTTGAAAGCTCATGTGTCTGAATTAAAGGGCCTATCTTTAAAGTAATTTTCCCTGGGCGTTTAAGGAAACTATTCTTTGGCCAAAAATAGCCTGCATTATGGGCAATTGGCAAAACAGGACAATCAATTTTTTTTGCTAACCAGCTTCCCCCGATATGATATTTTTTGTCTTCGTTTAAATTAGCCCTCGTCCCTTCAGGAAAAACAATGATGAAAAAACCTTTTTGTATTTTAGTTAAACCTTGATTAAACATCTGTAGCAATGCTTTCTTTCCTGAGGAGCGATCAATTGCGATAGGAGAGGTAAGCCACAAACCCCAACCAAAAAAAGGAATCATTAACAGCTCACGCTTTAAGACCCAGACTTGTTGCGGTAGGGCAATTTGAAGGGCAAGCGTTTCCCAGGCAGACTGATGATTGCAGAATACAATACAAGGTTTATTTGGAATATTTTCAGACCCATGTATTTCAAAAGATAAGTTACATGTAAATTTTAGCCAAGGGATCATTGTTTTTGCCCATAAAGAAATAAATCTGTATCGATGTTTCTGAGCAAGTGGAAATGTAAATAATGATATAAGAGTAAATGGTATAGTAAAGAGGAACATTCCCAAATAAAAAATAAATGACCTTACTTTTATCATGATGACTTTATGATGTGCTGTGTAGCATCTTTAAGGTTTTTAAAGACTTTTGTTTTTTTTGGATATTTTTTTTGTTTAAGGACTTGTTGTCCATTTCCAGTTTTAACCAAGATCGGTTGCATCTTAATTGCATCAAAGGCCTGGAGATCTCTGAGAGAATCGCCTACACCATATACTTTTTGCAAGCTGGTACCATAAACTTTTTCTATTTCTAGCAACATTCCAGGTTTTGGTTTTCTGCACTCACATTCATCTTCGTCGGTATGTGGACAGATAAATATGGAATCAATCCTCCCTCCCATATCTGCGAGCAAACGATGCATTTTATGATGGATTTGATTCAGATTTTCCATGGAGTATAGCCCCCTGCCAATGCCTGATTGGTTGGTCACTATGATTACTTTGAAATTATTTTGAGTTAATTGTGCAATGGACTCAAGACTTCCAGGAATTGGGATCCATTCGTTTTCATTTTTAATATAGTTAGCTGAGTCCTGATTTATAACACCATCTCGATCAAGAATAACTAATTTCATTTTAGGTTCCTAGCACCGACAAATTAGCAATGATGTTCATCGCTTTATTCAACTCAGAAAGTAGAAGGTGTCGATTGTGCTTTATATCTTTATCATCTGCATTAACCATAGTATCTTCAAAAAAATTATCTATTGGTTCAGATAATTGAATCAAATTATTTAGAAGGATGTTATATTTTTTAGCTTCCAAATAACCTTTATTGTTTTCATTTACTTTAACGATCGACTGATAAAGTAATTTTTCAGAATCAGACTCCAATAAGTCTTGATTAACTTTGTCAGTTAATGAATTATCATATTTTTTTAGGATATTTAGAACTCTTTTGTTGGATTGAGCAAGATTCTCGCTGATATCAATTTTTTTAAATTCGTTTACTGCTTCAACTTTTAAGATAATGTCGTTAATAAAATTTGGTTGGCTATCACAAACCGACTGGACTACCAGCGTTTCATAACCTCGATCTTTAATAAAATTTTCTACACGATCATAAATAAAATCGATTAGGTGAGCTTTGTCTTGTTCATGATCACCCGGAAAGGTTTTATTTATTAATTCAATTAAATCAAGATTGATATCGCATTCAATTAAAATTCTAATGATCGAGATAGCAGCACGTCTTAATGCGAAAGGATCTTTTACCCCTGAAGGTTTTTCCCCGATTGAAAATAAATCAATTAGGGTGGTAAATTTATCTGCGAGGGATAGTATCAGGGAGGTGTCGTTCTGGGGTAGCTCATCACCAGAAAATTTTGGTTTGTAATGGTCTTCAATGGCTTGTGCAAAATCCTCATCCATGTCCGAAGCTAGGGCGTAATACTTACCCATAATTCCTTGTAATTCAGGGAATTCGCCAACCATCAAAGAACTGAGGTCTGCTTTTGCGAGTTTAGCTAACAGATCACTGTCATGGTTTGAGTTTAGTGTCGTATTTTCTCTAATATGGTTGAAAATTTTGCTCACACGCAAGCAACGCTCATTCAAGGACCCCAACTTCTGATGATAAACAATATTATCTAAGTCACTGACCATGGCGGTAAGTGATCTTTTTTTGTCTTGAGAAAAGAAAAATTCAGCATCAGCTAATCTTGGATAAATTACCTTCTCATTCCCTTTGACTACCATGGATGGATCTTTGGGGTGGATATTAGAGATCAAAATGAATTTATTTGTTAGTTGATTATCCTTGAGTACGGGGAAATATTTTTGATTACTTTTCATTGATAGAATCAAACATTCAGATGGGATATCCAAGAATTGGCTGTCAAAAGATCCCATCATTGCATTAGGCTTTTCAACTAATGTTGTCACTTCTTCCAATAATTCATTGTCCAAAGGGCAAGAGTAATTATTTCCTAAATTTTTTATCAAGTGAGAAATTTGATTTTGAATTTCATCATAACGCTTATCAAACTCAGGAATGACGTTACCTTTCTTCTCAAGTAACTCTTCATATTGATCAGCATTCTTTAGGCTTAATGCCTCTGTGCTCTCAAATCGGTGCCCATGGATAATATTATTTGCTTTAAGCCCTAGTATCTCGATCTCTAAAATTTCACTTCCATGCATACAGATTAAATTAATTGCTGGCCTTGCAAAATTCACGGATGTCCAACCGTCGGCTAATTGATATGACATAACCTTTTCAATTGGTAATTTTTTTAACACTTGATTTAATTCTTTTTGAATAAACTCAACAAGACTAGTCCCTTCAATATTTTTTTTTGCATATAACACTTCATCTTGAATTATGAAGTTTTCCAAGGAATCTTTAAGGTCAATTAAATTTAAACTCTCTAATTTTTTTATCAGTGGCGCTGCAGCTTGATCATCAACCCAACCAATTTTTTTTGGCATTAGTTTAATTTCAGTTAACTCATCAGGACTTTTGGTCGCCGTGTGACTAATTTTAAATCCAATACGACGTGGAGTTGAGTAAATATTTAATTTTGAATTCGATGTTGTAAATTTATTTTGGTTAAGCTGATTAAAAATCTCTGTAGCTAAAAAATCAGACATCTGCTTTTGTGAAGAGGGAGGAAGCTCTTCACATAACAATTCAAACAGTAATGTATTTTCACTCATGCTTACTTATCCTCTAAATTTTTAAGAACTTCAGATGCATGCTCTTTGTTAGCTAAAGGAAATTTTAATGCTGCTCGACTGTTGAGGTAACTCTCAGCAACTAATCGTGATATGTTTCTAATTTTTCCTATATAACTTGCTCTTTGTGTAACACTAATTACTCCTCTAGCGTCCAATAAATTGAAGGTATGGGCTGCTTTTAGAACTTGCTCATACGCCGGGAGTGCTAACTTTTGTTCAACCAGGTACTTAGCCTGTTCTTCATGACTTGAAAAAGCTGTTTGTAAAAATTCAACATTACTATGTTCAAAGTTATAAGCACTTTGCTCCTTTTCATTTTGAAGAAAGACATCACGGTATGTTGTCGTCTCATTCCATTGAAGGTCAAAGACATTATCAACTCCTTGAATATACATCGCCAACCTTTCAAGGCCGTATGTGATTTCTCCTGTGATAGGTTTGCAAGAAATTCCTCCCACTTGCTGAAAATAAGTAAATTGAGTTATTTCCATTCCATTTAACCAAACTTCCCAGCCCAAACCCCAGGCACCTAAGGTGGGATTTTCCCAGTTATCTTCAACAAGTCTTAAATCATTTTTATTGAGGTCAAAACCTAGTGATCTAATTGATTCAATGTATAAATCAACGATATTTTCTGGAGATGGTTTTAAAACAACCTGAAATTGATAATAATGCTGCAGGCGATTAGGATTTTCACCATACCTTCCATCTTTTGGCCGTCGGCTTGGTTGCACATAGGCTGCTTTCCATGGTTCAGGCCCAATGGCTCTAAGGAAAGTTGCCGTATGGGATGTGCCTGCTCCTACTTCTTGATCATAGGGTTGGATAATTACACAGCCTTGGCTTGCCCAGTATTGTTGCAGTTTAAAAATTAATTCTTGAAAGGTCATTATTTGTATATTTAAAAATTAGATTGTGATTTTACTTTCTTTTTAACCTTCAATAAAGCCGATGAGGTTACTTTGTTAGCGAAAAACATAAAAAACAATATGATGTAAAGCGGAATATATCCATATTTTGCAAAAATAGTTTTAGATGCATTGGTTTGAGCGCTCAATTCAAGAACACCTGTGGTGAATATGGGTAACTGATTTTGTATCGTCCCTTTTGCATCAATATAGGCGGTCACTCCGGTATTTGTAGCGCGGACAATTGGCTTTTGATATTCCATGGCCCTTGCTTGAGCAATTTGTAAATGTTGATGAGCTGCTGGTGATCTGTCGTACCAGGCATCATTGGTAAGATTAATAAACAAATCCGCTTCATTAAATTTATCGTAAGATGTTTTAAAAATATCCTCGTAACAGATATTTAACCCCATATTGACATCATTGACGTTGATGACATTATTTTTTATTTCTGGAGGCGTTAAATTTGAAAAAGGAATATCTAAAATTTTTTCGTAAAAGAAACCAAAGTACTCAGTGAGAGGAAAATACTCACCAAAAGGGACCAAGTGTTCTTTAAAGTAGTATTGATCGAAATTTTTTTCTTTGATTATAGCTCCGTTTAGATAATGTCCATTATTTTCAAAGATCGAACCAATGATGACTGTTTTATCATTGTTAATTTTATTTTCAACTGCTTCATTAAAATTTTTAGGGTAATTTTTATACAGTAAAGGAATAGCCGTTTCAGGGAAGATTATGATTTCACCTTGTGCTTGGTTCAAAAGGTCAACATAAACGTTTATTTGTTCATCAATTCTATTTGAATCCCACTTTATTGCTTGGCTTATATTTCCCTGGAGAAGAGAAATATTTAAATTATTATCTTCAATTATAGGTTCGGGTTTAAATAAATGTATTAAGAAGTTTGTTGAAATAATAAATGTGATAAGAAATAACGATAATTTTCTTTTACTTTTATTAAGAAAAGAAATATACAAAAGGGCGCTTATTACTAAAACTACCAAGGACACTCCGTGGCTTCCAATGACTTCATAATAATTATTTACTAAGGGGTTATTGGTTTGGGAAAATCCAATTGAAAGCCAGGGAAAACCTGTAAAAAGATATTCTCTGATTATTTCCATGATTACGAAAAAAGCTATGGCTGATAGAAGACTTAGTTTTTTAAAAAAAGCAAAAGGCAGGAAAAAAAGACTTAAAAAAATATAAAAAATGGAACAAATGATCACTGCATTCGTGAGACTCGCACCTCCATAATTATTAATACATAGAATTAACCAATAAAGCCCAGTGGAAAAAAAGAAAAATCCAAAAAGAAGTGTTGCAGCTAATTTTTTGCCACTATGATCTAATAAGAAAAAAAATGCTGGAAAAATAAGATAAGGAAGAAAAAAAAGATCAAAGGGCAGGAATGAGAGAACAAAGATTGAGCCAAGTAAACAGGCAAATATTAAATGCAAGCTAGAAGTCATCTAGCTATTCTACAATTGTGGATAATTTTTAGAAAACTTTTTCTGGTCTCTTAATATCGTATTTTTGACCTTCAACGCGATCAATTTCATCCATATCTGAGTTTAAAAACACTACAGACTCAATATACCCGTCAACGATATCAATCTCCGTGATTGGATAATAGTTTCCACTATGATCAGTATTAATATTTTCATAATACCAAGATGATGCAATAACCTCTTTGGATGATTCTAAAGTAATATTGACAATCTTTTTTGGTTCACCCAGTATTTTTTCAACTTCAGCCGGGGTTAGGAGTCCGATGGTATCAACAAATTCCAATTCATTCACTGGCAGCTCATCCACAAGGGGAGCTTCAGAAATCGAAATGTCCTCATCAGCAAAAGATGAGAGGGAGAAAAAAAGGATCAAAAATAATATTTTTTTCATTATCTAAAGGATATTTATTAACTAAAGATATCTGGCAAATAGGCCCACTATTAGTTCAAAATATCTTGATCTACCTGATCTAGATTGACTGAAAATCTTAAAAGATACAAGCGCCTACTATCTCTTCGAAGAACTTCAATGTCAAATCCATCAAAATGGATGGGCTCATTTTTTTTTGGCAAGTGGCCCAGTTTTGATATAACTAAACCACCAACGGTTTGATATTCGTTAATAGGATAATTCGTTTTAAAAAATTCGTTAAATTCTTCAAGCTCGGTTGAGGCTTTAATTCGAAAGGTAGTAGTCTCTTCTTGAATGATATTGTCCTCATTCTCATCGTAGTCAAATTCATCTTCAATCTCGCCAACAATTTGCTCAAGTACATCCTCGATGGTTAAGATTCCTGCAATGCCAGCATATTCATCCACCACAATCGCAATATGATTGCGATTACTTCTAAACTCTTTGAGTAGAACATTAAGTTTTTTAGATTCTGGAATATATACTGGAGGTCTGAGAATGTCGCGTAAATCAAGATCTTTTTCTTTATTTAATCTCACTAAATCTTTAGCTAAAAGAATACCAATGACGTTATTATTGTCTTCATCAATAACAGGAAATCTGGAATGAGCTGTATGAAGAGCAGTATCAATAATTACATCGATACTGTCATTTATATTAATAAATGACACTTGTGAGCGTGGGATCATTACATCTCTTGCCTGCATATCAGATATTCCTAGAACACCTTCCAGCATCATGAGTGAATCTGAATCTATTAGATTAGCCTGGTATGACTTTTGCAGCACAATTAATAGCTCTTCTTTAGTTTTTGGCTGAATAATTCTTTTTAATAATTTTGGAATAATTTTGAGCTTATCTTTTTTAATCATGGGATATGTAAGGGTTTTGAATATTAAATATTTTCAAAGTCTTAATTTCAATTTTTTCCATTTTGAGTTGATCTTTTTCATTGATGTGATCATGTCCCATCAAATGTAAAAAACCATGTAATACAAGGTGAATATAATGATCCTTTATTTTTTTATTTTGTTCTTTTGCTTCTTTTTTTACAATATCGTGACAAAGAACAAGGTCGCCGATCAATGATCTATTTGATTCTATATTAAATGACAGTATATTGGTTGGCTTGTTTTGATTTCGATAATGATGATTTAATTCTTGAGATTCTGAAGCGGTGGTGATTCTCACTGTGATTTCAGCCTCTTTTTTCCAAACAGATGAAAAAATTTTTTTACATATAGGACCTGTTAGAGCATTTTTCTTGTTAATGACGTCTTGAATATGGACTCTAATCATTTTCTATTTTGTCGTAGGCATCGATGATTTTCTGCACAATAGGGTGCCTCACTACATCTTTGGATTGAAACTTGGTAAAGGAAATACCTTTAATATCTTTGAGAACTTTTTCAATTTCCAACAGCCCACTCTTTTGTCCTTTAGTCAGATCAATTTGAGTAATATCTCCAGTAATTACCGCTTTAGTACCAAAGCCGATTCTAGTCAGAAACATTTTCATTTGCTCAGGTGTAGTATTTTGAGCTTCATCAAGAATAATAAAGCTTTGATTTAGTGTTCGTCCTCGCATATAGGCCAAAGGAGCAATTTCAACAATTTGTTTCTCAAACCACCTGTTCACTGTTTCATAACCACCTAAATCGTATAATGCATCGTATAAAGGTCTTAGGTAAGGATCAACTTTTTGCGCAAGGTCGCCTGGAAGAAATCCCAATTTTTCTCCTGCCTCGACTGCTGGTCGAACTAAGATAATTCTTTTTATTTTTTCACGATTTAAGGCATCAATCGCAGAAGCGACTGCAAGGTATGTTTTTCCAGTGCCAGCTGGACCAATACCAAAGTTAATGTCATTTTCTTGAATAAGCTTAAGGTAACTTTGCTGGCGCGGCGTTCTTCCTTGCAAATCATTTTTCTTTGTTTTTAGCTCAATTAATTCAATGTTGTCTGCATGCTTATCTTCATTAATGCTTACCAAGCTGAGCTGAATATCTTCTAAGGTAATTGGTGTTTTTGCTTTTAAATAAAAATGCTGAAGCATATCAGATGCTATTTTTATTTTTTGATCAGCCCCAGTTAAAGAGAATTGAAAACCCTTTCTTGATATTTTTATATTAAGATTCTTTGCAATTTGTTGGATGTTCTCATCCAGCGGACCGCAGGTATTGATAAGTTGTTTGTTATTCTCAGGCTCAAGTATGAAAGTAGTTGTCAATTAAATTAGTTCTCCAGTAATTCTTCTATCAGTTGTTTTAATGACTTTAACCTTCACCATTTGATTCAAAATATCTTGTTTAGTCTTAATTTCAACAATGCGATTATTATCTGTCTTACCTTTAAAAGTGATGTCATCAACTTTTTCATCGATGAGTACTCTTTGTTCACTATTCATTAGGGCATGGGTATGATTTTTACCTTGCTCATTTACTAAGTTTTGAATCTCTTGCAACCTATCTTTTTTAATTTCTTCATTTGTAGAATCTTTTAGATAAGAGGCAGGCGTGCCGGGTCTAGCGCTATATAAAAAACTGTAGCTATAGTCAAAATCTATTTCTTTAATTGCCTTAATTGTTTGCTGATGGTCTTGATTTGTTTCCCCTGGAAAGCCGACTATGAAATCGGAAGATATTAAGATATTGGGAGACGCAGCTTTCAATTTTTTTATAATTTGCTTATATTCAAGATACAAATAGTTTCTTTTCATCGCAGACAATATTCGATCTGAACCAGACTGGATAGGCAGGTGAATAAAATTTGCTAATTTATGATTATTTTGAAAACACTCGATTAATGTTTCATTCATTTCATTTGGATGCGAAGTGGTGAAGCGTATTCGCTTAATTTCATCAATTTCTGATATGAAGTGTATTAGTTCCGCGAAATCATATTCAAAGCCTTTTTTGTCTTTATACCGATAGGCATTCACATTCTGACCTAAAAGATTTAATTCAATCACTCCCTGTTGAGTGAGTCGCAGGACCTCCTCAATAATGTCTTCAGCAGGCCTAGAGACTTCCTCACCTCGAGTGTAAGGAACAACACAAAATGAACAATATTTGCTACAGCCTTCCATGATAGATACGTAAGCAGAGGGTCCGTTAGATTTAATCTGTGGTAGCTGATCAAATTTCTCTATCGCAGGAAAACTTATATCTATCTGAGCTAAGCCAGCTCTTTCATTCTCTTTTAATAGTGATGGAATTTTATGAAGGGTTTGAGGACCAAAAACTAAATCGACATATGGAGCTCTTTTGATTATATTTTCCCCTTCTTGTGAGGCAACACAGCCACCTACTGCAATTTTCATTGATGGTTTTTTATTTTTTAATTTTCTTAATCGTCCTAGTTGCCCATAGACTTTATCTTCAGCTTTTTCACGGATTGAGCATGTATTCAAAACAACGAGATCTGCATCTTCTACCTGGTCAGTAGGTTGATAATTATCCATCTTGCCCATCAAGTTAGATATTTGATCAGAATCATACTCATTCATCTGACATCCGAATGTTTTAATAAATATTTTTTTTGTCATTTTTAATTATCTATTTTTATAGATTATCATTATAGATTAATACACCTTAAAGTTAACATTGGTTATGAAACGTTTTCCACTCTTTGTAAATCTTGATAAATTACCTGTACTGGTTGTAGGTGGGGGAGAAATTGCTGAGAGAAAAATTAATTTAATCATTAAAGCCAATGCTAATGTGGAAGTTTTAGCTAGAAAATTTACTCCCAATGTTGAACAAATAATTAGTAAAAAAAAATTAAAAAAGATAAAAAAGAGTCTTGATATAAGTACTCTAAGTAGCAACTACTCATTAATTATAGCTGCTACTGACAACAAGCAAGTTAATAAAAAATTATTTAATTTTGCAAAGAAAAATAACATACTAATTAATGTGGTTGACCAGCCAGAGCTATGCACATGCACTTTTGGCTCTATTGTGGAAAGGGGAGATCTAGTTGTTGCAATATCAACTGGTGGGAGCGCCCCAGTTTTTGCTAGAAACTTAAGAGAAAAATTGGAAACACTTCTTCCCCAATCGACAAAGCAACTAATTGATTTTTCTTCGACCATCAGGGAAAAGGTCATACGTTCATTTTCACAATTTAATAAAAGAAGAATTTTCTGGGAATTGTTTTTTGATGCTTTTGCAACCAAGAAAAATATAACTAAATCAAATCTAACAAAGTTATCCAATCAGCTAATCAAGTCTCTTAGAAATAAGAATAGCGGTGAAGTATTTCTTGTTGGTGCTGGCCCTGGCGATCCTGAGCTATTGACATTAAGGTCACTTCATCTGATCCAAAAAGCTGATGTATGTATTTATGATAATTTAGTTTCAAAGGATATTCTTGAGCTTGTGAGGCGTGATGCGCAAATGATTTATGCTGGTAAGTTAAGAAATAACCATACCATTGAGCAAAAAGAGATAAATAAACTATTAGTCAATTATGCAAAAAAAGGGCTGAGAGTTTTAAGATTAAAAGGTGGCGATCCTTTTATGTTCGGAAGGGGAGGAGAAGAAATATCTGAACTGATGGCTAAAAAAATAAAATTCCAGGTAGTTCCTGGAATTACAGCAGCTACTGGAGTTGCAGCGTATGCAGGAATCCCTTTAACCCATCGAGATTATTCACAATCCTGTATTTTTATTACCGGGCATGAGAAAAACGGTGAACTTAATATCAATTGGAATAATTTGATCAACGAAAATCAAACTATCGTAATTTACATGGGTTTAAATTCATTGCCATCCATAGTGCAGAATTTGATAGATTATGGAATGAGAAAAAATATGCCAATTGCAGTTGTTCAAGAAGGAACCACAGAAAATCAAAAAGTGGTCGTCAGTACAATTTCTAGAGTTAATGCAAAAATTCTTAAAACTGATATTCAATCACCAGTAATCATCATCATTGGTGAGGTGGTCAAATTAAGAAAAACAATTAAGTGGTTTAATTAGCTTTTATCAGAGGAAAAGTAAGCTTAACGTTTAAACCACCTGTTCTTCTGTTAATTAATTCCATTTTGCCGTTATGAACCATAACAATCCTATTTGCAATTGCCAAACCTAAGCCGGATCCACCAATCGAGCCTCTTGCTTGATCCAGCCTTTCAAATGGCTCTAAAAGTTTCTCTCTTTGAGCCTTGGGAATTCCAGGGCCGTTATCAAGAACATTTATCACTATTTTTTCATTATATAGTTTGGCCACTAATTCAATTTTGTTGGATTTAGAAAATTTAACGCCATTGTTTATCAGATTATCAAACAATCTTTTAAATGCTAAGGGCCTGACATCAATGAATAGATTTTTTGGTATATCTTTTGATCGAGTAATTTTTGAAATTTTTAAATCGTGACCTAAGATAGCATGCTGTTTTTTTAATTCTGTTAAGAAATTACCAAAATTTAAGGAGCTTATTGGCTCATCATCAAAACCACGGACGAAGTCTAGGAATTGATTGATAATCTGATTGATTTCATCAATATCCTGATCCATGCTCTCTTTTAAAAGCGCTGATTTTTTTGGCAACATTTCTAGGCTTAGTTTCATTCTTGTAAGTGGGGTCCTGATGTCATGAGAAACACTGCCCATGATGAACCTTCTTTCGTTTTCACTTTTCGCTAAATTAGAAGCCATTTCATTAAATGCTTTTGTCACTTCTTTAAATTCGGTTGCAGTATCTTCCGGAATTTTTTTAAAGGGCAACCCTTTTTTTAATTTACTGGTTGCATTAATAAGTAAATTTAACGGCTTGTTAATCCGTGTGGTTAAAAAATAAGCCCCAGAGATTGAAACGAGAAATACTACAATGCCCCAACCAATCCAGTGCCAGGGAAAGGGCCTGTCAAAAACGTTACGAGGTATAACAGCCCAGAATAACCCATCACCAATTTCAAATGAAACCCATATTCCTGGGATGTCATAATGATTTAAAGTCACAATAGTATCCTCACCCAAGTCCTGCTTGATTTTTTTAACTACCATCTTTAAAAATATTTCATCTGGAAGTGGTTTAATGTTTTCAAAATAGTATGCTGGAACGATTTTCACATCGCTCATTTTCGATAATGATTGCAAAAGATCGAGCCGGGTAGATGGATAGGCACTTTGAATTGCTGCCTTGGTATACTTTACGATAGTGCTTATTTCTTGAGCCATGGACTCAGCTCTTGGCTCCATCTCAAAATAATCAAAAACTTTGATTGTGATTAATTGAGAAACAATAATTAATGAAGCAATAATTAAAATTAATCTATTGAGAAGATTTTTGGGGAACAGGGTCATTTAACGTTAGTTAATTCGAATACGTAACCAAAACCCCATTTAGTTTTTAAGTATTTCGGTTTATTGGGGTCCTCTTCGATTAGTTTTCTAATTCTGGATATTTGTACATCAATACTGCGATCAAATACATCCAGCTCTTTACCTTTGGCTAGTTGCATAATTTGATCACGACTCAATGGTTGATTAGCATTTTCGATAAAAACTTTCAGTAAGCTAAATTCACCACTTGTAAGATCAATTTCTTTTTTATCTTTTTTCAATGTTCTTTCTTGGGGATTAAATTCAAAGTCATCAAATTGAATAGTTTTACCTGACACCTCATTAACTTTTTCAGAGAGCTCCATTTCATGTCTTCTGAAAATAGAATTAATTCTTGCCAACAACTCCCTTGGGTTGAAAGGTTTCGGTAAATAATCATCCGCCCCCATCTCAAGTCCGATAATACGATCCACTTCATCACCTTTGGCTGTTAACATAATAATTGGAGTTTTGATTTTATTTACCCTGAGCCGTTTACATATATCTAAGCCATTTTCATCAGGAAGCATTAAATCTAAGATAATTAGATCCGGAGTTATTTTTTGAAGTATTTTATCCAAATCTTGTCCATGCTCACCACCAGAGCAATCGAATCCTTGGTCTTGTAAATAATGTTTAATGAGGTCCCGAATTTTGCGATCATCATCAATAATGATAATTTTCTTTTTCATTTTTACTGAATTAAACCCTTTAATTAGAAATTTAAATTTACAAATTATTTACAAATGCAGTTAATTATGTAATAAATATGTAACATTTTAATTAGATTATAGTCATTCGTTTAAAAATTTGTAATAAGTATGACAGTTAAATACATATTCCCCATACTGATGATGTTTCCAGTTCATCAAACTTTAGCAGATCAGTCAGATTTAAGTAATGCAAATGTTAAGGATAAAAGTTTAAAAGTGCTCATTAACGAATTTACTAATACTAGTAACGAAGAATTTAATGCATTCCTACAAGAAAAAAGAAACGAGATGTTATCTAGTGTTGAACAGCGGTTTTTAAACTGTGATAAAGATAATGATGATACCTTGGATGTTTTTGAGACAACCATGTGTCTTCCACAGGTAGCTCGACAGTTTAGAAAAGTTGACTCAAATAAGGATAATTTGATTTCACTGGATGAATTATCAATTTTGGCTAAAGAATATTACTCAGATACAAAGCAAGAGGCTTCAAAAAAAGAAAATTCTAATTCCGAAAAATTTGCAAAAGAACAATAACTACTAGCAGTCTCTGATCTCTCAAAATATGTTTAAATGACCTTATGGTTTCATTTAAAGAATACAAATCTTTCTTAAATCTTCCAAACTCTGTTGACCAATTAATTGGTGATAACTATTTTTGGAATTTAAATCTTCTAATGGATTTAGAAACCTCAAAATCTATTGGTGCTGATACAGGCTGGGAAATCAAATCCATTTGTATGTTTGATCATGAGGAATTGGTAGGTTTTATTCCTATGTTTATTAAGCACCACTCCTATGGAGAGTATGTGTTTGATTGGTCATGGGCTGAAGCACACCAACGATTGGGTTTATCATACTTCCCAAAGCTTTTTATTGGCATTCCATTTTCTCCGGTTAATGCAAATAAATTAATTGTCAAAAATATGGAGTATAAAGATTTCGCGATTGAGCATATTGAAAAACTCATGGTTAATGAAAATTTATCATCAATCCATTACGTTTTCTCTAGTCATGATGATGAAATAAACCATCTTTTTAAAAACCGCGGCTGGGCAAACAGAAAAACCATTCAGTATGTATGGGATAACGAGAGTTATGCAAATTTTGATGATTTTTTGAAGATTTTAAGATCGGAAAAAAGAAAAAAAATAAAACAAGATAGAAAGAAAGTCGTATTAGAACAAATTTCATTTAAAACTTTTACTGGTAATGATATCAATGAGGATTTAATCTCTTTTTTTTATAAGTGCTATTCTATGACTTATTATCAACATGGATCTCCGCCATATATCAATAAATCTTTCTTTGAATCCTTTTTTATCAACAACCCTGAGAGGGTAGTTATCTTTGTAGCCTACAAAGATCACCTGCCAGTAGCCTGCTCTTTTTCATTACAAGCCAATAATATTCTCTATGGACGATATTGGGGAGCTGTCCAATTTATCCCATCTTTACATTTTGAGTTAAGCTATTACCAAGGAATTCAATATTGTATTGATAATAAATTGGATAGATTTTATGCTGGAATACAGGGGGAGCATAAGTTATCTCGAGGCTTTAATCCTGAGTTTTCCGATTCATTTCACTTTGTAAAGCACCCTCAATTTAAAGAGGCAATTCATGATTTTGTCGAAAGAGAAGCAGATCTTAATGAATTGTATAAAAAAGAGCTTGAACAAAGATCATCGATTAAATATTAGCCAATATTTTTTCATCAAGTTGATAACTTGTATATTGTTTGTAATCAGTATTAATTTTATTTGAATGGTTATTTTTACTTAAAATTTTCTCTAAAGACAAATTTAACTCCTCTTGAGAGAATGGTGAATGAAGGACTATTGATTTTTTATCATCCTGGACGTAAGAGCTGTAACCACAATTATCTGTAGTTATAATTGGTAAGTTTTGAGACAGTGCTTCAATAAGTATCAACCCTGTATTTTCATATCTTGCTGGATGTATAAGCGCGCTTGCCTCTCTCATGAGGTGAGGAACATTGTCATGTCCATGAAAGATTTTAATAGAATTCTCAAGATCATAGCGAGCAATCAGTTTTCGATATGATTTTTCTTTATCTTTACCAAAAATGGCAAAGTTATAATTATTTCTAATTTTCTCTGGCAGGCTCGAGAAAGCAATAATTGCACGATCCAAACCTTTGGTCTTAAATCCAGAACCAATAAAGATAAGTAATTTGTTATTTTTTTTGAAATATCTATTTATTGACGATATAGATTTACTTGAATCAATGAAAAAATTTTTATCAATATAAGGTGGGATGAATATAAATTTACTATGAGGGGTTTTATAAATTGATTTATAAATTTCGTTTTCTTTTTTTGATATAGATAGTATCTTTGTTTTCGATTTTGGATTAAAAATTTGAAATTCTTCTTCATGAAAAAATTGGTATCTTGGCGATAGGTTTTTTAGAAAGTTTTTATTTTTACTAGCAAAACAGGAGTCAGCAGCATAATAAAAATCAAACCCAGAAATTTTACTAAAACTAATTGATATAACATTAGTTTTGTTTTCAATATATTGTGAAACCTTATGTTTAAATTCTAAGTATCGACGGTAATTAAAAAAACAGTTTGATTGAATAATTTTTAAAGAAATATTTTTTTCTTTTGGGTAGTTTCCATCCCAATCCATACAAACTATTTCAACCAAATTTTTTTTACATAATGTTTTAGCTAATTGTAATAAATCTCTTTGAGCTCCACCGTATGGAAAATACTTAAAGATGATTAAAACAAATTTTTTGGATTCTTTAATCAAGAATGATTGATACCACAGTTACAATTGAGATTATAAAAATAAGAGCTAACACTAGACCAACGAGCATATAAGGCATAAATCCATTTTTTTCAATAAATTTATCATCATCATTAAATTTACTATTTTTTTGAATTCCAATAAATGCTGCAAGAACACTTTGGATTATATTAAGCAATGTTTTCATTTAAGTACTAGCATAAGAAGTTAACTATTTAATATACGTAATTATATTATTTTTTCAATAAATATCTGTTAAATTTTAATATTAAGTAATTGATTTTAAATGAATTAGTGGTGGTGATGGAGAGACTTGAACTCTCGACCTCAGGATTATGAATCCTGCAGCATAATCAGTTAGTATTTTTCTTAGGTTTTACAACTAACCAAAAACCATTACCCATCATTTGATGTTCTATTAGGCGAATAATATCAAAATATTTTATAAGTTTTTCTAACCACCATGATGATGGTTCCTGAATGAGGTGTGCATTTCGCCCATCTGAAAGAACTTTTCCGGCTGGACCCATGTGAACGGTATAAAAACCAATATTTTTTGTTATTAAGGATAACTCCTTAATAACATTATCAACAAGATTTGGTTCAATATGTTCTAAGACATCAATACAACATACAAGATCTGCTTCTTTTGGTTCGCCGTATTCTGGAAATGCTGGGTCATATGGAAAATATTCTTTTGGAGTATTGTTTAATTTTTCAAGAGATTCAAATAACCTTTTTTTACCTGCACCGTAGTCTGTAAGACTATTAATTTTAAAAACCTTAATTATCTCAGAGACTATTGGGGCAAAATGAGTAGAGGCAATTCCATAATTGGGATTTTCATGTAACTCTTGTTGTAATTTTCTATATTCTTCTGAAATAGTTTTCATAAAATTATTATACTTTATTATACTTTATTATACTTTTTAAAATCTATTAACTAAGATTAATTTTATTTACAAGTGATTGATTTTAAATGAATTAGTGGTGGTGATGGAGAGACTTGAACTCTCGACCTCAGGATTATGAATCCTGCGCTCTAACCAGCTGAGCTACATCACCAAAGAACTGAGCATTATATTTTTTTCATGAATTAATGTAAAGCTAAACATTAAATTTGAAGTGAATAACATCCCCATCTTTAACTATGTAATCTTTTCCTTCTAACCTTTGCTTTCCTGCTTCCTTCGATTTTTGCTCTCCTCCAAAATTTATGTAGTCTTCAAAGGAAATTACTTCTGCTTTAATGAAACCTCGTTGGAAGTCAGTGTGGATAACACCAGCAGACTCTGGTGCTGTGTAACCATTTTTAATGGTCCATGCTCTTACTTCTTTTACTCCGGCTGTAAAGTAAGTTTGTAAGTTTAAAAGGGCATAGGTTTCTCTAATGATAAGATTTAAACCAGGCTCCTCAACATTTAATTCTGATAAAAATAATTCTTTTTCTTCATCAGTTAAATCTGCAATCTCTGATTCAATTTTTGCGCATATGGGAATGCATTTTGATTCATGTGTTGCGGCAAAATCTATTACTTTTTGTAAATACTCATTATTTTTAAATCCACTCTCATCAACATTCGCAACATACATGACGGGCTTTAATGTTATTAAGAATAATGGCTGAAGAAGTTTTAAATCATCCTTTTCAAGGCCCATATCTTTTAATAATGTACCTTGATTAAGTTTTTCTAAAACCAATTCATATAGATTAAGTTTTTTTAAAGCCTCTTTATCACCTGATTTTGATTTCTTTTTTTCTTTTTCAATGGCTTTTGATACTGACTCCATGTCTGCTAAGATCAATTCAGTATTGATGGTCTCTATATCTCCAAGTGGATCAATTTTTCCATCTACATGCACGATGTTTTCATCATCAAAGCATCTGACGACATGCAGGATAGCGTTCGTTTCCCTAATATTAGCGAGAAACTTATTTCCTAAGCCTTCTCCTTTTGAAGCCCCAGCCACTAGCCCAGCAATATCAACAAACTCAACAATTGCTGGCATAATTTTTTCAGGATTCACAATGGCTGCTAATTTGTTGAGTCTTAAATCTGGTACTTCAACAATGCCTGAGTTTGGCTCAATTGTGCAAAAGGGATAATTTGCAGCCTCTATTCCTGACTTTGTAATTGCGTTAAATAAGGTTGATTTGCCAACATTAGGTAATCCAACTATGCCACATTTCATTTCATTAATCCTTTGTGTGTAAATTCAACATTGCTTTTTCAAACTCGCCATGAATCATATAGGATAAATTCTGGTAGCCTTTGAGAATGGCATCATTAATTTGATCCTCTTCGTTTTTTTGAGGGCGGTTTAAAACATAACTTTTAACTTTATTTTTATCACCAGGGTGACCGATACCGATTCTTAGACGCCAAAAGGCATTTGTTCCAACATTGGCAATAATGCTTTTGAGACCATTATGACCACCATGACCACCCCCATTCTTGAGGCGAATATCTCCGGGCATGAGGTCTAATTCATCATGAATGATAAGAATTTCATGAGGTTTAAATTTATAAAAATTTACGATTTTTGCGACAGATAGACCAGATTCATTCATAAATGTGGAAGGATTAAGAAGATGTATATTTTCTAGGTCAGCAATTTTTTTATAGAAACCTAAAAATTTAGAGTTTTCATCAAGCGTTTGTTTTATGTTGTTAGCGATAAGATTATTAAACCAGAACCCAACATTATGTCTTGTTGCCCAATATTCAGAACCAGGATTGCCAAGACCGATAAATAATTTTATTCCACTCATATAAACAAAAACACCCTTTTAACAAAGGGTGTTAAGTTTGTTGCAAAAAATTTAATTTTACTCTTCTTTTGGCTCTTCATTAGAACCCTCATCAGAAGCTTCTGTTGATGAATCACCATCAGATGCATCATCTTCTCCTGCCTCCTCAGATGCTGCTACTGGTTCATCAGCTTTCTGAACTTTAGGTTTAACAATTGAAGTGATTGCAGGATCATTTTCTTCAGTTAATGCCGTTAATTCAACACCTTCAGGTAACTTTAATTCAGATAAGTGTACAGACTCACCTAGACCAAGGTCTTCCAAGTTGACTTCAATAAATTGAGGTAGATCTTTAGGTAAACATGCAATATCAACTTCTGTCATGATATGAGAGATTACGCCGCCTTCAAGTTTAACGCCTTTTGCGATATCTTCATTAATAAAATGAAAAGGAACGTTAACGTGAATTTTCTCATTTTGATTAACTCTTTGGAAATCAACATGAAGGATTGTGCCTTTGACAGGCTCAAGTTGATAATCTCTTAAGAGTACAGATTCCTTTGTACCATCAGTAGATAATTCCAAAATGGAGGCATGGAAAGCCTCTTTATGAAATTGTTGATGAAGCGTTTTGCTGTCTAAGACAATTGAAACCGCATCCTTATGGTTTCCATAAAGAATGCCTGGCACTTTGCCATTTCTGCGAAGACGGCGGCTCGCACCCGTACCTTTCACATCTCTTTTTTCTGCTGTAACAGTAATTTTCATAATATAACTCCGTTAGTTAGAAGATTTCGCGACCAAATTCTTCTAAATTTAAATTAATCAATAAACAATGAGCTTACTGAGTCCTCGTGGCTAATTCTTTTAATTGTTTCTGCTAATAAACTTGCCACAGATATTTGTCTGATTTTTTTACATTGCTGTGAAATTTCAGAGAGCGTAATTGTATCAGTTACTACAATTTCATCAAGCTCTGATCCATTAATATTTTCAATAGCATTTCCAGATAAGATGGGGTGAGTGATGAATGCTTTGACTTCAGTAGCACCCTTATTTTTTAATGCTAAAGCGGCTTTTGTTAATGTATCAGCTGTATCGACAATATCATCCACAATCACACATGAGCGACCTTCAACATCTCCAATAATATTCATAACTTCAGAAACATTTGGTTTTGGACGTCTTTTATCAATAATAGCAAGATCTGAGCCTAGAATTTTTGACCAAGCTCTTGCTCGCACCACCCCACCAACATCAGGAGAAACAATAACTAAGTTTTCAGGTTTTTTAGTAGTTAAATCTTCAAGTAATACAGGTGTGGCATAAATGTTATCCACGGGAATATCAAAAAAACCTTGGATTTGGTCTGAATGTAAATCCATGGTGAGTAACCGATCGACTCCAGCACTTGATAACATATTTGCAACCACTTTTGCTGTGATAGCAACTCGAGCAGATCTTGGTCTTCTGTCTTGTCTAGAGTATCCAAGATAAGGAATCGCAGCGGTAATTCGGGCAGCAGAAGATCTTTTTAATGCATCAACCATGACCATTATTTCCATCAAGTGATCATTCGTAGGCATGCTGGTTGATTGAAGGATAAAAACGTCTTTACCTCTCACGTTTTCTAATAATTCAACCATTGTTTCACCATCACTAAATGTGCCAACATTAGCTTTTCCAAGCTTAATATTAAGATGATCGGTCACTTTTTTGGCGAGATTAGGGTTAGCATTTCCAGTAAAAACCATCAAACTATGGTTATCCATAAACCCTCCTTAAAAATGGCAGGGGAGGAAGGATTCGAACCTTCGCATGCAGGGATCAAAACCCTGTGCCTTAACCAGCTTGGCGACTCCCCTAATGTTGAGCATTATAAGCAATATTATAATTGACACTTGAAACTTCATAAAATCTGACATTTTTTGGTAATTTTTGTTTCACCTCATCCAAATTTATTGTTTCATTTAGAATTAAAAAACAACCCGATCCAGTACCAGTTAATTTAGCCACGCCAAACTTTTTAAGGTAGCTTAGCAGATCGTCTATCGTTGAGTTTTTTTGTCTCACAAAAGCTTCTAAATCATTTCCAAGCTCATCAATTAGATCTTCATAATTGCTGAGAGCCGTAATTTTCAACTCTTTTGATTTATTTGTCAATTTATAACTGGTAAAAATATCTTTTGTTGAGATTTTCAAGTCTGGACAGCACAACAGCAATTTTAAAGGGGCTAAATCTATTGGTGTGATTTTATCTCCGACACCTTCTACAATGGCCGAGTTGTTATGAATAAAAAAGGGCACATCAGCACCTAAATGAGCGCCAATATTTGCTAATTCTTTTTTTGAGAGATTCAAGTTGCATAAATCATTGATTGCGATCAGTATTGTGGCAGCATTCGAGCTTCCTCCCCCAAGACCAGCTCCATCAGGGATATTTTTTTTAACATCAATTTCAATAGAAAAGTTCTTAGGCAGGATTTTTTTACACGCCATGAAAATTAAGTCTTCATCTGCGGGACAGTCTATAGATGGATTGTTAACTATAATTTGGTTTTTACTATTTTTTTGTAATGTCACTTTTATTTCGTCATAAAGATCAATGTAGGTAAATAAGCTTTGTAAATTATGATAGCCATCTTCTCTTTGGTTAATTACTTTTAAAAAGAGATTTATTTTTGCAGGCGAGTATAAAATTTTTGAAGTCATACTTATGTATCAATGAAGAAATATTGTTAATTCTATATCTTTATTTTTAACCTTTATAGTTTTTGGTTCGAAGCTCGATGATGCTTCTATCTCTGACAATTCTTCAATGGCTATTTCAAAATAACTTGTGGCAATCTTAACTGGCTTCTCATTGTATTGAGTGTATAAAATTCTTTTAAATTCTTTAATAGGTAAATCTTTAATAAAATTTTTAAGGTTTTGATCATCTTTATTCTGATATTCAAATAAAATTTTTTCACCCAAAGAGATTTTGCTTATGATTTGATTGAGAGGAGATAACAGAATCATTTCATGACCTTCATCACTTGGATAAAATTTAAAAGATCCTGTGTAACCTTTGTCTTTTAAAAAGAGTTTAAATTTCCCATTAAATTTTTTTTCTTCAGAGGTTGGATTATATATATTTATGAATTCATCGTAAGCAAATGTCTCTTGATTGGATTTTATATTAAGAGTTTGGCATCCTGAAAGAAGGGCAAAGCTAATTAATAGCAAATAACAAAAGAAATTATTGAAATAATCTATTTTTTGTTTCAATGAGAACGGAGTTTTCTGGGAACTTCTCAAGAGAACCTTGCCATACTGACATTGCTTCATTTTCTTTACCTTGCTTCCATAAAACTTCACCTAAATGCGCAGCAATTTCAGGATCTTCCTGAATAGCATATGCTTTCGTAATAAATTCATAAGCGATATCGTAGTTTCCAAGTCTGAAATGAACCCACCCCATGCTATCAAGGATATAGTGATTTTGTGGTTCAATAGATAAAGCTATTTCGATATATTTTTTAGCATCATCAAGTTTAACATTCCTATCAGCATATGAATAACCCAGAGCATTATAAGCAATTGCATAGTCAGGTTTCAGAGAAATTGCTTTTTTTAAATTGGCTTCCATTGAATCAAAGTCTTTATTTTTTTCATAAAGTAAGCCGAAGTCAAAATAGAACTCTGCAGAATCTGCATACTTTTCTTCTTCACTAAGCATTAAGTTGATAGCTTTTTGGTACTGGTTGTCGTTATACCAAAAAGATGTTTTTAGCTGTAAAAATTTCAATTTTTCTTGTCTGTCGAGTGATTTATACTGATCGAGATACTCAACAGCTTGGTCGATACCTTTTTCAACCCTTATAGCTTGTGCGGCAAAAATTCTTGAGTCAACAAATAAAGGCCCGGTACTGATCTTCTCAACAAGGTTGATGACTTTATCAATATTCTGTCTTTGCGCATAAATTCTGGCTAGATACATATTGACTTGATCTGGATTGTAATATTTTCTTTCTAAACTTTGGTTAAGGAACTGTTCAGCCATGATGTCATCCCCTGTTTCAAGAGCTAAAAGCGCAACAGTAAAACTGAGCTCAGCTGATGCTAGAGGACTATTCACCAACTTTTCAAAATGTTTTTTTGCGGCTGGGTACTGTTCTGTTTGAACAAGCGCTTTTGCAAGCTCAAGCCTCACTGTATTAGATTTCGGATTATTTTTTACAAATTTTTGGTATGTTTCAATCGCCTTCATTGGGTCTTCATCAAACTGAATTGATCCAATAAACAAAGTGCTGGTTTCCCAGTTTGGGTTGAGTTTATTAATCGTTGCTAATTCTTTATCACGAATGGTGATGTTTCCTGCCATGTGAGCTGTGTGAGCGACTGCAAAATGCGCTTCTACCATTTTGGCATAAGGCTTAGCAATATCAATAATGAATCTTAGAGCATTGCTTTTATTTTCGACTCTCGTAAGGATGTTATTTAGATATAAAAAGCCATCACCCTTAGAATCTTCACTTTCAAGTATTTCTTTAACAAGCGGCTTGGCTTTGGATAAGTTGCCACTGGCTATGTACATTTCTGCTAACACTTTTTTTGCATCTCTTGATTTAGGATCAAGCTTACTCCATATGTCTGCGGCATCTAGGGCTAATCTTCCATTTCGAACCATGCCACCCAATTGCGCAGCGTTTTGGGCAAAGCCAGTATTTTTTGTTAACTTAGCTAAATCGAGATAAAGATGACCTGCCGAATTTATGTCATTTCGCTGGATCGCAAGTTCAGCGAGCAAAAATTTGTAGACAAATTCAGCATTTGCTTCAGTAATTTGTGCTGGAAGATCTGGATTGAATTCTTCAGGATGTTCTTCAGTTATCCCTTTTGCAGGAACAATTAAGATTAAAAAAGTAATTAATAAATTGTTTAAGTATTTCATGTAAATCCAAGTTTATTTCATTGAAAGATTACTATCAATAGAAATGACTATCGAATTAGAATATAATTCAGCATATTTTTAAAAAAATAGATAAACTTTTTTGACAATTACCTTGTCATTTAAGCTGAATTAGAATTAACACAAATTATGACAACTACATTAAAAGCATTAGGATTAACGAGATTATTTGGCCCAAATAAAGCGGTCAATAATGTTTCATTTGAATTATCAAAAGGTGAGGTGTTGGGCTTCTTGGGTCCAAATGGCGCTGGTAAATCCACTACCATGCGGATGCTCACCGGTAACTTAGCTCCAACAGATGGCCAGGTTGAAATTTGTGGCATCAATATTATTGAAGAACCAAAACTAGCCAAAGCAAATATTGGCTACCTTCCAGAGATGAGACCACTTTATAAAGAATTTAGAGTAAACGAATTTTTGAGAATAGCTGCAAAGTTGCACAACATTCCAGCTAAAAAAATTAATTCATCTATCGACATTGCCATGGAAAAATGTGGTCTAACTCACATGAGTAATCGTTTGATTGAAAATTTATCAAATGGATATCAACAGCGAGTAGGTATTGCTCAAGCTATTATTCACAATCCAGAAATTGTGATTCTGGATGAACCAACCGTTGGATTGGATCCAATCCAGATTAGAGAAATTAGAAAACTAATCAAAGAAATTGGCAAGGAACACAGCGTTATTTTATCTACACATATTCTTCCTGAAGTTGAGATTGTGTGTGATCGAGTTCAAATTATTGATAAAGGAAATTTGGTATTTCATGGATCAATAGATGATTTGAAACAGCAAAGAAGAGGAAATAAATTATTAGTTGGTTTTAAAAAGACGCCAACGTTAAAAAAATTACAATCTTTGTTCGACATTGTAAAAATAGAAAAACAGGAAGACTTACTTCATGTTATTCAATTTAAAAATCTAGATTTTGATATGGAAAAGTTTATTCAGGTGTGTGTTAAAGAAAAGCTAGGTTTGTTTCAAGTTTCTCCTCATATTACAAGTCTTGAGGACACCTTTGTACAATTAACTAATAAGTAAAAATATGAAGATGATTATAAATATTGCCTCTAAGGAGATTAAAAGTTTTTTCGTGACCCCAATGGGTTGGATAATATTGGCTTTAATAACTGCAGCTTTTGGCACCTACTACCTTGAAGGAGTTAATAGTTATTTTGAAGTTATGTCTGGAGCAATTCGACCTGCGGAAAGAGTTGGAGTGACTATTTATGTCGGTCAAACAGTTTATGGCGCAGCTTTTTTTCTTATGTTATTTGCCGTTCCACTGATGTCAATGAGACTAATTAGTGAAGAAAGACGGCAGCAAACTCTACCATTTTTATTTTCCGCACCAGTTTCTATAGTTGAGATTGTCTTAGGAAAATTTTTTGGACTGTTTGCTTTTTTAGCTCTCATGGTTGTCTACATATTTTTAATGCTTTCTACCTTAAATATTTGGGCAGACATTGATTTTGGTTATCTCTTCTCTAATACATTTGGGTTATTACTTCTTGTTGGAAGTTTTGCAGCCATTGGTATATATTTTTCAAGTCTGACCAGTCAACCAATTATCGCTGCAATTTTAAGTTTTATTTTTGCATTTTTACTTTTAGGTTTGGAAAGCTACTTCGCTAGTCAGCCTAATCATTGGTTTCATCATGTTTCATTGTTAAAACATTTCCAGACTTTTTCCAGAGGGGTGATCAGTTCAAAGGATATTATTTATTTCTTACTCTTTATCTCAACTTTCATAGTTTTAACAATTCGCCGTTTAGATGCAGATAGGTTGAGAGGTTAATGAAAAATACAAAAAATATTAAACAAAGGTTACAACTTCTACTTCAGAATTGGGTATTTGTTGTTCTATTCATCATTCTTGTTTTGCTGCTTGGTTTTATTTCTAATCAGTATGAATTTTCAAAAGACATTACTCAAGCTAATAGAAATACTTTGACTGAGGGAAGTATTGGCGTTCTAAAAGAAATGGATGGCCCAATTAATCTTACAGTTTTTGCGACCAAAGATGATGTCAATAAAGGTGATAAATTCAGACAAGGAATTATTAATTTTATTGCTCGCTATCAGCGCTCAAAACCTGACATCAATATAAAGTTTATTAGCCCAGTTGAAGAGCCAAAATTGGCTCAGGATATGGGTATCCGTGTTGATGGTGAGGTCGTTGTTGAATATAACAAAAGAACAGAACACATTACCCCACCTTTTGCCGAACAAGAGCTAACGAACTTGTTAGTTAGACTAACAAGAACCAATGAAAAGCCAATTATGTATTTGGATGGCCATGGAGAAAAAAATCTTCTGGGTTTAAAAAATTCAGATTTAGGTGAGTTTGGTAAACAATTAGAAAATAAAGGATTTAAATTTTCTAACCCTGATTTAACTGTATTACCATCGGTGCCTGAAGAAGGCTCAATGCTAGTGATTGCCAGCCCGAAAAAAGATGTTTCTGATCTTGAGGCCAAAAAAATTGTGAAATTTCTTGAGTCAGGTGGTAATCTTTTGTGGCTTTTAGATGACAGTAACTTTAAAGGTCTTGACGAGGTTGCACAATATATTGGCCTGACAGTATTAGATGGGAAGATTTACGATCCAAGTTCTGAGCAGTACGGTTCAACTCCAGGTTTGACTTTCGCTCTTCGTTACGGTGACCATCCGATAACAAGAAATTTTATGTTAAGAACATTGTTTTCGAACCCGAAGGCCTTAAACGCTAAGGGTACTTACGAAAACGGATGGGAAGTGACTGAATTAGTTGACGTTGCAGCGGGGGGATGGCTTGAACGTGGCAATGAAACTAACCCTACCTTTGAAGAAGATCAGGATCAGTCTGGACCTATTAATATAGCGGTAGCATTAAAGCGTGAATATGGCGAAGTCGGTCAGCGAGTTGTTGTTGTAGGTAATTCTGAGTTTTTATCTAATGCTTTTATTACGTCGGGTGGTAACTTAGACCTAGGTGTCAACTTGGTGAACTGGCTCAGCGGCGATGATAAGCTAATCAACATTCAACCCATGCCGCTCAAAGATGTAAATGTTACAATTCCAGAAACACGAACATCATTTGTCATAGCTTGGACTATTTTCCATAGCTTTCAATATTTTATTCCTGTTGGATTATTTATTGGAGGCATTTGGTTGTGGCTCAGAAGAAGAAAGAGATAAACTAATTTCATATGAATAAAAGATGGTTACCAATCATAATCCTCATTTTAGTCATTGCACCTTTGGCGTGGTTTTCTTTAAGTTTTAAAAATCAAGAGATAACAGATAGCAGTTATGAAGTATCTAATTTAAAGTTATCTGAATTTGATGAAATTTTTATCGACTTTCCGTCTAAGGCTGCCACGTCTTTTAAAAAAATTAATGGCTATTGGTATCAAACCAAACCTTATCAAACCAGAGCAGATCAAAATATTGTGTATCGATTGTTATCTATTTTGGCTGCGAAATCAAAAGAAAAACTTGAATCATTACAAATTGAAAAATATGGTTTAGATAAACCTAAACTTAAAATGACATTCAGTAATGAAAATCAAAAAGAAGTCTTTTCATTTGGAACTTATAACCCAGTGACAGAGCAACAGTATGTGCTGTATGACAATAGTGTTTATATCTTGGATGGTATTTTCTCAGAAATGGCCAGCTATCTGCCAGTTGAATTAATTGATAAAAAACCATTAGCACCCTTTGAAAAAGTTATGAAATTTGACTTCTCTAGGCTTGAACAGTGGCAAGAAAATTATTTGCGCGTTGAGATAGATGATATGGGAAAAATTAAGGCTGATGGTAAAAAAATAGAATTTGATGAGATGCAGCTTGCGGAATGGTTTACTGAAAATTGGTTAAAAGCGGTATCAACCTCGGTTGAGCCTTATAAATTTGATGCAAGAATTGGATATAAGAGTTTTGATGTCTATTTAGATGACAAGGCAAAGATAACTTTTTATCGTATTCAAGAGTCACCAGAGCTATTATTATTTAGAAAAGATGAAGGACTGCTGTATCACTTTCCACAGGATGTTGGATTTACGATGCTCAATCCGAATGTTTCCCGTCAAGATTAATTGTGCCAGAACTTCCCGAAGTTGAAACCACGGTCCGTGGAATAAAATCAATAGAGTCATCTGTCATTGAAAAGGTTGACATATTTAATCCAAATTTAAGATGGCCTGTACCGAACGATTTACCAAACTTTTTAAGTGGTAAAAAAATATTAAGCGTCTATCGTCGAGCAAAGTACATTATTATCCAGTGCTCAAATGCATACCTCATAATACATTTGGGCATGACTGGTAAATTAGTGTTTGCAAAACCCAGTGACACCTTAAAGAAGCATGATCATATTCAAATAACATTTACCAATAATGACCAAGTTATTCGATATAACGACCCGAGGAGATTTGGATCAGCACATTTAGTGAAAGATAAGCTGGATGATTTTAAACTACTGGCTAATCTAGGCTTAGAGCCGTTGGCAGCTGAATTTGATGGAAATTATCTTTTTATCAAAGCTCGAAAGAGAAATGTACCCATAAAAACCTTTATCATGAATCATCATATAGTTGTCGGTGTTGGAAATATCTATGCCAGCGAGGCATTATTCTTATCAGAAATCAGACCATCGGTTCCAGCGTGTAAGGTTACAAGGAAAAAAATGGAAATATTAGTAAAAAATATTAAACATGTTTTATTAATAGCCATTGAAAAAGGTGGATCAACCATCAGTGATTTTATGAACACAAAAGGGGAGCAGGGTTACTTTCAAATTGACCATCAAGTTTACAATCGCGAGGGCCAGCCGTGTAATAAATGTGGCTCTGAGATAAAAAAAATTATTATCGGCCAGAGATCAAGTTTTTTTTGCAGCGCCTGTCAACGTTGATTTTTGAGTCATTAAAGAAACCAAAACCATTGATAACATGCTCACAAATAATCCAATTAACTGAGCCGGTATCAACGCATCTTCACCATATATAATTTCAAAGAAGACCCATGTTGCAATCCCAAAGCAAATAGATGCCAATGCGCCATGATGATTGGCTTTTTTCCAAAAAATGCCAAAGATGAGAGGGGTGAATGCTCCTGCCAGGGTAACTTTATAAGCAGACTCTACCATTTGAAAAATAGATAAATTTGAAGCTAGAGCATAATTTAGTACTACGAAAGAGAATGCGACCAAACATATTCTCATCATTTTAAGAAATTCTTTATCTGTCATTCCAGGTCTTAGGGGCTTGATGACATTTTCGGCAAAAGTAACAGACGGTGCTAAGAGTGTCGCAGATGAGCAACTCATAATGGCCGATATCACTGCTCCAAAAAATATTATTTGTGCGATTGGTGGAGTGTACTTAATAATGAATTCAGGAAGTACGTATTGAGAATCAAATTCAATAATTGACTGAAAATATACTGGATCGATTATTGTTGCTGAGTAAGCAATAAACATGGGAACAAAAGTAAAAGCAAAATAAATTGATGCGCCAAAAATGGAACCCCAGAATGCAATCTTAGCTGTTTTGGCAGAAGTTATTCTTTGAAAGACATCTTGTTGGGGGATGGAGCCAAGCATTAATGTGACCCACACACCAAAAAAGGAAATCCATGTAAAAATATCGCCCTTAGGCCAAAAATCGAATTTGTTATTTTCTCTCGCATGATCAAGTACATTCATCACTCCACCCGACATGTCAGATACAATAAAGCTTATAAAGAGAAGCCCAGAAATAATGACCAACATTTGAATAAAATCGAGAATAGCAACTGATAGCATGCCACCAAGGGTGGTGTATGAAACGACGATTAAAGTCCCAATAATTATACCTACTTCTTCAGAGACTTGATGTTCAGTTAAGACATTAATTATCAAGCCTAATGCCTTAATTTGAGCAGCCACCCAACCAAGATATGAAATCAAAATAGCAATGGAGGTAATGACTTCAATTTTACGATCATATCTTTTGCGATAAAAATCACCAAGGGTTATAAAATTGAGATGGTATAAATATTTTGAGAATAGAAAACCTGCAATAATTAGACACATGCTAGCCCCAAATGGGTCAGCAACTAATCCATGCAGCCCCTCATTTACAAATGTAGATGAAACACCAAAGATGGCTTCAGCACCAAACCATGTGGCAAACACGGTTGCAATCACAACAGGTAAGGGTAAGTGCCTTCCTGCGATGGCAAAATCTCTCGTATTTTTAACTTTCGTTGATACGTAGAATCCGATACCTACAGATATCATTATATAAATACAGACAAAAGTGAGAAGCATGTTTTCGTGGTTTATTTATTAAAAAAGAAAAATAATAATAAATAATTGAATGCACATCAATATAAAAAAAACAGCAATGATCCATTTCAAATAATTATTATTTTTTTTATGACGCGCATTTGAGAGCTCTTGTTTTGCTAATTGATTAGATAAATCAACTTGTTGATTTTTAAGCTCCTCGTAGTGTGGTAGATTTTTAATAATATTGAGCCATTTTGGAAAATCTTTCTTTAACGATTTAACAAAGTGTTTAATACCCAGCTGCTCTTTAAGCCACTTTTCTAAAAATGGTCTAGCTGTTTTCCATAGGTCTAAATCTGGATTCAGCTCTCGGCCAAGACCTTCAACATTTAACAAGGTTTTTTGTAACATTGTGAGCTGAGGTTGTATTTCCATATTAAATTGTCTTGAAGTTTGAAAAAGACGAATCAGTAATTTACCGAAAGAGATTTCTTTAAGAGGTTTATTAAATATAGGTTCACAAACAGCTCTTATAGCATTCTCAAATTCATCTACTGAAGTGTCTGATGGTACCCAATTGGAATCTAAATGAGCTTGAGCTACTCCTCGGTAATCGCGATTAAAGAAACAAACAAAGTTTTTAGCTAAATAATATTTATCTTCCTCGTTAAGGGTTCCCATAATTCCAAAATCCATTGCCACATATCGCCCATCTTTGGCAACTTGAATATTTCCTGGATGCATGTCGGCATGAAAAAATCCATCTCTAAAGACTTGTGTAAAGAAAATGGTGACCCCATTTTCTGAGAGTTTGATGAGATCTATTTTATTATTTTTCAATACTTCGATTTGTGAGATCGGAATACCATCCATCGCTTCCATTACCATCACTTTTTCGTGACAGAAATCCCAATACACTTTGGGCACAATTAATAATTTTTTATCTTTAAAGTTTTCTCCCAAGTGTTCACAATGTCCAGCCTCCAGAAGGAGATTTAATTCAGATTTAGTGTGTTTCTCAAACTCATTTACCACCTCAACGGGCTTTAAACGTTTTCCTTCAGACCATAGAATTTTTAACAATCCAGCAATCCATTTAAGGAGTTTGATGTTATTTTTAACTTGCTCTTCTATATTAGGTCTTAAGATTTTAATGGCCACTTTCGAACCATCCATTAATTCACCAAGATATACTTGAGCAACAGAGGCGCTGGCAATAGGCTGATCTGAAATATGTCTAAATATTTTTTCATAACCATCCGGATAGGCCTCATTAAGAATTATTTTTGTTTCTTTAAAAGTAAAAGGCGGGACTTTGTCCTGAAGTTTTGCTAGTTCATTGGCAATATCAGTAGGTAACAAATCTCTTCTTGTAGATAACATTTGTCCAAATTTTACAAATATTGGTCCTGCTACCTCAAGAGCTCTTCTTAAGTTTTCAGATTTAGTCCCACTTTTAAAAATTCGCAATGGGAAAAGTAAATAGGAAAGAAATCTTACGTAAATATTAGAATTAAAAAATAAATCTAATTTATAGAATAGGGCGATGCCTATAAATCTTAAAAATTTAAAGACGGTCATTTAAAAATCTCATTATATTTACGTTTTAAATTTTCAAATCTTATTAAAAGCTCATCAACATCGTCATTAAATTCTTTTACTTGATAGGGCTTAGCGAAAATTTTATTTTCTTCTTGGTAATATTCCACAGTTGTTTCCATTATATTTTTTGTAATATCACGGATTCGAGTGATGATTTTGTTCGATAATCTTTGATAAAGTCCTGCAGCTTGTGGGCCTAGGTATCTATCTATCTCTAAACTTAGATCCCACTCTAAGCTTTTTAAAACTTCGCTTAATTTTTTTGCTAATTTCATGTCACCTTGGATTTCGATATCATCAAGGTCTTGCTTTGTTATCATTTGAAAGACGGTTCTATTAGAAACTTTGATAGTTAAGCTTGGTTGTGACTCAGCATTTTTAACTAATGAGAGTGATCCGTCATTATTGATTTGCATTAACTGGATGAAAAGATCATTGCCGTAATTCAATTCAATTACTTTTCCTGCAAAATTTACTAAATGGGGTTTTGTCCAGTCGTTTTGATGAAGAATATGATTTACTCCATCGATTATTTTAGTTTTTACCATCATGATTTATATCCAGAGTGAACGGCGACTACTCCTGCAGATAAATTGGTGTACGAAGTTTTACAAAACCCAGCTTCATTAAGCATGCGTAACAATGTTTCTTGGTCCGGGTGCATACGAATTGATTCTGCTAAATATTGATAACTTTTTTCATCATTTGCAATTTGCTTACCAATTTTAGGAATGATCTTAAATGAAAAGAGGTCATAAATTTTTTCAAGTGAGGAGTGAATTTTAGAAAATTCAAGAATCACAATCTGACCTCCTGGCTTGAGACATCTAAGAACTTCGTTTAACACAGACTGTTTATTGGTCATATTTCTTAATCCAAAACCAATACTGACCACATTAAATGAATTGTCAGGGAATGGAATTTGTTCTGCGTTAATGAGCATGGAGGGAATTATTAAGCCATGATCAATAATTTTTTTTTGACCCTCTTCGAGCATGCTTTGATTTATGTCGCTGTGAATGATAGATGCTTTTGGATTCTTTTTTTTGAATAAAATTGATAGATCTCCAGATCCTGCCGCAAGATCTAAAATATGATCATTATCTTTAATAGTGATATTTGTCGCAACATAGCGCTTCCATAATCGATGAAGCCCAAAAGACATGAGGTCATTCATTAAGTCATATTTGGAAGCAACCGACGAAAAGACTTCTTTGACTAATGGTTCTTTTTCTTCAATGTCGATTTCACTAAATCCAAAATGCGTTTTATTTTTTTTCAAAATGTTGTTTTAGTTTTATTTGATAGTCTTGCCATAAAATATCATAATTTGATGCCAATTCATAAAGATAATCCCATGTATACAAGCCCGTGTCATGCCCATCACTGAAAATCAGTTTGACAGCATAATTCCCAACAGGCTCAATAGCTTGAATTTCAACATTTTCTTTACCTGTCTGCAATACAGCCTCAGATGGGTGATGCCCTTGAACTTCTGCAGAAGGAGAATAAACTCTCAAAAACTCAGCTGAGAGCATGCATTCAGTGTTGTTGTTGAAGTTGATTTTTAGAAGCTTTTGATCTTGATGATAATTAATTTCAACAGGGACGGGGGCAGACACAATAAAACTACATTAAACTTTTTAATTTTTTTAAAGCGTTTTGCTCTATTTGTCTAATTCTTTCTGCAGACACACCTAGCTCATCAGCTAATTCATGGAGTGTTTTAGATTTTTCTTCATTTAACCATCTAGATTCTAGAACGTAACGACTTCGCTCATCAATCGATTTAATCGCATTAGATAATGCTGAAAGATTATTAGATTCAGACTCTTTAGAAATTAACTGTTTGACTGGGTCTGCGTTTTCATCTTGCAAATAAGATATGGGGCGAAATACTTCATCTTCATTATCTTCATCTTGGTAGTCAAGAGCGATTTCATTACCGTTAAAACGATATTCCATTTCTTTGACATCGGATTCTTTTACATTTAACTCTTTTGCTATTTCTTTGATTTCCTCTTGCTTGAGGGGTTGTAATGTTTTTTTCATGCTGCGGAGATTAAAGAATAATTTTCTTTGAGCCTTGGTAGTGGCTGTTTTAACCAAACGCCAATTACGGACGACAAACTCCTGAATTTCTGCCTTGATCCAGTACATCGCAAATGAGACCAGCCTGACCCCTCGAGATGGATCAAATCTTTTCACAGCCTTCATTAAACCAATATTTCCTTCTTGGACAAGGTCTGCCTGATTTAAACCATAACCTGAATAGGAGCGAGCAATTTTTATTACCAGCCTTAAATGAGACATAATTAATTGTCGAGCCGCATTAAGATCATTTTCTTCATGTAGTTTTTTTGCTAAATTCATCTCTTCTTGTTCGGTAAGCAAAGGAATCGCCTGTACCTGCTGTTGGTACAAGTCAAAGCTATCCAAAGACGGACTTAAAGGTATGGTTAAAGCGTTATTCATAAAAATAATTTCCTTAATATCTTATGTTATTTTAGCACTCTATAACTAAGAGTGCTAATTTTAGATAAAAGTTCACTTAAAATCAATGATTTAACTATTATTTTTTACTTTTGATAGGGTGCGATTTGTAGAAAAATATGAGGCGAGCCAACCGATGACAATAGTAAGCATTATCATTGCCAAATAATGAGTGATGAGTAAATCATTAATGGAAATATTGAAGCCGAGGATAGACTCGATAACGTAGGCATAATAGTTAAAAATAAAGATCATTAACTTGATGATCGCTATTGCGACAATTGCCCCGCCGATTCCATAAAATATTCCTGTATAAAGGAAAGGCCGTCTAATAAACGCATTTGATGCTCCAATGAGCTTGCTGACTTCTATTTCATCTTTAAATGATAAAGCTTGCAATCTGATGGTATTGCCGATAATGACAGCCAATACACTTAATAATAGGATTCCTAAAAAGTTAATAATGAGTTCACCTAAAGATAAAATGGAATTCAGTTTATTCACCCAAGCAGAGTCCAATAAAACATCGTCTATGATGGCAAATTCTTTCAGTTCTTTGACAAGGTAATCAATTTCATTTTCATCCAATGTTGCTAAGGATAAGTAGAAACTATCCGGTAGTGGGTTTTTTTCAATCAGGCTATCCCCATCAATCATAATTTTTTTCTGTAATTTAACCCAAGCGTCTTCTTTTTTTTCAAAGGTAATTTTACTAACAATGGGTTGCTCTTTCAGGAAGCTGGTAAACGTTTTAAGGTCATCATCTTTATACTCGTTTATTAAAAAGATGCTTATTTCCGCAGAGTATTCAATTTGTGAAGAGGCTTGCTTTATATTTTCCAAAAATAGTAGTGCAGACATCGGCAGGCAGGTTGTGATGCCAATAATGAGAAACATCACCAGACTTGCAGCCTTGGCATAAAATAATCGGCGTAAAGCCACTTTAAATGCTTCGATGTGATTAAGCAGGTAGTTGATCATAAGGCTGTTGATTTAATTTGAGTTGTCCGTTTTCAAGATGTATATGTTTAAAGCGCATAGGAATATTTGGTAGCTCGTGAGTTGAGATAATTACTGTAACCCCGACTTGTTGAAAGCTGAAAAAAATATTCATAATGTCGTTTGCGTAACCTTTGTCTAGGTTTCCTGTTGGCTCATCGGCAATAATAATACTCGGACGACACACAATCGCTCTTGCTATAGCCAAACGCTGTTGCTCTCCACCTGATAAAGTAATGGGCATCATTCTTTCTTTATTAAGAAGTCCCACTTTATCAAGAGCAGCCCTAATCCTTTTTTCTGCTTCCTCACCAAAGATATTGTTGACCGCTAAGGGCAGGGCCACATTTTCATAGCAGTTGCGGTCATACAATAACTTATGATCTTGAAACACCATGCCAAACTTCTTTCTGATCCTATTGAGCGTATTATCTTTTGCTTGTGCAAGATTAAAATTTTCAAAGATGACTGTTCCTGATGATGGTTTTTCAATAGAGGATAGTACTTTTAGGAGTGTTGATTTGCCGGCACCAGAAGCTCCGGTAACAAACACTAGCTCTCCAGGAAGTATTTCAAAGCTTACATTCTGAAGCGCCTCTTGATAACCAGGATACCTTTTATATACTTGATCAAAGCGTATCATTCCAGCATTCCCTCTGCATAATCTTCAGCACTAAATATTTTAAGGTCATCAATTTTCTCCCCAACACCAATAAATCTTAAGGGTATCGGCTGTTCTTTTGCTATCGCCGCAACAATTCCTCCCTTAGCTGTGCCATCAAGTTTAGTCATGATTAATCCGGTTAATGAAACAGCCTCATTGAAAACTTTTATTTGATTGATGGCATTTTGACCTGTATTAGCATCTAAAACTAAGATGGTTTCATGTGGAGCTGTTTCGTCGAATTTCTGAATAACTTTTTTGATTTTAGCCAGTTCATCTATGAGGTGTTTTTGAGTTGGGAGTCGACCAGCAGTATCAGCAATAACAATATCTATTCCCTTAGCTTTAGCTGATTGCATTGCATCAAAAATAACCGCACTTGGATCTCCGGTGTCTTGAGATATTACGGTGACGTTGTTTCGATCGCCCCAAACTTGAAGTTGTTCTTTTGCTGCGGCACGGAAAGTATCACCAGCCGCAATTAGAACACTCTTACCTTCATCTAATAGTAGTTTAGTTAATTTACCAATGGTGGTCGTTTTACCAGCACCATTAACCCCTACAACCAGAATCACGAAAGGTGTGGTTTCAATATGAATTAATGGTTTTTCTATTTGCTGCAGAAGCTCCGATAGGATTTTTTTAAGCAAATTTTTTAATTGTGCTCCATCCTCTAACTTTTCCTTTTTTACCCTGTCTTTTAATTCAGTAATAATTTGTTGCGTGGCTGCGTAACCAACATCCGCTGCAATCAAAGTCATTTCAAGTTCGTCATAAAATTCTTGATCAATTTTTTTCGTAAATGATAAAGCAGACAAATTGTCACTAATGGCATCTCTTGTTTTTTTTAGACCTTGCTTAATTTTTTCAGCAAATGAAAGCTTTTCTTCTTTTTTAGGCGTTTCTTCTTGATCTTTTAAAGGCTTTGTTTCAATTTTTTTAGCTGGTTTTAATTGTGCTGTTTCATTTTTAGGTTTGATTTTTTTATTTGACTCTTTTTTTTCTGTTTTTGGTTTTGTAACAGTAGATTTTTTAGGCTCTGTTTTGGGCTTGGTTGTTTTTTTGACAGGTTTGGAATCAGTTTTCTTTGATTCATCACCTTTAAAAAGTTTTTTTAGGAAATCAAACATAATTTCTTTATGATGTGAGCGAACTTACTTTATGTTTAACGGTCATTGATAATGATTATAGCAAACATTAACCTCTATCATTTCAATATTATGCGAATTTTATTAAGTCTTTTTTCATTATTATTTTGTTTTTCACTCTCAGCCGCTGCTCAAGAATTAAAACTTGAGAATGGCATGAGAATTATTGTTAATGAAGATCATAGAGCTCCTGTTGTCGTTTCACAAGTTTGGTATCAAGCAGGTAGTATCGATGAAGTCAATGGCAAAACAGGTGTGGCTCACGTATTAGAGCACATGATGTTTAAGGGCACCAAGTCAACTAAGCCTGGCGAATTTTCAGAAATTATTGCTCGTGCGGGCGGTAGAGAAAATGCTTTTACTGGCACTGACTACACATGCTACTTTCAAACAATGGAGAAATCTCAGCTAGAACTGTCATTTAAAATGGAATCGGATCGCATGCAAAATCTTGTGATCTCAGCAGAAGAGTTTGACAAAGAAATTAAGGTTGTCATGGAAGAACGTCGCTGGAGAACTGAAGATAAACCTGAAGGAAAATTAAATGAAACTTTTAATGCGTTAGCATTTAAGGCACATCCTTATGGAAGACCAATTGTTGGGTGGATGAATGATTTAGAATCCATGACCTATGAAGATGCATTGGAGTGGTATAACAATTGGTATGCACCGAACAACGCAATATTGGTTGTCTCTGGCGATGTAAACCCAACAGAAGTTTTTGATTTAGCAAAGAAATATTTTGCCAAATTGCCGTCCAAGGAAACACCTTCTAGAAAACCACAGGTAGAGCCAGTTCAAAAAGGAATGGTCCGCGCTGAACTGAAAGCGGCAAGCAAATTACCCATGCTCCAAATGGGTTATAAGGTTCCATTGCTAAGCAAACAAGATGTTAACAACGATACAACCGCATTTGCCTTGGAAGTTCTTGCTGGTGTTTTATCGGGAACCTCAACAGCCAGAATACAAAAAGAATTAGTGCAGTCTGGCAAATCACTCAGTGCTTATGCAAGTTACCCAATGTTATCAAGAGGAGATGTTGGAACTTTTGAATTTGTTGTGACCTTAAATAATGGTGTTGAGGTTAATGATGTTGAAAATATTATTAAGGCAGAATTAAAAAAAATAGCTAATGAAGGCGTTACTGATCAAGAATTAGCTCGCGTGAAAGCTAACGTGATTGCAGGCGATGTTTATGAAAAGGATTCAATGTTCTATCAAGCGATGATTATCGGCCAGCTTGAAACAATGGGCTACTCGTATAAGATCAAAGATGATTACATTGAAAATATCAAAAAGATTACATCTGATGACGTTAAAAAGGTTGTTAAGGAATTTTTTAAAGATGATACTTTAACGGTTGTTCATCTGAAACCAGAATCGGTTTAGGTCAAACTTAGGAGTTTTATGAGAGTTTTATTATCAATTTTTTGTTTATTTTTTTCATCGATTCTTTATGCAAATATCAACATCGATTTCTGGAAGACAGAAAATGGAGTCAGAGTGTATTTTGTCGAATCTCATGAGCTACCAATTGTTGATATCAAAATTAACTTTGATGCTGGTTCAGCAAGAGATCCCAAGGGACAATATGGCGTTGCTAACCTGACTAATTACTTAATGTTACTTGGCGCAGGTGATTTGGACGAAAATCAGATAAGTAATCGTTTTTCTGACATCGGGGCTACCCTTGGAGGTGGCATCGACCGCGATCATGCACAGCTTTCAATTAGAACTTTATCTGATAAAAAAATATTTTCTCAGGCACTAGATACTTTTAAGCTTGTGCTGACAAAACCATCCTTTGCGGATGATGTTTTTGAGCGCGAGAAAAAGAGTACATTATCTTTAATTGATCAATCAAAAACTCAGCCTGATTCATTGGGTAAAAATGCATTTTCTAAAGCACTCTATGGAGACCACCCATACAGCTACCCTGAAGAGGGACTTGCTGAATCAGTATCAAAGTTAACTCGGAATAATATTATTGATTTTTACAATCAGTTCTACTCCTCTCAAAACGCATCTATTGTGATTGTTGGAGATTTAAGTAAAACTGAAGCAGAAAAAGTTGTCAATGATCTAACATCACATCTAAAAGACTATGGACATGCTCCAATTCCTGAGGTGGTAGAAAATGAGCCCCAAAATGTTTCGATAGAGCACCCAGCACAGCAGGCCCATTTGTTTTATGGAATGCCTTCAATGGTGAGATTAGATAAAGACTTCTATCCTTTATATGTTGGCAATTACATTGTTGGAGGTGGCGGTTTTGTTTCTCGTCTGACTGGGGAGGTCAGAGAGAAAAATGGGTTAGTTTACAGCGTGTACTCTTACTTCATGCCCTTAACTCAAAAGGGGCCTTTTCAAATTGGCTTGCAGACTAAAAAATCTCAAATGAATGATGCTCTCAAATTGGTGAATCAGGTAATGAAGGATTTTATTGAAAAAGGACCAACCAAGGAAGAATTAAAAGATGCGAAGATGAATTTAATTGGTGGATTCCCTTTAAGACTCGATAGTAATAAAAAAATCGCTGAGTATATTTCCATGATGGCTATCTATAATTACCCCATTGATTATCTTGAAAGCTTCGCTAAAAATATTGATAAGGTAACCATCGAAGATATTAAAGATGCTTTTCAAAGAAGGATAGATATGTCAAGATTCTCAACAGTTATTGTTGGGAATTCTTAAATCACAAGCTCAGTTAAAATTATTGCAGGGTCATTAAAAGGGAGAAATATTTCTTTTCATGACAATGAAAATACAAGGCCTACCTTAGGAAGGGTCAAAGAAACCCTATTTAATTGGTTGACTCCCTTCATTGATGGAGCCACTTGTCTTGATTTATTTGCAGGCTCTGGAAGTTTAGGTTTTGAAGCCATATCAAGAGGCGCACAGGCATGCCAATTTATAGATCAGTCAAAAGCAAACATTGAGCAAATTAATTTAAACATCAAATCACTTCACATCACAAATTGCACAACTGAGATTTCTGAGGCATATAAATACGTAACGCATACTGACCAAAGATATGATATCGTTTTTTTTGACCCCCCTTACAAATCTAATTGTTATGATTGGCTAGACCTGGCATTAGAAAAATTATTAAAACCTGACGGTATAATATACATCGAATCCGCAACTAAAATTGAATTAGAGAGTTTATGTATGATTCGTGAAAAAAAGACCAAAACTTTGTTTTATGGAATTTATAAATATGATCGATAAAATTATTTATCCTGGCTCATTTGATCCAATTACAAAAGGGCATGAAAATATCATCAATCAACTACAGAACCTTGCATCGGTCGTTATCGTTGCTATTGCCGAAGATAATGATAAAAATTCCTTATATAGCATTGATCAACGACTAAATCTTCTTAATGAGTTATACCAAAATCATGCAAATATTGAAGTAATCTCCTACTCAGGATTGACTGTTGATTTGGCCAAAAAAAATGATGTCAGTGTTATTGCAAGGGGTTTAAGAAATGAAATTGATTTTGCTTATGAGAGAGATTTAAGTGATATGAATCAAAAAATTGATGGGAGTGTAAGAACGATATTTCTTCAATCTGATCCATCTTTAAGATCTATCTCGTCCTCCTTGGTGAGGCAACTAATCGATCTAAATAAAGACCTGTCTCCATTTTTGTCAAAAAAAATTACTAATTTGATTAACGCATGGCGCTAAAAATTACAGAAGAGTGCATTAATTGTGATGTTTGTGAACCCGTTTGTCCTAATCAGGCAATCTATATGGGCGAACAAATATACGAGATTAATCCTAATTTATGTACGGAGTGTGTTGGACATTTTGAAATTCCGCAATGTGTGGATATTTGCCCTATTGACTGCATTCCAAAAGATGAAAACTATATTGAGACAGATGATCAGCTATATCAGAAATACTTACAATTAAGTAAAAAGGAGCCTAAATGAGAATTTTACATACAATGCTGAGGGTAAATAACCTTGATGAGTCAGTTGAATTTTATAAGAATTTTTTTGGAATGCAATTATTGAGGAAGCATGATTTTCCAGAGGGTAAATTTTCATTAGCATTTATTGGGTATGGCAATGAGCAAGATCATACCGTTATAGAATTAACTCATAACTGGGATACAAGCTCTTATGATCTTGGCAATGGGTATGGGCATATTGCCATTGAAGTCGATGATGCCTATCAAGTATGCGAGGAAATTAAATCAAAAGGCGGTAAAGTTGTGAGAGAAGCTGGCCCCATGATGCATGGCACGACAGTTATTGCATTTATAGAGGACCCAAATGGGTATAAGGTTGAGCTAATACAAAAGGGGACGTATTAATTAATCAAAAAAGTCTCTTACTTTGTCAACCCAGCTTTTTGACCTTGGGCTGTGTTTTCCACTATCAGCCTGATTTAGGTCTTCAAGTTCTCTTAAAATTTCTTTTTGTCTTTCGGTCAGTTTTACAGGAGTTTCAACGACCACATGGCATAAAAGGTCACCTGTGTAATTTTCCCGAACAGGCTTAATACCTTTACCTTTTAGCCTAAAAGTTGCCCCTGTTTGGGTTTCTTGTGGGATTTTCATCTTTGCGTTGCCACCTAGTGTGGGAATCTCAACATCACCACCCAAAGCTGCTACTGAAAAGCTTATTGGTAATTCGCAGTGTAAGTCAGCTCCATCTCTTTCAAAAATGGCATGCTTTTTTAATGCAACAACCACATACAAGTCGCCAGATGGGCCGCCATTAACTCCAGCTTCACCTTCATTACTTAGACGAATTCTATCTCCCTCATCCACACCGGCTGGTATTTTTACAGATAGCGTTTTAGATTCTTTAACTCTTCCTGAACCTGAACAATCATTGCATGGATCATTGATTACCTTTCCAGAACCCTGACATTTTGGACATGTTTGTTGTACTGAAAAAAATCCTTGTTGCATTCTAACTTGTCCATGACCGCCGCAAGTTCCGCATGTGGACGGTTGTGTTCCTTTTTTTGCACCACTTCCTGAACATGTTTTACATTGTGACAACACAGGAATTCTAATTTTCTTTTCAGTCCCTTGTGCTGCTTCTTCAAGGGTTATTTCTAGGTTGTATCTTAAATCTGCTCCTCGATAGACATTTGATTTTCCTGATCCTGATCGACCGCCACCAAAGATATCGCCAAAAATATCTCCGAAAGCATCCCCAAAATCTGAAAATCCGCCTTGAAAGCCACCTGGTCCTCCACCCATCGATTGATCGACGCCAGCATGACCAAATTGATCATAGGCAGATTTTTTTTGAGGGTCGCTTAAGATTTCATAGGCTTCCTTAACCTCTTTAAAGCTTTCTTCCGCTTTTGGATTATCTGGATTTCTATCTGGATGAAATTTCATTGCAAGCTTTTTAAATGCTTTTTTGATTTCATCTCCAGATGCATCTCGGTTGAGTCCAAGAATTTCGTAATAATCTCTTTTTGAAGCCATATTTACCTAAATATTGATGGCCTGGAGTTACCAGGCCAGATTGAGTCTATAAGGATATTACTTATCCTCTTCTTTTTTTTCTTCGTTTACTTCTTCAAATTCAGCATCAACTACATCACCATCAACTGTTTTTTCTGAATTTGCATCAGCAGAGTCTGCCTGTTGATTTTGACCAGATTGATTTTGCTGAGAGGCATAAACTTTTTCACCAAATTTTTGTGCTGACTCGGCCAATGCTTTTGATTTTTCTTCAATTTTGGCCTTATCATCTGATGAAATTGCCTCTTCTAAATCTTTAACAGCAGCTTCAATTTTTTCTTTTTCACCATCTTCTAATTTATCAGCATGATCAGTCATTGATTTTTTAGTACCGTGGATTAGTGCTTCTGCAGAATTTTTTGCATCAACAAGCTCTTTGAGCTTTTTATCCTCTTCTGCATATTTCGCAGCATCTTCTTCCATTTTCTTAATTTCTTCTTCACTTAATCCACTATTAGCCTTAATGGTAATTTTATTTTCTTTACCTGTCGCCTTATCTTTTGCTGATACATTTAATATACCGTTAGCATCAATATCAAATGTAACTTCAATTTGTGGAGTTCCTCTGGCAGCAGGTGGAATGTCTGTTAAATTAAATTGCCCAAGACTCTTATTGCCACTCGCCATCTCTCTCTCACCTTGAAGGACATGGATAGTTACAGCACTTTGGTTATCTTCAGCAGTGGAGAAGACTTGCGAAGCCTTGGTTGGAATAGTAGTATTTTTCTTGATTAGCTTGGTACAAACACCACCTAATGTTTCAATACCTAGACTTAATGGCGTTACATCCAGCAATAGAACATCTTTAACATCTCCTTGAAGGACGCCACCCTGAACTGCAGCACCCACTGCAACAGCCTCATCGGGGTTAACATCTTTTCTTGGGTCAACATTAAAGATCGACTTAACTTTTTCTTGCACTTTGGGCATACGAGTTTGACCACCAACAAGAATGACATCTGAAATATCTGAACTGGATAAGCCAGCATCTTGCATCGCTTGCTCACAGGGCGCAGCAGTTCTTTCAATTAAATCTTCAACTAATGATTCAAATTTTGAACGTGTGATTTTTACAACCAAGTGTTTTGGACCGGATGCGTCTGCAGTGATGTATGGTAAGTTCACCTCAGTTTGTGAACTGCTTGATAGTTCAATTTTTGCTTTTTCGGCAGCCTCTTTAAGACGCTGTTTTGCAAGCATATCCTGGGTTAAATCTACACCGTTTTCTTTTTTAAATTCTTCAGCGAGGTAATCAATAATTCTATTGTCAAAATCTTCACCACCTAGGAATGTATCCCCGTTCGTTGAAAGAACTTCAAACTGATGTTCACCGTCTACACTTGATATTTCAATGATAGAAACATCAAAAGTTCCGCCACCAAGGTCATAAACAGCAATTTTTCTGTCACCCTCTTGTTTGTCTAAACCAAAAGCTAGCGCAGCAGCAGTTGGTTCGTTAATTATTCGTTTGACCTCAAGACCAGCAATTCGTCCAGCATCTTTTGTCGCTTGTCTTTGACTGTCATTAAAATATGCAGGAACTGTGATAACAGCCTCTGTCACTTCTTCACCCAGATATTCTTCTGCTGTTCTTTTCATTTTTTTTAAGATTTCAGCTGAGACTTGTGGTGGAGCTACTTTTTCTCCATTAACCTCAACCCAGGCATCACCGTTATCTGCTTTGGCAATAGTGTATGGCATTAATTTAATATCTTTTTGAACCTCATCTTCTTCAAAACGTCTTCCGATAAGTCGCTTAACAGCATAAAGGGTATTTTTAGGGTTTGTCACCGCTTGACGTTTAGCAGGGGCACCTGTCAGAATTTCTCCACCATCTTGATAAGCGATAATAGAAGGCGTTGTTCTATTTCCTTCTGAGTTCTCGATTACTTTCGGCTTTCCGCTCTCCATGACTGCTACGCAAGAGTTGGTTGTTCCTAAATCAATTCCAATAATTTTTGCCATTATATTTTTTCCTTCAAATATTTATTACTTATTAATGTTGAGATGATTAATAAAATTTTCAAGTGTTAATCATTATTTTTAACTACTGAGACCATTGCTGGCCTAATAACTCTGTCATTCAGTTTGTAACCCTTTTGTAATACGCTTAATACCGTGTTAGATTCTTGCTCTTTTGATTCAACCATAGACATTGCTTGATGTTCATTTGGGTCAAATTTTTCACCTATCGGATTGATTTCAACAATATTAAATTTTTCAAAAACAGCATTGAGCTGCTTTAGTGTTAATTCAACACCATCGATTAAGATCTTGTTGTCCACATTATCAGATCCTAGTGAGGCCTCTAAACTATCTTTTACTGATAATAATTCTTGACTAAAACCTTCGATTGCAAACTTTCTAGTTTTATCAGCTTCTTCATAGCTTCTTCTTCGAATATTTTCTGCTTCAGCTTTCGCATATAAAACTTGATTCTTAAGGTCCTCAATTTGCTCTAATAAGTCATCAGATTGAGTTTCAATCTCCTGACTTTCCTTATTAGCACTTTCCTTTGATATATTCTGATCTTCATTTTGATCAAGTTCTTCAGTGAGATTTTTTTCTTTTTTGTCGTTTGCCATATACCTAACCGAGTTTAAAAAATTAATTACAGTTCAAATATAGGTATGGAAAGGTAAATTTCAAGCTAAATCATTAAATTTTTTGAAAATATCTTCAGGGAGGGGGGTATTATTTAATGAGCCCATGTTAAATGCAGGGGTTATTGTACTTTTTACGCCAGTAAGGTTCGAATTACTGAATGTATAAATTCCAATTGTCGGTATATCCAGCGATGAGGCAAGGTGCGTTAAACCGGTATCAACCCCAATTGCAAAACGTGTGGATGCAATTTTTTTTGCCAATTGATCAATATTTGCTTTCTCGAGAATTTCACAATTTGTTGTTTGATCATAGATCGCCAAGCATTCTTCATATTCTTTTACATTTCCCCAGGGAAGAATAATTTTATAATTATCTCGCTCAAATAAGCGTGCCAACGTAATCCAGTGTTCAAGAGGCCATTTCTTTTGAACATTGCTTGTCCCAGTAATAAATAAAATGCTGTGAGGGTCTGTATGATCTTTTTTTAAATTATAAGAAAAAGAAATATCATCCTGGTCTATTTCATAATTCATTGACTTAGCTACAAGCAGTCTATTTCTATTAATTGCATGTATTTTTTTTTCAATCCCAAAGGTATTTTTATAAAAATAACTAGCAAAGCTCTCTTTAATTGAATTCTTATTAAAACCAAAAGAGTTCAGCGATCTGCACATTATTCCAGTTCTAAGAAGACCTTGAAGGTCAATGACATAATCATAATTTTCTTTTTTAATTAAATGCCTGAGTTGAAAGAATTCACTGTATGAAATTTTTTTAAATAAGTTTTTTTTCCAACTTCGAAATTTACTTACTAAAGTTTTTTGCACTGGAAATAAATTTAACAAACTAGAAAATGATTCTTCAACAAGCCAATGTATCTCTGCATCGACATGATTTCTTCTTAAATCACTTATAATAGAGTTAGCGTGGACAATGTCACCTAATGATGATGTTTTGATAATCAAGACTTTCATACAGAAATTATAAACTAAATGAAAAGAATTCTTATTTTAACTAAGGGTATACAAGCTTCATCCTCTAGGGATAGAGCTCTTGTCTATGGTGATTTACTTAAAAGCGATAAAGTATATTATCATCACATAGGGCTATCCAAAAGACCTTTGAATTATCTCAAATCAATCATAAAAGCACCTACTTTTGACGTTATATTTTTACAAAGAAAATTAGTACCAAGATTTTTTTTTAAAATTCTAAGAATTTTCTCAAAAAAAATTATTTATGATTTTGATGATGCAATTTTTTTGAATTCAGATGGCGGAATATCAAACCATAAATTCAAAAAATTTTCTTATATATGTTGCAATAGCGATTTAATTTTTGCAGGAAATGAGTTTCTAAAAAAACAAGCAGAAAAATTCAATAAAAAAACCTTCTTACTGCCAACATGCCTTGATATATCGAAATACAATCTAAAAGCTGAAAAAGATAAACATTTTTTTGATCTTGTTTGGATTGGATCAAAAAGTACTAGTAAATATTTAATTGAAATTATCCCTTTTTTAGAGAAAGCTAATGAGCAATTAAAAGATTTAAGATTGATCAATATTTCTGATATTAAATTAGAAAGCGGCTTAATAAAAATTAAAAATGTTACATGGACTGAACCAGGTCAGTATAGAGAAATCAAATCTGCTAAGGTTGGATTAGCTCCTCTAGACAATTCGAATTGGAGTAAAGGAAAATGTGCTTTTAAACTACTTCAATATGCATCAGCTGGTTTACCAATAGTATCTTCTAATTTTGGTTATAACAGTACATTGATTAAAGAATATGAGTCTGGGATGCTAGTAAATAAAGGATCTGACTGGGTAAGTAATATTGCAAAATTAAGATCTGATGTGGCAATTAGAAAAAAATATGCAAAAAATGCTCTTAACATGTCAAAAAATTTTGACATCAATATCAACTATGAAAAAATGAAAAAGATTATTAAAGATGTCTTGTAATTTTTATCAAATTGCATATTCAGAAGAATCACTGAGGCCAATTCATCCTGGTTTTAAAATTTTTAATCAAATTGGTAAACCATATGTAGATGAGAGAGAAACATCTCATATGATTGATTTTTTTGATGCGGGATATGTAAAAGATGATGGAAATTTTTATTCACTTGTTTCTCCAAAATTTATAAATAAATTAAAGGTTAATATTACTGACCTCAATTTATTTATTAATCATAACGATGAGCGTGACTTAATCTTATTTAATACTGATCCTAAATGGGCTTATTTTTTCTTTAATGCATGGGATCAGGGGGAAAGTTTTCATAAAGGTTTGAAAAAAATAGCAGGACTGCTTAATGACACCAGTAATTTTATTAGATTTGATTCAAGGCATGATCCAAAAAATCTAGTTTATTCTAACTACTGGGCAGCTAAGTATTCCTTTTGGAAAAAATATGTTTTTGAGCTCAAAAAAACAAGAAATAAAATTTTAAGCATGAAATCTGATAAAAAAAAGTTATTTTATAGAAAAGCTGAAAACCACTTTGCTCCAATTTATCCTTTTGTTATGGAGAGAATGTTATCTAACTATTTAATAAAAAACCCAAAAATAAATTATTCAAATTACCCTTATAGTAAATTTCAGGTTATAAAAATGGCCACGAACATTACTGATAAGGTTATATTGTGGAAATACATCGATATAATTAAAACGCTTGATAATAATAAAGATTACAAAAGCTTAAAATCAGTATTAAAGAACTTAAATTTCTTAAGATCAAAAGTAAAGCATCAAAATTTTTTAGGAAGATTGTTAACTAATGTTAACCTTTTATTCAAATAAAAAAGACTTCAAAGATTCTAGTTTTTTAGATCTATTCAATGTGAATGGAAAAACAATTCGCTCTGGCGCTAATAGAGAAACATTAGAATTCTTATTTAAAAATAAAAAATATTTTATAAAGAGGTTTTCAAATGGGTCTATCTTACAAAATATTTTAAATAAAATGGGTTTTGTTAAGGATGTTAGCAATGCTAGAAATGAGTTTGAGGCTTATCATATTTTAAAAGAAATTGGCGTAGAGACTGCAAAATTGGTTTGTTATGGGGATGAAAAAAAACTTTTTTGTAATCGTTCTTTTGTTATATCTGAGAAAATAGAGAATTTTGAACAATTAGACTTTTTCTTTAGTAGAGCAAAATATCGTAAATATCATAAAAATCATCAAGATCAGATTTATAAAAAAGTAGTTCAAATCATCAATAAGCTTCATCAGAATGGAATTGTCCATCATGATCTTTATCTGTGCCATTTTTTACTAGACCTAAATTCATTGGAGAATAAAAAAAATATTAAAATATATTTGATTGATTTCCATAGGCTTCAAAAAAATAAAAGAGTACCCTCGGGAAGACTAATTAAAGAATTAGGAGATTTATTATTTTCAGTAAAGTATTTTGCTAATGAAGAACTCTTCCAAGAAATTCTTCTTTCCGATTATGGCAATAAAAATTTTATTGAAACTTATAAGCTAAATATCCAGCAGAGGGCCAAATTAATGTTAGAAAAATATAAAAATAAATATGGTTGATATTAGCAACATAAAATCTTCAAAAATCCTAAGAGAAATCCCTGGTAAAAGGAGAGTTGTTGACGCAATAATAGATGGAGAAAAAGTTATTGTTAAATACTTTAATAAAAGAAGCGAGTATTTAAAAGAGCTTAGTGGCGTATTAAATTTTAATGAGGCTGATATCCCAACCCCTAAGGTTTTCTCATTTGGAATAATATCAAATGAATACTATATAATTTTTCAAAAAATTGATGATGCCTTAACAGTAGATCAATTTTTAAATAGCAATGAAAATTTAAGATCCAAACAAGCTGTTTTAAAAAAAGTATTAGATTTAAATAAAAAAATGTATGAAAAAAATATTATTCAGCTAGACAATTACTTCAAAAATTACCTTTATTCAAATGGTAAGATTTATTTGATTGATGGAGGTCTTGTTAAGAAGGTAAGATTTTTTAAATTTATTAGAAAGTTTTTAAATTTCAGTCTGATTTCATCAAAAATAAATCCTGAGTTTCTTTCAAAAAAAACAAGATTTTATAAGAATAATTTTGTTGAATTATTGCATAAAAAATTCCTAGATTTTTACTTGTATAAAGGAATAACTAATTTTCAAAAAAAAACACTTCGAAACTCATCGCAATTTGAAAAAAAATCTAGTTTAAATTATTTACTATTAAAGCAAAGAAACTTCAATTTTGACTTTAATAACATTGATAATTTTTTAATGAATGCTGAAATTATTAAGAATGGCAATACATGCACTGTTTTTCGTCATGAGAATCTAGTTATTAAAAGATACAATATTAAAAGTGTATGGCATTTCATTAAAACCCAATTTATTAAATCAAGAGGGAAGAACTCGTGGCAAATTTCAAATGCATTTCAATTACAGAACCTTCCATGCCCTAAACCTTTTTTTTATTATGAAAAAAGATTCTTTTTTTTAAGATTAACAAGCTATTTTGCTATGGAAAGAATTAATGGTGAAAATATTGTAAGTTATCAAGAGTCATTACAAAAAAATATTCAAAATGAAAATCTTAAAAAAGATATTTTTAAACTTTTTAATACACTCAAATATTATAAATTTATCCATGGCGACTTAAAGAAAACAAATATTTTAGTCGATAATAAAATGCAAATAATGATGATTGATTTTGATAAATCATTTTTCTCAATGAGCCAATCCATATATAATTACAAAATTAAAAATCAGATTGCTCGTTTTCTCTCAAATTGGAAAAACAAATCAAAATTTCTAACAGCTATTAGGTCTTTGGAAAAAATAATATGAAAATCTTAGGAATATCAGGCGTCCTTGGACATGACGCTTCAGCTGCATTGATTATAGATGGAAAAATTGTAGCGGCTGCTGAAGAAGAGAGGTTTATTAGGGATAAGCATGCTAAAAATTTATTCCCCGTTGAAGCTGCAAAATATTGTTTAAATGAAGGTGGATTGAACCCTGAGGAAGTCGATATTGTGACATTCCCCTATGCAAAAATTCCTTTTTTCAGCAAAGCTCGTTGGCATTATGCAAAAAGATATTGGTATGCACCTGATAGAGCTCTTGATGCTATCTTCAATGGAAATCGCAGATTCAGAAGGAACTTAAACAAAGCAAAAGATTTAATGACTTCATTAAATATTAATAAAGCAGAATTAATACCTGTGGAGCACCATTTGTCACATGCATCAAGCGCTTATCATTTGTCAGGGTTTAAAGAAAAAACTGCCATCGTGGGCATTGACGGAAAAGGGGAATACGCTACGACTTTTTTTGGCTATGGAGAAAATGGAAAAATACATAAAATAAAAGAATTTTATGACCCTGAATCTCTTGGCGGCCTTTATGGAGCCATTACTGAATTTTTAGGTTTTGATATGCTGGATGGTGAGTTCAAAGTGATGGGCATGGCTCCATATGGAGACCCATCATTGTATGATTTTTCAAATTTAGTTTCTTTTAAAAATGGACAATTAAAGGTTAATACGGATCTAGTTAACGTAATAGGCTTGAGAAGATATAAAGAAAATGGAAAAGGGTATTATTTTTCACCAAAGTTTGTGGATATGTATGGTAAAAAAAGAAGTGGTGATGAAATTGATTTACCTTATATCCATTATGCAGCATCCATTCAAAATAAACTTGAAGAAATTGCTCTTCAAATGATTGACTACTACCTTGGAGACATCATCAGGGAAACTGGAAAAATATGCATGGCTGGCGGCGTCGCACTGAATGTAAAACTTAACCAAAAAATTATTGATCTGCCATACGTCAAAGAATTATTTGTGCAACCTGCATCAGGGGATTCTGGAACTTCACTTGGAGCCGCTACATATGTATCTTCAATCCATGACAATAAAACCAATTCCATTAAAAAAATGGAGCATGTTTACTTGGGCCCTAGTTATTCATCAAAAGAATGCTTAGATGCATGTAAAAATCATAGCTCTAAACCAAAATTTACAAAAATTAGCGATCCGGCAAAAGTTGGAGCAGAAATTTTAGCTGCTGGGAATCCTTTAGCATGGTTTCAAGGTCGAATGGAATTTGGACCAAGAGCGCTCGGATGTCGAAGCATCCTTGGTGATCCAACGACACCTAAGATATCGGATAAAATCAACGAGCAAATAAAATACAGGGAGCGTTGGAGACCTTTTTGTCCAAGTATTTTAGAAGAATATGCTGAATCCATTATTGGATCCAAGCATCCATCCCCATTTATGACATTCACATTTAATGTTCAGCCGGAATGGATTAAAAAAATACCTGAAGTAGTGCATGAGGATAAAACAATAAGAGTTCAGGTTGTGAATGAAAAAACAAATAAAGTATACTATCAGCTTCTTAAAAACTTTATGTCCCTTAAAGGCGTGCCGGTTGTCCTAAATACATCATTAAATAGAAGAGGTGAACCAATGGTCTGCTCTCCTGAAGATGCTTTAAACATGTTTTTTGGATGTGATTTAGAATTTATGATTATGGAAAATATATTAGTAACAAAATAAATACTTTAGATTATGAAAAATTTAATACTTGAATTAGCTGAAAAAATTAAAGAGAAAAGCAGACCGACTCGATCAGCTTACCTTAAAAGATTAAAAGCAATGAAAAATAGAGATCGAGGCTCTGATCGTCTTGGTTGCGCAAATGTAGCTCATGCGTTCGCTTCATTATCACCCGATAAAAGACTCACTATTGTTCAAGAAAAGAAGCCTAATTTAGCAGTTGTTACAGCGTACAACGATATGCTGTCAGCCCATAAACCTTACGAGGATTACCCGGAGCTAATCAGAACTGTTGCTAGCGAAAACGGCTCTACTGTGCAAGTTGCAGCTGGTGTTCCAGCCATGTGTGATGGTGTGACCCAGGGGGAGCCTGGTATGGAATTAAGTTTATTTTCAAGAGACACGATTGCCATGAGTACTTCAGTTGGTTTATCGCATGATGTTTTTGACGGATCATTACTGTTAGGTATTTGTGACAAAATTGTTCCTGGACTACTCATAGGAGCATTACATTTTGGACACTTGCCAGCCATATTTATTCCTGCTGGGCCTATGTCAACTGGTATAGATAACACATCAAAATCGAAGGTTAGGGAGCAATATGCACTTGGCAAGGTTGGAAGAAAAGAGCTGCTTGACTCTGAATCTAAAGCATATCACGGCGAGGGTACATGTACGTTTTATGGAACAGCGAACAGCAATCAAATGTTGTTAGAGGCGATGGGTCTTCATGTCCCTGGAGCGGCATTTATTCATCCAAGAGACGATGCACGAAATGAATTAACTTCTGAAGCAGTTCGAATGTTGATAAAAAATGTTAATGATACTAAAACATCATTTGCCTTAGGTGAAATGGTTGATGAGAAAGTGATTATTAACGCAATGGCTGCTTTATTGGCAACGGGTGGATCAACAAATCACTTAATCCACTGGGTTGCTATTGCCAGAGCTGCAGGAATAGTGATTGATTGGACTGATTTTCATGAGCTTGCGAAAGCTGTGCCTTTATTAGCCAGTGTCTACCCAAATGGCGTAGCCGATGTTAATGAGTTTCAAGAAGCAGGCGGCCCAAGTTTTGTTATCAGAGAATTATTAGAAAATGGCTGCATGTTTAATGATGTATTAACTGTTGCTGGACCTGGTATGGAAAAATATGGACAAAAATTATCTGTAACCGGAAAGACTCTATCATGGACTGATTTCCCCAAGTCATCTGGTGATGAAACTATTGTGAGAACACATGATAAACCATTCTCAGAAACTGGTGGTTTAAAACTATTAAAAGGAAATGTAGGCCGGTCTGTTATGAAGACATCTGCTATCCCAGAAGATAAATACATTATTGAGGGGCCAGCGATGATCTTTGATTCTCAGGAGGAATTACTTGAGGCATTTGATGAAGGAAAGCTGGAAAGAGATTTTATTGCGGTTGTTCGTTTTCAAGGGCCAAAAGCAAATGGGATGCCTGAGCTTCATAAACTGACGCCACCTTTATCCGTTTTGCAAAATAAAGGATTTAAGGTTGCTATTGTGACCGATGGCAGAATGAGTGGTGCATCAGGAAAAGTTCCGGCAGCGATTCATATGAGCCCAGAAGCTGCATTAGGTGGAGCCATTGCTAAAATTCGCGAGGGTGATATGTTAAGAATTAATGCCACCGTTGGCTCATTAAATATTTTAGTGGATGAAGACACATGGTTTGAAAGAAAGGTAGAAACACTTTCTGAAAATAAAAAACAAAATAATAGCCACGGCATGGGTCGAGAGCTTTTTGGAGCCTTAAGAAAAAATGTATTAACCGCCGAAGAAGGTGCAGTCACTTGGATTTAAATAAAGGAAATTAATGAATACAAAAGATTTAGCTAGTTATGGTCCCGTTATACCAGTTATTGTGATTAACAAAATTGACGATGCATTGCCTATCGCAGAAGCACTTTTAGAAGGTGGTATTAAGGTTCTTGAGATAACAATGCGTTCAGAATGTGCTCTTGATGCAATAGAATTAATCTCAAGCAAACTGCCAGAAGCAATTACTGGAGCTGGAACTTTAAGGACTAAGTCTGACGCTGTTCAAGCGAAAAATGCCGGATCAAAATTTGCGGTCAGCCCCGGATTTACTTCAGAATTATCAGACGAATGTAAAAGAATTGACCTTCCTTTACTTCCAGGCGTATCCACTGGGAGTGAAGTTATGATGGCTGCAGACCAAGGTTATGATTTCTTAAAACTTTTTCCTGCCGTAGCCGTTGGTGGTATAAACTTATTGAAAGGATTTGCAGGACCTTTCTCAAATATTCAATTTTGCCCAACAGGTGGAGTAAAAGTAGAAACAGCACCCGAGTTTTTAAGATTACCTAATGTACCAGTCTGTGGTGGAACTTGGTTAACACCCAATGACTTAGTTGATAATAAAGATTGGGCTGGAATTACCAAGCTTGCTGCCGAGGCTGCATCTATAAAAGTGTAATGGATCTCACAAAATACAACACCATCATATTTGATTGTGATGGTGTGTTATTAAATTCAAACTTTAAAAAATCTGAAGCCTATAGATACGCAGCTATTGATTTTGGTGCAACGAAAGAACAAGCTGAAAAATTAGTTCAATATCATGTTGAAAATACCGGTATTTCAAGATACGTAAAATTTGAATATTTCCTTACAAATATATTGCAACAGTCATTTAATGAAGAGAACTTTAGCTTTCTAATTAAATCTTTAAATCATCATGTGTTGAAAATATTAAATGATTGTGAAGTAGCAACTGGATTAGATAAGTTGAGAGAGTTGACAAAAAATCAGCATTGGATGGTGATGAGTGGAGGAGATCAGGAAGAGGTAAGAACAATTTTAGCTTCAAAGCATCTTGAACATCTGTTTGATTATGGGATTTACGGAAGCCCAGATTCAAAACACGATATAGTAAAACACCATCTTGAAAATAACCATGATTTTATGCCAGCTATTTTTTTTGGCGATGCGGAATATGACATTAAAACTGCTAAAAATTTTAATCTCGATTTTATTTTTATTTCAGGATGGAGTGATTTTAGTGCCTGGGAAGAAACAGTAAAGAGAGAAAACATTAAGTCTGTTAAGCATCTGAAAGATTTAATTGTCTAAGGTATCATCTTTTAAAATTTCTTTAATTTCATTTCTATTCATGTAGCCGAAATAATCTTTGATCACTTTGTTAGCAGAACGAATTCCAAATTCATCATTAATTGCCTGGGTGGCGTGATTGATATGATTTACATATTTATTTAAAAAATTAGATTCCAAAAAAATCATTTTATATCCAGCATGGATTAGTTTTTTATGAAGAACTTTACCCGCACTTTCATTCTGATCTGAAAAAGATGAGTTCACTTTTTTAATAAGATCTGTTTTGTAAATTGCACAATGGCTTCTGAGATAATGGTAGTCTTTATTAAAACGTTGATTATTAGTCTTATTTTTTTGTAATTTTTTGAATAGGTATTCGATATGCTTACCTAACCTTTGAAAAATATTTTTGTGTTCAAGCTTCCAAGACCCAACACCAGCAACAGCAGGATCATCAAAAGGCTGCATCAGAATATTAAGCCAGTTCGGATGGATCATAAAGGTATCCGTATGAATTACAATGACATAAGGGCTTTTTATTTTGTTAAATGCTAAATCTAACGCTCTGGCATGGGACATTGGTCCGCCTTCGTTTGGAATCCCATCCCTATGAATAAATTTAATCCATTTTAAACTTTTAAGATATTTTGAGGATTCATCATTTGAATTGTTATCAACGACAATAACATCTGCATGATTTAAATCTGTATTTTTTCTTAGCAATCTGAGACAAACTTTTGTTAATTGGTATGTTTTGTAGTTTGGAACGATTATTGTTACTTGTTTAGTAGGCATATGATTCTTTTAGAAATTTCTTTTTCATCGATTTTGTTCATGCAGTCAAAATGTTTCAGTGGACAGCGTCTTTCAAAGCAAGGACTGCAATCAAGATTTAAATAATTAATTACTGCATCACTATTTAGTGGAGGTGTATTGCTTGGGTCTGAGGATCCAAAGAAGCTATCTTGAGGAATATTAAGAGCTGCTGCGATATGCATTAACCCAGAATCATTACTCAAAAAATATTGAGCACAAGCAATTACATCAATGCATTCACCTAGAGATGTTTTACCAGTAATATCAAAACATCTATATTTTGTAAGTTTATTTATTTCATGATTTATTGTTTTGTCATTTGCAGAACCGATTAGCAAGATATTGTAATTCTCTTTAATTAAATTATTTGCTATATATGCATATTTTTCTGAAGGTAAGATTTTGGCGGGACCATATTCTGCACCACCAGAAATAATGACAAGATTTTCTATTGGAATTCTATTTTTTTTTAAAAAATTTTCACCATTTTTTTTATTGCTCACAATTTTTGGGTTAATTACTTTAGGTGATAGGTATGAATTATTTTTTGATAGATTTGTAAATTTGCGAATCGTAGGGTCGGAATTATTTTTAAGAACATTATTTAAAAATAATGATCTCAATTCACCAACATATCCAGTTCGTAATGGTATGTTTGAAAAAGTAATATTCAGCAATGATTTAAAGGTATTGATGAGGAATATACATTCATCATAACTTTCTTGTCTTAATTTAATACTTAGACTTAACCTTTTAAAAAAATCGAACTTTCCATGATTAAACTCAAGAGGTATTAATTTATCAATTTCAGGAAATCTTGATCCGATATCCATAGACCACCTAGGAGCCGCCAAATGAACTTCACAATAAGGATTTCTTTTTTTTAAATTTACGAATAAGGAATGGGCCATTACCATATCACCCACCCAGGATGGACCAAAAATTAGAATCTTTTCATTTTTCACTATGGTTTATTTTTTTTATTATATTTGTGCTGCTTTGACCTGGAATAAGGTCAATTAACATTACTTCCCCAGCCCATTTTTTTACTTCTTTATGTCCAACCACCTCTTTTACTTTATAGTCATTTCCTTTGATTAGAAAATGAGGTTGGATTGTTTTAATTAGCTTAATCGGTGTATTTTCATTAAAAAATACTATTGCATCGACTGAGGATAGTCCAGATAAAACCTGAGCTCGATTTTGCTGATCAACAATTGGTCTAGATGAGCCTTTAATCTTTTTAATTGAGCTATCTGTATTAAGGCCTAGTATTAAGAAATCAACATTCTTTTTAGCTTCATTAAGATAGGAAACATGACCGGAGTGGAGAATATCGAAACAGCCATTAGTAAATCCAATGGTTTTTCCTTGCTTTTTGAGTTGGACAGCTTTGCTTTTCATTTCATCAAGCTTAAATATTTTATTACTCGCAAGATTGGTGTCCTTAGTAACAAAAAAGTCCTTTAGTTCTTCAAGAGATACAGGTTCTGTTCCAATTTTACTGATGACTGTTCCTGCAGCGATATTAGCTAAAGTTAATGAACTTTCAATATTAAAGCCTGCATGCAATGAGACAGCAATTGATGAAATAACTGAGTCGCCAGCACCAGAAACATCAAATACTTGTTTGGGTGAAACAGCAGGAAATTTCTTATGACATTCATCTGAGTAAAGGTTAATTCCATTTTCACCATTTGTTTCGATTATGTTTCTAATATTATTTTCTTTTCTTATTTTATTAAGAGTTTTTTCGTGATGGATGCCATCTTCCACATTCGTAAAATATAATGCTTCTTTTTTATTGGGCGTTACAGCAAAAGCATTTTTGTATTTAGAAATATCACTCCCTTTAGGGTCAACAAGCACAGGAATGTTTTCTTTATTAGCTTTAGAAATGATTTTTTGACACAATGCAGGAGATAAGAAGCCTTTGCCATAATCGGATAGAATAATGACTGATATTTTTTTGTTAATTTTGTTTATGATTTTTGATTCTTCTAATTTCGTTAATGAAATTAGTTTCGCATCAAAGTCTTGTCTTAATAATTGTTGATTACCAACAACGCTCCTAATTTTTGTGGTTGTTACATCATTTTTTTTAAAAATAATGTTTGAGGTAATTTTTTTTTGCTTCAGAAGTTCCAACAATAATTCACCACTTTTGTCTTTAGCTACTGATGAAACAAGAGAGGTTTTGACTCCAAAATTAATAATATTGTTAACAACATTCGCAGCGCCACCTAATTTATTTTCAATTTCTTTTACGCTAAATATTGGAACTGGAGCCTCTGGTGATATTCGATCAATCGACCCAAAGTAATACTGATCAAGCATTGCATCACCTATTACTAAAATATTTTTTTTGTTATGTTTTATTCGAGTGAGAAAATCGTTAAAGATTAATTTATTCATAGATATTGATCTTTTTGTGATAAATAATTTTGGTAATAATCTGACACTCCAGAGTTAAGATCATTAAAATTTAAATCGTATCCGGTTTCAACAAGCTTATCAATTTTTGCTTCAGTAAAATACTGGTATTTTCCATCCAGATCAGAAGGCATATCAATGAATTTAATTTGTTCGATTGAAGCTTGATGATTTTTTATGAGAGATTGAGCTAGTTCATAAAAAGTTTGAGCTTTGCCTGTGCCTATATTAAATAACCCGCTTATTTTTTTTGTATTAAGTAAATGGATCATGGCTGAGACAGCATCTTTGACATAAATAAAATCTCTTAACTGACCACCATCTTCATATTGTGGATTATTACTTTTGAAAAGCTTAATTAATCCCTCATTACTAATTTGATTGAACGCATGATAAACAACGCTCGCCATACGACCTTTATGATATTCATTTGGACCATATACATTAAAAAATTTACAGCCAGCCCAGTAAGGTGGACATAGATTATTTTCTGCCATACCCAAGGCCCAGCGATCAAAAAAATATTTGGAGTATCCGTAGGCATTTAATGGCTTTAAGCCTGAATTTAAATCATCATCATATCCTTGTGAACCATCTCCGTATGTTGCCGCTGAACTGGCATAGATAAAGGGTATTTTTTTTTCTGTACAGTATGACCATAATTTTTGTGAAAAACGAATATTATCTTTAATGAGCTTAGAAAAAATCTTTTCAGTGGTAGCGCTGATTGCCCCCATGTGAATAATGGCATCAATTTTTTTTGCATCAATTTGTTTTAGTGTTGTTAATAATTCATCTTTTTTGACAAAATCTAGGTACTTTCTTTTACTAAAATTCTTTTCTTGATTCTCGTGGGCAAGATCATCGCAAAGAATAAGATCATTTTCACCTAAGATGCTATTAAGATGCCATGCAGCAACACTTCCAATCATCCCTGCTGCGCCAGTGATGATAATCATGATAGCTTTTTCACCTTTTCAAAAGCTATTTTTGTTTCTTTAGATGCTTTGCTCATTTTAGATGCTGAATATTTGTTATCAATCCATCCCTGAAGATGGGCTTTTGCGATTTCAAACATGGCATTAATCCACTCTTCGGAATCATTCAATGCTGGAATATATCTGTATTTTTTTGGATCTCCTCCATGTTCTGAGAATATCTCTCTGCCTTCCATATTAATTTCTTCAAGAGTTTCAAGACAATCACTTGAGAAGCCTGGACATAATACATCTACACGAATATCTTTTTCACTTCCCAATTCTTTAATGACTTCTGAAAAGTATGGTTTCAGCCATTCTGCTTTGCCAAACCTGGACTGGAAGGTTACTTGATATTGTTGCTCTTTTAATTTGAGAGCTGTAGTCAGCAATCTTGCGGTTTTATAACATTCACAATGATAAGGGTCGCCTTGTAAAAGTGATTTTTTTGGAACCCCATGAAAACTCATAATAAGCTTATTTGGTTTAGATTTTTGCTGCCAAAACTTTGTAATGGAATGTTTAAGCGCGTCGATATAAGCAGGATGGTCATGGTAGTTACGAATTACCCTTATTTCTGGAATATTTCGCGTTTTGATTAACTTTTTGAATAGTCCATCCATGGCAGCTCCAGTCGAGGATGAAGCATATTGCGGATAAAGAGGAAAAAAAAGAATCTTATTACAATTTTTTTCTTTAAGTTTATCAATTGCATTTGCGATTGAAGGTTGCCCATAACTCATGCCGATTTCAATTTCAATTGGCTGTTTAATATTTTTTTGAATAAGTTTATTAAAGGCTTCTTTTTGTTTTTTTAAATTGACATAAAGAGGAGATCCTTGCTTGGTCCATATCGATTTATATTTTGCTGCACTTGCTTTAGGACGAAAAACCAAGATAATAAAATGAAGAATCCAGCACCAAATAAACCGAGGAATCTCTACAACTCTTCTATCCATAAGAAATTGTTGAAGATATTTACGTAACGCTCCGGAGGTTGGTTTTTCTGGTGTCCCGAGATTGGCTAGAATGATTCCAACTTTGGGCTCGTCTCCGTGAGTGTATTTAGGTTCCTTATTGTAATAGGCCATTTATATTTTTTTTTGGTGATTATTTAAGCTTAGCAGTTTAGCAGTTATGTCAACAATTGGAATAACCCTTTCATAAGCCATTCTTGTTGGGCCTATGACACCCAAAGATCCAATAACCTCTCCATCTACTTCATATGGCGATGTAATAATGCTACATTCATCAAGGCCGTGATAGCCCGATTCTTCTCCAATAAAAATTTGCACCCCAGAAGAATTCTGACTTTTTTCAAGAAGATCCATGAGCGTATTTTTTTTATCAAAAATTTGAATAATTTTTTTTAGACTGCCTAAATCTTTAGCAAGCTCTTCATTATCAATCAAATTTTCTTTACCGCTAATAAAAATATTTTCATAATTATTTGGATTGGAGTTATCCATTGCGGACTGCATCAGATCGTACATCCTTTTCTTTGTTTCATTGATTTCTTTAGCGATCTTTTCAAATGATTCCTCAATCGTTAGTCCAGAGTAATTCTTGGTAAAGTAGTTTGAAATTTCAACCAATTCATGAGGCGAGTAATCTTTATCTACTTTAAGAATTTTATTCATTACTTGCCCATCGCTAGTAACTAAAATCGCCAAAATTTGATTGGAAGATAAATTAATAAATTCGATATGTTTAAACGTATTTTTTTTCAACTTGGGTATGAGAATCAATCCTGCATGATGAGTGAGGCTGGATAAAGTATCTGCAATAGTATTGGATACGTTTTGCATATTATTCATTTTTTCAGAGATAAGATTTATCTCTTGCACAGTTGGATCTTTGTAAGTGAGTAAAGTATCCACAAAGTACCTGTAACCTTTTTTTGTAGGAATTCTCCCTGCAGATGTATGAGGGCTAGATATAAAACCTTGATCCTCAAGAGTTTTCATAATATTTCTTATACTTGCCGGACTTAGATCAACTTCAGCATGACTGGATAAAGTTTTAGAACCAACGGGCGCACCATCAGCAATATGCTGGCTTATTAAAACTTTTAGAAGCTGTTGTGATCTTGTATCCATCTATTTATGAATATTGAATAATTAGTAGTTATTATTTAAATAGATTAAAATTATTGATTCAATTATATCAAGTAAATACATTTGGTTACTTTATGAACTTTAAAAAAATTGTCATTATTGGAAAATACAATAACCTTAAAGAAGACCTCAGCTTTTTGGATAAGCTAAAAGGCCTTATAAAGTTTATAGACAATCAAGGGCTTCAAGTATTCGTTGAGGAAAAAACACAGCAGCAATTCAAAGTTAACCAATATCAATCAATTACCTTGGCTGAGTGTAGTAATGTAGACCTAATTATTGTGTTAGGTGGTGATGGAACTATGCTGGGAGTCGCTAGAGCTGTTTCTCATCTCAATGTCCCTATTGTAGGTATCAATCAAGGACGATTTGGTTTTTTAGCCGACGTTAGTTTTGATGGCATGGAAAATGAACTATCTCAAATCTTACAAGGTGCGTATGAACTTGATAAACGCATGCTTTTGCAAGTAAAAGTATCGAGAGACGGTAATCTAATATATGAATCTATTGCTTTTAACGATGTTGTTATTAAAAGTGGCTCGCGATTAATTGAATTGGAATTGAGCGTGGATCAGAAATTGCTTCATAAACAAAGATCGGATGGAATAATTATTGCAACACCTACAGGAACCACAGCTTATGCATTGTCTGCAGGTGGCCCAATTCTTCACCCGACAATTGATGCCGTTTCGATTGTTCCCATCAGTCCTCATACCCTTAGTAATAGGCCCATCGCATTAGACGCAACAAAACCCATATCTGCAAAAATTATTGATATGGATGAAGGTTTTCTGAGTGTGGATGGTCAAATAAAATTTCCGTTAGACATCAGAGATAAAATCTCAATTAATAAGTCGAAAAATACAATTACTATCCTCCATCCCAAAGATTATTGTTATTTTGAGATGCTCCGAAATAAATTAAACTGGGGTTAAAGAGGTGTTAACCAATCTGCACATTCAGGATTATGTCATCGTAGATGAGCTTAATCTTTCATTTGAAAAAGGATTTATCGGGCTGACAGGAGAAACTGGTGCGGGTAAGTCAATTTTGATTGATGCACTGTCCTTATCTTTAGGCGCAAGAAGTGAAAGTGGGTTAATTAGAAAAGGTTGTGAAAAAGCTGAAATTATTACGGAGTTTGATATAAAAAATAATCAAGCTGTAATCGAATGGTTAAAAGACAATGATTTGTATGATGATGATTCTTTGTTACTCAGGCGTATTATATTTTCAGATGGAAGATCCAAGGCTTATATTAACTCAATCCCCAGTCCAATATCCAAATTAAAAGATGTCAGTGAGTTATTAATTGATATTTATAGTCAAAACTCATTTCATTCTTTAACTCAACCCAAAACTCAATTAAGTATTTTGGATGAGTATGCAGACACAACGAATCTTGAAAAAAAATCACAACAACTTTTTCATGAATGGAAAAGTTTAGAAAAAAGAAAAAGAGAATTTGATGAGAATAAAATAAAAATTCATGAAGAATACGAAGATCTTCAAATTAAAATCAAGGAATACAAAGATTTAAATTTTAGCTTTGATCATTGGGAACAAGTTCAGTTGGATCATAAGAAGTTATCCAACGCAAAAGAATTAATCAGCCTCATTCAACAGTGCCTGAGTTATATGAATAATGAAGATTTCTCAGCCTCTGGTATTTTAAAAGATTTAAATAAATTGTTATCTGAGGCCGCTCAACTTGACAAGCATCTTAACGAGGACTTGAATCTTTCTAATGAGATACTAATTCAAGCTAGCGAGCTGGAAAGAAATTTAAATAATTATTTAAGTAAATTCAATGATGATGAAGAAAGGGTTAGAGAAATTGAAGATTATATTCAAGGAGTCTTTAACTTTTCCAGAAAATATCACATACAACCTGAGTTGTTCGAAAATGAATCATTAAATTGGTTCAAGAGATTTGATGAAATTGCAACATTATTTGAGGAAAATCAATTTGCAGAATTAGAAAAAAAAGCATTTGATGATTATTTAATTAATGCAAAAAATTTATCTGAAAAGAGAGCGATAGCGGCAAAAAATTTAGGCAGTGAAATCTCACTATTGTTAAATCAACTTTCTTTCTCTAATGCTGATTTTAAAATTGATTTAGAAAAAATAGAACCTGGAGCCTCAGGGATCGATCAAGTTAAATTTTTAATAAAAACATACAAGGGTGCTGATTTTTCTCCAATTGCAAAAACAGCCTCAGGTGGCGAGTTATCAAGAATAAGCTTAGCAATTAGAGTGGCCTCAGCAAAAAATACAAATGTTCCAGTGATGATTTTTGACGAGGTCGATGTTGGTATCGGCGGAGGCGTTGCGGAAGTGGTTGGGAATCTCCTAAATCAATTAGGGAGCCAACATCAAGTCTTTTCAATTACCCACTTAGCTCAAGTCGTATCAAAGGCCAACTTCCATTTTAAAGTGCATAAAGAAGAATCTGGAGAAACAGCGATTTCTAAAATATTTATTCTTGATACTGAGGAAAGGATTAAAGAAACAGCCAGAATGATTGGTGGATTAGAAATTACTGAAACAACCTTGATGCATGCGAAAGAGCTGCTAAGCTAAATTACTTTTTGTGTGGGCACGGTTTTTTGTTACAGTCTCCATACAGATACAATGAGTGATCAATGATTGTAAATCCATTATCTTCTGCAATTGTTTTTTGTCTTTTTTCAATTTCACTATCAACAAATTCAACAACGTGACCACATTGAAGGCAAACAATATGATCATGGTGAGATTCTTCATTGAGCTCATAGACTGCTTTGCCACTTTCAAAATGGTGTTTTAGGAGTAATCCGGCTTGCTCAAACTGGGTCAATACTCGATAAATGGTGGCCAGTCCAATATCCTCGCCATTATTAATCATTATTTTGTAAATTTCTTCAGCAGAGAGATGTTTTTCGCGGTTGTTCTCAAATATATTCAAAACTCGTAAACGAGGAATGGTTGCTTTTAAGCCTGTTTTTTTAAAATCAACATGGTCTTCCATAATTTTTCCAGACAATGAATTTATTTAACAATCATCATGGTATATTATTCAGGCTTAATGTTCAAAAATTTTATAAATCAATAAATGCGCTACCGTCATCTTATATTTTTTCTTACTTTCATTTTTTTAACTGCCTGCTCTGTTAAAAGTCCAATAGATTACTTCGAGGCAAAGATATATAAATTAGACGTTCAGCAAGGAAATATAATTAAAGCTGAAATGCTGATGGGTTTAAAGCCAGGAATGACCAGAGCCCAAGTAAAGTATGTTCTTGGGACCCCATTGATTCAGGATTCTTTCCATGAAAATCGCTGGGATTATATTTACAAGATGATTAAAGATGATCGATTAATTGAAGAGCGACATGTTGTAGTCCGTTTCGAGGATGATGAATTAGTTGATATCAAAGGAGATATTATCCAATCTAATGATATATTGATTGGTGCTGAAACAGAAAAACAATCCAAAGTCATTACTCTCTCAGAAGCTGACTACGAAGAGCAAAAAAAGGATAAAAATTCTATACTTAGTCGACTTAAATTTTGGGAAGATGAAGCTGATCAAAAGACTGAGGAATCAACTATAAAAATCTCGAAGGAAGAGTTGGAAGAAGAGAAAAAAGACAGCAAATCCCTTTTAAGCCGTCTTAAATTCTGGGAAAGTGAAACTGAAGATGGGTTGATAAAAGATATGCAAACTGAGAAAGAGTCAAAAGCCGTTGCAATCGAAGAAAAGCCTGTTGATGTAATTCAAGAAGATGAGAATTTACTTACCAAGGAGGAGCCTGAGAAGATTATTTCAGAGCAAGATGATATTGATGTGGTTAATAGTAAAGAGAAAAAATATGTGATTGATGAAACTCAGTCAATGAGTTCATCGGTCAAGGACGATATAATAAAATCCTTACCCGATGAATCCGATCCCAAATATTTTGAGTTATTATTAGAAAAAATTGGTTTTTAATTATGAGTAAAATAAAAGTTATTATCCTTGGCGCCTCTGGCAAGATGGGGCAAATGTTAATTCAAGAAACCATTAACGATGATGAATTAATATTAGTTGGAGCGCATGATATCGCTAGCAGTCATGCCATGGGAAAAGATGCCGGTTATTTTATTGGCAAAGAAACTAAAGTTTTGATTCAAGACAATATTGATCATCTTCTATCTGAAAGCGATGTGATTATTGACTTTACTCGACCAGAAGGAACAATGGAATTTCTTAAAAAAGCATCTGATCATAAAACCTCTTATGTTATTGGAACAACAGGATTCAACTCATCGGAGTTGGATTTGATCCATCAGTACAGCCAACACATTCCAATTTGTATGGCTCCGAATATGAGTGTTGGTGTGAATGTCCTCATCTCTTTGGTTGAGAAAGCTGCTGAACTTCTTCCTGAATATGATTTTGAAGTGGTTGAGGCTCATCATAAACACAAAGTAGATGCACCATCAGGAACCGCTTTAAGACTGGGTCAAGCGGCAGCCGATGGATTAAACATATCGTTAGAAAAAAATGCGATCTACACACGACATGGCCGTGAAGAGAAAAGAAGAAATAATGAAATCGGTTTTTCTACGATTAGGGCCGGGGATATTGTTGGCGAACATACTGTGCTCATCGCTGGTAATGGTGAGAGAATTGAATTGACTCATAAAGCTACTAGCCGTTTAAATTTTGCATCAGGTGCTTTAAAGGCAGCTAAGTTTGTTGCAAATCAAAAACCAAAATTATTTGATATGCAGGAAGTGTTAAATTTAAAATAAGTTGGATTTAATTAATCCAATTTATTGAACGACACCTAAATTTCTAATATAATTCAGAAGTTTGAAAGTTATTCTTTTAAACACCCCTAGATTAATTAACACAGGAGTGTTCTTTGTCGGAAAAAATACCGGCTCTTCTAATTCTTAAAGATGGAACAAGGTTCCATGGCACATCAATTGGCGCAAACACTTCTTCAGTTGGCGAAGTTGTATTTAATACTTCAATTACCGGCTACCAAGAAATTCTTACTGACCCATCTTATGCAGAGCAGATTGTTACCTTAACCTACCCCCATATTGGGAACACAGGGACAAATAATGAAGATTATGAAAGTAACTTGCCTTATTGCAAAGGGTTGATTGTTCATAGCGTGTCACCATTGAGTTCAAACTTTAGGAATCAAAAAGACCTTGTTACATTTTTAAAAGAACATAACATTCCAGCCATTACTGACTTAGATACCAGAAAATTAACTAGACACATCAGAAACAATGGAGCTCAGCCAGGATTGATCTTAATAGGAGAAGATCAAGACGATTTAAGTATGTTAGATACTTTCCCCGGATTGTCTGGCATGGATCTTGCAAAAGTGGTTTCAACAAAAAAACAATATGCTTTCAATGAGGGGGAGTGGTCTTTAGGTGAAGGACACAAACACATTTCTGAAACACAATTCAAGGTTGTGGCATATGACTTTGGAATTAAAAAAAATATTTTAAGGATGCTAGCTTCCCGTGGAGCTGATTTAATTGTTGTTCCTGCTGAAACGGATTTTCAAGAGGTTTTAAAATTAAATCCTGATGGAATTTTTCTATCTAATGGACCCGGTGATCCAGAGCCATGCGAATATGCTATCAAAAATATTAAAGAATTTTTAAAGCAATCCATTCCAATTTTCGGAATTTGTTTAGGACACCAATTGCTTTCATTAGCTCTTGGGGCGCAAACCAAAAAAATGAAATTTGGTCATCATGGTGCCAACCATCCTGTACAAGATTTAAACTCAAAAAAAGTTTTTATTACCAGTCAAAATCACGGATTTACGGTAGATGAAAGTTCGCTGAATGATAATATTGTCGTAACTCATAAATCACTGTTTGATCAAACAATTCAAGGGATTGAGTCAAAAAATAAATTAGCTTTTAGTTTTCAGGGCCATCCAGAAGCAAGTCCAGGACCTACCGAGATGGCTTATTTATTCGATCAGTTTTTTTCTAATATGCAAGCCCATAAAGGAGAGTTGATTGGCTAAAAGAGAAGATATTCAATCTATCCTAATTATTGGCGCTGGTCCGATAGTGATTGGCCAGGCATGTGAGTTTGATTATTCTGGCGCGCAAGCTTGTAAAGCATTAAAAGAAGAAGGCTATAGAGTGATTCTGGTTAATTCTAATCCAGCTACGATCATGACCGATCCTAACCTTGCAGATGCCACTTATATTGAGCCAATTCAATGGGACATTGTTGAAAAGATTATTGCCAAAGAAAATCCCGACGCCATTTTGCCCACCATGGGAGGTCAGACTGCGTTGAATTGTGCCCTTGATCTAGATCGGCATGGAATTTTAGAAAAATACAACGTAGAACTTATTGGTGCTTCAAAACAAGCGATCGATAAAGCCGAAGATCGTCAATTGTTTAAAGAAGCTATGAATAAAATTGGTCTATCTTCTGCGCGATCTGCTATAGCGCACAGCATGGAAGAGGCTCATCAAGTGCAGGCTTCCATAGGATACCCTGTCATTATCAGACCATCTTTTACTATGGGTGGCAGCGGCGGAGGGATTGCCTACAATAAGGATGAATTTATTGAAATCTGCGAGCGTGGGCTAGACGCATCACCAACCAATGAGCTTTTGATTGAAGAGTCCTTATTGGGTTGGAAAGAATATGAAATGGAAGTTGTCAGAGATAAAAATGATAACTGCATTATTATCTGCTCTATTGAAAATCTCGACCCTATGGGTGTTCATACGGGGGACTCTATTACGGTTGCTCCAGCTCAAACGCTTACGGATAAAGAGTATCAAATCATGCGATCTGCCTCGATTGCAGTTCTCAGAGAAATTGGAGTAGATACAGGCGGTTCAAACGTTCAATTTGCAATCAATCCTGCAGATGGTCGGATGGTGGTGATTGAGATGAACCCACGAGTATCTCGTTCATCGGCGTTAGCATCCAAGGCAACTGGTTTCCCTATTGCCAAAATTGCCGCAAAGTTAGCGGTTGGTTATACGTTGGATGAATTAAAAAATGATATTACTGGAGGTCAAACGCCAGCTTCGTTTGAACCAACTATAGACTATGTTGTAACCAAAATACCACGCTTTGCTTTTGAAAAGTTTCCTAAAGCAGATAGTCATCTGACGACACAAATGAAGTCTGTTGGCGAGGTCATGGCTATTGGCAGAACGTTTCAGGAATCATTTCAGAAAGCATTAAGAGGGTTAGAAATTGGAGTTGACGGTCTTGATACAACGACTGATGATAAAGATTTAATCATTAAAGAACTGAGACAGCCTGGGCCGGAAAGAATTTGGTATTTGGCTGATGGGTTTAGACTAGGGATGACGGTTGAAGAAATTCACGAGCAATCAAAAATTGATCCATGGTTTTTAATCCAAATACAAGAAATTATTGAATTAGAAAAAGATCTTCACAATAAAGACATAGAATCTATAGAGCCTCAATCTTTAAAAGAATTAAAAAAGAAAGGTTTCTCTGATGCTCGATTGTCACATTTATTGAATACCACTCAATCAGCAATTCGATCCTTTCGTGAACAGCATCATATTCGACCTATTTACAAAAGAGTAGATACTTGTGCCGCTGAATTTGAGACTTCTACAGCATACATGTATTCCAGTTACGATGAGGAGTGTGAGGCTTTACCGAGCAAAAACAAAAAAGTTATGATCCTTGGCGGCGGACCAAATCGAATTGGTCAGGGTATCGAATTTGATTATTGTTGTGTTCACGCATCCTATGCTTTAAAAGAAGAAGGATACGAAACAATCATGGTGAATTGTAATCCGGAGACCGTTTCTACAGATTACGACACTTCGGATCGTTTGTATTTTGAGCCGGTAACCCTTGAAGATGTTTTGGAAATTATTCATATTGAAAATCCAGATGGGGTCATTGTTCAATATGGAGGACAAACACCTCTAAAGCTTGCCAAGGGCCTTGAAGCGGCCGGAGTAAAGATCATTGGAACGACACCAGAGGACATTGATGTCGCTGAGGATAGAGAGAGATTCCAAAAGATTCTCGTTGATTTAGGCTTAAATCAGCCTCCAAATCGAACAGCAAGAACCCCTGAAGAAGCCATTCAGTTGGCTGCTGAAATAGGATATCCATTGGTGGTCAGACCGAGCTATGTGCTTGGCGGTCGCGCAATGGAAATTGTGCATGAGGAGTCAGATTTACAAAGATACATGACTGAGGCTGTCAAAGTCTCTCATGAATCTCCAGTCTTGCTTGATCGGTTTTTGAATGATGCTCAAGAAATTGATGTGGACGCGATATCAGATGGTGAGGATGTTGTTGTTGGTGGGATTATGCAACACATTGAACAAGCTGGGGTGCATTCAGGTGACTCGGCATGCTCACTTCCGCCTTTTGATTTGAGTGGAACGATCCAAAAAGATTTAATTAAACAGACGAAAATGCTTGCTAAGGCACTTAAAGTTAATGGCTTGATGAATATTCAATTTGCCATTCAAGGAGATACAATTTACATTCTTGAAGTAAACCCTAGAGCCTCAAGAACAGTCCCCTTTGTGTCAAAGGCGATTGGAAAACCTCTTGCCAAAATTGCGGCCAAAGTCATGGTTGGGCAATCGCTCAAAAGTCAGAACTTTACTAAAGAAATTACCCCGCAATTTTACTCAGTTAAAGAAGCTGTTTTCCCATTTATTAAATTCCCTGGCGTGGATACGATTCTTGGCCCAGAAATGAAATCAACGGGCGAAGTCATGGGGACTGGAGATACATTTGCTGAAGCGTTTATTAAATCACAATTAGGTGCTAGCACGACACTGCCTTTTAAAGGAAAAGCTTTCTTAAGTGTTCGCAAGGAAGATCATGAAAATATTATTGACATAGCGCAAGCTCTGGCTAAATTAGGATTTGATCTAGTGGCCACAGATGGTACAGCGAGATCTATTCAAAGCCATGGGTTAATGGTCCAAAGAATCAACAAAGTAGCCCAAGGCAGACCCCATATTGTTGACATGATTAAGAATAAAGAAATTGATTTTATTGTTAACATTACTGAGGATAAGAAAGCGATTGCTGATTCTTATACTATTAGACGCAATGCGTTGATGAATAAAGTCACTTATTACACCACTTTGGCTGGAGCGAAGGCTGCATGCATAGGTATGTCTTTTGTGGATGAGCTTCAAGTGAATAGCCTACAAAGCTTGCATAAGTAATATTCAATCTTTAAAATCCAGATATACTTCATAAGTATCAAATTAAGTTTTTAAATTATCTATTAAGGTTAATAAATGGCAGGTCAAATCCCAATGACGCGAAATGGTGTTGAGCGTTTAAAAAAAGAATTACATCAGTTAAAGAGTCAAGATCGTCCGAATATTATTCAGGCGATTGCTGAAGCTCGTGCGCAGGGAGATTTGTCAGAAAACGCGGAATATGAGTCAGCCAAAGAGCGACAAGGTTTTATTGAAGGCCGCATTGCAGAGATTGAGGCTAAATTATCTAATGTCCAGATTATTGACCCCTCAGCACTGAATGCAGATGGTAAGTGTGTCTTTGGTGCCACCATTGAACTAGAGGATTTGGATGAAGAAAAATCATTTACCTATCAAATTGTTGGTGAGGATGAAGCAGATATCAAGGCAAATAAAATTTCGATTAGTTCACCATTGGCTCGAGCATTAATTGGCAAAGAAGATGGCGATGTGGTTGAGGTGGAAACACCTGGTGGGCAAAAAACATATGAAATTACTAATGTAAGTTATATTTAAATTTATGGGATATTTTCTTAAACTCTTTTTATCAATTTGGGCTGGGTCGCTCTGGTGGATGATTATTGTGGCCAAGGTGTTATTCGATAAAATCCCAACAGCTTTTTTAGCTGGAGTTGTTGCAGGGCAACTATTTCATTACTTGAGTTACTTTAGTATTGGGATGTCCGTTTTGATTTTTTTTCATTTATTTAAATATCATGGATGGTCCGCAATAAAATCAAGTCAATTTTGGCTCATTTTTTTCATAGCCGTAATTGTTCTGGTAAATTTTTTTGGAATTCAGCCCACACTAGAAGCATTGAAAATCAATGCACAACCCAAAGAAGTTATGGAAAGTATCTTTGCTGATCGTTTTGCTATGTGGCATGGTATCTCTAGCATCTCTTTTTTGATTCAGACTATATTAGTCACTGTATTAATGCTCAGGTGGCGTTAAATAGAGAACTTGCTTTCTTCGTCTTTTTGCTTAAAGATAACTGCCTGTTTGCCGATCAATTGAACGAATTCCGACTCTGTCGCTTGGCAAATTTGTTTGGCAATTTCTAATCGATCTTGTTTTGTATCCGACTGAACTTGTATTTTGATTAACTCATGAAAATTTATAGTGTTGGCTATTTCAGAAATGACCTGATTCGTGATACCTTTTGAACCTACAGAGACTGTTGTTTTGAGGTGGTGGGCTTCAGCTTTTAATGCCTTGATTTGTTTATTATTTAACATGATTTCTTAATAAAAATAACATTGTATCAGACATGAAAAAAACAAGAACCAAAAAAAACTGGATTAGAGAGCATTTATCCGATGAATTTGTCAAGCGAGCGCAAAAAGATGGATTTCGGTCCCGTGCAGCGTATAAATTTATTGAAATGAATGACAAGTATCACTTAATACGTCCTAATGATCGCATTGTGGATTTGGGTTCAGCACCTGGAAGCTGGTCTCAGGCAGCAAGCTCACTAATATCAAATAATGGAAAAATTTTTGCAATCGACTTGTTGCCGATGGATGATGTTAAAAATACTACTTTTATTCAGGGTGATTTTCGTGAGTTTTCCATATTACAAAAACTTGAAGAATTACTTGAAAATACTGCTGTAGACCTTGTAATTTCTGATATGGCCCCCAATATTAGTGGTATAAAAAGTCGCGATCAGGCCATGATTAACGATTTGAATGACTTGTCATTGGAATTTGCCTCAGATTGGTTGAAACCAAAGGGGCATTTTATGGTCAAGACTTTCATGGGAAGCGGTTTTGAGGACTATGTTAAAAAATTAAGAAGTCTTTTTAACACAGTAAAGATTGAAAAACCAGATTCCTCTCGAGACAGAAGTGCAGAATTCTTTTTAATTGGTCTCGAAAAAAGATAGAATAAGAATAAATTACGCAATTTTAAAGGAAATGATTTGAACAACAATACGTTAAAAACGATCTTAGTTTGGTTAGCCATTGGTGCACTTATGATGATGATCTTTAATCAATTTTCACCAGCGAATCGCTTTGAAACTAAACTTGTCTATTCTCAGTTTATGGAGCAAGTAAAGTCAGGAAACATTTCTAAGGTTGAAATTGATGGCCGGAATATTAATGGCATTACTGCGGATGGTAAGAGATTCTCAACCTACTCACCAACAGATCCATGGATGGTCTCTGATTTGTTAAAAAATAACGTGATTGTTGAGGCTAAACCAGAAGAAAAACAATCTATGCTGATGAGTATTTTTATTTCTTGGTTCCCGATGATTCTGCTCATTGGTGTATGGATTTTCTTTATGAAGCAAATGCAAGGCGGAGGAAAGGGTGGCGGCCCCTTCTCATTTGGTAAAAGTAAGGCGCGACAGCTAGACCAAACCACCAATAAGACAACGTTTGCTGATGTTGCTGGATGCGATGAAGCCAAAGAAGAAGTCACCGAGTTGGTGGATTTCCTAAGAGATCCCAATAAATTCCATAAGTTAGGTGGCAGGATCCCTCGAGGCGTTCTTATGGTAGGCCCTCCGGGTACGGGGAAGACTTTGCTAGCGCGAGCAATTGCGGGTGAAGCCAAAGTCCCTTTTTACACGATTTCTGGATCTGACTTTGTAGAGATGTTCGTAGGTGTTGGTGCAGCTCGAGTAAGAGATATGTTTGAGCAAGCCAAAAAAAATTCTCCGTGTATTGTCTTCATTGACGAAATTGATGCAGTGGGTAGGCACCGTGGCGCCGGTATGGGTGGTGGAAATGATGAGCGTGAGCAAACGTTAAACCAACTTCTAGTTGAGATGGATGGCTTTGAGGCAAATTCAGGGGTGATTGTTATTGCGGCAACTAACCGTGCTGATGTTCTTGATAAAGCGTTATTACGACCTGGACGATTTGACCGTCAAGTAGCCGTGTCTTTACCAGACATCAAAGGCCGTGAGCAAATTCTAAATGTGCACATGAGAAAAATACCAAGTGATGCTGATGTGAAAGCAGACATTTTAGCGAGAGGCACTCCTGGATTCTCAGGCGCTGATTTGGCTAACTTAGTTAATGAAGCTGCTTTATTCGCTGCACGTCGTTCTCATCGTACTGTGACCATGCAAGATTTTGAAGATGCTAAAGATAAAATCTACATGGGCCCTGAGCGTAAATCACTAGTGATGCAAGAAGACGAAAGAATTAATACCGCTTATCATGAATCTGGACATGCAATTGTAGCTAAGTCATTACCAAAGGCAGACCCTGTGCACAAAGTGACTATCATGCCTAGAGGCTGGGCTTTAGGTTTGACATGGCAACTGCCGGAATTTGATCGATTTAGTAACTTCAAAGATAAAATGCTTGAAGAAATTTCCATCTTATTTGGCGGTCGAATTGCAGAAGAAGTTTTCATGAAGCAGATGTCGACAGGCGCATCAAATGACTTTGAGAGAGCAACCAAGCTGGCACGTGACATGGTGACCAAATACGGCATGTCTGACAAGTTAGGTACGATGGTGTACAGCGATGATCAAAATGAATCAACCTTTGGCATGCCTTCCAAAACTATTTCTGAAGCGACACAACAAAAAGTGGATGCAGAAGTAAGACGAATTTTGGATGAGCAGTATGTGGTGGCTAGAAAAATTATTGAAAAAAATAAAAAGAAGGTGGAAGCAATGGCTAAGGCCTTACTGGAGTATGAGACCATTGACTTTGAACAAATCAATGACATCATGGCTGGCAAAAAAGTGAGAGCACCTAAACCAGCAGATTCTGGTAAATCTCCATCTGGCGATAAAGGCACAGGTTCTGGTCCAGCGGTAACTTCTCCGCAACCATCCGCAAAATCCAAGTAAAATACAGGGTAATTAACACGATTACCCTGTATGAATTTTTCATCATTCATTGAGAACTCAACCCGTCCAATTATTATGGGCGTGCTTAATATCACCCCAGACTCATTCTCTGATGGCGGCCTCTTTATCGATCCAGACAGCGCCATCAAGCAAGCAAAAAAAATGATTAATGAAGGCGCTGATATTATAGATGTTGGTGGTGAGTCATCACGACCCGGAGCAAAGCCAGTGACTTTGGAAGAAGAGCTTCGAAGAATTGGCCCGATTATTACTGCTCTGAAAAAAGAAACCTCAACCTTTATTTCGGTCGACACTTATAAACCAGAGGCGATGAAGTTTGCCCTAGATCATGAGGTGGATGTAATTAACGACATCAAAGCATTAAGCGAAAAAGATTCGATTAAAACAGTAAAAGATTACCCCAACAGCATGGTCTGTTTGATGCACATGCAAGGTACGCCAGAAACAATGCAGGATAATCCCCATTATGCAACAAACATCACAGAGGAGATAAAACAGTTTCTTCTAGACCGACTAAATGTATGTATCGCTGATGGCATTCATAGAGATAGAATCATTCTTGATCCAGGTTTTGGTTTTGGAAAAACTTTTGTTGATAACTGGGAAATTTATCAAAATCTTGAGACAATTGCAGAATTGAATACACCACTGCTTATCGCCATATCGAGGAAAAGTATGCTAAAAAAAATAGTGGGCGATGATTTACAAAGACTTGATGATGCAACAGGTTTTTTTTCATCGATGGTAAATATTAAAAACCCTTTAATTATCAGAACACATAATGTTGCTGTGACAAAAAAATATCTGGAAAGAAATATATGAGGAAGTATTTTGGTACTGATGGAATACGTGGCAGGGCAGGCAAATTTCCAATTACAGTAGACTTTTTTACAAAGCTTGGTTTTGCCGCAGGTAAAGTCTTAACGAAAGATAACCAGTCATCAAGTAAACCAAAAGTAATTATTGGAAAAGACACTCGTGAGTCAGGCTATATGTTGGAATCAGCTCTGGAGGCTGGTTTTTCTGCTGCTGGTGTGGATGTTTTTTTAACAGGGCCCATTCCAACCCCAGCCATAGCCTATCTTACAAAAGCCCTAAGAGCGCAAATTGGGGTAGTGATTTCTGCATCCCATAATTTATATCAGGACAATGGGATTAAATTTTTTTCAAGCAATGGCCTGAAGTTAGATGATGAGATTGAACTTGAGATAGAAAAAACGATTGATGGGATTGAGAATTTAGATTCTGAAAATATCGGCAAAGCAAAAAGGGTGGATGATGCTCAAGGTCGTTATGTAGAGTTTTGTAAAAATACATTTCCTAAAGACCTATCGCTAGAAGGCCTAAAAATTGTCCTGGATTGTTCGCATGGAGCGACTTATCAAGTTGCCCCAAAAATTTTTACAGAATTAGGGGCTGATATTCATACTATTGGTGTTGGTCCTAATGGAACAAATATTAACGATGGATGTGGGTCAACATCACTTGAGTTATTAAGATCAGAAGTAAAGAAAATAAATGCTGATCTTGGTATCGCTTTTGATGGCGATGGCGATCGCGTGCTGATGGTCAATTCCAATGGCGATAAAGTGGATGGGGATCAACTCCTGTTTATTATTGTTCGTGCAGCCTTTGAGGAGAATCATTTTGATAGCGGTGTGGTCGGGACTCTGATGACTAATTTAGCTTTTGAAGAGAACATGAAAGAACTAGGAATTGGTTTTTCTAGGTCAGGAGTGGGTGATCGGTATGTATCCGAAATGATGCAGGAAAAAAATTGGATCTATGGCGGCGAAAATTCAGGCCACATTTTATTAAAAGATTTTCATACCACAGGTGATGGAATCATATCTGCATTGCAAGTTCTTAAAGCTATTAAAAAAAGACAAATAAGTTTTGATCAAGCCGTATCAGAAATTAACCTATATCCTCAAATTTTATTAAATATCCCAATCGATAAAGAGATTGATTTAGAGGCTGACGAAATACAAAGCTCAATTCGTGAGGCTGAAAAAATAATGAACAATAATGGGCGAGTTTTGTTACGCAAATCAGGAACAGAGCCATTGGTTCGAATTATGACTGAAGGAAAAGATAAAAATCTTGCTCTAAAAGCTGCTCAAATGATTAAAAAAGTTATCGAAGTTTAAATTTACGCATCAATTTGACTTTTAATATATTGAAACTCATTCTTCCAATTATTTTCATTTTTTTGATTTACTATTTCAACACTTGGATACCATAAGGAATTTTTTGTGGGGCTTACCCAGTAATGAAATTGTTTTACTCCACTACAAGACAATAAAAAAGTTTTTTTACCAAGAGCGCCTGCAATATGTGCATTGACATTTGATGAAGTAACAACATAATCACAGCAATCAATTAAAGCAGCTAGATTATCAATATCATTAAATAGATCATAACCAAAGTCTAAAACATTCATGTCATTTAGAATTTTTTCTTCTTCATGAGTAGTTCGATATTGAATATTTACCAGGCTAAAGTCCTGAGAGGTTAATGAATGAAAATTTTTTAGCTCAATATTTTTTTTATCACTAGCATTACTTCTCCAACTTATTCCAATCGTTTTTTTTTGTAGCTTATGTTTAATTTCTAATTTTTTTTGATAATTCGAAATTAAATATTTATTATGTTCTGGAAAATCTAATTGATTTTTTCTAAAAAATTTTCCTAAATTACCAACTGGAATATGGTAATCAAAAAAATCATCATTAGTGATTTTGTCCATTTCCAATATATTGATATTTTCAAAAGATTTTTTCATTAATTTAACAATTTTTTTTGATAGACATGCGTAATATACTTTATTGCAAAATTTCAAAGTATCTTGAAGCATTGATGAATAAAGAATTTCATCACCAATACCTTGTTCTCCCCAAATAAGAAGGCTGTTAGCAATTTCTCCGTTCCAAAGATTTTTCTTAGTACTTATCATTTTCTTTCTAAATGAATCAATATTCCATCTTGCTTCATAATTTAGCCAGCCGTTTTTGAAATCTAAAGTTTTTAATTGAATGATTCCTAGATTCATTTTATTAGAACTATTTTTTCTAATACGTTGCGATTTTTCTAAATACTCTATTGCTTTGGATGTGTTCCCTATATCCTCAAAGAAAACACCATAATTATTGTATGTTAAGGCAAGATACTCATTTTTTTCTATTGCAAGGCTTAACGCTTCTTTGATGTAAATTTCAGACTTACCATAGTCTCCTAATTTTCTACAAATTGTTGAAAGATTATTGAGAATTTTAATGTTATTTTTTTCTAATTTAAGCGCCTCTTGAAAGTAATTCAAAGATTTTTTATATTCGTTTAGGCCTTGCATGACCAATCCAAATAAGTTTAAAACATCTGGAGAATAATCAGTTTGGATTAGTTTTTTTAGAATTTCTTGTGCTTCATTAAATAATCCAATAGTTTCAAGGATGTTGGCTTTATTAAATAAACTGTCTTTATCTGATGGGTTGATTTCAATTGCCTTGTCTAAATGAGTTAAAGCTTCTTTATACATAAGCTTTTTTTCATAAATTATGCTTAGATTATAATGAATATCTGACTGACTATCAAAAAGGCTTACAGACTTAATAAAATAATTCAGTGCATTTTCATCATCATCAATTCTTAATGAAATTAAACCTGCAAAGTTAAGAAAGGGGTAGTATTTTTCAGAATCAATAAACGGAATGATGGGTTGAAGCTTTTGCAATGCAGTCTTAAAATTATTTTTAGCATAAAGTTTTTGTGCGTCTTCCCAAATCTCATTTAAATCTTGATCACTAGGTAATGACAAATTAACCAAACTTTCCTGTAATGTAATCTTCGGTTTCTTTTTTTGATGGTTTTGTAAAAATGGTGTCAGTTTCATCAAACTCAATCATCTCACCAAGATACATATAGGCAGTGTAATCTGAAATACGAGCCGCTTGTTGCATGTTGTGAGTCACAATTAAAATAGTTAATTTTTTCTTTAGCTCACTCATTAATTCTTCGATATTTACTGTGGCAATAGGATCAAGTGCTGACGTAGGCTCATCAAACAACATGATCTCGGGATCTGTAGCTAGGGCTCTTGCAATACATAAACGTTGCTGTTGCCCACCTGAAAGGTTGTAAGCTAAATCTTGCAAGCGGTCTTTAACTTCATTCCATAATGATGCACCTTTGAGTGCCTCTTCTACCTTGTCGTCAAGAAGTCGTTTGTTATTTTCACCGCGAACTCTTAATCCGTAGGCAACATTTTCATAAATGGACTTAGGAAAAGGGTTTGGTTTTTGGAAGACCATACTAATTCTCATACGAACTTCAATTGGGTCTACTTTTTTATCCAAAATATTTGTATTGTCAGGATGAAGAATAATTTCACCATTATATTTGTTACCTGCATAAAGATCATGCATGCGATTAAATGATCTAAGGAAAGTTGACTTACCACATCCTGATGGCCCAATAAGAGCAGTTATTTTCTTTTCATACAATGGAATATTAATGTCTTTGAGAGCATGAGTTCCATCTGCATAGTGAAAGTTAAAATTTTTCGATTCTGCTTTTATTATTTCTTTTCTTGCCATGATATTTATATTCCTAAGATTACCATTTAATTTTTTTACGAATACTGTAACGAAGTTTAATTGCAATACCATTCATTAACAATGTAAGAATGATAATTACCGCACCTGTTGCTGCAGCATTGATATGAAATGCATGCTCAGGTCTTGAAATCCAGTTAAACATTTGGATTGGTAAAACAGTAAAACCTGCCTCAAGCCATGCGAAATTAAAAAATGGAGCAACATCAGTCACGGGCGATGGAGGTAAAAACGCAATAAAAGTTAAGGCCCCAATAGTAATGACTGGCGCTGTTTCCCCAATGGCTCTTGCCATACCAATAATAATTCCAGTCAGCACGCCACCCATGGCATATTGTAAAACATGATGAAGCGTTACTTGCCATTTTGTAGCTCCAACAGCGTATGCTGCTTCTCTGATATGAACCGGAATGGCTCTAATCGCCTCCCTCGTTGAAACGATGACAATAGGGAGCATTAAAAGTGATAAGGTTAAGCCAGCCGTCAATATACTTTGCCCTAAGCCGAATTCATAGACAAACAATCCTAAAGCCAACAGACCATAGATAATTGAAGGAACGCCAGCAAGATTAGCAACATTAATTTCAATGAGATCAGCGAACCAACCTTTTTTTGCATATTCTTCTAAATAAATACCTGAGGCAACACCCATTGGTACCGCTACGAAAAAGGTAACAATAAGAACTAATGCGGAACCAACCCAGGCAGATAAAATACCAGCTCCTTCGGGTTTTCTAGATGGAAAATTGCTAAAGAACTCAAGATTTATTTTTGGATAACCATCAATGACCAGATCAAGAAATAATATCAATAGAGCAATGGCAAGACTACCAATTATAAATAAACCTATATAAGAAAAAATACGATCATTTTTTTTATGTTTTTTAATTAACGCTCTGATGGCGTTTAAGTTATCTTCATGACCGGTAACTTTTGACATTGTTTAATATCTCTCCGTAAATTTTTTACGTGTCCATTGACCTAAAATATTCAGTGATAGGGTCATGATGAACAATACGATTCCAGCAGCAAAAATACTCTGGTAACCAATGCCGCCATGCTCAAGATCTCCAAGAGCAACAGAAACAATGTAGGCAGTTATGGTTGCTGCACTTTCAACAGGGTTAAAGGTGAAGTTAGGTTGCTGTCCTGCGGCGATAGCCACGATCATTGTCTCACCAATACCACGACTGACGGCAAGAATGTAAGCAGCAACAATACCCGATGTTGCAGCAGGCATAACTACAGACACTGCTGTTTGGAATCTTGTAGCACCCATGGCGTATGCACCTTCACGCATTGCCATAGGAACTGCTCGCATAGCGTCTTCTGCAACAGAAGCAATGTATGGAACAATCATGATACCCATTACAATACCTGGTCCCAGCATATTAAATGTTGGAAGATCTGGGTAAATTTTTTGTAATAAAGGCGTGACTAACAATAAAGCAAAATATCCAAACACCACAGTTGGAACACCAACTAATAACTCTAGAACAGGTTTGATTGTCTCTCTAATTTTATGAGAGGCAAACTCTGATAGATAAACGGCTGTAATTGTGCCAAGCGGAACAGCCACCAAAAGCGCGATACCAGTAATTGTGAGAGTGCCTGAGACCAATGGAAGAATTCCATAATTTTTTCTTTCAAAATTTGGGGTCCATACGGTTGATGTTAAGAATTCTTTTAATGAAACAGCTTCAAAAAAAGGAAATGATTCGGTAACTAATATGAATACGATCCCAAAAGTAATTAGGATAGCAACTATACCTGACAACATTAACGCTATTTCAATAAGTCTTTCAACAAAATTACGACGAATATTTTTGGCTAATGCAGGACTAATTTTTGGATTATTCTTCGCCATGAATTTTTAAAGGTCAGTTGTAAAACGCATCATAATTATTACATATTATTTCGGTGATAGAACAAAAAAAAGGGTTAAAAATATAACCCCTTTTTTTTGTAACAATTTGCTATAAAAACTTAGTCAGTTGCTTTTTCTAAAATTTCTTTAACTGACAAACCAATAGCCGGACCATCTTTAAATGCGGTACCAGTTTTTAGTGATTTATAGTGATTATTAATAGCAGCATATTCTTCATTAGAGAATGGAACATAACCCACTTCTTTTGAAAGTTTACCTGCATTTTTAAGATAGAATTCTACAAACTTTTTAACTTTTGGATCAAAAGCAGCTTTGGTTGCGTTTAAATAAATAAATAGAGGACGTGACAGAGGATTGTATGAGCCATCCATCACTGTTTCAAGAGAAGGCTCTACAAACTTGCCTTCTTTGTTTTTTACTTTAACCGCACCAAGTTTATCTTTGTTTTCAACATAGTAAGCTAGACCAAAATAACCCATGCCGCCTTTGTCACCAGCCACACCCTGAACAAGAACATTATCATCTTCTGATGCAGTAAAGTCACCGCGAATAGATTTAGATTTTTTAATGATTGCTTCTGTAAAATAATCAAATGTTCCTGAATCTGCACCAGGGCCATATAATTTTAATGGTTGATCAGGAAAACCTTCACGAACCTGATTCCAGTTCATCACCTTACCTTGAGCATCAGGACCCCATGCTTTCTTTAATTCTTCTGGTGTCATTTCAGCTGCCCAGTCATTATCTTTATTGATAACTACAGTAAGAGCATCAAAAGCTACTGGGATTTCAATAAATGAGATACCAGCTTCATTACATTTTGCAATTTCTTTTGCTTTAATTGGTCTAGACGCATCTGAAATCACTGTTTCACCTCGGCAAAACTTTTTAAAACCACCACCTGTACCTGAAACACCAACAGTTACTTTAATCCCTGTTTCTTTTTGAAATTCTTCAGCCACAGCTTCAGTAATTGGGTAAACGGTTGACGAACCATCAATTTTGACGATATCTGCAGCGAACACTGAAGTAGAAATTACAGTAGTTGCTACAGTCGCTAATACAGCTTTTCTTAAGGTTAAAACCATGTAAACGCTCCTGTTAATTAGAATTTTTAGTATGCATATTTTATGAATTATATATGACACTTTTATGACAATTTTATGTTTACTAAAAAAAGGTTAAAATGACGCAAAAAATTATAACTAAATTTAAAATATGGAAGCTGAAAAACTTAATCAATTGAAAACAACCTTATCTGAAATCGATGATCGATTTTCAGCACTCAGGAGCTATCTTTGACCTCGATAACAAAAAAGAACAGCTTAAAGAACTCACTCGCCAACAAGAGGATCCTAAAATCTGGGAGGATCATTCACTTAGTCAAAAAATTGGTAAAGAAAAAAGAATTTTAGAAGATACGATTCAAGAATTTGAACTGTTGAATACGGGCATAGAGAATAACAAAGAGCTGTTTGATTTAGCGTTTGAGGAAAGTGACGACTCTACGCTTGACGATTTATTTCAAGACACAATTAATTTAGAAAAAAAACTGGGTCAATTGGAGTTTAAACGAATGTTTTCAAACCCTCTTGATCCTAATAATTGTTTTATTGATTTTCAATCTGGCAGTGGCGGAACGGAAGCTCAAGATTGGGCTAACATGCTGCTAAGAATGTACTTGAGATACTGTGAGGAAAAAGGCTTCAAGGTTGAGGTGATGGAAATCACCGAAGGTGAAGTTGCTGGGATTAAGGGAGCTACGATTAAAATCTTAGGAGATTATGCCTATGGTTACTTTAGAACAGAAACTGGCATTCATCGATTGGTCAGAAAATCACCCTTTGACTCAGGTAGCAGAAGACATACCTCTTTTGCTGGAGTGAATGTATATCCAGAAATTGATGAGACAGTAGAAATTGACATTAATCCTGCGGATTTAAGAATTGATACTTATCGGGCTTCCGGAGCAGGAGGCCAACATATCAATAAAACAGATTCTGCTGTTAGAATTACGCATGAGCCAAGTGGCGTTGTTGTGCAGTGTCAGAATGATCGATCACAGCATCGTAATAAAGCTCAGGCGATGGATATGCTCAAGGCTCAGCTTTACCGAATTGAGCTAGATAAGAGAAATGAAGAAAAACAGGCGATGGAAGATGCTAAATCAGACATTGGCTGGGGCCATCAAATTAGAAGTTATGTGCTGGATCAATCAAGAATTAAAGACCTCAGGACAGGTGTTGAGGTGGGAAACACTCAAGGTGTTCTAGATGGTAATCTAGATCCATTTATTACAGAAAGTTTAAAGCAAGGGGTTTAAGTTGGAAAATAAAGAAAATCAAATAGTAGATGAAAACTCGATTATTCAAGAACGTCGAAATAAGCTGGCTGAGCTAAGAAAAGTTGGCGTTGCTTTTCCAAATAACTTTAAGCCTGAACATGATTCCTCACAATTGCATAAAGAATATGATGAATTTGATAAGCCAACCCTAGAAGAAAAAAATATTGAAGTTGTTGTTGCTGGGCGAATGATGCTAAAAAGAGTGATGGGTAAGGCAAGCTTTGCGACGATTCAGGATCGAACCGGTCGCATTCAATTGTATGTCGCCAGAGATCTTATTAATAATGAGGACAATCCTGAATTATATTCTTCATTTAAAAAATGGGATATGGGAGATATTATTGGCGCCAAAGGGAAGCTCTTTAAAACAAATACTGGTGAATTAACGATTGAGGTCACCGAAATTTGTTTATTAACAAAATCTTTACGACCAATGCCAGAAAAGTTTCATGGACTGCAAGATCAGGAGATGAAATATCGTCAGCGTTATGTCGACCTAATGGTTAATCAAGAGACGAAAGATACTTTTTTTACCAGATCCAAAGCCATCCAATCTATTCGCGAATTTATGGTCAACAATAAATTTCTAGAGGTCGAAACACCAATGTTGCATCCAATTCCGGGTGGTGCGAGTGCAAAACCCTTTGTGACTCACCACAACGCATTGGATATGGAAATGTTTATGCGTATTGCTCCAGAGCTATATTTAAAGAGATTGGTGGTAGGTGGTTTTGATCGTGTGTTTGAAATTAATCGAAATTTTCGTAATGAAGGCTTAAGTGTTCGACATAACCCTGAATTTACTATGATGGAGTTTTATGCTGCTTACGCTGACTATCAATGGCTAATGACATTTACTGAGGACTGTATTCGTTCCAGTATCACAGGATGTGGGGTGGATTTAAAACTCACCTATCAAGACAAAGATATAGACTTTTCACAGCCATTTGATCGTTTAACACTGGTGCAAGCGATTGAAAAATACAATAACCAATTCAAATCTGAAGACCTTCTTAATGCTGAATTTATTGAGCAAACTCTCCAAAAGATGGGGGAAGATCTTCCACCAAATCGATCATTGGGATCGCTTCAATTAGCTCTATTTGAAGCAGTCGCTGAGGAACATCTTTGGAACCCAACGTTTATTATCGATTATCCAACTGAAGTATCACCCTTGGCCAGAGCGTCAGATAGCGATCCAGCTATCACGGAGCGTTTTGAATTATTTATCGCAGGCCGAGAAATAGCTAATGGTTTTTCTGAGCTTAATGACCCTGAAGAACAGTCAGAACGTTTTAAAAAACAAGTGGAACAAAAAGAAGCTGGCGATGATGAGGCGATGTATTACGATGCAGACTTTATCCGTGCTCTTGAGTATGGCATGCCTCCGGCAGGCGGATGCGGAATTGGGATTGATCGCTTAATTATGTTGATTACTAATAAACCAAGTATTAGAGATGTTATTTTATTTCCACACATGAGGCCAGAATAATTATGTACATGCACCCTGAAATTGATCGTGATCAAATGAGCCCGAAACAGGCAATTGAAATTTTGCAACAAGGCAACGAACGTTTTGTAAATAATGTTAAACGACAGCACGATATGTTGAGTGTGCGAGATGAGCTCAAAGATAAACAGCATCCCTTTGCTTCAATATTGAGTTGTAGTGACTCCAGAACGACGGTGGAGCTTATTTTTGATCAAAACCTGGGAGATATTTTTTCGGTCAGGTTGGCAGGTAATGTTGCCTCAACTTTAGCTATTGGTAGTTTAGAATTTTCAACTCAGTATCTGGGTTCAAAGCTGGTGGTAGTCATGGGCCATAGCAATTGTGGTGCGGTCAAAGCGGCATGCGATCATTTTAAAGGAGGTAACATCGGAGAAATTATTGAAATGATAGATCCGGCAGTGGGTCACGAAAAGACTATCTCTTCTGAACGAAATTCATCAAATACCTCTTTCGTTGAAAAAGTCTGCTGGCATAACGTTCATGAACAGATCAATAACATCAAACAAAATAGCGATATTATCAATAAAATGGTTGAAGATAATCGCATTGCTCTTGTGGGAGCAGTTTATGATTTGGCCAACGGAGCAGTCAAATTCGATATCTAAAAATTAGTGTTGTTAAAACACAACATTGATTGAATTTCATTATCAATCTTCACTTTTATGATGAATATGTCATAAAAGTGTCACATTAACTTCCTAAAATTTAAATAGTTTCAAAACTTAGTTATAAGTTTTTTTTTGTTTATTTTTAGGAGATCATAATGAACAACAAGATTTTAACTGGTGCAGTTTCAGCAGCAGTGTTGTCGTTATCAGGCATGGTTTATGCTGACACGACAGAAGACCTTGTGAATGCTTTAGTGACTAAAGGTGTTTTAACTGAGGAAGAGGGCGCTCTTCTTTCTAAAGGTCATGATAAGAAAAAAGCAAACACACCGGTTGTAAAAAATAAAGGTGGTAAATTTTCAATTCAAAGCGCTGACGGCAAAAATGAAATCGCTTTAACAGGTCGTATGCACTTTGATTACAGAAATTCAGACCTAGATGAAAATGACTTTGGTGATGGTGATGGACACAATGAAGAATATGACATTGATGGTAAATCTACCTCACCATCAGAGTTTGAAATGCGTCGAGCTCGTATTGGCATTAAGGGCAAATTAGATGGTATGTGGAAATATGATGTTGTATTAAACGGTGTGGGTAAATCAACAAATGTTTTAGATACAGCGTCTTTAACCTGGGCTGCTATGAAGCCTTTTCAGATTCAAGTTGGTCGTTTCAAACAAGCGTTTAACTTAGAAGGTTTAACCAGTTCGAATGACATTGACTTTAATGAACGTTCATTTATGAACCAAATTTCCCCACACAAGAAGTTAGGTATTGCATTCAAGGGTGAGCCCACTAAAGGTATGACCTATGCAATGACAAAGTACCAAGAAGGTTATAAGAATAATGTGATTGAAGATGAAAATAACTACTCTGGTCGATTAACTTACAACTGGGCTGAAGCTAACAAGATTAAAGACTCAATCTTCCATGTGGGTATTGCTGGCTTTACTGAAGATTATTCACAAAAAGCTAAAACTTCTTCAAACGGTAATAGTGCGCAAAGCTCTTACACTGTGAACCAAAGTGCCTCATTGACAGTTACCTCTGTAACTGGAGGTACAGATTTTGCCACTACTCACTCACGTTTATTTAAATTTAAGAGTGCAGGCCGCGGCTATTCCCCATTGGCAGCATTAGACGTTCAAGGTGAATATCTAACTGGTGGTGGTGCTAGTGAGCATGCCAAATCAGCTGTGCATCATGAAAACCGTTTTGCTGCTTTAGAAGGTATTTTTGCAAAAGGCCCTTTCAAATTACAAGGCGAATACGGTAGAGGTAAGTTTGAAGGTAAGAATGAGATCCGAGGTAATGGAGCTGAGGCAGATGTTGAAATTGGATACATTTCTGCTAACTACATGTTAACTGGTGAGCATTATTCAAAATCATATAAGGGCGGTAAGATGAAGGGTATTAAAATAAATAATCCTTTCGATTTTGAAAATGGAACTGGTACTGGTGCATGGGAAATTGGAGCCCGTTATGAATACTTAGGTATTGATGATGCAAAGATTACTAACGTAAGTTCATACGATGAAAACCGTGCGCGTGGAGCATGGGATTGTGGCACTACAAGTGCAACATATGGAACTGGAACAACTGGAACAAATACTTTAAGTGGTTGTGATGTAAGTATTCATCAATATACTGTCGGATTGAAGTGGATAGCTAATCCAAATGTTCTTGCAAAAGTTTCATTGACATATTCAGACTATGGTGATGATTTGATTGCCCCAGACTTTGCTGATAGTGGTGAAAAGTTTGATTCAGAAACATTACTTCAAACTCGTGTTCAGTGGATGTTCTAATTCATTTGAATACTTAAAAATCTCCTAAATTTTAGAGACCCGCTTTATGCGGGTCTTTTTTTATCTTTTATCTTTAAAATAATTTTTTAAAAGAGTAGAGCATTCTGCTTCAAGGATGCCACCCTCAAATGAAGTATGATGATTGATCACCTTATTATTTACTAGCTGTTGATTAGGGTCACAACTATGAAATTTTGCATCATAGGCGCCAAAATATACTTGCTTCACTCTGGCATGGAATATAGCACCCAAGCACATAATGCAAGGTTCCAAAGTGACATAGAGATTAACTTCAGGTAGGCGGTAATTAGATAAAGAATGTGCTGCATCTCGTAACGCCATGATTTCAGCATGACAGGTGGGATCCGAGTTCTTGATCACCGAATTAAAACCGCGACCTATAATTTCATTATTTAAGGTGACTACTGCGCCGATAGGAATTTCATCTAACTCACGGGCCTTCTCTGCCTGATCTAAAGCTGCTCGCATAAACTGTGTATGATCGGTCATAAATTTTGAATTAATTTTTTTATTTTTCATCATAATAACTGTTTAATAAACTATGAGGAAAAAAGTGAAGCAACTAGTCTTTTTATTGGTCTTTATTTCATCATCCATTTTTGCACAATCGGGCACATACAAGGTGGATCCTGAACATAGTTTTGCGAATTGGAAGATCCGTCACGTGGTCTCTAAAACATCAGGTACCATACCAGACATGACTGGAGATATGGTGATTAATCTGGACGACATGAGTCAATCAAAGATAAATGTGGAAATGAGTTTATTAAAGATTGATAGTGATCATAAGAAACGTGATAACCATATCCAAGAAAAGAAATTTTTAAACACCTCAGTTTTTCCAACAATCACATTTAATAGCACCAAGATTGTGATGGAAGATGATACTAACGGAGTGGTGTCTGGAACGTTAGCGATGGGTGGGGTTGAAAAAACTCTAGATATCCCGTTCACATTACTTGGTTTTGGCGATGATCCTTGGGGTGGGTATCGCGTTGGACTGGAAGGAAACATTGATCTCAAAGCTTCTGATTTTGGCTACAGCTGGGGATTGAAAGAAAATAGCTCATTAGGTGATAAAATTGAGGTCAATTTATTGGTAGAAGGAATCAGGCAATAACATGGAAAAGAAAGCACTGACACAAGTCCCTATTCATGACCTCATCGCTGACCGATGGAGTCCGCGTTCATTTGATCCCGAGTTCATTCTTGGTGACGATGACATTCATTCATTAATGGAAGCTGCTCGCTGGGCACCATCCTGCCGTGGTGAACAACCATGGAAATTTGTGTTGTTTAGCAAAAGTGATGCCACCATGTTTAGCCAGGCGTTGAATTGCTTATCCGTATCCAATCAGGACTGGGCAATGGATGCCGCTTTACTCATCATTACTACCACCAACCGCTATTACCGGCATAATGATCAAGAAAATGGTTATGCCCATTATGACTTAGGCGCAGCCTCTGAAAATATTTGTCTTCAAGCGACGTCGATGGGTCTTGCGGCACATCAGATGGGCGGGTTTAGCAAAAATGATGCGAGAGAACTGGCGCAAGTTCCTGAGAATTATGATATTCTCTCGGTTATTGCAATTGGCAGACCTTTAGATCTAAATCAAACACGAGAAGAACTAAAAGAGCGTGAAGGAGCTGCTCGAAACAGATTACCGCTGGAAGAGATATTTAGCGTAAATAAATTTTAATTGAATAATAGGAAAATTCGATGGCAAAAGTATTAGAACTGACAACAAAAAATTTTAAAGACACGATAGAAAAAAATGATTTTGTGATTATTGACTTCTGGGCTCCTTGGTGTGAACCATGTAAAAATTTCACGCCAATTTTTGAAAAGGCTGCGGAAGCAAATAAAGACATCGTTTTTGGTATGGTTGATGTGGAACAGCATCCAGAAATTGGTGAATACTTTGAAGTTGAAAAAATTCCTGGTTTATTGGTCGTTCGTGAAAAAGCAGGAATTCATGCTCAGGTTGGTGAAATTGGCGCTCCAGCTTTTGATGAAATCATTAAGTGGGCCAGAGAGTACGACATGACCGCTGTGCGCGATTATATTGACAAACAAGAGCGTGGTGAATTTAATTAAGTCCTGGATTTAAAGTAACTCATCGGATCCACCGACAATCCTTTTTTTCTGATCTCAAAATGTAGATGTATCTTTCCATCATCGGTCTGACCCATGGTGGAGATGATTTCTCCTGCACTAATTTTTTGACCCTCCGTGACTAGAAGTTCGCGGTTATGTCCATACACACTTAAGATATCGTCATCATGCTTAATGATAATGAGTTTGCCATAGCCCTTTAAGTCTTCACCCGCATAAATGACGCGACCTTTAGCAATTGATTTAACTTCTTGACCGAGAGATCCCTCGATTAAGATTCCTTTCAACCCTTCATCTGGATTAAATGGCTTAGCCACATCTCCGTCAGTAGGCCACATAAAGCGATTAGCTAAAGATTCCGTATTTTTAGCTACAATTTCTTTGGTCTTTTCTACCGATTTTGAATTGTATATTTCTCGGGTCGCTACAGGTTCATTAATCTCAATGGGCTCGCCAATATCTTCTTGAGTTAATGGTTTCTCTTCAGCAATCACTTCGGAGGACTCATCATCAAACCTTGCGATTTCAACATTCTCTGATTTCGTTTCATTGCTTGCTGCCTCAGGATTGTTATCATTTCTTAGTAGATCAAAACGAATCTCTTCTCCCTCGCTAATCTTGTATGGTTTTTTAATATTATTAACCGCGGCTACATCTTTATAATCAAATCCACATTTAAGACTCAGGCTAAAAATAGTATCTCCCTTTTTAACTTTGTAGACATCGGGACATTTCTGGATGACATTTTTACTATTATCCACTGGCACAGTTTCGGGAAACTTTGATGCGCATCCTTGAAAGAGGCTGATTATTAGAAGGAGTAAAAATAATTGTATTAATTTCATATTAAATTTTCTTTTAATAAATCCAATTTATTGAAGTTTGTTAGATCAGATATTATAGGAGAAATTGATACTTTTTCATTTTTAATTGCAAAAAAGTCTGTCCCAGGACCACCATCATTTGGTTCACCTGCCGCTCCGACCCAATACATTAGCTTGTTATTTTGATTGGGATGATGGATGATCGGTTCGGCCTTATGCCGCTTACCAAGACGGGTGATTTCTGTTCCTTTCAGTTGATCGTAAGGTAAATCTGGAACGTTAATGTTTAGTAACATCGATTGTTGTAAATTTTTTATTTTAGGAATCAGATTCAGCACCACCTGTCCAGCAGTGGCATAGTATTTTGGATCGTATTGGGACATGGATATCGCTAGTGATGGAATGTCTAACAGATAACCCTCCATGGCTGCCGCCACCGTACCAGAATAGATCGTATCATCACCCATATTAGGTCCATCATTAATTCCGGATATCACCATGTCAGGTTTAAATTTTAAAAAACCAGACAATGCAATATGCACACAATCGGTTGGTGTGCCATTAATAAAGTAGATATTTTTTTTATGCTCCGTGATAGTGAGAGGATTCTTAAGAGTTAATGAGCTGCTAGAAGCACTTTTATTTTCTTCCGGAGCAACAATCACCACTTCTCCGATAGAGGAGAGGATGTGGGCTAGTTCATTTATTCCGGGAGCGAGATACCCATCATCATTGGATAGTAAGAATTTCATTTTTTAAAAATCAATATACTGGTAAAGAAAAAAACTACAGTCAGAATAACCTCGGTAATTGCAAATAACTGGCTTGGGATAGTCTCCGACCATGCCCTGACAACACCTTCAATAAAAAATAAAATGATTATAAAGTTTATCCATTCGAGGGTATATAAATTTTTCTTGATTAATTGTCTCAGTGGTAAAACTAGAATCACGGCCTTAATGACCATCCACGATGACTCGCCTGAAGGGGTAAAAAAAAGCTCCCACAGCAGAGTGTTCAATATCAAGGTGATATAAGATAAAAGGTTGACCCAAACGATCATGATCGAAGTTTGATGGTTAATTCAGCAAGTCTTTTACCCTGGGCGTAAGCTATTTTTTCTTCCACAGACGTGACTGCCTGATCACCCACATGACTAGCGCCGTAGGGTGTGCCGCCATCTTTTGTGGTATTTAATTCTTTGACTGAATATGGAACACCCATAATCAACATACCAAGATGCTGTAAGGGTATTTGCATACTCAACAAGGTAGCCTCATTACCTCCATGCAGAGAATGTGACGAGGTGAATACGGTTCCTACTTTTGTTTCAAGGCTACCCTTAAACCAAAGCGGAGTCAGCTCATCAATGAAATTTTTCATTGCTCCTGACATGTTGCCAAAGTGAGTCGGGCTTCCAAGGGCTAGCCCATCACATGCTTCTATTTCAGAAAGTTTGATTTCCGGGGCAAACATATTATTTTTAGGTTTATTGTTTGGGACAGTTCTTAGCTTTGCTTCTGCACCTGTGACGGAATTTACTCCACGAGCAATTTGTTGAGCCAGTTTATGAACCGAACCATCCTGCGAACAATAGAGAACTAATATATCAACCATCTTTTAAGATTTTTTTGCCAGCTTGTTGGCTAATCCAATGTAGTTTTCAGGTCTTAAGTTTATAAGATCTTTTTTTACCTTTTGCGGAATATCTAAGTTTTGAATAAATGAATGCAATACTTGCTCGTTGATATGTTGGTTGCCACGAGTTAATGCTTTTAATTTCTCGTAAGGCTCAGGAATGCCATATCGACGCATCACCGTTTGTATTGGTTCTGCCAGAACTTCCCAGGCATGATTCAGGTCGTCATCAATAACTTGTTTGTTAATTTCTAATTTATTCAGACCTTTCAGACATGAATTGATGGCTAAGTCATGATAGCCAAAACCCACTCCGATATTTCTGAGAACTGTTGAGTCGCTCAAATCTCTTTGCCATCTTGAGATTGGTAATTTTTCACTCAAGTGATTCAGGATCGAGTTACTCAAGCCTAAATTTCCTTCAGAATTTTCAAAATCAATTGGATTGACCTTATGCGGCATAGTCGATGAACCTACCTCATTTTTCTTTAACTTTTGTTTAAAGTAACCCAAAGAAATATAGCCCCATAAGTCACGATTGAAATCGATCAGTATGGTATTAATACGAGCTATGGTATTAAAAATTTCTGATAAAAAGTCGTGTGGCTCAATTTGAGTCGTCATCGGATTGTATGTCAGCCCCAGAGATTTAATGAAGTCTTTGGAATGTTGTTCCCAATTGACTTCAGGGTAAGCAACAACATGCGCATTGAAGTTACCGACGGCCCCATTCATTTTTCCTAAATATTCTTGTTTTGCTAGCTGATTAATTTGTCTTTTCAATCTCGCTGCTACGTTTGCAAATTCTTTTCCCATGGTGGTTGGGCTAGCTGACTGACCGTGGGTTCTAGCAAGTATTGCGATGCCTGCATACTGTTTTGCATAGGACTGAATCTTTGCAAATATCTCACTCAGTCCAGGCAGGGTATTTTCATTCACAGCACGTTTTGTCATTAACGCATATGAGAGGTTATTAATATCTTCTGAGGTGCAGGCAAAATGAATAAATTCTAAATATGGTGCAACATCTTTTTGCTTTTTTAAAGTTTTTTTCAGCCAGTATTCCACCGCCTTCACATCATGGTTGGTGATAGATTCAATCTGTTTAATTTCAGTAGCGTCTTTTTCAGAAAATTTATCAATAACGGACAGCAGCTTTTTTTGAGCACTCGCATTGAATTTTTTCACCTCTTTGATTTTTGGATTATTACCAAGACTGATCAACCAATGTATCTCTACTTCAACTCGAGTCTTAATTAAACCAAACTCACTTAAGTGATTGCGTAAAGAATCAATTTGTTTAGCGTATCGTCCATCAAGAGGTGAGATATTCAAAAGAGGTGTGGCCATAATAATTTAGTTAAGTGACAGTTATTAAAGTCATATTTTACCTTACTTGCTTGGCGATGAGGCATTGTTGATAAAGAAAGTTTTTGGGAAATTAAAATATTTGCTCTAAAATAATGTTTTGACATGCGAACACAATAGACTTATTTATGATTTTAGATACCTATAAAACCCATACCAACGAAAGAAAAAAAGAACAACTCCCCCCATTACCTCTTAATCCTCAGCAAACTGCAGATTTAATAGAATACTTAAAAGATGAGACCCATCAAGACCTTGATGAAGCTCTCAATCTTCTTTTGCATAAAGTTCCAGCAGGCGTTGATCAAGCAGCTTATATTAAAGCTGGTTTTTTAAATGACATTGCAAATAAGAAAATCACCTCAAGTGTCATATCGCCAGAAAAAGCAATTCAAGTATTAGGGACGATGTTGGGTGGATATAATGTTCAGGCTTTAGTCCCACTATTGGATAGTGAATTTGCTGATGAGGCAGTGAAAGCATTATCAAAAATAACTTTAGTCTTTGATGCATTTCATGATGTGGTAGAAAAACATAATTCGGGAAATAAATCTGCTACACAATTGCTTGAATCATGGGCCCAGGCAGATTGGTTTACTAGTAAAAATGAATTACCAAATGAAATTAAACTCACTGTATTCAAGGTGGATGGTGAAACCAATACAGATGATTTATCACCAGCACAAAATGCTTGGTCACGTGCAGACATTCCGTTACATGCTCAATCTATGCTTATTAATAAAATGCCCGAGGGTTTGCAATTAATTGAAGATCTAAAAAAATTAGGTAATCCTTTGGCGTATGTGGGCGATGTGGTTGGAACTGGCTCATCAAGAAAATCTGCAATTAATTCATTGCAGTGGCATATGGGAAATGAAATTCCATTTATTCCCAACAAACACACAGGAGGATATGTGTTTGGAAGTAAGATTGCTCCAATTTTCTTCAATACTGCGGAAGACTCAGGAGCATTGCCAATTGAATGTGATGTCTCGAACCTAAATAATGGCGATGAAATCATTTTAAAAATTAACGACAAAATCATTTGTGATCTATCAGGAAATACGCTTGCCTCATTCGAACATAATCCGCCCACAATTCTTGATGAGGTTCGTGCTGGCGGAAGAATACCGCTCATTATAGGTCGTGGCTTGTCTGATAAATCAGCAGATATTTTAGGTGTTGATAAGCCTACAATTTTTGTCAGCAACATCAGCGAAAATAAGGACACACAACACGGGTATACGCTGGCACAAAAGATGGTGGGCAGAGCATGTGGTGTGGAGGGAGTCTTGCCAGGAACCTACTGTGAACCAAAAATTACATCGGTTGGATCTCAGGATACCACTGGAGCGATGACTCGAGATGAATTAAAAGAACTGGCTTGTTTAGGTTTTAGTGCTGACCTTGTCATGCAAAGCTTTTGCCATACTGCTGCTTATCCAAAACCAGTGGATATTGATCTGCAACATACATTACCAGACTTTATTAGTAGTCGGGGAGGCGTGTCTTTAAAAGCAGGTGATGGGGTTATTCATTCTTGGTTAAACCGAATGATTCTTCCTGATACAGTCGGTACCGGTGGAGATTCACATACAAGATTTCCAATCGGTATTTCATTCCCAGCAGGTTCTGGTTTAGTGGCTTTTGCAGCTGCACTAGGTGTCATGCCGTTGGATATGCCTGAGTCTGTTTTGGTAAGATTCAAAGGCAAAATGCAGCCAGGAATCACTCTGAGAGATTTAGTCAATGCCATTCCATACCAGGCAATAAAAAATGGTGAACTGACAGTGGCTAAACAAGGTAAGAAAAATATTTTTAATGGCAGAATTTTGGAAATTGAGGGCTTACCCGACTTAAAAGTAGAGCAGGCTTTTGAATTTGCTGATGCGTCGGCTGAACGCTCTGCTAATGGATGTACTGTCAGATTAAATAAAGAACCAATTATTGAGTATCTTGAGTCGAATATTGTATTGATGCAAAACCTAATTGCACAAGGCTACGAAGATAAACGAACCCTTGAGCGAAGAATTCAGAGCATGCAAGATTGGTTGAAAAACCCAGAACTTCTTGAGCCTGATGAAGATGCACAATACGCTTCTATTATTGAGATTGATTTGAATGAAATTACAGAGCCTTTAATTGCCTGTCCAAATGATCCAGATAACATTAAAACTTTATCTGAAATTCAAAACAATAAGATAGATGAAGTTTTCATTGGAAGTTGTATGACCAATATTGGACATTATCGTGCTGCAGGAAAAGTATTGGAAAACCAAGGAGCAATATCGACAAGATTATGGGTTGCCCCACCCACACGAATGGATGAGGTCCAATTGAGAAAAGAAGGGTACTACTCTGTATTCGGCCAAGCTGGAGCACGAACTGAGTTACCAGGATGCAGTCTATGTATGGGTAATCAAGCCCGTGTTGAAAATGATGCTCATGTCTTTTCGACTAGTACACGAAACTTTGATAATCGAATGGGTAAGGGTGCACAGGTGTATTTAGGCTCAGCAGAACTGGCAGCTGTGTGTGCATTATTGGGAAAAATCCCAACGGTTGAAGAGTATCACCAGATTGTGAAAGAAAAGATCTCACCAATTGAGGATAACATTTATCAATACCTAAATTTCCATTTAATGGATGACTATGTGGGCGATAAAAAAGTTATTGGGATTGCTGCAGCAAGTTAATTGATATTATGCAATTTGATCCTAATTGCAAAAAATGTTCAAGGCTAGCAAATTTTTTAGATAAGGTCAGTCAATCCAATCCAGATTACCATTGTCGTCCAGTGGCACCTTTTGGCGACATGAATCCTCAATTTTTAATTGTTGGACTTGCTCCAGGAATGCATGGCGCCAACAAAACTGGCCGGCCCTTTACGGGCGATTATGCAGGTATTCTTTTGTATGAGACCCTTAGTAAATTCGGTTTTTCTTCATCGCCAGAATCCGTCTCTGTAAAAGATGGGTTACAACTTTTTGGTGTTCGCATTACCAACGCAGTGAAATGTTTACCCCCAGAAAACAAGCCTACGACAAGTGAAATCAAACAATGCAACAATTACCTCGCTACTGAGATCAAGGAAATTAAAAATAAATTAATAATTTTGGCACTTGGGAAAATTGCCCATGAGGCGGTATTAACCTCTCAACAGTTAACAAAAAATCATTTTAAATTCAGCCATGGTGCTAAACACATAATATCGGATCAGCAAATATTGTATGATAGTTATCACTGCAGTCGTTACAACACGCAGACAAAAAGATTAACTCAATCAATGTTTGAAGATGTTTTTTTTAAAATTAAAACAGAAATGGAGAACTAAAATGCCTTACATTAACGTCAAGTTAGCTGGATCAATCAATAAAGAGCAAAAAGCAGAAATTGCTAAAGAAATAACCGACACAATGTCTAGAATAGCGAATAAGCCGGCATCATATACTTATGTAGTATTTGACGAAGTTGCCACAGAAGATTGGGCCATTGGAGGAAATTTGCTCGGCTAGAATGTGGAAGAGATAAAAAATTTTATTAAGACATTACCAACACATCCTGGCATCTATCGCATGGTGGATGAAAAAGATAAGGTCATATATGTTGGTAAGGCAAAAAACCTAAAAAAAAGAGTTGCCAGTTATTTTAATAAAAACATTCCTAGTCCTCGAACTAGGTTAATGGTCTCACACATCCAATCGATTCAATACACGGTGACGAACACCGAGGCCGAAGCATTAATTTTGGAAAATAATTTAATCAAGGAATTAATGCCTCGTTACAATGTTATTTTTAGGGATGATAAATCGTATCCCTATTTAATGATGACATCCCATGCTTTTCCAATGCTCAAGTTTCATCGAGGAGTACAAAAAAAAGGAAATAAATATTTTGGACCGTTTCCAAATTCAAATGCTGTAAGAGAGAGTATCCAATTATTACAAAAAGTTTTTCTTCTTAGAAATTGCGATGATTCAACCTTCAATAATCGGGTTCGTCCATGTTTACAACATCAAATTAAACGATGCACAGCTCCTTGCGTACAGTTGATTGATGAGAAATCCTATGCTGAGGATTGTCGTCAAGCCGAACTGTTTCTTCTGGGAAAAGATAACGAAGTGGTTGAACAAATGACGGAACATATGAACATCGCAGCGGAAAATGAGGAATACGAAAGAGCAGCCGTTTTCCGTGATCGCATTCAAAGCCTGAGACAGGTCAGGTTAAAACAGTTCGTCAGTGATTTTAGTGAAAATGATGCGGATATTATTGCCTTGGCAGAGGAGTCAGGGATGGTGTGTATTAATTTAGTCATGATCCGCGGCGGAAGACATTTGGGCGACAAGACTTTTTTCCCAAAAAATGCCGGTGACTCTGATAATAATTTTACTGAGATTTTTTTATGTCAGCACTATGATGAACAGATGCCACCCCCAGTAATTGTTACAGAAGGATCTTTTGACAAAGGTCTAGTGAGCTCATTTTTTAACCTTAAATTTCCTGATAAAAAATTTAAAATTATTTCGAAAGCAACGGGTGACAAAAGAATGTGGTTAAAGATGGCAAAAAGAAACGCCATGATCAATCTTAGACAAAAAAATCTGCTTGAGTCAGGTAAGGCCGACAAGATTGAGTCCTTAAGAAAGCTCCTCAACATGCCAGATTTAAATCGCATTGAATGTTTTGATATCAGTCACACCATGGGTAACCAAACGATTGCTTCATGCGTAGTTTATGATGATTTAGGTATGCAAAATAAAGAGTATAGAAGATTTAATATTAATGACATTACCCCAGGCGATGATTACGCTGCGATGTATCAAGTGCTAGAAAGGCGAGTCAAAAGAATCATAAATGAGGAGCAAACAAAACCTGACATGATGTTGATTGATGGCGGTAAAGGTCAATTAAAAATGGCTCTTGAAGTTTTCGATAAATATAATGTTGTAGGTATTCGTCTTGTTTCAATAGCAAAAGGTGAAGGAAGAAAGCCAGGGCTGGAGTCATTAATCCTTGATGATGGGGAGATTCTCAACGATATCCCAAAAAATAACATCGGTTTTCACTTGTTGCAACACATTAGGGATGAAGCTCATCGTTTTGCAATTACTGGACATAGACAAAAAAGGGCTAAAACAAATCTTTCATCATCTCTTGAGGAAATTGAAGGTATTGGACCTAAAAAAAGAAAAGCCTTGCTTGTGTATTTTGGCGGTCTTGATGGTATCAGAAACGCCTCTGTTGAGGAGTTGTCTCAGGTCACAGGTGTTGATCAAAAGCTTGCTGAGATTGTTTATAACTTTTATCATTAGAATATGAATCTCCCAAATTACATTTCATTATTTAGAATCATTCTGATTCCTTTTTTAATTCTGATCTTTTATCTTCCTCATTCTGTTATTGGTAATTTTGATAAAAATTTAATTGCTACCGGCCTGTTTATCCTTGCTGGAATTAGCGACTGGCTGGATGGATTCTTAGCAAGAAAGTTACAGCTAGAATCGAAGTTTGGAGCTTTTATTGATCCAGTTGCAGATAAATTAATAGTGATCGCATCATTAGTGTTATTGGTTGAGTTGGATCGGATCAGTGCATTAATTGCAATTATTATTATAGGTAGGGAGGTTGCTGTCAGTGCTTTAAGAGAATGGATGGCCGGTATTGGAAGTGCAGGAAGTGTTGCGGTAGCATTTGTAGGTAAATTAAAAACGACTATTCAGTTTATTGCGATAACTCTGTTGTTGTATTTTGAAGATATTTATCTTATCCCAACTCGACTGCTTGGAGAAATAGCAATTAATCTTGCAGCAATTCTCACCATTATTTCTATGTTGTATTATCTGAAAAAAGCATTTGTCAGAAATTAAACTAAATCATTTCTTCGCTGAGATTGACATCACTTAAAAAAAAGCTAAAATACTGCTTCTGTTTGCGTGAATAGCTCAGCTGGTAGAGCGCAACCTTGCCAAGGTTGAGGTCGCGAGTTCGAACCTCGTTTCACGCTCCAAATTTTTTTACAAAGGGGAGACAATACTCCCCTTTTATATTTTGGCGCGTTAGCAAAGTGGTTATGCAGAGGCCTGCAAAGCCTTAGACGCCGGTTCGATTCCGGCACGCGCCTCCATTCTTTTTTATAAAGGATGATGATAGAATACTTTTCGTTGCCCGGGTGGTGAAATTGGTAGACACAAGAGACTTAAAATCTCTCGATCTTACGATCGTGCCGGTTCGATTCCGGCCCCGGGCACCACTTTTAATCTTTGGTTGTCATGAGCGAAAAAGAATTAAAAAAAATTAATCAAAATTTACAAGCAATTTTAAAAACTTTAAAAATAGTTTTTCTCCTCATTGCTTTTTTTGCATTCTTATATTTTTCATTATTAATTTACTTGTTTGTTAGTGGATAATTGAAAAGCTTTGTTTTAATAAATCAACCCTCTCAAGAAATAATTGATTCTCTTTATAATTGGCGTAATAGATTTAAAATAAAAAAAAATACTACTGACCTATTCACTATCTACAGTGATTTACTCATAGATCGTAATGCAGGGGTGTTTCCATCAGGAATTATTAAAGATCTTGAAGTTGAAAATCATTGGGTTTATCTGGCCTTACCTGCTAACTTTGAACTTCAGAGAGATTTATTTATTTTTACTGGTTTAAAAAATGCATCAAAAAACTTACTGTCAACATATTCTCGATTTATAAAAAGTGAACTGGACGAAAATCTTTTTGATTTTCAAAACATCGGAAAATTTATGTTTTTATTATCTAAAAGTAATTTAGATTTTTGTTATAACTCAATTTATGATTTAACAAAGAATCCGTATTGCATTAATGAGCATAGCTCAATTTCTCATAAAGTTTTCTTTAATAATATCTCAATGCTCACCCATGCATATTTTTCTAATAATGAAATTAATCAACCATTTAATAATTTAATATTTTTAAAAGCTGGCCTTTACTCAGACCAAAAAAATAAGATGACTGTATTTTCTGATGATGATGATTTCCCAGGCATAGATTGCAATCAAATAAGCGATAAAGAATTTGAAGATTCAGATAAGTTTATTATTTTTGGAGCACATTCCAATGAGCAGTTTGAAACTTATTTGAAAAAAAATATTAACGACATTGAAAAATTAATTTTAGTTGTTGACGACACATCTTATACATTAGAAAAAACAAATAGATTTATTAATTTTTTTAACGGCTCAAGAAAATTCTGGAATGAAATTAATTAATAAAAAAATTGATGAAAGCATCAAACAACAACTCATCAATTCTGGACGTCATCCTTTAGTTTCACAAATCTTGGCCGCTAGAAACATTTCTTCTTCTAAAGATGTTGAATACCCAATTGAACAGCTTCTTTCCCCAAATAAACTTTTAAACTGCAATGAAGCAGCAGATTTTCTTTCTGATGCCATTCATAAACAAAAAAAAATTACCATTGTCGGTGATTATGATGCAGATGGAGCCTCAGGGTCATCAGTAGCAATACTTGGATTTAGGCTGCTAGGTATTGAAGTTGATTTTTTAATCCCTTCTCGTTTTAAAAATGGTTATGGATTATCTAGCGAGATTGTAGATATGGCGAACACAAAAAAGACAGATATCATAATCACTGTCGATAATGGAATTGCCAGCTTTGAGGGTATAAGCCATGCCAATGACCTTGGGATTGATGTGATCGTGACAGACCATCATTTACAAGCAGAAAATTTACCCGATGCAAAATTTATAATTAACCCTAATCAAAAAAAATGTAGTTTTCCAAGTAAAAATTTATGTGGGGCAGGAGTGGTTTTTTATTTATTGATCGCAATAAGAAAAAAGCTGCGTGATCAGAACTATTTTGATAATTTGAATCTAGACGAGCCAAACCTCATGCAACTTCTTGATTTGGTTGCTTTAGCCACCATTGCCGATATGGTGAAGATGGATTTTAACAATCGTTTGCTTGTCCATCATGGGTTAAGAGTGATTCGATCTCAACAATGTAATTTAGGTTTAAAAAAACTGTTTCAGCTAACTAATAAATCTCACTTAACTGCATTAACGAGTGACCTTAGTTTTGTGATTGCACCAAAAATTAATGCAGCAGGAAGAATGGATGATATGAGTCTGGGCGTCGCTTGCCTTACAGCTACAAATGAAAATGAAGCACATGAGTATGCCAGGCAGTTAATTGAGTTTAATTTTCAACGAAAAAAAACCGAAGCTGACATGCAGGAAGATGCTCAAGCAATCATGCGGGGATTTAATAATAGCAACAAAACAATTTGTTTGTTTAATGAAAAATGGCATCAGGGTGTAATAGGTATTCTCGCATCACGACTGAAGGAAAATTTCTATCGTCCAGTTATTATTTTTGCTCAAGATGAATCAGGATATCTCAAAGGGTCTGCACGCTCAATTGAGGGATTTCATGTTAGGGATGCGATTGATCTTGTGGCAAAAAAAAATCCCGAAGTAATTGTTACTTTTGGAGGTCACGCAATGGCCGCCGGCTTGACCATTAAAAAAGATCGTTTTGACAGATTTGTACAATCTTTTGAGGAAGTTGCTGAATCCATTTTAAAGCCTGAGGACTTAAGTGAAATTATTGAGGTGGATGATAGTATTTTGCAAGATAATATTAACGTTCATATTATTGATGAAATTAATCAGTTAGAGTGGGGAAATGGTTTTCAAAGACCATTATTTACAGACACATTTGATTGTGTTGATCAAGAGTTAATCAAAGGCCTTCACACTAAATTAAACTTAACTAAACATAATCAAACATTTGAGAGTATCTTTTTTAACTATCAAGAATCAATCCCAGATAGAGTAAAATGCTTATATACAGTTGAAACTAACAAGTTTAATAATGCAAATAAAGTAACTTTAAATATAAAAAAAATTATCCATGAGTAAAAAAATTATCATTGCAAATTTAAAAATGTATGGTTCCTCCTCATTTTATGAGGATTTGTTTGCACAAGTGAAATCTGCTCACCAACAATTAGCAGCAAATGATGTTGAGATTGTCATGTGTATTCCATACCCATACCTTTTTTTGGCAGAAAAAATTTTTGCAAATAGTGGAATTTCTTGGGGTTCACAAAATGTTGCTAAAGATATTGAAGGTCCATTTACTGGCGAGGTGAGTGTAACAATGCTGACAGATTTTTCCTCACAGTATGCCATTATTGGTCACTCAGAAAGAAATACAGCTTATTGTGAATCAGATTTAAACATTGCAGAGAAATTTAAGAGATTAAAAGACCACCATGTCAGACCAATTTTGTGTGTTGGTGAAACTCTGATTGAGAGGGAAGCTGGTATGGAAAAAAAAGTGGTCCAAGCGCAGCTAGAGACAATCTTGAGCAATGGGCCAGAAATATTTACGGATTCTGTTGTAGCTTATGAGCCAATATGGGCAATTGGAAGCGATATGGCGGCATCACCTGAGCAGGCTCAAAATATGTGTTCTTTTATTAAAGATTTTATTCACTCTGAAGTGCTCACTAACGGTAATGATGATCAGAAAAAAATACCTCTAAAAGTAGTATATGGAGGCAGCGTAAATGAGAAAAATACGTTACAATTACTGTCTTTAGATGAGGTTGATGGAGCACTAATAGGCAGGTGCTCATTAAGTGCTGATAAATTTATTCAGATCTGTAACTTGGCTCATCAAATTTAAACTTTTTTAAATAAATTTTATGGAAACAATATTAATTATCTTGCACTTATTAGCAAGTATCGGTGTTATTGGTTTGGTTTTACTGCAAAATGGCAAAGGTGCAGATGCTGGATCAGCCTTTGGTGGCGGTAATTCAAGTGGTTCTTTTGGGATCCAAGGCTCAGCAAATTTTATGACTAAAGCGACAGCTTTTTGTGTAACTCTGTTTTTTATCACCAGCATTAGTCTTGCTCTTGTCGCAAGCAATAAGCATGGTGATAGAAGTGTTGTAGATGCATCTTCTATAGATACATTTGATACTTTGGACGATGGAAACTCTTTTGATGATGTTCAGTCAGAAGACTTGAGCGAGGAGCTCTCAGACATCCCTGATTAGTTTTTGCCGTCGTGGTGGAATTGGTAGACACGCTATCTTGAGGGGGTAGTGACGAAAGTCGTGAGAGTTCGAGTCTCTCCGACGGCACCATTAAATTAAACGATAGGTTTTGATGTTAGATTCATATTTTCCGGTTTTACTATTTATTCTTGTTGGCTTGGGTGTTGGCATAGGCCCCCTTGTCCTTGGAAAAATCCTAGCACCCCATAAACCTAACGATCAAAAAAACTCACCCTATGAATGTGGTTTCGAAGCATTTGAAGATGCAAGAATGAAGTTTGATGTTCGATACTACCTCGTGGCTATTTTGTTCATCCTTTTTGACTTAGAAATTACTTTTCTCTTTCCTTGGGCAGTTGTGCTTGATACGCTGGGTTTGCAAGGATTTATAGTTATGATGATTTTTTTGGGCATTCTAGTTGTCGGATTTATATATGAATGGAAAAAGGGTGCATTGGATTGGGAATAAGTAATGAGTCTTGATGGTCTATTAGAAAAAGGGTTTATCACCACAAACCTTGATACCTTAATTAACTATACACGCACAAATTCAATGTGGCCTATGACCTTTGGGTTAGCATGCTGTGCTGTAGAAATGATGCATGCAGGTGCATCACGTTATGACTTGGATCGTTTTGGTATGGTTTTCAGACCTAGTCCGCGTCAGTCAGATTTGATGATCGTTGCAGGAACATTGGTAAATAAGATGGCACCTGCGTTAAGAAAAGTCTATGATCAGATGCCCGATCCTAAATGGGTAATATCGATGGGCTCTTGTGCTAATGGCGGAGGCTATTATCATTACTCTTACTCCGTGGTGCGTGGTTGCGACCGTATTGTTCCAGTTGATGTTTATGTTCCTGGATGCCCACCCACTGCAGAGGCGCTTATGTTTGGTTTACTTCAACTACAAAAGAAAATTAAAAGGACCAATACAATCGCGCGATGAGTGATCTTAATAAACTAATATCCAATCTAAAATCAACTTTTCCTCAAGCTGTCGTAAATAAACAATTTAATGAGGCAACCTTATCGATTTATGGAAATGAAATCATTAAGACATTAAAGAAATTAAAAACAGGCTCACAATTTAAGTTTTTGCAGTTAATTGATATTGCTGCAGTAGACTATTCACAGTATCCACAAAAACTTTTTGATAATAATCGTTACGCTGTGGTTTACCATTTATTATCTATAAAGAACAACCAACGTTTACGAGTCAGGGCATTTGTTGAGGATAATAATTTTCCTGTTATAGAGACGGCCACAACCGTCTATGCTAATGCGGATTGGTATGAACGTGAAGCCTTTGATTTGTTTGGAGTTATGTTTTTAAATCACCCTGACCTTCGAAGAATATTGACTGATTATGGGTTTATTGGACACCCATTTAGAAAAGATTTTCCAATGATCGGCAAGGTTGAGATGCGTTACGATCCTGAACAAAAAAGAGTGATTTACCAACCAGTTACAATAGAGTCGCGTAATAATGTCCCTCGCGTAATTGATGAGGAGGGGTTCCGTAATGGCTGAAATTAAAAATTACACAATGAACTTTGGCCCTCAACACCCAGCAGCGCATGGAGTGCTAAGACTTGTTTTGGAGTTGGATGGGGAGGTTATTCAAAGAGCTGATCCTCATATTGGTTTATTACATCGAGCGACAGAGAAGCTTGCAGAAAATCGTACATACATTCAATCAGTTCCTTATATGGATCGATTAGATTATGTATCCATGATGATGAATGAGCATGCTTACGTTATGGCAATTGAAAAAATGTTAAATTTAAAGGTTCCTGTTCGTGCTCAATACATCAGAGTGTTGTTCGATGAGATTACAAGGTTGTTGAATCATTTATTGTGGCTCGGCTGTCATGCACTCGATGTTGGAGCAATGTCGGTTTTCTTATATACCTTCAGAGAGCGTGAAGACTTATTCGATTGTTATGAAGCTGTCTCTGGAGCAAGAATGCATGCTGCCTATTATCGTCCGGGCGGTGTCTACAGAGATTTACCAGATCATATGCCTCAGTATCAAAATACCCGTTTTTCAAGACCCTCTGAGACACATAAGTTAAATGAAAATCGGCAAGGGTCTCTGCTTGATTTTATTGAGGATTTTGCCACGCGCTTTCCTGGATATATTGATGAGTATGAAACACTTCTAACGGACAACCGTATTTGGAAACAAAGAACTGTTGGTATCGGCGTGGTATCTCCTGAGCGTGCAATTGAGCTTGGTTTTACAGGTCCTATGTTAAGAGGTTCTGGAATTGAGTGGGATTTAAGAAAAAAACAACCTTATGAAGTTTACGATAAATTAGATTTTGATATTCCTGTTGGAGTTGAAGGGGATTGTTATGATCGCTACCTGGTCCGAATTGAAGAAATGAGACAGTCTGTTCATCTTATAAAACAGTGCACAAAATGGCTGAGAGAAAACTCAGGTCCAGTTATTTCAGATAATCAAAAATTTGCACCACCCAAACGTACAGACATGAAAGAAGATATGGAGTCCATGATTCATCATTTTAAATTGTTCACAGAAGGGTTTCATCTTCCCAAGGGAGAGGCTTATGCCGCGGTGGAGCATCCCAAGGGAGAGTTTGGAATTTATATGGTTTCTGATGGAGCAAATAAACCATACCGTTTAAAAATTAGAGCACCAGGATTTGCACATCTTGCGTCTTTAGATGAGATGACTAAAGGGCACATGATATCTGACCTAGTAGCAATTATTGGTACTCAAGATATTGTATTTGGGGAAATTGATCGTTAGGCATGAATTTAAAATTAAAAAAGTTAATCGATAAAGAATTAAAAAAATATCCATCCGATAAAAAACAGTCGGCTGTTATAGCTGCTCTTGCAATTATGCAAAATGAAAGGGGATGGCTTTCTAAAGAGGATATAAGCGAGGTGGCATTATATTTAGATATGCCTGAAATTGCCGTCCTTGAGGTCGCTACTTTTTATAACATGTTTGATTTAAAATCAGTTGGCAAATACAAGTTATCGATATGTACTAACATTTCTTGTATGTTAAGAGATGCCGATCATATTGTGAACCATTTAAAAGAAAAATTACAAATTGATTTCAATGAAGTTACTAAGGACGGCAAATTCTGTTTAAAAGAGAGTGAGTGTATGGGTGCGTGTGGAGGAGCTCCATTATTAACTGTTAATAATCAAAAGATGCATGAGAATTTAAACATTGATAAAGTTGATCAGCTATTAAAAGAACTTAAATAATGAACGATGTAATAGATAAAAATATTCAGTTAGAAAATAATAACAAGCAGTTATTTAATATCTGCTTGAGAACTTCATCTCTTAAAAATCCAGGATCGATAAAAACATATCAATCCATTGGCGGCTATGAACAGATTAAGAGGATTTTAAAAAATAAAATTGACCCTAAACAACTAATTGATGAAATAAAAATTTCAGGCCTAAGGGGCAGGGGTGGAGCTGGTTTTCCGACTGGGGTGAAGTGGTCATTCATGCCCAGAGATTATGATGGTACCAAATATATTGTATGTAATAGTGACGAGGGAGAGCCTGGGACATTCAAGGATAGGGATATCATTCGCTACAATCCACATCAACTAATCGAGGGAATGATAATCGGTGCATACATTATGAATGCTCAGGTGGGTTTTAATTACATTCACGGCGAGATTTGGGAAGACTACGTATCTTTTGAAAAAGCAATTGAAGATGCGCGAAAAGCCGGTTTTTTGGGAAACAATATACTAGGCTCAGGGTTTGATTTTGAGCTCCATGCTGTTCACGGTTATGGTGCTTATATCTGTGGAGAGGAGACAGCTTTAATTGAATCTATTGAAGGAAAGAAGGGTCAGCCAAGATACAAACCGCCTTTTCCAGCAACCTACGGAATCTATGGTAAGCCTACAAATGTGAATAATACAGAAACATACGCTTCAATCCCATGGATTATTGAGCATGGCGGGCAAGAATTTATGAGTCATGGTGTTCCAAATTCTGGGGGAACCAAAATTTTCTCAGTTTCTGGCCATGTTGAAAACCCTGGTAATTATGAGATTCAGTTGGGAATGCCATTTAGGCAATTACTTGCTGAAGCTGGCGGTGTATGGAAAAACAGACAGCTTAAAGCAGTTATTCCAGGCGGTCCGTCAACACCGGTAGTGCCAGCCAACATCATGATGGATGCGACACTTGATTATGATGGACTTGCTCAAATCGGCTCGAGTGTTGGGGCGGGTTCAATGATTGTCATGGATGATAGTACTTGTATGGTTCAGGCTCTAAGAAGATTATCCTACTTCTTTTATGAGGAGTCATGTGGGCAATGCACTCCATGTAGGGAGGGAACAGGATGGGTATATCGAATTATTGATCGCATCTTTAAAGGACAAGCCACATTAGCTGATCTCGATCTTTTAACGGATGTGAGTAAAAAAATTTCTGGTAGAACTATTTGCGCACTAGGTGATGCAGCTGCAACGCCTGTGCTTAGTTTTATAAAACATTTCAGAAGTGAATTTGAAAATTTTATTAAACATGGAAAATCATTAAATTAATTAAGATGGTAAAAATTAAAATCAATGGCAAAACATTTAAGGCTCCTGAAAAAAGCACGATTATTCAGGTGGCCGATGACAATGGAATTGAAATTCCAAGATTTTGTTACCATAAAAAATTAAGCATAGCCGCTAACTGCAGAATGTGCCTGGTGGAAGTTAAAAACTTTCCTAAACCCCTCCCTGCTTGTGCTACACAAGTGAATGAGGGAATGGAAATTTTTACTAAATCAAAACAAACAAAAGACTGCCAGCAAAGCGTGATGGAGTTTTTACTCATCAACCACCCGTTAGATTGCCCAATCTGCGATCAAGGGGGCGAGTGTGATCTTCAAGACACAGCAATGGCGTATGGAAGTCCAAAATCAAGGTATCAAGAAGAGAAGCGAGTGGTCCTTAACAAAAATCTTGGTCCCTTAGTGTCAACAGATCTAAATCGATGCATTCAATGCTCCAGATGTGTTCGCTTCTTGAAAGAAGTTGGCGGAATGCAGGAACTGGGGTTGATCGGACGCGGTGAACATGCAGAAATATCAGCCTATGTTGAAAAATCTGTAGATTCAGAAATATCAGGAAATATCATTGATTTATGTCCAGTGGGTGCTTTAACCTCAAAACCTTTTCGATATTCTGCACGGACGTGGGAAATGGTTAGAAAATCAACTATCTCACCCCATGACAGCCTAGGATCGCATTTAGAAGCTCATGTAAAAGATGGTAACGTCATGAGAGTCTTACCTATAGAAAATGAGGATATTAATGAGTGCTGGATATCTGACCGAGATCGTTTCTCATACATAGGGATTAATAGTGAGGATCGCATTAAAACACCATTATTAAAAACTGGATCAAATTTCAAACCCATTAGTTGGGATGAAGCATTTCATACCCTTGAAAGAGTATTTCATCCATCTTTAAATAAATTTAAGGAAGACGAAGTTGCTATATTTTCCTCTAACCAAATGACTCTTGAAGAGGCTTATTTGCTAGATAAATTAGCGAGCTATGTTGGAACAAAGCAGGTTAAGTTTGATGTCGCTAATAATCCTAACTTAATTGCAAATCCATCATTAAATGGGATGATCGGTGATGTGGAAAGTTTTGAAAATATTATTCTTTTGGGATCACAATTAAGAAATGAAAATCCATTGTTATTACAACGTCTTCGCAAGATGGGGAATGCTGGTAAGACCATTAACATAATCAATACAGTTGATTTTGATCTACAACTAACTGTTGCAAATAAAATTATTCAACCCATAAAAGATTTCCAAAAAACCTTTGAACATATTCATAAGATTCTATCTGCCAAAGTTACGAAAAAAGAAAATTCAACTGAAAAAAATATTGCGAATTTATTGTCGGATAAGACTTTGTTATTAGTGGGCGAAGATATTTATACTAATCCTGCTTTTATGAATTTGGCTAACGTCATTAATCAATTGATTGATCTAACAAGTATAAAAATTGGCTGCCTTCCAACAGGTTCCAATACAGTCGGTCTTCAACAGATGTTTGGCAATTATGTTAACCATATTGATGATAAGAAATATCAAGCATCCATTAGTCTTAATTTAGAATTAGAAGATATCAAAGATAAATCATTATTTGAAAGAGTGTTAAAAAAATCTAAATTTAATGTTGGAGTTACACCATTTTTAAATAAAAATAGTAAGCAGTTTGATTTGATCTTGCCGTCTGTAACTCATTTTGAAAACGAAGGAACATTTGTCAATCTTGAATCTCGAGTACAAAGTTTTAGTCAAACTATAAGCCCAAAATTTGAATCTAAACCCATATGGAAAATACTCCGTGTTCTTGGTAACTTTATTGATTGCCCAGATTTTACATTTGAATCATGCAGCGAGATTAAAGAAAAAGCTGTTCAGAAACTATCCAAAAATAAATTAAAAAGATTTAATTTAATCAATCAGCAAGTGAAACACCATTCCAAAGATTTTTGGTTAAAAGATATCCACAATAGTGATGCGCTGGTAAGAAGATCAACGGCATTACAAAACACAAAACGCTTAAGGAGTGAAAAGTAATTGCAAGATTTTTTCTCACAATTTTTTAGTCCAGACGTTGCGTTAACTTTATCTTATCTTCTTAAGATCATCTTAATTGTTGTTCCGGTTATGATTTCTGTTGCTTATCTTACCTACTTTGAAAGAAGGGTGATTGGATTCATGCAATCTAGAATTGGACCAAACAGGGTCGGTTATTTTGGCTTGCTTCAGCCGATCGCTGATGCCCTTAAATTGATGTTTAAAGAAATCGTCTTGCCATCAAAGTCTAATAACTTTTTATTTTTTCTTGCGCCATTATTATCAATTGCACCGGCTTTAGCAGCCTGGGCAGTGATTCCATTTGATTATGAAATGGCATTAGCCGATATCAATGCTGGTCTTTTATATGTATTAGCGATGACATCAATTGCAGTTTATGGAGTCATTATTGCTGGATGGGCATCTAACTCAAAGTATGCCTTTCTTGGAAGTTTGCGATCTGCGGCTCAAATCGTGTCATACGAAATCGCAATGGGATTTACCCTTGTTGGGGTGTTGATGTGTGCTAATAGTCTAAATCTTGGAGATATCGTGATAGCTCAAGAGGGAGGTATCTCACAATGGTATTGTTGGCCATTATTTCCATTATTTGTTATTTATTTTATTAGCGCTGTGGCAGAAACCAATCGAGCCCCATTTGACGTTGCTGAGGGTGAGTCTGAGATCGTGGCAGGTTTTCATGTTGAATATTCAGGTATGGCTTTCGCCTTATTCTTTTTAGCAGAATATGCCAATATGATTCTGGTCAGTATTCTTGCTGTCATTATGTTTTTGGGAGGCTGGTTGTCACCAGTGTCTTTTATTCCGGATGGTATATTCTGGCTAATTATTAAGGTAGCTTTTGTGCTGTTCTGCTTTTTATGGTTGAGAGCTACATTTCCTCGCTATCGTTACGATCAAATAATGAGACTTGGGTGGAAGGTGTTTATCCCGCTCACTTTGGTATGGATTATTTTTGTAGGTGCTATGATGCAAACCAGTTATGCAGGATACTTTCATTAATGAGAAAATTAATTTCAAATATTTCTAAAAGCCTATCTCTTTACGAACTTTTAAAGGGCATGAAATTAACTTTAAGTTATTTTTTTGCAAAGAAGGTTACGATCCAGTATCCCGAACAAAAAACACCTCAGTCTCCTAGATTTAGAGGTCTCCATGCGTTGCGACGTTATCCAAATGGTGAAGAAAGATGTATCGCTTGTAAGTTGTGTGAAGCAGTGTGTCCCGCAATGGCAATCACAATAGAATCTGAATTAAGGGAAGATAATTCGAGAAGAACAACTCGATATGATATTGATTTAACTAAGTGTATCTTTTGTGGTTTTTGTGAAGAGTCATGCCCAGTAGATTCAATCGTCGAAACGAGAATATTTGAATATCATGGAGAAGAGAGAGGTGATTTGCTTTACACCAAAGACATGCTTTTAGATGTGGGTAAAAAGTATGAAAAACAAATTGCAAAAGACCGTCAACAAGAGGCGAAGTACCGTTAATGATTTTCACAGACTATCTTTTCTATCTTTTTAGCAGCATTTTAGTTTTGGCGTCTTTGCGAGTTATTACAGCAAATAATCCTGTTTATTCTGCTCTTTCATTAGTCCTTGCTTTTTTTAGTGCAGCAGGAATCTGGTTGCTTTTACATGCAGAATTTTTAGCTATTGCGCTGGTGTTGGTCTATGTTGGTGCAGTGATGGTGTTATTCCTATTTGTTGTGATGATGTTAGATATCAATATAGAAGCCCTCAGACAAAGATTTTGGAGTTATTTCCCAGTCGCTCTTTTAATTGCCTTGTTATTTATTTTTGAGATTTATTTAGTGGTAACGGATAAGTTTTTCAGCTCTTCGGATCCAGCTGGAATACCTTTAGAGAAAAGCAATACCCACTCTATAGGCAGTGTTTTGTATACCGATTATTTACTGCCATTTCAAGTTGCGGCAGTTATTTTATTAGTCGCTATCATATCCGCTATTGTGCTGACTATGTATGGCAAGAAATCTCATAAAGCGATCGATCCTAAAGATCAAATTAAGGTGAATAGAAATGATCGAGTCAGAGTAGTCAAAATGAAATCGGAGAAAAAGAAGTAATGGTTACTTTGTCTCACTATCTATTTTTAGGAGGAATTCTATTTGCCATAAGTATTCTAGGGATTTTTTTAAATAGAAAGAATATTATTTTAATTCTTATGGCGATCGAATTAATGTTGCTAGCAGTGAATATAAACTTTATTGCATTTAGTCATTATCTCGGAGATCTATCTGGCCAAATTTTTGTTTTTTTTATTCTGACTGTTGCAGCAGCTGAGTCAGCGATAGGTTTGGCTATTATCATTTTAATTTTTAGAAACTATAAATCGATTAATGTAGCAGATGTGAATAGGTTAAAAGAATGACGTTAATGAAGCTGTACACTTTAATCCCGTTGATGCCACTTATTGCATCAATTATTATTGGTCTATTTGGCCGTCAATTACCAAAAGCATTCTCACATTTAATTCCTATTGTCTTGGTGTTGGGAAGTTTTCTTTTATCTTTATACGCACTATACATTTCCTATCATGGTTACGTGTTTAATGAGAATCTATTTAGGTGGATGACTGTTGGCCAGTATGATTTAAATATTGGTTTCATGGTCGACAATCTGACCGCATTAATGATGTCTGTAGTGACGTTTGTTTCATTGATGGTCCATATATATACCATTGAATATATGGAAAACGACCCTGGATATAGTCGTTTCTTTAGTTTCATTTCATTATTTACATTTGCCATGCTGATGCTGGTGATGAGTAATAATTTTTTACAGCTCTTTTTTGGTTGGGAAGCTGTAGGTCTAGTCTCTTATTTGCTTATCGGATTTTGGTATAAAAAACCAACAGCCATTCACGCCAATATGAAAGCTTTTTTGGTGAACAGGGTCGGTGATTTTGGTTTTCTCTTAGGAATCGCCCTAATAATGTTTTATTTTGGAACCCTCGATTACAAGGAAGTTTTTTCAAGGGTAGATTCTTTGGCTGGTCAAGAATCTATGCTTATGGGCTCATCAGTTTCTCTAGTCACGTTAATTTCAATTTTGTTATTTATAGGCGCAATGGGTAAGTCTGCACAAGTGCCTTTGCATGTCTGGTTACCAGATTCTATGGAGGGCCCAACCCCAATATCAGCTCTTATTCACGCAGCAACCATGGTAACGGCAGGAATCTTTCTTGTAACGCGTGTATCTCCGATAGTGGAGTTATCAAATACAGCACTATCTCTAATCTTAATTGTGGGGAGTATTACCGCTTTATTCATGGGTATTTTAGGAATTTTTCAAAATGACATAAAACGGGTTGTGGCATACTCGACCTTGTCGCAACTAGGCTATATGACGATTGCCTTGGGTGTATCAAGCTACTCCTTAGCAATGTTCCATTTATTTACGCATGCATTTTTTAAGGCTTTGTTATTTTTAGGTGCCGGTTCAGTAATAATTGGCATGCATCATGATCAAAATATTATGAACATGGGGAATCTAAAAAAATATATGCCAATTACTTGGATAACATTTTTACTTGCCACCTTGGCCTTGGTTGGCATGCCACTTTTCTCAGGATTTTATTCTAAGGAATCAATCATCGAGGCGGTAAAATATAGTGAAATTGTTGGCTCAAGTTTTGCATATTTTGCTGCTGTATTTGGTGTTTTTATCACTTCACTGTATAGCTTTAGGTTGTATTTTATTGTCTTTCATGGAGAGGAAAAGTGGAGAAATAAGCCTGTATCACACAACCATCATGACCATGGCTTAACTTCAAATCAATCACCCCATGAAACAACCTGGGTGGTAACGATACCTCTAATTTTATTGGCCATTCCATCGGTCCTTATTGGATTTTTTACGATAGAACCAATTATCAAAAGTAGTTTTTTATTAAAAGATATCTTTATTTTGGATTCACATCTTGCTCTTCAGCAGGTCGCTGAACAGTTTCATGGACCTATAAATATGGCTCTGCACGCATTAGCGACACTGCCATTTTGGCTAATGGTATTAGGCTTTATCGTTGCTTATCTTTTGTATTACAAAAATATTAATTTTATAAAGACACCGAAGGTTTTGAAAAAAGTCATTGACCATAAATATGGTTTTGATAACTTCAATGAATACATTTTGGCACCTCTAACAATTAGGCTTGGAAATGTTTTATGGAAATATATGGATATAAAAATAATCGATAATTTCTTTGTTAATGGATCAGCTAGAACCATTAATCTTTTCTCACACATCACTAAAAAAATTCAAACTGGTTTTATTTCTCAATATGCCTTTGTGATGGTGATCGGATTATTGCTTTTCATAAGCTATTTTATTTTGGGTGGTAAGTCATGACCGGCATCCTATCCCTAGCAATTTGGACTCCGATTGTATTTGGTATAATTTTATTGTTGGTGCAAGATAAATTATCAACAACCCTAACATACCGATTAGGCAATTTATTTGGATTTATTTCTTTTCTTGTCACCCTGCCTTTGTATATTTATTTTGATAAAGGTTTTTCTGGTTTTCAATTTCAAGAAATCTATCCATGGATTAATCATTTTTCGATAAATTACCATCTTGGCTTGGACGGAATTTCTTTACCACTTGTGCTTTTAACAAGTTTTATTTCTTGGCTTGTGATATTTATTTCATCTAATTCAATTCAGCGAGCCATTGGCTTTTATATTTCAGCCTTCTTAATTCTTTCAGGACTAATGATTGGTGTTTTTCTTGCCCTTGACGCAATCCTATATTATGTATTTTGGGAAGCAATGCTTATTCCGATGTTTTTGCTTATTGGCATCTGGGGTGGTCCAAATCGCGTCTATGCCACCATCAAATTTTTTCTGTATACGGTGCTTGGCTCGTTGTTGATGTTGGTCGCATTTATATACCTTTATAACCAAACGGCAAGCTTTGCCATCTTAGATTTTTACACCAAACCTTTATCGCTTAATATCCAGGTATTGATTTTTTTAGCCTTCTTTATGGCGTTTGCGGTCAAAATTCCCATGTGGCCTGTGCATACTTGGTTACCTGATGCACACGTGGAAGCACCTACTGGAGGTTCGGTCATTTTAGCTGCGATTATGTTGAAATTGGGAGGCTATAGTTTTATTCGATTTGCTATGCCAATTAGCCCTGATGCATTAATCTTTTTAAAACCTTTTTTAATTGGTCTGTCTTTGATCGCGATTGTTTATATTGCTTTCGTGGCTATTGTACAAACAGATATTAAAAAATTAATTGCTTATTCATCGATATCACATATGGGGTTTGTAACGCTCGGCTTATTTATTTTAAATCCACTGGGATTTGAAGGTGGATACGTTCAGATGATTTCTCATGGATTTATTTCCGCAGCATTATTTTTTGCAATTGGCGTTCTCTATGACCGGATGCATTCGAGAAATATCAGTGACTACAGAGGGGTGATAAATAGTATGCCTATCTTCGGCTCCTTCTTTGTTTTATTTGCTATGGCTAACTCTGGGCTACCAGGAACATCAGGGTTTGTTGGAGAGTTTCTTGTCATTTTAGGGGCGATGCAAGATCATTTTTGGATTGCTTTTTTTGCTAGCCTGACCCTGATTTTTGGAGCAACATACTCTTTATGGCTAGTGAAAAGAATTATTTTTGGTGAGGTGAAAAATAAAAAAATCGCCGCACTCAAAGATTTAAATGGAAAAGAGTTTTTTGTAATGAGTGTATTGGCCCTGATGACTTTGGCTATTGGAATATATCCAGCACTGATTACCGATATTACGAATCAGTCATCCCAAATGATGTTGGGATTAATTCAACAATCAAAAATTTTATAACACTATGACGCTTTCAACATTATTGACCATTGCTGTTCCAGAAATTATTATCTTGATTGCTGCGATGAGTGTTCTTTTACTTGGTGTGTTTTATAAGAACACCACTTCATTATTTGGTATTACGCAGCTCACTTTACTGATTGCTGCTTACTTCACTGCACAATTACCTATTGATGTTAAGTTAACGGCATTTAATGAGATGTTTATTGCTGATAGCCTATCGATGTTTCTTAAGCTGCTCAGTTATTTTGCTTTGTCATTAGTGTTAATTTATAGCCGGAGCTTTTTACAAAGTCGCAATTTACATAATGGTGAATTCTATGCCCTGACGCTGTTTGCATTGTTGGGGATTAATCTGATCATTTCTTCCTGTCATTTATTGAGCCTATACATGGGCCTAGAGCTCCTTTCGTTAAGCTTGTATACCCTAGTGGCATTTGATAGAAATAGACCAGAAGCTACTGAGGCGGCAATGAAGTATTTTGTTCTTGGTGCAGTCGCTTCAGGATTTTTATTGTATGGTTTTTCTATGTTGTATGGCATTACTGGAAGCCTCCAGATTGCAGAAATTTCATCCAGGTTAGCAGATGCCTCAATCAATCCAGTGGTCTTATCATTTGCTTTGGTATTTGTTGTTGTTGGGATTGCCTTTAAGTTTGGCGCAGCCCCGTTCCAATTGTGGGTACCCGACGTGTATCAGGGGTCAGCAACTCCCATCACCATGTTTATTGGTTCAGTGCCAAAATTTGCATCTGTGGCCATGTTAATCCGGCTTTTATTTCAAGGTTTAGATCACATGGTATTAGATTGGCAAGCAATGCTTCTGATTATGGCTATTGTGTCAATGTTATTTGGCAACATCACCGCCATAGCGCAAACAAAAATCAAAAGACTGTTGGCGTATTCAGCCATTTCTCATGTGGGCTTTATGTTTTTAGGTTTAGCTACCGGAACAATTACTGGCATAGCATCTGCCTTAATGTACATCGCCGTCTATGTTCTTATGACCCTAGCATCATTCGGGTTAATAATCCATTTAAGCAACCAAGGTAAAGAACTTGACCAAATTACTGACCTCTCAGGTTTGGGAAAACACAAGCCATGGTGTGCTTTTTTGCTGTTGCTCATATTTTTAAGTTTAGCGGGAATTCCTCCAACCATCGGTTTTTATGCGAAGTTTTCAATTATCCAGGCAACAATTCAGTTTGGTTGGATTTGGCCAGCAGTCATTGCAGTCATGAGTGCTCTCATTGGAATATTCTACTATTTAAGAATTATCAAAATCGCTTACTTCGACGAACCAGGAAAAAATTTAAATCAAATCTCAAAATCATCGAATAATGAACTGAGTGTAACTTTATCAATCAATACTCTTTCTTTATTGATTATTGGATTGTTTCCATCTTCATTGATGGATATAGCGACACTGACTTCAGCACTTATATTTTAATGATTTTTCTACTCATACTTATCTTAATGATTTTTTTAGCCAACCTGCCATGGATGACAAGTAACTTCATGCTCCTTTTTCCTGCTAAAAAGTCCTTACCCATTATCATTCTTGAAGTTATCTTGTATTTTTTAATCTTTAGATTAATCACCTATGCACTGGAGTGGACTATGATAGGATCGGTTCATAATCAAGATTGGCAGTTTTATGCGGCGCTCTTATCCCTATTTATCGTATCCAGCTCACCCGGTTTTGTGATCAAAGTATTGTGGAAATAGCAAACCCTAAAGTTATTATCGTAGGCTGTGGTAATTTAGGAGAAAAAATTGGGGATATTTTTGCTCAGCACACAAAATTTCAAGTTCTTGGTGTAAGAAGAAATCCGAGTGAGCAAGGCAATTTTCCAATTCTAGCCAAAGATATTTTTGCCGAAGATTTCTCTGCATGGATTGTTGCCGAAAACCCAAACTATATTATTTATTCAGCTACTCCTAGCACATCCAAACCATCGGATTATCAAAAAATTTATGTCGAAGGGTTAAGAAAAATAACAGATGTAATTCAAAGCAATAATCTGCAGACCAGGGTATTTTTTGTTTCCAGTACCAGGGTTTTTAATGGCAGTTCTAAACTGGAGGCATTGGATGATCATGATGAGATAAGTCCAAATGATGAGCAAGGTGAAATCTTAGGTCATGCGGAACGTATTGCGACTAACAACGGAAGGGGTAATGTTTTTCGTTTAACAGGAATTTATGGGCTGGAAAGAACCATGATGCTAAAACTAGCTCAAGATCAAGAATCTTGGCCGGAAAATCGTTTTACCAATAGAATTTACGACGAGGATGCAGCCAATATTATTGTAAAAATAATCAGCAGCAAGCACACAGACCCAAAATTTGACTTGCCCAAAATTATCAATGTAACTGACTCTCACCCAGTTGAGCTTTATTCAGTTTTAAGTTTTATTAGAAAAAAATTAAACCTTCCTGAGACACTTCTTGAATCCACTGATAAGGTCGTGGGGAAAAAAATTATTTCAACTTTTCTCTCTAAAAAGTTTAATTATCAATTTAAGCACCCAAGTTTTGAGACTGGTTACACGGAAATTATTCAAAATATGGAGAGGTAGTTATAGATTGCTGTTGATGCGGTGATGATATAAAATAATCGCTTATTTTTGACTTCAGGCGCGTAGCTCAGTTGGTTAGAGCACCACCTTGACATGGTGGGGGTCGTTGGTTCGAATCCAATCGCGCCTACCAATTTAAAAAACATGATAAAAATTACACTTCCAGACGGTTCGACTAAAGAGTTTGAGAACACTATTACTTTGTCTGATGTCGCTTACGACATTGGTGAAGGTCTGGGTCGGGCCGCATTGGCCGGTCATGTTGATGGCAAATTGGTAGATTTAACTCATGAAATAACCTCAGATGCGGCAGTCTCTATTGTGACTGCTAAAAATGATGAGGGTTTAGATATCATAAGACATTCCACAGCTCACCTTTTAGCGTACGCTGTTAAAGAATTATTTCCTGACGCCCAGGTGACCATAGGACCAACAATTGATGATGGGTTCTATTATGATTTTTCATATCATCGAGCGTTTACCCCAGAAGATTTAACTGCCATTGAAAAAAAGATGGCTGAATTGGTCAAAGAAGACCACGCTGTTACTCGAGAAGTGATGAAGCGTGATGATGCAGTGAAGTTTTTTCTTGATCAAGGGGAAAAATATAAGGCTGAAATTATTGGCTCCATTCCTCAGGATGAGGAAGTGACTGTTTACCATGAGGGAAAGTTTTCTGATTTATGCCGAGGTCCTCACGTTCCGTCAACTGGAAAATTAAAAGTTTTCAAACTGATGAAAGTAGCTGGCGCTTATTGGAGAGGGGACTCTAATAATGAGATGCTGCAACGAATCTATGGAACAGCCTGGGCGTCCAAAGATGATCTTAAAGATTATCTGCACCGTCTTGAGGAAGCTGAAAAAAGAGATCACCGAAAACTTGGAAGACAGTTAGATTTATTTCACATTCAGGACAATGCTCCCGGCATGGTATTTTGGCATTCCAAGGGATGGTCTTTATGGCAAGAAATAGAAAACTACATGAGAAAAAAATTTGTTGATTACGGATATCAAGAAATTAAAACCCCAACCGTGCTAGATAAAACATTGTGGGAAAAATCAGGACACTGGGAGAATTATCATGAAAACATGTTTGTGACTGCATCTGAGAATAGAGACTATGCGGTAAAGCCAATGAATTGCCCTGGTCATGTTCAAGTCTTCAATCACCACTTACACAGTTATCGTGATCTTCCTTTAAGGTTGGCTGAATTCGGTTCATGTCACAGAAATGAGCCATCCGGTGCCTTGCATGGGTTAATGAGAGTAAGGGGTTTTACTCAAGACGATGCTCATATTTTCTGTACTGAGCAGCAGATTCTAAGTGAAGTTGTTAATTTCAATAAGATGCTCATGGAGACCTATAAAGATTTTGGTTTTAATGATATCGAGGTCAAACTTTCTACTAGACCAGAGAAAAGAGTGGGTAGTGATGCAGTATGGGATCAGTCTGAAAAGGCCTTGGAGGAAGCGCTCAAGGCGACAGGACTAGACTACGAGATTCAACCAGGCGAAGGGGCTTTCTATGGTCCAAAAATTGAGTATGTCTTAAGGGATAGCTTGAATCGATTATGGCAGTGTGGCACCATTCAGCTCGATTTTAACCTGCCTGTTCGTTTAAATGCAGAGTACGTGGATGAAAATAGCAATAAAAAACATCCGGTGATGCTACACAGAGCGATTGTAGGCTCTATGGAAAGATTTATCGGTATTTTGATTGAACACTACGCCGGCAAGTTTCCGACTTGGCTTGCACCAGTTCAGGCTGTAGTGATGAATATATCGGACTCTCAGGCCAAATACGTTGGCGATGTTGTTGATTTTCTTAAGAAAAATGATATTAGATGCGAATCAGACTTGAGAAATGAAAAAATAACCTATAAAATACGCGAACATAGCATTTCTCGCATACCGTATTTGTTAGTCATAGGTGATCGAGAGATGGAAAACAAACAAGTTGCCGTTCGTACTCAACAAGGTGAAGACTTGGGTGTAATGACTCTAGAAGAGTTTGTGGAAACTATGAACACACAAATTACAGCCAAAAGTTAAAAAGTGAGTTAACGGCTTTATTTTTTTAGGGGTTAAGCATAGCACAATCAAAAGACGCACGAATTAACGGAGACATAACAGCCCAAGAAATTCGTTTAGTAGGTATAGAAGGTGAAGCTCTAGGAATTATGAGCTTATCAGAAGCTTTAGGAAAAGCAGATGATTTTGATACCGATTTAGTTGAGATTGCACCAAAAGCTGAACCACCTGTTTGTCGCTTGATGGATTATGGGAAATTTAAATATGCCCAAAGCAAGAAGCTCCATGAAGCACGAATGAAACAAAAGAATGTTCAGGTTAAAGAAGTTAAATTTAGACCTGGTACAGACGAGGGTGACTACAACGTTAAATTGCGTAACTTAATTCGCTTTTTAACCGATGGCGATAAAGCTAAAGTGACCTTACGTTTTAGGGGGCGTGAAATAGCCCACCAACAACTCGGCATGGATTTATTAAAACGAGTTGAAACAGATCTTGAGGAATACGCAGTAGTTGAACAGTTTCCAAAGATGGAAGGCCGTCAAATGGTTATGGTGTTATCACCTAATAAGAAACCTAAGAAGGTCGAAAAAAAGAAAGAAGAAGACGATACGGCTATTTAGGCATGCCTAAGCGTCTCTTAATAATAAGGAGAAAAAAATGCCAAAAATGAAAACAAAAAGTGGAGCAAAAAAACGCTTCAAATTTCTAGGAAGTGGTGCGATCAAAAGAACGCATTCACATCTTCGTCATATCTTGACCAAGAAAACAACTAAACAAAAAAGACATCTTCGTGGTACCGAGATCATATCTTCTACTGATGTGAAACGTGTACGCGCCATGATGCCTACTCAATAGTTAAAGATATAAGGAGAAGATTATGCCTAGAGTAAAACGTGGCGTTACTGCCAGAGCCAAACATAAAAAAGTATTAGATGCTGCTAAAGGCTACAGAGGAAGACGAAAAAATGTATTCCGTGTAGCTAAAGAAGCAGTAATGAAAGCGGGACAATATGCTTACCGCGACAGAAGACAAAAGAAAAGAGTATTCAGAGCATTATGGATTGCACGTATTAATGCCGGTGCTAGAGAATTTGGTTTAACTTACAGCCGTTTAATTAACGGCTTGAAAAAAGCTTCAGTAGAGGTGGATAGAAAAGTTCTAGCTGATCTAGCGGTATTTGATAAAGCTGCATTTGAAAAATATGCGGAATTGGCTAAATCAAATATTGAAGCCTAATTTAAAAATATCTTTTTAAAAAGGGGCTTTTAAGAAAGCCCCTTTTTTATTTAAATATTATGGACCAATTAAATCAACTTATTGATCAGGCAAAAAAAGATTTTGCTAGCTGCTCGAAGCTGGCGGAGCTTGACCACATCAAATCCAAATTTCTTGGCAAGAGCGGCCCAATTACTGAGGCGATGAAATCATTAGCCAGCCTCTCACCTGAGGAGAAACCTAAAAAAGGTGCAGAGATCAATCAAGTCAAAAAACAAATAGAAGCCTTATTAGAAACTCGTAAACAAGAAATTTCAAATCTTGAGTTGAATGAAAAATTAGAAAAAGAAAAAATTGATGTCACACTCCCATCTCGGCCGAAGATTAAAGGGTCGCTGCATCCAGTCATGAATACCATCGATGAAATCAGCACTATTTTTCATGGGATCGGGTTTGATGTGGCTAATGGCCCAGAAATTGAAGATGATTTTCATAACTTTACTGCATTAAACATTCCTGAGTCCCACCCAGCCAGAGCGATGCATGACACTTTCTATGTTAACAAAGAGTATGTATTAAGAACGCATACTTCGCCAGTGCAAATTAGGTACATGGAAAATAATACGCCACCTATCCAAATCATATCGCCAGGCCGAGTATATCGCGTCGATTCTGATGCAACCCACTCACCAATGTTTCATCAGGTAGAAGGCTTGGTGATTAATGAAGATGTGAACTTTGCAAATTTAAAAGGTGTGGTGCAGTCATTTTTACAAAGTTTTTTCGAGGATGAAAATTTAACTATTCGATTTAGACCGTCTTATTTCCCATTCACAGAACCTTCTGCAGAAATTGACATGAGCTGGAATGATGGCTGGTTAGAGATAGGTGGTTGTGGAATGGTTCATCCGAACGTATTAAAGCATGTGAATATTGATTCAGAAATGTATCAAGGGTTTGCTTTTGGTCTGGGCGTTGAAAGGTTGACGATGCTGAAATATGGCATTAATGATCTCAGACATTTCTTTAATCACGACCTTAGGTTCTTGGAGCAATTCAAATGAAATTCTCATATGCGTGGTTAAATCAATTATTTGCAAATAAATTAAATCTCAACGAGTTGGCTGATGACTTGACGATGGCAGGCCTTGAGATTGAGTCTATTCATAATCCTGGCGAATCTCTTCAAAATATCGTTGTAGGAGAAATTGTTAGCATTGAAAAACATCCTGATGCGGATCGATTAAATGTTTGTCAGGTGGATGTAGGCTCCGATAAACTACAAATTGTTTGTGGTGCTCCCAATGCAAGAGCAGGCATTAAAGTTCCATGTGCACTAATTGGTACAAAATTTCCAGAATTCACGATCAAGAAGTCAAAACTTCGGGGCGTTGAGTCTTTTGGGATGTGTTGTTCAGCAAAAGAAATTGGATTGTCTGAAGAGGCCGATGGCTTAATGGAACTCAGTCTTGACCTCACTAATGGTGAGCCCATTGCAAAAGCGCTTAAGCTAAATGATTCTGTGATTGAGGTGTCACTCACTCCTAACCGTGCAGATTGTTTAAGTATTTTAGGTATCGCAAGAGAAGTCAGATCAATTAAAGGCTTAGCCTTTGATATGCCTAAAATTAATCAGATCACCTCAAGTGATAAATGCAAAATTACTCCGAACGTGATAAATACAGAATCCTGTCCGGTATATAGTTATGCATCCATTTCCCAGATCAACAACTTAGCACAGCTTCCAGATGAGATTATTCATCGACTAGACAGTGCCGATATTAAATCAATAAACCCTGTCGTTGATTTGGTGAATTATGTAATGTTAGAGACTGGTCAGCCAATGCATGCCTTTGATATGAATAAAATTAAGGGAAATATAGTTGTCCGAAATGCATCCAAACAAGAAAAGATGACCTTGTTAAATGATCAAACAATTGAGGTAATGGAAAATGATTTGGTGATCGCTGATGATAATGGTCCACTCGCTTTAGCCGGAGTGATGGGTGGATTAGAGTCTGCTGTTGAAACCAATACCACTAATATTTTTATTGAGTCCGCATTTTTTACTCCATTATCTATGGCAGGTAAAGCCAGAAGTTATGGATTGAACACTGACTCGTCTCACCGTTTTGAAAGAGGTGTTGATTTCTCTCAGACAGAACATGCGCTAACCCGAGTCATCAATCTCATCAATGAGCATTGTGGTGGCCAAACAAGCCAAGTTTCAAGCGTCAGTCATGATTTACCGCAAAGAAACCCAATCCAATTAAGGCCAAGTAAAGTCACCCGAATCTTAGGAAGAGACGTCAGTCAAGATGAGGTGGTTCAGATACTCAATAACCTTGATTTACCATTCACTTTAGATGACGGCGTTTTTACAGTCACTCCACCAGCTTATCGATTTGATCTAGAGATTGAAGAGGACTTAGTGGAGGAGGTGATCAGGGTTGCAGGCTATGACAATATTGGCGCCACGAACCCGAAAATGATGCTATACCCCAGATCAAGCAAGGATAGATACTCTAATGTGCGCAAGATCAGGAACACGTTGTCAGACCTTGGGTATTCGGAGTTAGTTAGTTATAGCTTTATTGATGAAGCGATGGAGTCAACTGTGCATGGCAATGACAATTTGATTAAACTTGAAAACCCAATTGCTGAAAACATGAATACCATGCGAAGTCGTTTATGGTCTAGCCATATCGATGCATTAAAATTTAATACCAATCGTGGCCGTACACAAATAAAATTATTTGAGATTGCTAACAAGTTTACCCAAGACAATTCAAATTTCTCAGAGGAACAAGTGTTGAGCGGTCTGGTGTCAGGAGAGGCAATCCCTAAAAATTGGATTGAAAAAAATAGAGCCCATGACTTTTATGATGTTAAATCTGATCTTGAGCAATTATTAGGTGATGGGATTACGATGAAACAATCAGCAGATACTATTAGCGCATTCCACCCTGGACAGTCAGCAGATATTTTCAAAGGTAATAAAAAGATTGGGTGCTTAGGAAAATTACATCCATCCCTACAAAAACAATTAGACGTGGATCAGGAAGTGTATCTATTTGAAATTGGTTTAAATCATTTACCTGAAAATGATTTTAAACTGAATACCGAGATCCTTAAATCTGTTCCATTACAAAGGGACATTGCAGTTTTAGTGGATGAAGATGTGGTCGCCGGAGATGTGGTTGATGTGGTTAGAAAAAGAAACATTAACTTCGTTAAAAACTTCAGAATTTTTGATGTTTATCAGGGTCAAGGAATTGCTGAAGGGAAAAAAAGCCTTGCATTTCTGATACTTATGCAAGATACTTACAAAACACTTGAGGAAAAAGACGTTGAAAAAAGTGTGACAGAAGTAATTAATTTATTAAAAAAAGAGTTTAATGCTGAATTAAGACTGTAAATAACATGACATTAACCAAAGCTAATTTATCAAATTTATTATTCGAACAAGTCGGTTTGAATAAGACAGAATCTAAAGAAATGGTAGAGGCTTTCTTTGAGCAAATTAAAATTGCTCTAGAGAATGGTGAAAGTGTTAAATTATCTGGTTTTGGAAATTTTGAATTAAGAACCAAATCAGAGCGACCCGGAAGAAATCCAAAAACTGGGGAAGAGGTTCCTATCAAAGCCAGACGAGTAGTCACTTTCCATTCTAGCCAAAAATTAAAGTCTAGTGTAGATGGTGGATCTTCTGGAAAATAATAAATCTCAAATAAATTTACCTCCACTCCCTCAAAAAAGATATTTCGCAATCGGTGAGGTGAGTAAGCTGTGTGACGTTAAGCCTCATGTCTTAAGATACTGGGAACAAGAGTTTCCCAATTTATCTCCGAATACCCGTCGGGGAAATCGAAGATATTACCAACCTGAGGAAGTACTCCTTATCCGTAAAATAAGGGAGCTACTCTACGAAGAAGGGTATACAATTCAGGGAGCGAAACAAAAGTTATCTAATAAACAGTTTGTCAAAGAGACAACGTCACAAGAACAAATACAAAAGGCTCAGGCAGAACTTCCTTTATCGAATGAGCCATTAAATAGTAATGTTCCTGTTACTAATCTTAAAAATCAATTAGCAGAAATTCTAAAGATACTAAAAGGATAATCGGGGCGTAGCGCAGTCTGGTAGCGCACTTGTATGGGGTGCAAGGGGTCGTGAGTTCGAATCTCACCGTTCCGACCAAAATTCTCTAAAATGTCACAATAATGTCATGTTTTATATAAATAATAGATATGAATAATACCGATAAGCAATTTATGTTTGAATTTAATTTTCATGAGTATGGCAGTATTGATGCTAAAGACTATGAGAAGGAAAAAAAATTACTCCTTATAGAGTTGGCGAAACTGCAACAGTGGGTAATTAAGAATAAAAAAAAGATTGCCGTCGTCTTTGAGGGAAGAGATACGGCTGGAAAAACAGGAAGCATCTCTACAATCTCAAAATACCTTATCCCAAAATTTTATCGACTAGTTGCCTTGGGGTACCCTAAACCTTCAGAATCTAAAAATTGGTTTAAAAGATATGAAAAACATTTGCCGAAAGAAGGCCAAATTGTTTTTTTTGACCGCTCCTGGTACACCCGTGCGTTAGTTGAGGCAACCATGAACTACTGTTCTAAAAGACAATATGCAAACTTCATGAATAAAGTAGTTGGATGGGAAGAGAAGTTAATTCAATCCGGTACAGAGATCGTTAAATTTTATCTCTCCATCGATAAAAAAACCCAAGCCAGAAGAACTCAAGAGCGAGCAAATAGCCCTTTAGTCTATTGGAAGATCAGTGACAATGATTTTAAAATGCTTGAATCCTGGGATGTCTTTACTTTTTATAAACAACAGATGTTTGATAAGACCTCGCATGGATTATCTCCATGGGTTGTAATCAATGCAAACAACAAAAGGGTGGCAAGTTTAAATGCATTAAGATACCTTTTGATGCAAATCCCATATGATGGGAAAAATTTACCAAAACCAAAAAAATGGTCTAAGAGTATGAATAACTATGAAATCACTCTCAAAGGCCAACACTTTTCCGGATTAACATTCGAACAATATAAGGTACTGAACGATCTAAAAAATTAATTAGTGATCTCGTTTGCTGCAAGCAATTTATTATTAGGCTTATCTGCAGAAAAATCGTGAACAACTTCTTCATACAGCGCTATTAATTTTTCTGTTTGTGCCACAGAACCCCATTTTTGTTTAGCCTCTTTTTTTGCTTTCATAGACATTTGCCATAGTTTTTTCTTATTATTTAAAAGTGTGAGGCATGTTTTTGCAAATTCTTTTGGATCATCTTTTGCGATTATCGCACCCGGATTATTTTCAAGTATCGACTTCGTGCCATTTTCAGCTAAAGCTACAACAGGTAAACCTTGTGCCATTGCCTCAATTAGAACGAGACCTTGTGTTTCTGTTTTGGAGGAAAAAATAAACAAATCAGATGAAGCGTAGCAGTTTAAGAGCTCATGGTCTGCTTCCAGATAACCGGTCAATATGACGGAATGTTCTAAATTCAAATCTTTAATTAATTTTTGAATATGCTCAAAAGCTGGGCCTTCCCCAGTAATTAGAAATTTAATAGATTTATTTTCCTTTGCGATATATTTGAACGCATGCAACAAAAAGTCTATATTTTTTTCATGTGCGACCCGACCAACAAACAGTAATAATTGGTCAGTTGGTGAGATGTTGTATAACTTTCTGAAAGTATACTTGTCAGTCTTTTTAAAAGATTTATCTGGAAGGCCTGTGGGGACGACCTTAATCGGTTTAGTCACACGATAATTTTTTAAAGTTTCTTTTAGTTGTTCAGATGGGGAAATAATGCCGTTGCAATGGTTACATAAATATTTAGCAATGTTTCTTGAAAGCCATCGTGCAAAACTTTCTGGAAGTATCGGCATATAAAGATGAAGGTAGTCTTCAAAGGATGTATGGTATGTTTCAACAATCGGTATATTTAAGATTTTTGCTAACTTTTTACCATAGTAGTGTGCAATAAACGGAGTCTGAATGTGAATCAAATCAAATTTTTGTTTTTTTATCCATTTTGTTTTTTTATTTAACTCTGACCATGACATTAAATGATCCTCAGGATCAAAAAAAATTGGTTTAGATTTAATGGTCGTTACTGTCTTATCCGTATTTGTTTCATTATAGGATGGACATATTAAATGCACTTCATGGCCTAATTTTATTAAATCATTTTTGAACACCTTGATTGAAGTCGACACCCCATTTACCCTGGGAAAGTAAACATCAGATAAGAATAAAATTTTCATAATTTTTGTAATACATAAATATATTAAAAATGATATAACCAATCAACCCACCAACAAATACATCTGAGGGATAGTGCATTCCAAGAATCACTCTTGAAAGAGCTATCAGCATAGTAAAAATAAGTAATATTTCTGAAACAAATGAGAAATAAAAGATTAATATCAGTGAAAAAATTACTGCATGTAATGTATGCCCTGAGGGAAAGCTAAATTGATCAAGAATTTTTCCTCCTAGGTATATAGATTGGTTTATTTTATAAGGCCTAGGTCGGTTGATTTTTTTCTTAAGTATTTTATAGATTGCTGTGCCAATCAAACCAAAACTAATCATTTCTATTGAGATAAGAATACCTCTGTCGGATTTGAAGGGAATCAAAAAGATTATTAAATACCAGATCTTTCCATTACCTAACCAACTTATAAAATTGAAGAAGTATTGTATGTATAGTTTTTTAGATAGACGATTAAGTTTTATGCACCAATCAGTGTCTACCTTATTGCATTGATTAATAATTGATCTAATGGTTTTTGGCATAATTGCAGATTATTTAATGAATGTGAAACTTTTATGACATCTTTAATTTTTTTTAAAAAATGTATTAATTTATTTCTCCATGTCACAAAAATGTAATATTTAGATGAAAAAATTACCAGCATGAATAAGATACTTATTGCTACAGATACATACGAGCAGGTGAATGGTGTATCAACAACCTATAAGAATATTTTCAAATGTTCCAAAAAGAAAATAAAAATTATTCATCCAGCGTTGTTTAAATATAAATCTTTTAAAGCTTATCCAGAAATACAATTTTGTTTTCAATTCTTAAAAGTATACAAAGCAATTAAAAAATACAGTCCAACACATATTCATATTGCAACAGAGGGCCCCGTTGGACTGGTTGCGAGAATCTATTGCAAATTGAATAAACTAACTTTTACTTCTGCTTACCATACAAGATTCCCAGAATATCTAGAGTCATATTTTGGACATTTTAAAAATATTGCTTACATGTATCTAAAATTATTTCATAAGAAATCAAAGATGATCTTTGTTCCAAGCAGGTCTTGTATGGATGATTTAAAAAATTTAGGATTTTCTAAGTTACATTTATGGACGAGAGGAGTATCTGAAGAATTAATTATTAATGCTCCTTATTCTAAAAAAAATGGAAAAAAAATTAAAGTATTGTATGTTGGAAGGGTTTCTAAAGAAAAAAATCTCTTAAAGCTTTGTGAGTTACATCAATATTTTGACATCACCATCGTTGGTGATGGTCCAATTAAAAACGAACTTGAAAATAACTATAAAAATATTAAATTTGTTGGTTACAAATTTGGAAAAGAGCTAGCAAAGTTCTATCATTCGAATGATGTGTTTTGTTTTCCGAGTCTGACTGACACCTTTGGTATTGTCATCATTGAGGCGTTGTCGAATGGTCTTCCGGTCGCAGCCTATAATGTTACAGGTCCAAAAGATATTGTCACACCTGGTGTTGATGGGTTTCTTGGATCTAATTTAAAAGAAAATATAGAGCTTGCTTTTAAATTAAATAGACTAAAAATAAAAAAAGAATCATCCAAAAAATGGTCATGGCAACAATGTCACGACATATTAATCTCAGGTCTTACACATTGAAAATTGCAGTTGCGGGTATTGGGTATGTTGGGTTAGCAAATGCAATTATGCTCGATCAATCCTATCAGGTTACTTTGCTTGATTTAAATGATGCGAAAGTCGACCTTATCAATAAACATATATCACCCATTAAGGACTCAATGATTGATGAGTTTCTACCTAATGTAAGTAAATCATTTAAAGCAACGCATAACCTTGAAGAAGCATACTCTGATAAAGATCTTGTAATAATTGCGACACCGACAAATTACGATGTTGAGACTAACTCATTTGACACTAGCTCCATTGAGATCACCATTAAAAATATACTTTTATACAACAAAAAAACCACCATCCTAATTAAATCTACAATTCCAGTTGGATATGTAAATCATGTCAGAGATATTTTTAAGTATGATGATATTTATTTCTCTCCAGAATTTTTAAGGGAGGGTACAGCCTTGTATGATTGTCTTAATCCCAGCAGAATTGTTATTGGAGGTAAAAATAAAAAAGCTAAAAAGATAGGAAAAATCTTTAAAAAGTTATCTTTAAATAGGACGGTTCCCGTGATTCATACAAATGCATCTGAGGCAGAATCAATCAAACTATTTGCTAATACTTATCTGGCCATGAGAGTCGCTTTCTTCAATGAATTAGACACTTATGCATGTAAAAAAAGTTTAGATACTAAGGATATTATCGATGGCGTTTGTACTGATTCAAGAATAGGCCATTTTTATAATAATCCATCATTTGGTTATGGCGGCTATTGTTTACCTAAAGATACGAAGCAACTATTATCCTCGTATAATGAAATTCCTAATAATCTAATGAAAGCTATTGTGGATAGTAATCATACTAGGAAAGAGTACATTGCAAGTAAGATCAAAGAAAGTAAATCTAAAATTGTTGGGATTTATCGGTTAGTGATGAAATCAAACTCTGATAATTTTAGGGAATCTGCAATTTTAGATGTAATTGAACTATTAAAACAACATGGCCAAGAAATGGTTATCTATGAACCATTGTTGAAGGTAAATCACATTGACAACATCCCGATAGTGAAATCATTCAAAGAGTTTGTAAACACTTCTAATTTAATTTTAGCCAATAGGGTTGATGCAACGCTAAAACCATACTCTGAAAAAATTTTTTCTAGATCAATTTCTAATGAGAATTAAGAATTATCATTTTAAAAAATGATTTTTATATCTATCTGGTAAGTCATTAAGATCGAGTAAAGTTAAAAAATCAGCTGTTAGAAATTCTGGATCCCATGCAGGCTTTCCAATTATTTTTGCCCCAAGTTTAATATAGCCTGTAAGAAGGGGCGGTATAGATGCCTGTTGATTATTAAATAATTTATTCACAGGGAGTGGATTCAAAGGTTTTACGTCTTCGATTTCAATGAATTGCTTGTGATCTTTTAAGGATTGATAAATATTAGCTGCATTATGCCCTCCATCTTTTACAGAAACGCTTGAACAACCGATGAGATACCTATAGTTATTAGTCAACATAAATTTTGCAATTTCTGCCCATAACATCATGATTACGCTACCTGTTCGATATTTTTTATCTATACAGGCTCGGCCAAGCTCAATCATGTTGTCTTTTAAATCTGATAAGGGTCCAATATCAAATTCACTTTCAGTGTATAGAGATCCAAATTCTTTAGCTTTAAATGGAGTAAGAACTCTATAAGTGCCAACGGGCTTATCACTAAAACTATCCTTAATAATTAAGTGTTCACAGTATTCATCAAGCTTGTCTCGATCAAGTGAACCCTTAATATTAGCCCCTAATTCTTTTTTAAATATTTTGTACCTTAGTTGCTGGACCCTTTTTAGATCTATATCTGTTTGAACCCAGTCAGCAATAATCTCTGGTCTAATTTTTTTCTTTGTAACTTTTAAGGTAATATCTTGGTTTATTATTTCAGGAGTTAAATTTTTCATAAAATATCCTTTTTAATTATTTAATTTCTTTCCAATAAACTAATTTCAATTTCCCATTTTTGTCTTCAACAAGAGCTGATAGACTTTCCACCCAATCTCCATCGTTGAAGTAGTCAATCCCATTAATTGTTTCTATTTCAGGGTAATGAATATGACCACAGATAACTCCATCACAATTATTTCTGATGGCCTCGTTTACCATAAACAATTTATATTTTTGAATATATTTCTTTACGTTTTTTGATTTCATTTTTACTTGAGCGGCAAAAGACCAGTGAGGAAGATTTTTTGCATTTCTCCAGTCTGTAATTTTGTTAGAAATTGAAATAAATAAGGTGTATAAAACATCACCTAACATATTCATAAAGTTTGAAATATTTCTTACTGAATCAAACTGATCTCCATGAGTTACTAAGATTTTTTTCTTATCTAATGTTTTGTGTATTACTTCTTTTTTAAAGCTAATTGAAGAAAACTTAATTAAACCAAGAAAGTTTCTTAGAAATGAATCATGATTACCTGGGACGTATATAATTTTTGTTTTTTTTGATATTTTTAGAATAACTCTTAAAAGCTGATTGTGTGATTTTGGCCAGTACCATTTTTTATTTAGCTCCCAACCATCAATAATATCTCCAACTAAATAAATTTTATCGGCAGAATTGTGTTTTAGAAAATTTATGAGATGGTTAACATTGGAAGCCTTTGTTCCAAGATGAATGTCAGAAATCCATATGGACCTATAATAATTCATTTTATTGTTACAAGTTTCATGTGTATGATTCTAAAAAACAAATATGAAAAAAATATGACAATTAAAACATTAATAATCTACGTTCAAATCGTGGTTCATATTTTTTTAGGATTGATATGTATTATATTTTTCCCAATATTAAAAATAAAATACCGAAATAAAGTTATTAAATTTTGGTGTTCAAGTCTATTAAAAATAATTTCTGTTAAGGTCAGCATAAAAAACTTTAAAGATGTTCGACTGAAGAATGTTATTTTTATGGCTAACCATATTTCATGGTTAGATATTATCCTTATCAACAGCATTAAGCCTTCTATTTTTGTTGCAAAGTCAGCAGTGAGAAATTGGCCTATATTTGGATTGATGGCCAGCGCATGCAATACAATTTTTTTGAATCGATCATCAAGAAATTCAATTGTTGAGGTTACTTCTAAAATTAAAAAAAATATTAATACTAATTCAGTATTTATTTTTCCGGAGGGAACATCTACGCTTGGTTTATCTGTTGGTAAATTTCATAGCAATTTTTTTCAGGTTGCTGTAGATCTTAATAAATCAATTTATCCAGTATGTATTTGTTATAGAAAAAATAAAATATTCACAGATATTCCAGGGTATGTAGGCGATGACACTTTAATGGAATCGATCGTTAAGATTGTTAATGCTGGTGGTTTTGAATCCCGTGTTACATTCTGTAAAAAGATATTATCAAAGAAATTAAATAGAAAAGAGTTGGCATTAAAAACGCAGGAAACAATTAAGAGTCATTTAAATCAAGACTGATCTTAAATTTATCATTAATTTTTTTCCAATATGCTTTTTCTCTTTTCAGTCTAAATGCTAGGTATGGATTTTGATCAAGCCACTCTTTTTCAAATTTAATCTTTATTTTTTTATCTTTATTAATGACTTTCATTTGATCAAAGTTAATCAATTCTCTATTTTTACAAAGAATATAGCTAATCCGAATAACAAATAGCATGGACCAATCAATATACTTGATATTAAAATCATAATTACTCAATGCCGAGCGATGTGCATGCACAAGTGTGGATAATCTGATCTTTTCTTTATTAGTAAAACCATGCAATTCACTATTACTAATGATATAACTTGAATAAATTTGATAATTTTTTAAATTAATAGACTTACCAATTTCCAGTAATCGGGTAGCCCATAATAAAATTTTTATATCGTGCTCATCATCTATTAGTTGGTCAGATAAATAAGATGCTGTTAGAAGGACACGATTTGTTTGTTTTTCATCGACATAAAATTTATCCTCAAGGATTTTAATTTCTTCCTCGCATTGATCCTTTATCAAGGCATGTGAATCGACAGGAATGATCTTTTTATAAGCCCCAATTACCTCATCCGGTTTGCTGATAAGGCTGAATAATTTTCTGTGAATCGATCCATAGAGCAGTGCGGACTCGGTGACCTCCATTTGCTTTATCTTTAATTCTTCAAATAGAGCAAAAAGGATTGATAAACCGCTCGCTATTACTGGTTTTCGTTCGCTTTTAATACCACTAAGCGTTGAATTTTCAACATCACCAGCATTGAGCAACTCCTCTTTGATTTTATTCATACCCTTGAGTGTGATGAAGCCACCTATGTCATCTATAGGGCTGTTGGTTGTGGTATCTAAGTTATTAAGTAAGATAATGTCCGCAATTGCTCGACATGTACCGGATGTCCCTATGACATTTTGCCAAGACTGAATTTTTTTTGAGATATTTTTTTTTATAATTTTTTTTGCATGCTCAACTGCACGATTGAATGATGTTTCAGATATTTTTGTCCCATCAAAAAAGCTTACAGCAGAGGTCACACAGCCTAGTGTGAGTGAGGTGGCGTCATGTATTTTGGCTCGATCACCTACAATGATCTCTGTTGATCCACCCCCAATATCTATAATAAGCTGATTGCCCTCAGACTCTGGTGAAACATGCATGACCCCGTCGTAGATATATGCTGCCTCTTCCTCTCCAGAAATGATCTCAATATCAAACCCAAGAAGTTTTTGAGCGTTTTCAAGAAAGTTTTTATTTTTAATGGACCGTAAAGTAAAGGTGCCTACCGCAGTCACAGAGTTTTGATCGAATCGCCTCAACCGATCTCCAAAACGGATCAGTGTTTCATAAGTTTTTTTAAGGTATTTTTCTGACAGGATACCTTTATCATTGAGGCCTGAGGCAATCTTAATCGATTCTTTAATCGTGTCGAGTTCTTCAATATGGTAGATGCCATCGCTAGATACAATTTTCGCAATCATTAATTTAAAGCTATTGGAGCCTAAATCAATGGCCGCAACTAAATTCTCTGTTTTATTCGATATAAACGCATCCATCTTTGATAAACTATACCCGATATTTATTACATAATTATGTCATTAATTTTTATTTATAAGATTTAATTTATGGATCTATTCATTGATGTTGGGAATACAAAAACCAAGTGGTGTTTATCCTCCAAAGATGACGTTGAAAAAACTGGATCTATTTTCAATACAGAGTTAAATGATTTAACCATTAAAGCGGAACGAATTGAAAATATCCTTATTTCAAGTGTCAATTCTGAAACTTTGGAGCAGCAAATTATTGAGAAGATAAAACCCTTATGCCCACATATCTCGTTTGCTGAAGTCAATAAACAATTTTTAAATACTAATTATTCGAATGAGTTAGGCATTGATCGCTGGTTGGGTGTCTTAGCACTTACTGAGAGAACTAAAAAAAATGCAATCATCATAGATTCAGGTACCGCGTTAACCATTGATTTGTTAATGTCTGATAACAATTCATGTCTGCATAAAGGTGGATTAATCCTTCCAGGATTCCATTTGTTTAACCAGTCTTTGACACAAAACTCTGCTGCAATTAGATTGAAAAACAAAGACATGACTATAGATATTAATAATTCTGATATGGCTTTACTGCACGGATTTTTAATGTCTGTCTCAGGTGCGGTTGAAAAATTTATCATGCATCATCATCTTGATTTTAATGAGATAGATATTTATCTCACCGGTGGCGATGCCAATATTATTTTTGATTCTCTTGAGGGGCAGATGCAGCATAAATATCACAAGATTGATAATGCTGTGATCGAGGGTTTAAAAATATATAAAAAATTAACGCTTGCGGATAAATAAATCTGTAATTGTTCCTTCATAAACTTCAGAAGCCATAGCAACAGATTCTGATAGGGTGGGGTGAGGATGAATGGTCAAGCCAATATCCTGGGCATCTGCACCCATCTCAATAGCTAAACAGGCCTCAGCGATTAATTCACCAGCGTTCACTCCGACAATACCTGCGCCAATAAGGCGTTTGGTTTGTTTATCAAAGATGAGCTTGGTCAATCCTTCGGTTCTGTTATTAGACAGGGCTCGACCGCTAGCAGCCCATGGGAAAGCAGATTTTTCAATTTCTATGTTATTTTGCTTAGCCTCGTTCTCAGTAACACCAACCCAAGCAACTTCAGGATCAGTATAGGCGACGGATGGAATAACATTGGCTTGGTATTCGACTTTTTCACCTGCAATCACTTCGGCAGCAATTTTCGCTTCATGAGTAGCCTTATGGGCCAGCATCGGTTGACCGATAACATCCCCAATCGCATAGATGTGCGGCACATTGGTCTTGAATTGTTGATCAACATTAATAAATCCTCTGTCATCCACATTGACACCTGCTAATTCAGCATCAATTAATTTTCCATTCGGAGTTCGTCCTACGGAGATAAGTACTTTATTAAAAGTGTCTTCAAATTGTCCATCCTTATTTTCAAAGGTGACTTTGAGATTATCTCCATCAGCTTTGATCTCAACGACCTTGGTATTAAGAAAAATATTTTCAAATCGTTTTTCCATACGTTTTTGTAAAGGACGAACAAGATCACGATCACATCCTTGAATCAGGCCATCAGCAAGCTCAACAACTGTAATCTTGGAACCGAGGGCATCATAAACGGTACCCATTTCTAACCCGATAATACCGCCACCGACAATCAACATCCTTTCAGGAATATCCTTGAATTCTAGAGCAGCAGTGGAGTCAATGATGTTTGCATGATCTGGTGTGTTTGGAATGACAATTGGTTTGGAGCCAACCGCTATGATGGCTGAATTAAAATTCACTTTGGTGGTTTTTTTATCTTTATCTTCAACATCAATGGAGTTGGATCCGGTAAATTTTCCATAACCTTCAATTACGGTCACTTTTCTTTGGCCAGCCATTTGACTTAAGCCACCAGTAAGCTTACCAACGACATCGTTATTTTTCCATTCACGAATTTTTTCTAAATCAATCTCAGGCTTATTAAATTTAATCCCATGATGACCGGCATCTTCAGCTTCGGTGATAACTTTGGCCATGTGCAACAATGCCTTTGAAGGGATGCAACCGACGTTCAAACAAACACCGCCGATGGAAGAAAATCTTTCAATTAAGGCCACTTTTAGACCAAGGTCCGCAGCTCTAAATGCGGCTGTATAACCCCCTGGACCTGAGCCTAGCACAACAACATCGTATGCGTCGTCAATATTATTTGTTGGCTCATTAGGCTTGGTTGAGCTTGATTTTGTTTCAGCTGGTTTGGTTTCTTTAGCGCCACTGATGTCATAACTGAGGATGCTGTCTCCTTGTTTTACCTTATCCCCAACTTTTAAAAGCAACTTTTGAACGACCCCATCAAAAGTAGCGGGGATGTCCATCGATGCTTTTTCTGATTCAAGAGTGATCAGGGCGTCATCAGTTTTGACTGAGTCACCAGCTTTCACATGAATTTCAATTACTTCAACCGAGTCAAAGTTACCTATATCTGGGATAGTAAATGTTTTATTAGCCATAAATATTTTAAAGTAGTAGTCTTCGAACGTCAGATAACATCATGCGTAAGTGTGATGTAAATCTTGCTCCATCAGCACCATCAATCACTCGATGGTCATAAGATAATGAAAGCGGCAATATTAATCTCGCCTCAAATCCTTTGGAATTGTTGTCATAGATGGGCTGCATTTCAGCTTTGGAAACGCCCAAAATAGCCACTTCTGGGCAATTAATGATTGGAGTAAATTTAGTGCCTCCAATACCACCTAGGCTGGATATGGTAAAGCATCCCCCTTGCATTTCATCAATCGTGAGCTTTCTTTCTCGTGCTTTTGCAGATAAGTCGGATAAATCTTGAGCAATTTCAAGAACGTCTTTCTTTTCGACACCTTTAACTACAGGAACAACTAACCCATCGGGTGTATCACAGGCAAAACCAACATTAAAATAATTCTTATAAATTAGACTCTCACCATCTGCAGCTAACGAAGTATTGAAAATAGGGTAGGCTCTTAACGCATTCACTGCAGCTTTCATGAGGAAGGCTAATAGAGTTAATTTGGTACCACGTTTTTCTGCTTCAGCCTGCATTGATTTTCTAAAGGCTTCTAAATCAGTGATGTCTGCATTATCAAATTGAGTAACATGTGGCGCTGACACCCAGTTTCGATGAAGGTTTGATCCTGATATTTTTTTGATTTTCGAAAGCGGCTTCGTTTCGTTCGGACCAAATTTATCAAAATCAATGACGGGCATCGGGCTTGGTGCAAAATTGGCCCCCATGTTTTGTGAGCGTGGTTTGCTTAATTCACCCTTAACATAATTCTGAACATCTTCGATAAGGATTCTATTTTTACGCCCTGAACCGTTAATGAAGGATAAATCAACTCCTAACTCACGAGCAAATCTTCTGACCGAAGGTGAAGCATGACTTTTTTTACCTGGCTCGGCAACAATACTTTCTGCTACAGGCATTGGTTTGTTTTCAGGTTGAATTGTCTGAGGTGGCTCTGGAGCAGGCCGTGAAGGTTCGCTAATAATTTTGTCTTTTACATCATTACTAGCTTCTTTTTTCGCAGCTGGTTTTGACTCTACCTTCTTTTCATCGCTAGGCGCGCTTTCAAAAGTGGCGATGGCAATCCCTTCTTTTACCTTATCACCCACGCTGACCTTAATCTCTTTGATGATTCCAGACTCGGTGGCAGGGATATCCATTGAGGCCTTATCTGACTCTAGGGTTATGAGCGGATCATCTTTATTGACTTTATCACCTGGTTTAACCAGGATTTCAATGACGTCAACACTATCAAAGTTACCAATATCAGGTATTAAAATTTCACTCATAATCAACTCAATGCAGGATTAACTTTAGAAGGATTAATGTTGTACTTTTTAATCGCTTCGCTCATAACTTTTTTATCTATTTTTCCTTGATCCTTCAATGCTTTTAAGGCGGCCAGGACAACATAGTATCGATCAACCTCAAAGAATGATCTCAATGCTTCACGGCTATCTGATCTTCCAAACCCATCTGTTCCAAGCGAGGTAAATGAGTTAGGAATAAAGTTAGCAATTTGATCTGAAAATGATTTCATATAATCTGTCGAAGCAATGATCGGTGACTCAGTGTCAGTAATTTGCTCTTGGATAAATGATCGTTGTTCATCATCAGGGTTTAATAGGTTATGCCTTTCAACACCCAAAGCATTGCGACGTAACTCAGTAAAGCTTGTCACGCTCCAGATATCTGATTCAACACCCCAGTCATTTTCAAGCAATTGCGCCGCTTCAATGACCTCTCTTAAGATGACCCCTGAGCCCATAAGTTGAACTTTATTTTTTGCCTTGCCAGGTGCTTTGCTAAATTGGTACATACCTTTGATGATATGATCTTCCACACCTTTTGGCATGTCAGGGTGCGAGTAGTTTTCATTCATAATTGTGATGTAGTAGTAGACATCTTCCTGATTTTCGATCATGCGATATAGACCATTTTGAACAATCACGGCCAACTCATAAGCAAAGCAAGGATCGTACGATACACAATTAGGAATGGTCGCTGATAATAAATGACTATGACCATCTTCGTGTTGAAGTCCTTCACCATTTAGTGTGGTTCGTCCTGCTGTGGCACCTAGTAAGAAACCTCTTGTTCTTGAATCACCAGCCGCCCAGGCAAGGTCACCAATTCTTTGGAAGCCAAACATAGAATAGAATATATAAAAAGGAATGGTTTGTATTCCTGTGGTGCTGTAAGAAGTACCAGATGCGATCCATGATGAGAATGATCCAGCCTCATTAATTCCTTCTTCAAGAATTTGTCCATCTTTTTGTTCTTTATAGAACATCACCTGGTCAGCATCTTGCGGTTCATACAATTGACCCACTGATGAATAAATTCCTAATTGTCTAAACATACCTTCCATACCAAACGTTCTCGCTTCGTCTGGAACAATCGGTACCACATATTTACCAATCTCTTTATCTTTCACCATGGTGGTTAACATGCGAACAAATGCCATGGTGGTTGATATTTTTCTCTCACCTGTTGATGTTAGAAGATTTGAGAAACTGTCTAATCGAGGAACAGTTAATGAGTTACCTTTGGTTTTTCTTTGAGGCAATGATCCACCTAGCGCTTCTCTTCTCTCGCGCATATAAGTCATCTCTGGTGAGTCTGGTTCTGGTTTGTAGAATTTTAAATTTTCTACTTCTTCATCTGTAATAGGAAGATCGAATCGTGATCTAAATTTTTTCAGTGATTCAATGCCCATGCTTTTTTGCTGATGGCTAATATTGTGACCTTCACCAGCATCTCCCATACCATAACCTTTAACTGTTTTGGCAAGAATGACTGATGGCTGACCTTTGTGTGACGTTGCGGCAGCGTAAGCAGCATATACTTTATGCGGATCATGACCGCCGCGGTTTAGTCTCCATATGTCGCTATCTGACATGGCGGAGACCATCTCTTTTAATTCAGGATACTTACCAAAGAAATGTTCTCTTGTGTAAGCCCCACCTTTGGCTTTAAAGTTTTGGAATTCACCATCCACACATTCTTCCATGCGTTTTTTAAGGAAGCCTTCTTTATCCAAATTAAATAAAGGATCCCAGTAAGAACCCCAGATTACTTTCAGCACGTTCCAGCCGGAACCTCTAAAATCAGATTCTAGTTCTTGGATTATTTTTCCGTTTCCTCTAACCGGTCCGTCTAGGCGTTGCAGGTTACAGTTCACAACGAAAATAAGATTGTCTAGTTTTTCTCGTGCTGCGAGTGATATTGCACCTAGTGACTCTGGCTCATCCATCTCACCGTCACCACAGAACACCCAGACTTTACGATCGCTGGTGTCAGCAATTCCTCGGTCATGAAGGTATTTAAGAAAGCGGGCTTGATAAATTCCCATTATAGGACCGAGCCCCATAGATACCGTTGGGAATTGCCAGAAGTCAGGCATCAACCAAGGGTGAGGGTAGCTTGAAAGCCCTTGACCTGTTGATTCGAGTCTAAAGTTACTGAGTTGATCTTCAGTTAATCGACCTTCTAAAAAGGCTCTTGAATAAATGCCTGGTGAGCTGTGGCCTTGAAAGAAGACTAAGTCTCCATCAAAGTTTTCATTTGGCGCTCGGAAGAAGTGGTTAAAGCCAACATCATAAAGAGTTGCAGATGACTGAAAGCTTGCAATATGCCCACCGATTCCAGGAGATTTTTCGTTAGCACGTAACACTGTCATCACCGCATTCCAACGAATGATGGCCCTGATTCTTCTTTCCATATCAGGATCGCCTGGATGTTTTTGTTGTAAATGGGTTGGTATCGTATTTACATATGAAGTAGTAGCATTGTAAGGCAGATTAGATCCTGAGCGACGAGCCTGGTCAATCATCATTTCGATCAGATAATGAGCACGCTCAGCTCCATCTGATTCGATGACTGAATTAAGTGAATCTATCCATTCCTGGGTTTCTTGAATATCTGTATCTGGATACAACTCCATAAACTACAACTCCAAAGTGAAAACGTAATAAAAAATAAATCTTAAGTAGTTCTAATATAATATTAAGAACTTTAAGTGTGAAACATGTCTCGAAGAGTATAATTTTACGTTAAATATTCAATTTTTCATAAAAAAATTAAGGGGTGGAGTCTAAGCATGAAAGTAAAAATTAATCTTCAAAAAAACTCAGCTAAAATGTCGCTAAAATCTGCGAAACATTATCTAAGTGTCATTAAAAATGATAAATCTGAATTATTTTCTGATATGGCAAAAGCTAAATTAAAGCGTTTAAATATGAAATTTAATGATTTAGAGACTAAATTTTTAAGTGTTGATGGGGATAATGCTGGTCATCATGTTTTTATAAAATACAGCTCTAAAAGTACTTTTAAAATACAGACACACTTAAGAAAAGGGCTAAAAAATCTTTTAACCGAAAACCCGGATACGATTAATTTGTATTGTGAAGATGATGATCCCACATGGAACCGTGAGCTGTTATATACAGCCCTTTTAAATTCTCAAGACCTACCTTCAAGAAAAAGTAAAACAGAAAGAAAACAACTTAAGGTAATTAATTTTTACGGTAATTTATCTGCTAAGGATGTTGCAGAAATCGAAGCTTTGGTAGAGGGGAACACCTTATCCAGAATGCTTACGATGACCCCACCCAATGACTTGACCCCAACTCATTATCGACGAGAAATAAAAAAACTGGCGACCAAAAGAAAATGGAAATTCAAAGAATACAACATGAGCCAATTAAAAAAAATGGGAGCTGGGGCCTTTGTTGCAGTGGGGCAAGGTTCGGAGCCACAAGATGCAGCCATCGTTCATCTGACTTATCAACCTAAAACTTTCAAAAAAACAATCACCCTTGTTGGAAAGGGTATCTGTTTTGATACCGGTGGCCATAACCTAAAACCATCTAAATATATGTTTAGTATGCATGAGGATATGAATGGATCCGCTACTGCACTAGGGATCTTGGAGGCTGCCTCTCTTAACAAACTTCCTGTGAAAATTGATTGCTGGCTTGCTATCGCACAGAATCATATTGGACCAAAAGCTTATAAACAAAATGATGTAGTTAAAGCTTTAAATGGAAAGACCATTGAAATTATCCACACAGACGCTGAAGGTAGAATGGTGCTTGCTGACACTCTTACGTTAGCCACTAAAAAAAAATCAGATGCGGTTATTGATTTTGCCACATTGACCGGCTGTATGGCAGTTGCTATGGGAGATCGTTACAGCGGCATTTTCAGTAACAAACCAGAGCTTGCCTGTCTCGCAGTTGGATCAGGACAGCAAGCAGGAGAAAGAGTGTGTAGCTTTCCATTCGATGAGGATTATGAAGAAGATATTCAAAGCGATATTGCAGACATTAAACAATGTACATTGGAAGGTGGGCCGGATCATATTCACGCGGCGCGTTTCTTAAGTCAATTTTTATCTGACTCTAAACAGCCTTGGCTGCATGTTGACTTGTCCTCAAGCAATACCAAAGGTGGGCTAGGTGCTGCAATGTCTGATGTTAATGGATTCGGCGTGAGGTTTGGTTTTAATTTGATACAGGATATTTTAAAAAAATAAACTAGAAGGTCTTCCAGGTTTGATCAAATTCGAGATCATCTCCATATTTTGATCTCATCTCTAGAAGGCAACCCTGACAGAGAAAACTCCAGTCTTGTTTATTGTATTTGCATTTATACATAATACGGTCATGAAGGCCGCATTCATTACAATTCTTTTTTTCATCCATAAATTTATTTTTGCACAGAAAAAATAAGGTAACAACAATCAGGTTAAAATAACAACTTAACGCCCTCGTAGCTCAGTGGATAGAGCATCCCCCTCCTAAGGGGAGGGTCGCACGTTCGATTCGTGCCGAGGGCGCCACCTTTTCAAAAATTCAAAATGTATTTCAACACACTTTGAGCACACTCAGCTTAAAAATTAAAACTAATATTAATTGATTTATACCCTATAGGGGTATATAGTATATTAATGTAAAGGAGTAAATTATGAGTGACTGCAAACATCCAAACCATAATGAGCAATTACCAAGAATAAATAAAATTATTGGTCAACTGAATGGAATAAAAAAAATGATTGAGGAGAATCGTTACTGTCCGGAAATTATCACACAATTAAAAGCGGTCAGTTCCGCATGCCAATCAACTGAAGCATTGTTATTAGAAAAACATTTAGCATCTTGCGTCTATGAGGCATTTCATTCAAATGACAAAGAAAGCCAAGAGCAAAAAATTAAAGAGTTAACAAAGCTTTATAAAAAATAATAAATAAAATGATTAAATTTATTTTTATTTGTTTTCTAAGCCTGCCTACGCTTCTTTTTTCAGCCCCAATGGGTTTTAAAGGCTCAGTCACATCCATGTCAGATATCAGCAAAAGGCATAGTTTTATCGAAACTAATTATGCATACGATGCAAAAAGTGCGATAGGGGTAAAGTTATTCCATATGGATAATAACAACCGTATTCGAGATGGTATTGAAATAAATCATATCCACCGTTTATTTAGACAAAATACAAAATACTCACAAATGAATTGGTGGTTGTTTGGCGGCATAGGTTATCTCGAGGGCTCTAATGAAGCAATTAACGATAAAGAATTAAGTACAGCTTATGTAAGTCCCGGATTGCAATGGGATTATGAAACCAAAAGAGTTTATGCGTTGGCTAGTCATCAGCTCATTAGAGGTGATTCCACCAATCATGATACAACAAAGTTAAAAGCTGGATTTTCATTTTACGAAACAGGGTACAACCAAACTCAACCTTGGTTTATTTTGGAAATGACTAATATCAATGGCATTACTCCTCAATTAGAAATTACCCCAACGATTAGATTAATAAACAAATCACTGTATTTGGAAGGCGGCATATCAAATATGGGTAATCCCAAAATACATGTGATGTATACCTTTTAACAATTGGAGATTTAAATGAAAAAAATACTTATTTTATTTACCTTTTTAACTACCAGTGTTTTTGCTGCAACTCAAAAAATTGAAGTAAACGGGATGGTATGTGCTTTTTGTGCGCAAGGTATTGAAAAAAGCTTATCCAAAATTGAAACCACTAAAGATGTCTATGTAAATTTAGATGAGGGTTTTGTTATTCTTGAGAGTACCAATGATGGTGTGAGTGAGGATAAAATAAAAAACATCATTGTAGACTCAGGCTATGATGTCACTAAAATTTCATTGGTAAATGAAACGGCTGATTCCATCAGAAAGCAATATGAAAAAGAATAAAGAGCTTAATACGTTAAGCAATATTAAAAATTTATCCTTTTTAAGTTTATTTACCAGCACAGGAACGATTCTTTGTTGCGCGTTACCAGCATTATTGGTAACAGTTGGAGCAGGGGCTGCATTAAGTTCTTTGATATCAACATTCCCACAAATTGTTTGGGTATCAAAATATAAAGAATATATTTTCATAGCTGCTTTTATTTTAATTATTCTTGCTGGTTACTTGCAGTGGCAGGCTAGAAAACTACCATGTCCAGCAGATAAATTATTGGCTGCTCAATGTATGAAAGCTAGAAAACTATCATTGGTAATATATTTTGTATCAGTGGTGATATTAATAATTGGGTTTACTTTTGCATTTGTACTTCCCTACTTGTTAAAGTAAGTGAATACCAAACTTTTTTGTAATGTTTGCAAAAACAACAAAAGATAAAATGGTTACAACGATTGAAATAATAATCGCAATCCAAAAACCATAATGCTTAACCACATATGGAAAAATTAAAAACATCGGCAGAGTAGGGATAACATACCAAAAGGTATACCAAGCGTGATTAGCAATTTTTTCAACACTTTGTTTTTCAAAATATAACCAGAATAAAACTAAAACAGTAACTAAAGGAAGGGCTGCAATTAAGCCCCCGAGTTTATCACTTCGCTTAGCAACTTCAGAAATAAGAACCACTAAAAAACTCGTGACAGCATATTTAAATATTAAGTAAACCATGCGCAAATATTATCACCGATTGATAAAAAATCTGAGCACAATTTGAGCACACTTGACAACAAAACTACCTCCAAATATACTGAATTTACATTTTATTAACCGCTTAAAGTGTAATAAAATCAATGACTTAATAAGCTCAGTGGATAGAGCATCCCCCTCCTAAGGGGAGGGTCGCACGTTCGATTCGTGCCGAGGGCGCCACTCTCCGATTCAATATTGAAAATATATTTTGTATCAGTGGTGATATTAATAATTGGGTTTACTTTTGCATTTGTTGTGCCTGCTTTTATGAGCTAATTCTGAGCCCACAGAAAATAATCTCAATCTTGAAACATTAAACAAATTTTAGTGTCTTTAACCATGTACCTAATTGCAATAGACAAGGACTATGGAGATGAAAAATTACTTTTTTAATATCCTCTTTTTATTAGGATTTTTTGTATTCCCAACACATGCAGCTGAAAAATCAAAAGCACCAGGTAATGCCACTTTATATATCATTTCACCTATAGATGGTGAATCGGTCTCAAGCCCTGTCAAAATAGTTTTTGGATTAAAAGGTATGGGAGTAGCCCCTGCTGGCATAAAATTTAACAATACAGGGCATCATCACCTCTTAATTGATGTTGCTGAACTCCCTGATGTTAACTCACCAATTCCTAGTGATGACAATCACAGGCATTTTGGCAAAGGTCAAACAGAAGCTGTTATTGAATTAGAGCCAGGTGAACATTCGCTTCAATTAATGCTGGGTGACCATATGCATATTCCACACGATCCAGTGGTTGTTTCAAAAAAAATAAAGATCAATGTAAAAGGCAAAGAAATGCCACCTCAGGAAGAAACAAAATGTATTTCTAATGGGTATGGTGGGTGTAAATAAAGATTAATATATGAGACACCTACTTTTAGTAAGTTTACTTTTTATAAATAATTTTTTTAATACTGCTATGGCGACTGAAGAACCAGAATTTAAACTTATCTCGGAAGAGGGTGAGTTTCAAATAAGAGAATACGACCCAAAGATAATTGCTCAAGTCGAGGTAGAAGGAGATTTTGATGAAGCTTCATCCAGGGGGTTTAAACTATTAGCCGATTATATTTTTGGAAATAATATATTGGATGGAGGAAGTAAAAAAATTAGCATGACTACTCCAGTTGAGATGTCGCCAATGGCTGAAAATTTATTAATAACCAGTTCAATTTTGGATGACCAGGTCAATAACAAATGGTCTATTAATTTTGTTATGCCTCAAGAATTTAGTTTAGATACTTTACCTAAACCTAAAAACTCTCAAGTTAACATTATTGAAGTTCCTAAAGAAAAATATGCTGTTATTGTATTTTCAGGGCTTGTTCGAGAGTCTAGCTATGCTGAGAAAGCGAAACTGTTATCTAACTATCTTGAAGAGAATGGTTTAAAACAACAGGGCGCTATTAAGATTGCTCGATATAACCCACCCTGGACTCTACCTTTTTTTAGAAGAAATGAATTGATGGTAAGGATTGATTAGGAATAAATGATTAAAAATTTCTATATACCTTTGAGTTTAATTATAGGACTAATTAGCTTTTTAATATGGATAGAGTCGGATAATGATAATTACGTTCATGAAGATACGTCAAATAGCAATGAAGCCAGGGGTGTTAAAAAAGAAAGACAAGGAGACTTTAAACCTCTTAATCCATCTGAAAATATAATTCCTCTCAGTGAGGTTGAAAATGGAAAATAAACTTTGGCAACTCTTTTTAATTTATATACTTATAGCTTGGGTTTGGTTATTCACTCATTATAAAAACTTTGGTCAAACCAAGTATGTTCAATTGGTAAATCAAAAAAATGCAGAATGTCCGGTAGGTGAAATAATCGTTTTATAAAGTAGTTTTTGATGAATTCAAAATGAAATATTTAAACTACCAACTATTGGTTGTGCGACATCGCTTTGCAATAACTCTTTCCCAATTAGTTTTTTCTTTGTCATATAGATTTAAGGCCCAGCTATCTTCAATAAACTTTTTTTCTTTAGTTGATAAACCATCTTTCCAGACATTAAATGACTTAAACGCTTCACCTTTTCTAATGCAATCTTGGGTTGGTGAAAGCCAAAGATACAATGCAATGAGTAAAGCAACTACAAATAAGACTTTTCTTAAGTTTTTAAGATATGTTTTTATCACTTAGAGCTTCCTAATTACTTTCCACAATACGACACTTACCTTTAAACTGATTGACCGTTTCAGCTGAATTATCTTTTTTGGTTAGCGTAATGGTTTGCCTATAGTTAATATCTTTTCGACCAATAGTAACTAAATCTTGAATATCATCACTTTCATTTTCAAATTTACCTTTACAATTCATCACCCAATTATCTTTAACGCATTGTAGAGGCTCCTTATACCTGCCAACAATCAGTGATTCTTTAGATGTGTCGTAGATAATACTTTCATTCATTTCTGTTGGTTGGTTATCGTCATTCGATTTATATTTACATTGAAATGTAATTTCTTCAGCAAAACTTGCTAACGGAAAAAGAATGAACACTAGATATTTATACATGCTACTTATAGTTACAAACCTCTTTGAGAAGGGTGTATTCATTTGAGTGAGGTTTTGGTTGGAATACCTTTTCTGGGTCAGCATTTTCATCCAAAGATTTACCTTTTAAATCTGGAAACTGATAGGAGGTTGCCTTTAAGATTTTAAAATTTTCATTAACACAGTCGAACTCATAGTTTTTCGAGCGTGAAAACTGCATATTCTCGTCGTTAAAATAAGATGTGATTCTTCTTTTCTTATCGCTTGTAATTTCGAGGGTATTTTCCCAGGCCAGCGACATGGACGGGATAAAAAATAGTAATAAAAGATATCGCATAGACATTAAATTAAGTCGATGTCGTTGTTATTGATGAAGTCTTGTGTTTGTTGTTGCTGTGCAATCCAATTCTCAATAACGGCATAACTCCAAATGCAGCTTCTTTCATTGAGCCGATTTGGAGGTGGAAATTTACCATCTTTTACCCACTCTTTAATGGTGCCTCTATCCACCATCAGGAGCTTTGAAACTTCCTCTACAGAAATGTAACTTGTTTTTGTCATCGCACTATGAGTATTAAAAGTAAAAAAAATTCACAGGAAAAATTCCTAATTGTTAAAAGTTGAAACTCTAGTCTTTGATGAAACGCAGGGTCATACGATCTGATTCACCAATTTCGACCATTTTATCTTTATCTTTATCGGCAATATCTCGAAGGTTAGGGAGAAGATTCCACACACCACCGGCATGATCTTTGGTATCTTTTGGATTGGAATTGATCTCAGATTTAGCATCCAAACGAAAACCAACACTTTCAGCCATTTGAATAACAAAATCTTCGGTCATATAGCCACTTTTAATTTGATTTTCTAGTGATGTCCCTGGTATGGCACGATGCTCAACTAAACCAAGCACCCCTCCAGATTTTAAAGCTTTATAGAATCCCTCAAACATTGATTTTGTGGTTCCGGCTTGTGCCCAGTTATGAACGTTTCTAAATGTCACAACGGCATCTACTTTTCCATCTGGTGTTAACTGAGGGTCATTAGCTTCAAAGTGGACCCAATTTAATTTGTCATATACGTTTGGGTGTTGCTGCATTTTCTCAATGAACGCTTTTTCTACCTTTACAAAAAAAGGATTAATGCCGTCATTTAATTTATATGAGGCGTATATGTAGTTTCCATTGTCTCGAAGAAGAGGGGCTAGGATTTCAGCATACCAGCCGTAACCGGGTGTTATTTCGACAACAGAATTTTCAGGCGTTATACCAAAAAATTCTAAGGTTTCTTTGGGGTGACGATATTTATCTCTTTTTATAAAATTAGCATCACGATGCTCACCGGCAAGAACCTCATCAATCAAGTTTTCGTTGGAGAGTGCCGGTTGAGAAAAAATTAAACCTAAAAATAAATTTAAAAAAAGGATTGTTGTTATTTTTATATTCATTTATTTCCAGAGAACCATCTTAAAACGCTCTTTATCTATACCAAAAAAATGAGTTTTCCATTCACTTTGTTCAAAAAATCCTAAAGAGTGCCAGTCTGCTTTTTGTTCTAACATTTTTTTTGCTCGCTCTTCCCAATCTTGCTTAATTAGAAAATCTTCCATGTGATCTTTTTTGTTATAGATTTCTTGATAATCGAATCCATCAAATTCCCAGTGAAGCAACTCGAAAACATTTCCTTCTTCGTCACAGTAGTCGATTGAAAAATCTAAGCCCCATTTTGGACGCATGGCTATTAACTTATACAACTGTGGTGATTGTTTAGCCCATTCTTTTAATTGTAAAAGAGCGTCGCCTGAAAATCCTTTTCTTTCAAACATCAAGGCATGATTAATATGCGCACCAAATGTTTTTGGTGCATCATCCTCAAACCATGTTTGTCTTAAAGTAATGTGCTCTGAATTTCTATGTACGGTTGTCTTCGCCTGATTAGCCTCAGCATATATTTGTTCCAGCACGGTAAGGTCATACCCATTCTGATCAAAGAATTCAACAAGTTGATTCGATGGCGTATTGATATCACCTTCAATGGGTTGGTCCCAAAAAGGGTTCTGATTAAATTGGTTATCAGTGACGACTAATCTCATAGGTTAAATATTTTTAAAAACTATGTGATTAGGAAGTGAACAAAATGTTCAAAAAAGCTTTTTAAACCTGATTAGTAAGTGAAAAATTAAATAAGATCAATAGTTTACTAAAAAGCTACTCCGTATGCGACACCCAGGGAGTTTTGATACATTTCAAGATCAACTTCACCACCACCAAATCCAGCTGGAATAGACCCAGAACCTTTCACATCCTCTTTGAAGGCATGGGTATAGGCCAGAGTCAATTCGCGATCTTCGGTAATTTTGTAGGTAAAGCCCAAAGATAAATGGTCTTTAATCACTCCAGGAGCCAAGATATTAAAGAATGTTTCAGAGCTTGGGATGGGTTGGGAGTTATGATTGTATCCTCCACGCAGCGTTAATTTATCATTCCATTGGTAATTAAATCCAATCTTAAATACATCGATATCACGCCAACCAAAACCTGCACCATCTGCTTTTCCTAATTTGCTTGAAGTGAGATTTGGTACCAAAGGGTTATTGACTGATTTAATGTCGCTGTACTCAATTCTTTGGTAATCAAATGCCAATGTTAGGTCAGGCGTGGCTTGAAAAGAAAGACCTAGTCCATAGCTCGCAGGAATATCAAAATCACCACCTTCAGCAAATAAGCCAGCATACTTATCCAGTTTACTCATGTACGTTTTAGAGTGATATGTTGCACCAAGAGTTAATCTTTCTGTAACCTTTCCCATCCAGCCAACCTTTACTCCGGCACCATAAGAATGATCATGGCCATTATCATATACATTGCTCGGGCTATTTGAGTAGGTCGTATTAGCAAAGTTATCTAAACCTTTCGCTTGAAAACTTTGATAGGCAAAATTAATTGCTACACCAAAGCTTTGATTTGGCTCAGGCTTAAAAGTTACAGATGGTGTAAAAAAGATTTGCTTGAGGTCAACACCAGCACTGGGTGTCCCAAATAGAGATACCCCATCTTTATAATTAGTGTTCATCCCTCCGTTAGAATACACACTGAGACCCACTGTGTATTTGTCACTCAGTACTTTGTTATAACCAAATTCTGGAATAAGGAAGAACTCACTATCGTTACCATCATTTACTCTATTGTTAGATGGACTTGCATTCCCTGAAATCTCAGCCTCACGTTCTGGCCTAAAAATATTTACTCCTAAGTCATATCGGTTGCCAATAAATCCCATACCAGCTGGGTTGGTTGCAGCAGCTAGGGCGTCTTGGGGAAGGGCTATACCCACACCACCCATGCCTTGTGCCTTCACGCCATAGCCATGTTGGAAATAGCCATTGGTTGCATAGGCATTTATTGATAAAAAAATAAATAAAAGAGACGATAATTTAGCTAATGATTGCAAAGTGGATTACTTTCTAAAAAATATAGGAATTAAGAAAAGCCCTGGGATAAGGCCAATAAAAAAATAGACAACTTCAATTTTTAAACTACCTACGAGAACGAGAGCAGGGCCAGGACAAATTCCTGCAATTCCCCAACCTGTTCCAAATAATGCTGCACCTGCAAACAATTTTAAATCTAGTTGTTTTGTGTCTGGAAGCTGTACTGGATTATTAGCAAAACTCAACGATTTATTTTTAATAATTTGAAACGCCACCGCGCTAATGATGATTGATAAGATAAACGTGATCATCAACCCAATCTTCCAATCACCAAAAATATCAAAAAATGAGAGCACGTTATTTGGGTTATAGAATCCTGAGACCAGTAATCCAAATCCAAAAATGGCTCCCGAAAGAAATGCGGTGATGTTTAAGGTCATTTTCATAAAATAAATTTCAACACATTAAAAGTAACAAATGCAAAACCCATCATGATCAGTGTGGCTAAAATCGACCTGGGAGATAGACGTGATACACCACAAACAGAATGCCCGCTGGTGCATCCATTAGATAAGGATGCACCAAGGCCAACTAGGAAACCTGCAGCAATAAGAAGCAAAGGTGAGCTTAAAATTTCAAATGTGTTTAGATCGTAAAAGAGCTGATAGAGCATTGGGGATAATATAAGACCTAAAATGAGACTGAATCTCCAACCATTTTCTGCAACAGGATTTTGCAGGAATCCTCGGATAATTCCGGAAACACCTAAAATTTTACCGTTGAATAAGATGAGGATAGAAATACCTAACCCAATTCCTAATCCACCTAAGATATATTCCATTATTTTTATTTGAATTTACTAAGAGCGTTATTGTAACTGAAGTTTTGTAGATTAGGATCCATAAAATAAACAATCCATAATGTATGCATTAAAATAAAAAACATGAATAAATTAATCGCCAGCAGTATTATCCTTATTATTTTTTTGTCTAGCCACTTGTTAGCTGAACCTCACACCAACCTACAATCTCATTATTGTCATTCTTACCAAGATGTCCGTGAGTGCAGTGATCGATGTATCAACTACTATGAGCGCCAAATTACTTCTGAGGAAGAGATACTCAATCCCTATCAGTTCTTCTATCGTTTTCGCTATGATGAAATTTCCCAAAACTTGATCGAGCAAAGAGCTAAAACCCTAAAAGGTTCAACCCAAAAACCTCAAGATCAAGATTTCGAGGATTTTATTACAGTTGATTATTGTTCAGAGTTTAGCTTTACAGATATTAACAATTGGATATGCATTGAAGATTTTAATCCAGAAACTAATTTAACCTTTCGGCTGGGGATGAAGCAGGGTAAATTTTATCTCATCAATGAGGAGGCTTTTTTGGACCAGGCTAATCAAAATCAAATAGAAAAAAATCCATCATCATTTAAAAAAAATGGCTCAACTTATCTTGAGTGTATGAAATAAAAACTTATTGATCACAGCCATGTCATTAATTTAGAATTTAATCATTTCAACTATTAAATTATTACCATGAACAGAATTTTTCTTTTTATTATCACCAACCTTGCAATAGTCTTCATTTTATCCATTACCCTGAGCCTCTTTGGATTTAAGGGGTATCTCAATGAAAATGGCATTGACTATCAGGGATTGTTGATCTTCACAGCATGTTTTGGATTCGGTGGAGCTTTTATTTCTTTGGCCATTTCCAAATGGACTGCAAAACGTATGTCTGGAGCACGGGTCATCACCCAAGCACAAAGTGATACTGAAAAGTGGTTAATGGAAAAGGTTGCCAGCCAGGCAGAGAGAGCAGGAATAGGGATGCCGGAAGTCGCCATTTTTCCATCACCTCAATTAAATGCATTTGCTACAGGAATGAATAAGAATAATGCCCTGGTAGCTGTCTCTCAAGGACTGTTGAATAATATGTCAAAAGATGAAGTGGAGGCAGTACTCGCCCATGAGGTATCACATGTCGCTAATGGAGATATGGTGACATTGACTTTAATACAAGGCGTCGTCAATACATTCGTCATGTTTTTATCACGGGTGATTGGATACACAGTCGACAAAGTGATCTTTAAAACCCGTAACGGCGTAGGTCCCGGTTTTTATATCACTATGATCATTGCTGAAATTATTCTTGGTATCCTTGCTTCAATGATTGTGATGTGGTTTTCAAGACAAAGAGAGTTTAGGGCTGATTATGGCGGGGCGGCATTAACAGACAAGCATAAAATGATTGCTGCGTTATCGCGTCTTAAAAGTTATTATCAACCCTCAGACCTGCCAAGCCAGATGAGCGCCCTTGGGGTATCAGGTACAAAGCAGGCCGGTTTTTTGAGATTTTTTTCGAGTCACCCACCCCTCGAGGAAAGAATTGAATACCTTCAAAGTTTAAATGAGTTAAATTAATGATGAGATTTATTAAGTTTTTAATAGCGGCCTTATTAATTTATTTTGTCGTCTACTATCTATTTTCACCTTACCAGCAATGTGTTCGGAGTTTTGATGGAAGCTCTATCGCAATTAATGATTTTGATGGGACACCAGATCAGATCCAAACGCAACGAAGGGAATTACTCAACATTGCTAAAGACGGTCATAAATTAGAATGCGCCAACAGTCATCAATGGTAAAGAATCAGGTCCCACAAAAAGTTCGATAGCTTTGCTCATACTCTGGTGAAGGCGGCTCTATATACATTGGATTTTCAGGCATGGAAAAAGGATGTTGGACGACATTAAGCAGCTCATGAAACGTTTCTAAATTTCCATTATTAGCATCGTCTAAACTTTGCTCCACCAAATGATTTCGTGGAATCACGCATGGGTTGATAGAATCCATCATCTTTTGACTGCTGCTCATATTTTGTTTACCGATCAAATTTATTCGCTGATTATTCCATTGGACAAAGACCTCATCATTTATCAGAGTGTCTTGAAGCTGATTTAAGTTGTTAAGGTTTCTAAATGAGTTGGTAAAGTCAGCCTGGTGTTTTTCCAAAAGACTCAAGAAATCATTAATAAATTTTTCATCTATTTTTGAAGAATCCTCTATACCAATCTTCTTAGCCATCAAGCCCACCCAGCAGCTCATATATTTTTCTTTAAATAGAGACAGCATGCTCAACGCCTTTTCTTTGGCTATATCGATATCTTCATCAAATAAAATTAAAAGACTTTCAGCAAAACGTGCCAGGTTCCAATGGGCGATGATAGGTTGGTTACAATATGCATAACGCCCATTTCTATCAATGGAGCTAAAGACTGTATCGTGTTTGTAGTGATTCAAAAAGGCACAAGGCCCATAATCAATGGTTTCACCACAGATGGACATATTATCGGTGTTCATTACGCCATGAATAAACCCAACAGACATCCACTGGGCAATCAGTTGTGATTGCAAATCAATAACTCGTAGCAGGAGTGCTTCGAATTTCTCTCCTTGGTTCTTAAGATCAGGAAAGTGACGGTCGATTGTGTACTCAGCTAGAGCACGAACATGATCTTTACCATTCAGGGAAGCGAATTGGAATGTTCCCACCCTGATGTGACTTTGAGCAACTCGGGTTAACATCGCGCCTTTTAAAGTCGTTTCTCTAAGTACCGGCTGACCTGTGGTGATCACCGATAAGCTTCTAGTGGTTGGTATACCTAAAGCATGAATCGATTCGCTGATTAAGTATTCACGGAGCATTGGGCCGAGGGCAGCAAATCCATCACCACCGCGAGAGAACTCCGTTGGACCGGACCCTTTTAGTTGAATATCGTATCTTTTTTGATCGGGTGTGACATGCTCACCAAGCAGCAAGGCTCGGCCGTCACCCAGTTTTACAAAATGCCCAAATTGATGGCCACAGTAGGCTTGGGCAATTGAGCTTGACCCACGTGGAAGATTATTCCCGTTTGCAAAAATGTAGTTGTTTTCTTTGATGGCTTTTTCATCGAGTCCTAATGAGACAGCTAGTGAAGTATTAAACATTTGATGCTGAGGGTTTTCAAAAGAATATAGCTCTGCTTTTTTCACAAACTCTTTTGGAAGTTGGGAGTAGGTGTCACTAAAATTAAAACCAAAAGTAGTAGTCATTTTTTCTTCACAGCCTTCCATGTACCGCCGTATTGATAGGATTCCTGATATTCATTTTTAATATTTTCTAAACATTGTTTACATAAAAAATACCATGTCTTTGCCTTATCATAACGGCAACGGTATAAAACGTCGTAATTGGCCATACAAACATGACACTGCTTGTCACGATTTCTCATTTTGTTTACACTTGAGTCATGAAAAAATTAATCATTTTTTTTATCTTAACAGTTATTGCAACCATCGCGATGCGTCAGCTCCCAAACATAGATAATATCTGGTACTTATATTTCTTAGTTTCCTCATTAACATACCTTTTGGGTATCATTCTATTGTTTAGAATCGTTCACCTTATCTTTATTAAGCTGGACTTAATCGGTTCCGACTGAAACAAATTATTAACAATTTTTAAAAATTATTGAACAAAATCAGGTGTCTACTTATCAGATATCAACTTTTTGAAGAGAGAGTATCTTTTATGGATTACACCAGATATTTAATAGAGTTAAATAATTTAAAAAAACCATCAGTTTGGGAAAGACTCAAGACGTCGGTACTTTTCTGGATTTTCGCTCTGATTATCATTAAATTGGCGGCGTGGTTTGTATATACCTTCAAAGATTTGATTTTTTAATTTATCTAAGATGAGAATTGATCCAACTTTGGATTCGGTCTAACAAACCTATTTTCTTCAAAATAACGTAAATCATCAAATAAATTCCTACTGCGATCAATACGGTCACAAAAACTTTATCCATCATAGGTTACCAATAAATCCTTCACTTTGTTTTTTCCACAGCTTGGCATACAACCCTTTTTTTCTCACTAATTGAGCATGGGTTCCTTCTTCAATAATCTTGCCATTATCCAGGACGATTAGACGATCCATCATCGAGATAGTCGATAGCCGATGGGCAATTGCAATAACAGTTTTATTAGCCATAAGACTTTGTAAGCTCTGTTGAATAATCATCTCCACCTCAGAGTCAAGTGCGCTGGTGGCCTCATCAAGGATCAGAATAGGGGCATTTTTTAATGCCAAACGAGCAATCGCAATTCTTTGCTTCTGACCACCTGATAACTTTACACCTCTCTCACCAACATGCGTGTCATAACCAGTTCGGCCATGTTGGTCTTGGAGTTGCATGATGAAATCATGACACTCTGCAACTTTGGCGGCCTTGATAATATCTTCCATCGAGCTGTCTGGTCTGCCGTAAGCAATATTTTCCTTAATTGAACGGTGAAGTAATGAATTATCCTGAGTAACCACTGAAATCTGGCTTCTCAAGCTGGTTTGTTTTAGGGATTGAATATTTTGATTATTAATTCTAATCCTGCCGTCATCAAGCTCATAAAATCTTAGTAGAAGGTTAACTAAAGTGGATTTACCAGCCCCTGATTTACCCACTAAACCAATTCGCTCATTAGGTTTTATCGTTAAATTAAAGTTATCAAATATTGGGTCTTGGTTATATGCGAATCGAATATTGCTGAATTCAATCTGTGGGGTTTTATTAATAGTCAGTGTTTTAGCATTAGGACTGTCATTGATAACAATTTTTTTTGAGAGCATATTGTACCCATCCTGAGTCACTCCAATGTTCTCAAAAAGACTGGCAATCTCCCACATGATCCAGTGAGATATCCCGTTTAGGCGTAAGGACATCGCAGTAGCTGCCCCAACAATACCGATATCAATTGTATTCGTGGTCCATAGGTAAATCGACAATGTTGTGGTTGAAATAATTAAAAAGACACTGAGAGAGTGATTAACTACCTCAATGAGAGTCACCTGTCTCATTTGTTTGTGAACTGTCAACATAAAATCTGACATCGATTTCTTTGCATAATCAGATTCACGTCCGGAGTGAGAAAATAACTTAACCAAGTTAATATTAGTATAGGCATCAGTAATCCTTCCCGTCATCAATGATCTAGCATCTGCCTGATTTTTTGATAGCTGAATAAGTTTGGGCACGAAAAAAATAAGGGATAAGATATATAGCCCTAGCCAGATTAAAAATGGAACAGAAAGCAAGAGAGAAAAGGAACTGACAATACCAATCATGGTAAGGGTGTAAATGACTGCGTAAATTAAGATATCAGTCATGGTAAAAACTAGGTCACGAATGGAGACCGCTGTCTGCATTACTTTGGCTGAAATTCTTCCAGAAAATTCATTGCTGTAAAAATCAAAAGTTTGATTCAATAAATGTTTATGAAATTTCCATCGCAAGATCATCGGAATATTTCCTGCCAATGTTTGACGTTTTAGGAATGACTGAAATAAAACCAAGATGATTGTAAAAATAAAAATAAAGGCGATGATAAATAACTCGCCACCAAAGTCAGAAATAAATTTTTCAGGACCAGATGACACCATGTTGGTTATTATTAGGCCAACGATTAGATACAGACCAGCTTCGATACTGGCAACCAAGGCTGTCAGCAGAGACATTCCCAGGATATATCGTTTAATTCCATTTAAACAATTCCAAATAAAACCGTTTAAAGAAAGATTCCCAACTTTGAGATTATCTTTGGGGAATGGGTGAATTAGATTTTCAAATATCTTAAACATCAGGGGCTTACCCAGGACTGGGTATTATTTTCAAAATCATGAGTAGCTCGAATATGACCTTGGTCAGACAGTTGTAATACATCCATTGATTTAAAAGTGAGATTGATTACTGTAAAACGATTCTGGTCACTAAACTCATAATCATCATGAGCTTTTATTTCTGATTTTGGTGGAGGGTTAACGGTGTAGTCTTTTTGTTGTCTATCATTAATCTTTGACCAATGTTGAGAGCTATCTATTTCTACATGAGATTTTGATTGGACGCTGATTTGAAGTTTTTTTCTAGGATCCCAAAATAGCAGACTGCACTCGGGATGGTTTATAATTTGTCCAACTTTTTGACTTTTAGAGTCAGTGAAGATCACAATACTTTTTTTTTCATAATTAAATTCTCTCATCACTACAATTCGCTGAAAAATATTTGGTCCATCCGTTGAGGCTAAGACGGGGTGTCGAAAAAAAGATTTACGGTCCACAACCCCGCGTTGTATGTGCTTAATTGCACTTTCTATAAAGTTAACTAAATTCATTTGGATATTTGGCTGTTAATCCCTATTAATGTTCATTTATTTTAAAGATAAAAATAACTTTTTTTTATTTTATGAGTCCATGAAATTTTAAATGTTAAAAACAATGAAAATAACAGTTTTGTTTGATGGGAAGTGCGGCATCTGCTCAAAAGAGATATCCTTTTATAAAAAGATTTCACCATCAGGTCATTTTATTTGGCAGGATGTTAATTCGATTGACTCTAAGAAAAAATACAATATTGAGCTGTACGCAGCGTTAAAACATCTTCATGTGATTGACAATGATAAAGTTCTAATTGGTGTCGATGCTTTTGCCAGGATATGGAAAAACATTAAATACTTTAAATTTTTGTCTTTTCTTATCCAACTCCCTGTAATTTACTCTTTAGCAAAGTATTTTTATAACATCTTTGCTGAGTATAGATTTAAAAGACTTAAACATTGCCAGATTTTAATAAAGGAAACTGAGTGAAATTATTCATGCTTATTTTATTTGTGTTGTTAACAAGCTGCTCAACAGCTTATAAGGAACCTGTGGTTCTCATGGACCAGGCTTACCTTAATTGCGAAACCTTGCACAGTGAATTTATAGATGTATTTGAATGCATACAGTCGGATGAAACCACAAAGAATCTTAAGACAGACGAGGTAGACTTGCTCCTTCTAAAAGGGGAGCAGTTAAAAGAACAAATTAACCAGGGTAAATTGTCCTCTATTGATGCAAAGTTTGAATGGAAAAAGTTAATTTTTGATATCAAACAACAGTTATCTGAGTCAAGGTACAGAAGAATGTATGAGTCTATCTGCCGTGTAAACTACCGCGGCCATTGTGTACGTTGGTAAATAATGCGATCAAAAATAAACATTGTTTGGTTAAAACGTGACTTGAGATTGCAAGATCATGAACCACTCTATAGAGCACAAGAAGAAAATATCCCTTTTGTCTTGCTATATATTTATGAACCATCATTAATTTCAGATCCTCATTATGACAAACGTCATTGGCGATTTATTCAAGAGTCTCTGAAAGATATTCAATTAGAGCTAGCTAAAACTCAAAAAAAACTTTCAATTACTTATGGCGAATCAGTCGAAATTTTTAATGAATTATCAAATCGCTTTGACATTCAATACGTGTTTAGTCACGAGGAAACAGGATTGAATGTTACTTATGAGAGGGATAAAAATGTAGCTAATTTTTTTAAGAGACAAAATATTACCTGGCTGGAGTCACAATCTAATGCGGTTATTAGAGGCCTTCAGGATAGGAAGACTTGGGATAAGGCATGGGCCAGATTTATGAGGGATAAGACCATCAAGATCAATCCCCATAAATTAAATATAATTGATATCGACTTTGGTGAGGTAAATATTCCATCATTTGAAGTGGATAGTAATTTTCAAAAAGGTGGGATGGTCGAAGCACAAGCTACCCTTGAAGATTTTTTTTCAACCCGAGGTCAGGATTACTATAAGTTTATTTCTAAGCCCCATAAGAGCAGAAGTAGTTGCTCAAGGATGTCGGCATATATCGCATATGGAAACATCAGTATCCGTCAAATCTATCAAAAAATTTTAGAGAATTGGAATCGGGTCGGATGGAGAAGATCCATGGCTGCATTGTCTTCAAGAATTCATTGGCACTGTCATTTTATACAAAAGTTTGAGAGCGAATGTCGTATAGAAAATGAAACAATTAATAAAGGGTATCAAAACTTTCCATACCTTGTGGAAGATGAGGAGCATGCAGACTTCACTTCTTGGCTCAATGGAACTACTGGCTTCCCTTTAATTGATGCATCAATGAGATCTTTAAGATATTCAGGCTATATCAACTTCAGAAGTAGGGCGATGGTGGTGAGTTTTGCATGTCACTATTTAAGGATTCATTGGAAATTAGTGGCCAAAGCTTTAGCGCGACTCTTCCTTGATTTTGAACCAGGTATTCATTACCCACAGATTCAAATGCAGGCTGGAGTTACCGGCATCAATACGATACGTATATACAATCCAAAAAAACAGGCGATGGATCATGATCCAGAAGCGACATTTATAAAAACATGGATACCGGAACTCAACTCTCATCAGCCTGAATATATTATAAATTTACCGCTGCATTCCAATGATTTATTTTCAAATGAATCGAATTACCCTCAACCTCAATATAATTTTCAAGAACGTATTAGAGAATCCAAAGACTTGCTGTGGCAATGGAAAAAAAGTATTTTTGTTAAACAAAATAATGCAAAAATTTTAGCAAAACATGTCAGGCCACAATAAAAAAAGGACCATTAGGTCCTTTTTTTTTGATAGATCAACAAATCCAATTATTTTTTTGGATAGTATTTAGTTGGATCTTCGTACTCAATTTTTTTTGGCTCTTCAGCAGGCTTATCTTCCTCAGCTTTAGCTTCTTCTTTTGCGTCGCCGTGGTCATGATCACCATGGTTATCCGCAACTAAAATAGCTCTTTCAGCTTTATCTTTGTCGCCTTCTTTTTCGTCACCAGCTACAAAAAAGCCTCTTTCAGCTTTATCTTTGTCATCTTTTGTATCAGTTTCAACAGCAGCAAAAGCTGATAGAGATAAAGTTGAAGCAACTAGAGCTGCTAGTAATTTTGAATACATATCTAACCTTTCATGTTTTAAAAGTTTTAAAGACTAACAGATTGAAATGACATTGCAATGTTCAATTTATTTTGATTTTTGAATCTTTATGGTGAATTGCTTGTCACAAATTTGTGCAATAAATAAATTGATTAAAAAAAATACTAATAAAATCAATTACTTATAAATTTTTACTATTGGTACAAAAATTGCATTAGTTATAGTTAAGGAGAATCAAATTGTTTAATTTTTTTAGCTTAACCTATTGGCTTAACTTTTCAGAGTTATCCCAGACGCAATTTTTTGTCTTATTGTTTATCTTGTTTGTTATATATGATGTGAGCTTTCCAAAAAAAGCGAAAGTTAACAAATAATCAACTAATAAACATACAGAATATTTGTTATGATCTCATCTGAGTTCAATGGACTTCTTTAGATGAGTATTTTTAAAAAAACCTACACCAAAACAATTGAGTTATCTGCTAAACCAGCAGCATCATTTTATCTGTTTCTTTTGAGCTTCACTGAAGCTTCCTTTTTTGTTGTTCCGCCCGATGTAATGTTGGCACCGATGTGCTTAGCCCAGCCTAAAAGAATTTGGAAACTCACTTTAATCGCTATTCTTGGATCAGTACTTGGCGGGGTACTTGGGTATTTTATTGGGATGTATGGATTTAATCTTGTGCAACCTTACATTGAACAATACGGTTACCAAAACCATTACGATCTTGCCCTTCAATGGTTTGCTGATTGGGGATTTTGGGCCATTTTTATTGCTGCAGTGACACCAATTCCTTATAAGATTTTTACTATTGCCGCTGGGGTCTTGATGATGAATTTACCCCTTTTTCTAATTGCCTCTTTTTTGGGAAGAGGGTTGAGGTTATTTGGCGTTGCTTGTTTTGTAAAATTCTTTGGGGAGCGAGTGGATTACTTTATTCAGCGATACATTAATCAGCTTGGATGGTCCATAATTGGCTTAATTGGCATAGTGATTATTTTTGAATTTTTAACGAATTAAATTTCGCTTGCTTAATATTTATACCTGTCTATAATGGCGCAACTAATTGATTGTCTTGATGTTTTTATGAGAGCCAGTCTGTTCATAAATAATTAAAAGGATTATCATGTCGTTTTCAAATTTTGGCTTTATTCCACCTATTGGTAAGGCCATCAGTCGTATCAATTATTCCAACCCAACTCCTATTCAAGAGCAATGCATTCCTGTTGTTTTATCAGGAAGGGATGTATTAGCCTCGGCACAAACTGGCACAGGTAAGACCGCTGCATTTTGTCTGCCTCTACTGGATTTAGTGGCTAATAAGCCAAAACACAAACACAAGCGAAATATTAGTCCCGATGTTCTGATATTGTCTCCAACCCGTGAACTAGCGACTCAGATCGAACAAGAACTAAAGAGATTTAGTCACTTCATGGACACAAACATTGTTGCTGTTGTCGGCGGCGTGTCTTATAAGTTGCAAAATAAATTATTAAAATCCAATGTAAATTTTTTAGTGGCCACACCGGGCCGTTTAATGGATTTGGTAAGACAAAGAAAAATTAATTTAAAGCATATTGATGCGCTTGTGATTGATGAAGCTGATCGTATGTTGGACATGGGTTTTATTCCTGACATCAAAAAGATTTTTGAATCAACATCCCAGGATCAACAAGTATTGATGTTTACTGCGACATTAAATAAACAAATTGAAAAAATTGCGCAACAGTTTTTAAAAGATCCACAACGAATTGCAATCGAACAGGAAAATAAATCTAATAAAAACATTCAGCAGATAGCTTATCCAGTCGCAGACTATAACCAGAAAAAATTAGTTTTAGTGGATGTGTTGAATGAGGCTGATCTTAATCAGGCCATTATTTTTACAGCCACAAAAAGAGAGGCGGATCGCCTTTCAGATGAATTATATTTAATGAACCATCGATCAAAAACTTTACATGGGGATATGAGCCAAAGAGAGCGAACACGCACCATTAATCGTTTTAAAAATAATGAAATCCAAATTCTGGTGGCAACTGATGTCGCTGCAAGAGGGATTGACGTTGATGACATCACTCACGTTATTAATTTTGACTTACCAAGGCAGGTTGAAGATTATATTCATCGAATTGGGCGTACAGGCAGGGCGGAGAGAAAAGGGAAGGCTATTAGCCTGGTCGTCGATAAAGAAAAATTTATGCTTCAGAAGATTGAAAAGTACGCAAACATCAAAATCGAGATCATTAAATCCACCCATAGCACCTCTGATGTTTCCTTGGTCTACAAGAAAAAAGAGAGCGGCTTTAAAAAGAAACGAAGATCAGCGGCTGGTGGTAAAAAGAGCGATAAATTTACTGCATCAAGAAAAAGAAAAAAACCTGGATTTAAGGCCGACGCAAAAACAAAAGCAAAACCAAGAAGAAGGCCAGTTAAAAAAAATACTAGGCCTCAAGCTTCAGTCTCTTAATTTTTTATTTACTCTTCTTAAAATAAATTTCTGTAAAAAATTGAGTTTTTTATTTTTGAAATATTTTCTTAAAAAATAACTGATATCTTGTTCATCCATATATTCTCTGGCGTATTTTAAGAACGCATAGAGATCTCTGATTGATGCTTGAAAAGAGAAAAATCGTTTCTTCATTTTCTCAAGGTCAATCAAGACTATATCTTCATTAGATTTATTGAGATAGATGTGTTTTGGAACCGGATAAGTGTGTTGAATATTATGGTTATGCATATTGCGCAATGTCATAGCAATTCTATTTAAATCAGTTTTTGAAAATAATTTCTTTTTTTCTATTATTTTTTGCAAAGATTGATTATTTTTATTCAGATCTCGTGTCACCAGAACACACTGATTACCTCTAATTCCAAAAAATATAACTTCTAAAGTTGGGATCTTGTGATCAATGAGATATTGGATATTTTGAAATTCTCTTAAAAAAGTTGGCTGCCCTGAAATGGGGTGTCTAATGCTTTTAAAGTTATGGTTTTCTTGTTTTTTTACGAAGAATAAATCTTCCCCAACCTTTTTTGTAATGACCCCACTCCATCCATTCCGCCTAGTATTTAATGGCTCGAACCAGTCATTAGGCAGACTCCAAAAACTTTCAAAATTAATTAGTCGATTTTTTTGAAGTAATTTTTCCCATTTTGGATTTACATACTCATACATAGGTTATTTTTCAGGAAATTCCAAAGAGATTCTCCCAATTTTTTGGGAACGGTAATCTTGCAAAATAATAACTGCCGATTTTCTTAAATCGGGATTATTGCCTTTGACAAGCATATGTTTATTTACGGCAATGGCCTCAATAATATTTTCGGAGGGTTGATTGATGATGGTTGTATCAAGTTCATATCGGTCGATTAAGTTCTGTGAGTAATTTTCTTTCAAACAATCGAGTAAATATAATGCTGCTTCAGTTTCATCATACGCATTGATTCCGATAATGTTTGAGGCGGCTAAATAGTTACCTTGGATTTCACTTTCAATTTTATGCCACATTAAACCTGGTGTATCAGTTAAAACAAAATCATTATCGACAATAATTCGTTGTTGCATTTGGGTGACCGCAGGAACATCCCCGGTTTTAGCAATCTTTTTTTGCGTTAATAGATTAATGAGGGAGGATTTGCCAACGTTTGGTATTCCAATAATGATAGCTCGAACAGGCTTAATACTTGTTCCTCGGTGAGGCACAAGCTTCATGCACGCATTTTTTATGTCAACTTTATTTTTTTTATTTTTAGCTGATACGGCAAGTGCCGTAATATTGGTCTCTTTTTGAAAAAAATTAATCCATTGTTGAGTGACTTTTTCATCTGCTATGTCAGACTTATTTAGTAATTTAAGATGCGGCTTAGCACGATTTTTAATAATTTGATTTAACATCGGATTTTCAGATGACTGAGGCAGTCTCGCATCTACCACTTCAATGACAAGATCGTTGTATTTAAGATTTTTTTCAAAATCTTTTTTTGCTTTGGTCATGTGACCAGGAAACCATTGAACCGCCATATTAATCCCTCTGTAGTTAAGCCTATTATAATGTAAACTTAAACGCATGGAAAAAACCTACGAGATAAGACCTGATCAATCAATTGAGCTATTAAAAGAGCTTCATATTTTGACTCGCGATCAAAAGCTCAATCAAGACTCCAGAAGAAAATTAAAGCAAATTTATCATCTTGCAAACTTTATAGAACCCATTATTCAAACATATGAAAATAAGCCCTTTACCTTAATTGATCATGGGGCGGGGAAGTCTTATCTGGGGTTTATTTTGTATGATCTCATCATCAAAAACACATTGGGCAAAATTATAGGGGTTGAAATCAATGAGGAGTTGGTAAAAAAATCAAACCAATTGATGCAGAAATTTAAATTTTCAAACATGTCGTTTATGTCACAAGATATTGCTTCCAGTAACGAGACAATTAAAAATGCAGAAATTGTCACTGCTCTACATGCTTGTGATACTGCAACAGATGACGCGATTGATTTTGCATTACAAAAAAATGCAGACTGGGTTGTGGTTATTCCTTGTTGTCAGGCTGAGGTGTACCAACACTTGAAAAAAAATAAATCTAATAATCTCAATCATCATTTAGTTGAACTGTATCGCCATGGGATTCACTCAAGGGAATTTGGAAGTATGTTATCAAACGTACTGCGGTGTCTAAAGCTCGAATATTATGGTTTTAAAGTCACGGTGACAGAGCTGGTTGGCTGGGAACATTCTATGAAAAATGAAATCATAATAGCTGAGAATATCAAGCAAAAGAAGCCATCTGCAGGCGCCCGTATTGAAAAATTATTGGCTGATTTTGACTTATCAGAGTTACAATCTCGATTCTTAAATATTTAAATAACTCAGTGGAGATTATCGTGAACAAATATCTTTTTCTATTCTGTTTATTAACAAGCTCAGTATTCGCTAATGATTTTTCAGGGACTTACCAATGTGAAGGAAATGATACTAGCGAGGGGGCGTACCAAGGTGAAGTCATTATGAAAAAAATCCCTGAATTCAGCAAAGATAATTACGCGAGTTATGACTTTGTATTAAAGGTCCCAGGTTTTGGTGATTATCATGGATTTGCATCGGCGAACGGTCTGGATGCGGCTGTTTATTTCGCATTGGATGACCGCAAAAATGAAGATTATGGCGTAGGAATTGCAAAATTTAAACAGTCAGAAAATCAATCATGGAGTTTTCACAAATTCTATTTTGAACCAGGATATAAAGGCGGTAATACCGGCTTTGAAGATTGTGTTCAAGTTAAAAAATAAGGTGTTGATTTATTAAGATTTTATACCCAGATTCCTTACCGGTTAGTCAAAATGTTGACGAAATCAAAAGGCTGATCGATCATAACCAAGTCATTATCTTTTGTGGCGAAACAGGCTCAGGAAAAACAACACAACTGCCTAAAATCTGCCTTGATTTAGGTCGAGGACAAAAAAAAATAATTGGCCATACCCAGCCAAGAAGAATCGCAGCCCGCTCGGTTGCATCAAGGATTGCAGAAGAACTTGAGGTGGACTTGGGTCAGGAGGTCGGTTTCAAGGTCCGCTTTACTGATAAAACGTCCAATAAAACTAAAATAAAGGTCATGACCGATGGCGTTCTGCTCGCTGAGACACAAACAGACCCATTGCTAAAAAAATATGACACCTTAATCATCGACGAGGCACATGAGCGAAATCTTAATATTGATTTTTTAATTGGCTTCATCAAACAACTTCTCCCTAAAAGACCCGATTTAAAAATAATCATCACTAGCGCTACCATTGATGTCGATAAATTTTCAAAACATTTTAACAATGCGCCAACGCTTGAAATATCGGGAAGAACATTTCCAGTAGAGACGCTGTATCGCCCGATGAAAAATATTGAAGAGGAGGATGTGTTATCGATTGAGGAGTCGGTCTATGATGTCATACAAGAGATAGGTCGCCAATCCGGAGATATCCTGGTTTTTCTTCCTGGTGAAAAAGACATTCATGACATCCGCCGTTATTTGAATGAGATGTTAAATCATGATTACGAGGTCCTCCCACTCTTTTCAAGGCTTCCTGTTCCAGATCAACAGAAAATATTTACGACCAGCACAAAAAAAAGAATCATCCTGGCTACTAACATTGCTGAAACATCATTAACCGTCCCAAATATTAAATTTGTCATTGACTCAGGCCTGGCACGAGTGGTCCGATACAATCCAAGATTGCGGATCGAACAACTGCTAATCGAGAAAATTTCTCAGGCAGCTGCTAATCAGAGAACCGGTCGATGCGGTCGAATTGCACCAGGCGTTTGTTACCGACTATATGACGAGGATGATTTTAATAACCGACCAGAGTATACCGATCCAGAAATAATGCGTAGCTCGCTTGCATCTGTGATTCTTAGAATGGCAAGTTTGAACTTAGGCGATGTGGAAGTCTTTCCATTTATTGATGCTCCATTTAAAAAATTTATTCAAGATGGTTATGACTTGTTATTTGAGCTGCATGCGGTTGAGAAAAACCGAGCCATTACTGAGCTGGGTCGTACAATGGCCCAAATACCAATAGACCCTGTTTTTTCCAGAATCATAATAGAAGCATCCAAGCAGCATTGCCTATCTGAAATTATTCCTATTATTGCAGCAATATCTGTGGCCGACCCCATTGAAAGACCATTTGACAAGCTGGAAGAAGCAGAGAAGGCTCAAATGAATTTTCATGATCCTAGGTCAGGATTTATGAGTTTTTACAGGCTCTGGGTACTTCTGTTAGATGAGGTGAGGAGCAAGAAGATTAAAGACTTTGCAGTCTTTTGTAAAAAGTATTTTTTATCTTTTACTCGGATGCGTGAGTGGCAAGAGATGCACAAACAACTCATGCAAATCGTCGAAGAATTGGGTTATCGTTTAAATAAAAAAGAATCTACTTATGACCAGATACACCAATCTTTATTGAGTGGTCTATTAAGGAACATTGGGTTTAAAGAAGTTGAATCTAATTATTATTTAGGATGTAAAAGTTTAAAGTTTCTTATTGGGCCTAAGCTATTTCGAAATAAAAAATTTAAATGGATTATGGCTGCAGAAATCATTGATACGGGTAAATTCTATGCTCAATGTATTGCTGAAATTAATGACCAGTGGATTGAAAAATACGCAGAACATCTTCTCGAGGCTGAATATTCAAACCCTAGATTTAATAAAAAACTAAATCGTGTGGATGCCACACAGAAGCTATCATTATTTGGTCTGGTTGTCGTTCCTGACAGGACCATTCATTACGGGCCAATTAATCCAGAATTATCTAAATCCATATTTATTCGGCAAGGAATAGTTGAAAACCAATATATCAGCCCAGGTCTTTTTTGGAAGGAAAATCAAAAACTGATCAGAGAAATTGAGGACCTGGAGCATAAATCAAGAAGAAGAGACATTTTGATTAACGATGATGTTTTATTTGAGTTTTATGATGAAAAAATTAATGAAAATGTCATTAATGCTGCTGGCTTTGAATACTGGCGAAAGGGAGTTGAAAAAAATAAACCTGAATATCTGTTCCTTACAAAAGAGTATTTGATGCAGCATAGCGCCAAAGATATTACAGAAACTGTGTACCCTAATCACATCACCATTAATCAACAAAAGTATCAATTGAAATATCATTTTGAACCCAATCACCCTCGTGATGGATTAACAATTGCAATCCCTTTACCCAACCTGAATTTAATTGATAGTTCAGCATTAGACTGGTTGGTGCCTGGGTTATTAAAGGAAAAGATTACCTGGTCATTTAAAAACTTACCAAAGGATATTCGTAGAAAATGCATTCCGGTAAAAGATTGGCTGGAAAAATTCTTGGAGTACCCAAGGCAGGGAAGTTTTAAGGAAACATTTACTCGTTTTATTTGGAAATACGTCGACCCTCATTTTTTAATGTCAGATGATTATTTTGCTTCCATCCCTAGCCATTTAAAAATTAAATATGAAGTCATTAACGACCAAGGGAAGATGATTGATCTTAATGAAGACCTTGATTTATTAAAAAAAGAAAATAAAAAAAATGTTGAGGCAGTAGTTGAGCGTATTCAATTTAATATAGAACAGAATGGAATTACGAGCTGGCCGATAGACGAATTACCGATTAAGGTTGAACAAACCATTAATGGAAAAAAATTTGAGGCCTACCCAGCATTTGTTGATTATCATAATTCGATATCCATTGAGGTGTTTGATAACCCTAAGCTCGCGGAGCAACATCATTTTCAGGGGCTAAGAAGGTTGATCTATTTTCATTTTAAGGAGCGGTTTAAGCGGATCCAAAAAATACCACCTGATCTTTCTGAAGCAGCAATCGCCTTATCAACTCAGATACCTCCAAAAGATTTGATGGAAAATTTATGTGATGCCATTGTTGATGAAATGATTGGCCATAAGACTAACATAAGGAAACAAATTGATTATGAACAACTGATCAATGTAGGAAGAAATAATTTACCGAGAATGATTGACCATATGACAATACATTTTAATAAGATTGCTTCCATCTATAAAGAGATTCAGAAGTTACGTCAATCACAAAGTTATATCGAGGAGATTGAAGATGACATCGAGGAGCAGTTAGAAGCTCTATTGCCTCCTTATGAAAAACCACTATTTCAATATGACAAACTTCAATTTATTCCAAAATACCTAGAGGCTCTTAAATTACGTATTGAAAAATACCCACAGCGAATGGACCATGATCAAGAGTGCATCTCGCAATACAACCGAATTAAAAATAAATGGGTGGAAAAAGTATTGGGTTTTGTTGAAAATGAATTAGAAATACCAGAGGCATACATTGACTTTCAATGGAAACTCCAAGAGTTGAGGGTATCTTTTTTTGCTCAGGAGCTTAAAACGAACTCTCCCATCTCAGTGAAGCGGATGGATAAAGAATGGGCGCAAATATTAAGAGAATATCAATAAGTGAAAGTGAACCTTAAAAAATTACCAGTTGAAATTAGTGAGACAGATCGATTTCGCTCACTGCATCTTGAGACTGACTCCATTCAAAGCTCGATGGAAATTTCAGACCCGATCCATCTAACTCTAAAATATACCCAAGTCACAGCACTGCTGCTTTTATTTAAAAGACATCCAACAAATATCACCATCCTTGGCTTAGGCGCAGGATCATTAACTAAATTCTTTTTCTATTTTTGTGCTAAAACCAAAATTCAAACCATTGAAATTAATAGGCAGGTAATTAATATAGCTAGGATGATGTTTGAAGTCCCTAAGGACACCTCAAGACATAAAGTGATTGAACAGGATGCAATGGAATTCTTAACAAAAAAGAATAAACATGAGGTATTAATTTCAGATTTATTTGACGGCTATGGAATTCCTAAACAATTTACACAAAAGAAATATTTTCAAATCTGTCATGACAGAATAACAAAACAAGGAATTTTTATTATTAATTTGTGGGGCTCTGATAAAAATACACCCAGGTACATTAAAGAACTCAAAGATATTTTTTCAAAGGCGATAGTTGTTGAATCTGATGATCCAGGAAATATCATGGTGTTTTGTTTCAAGGAACATTTTAAATTCTCTTCAAATAAGCAAATGGAATACCGATTGAAGCTCTTACAAGCCAAAATAAATTTTGATTTAAACTTTTTTTATAAGAGAATGCTGAAAAGAAATAAACAATTATTTGAGAATATACATTGTCACTAGAAAAAATTTCCCTTTTTGCCACATGCCCTAGAGGACTAGAAAAATTCCTCTTTAACGAAATTAGAACACTCGATGGTCAAAAAATAAAAGTTCATGATGGCGGGGTATCGTTTAATGGCAATCAAGACAGTATGTACTCCTTAAATTTAACTTCAAGGTATGCTACTAGAGTATTAAAACGATTATCGTACGGTCAATTCAAGTCTGAAAATGACTTATATCAGGCAGCAATGAAAGTAAAATGGGACGATATTTTTCCCGTTAATAAAACCATAAAAGTCTCAACAACCTCAATTAAAACCTCTTTAAAGAGTATTGATTTTGTGACCCTAAAAATTAAAGATGCCATCTGCGATGTGTTTAATCAAAAATATAAACAGCGCCCAAATGTGGATGTGAGAGATCCTGATATTAAAGTACATCTTTTTTTAGAAAAGAATAATTTTATTCTTTACATTGATTCATCTGGCAAGCCACTGTATCAAAGAGGATACCGACAAAAAACAATCGAAGCTCCTCTAAAAGAAAATCTTGCGGCAGGGATAATTACTTTATCTGACTGGGATTTTAAGGAGCCACTATTAGACCCAATGTGCGGAAGTGGCACTCTCCCGATTGAAGCTGCCATGATGGCATTAAATATTTATCCTGGAATGAATCGCACTTTTGGATTTCACCATTGGCATGACTTTGATAAAGAAGTGTTTCACAAAATTAAAGTACAGTTAAAAGAAAAGCAAATAGAAAAAGAATTACATATTTATGCTTCTGATATTGATCGCCAAGCGTTTAATGCGGCATCAACCAATATCGATCAAATGGGATTAAAGCCCTATATACGAATTAATAATCACCGATTTGAAACATCAAATGCACCCATCGACCATGGTGTGATTGTATGTAATCCACCTTACGGGGTAAGGTTAGACGAGTCTGAAAAGCTCCTTGAAAGTTATCAACTTTGGGGATCTGTATTAAAAAAAGAATTCTCAGGCTGGAGAGCATACTTTATAAGCAACGATATGGCTTTTCCAAGAGGCTTGAGATTATCTGCCAGCAAAAAGACCCCGCTGTATAACGGGGCCTTGGATTGCAGATTATTTGAGTTTGTAATGGTTGCTGGTAGCAACCGTAAGCTTAAGCAAGAGAATTAAGCGCACTGTTGTAATCTGGTTCTTCGGTAATTTCAGAGACTAATTCACTGTGCATCACAGTATTATTCTCATCAACCACAATGACCGCTCTTGAAGTCAGTCCTTGTAGGCTTGAATCGTTAATTGCCACACCGAATGCATTAGCAAAACCAGCTATGTCTCTGAAGGCAGATAATGTTTCAACATTTTCCACACCTTCCGCTCCGCAGAATCTTTTTTGTGCAAATGGTAAATCTGCTGAGATACATAACACAACTGTATTATTTAGTTTGGCTGCTTCATCATTAAATCGTTTGACTGAGAGTGCGCAGGTCGGCGTATCAATACTTGGAAAGATATTCAGTATTTTTCTTTTTCCGGAATAGCTTTCTAATGACACATTTTCTCTTTTTTGATTGGCAAGATTAAAATCTGGGATTGACGACCCTTTTTCTGGGAACTGTCCCCCAATTTTAACCGGGTCTCCCTTGAGTGTAACTGATGACATTTTTCTCTCCATAAAGTCTTAAAGATATCGTGAATAAATAAAGATATCAGGTAAAATTAAAACATGCAAAGTAATTCAGAATCCAAGTTTATTCACCTCAGATGTCATAGCGAATATTCAATAACAGACGGTATTGTTAGGCTTGGTGATTATGTTTCTTTAGCAAAAGAATTGGAATTAGAATCACTTGCAATCAGTGACCTGAGTAACATTTTTGCAGCCGTTAAATTTTTTAAATTAGCGACCAGCAATGGAATCAAGCCAATCATTGGAGCCGATGTTTACATTCAGAATGAAGACAATCGGGATCAACCAAGTCGCCTGTTATTGATTTGTCAAAATAAACAAGGTTATTTGAATTTATCCAAATTACTATCAAGAGCGTACACAGAAAATCAATACAGAGACCGGCCAGAAATAAAGCTCGAGTGGTTGTTTTCAGATTTGAACCATGGGTTAATTTGTCTTTCAGGGTTTAATTTTGGTGCGATTGGACAATACCTTCTTTCTCAAAAAAAAGTGAAAGCTATTCACGTAGCCAAACAATTAAAAGAGGCTTTTGATGATCGATTTTATCTTGAGGTCCAGCGTTACGAGGTGGCAAAAAAAGTCGAGGAGCAGGAGAGTTTAGTTTTAGCTATAGCACAGCTTGCATATGATTTAGATATTCCACTGGTCGCCACTCAACCAATTCAATTTATTAAAAAAGAAGACTTTCAGGCGCATGAGGCAAAAACATGTATTGCTGATGGATACGTGCTTGGAGATCAGCGTAGACCAAAAAATTTTACTGCTGAACAATACTTTAAAACACCTGAGGAGATGACAGCTTTATTTGAAGATATTCCGTCAGCAATTAGTAATACTTTAGAAATTAGCAAAAGGTGTAATTTTGAATTTGAGTTAGGGAATGTTTTTCTTCCTGATTTTCCAATTCCGGAAGGGTTAACGATTAATGAGTATTTGGAAAAAACTGCCATCGATGGATTAGAAAAAAAACTTAATAATTTATACCCTGAAGTAGAGAATTTTAAAACTCAAGAAAAAAAATATCTGGATCGATTACATTTTGAGATCAATGTTATCAATCAAATGGGCTATGCTGGTTATTTCTTAATCGTTGCAGACTTTATTAACTGGGCAAAAGAAAATAATGTTCCGGTTGGGCCAGGCAGGGGTTCTGGCGCAGGCTCTGTGGTGGCCTTTGCTCTTGGTATTACTGATCTTGATCCACTCTCTTACAACTTACTGTTCGAGAGATTTTTGAACCCTGAACGGGTTTCCATGCCGGATTTTGATATTGATTTTTGCCAAGAGGGTCGAGACCGAGTTATTGAGTACGTAAAGGAACGATATGGTTATGACGCCGTAAGTCAGATTGTTACCTTTGGTACCATGGCCGCTAGGGCGGTGATCAGAGATGTTGGTCGAGTACTGGATTTACCTTTTCCTTTTGTTGACGGTATTGCCAAGTTAATCCCTATGGAATTGGGCATCACCTTAAAAGACGCTATTGAAAAAGAAGAACAAATTCAACAAAGAATAAAAAATGAAGAAGAGGTAAAAGAGCTTTTTGATCTTGCACTAAAGCTTGAGGGTTTGGTTAGGAATGTAGGGATGCATGCAGGAGGTGTTTTAATAGCCCCTGGAAAAATTTCAGACTACTCACCTTTATATTGCCAAGAAGGTGGTGAAGGTATTGTCAGCCAATTTGATAAAGATGATGTGGAATCAATCGGCCTCATTAAATTTGATTTTCTCGGCTTAAGAACCTTAACAATTTTATCTATGGCTCTTAATAACGCCAATAAAATGAGAACCACCGAAGGCAAATCACCCATTCATCTAGATGATATTCCGCTTGATGATGAAGAGACCTTTGAGTGGTTAAGTAGTGCGAATACAACTGCAGTTTTCCAATTGGAATCAAGGGGCATGAAGGATATGCTGAAACAGGCTAAACCGGACTGCTTTGAGGATATTATTGCCTTGGTTGCTTTATATCGTCCTGGCCCAATGGATTTGATTCCAGATTTTTGTAAAAGAAAACACGGGCAACAATTGGTGTCTTATCCCCATCCATCCACAGAAGGGATTTTAAAAGAAACCTATGGGATTGCCGTGTATCAAGAGCAGGTGATGCAAATCGCTCAGACTGTTGCTGGTTATACTTTGGGCGGAGCAGACCTTTTAAGACGGGCTATGGGTAAGAAAAAAGTTGAAGAAATGGATGCTCAGCGAGAGGTGTTTATTCAAGGAGCCACTCAAAACGGTTTAGAAAAACAACAGGCCTCAAACCTATTTGACTTACTAGAAAAGTTTGCTGGATATGGTTTTAATAAATCTCATGCGGCTGCTTATGCAAAAATAGCTTACCAAACTGCCTATTTAAAAAGACATTACACTTCGTCATTTATCGCAGCCTCAATGTCTGCAGATATGAATAATACAGATAATATTGCACTCTTATTTGATGACTGCGTACTTAATAAAATTAAACTGCTTCCTCCATCAATTAATAATAGTGTATTTAGATTTCAGCCATTAAATGATAAAGAGATCCTTTATGGATTAGGTGCTATCAAAGGAACAGGGTTGGCTGCGATTGAAGTCATTTTAGAGGATAGAAATAGTAATGGACCTTATCAGTCTCTATTTGAATTTTGTGCGCGACTTGATTTGCGAAAAGTAAATCGGAAAGTAATAGAATCTTTGATTCGTGCCGGTGCCTTTGATGAGTTAGAAAAAAATAGAGCTTCCTTATTGGCTTCTATCAATCAAGCCATTTCTCTTGCAGAGCAATCAAAATCTCATATGGGTCAGGACTCTCTTTTTGGTGAAGAAGCAAACCAAGAAGTGACTAATTATGTTACAACAGATGAGTGGGACAGTAAAAGACAAATTTATGAAGAGAAGGTGGCCTTAGGTTTTTATTATAGCGGGCATCCATTCTCACATTACAAAGAAATGGTCCGTGCGATGTATCCTCAATCATTGCGTGATGCAAGACCGTCTAATAATAATCAGTGGTTGTCTGGTGTAGTGATGGCAGTCAGAAACAGAATGACTCAGCGAGGAAAAATTGCCATCGTGACTCTTGATGATGGTGAGGGGAGATTAGATATGATTGTTGGAAGTAAATTATTATCCACGGTCTATCCACTTATTAAAGAAGATCAATTATTGATTGTGGAGGGCAAAGTCAGCCCGGATGAGTTTACCGGCGGTAATCGAGTTTCAGCAGTAAATATTTTTGATCTATTGACGGTACAAAGCCGAAAAACCAAACAAATAAAAATCAATGTGGGTGAGAATCTGAACCCTGAACAACTTAAGTTATTATTGAAACCTTACAGTAACGGTGCCTATCCGCAAGAGATTGGAAGGTGTCCAGTGGTGATTGAGTATCAAAATCAAGAGGGATCTGCAGAAATTAAATTAGGTGACAATTGGGCTGTTGCTCCACACGAAAACCTTATCTTTGATCTGAAAAAATCATTTCAAGATGAGAATGTTAAAATCATTTATAATTAGCCACAGATAAGATATTTAGATAATCTGATTATGAAATTACATTACTTAGAATTTGAAAAACCATTACAACAATTAGCTTCCAAAGTTGAAGAGCTTGAGTCGGCTCATAGAGATAATCCAAAATTAAATATCTCAAAAGAAGTCAAACAGTTACAAAATAAAACAGATGATTTGTTGCATCAAATATACGATGAGTTAACCCCGTGGCAAATCTCTCAGGTCTCTCGCCATCCACAACGACCTTATACCAGTGATTACATTGAACATATCTTTACTAACTTTCAAGAGTTACATGGCGATCGAGCCTTTGCTGATGACCCTGCAATTATTGGGGGCTTGGCAGATTTTGAGGGTGAGCCTGTCATGGTGGTGGGACAACAAAAAGGACGTGATACTAAGGAAAGACAGTACCGTAACTTTGGTATGCCACGACCTGAAGGTTATCGAAAAGCACTCAGGTTATTTCACTTAGCTGAAAAATTTAATCTTCCGCTCATCACGTTAATCGACACCCCAGGCGCTTATCCTGGAATTGGTGCTGAAGAGAGAGGTCAGTCAGAAGCGATTGCGAGAAATTTATATGCGATGAGTGAACTTAAAACACCATCAATAGGAGTTGTTATAGGTGAAGGAGGTTCTGGCGGTGCATTAGCACTCGGAGTCGTCGATCATTTGATGATGCTGCAGTATTCTACCTATTCAGTGATATCACCCGAAGGTTGTGCTTCAATCTTGTATAAAGACGCCAAAAAAGCGGACATTGCGGCAGAAAGTCTTGGGATCACTGCTGATCATCTAAAAAAAGTGGGTCTAGCTGATGAAGTTATTCCTGAGCCTCTCGGCGGAGCACATCGCAATAAAGAAGCGATCATGGAATCTGTCCGACAGTCACTTATAAAACAATTGAGTCGCTTAAAAAAACAGCCAATAGATATTTTATTAAGCACAAGGTATCAGAGGTTAATGAGCTATGGTGAATTTCAGTCCTAATCTATGAATGAGCTCGTTACCTTTCTTGAGCAATCATTTTTAAAACAGAAACTTAAAAAAAATTGTCATCTCCTCGTTGGAGTAAGTGGAGGTATCGATTCGGTTGTTCTTAGTCACGCCCTAAGTCAACTGAGATCACTGTACCCATTTGATTTAACTTTTATTTACGTTGATCATCAATTGCATCCAGAATCAAAAAAATGGGCTAACACTGTAAAACAGCATGCAAAAAAATTATCAACCGAATACGTCTATGAAAAAGTTACAATAGATCAGGATCTTAAATTAGGTACCGAAGGCGCTGCCAGAAAACATAGGTATCAAGCATTCCAAAAACATCAAAAAGATATCTTAGTGCTCGCCCAACATGAAGACGACCAGCTAGAGACTTTACTGCTTCAGCTTGCCAGAGGGGCTGGATCAAAGGGTTTGAGCTGCATGCCTGAGTACCATGAAAATTTAAAGATTTGGAGACCATTGTTAGGCGTGAGTAAGCATTTAATTCATGGGTATCAACAAGAATATAAACTCAAATTTATTGAAGATTCGTCGAACCAAGATAATAAATACGATAGAAATTATCTAAGAAATAAAGTGATTCCATTAATTAAAAAAAGATTTCCACAGTTTGCGACCACTTCAGGAAGATCTGTTAAGCATATTGCTGATGCCTATAACCACCAAAATTTAATTCATGCAGAACTTTATGAGAATGTTCTTGAAGACAATAATCAATTGAATGGCCTAAAATTAAAAAAATTGTCTGATTACGATATGGGTAACGTCATTCGGTTTTGGTTAAACGAACATCAGGTACTAATGCCGAGTATTAAAGTTCTAAGACAGATCATAAGCCAGGTTAAAAAAATTGATTTGGAAAGCCGTATTAATATCAAAGTAGATGAAATGTCTATTCGATCTTACAATAACTCATTGTTTTTAATCAATAATTCAGAAAATTTATTCAAACCAGTACTTTGGAAAAATCAAAATAGAGTCATACTTTCGAACAATAGAGAGGTGTTGGTAGACAAGAAAGTTGGGAAGGGTCTCTTACTTGATGAGTCAAAAAAAATTCTCATTGATAAGCCACATAACATGAATCTTAAAATTAAGATAAGGGCTAACCAACCTGCAAGATCTTTAAAGTACATCTTTCAGGAAAATAAAATTCCACCATGGGAAAGAGAAAATTACCCTTGTGTGTACGTTGAAGATAAATTAATTGCACTGATTGGTCTGGCTGATTCTGTCGAATATGCTTCAAATAAGAAAGATATGGGAGTCACTTTTAAATATAAATTAAATCCCAGCAGTGCTGGGATTTAATTTGGTTTAAGATTTACGAATCTTCGCCGATATCGTAAATCTCAATTTCGGTTTCCATAATCTCACCGGTCACGCCATTGATTTCAACCTCAACTTCATGACCAATTTTTTCTGAGTAGATATCAAACTCGTATACAGGAAGATCGCCTTCAAACGCATACTCTCTCTCGGTAACTTTCCCTGGAGTATTGTCTAGGGCAATTTTTTCAGCCTCTTCAGCTGAAATTTTTACTGCAGAGTTAAACTTCTTGTCATCCTTAGCAACCTCGACTTCTTCATCAGATAGTTCTGCTGTTGCAACATTACATTCGATTTCAAGCTCTTTGCCATCTTTGGTTTTAACATCAAACTCATATACGGCTTGTCCATCTTCTACCTCACGCTCAAGCGAAACGATATGGCCTTCATATTTTTTGTGGACTGCGATAAAACATTTATCCAAGTCTGAGGTAAGAACTTTTTTAATATCATCTTCTGTGTGCGCGGCAAATGTGTTCATAGTAAAACCTGCAACAGAAAGGGTTAAAATAATTTTTTTCATTAGTATTCCAAAATAAATTAATTGATAACCCTTAAGTGAGCATTTTAGGCTGGATAAGTTCTACAAAATCTAGACTTAAAAAAATATTTTGTATATCGATGAACTAAAGGTGAGATAAATTGCAAGGAATAAAAATAACCCGATAAGTGTTATAAGTACTAATAACATATCTTCTTTTATTTTGGTTTTATTCATATTGATATATTTATTTTCAAATGAGTAAATATCAATAGGAAATATTCCCAAATGGCTAATAAATAGTAATTTCAGGAAAAATTCCTAAAGTTATTAAAAAAGGAAGATTTCCTATTGCACGGCATTAAACATCAGCTAAAATCATGGTTCATAAAATTTATTAAGTATTAGTTATGAAGTTAAGATTATCATTATTAGGGTTGGTATCTGTGGCACTAACAGTAAATGCTGAAGATTTGCAGACGGGGAAAATTAATGTGTTTAGCCCAGGGCCATTACCATCCATTGGGATTTCAACCGATATTGTTCCTGGTTCAGTTCAGGTTATTAAACCAAAAGATGTGGAGCAACAAGCCGGTGTGTCACATGCTGACTATTTAATAAATAATACACAAGGTTTCTCTATCACAGAGGTTGGCGGAAACCCATGGCAACCTGATGTCCAGTTTAGAGGGTATTCAGCTGGGTCCATTTTAGGAAACCCAATTGGATTATCAATTTATGTTGATGGTGTTCGTGAAAACCAACCATTCAGTGATGTCATGTTATGGGATACGGTACCGATGTGGGCGATATCCGGCACTCAGGTGGTTGCAGGATCAAATCCAATATACGGTTTAAATACTCTGGGTGGCGCGATTGCCTTCCAAACAAAGAACGGTAAAATTTTTAATAAAGGTCGAATTAGCGCAACTGCTGGATCATGGGATAGAACTTCTGGACTTATAGAGTATGGCGGCGTTTTAGAAGGCTCTGATATTGATTACTATCTAGGTTATCAACACTCATCTGAAAATGGCTGGCGTGACTACTCACCATCTCACTTAAATCAAGCGTTTGGTAAGATCGGAAAAGATTTTGAGAATGGTCGTCTTGAGTTGAGTTATACGGGTGCGCACAACAATTTGACTGGTAATGGATTAGCCCCAAAATATTTATTAGGCGCAGATAACTCCGGGGTGAATACCGTTCCTGATTTAACAGAAAACCGTTATAACAAATTCAACCTTGGGCTGACACAGTTTATTGATGAACAAACCATGTTTTCTGCGAATGCCTATTATGTTCAATCAAATCGTTACACTTTAAATGGTGATGCTGAAATATCATATGATGCAGGTGATGCCACTTACACAGACCTTGGTAGTGCTGTTTTTGAGGTCGAATATGGTGAATTAGAAACAGCAGGAGCTGAAGGTGAGGTTAATTTAACCAAAACTAAGCAAGATAAGTATGGTATCTCAGGTCAGTTTACATTCTCACAAGACTTGTTTGGTAAGCCAAATCATTTAGTAGTGGGCGCAAATGCTGAAACATCATTAATTTCATTTAATCAATTCGGAGTTGAGGAACAGACAATTTTGAGTTCCAGAAAAATTGCTTATGACAGCACCGCCGATCACGAAGAATCAACAAATTTATCTGGCAGAACTAAAACGTTTGGCTTGTATGGCGTCAATACGTTATCGCTTAGTGAACAGTGGCATGTTACTGGTGGCGCGCGTTGGAATTACACAGAGGTTGATAATTCAGACAGACTGAATGGTGACTCAGCTACCAATACACTCACAGCAAAACAGAGCTGGTCTAGAATTAATCCAACCATCGGTTTAACTTATAAACCAAGTGAGAACTATTCCACATACGTATCTTATAGTGAATCAAATAGAGCACCAACATCCATTGAGCTAGGTTGTTCAAATCCACAAGCAGCTTGCTTGCTTCCAACACAGATGGCTGACGATCCACCACTAGATGATGTGGTTTCAAAAACATATGAAGTCGGTGCTAGGGGAAGATTGACAGAAAATATTTCATGGAATGCTGCCATTTATCATGCCATGAACCATGATGACATGATGTTCATCTCCACCAATGCAGTTAACGGTCTTGGCTATTTTGACAACATTGGACGTACTCAACGTGACGGTCTTGATTTAGGCATATCAGGAAATAGGTTGCCACTGAATTTCTTGTCAGAATCAACTCAGAACAAAATTAGCTGGAATATGAATTACGGTTTAACTCATGCAACATATGATTCAGATCTCGAATTAACAGCAGAAGCAAATAGTTCTGCATCAGATTCTGATACATCTTATACATCGATCACTAGCGGTGAATTCTTCGATGAAGCAACAGCTGTCGGTGCTGCTGCTGTAGGAGCAACAGAATTGAGAGTTAATAATGATGTGATTCAGGTTAAAAAAGGTGATCAGTTAGCAAACATTCCAATGCATCGCCTAAAACTAAGACTGAACTATGACGTAACTGACAACTTCCGTATTGGGGGAAATGCAATCGGTTTTTCAAAAGCATGGGTAATGGGTAATGAAAACCAAAAACATGATGGTGACGGTGAAGTACCAGGTTATGTTCTTGTTAATCTCGATGCAGCCTACAAGCCTGCGCAGAATTGGACGGTAGCTTTTAAAGCAATTAATATCTTTGACAAAAACTACTATACTGGAGGAAGGTTGATTGAGAATGCTTTCACAGGCGTTGGAAGTAACACGAGAACTAATGCTTTCTCAGGCATTGGAGTGATGCCGGGATCACCTCAGGCGGCATGGTTAACAGTCACATATGACTTCAAATAAAAAAAGGGCGTTAGCCCTTTTTTTTCGCCTAGAGTAAAATTAACTTATGAGTCTTAAACTAAGATTAATCTTAATTGTTAACCTTCTTTTATTCATAGCCATTTTTATAGGTTTCTTTTCTGTCGTCTTTACCTCTAAAAATGCCGTTAGGTCTGAAATTGAATCTTCACTTAAGCTTGCGGAATTCTCTATAAAAACAGGCATTCAAAAAAATCCTGATCTATATCTTTTTCAAGATAATCTATTAGGTCTAAAAGATCTTGATCAGATTCGTCACTTATCTATTCAGTTGCTGGATAGTAATGGTAGTGTGATCGACGAAAATAAAAATTTAAATACCAAAGTCCATATTCCTGTTTGGTTTCAAAATGCATTAGATATTTACTCTAAAGATTTAAAAACCATGGACTTTCCCTTAATGCAGTTTGGTGATCAAATCGGTACCGTGAAAGTGATTCCCAATCCAATCTATGAGTATGATGAGATATGGCAGCAATTCAAAAATGGATTAATTATTGCAGTAATATTTTTTGTGTTTGTAAATTTATCCATCTTCTTTTTATTTGAAAAAATTATTTCCCCAATAAGCCAACTCATTCAGGGTTTTCGAAACTTAGAGCAAGGTAGTTATAAAAATAATAAAGAAAACTTTGGCATATCTGAATTAGATATTTTGAGAGTGAAATTAAATCAACTGACCGTAAAATTAAAAAAGAATGATGAAAGAATTCATGAGCTGAACCAGAAATTAATTACCATTCAAGAACAAGAAAAAAAAGAAATTTCACGAGATTTGCATGATGAAATTGGACAGTCATTAGCAGCGATTCAGGTTCAGGCCGCCGCAATCAAGACATCCAAAAAACCAAATACTCAGGCAGATCTTATCATTAGCACCACGAAAGACTTGATGCAGCAAACGCGTAATCTTATCAAGCGTCTGAGTTTAATTATTATTGATGACCTTGGCATTGAAGACGCGTTAGTTGATTTAATTAAAAATTGGTCACGAAGAACAGCATGTAAAAATATCAATGTGAATATTGACTTACCAAACGCAAGGACATTTAAAACTCAATTGAATGAGACAGTGTACAGATTGACCCAAGAGGCGTTAACAAATATTTCAAAACACTCTCGACCAAAGGAAGTATTGATTTCAATTCAGAGAAATGACAATGTGATTCTTTTAAGTTTCATGAATAACGGTATTTTAAAGAGAACAAAAAAAACAGATGGGATTGGAATGTTGGGTATGCAGGAAAGAGTAAAGAATTTGTCAGGGTCCTTTAAACAAAGCATACACAAAGGTTTTTATAAAGTTGACATAGGCTTGCCAATCAAATGAAGAGCTTGCTTCTAGTAGATGATCATAAGATTGTGCGATCAGGCCTCAAAACCTTATTGTCTGATTTGAATTTTGACCAGATTGATGAGGCTGACTCTGGAAGAGTAGCCTATAGTTTAGCGCAAGAAAATTCTTACAGCTTGATTATTATGGATATCTCCATGGAGGGAATGAGCGGTTTAGATGCGCTGTCTAAAATTATTACCAGGATTCCAAAGCAAAAGATCTTAATTTTAAGCATGCATGACAGTGACTTAGTGATTGAAAAAGCAAAAAAATTGGGTGCGATGGGCTTTGTGACTAAATCAGATATTTCTGATAATTTATTTCAAGCTGTGGAGCAGATTCTTAATGGTCAGAATTTCTTTCCAGAAACAAAAGCTACTGACAATGAATTGAATCAACTTAATGAAAGAGAATTTGAAATTTTTAAAATGATTGCCTCTGGAAAGAGTATAAAAAATATTGCTACAGATATGAATATCAGTCAGAAAACGGTGGCTAACTATCAGACCAGTATTAAGCAAAAGTTAGAAATTGATAACCCGATTGAGTTTTACAAGCTAGCAGTTGAGTTAAATTTAATTAAATCCTAATGAGCTCAATGTATAATTACTGTTAATTAAATATAAGGTACATTCATGCAATTCTCATCTCCACTTAAAACAAATTCAACCAAGGTGATGTTATTGGGAAGTGGTGAGCTAGGTAAAGAAGTTATTATTTCACTTCAACGACTTGGCATGGAAGTTATTGCTGTTGACCGTTATGAGAATGCACCAGGCCATCAAGTGGCCCATCGTGCTTATTCAATTGACATGACTGATGCTGCGGCACTTGAACAACTCATTCAAAAAGAAAAACCTACCTTAGTAGTTCCTGAGATAGAAGCGATCAACACGAAGCTGCTTGAAAAGCTTGAAACTGACAATGTCACTAAAGTTATTCCTAATGTAAGAGCAGTGCAACTCACCATGAATCGTGAAGGTATTAGAAAGTTGGCTGCCGAAGAGCTTAAGATTCCAACATCACCATATGCTTTCGCCCGAAGCAGTGATGAGTTAAAAGAAGCGGTTAATAAGGTTGGCTTACCATGTTTTATTAAGCCAACCATGTCCTCATCAGGCAAAGGTCAATCTCGTATTGAATCCATGGATGATGTTGAGAGGGCCTGGGACTATGCAGCAACCTCGGGGCGAGTTAACGAAGGTGTGGTGATTGCTGAAGGTCAAATCGATTTTGATTATGAGATCACATTATTAACAGTTCGATCTTTAAATCCCGATGGAGATATCATCACCTCATACTGTGAGCCGATTGGTCATCGTCAGGAAGATGGAGATTATGTTGAGAGCTGGCAGCCACAACCAATGAATGAAAAAGCCTTAGCTACATCAAAAGAAATTGCCGAAAAAGTGACCTCAGCATTAGGTGGCTTAGGTATTTTTGGTGTTGAGTTCTTTATCAAAGAGGACCAGGTCTGGTTTTCTGAGGTGAGCCCTCGTCCTCATGACACCGGCATGGTGACTATGATTACACAACAGCAATCTGAATTTGAATTGCATGCAAAAGCCATCCTGGGATTGCCTGTTGATACCTCATTAACTAATCCAGGTGCTTCAGCAGTCATTTACGGTGGGCATGACTGCGATGCTATTTCATTTGAAAATATTCCAAAAGCATTAGCAGAGCAGGGGATAGATATACGCTTATTTGGCAAACCTCAATCTTTCAAGAAAAGAAGAATGGGTGTTATTTTGGCCCATGCTGATGACATTCAACACGCTAGAAATAAAGCGCAACAAGCAAGATCTCAAATCAAAACCAAACCTGTTTAATTTATATAACGGTGCTATAATGGCGCGTTAATTTTTACGAAGAACCATCATGTCCAGAAACCTCAGAAATATCGCTATTATTGCCCACGTTGACCATGGTAAAACCACCTTAGTTGATAAGCTACTTCAACAGTCCGGTACCTTTGCTTCTCATAAAGAAGTGTCTGAGCGAGTGATGGATTCTAATGATTTAGAAAAAGAACGTGGGATCACTATTCTAGCTAAAAATACTGCACTGACCTTTAATGATACGCTGATTAATATTGTCGACACCCCAGGCCACGCTGATTTTGGTGGCGAGGTAGAGCGAGTCTTAGGTATGGTGGACGGCTGTTTATTATTGGTAGATGCCGTTGACGGACCTATGCCACAAACACGATTTGTGACAAAAAAGGCATTAAGCCTTGGTTTAAAACCAATTGTTGTATTAAATAAAATTGATAGACCCGGGGCTCGTTGTGATTGGGTTATTAATCAAACATTTGATCTCTTTGCTAATCTTGGAGCCAATGATGAGCAATTAGATTTTCCAGTGGTGTATGCATCCGCATTAAACGGCTATGCAAAACTCAAGGAAGAAGATAGCAATGACGATATGAAGCCTTTATTTGAAACAGTGTTAAGTCATGTTCAACCTCCCGAAGGTGATCCATCCGCTCCCTTACAGATGCAAATATCTGCTCTTGATTATTCAAGCTATACCGGAAGATTAGCTGTAGGACGAGTGCAAAATGGCACAATTAAACAAGGCATGAGTGTCTCTGTGATGGCTGGTGATAAAAAAGTATCTCAGGGGCGTATTAACGAGGTTCTTGGATTTAAAGGATTAGAGAGAGTAGCTATTCCAGAAGCATCTGCTGGCGACATTATCATCATCTCTGGCATTGAACAAATTGGTATTGGATATACGATCTGCTCTAATGATAAACCAGTAGGCCTACCTTTAATGAAGGTGGATGAACCTACCTTAACAATGGATTTTGTGGTGAACTCATCACCTCTGGCTGGACGAGAAGGAAAGTTTGTTACCAGTCGACAAATTAAAGATCGGTTGGATCGTGAATTATTAACCAATGTTGCTTTAAGAGTAGAAGAAACATCCGATGCAGATGTGTTTAGAGTGTCAGGTCGAGGCGAACTTCATCTCACTATTTTATTGGAAAATATGCGCCGTGAGGGTTATGAAATCGCCGTGGGTAAACCACGAGTTGTGTTTAAAGAAATTGATGGTGTTAAATCTGAGCCTTATGAGTTTCTGACCGTGGATATTGATAATGAGTCTCAGGGCTCAGTCATGGAAGAATTGGGCCACAGACGCGGCGAGTTGGCTAACATGGAGAATGATGGTGTGGGTCGAACACGACTAGAATATCGAATTCCTGCACGTGGGTTAATTGGTTTTCAAAGTGAGTTCTTAACATTGACACGTGGTACAGGCATCATGGCACATATTTTTGATAGCTACGGCCCGATAAAGGATGATATTCCGGGTAGAAGAAACGGTGTCTTAATTTCTGCAGAACATGGCGATGCGGTGGCTTATGCATTATGGAAGCTTCAGGATCGTGGAAGAATGTTTGTTCATCCAGGTGATAAATTATATGAGGGAATGGTGATTGGCATTCATTCTAGAGATAATGATCTTGTTGTGAATCCAATCAAGGGAAAACAACTGACTAACGTTCGAGCGTCTGGTAAGGATGAAGCGGTAAACCTTACTCCGCCTATACCTATGTCTTTAGAATATGCTGTTGAATTTATTGACGACGATGAATTGGTGGAAATAACACCGCAATCCATTCGTATCCGTAAAAGATTTTTACTTGAACATGAGCGTAAACGAGCTTCTCGAGAAGTATAACTTTATCTGAAATTGACCACTTGGTTTAAGTTTAATTGTCCTCCTCGTGGCCAAGCATCTTTAAGTTTTTTCCCTATAGCCACAAACATGACTGGTATTTGGTTTTTGGGAAATTGAAGAAGTTTTGATAACTCTGGAAAGTCAAATCCATCCATTGGGCAGCTATCGTAACCAATATTTTTAGCGCAAAACATCATAGTCATCGCGGCCATACTACAAGATCGCATCACTTCATCACGCTGCATTTCTTTTTTATTGATATAAAAATTAGTAATCATGGACTCCATCATATTTTGCACATTCTCATCAGCATTTTTCCAATATCTTTTTGGATTTTTTTTCCAGGCATCTAAGTCACCTGAGATAACAACCAGTAATGACGCATCAGTTACTTGCGATTGATTAAAACTAATTTTTTTAATTTGCTCACGTAACTCTTTATTTTCAATGACATCAAATCGCCAATGTTGAATATTAAATGCGGTAGGTGATAACAAAGTCATTTTGAAAAGTTCATTGATTTCATCCTTCGTCATTTTATGATTTGCATCAAAATATTTAATTGATCTTCTCTCTTTAACTATTTTTTTAAAATCCATACCACCCTCTAATAATTTATAGAATCGATAAAGACGACACGGTTGCCGTCAGCTCTTTTCCAGATGACGTCATCCCCAATTGATGAGCCAATTAATTCTTTGGCTAATGGGGAGACGTAACTTAATTTCTTTTGCTTAATATCAGCCTCATCCTCACCAACGATTTGAAATTTATAAGCCTCATCGTTTTCATCAATTAAGACAACATGAGCACCAAATAATACTTTGTTGCTATCTTCATGTTTATCAATAAGAATCGCTGTTTCAAAGCGTTTTAAATAATAACGTAAATCACGCTCTAATTTCATCTTATTTTGTTTATTTTCTGGAGAGTCTTCTAATTCTTTAATTGATTTTATTTTTGTCTCAAGTAATTGAATGGTTTCTTTTAATTGTTTATGTCCGTTTGGCGTGACGTAATTCGGTAACTGACTTATCGGTCTTTCTGGAATATCAATGCCAGCATGTTCTAAATCATTTTCTTTTACAAAAGCTCTACTCATATTGAATCTTTTTAAATAATACGTATATTATGGGGATGAAAAGGTTTTTTACCACTTTTTTGTTTATTTTTTATCACAATCTTTTTGCTGATGATGAAAACTCGCTTCATTGGACCCAACAAATTTTTAGTAAATCTGAGAGTCGATTAATTAAGTTGACGCAAGATTTTAAATGTATTGATTCATCATCGACAGATTTTCAAAGCATAGTCCCCATCGAAAAATTTAGTTCGATGAGTGATTGTGAGTTTTATTTAAACAACATCAATCAAAGTAACCATTAAAAATCATTTGGAAAAATTGCCTAAAATCTCTTTTTTGTAATGACCTATTTGATATAAATTCAACATGCTTTTCCGTATTTGGAGATAAATGAATTCCCCATAAGCCTCCAATCTCGTTTGGTAGGTTTGAATAACGAATATCAAGCAACTCATATTCATTTTGTGGGTTTGTAGATACAAAATCCTGGCTAAACCATAAAAATCTATCGATATCTTTCTTCTGTGTGTCGCTCAGCTCATCGAAGTAGGAAAGGTCAGACTTATTAAATTTTTTTATTTTTTGACCGGTAAATATTTCTTTTTTTGGGCCAATATTGATCGCGTCGATATAGAAGTAATCATTATGTTGATAAATTATCTTCCACAAGATTAAGTTACCAAAACTTGGTTTTACGCTAATAATTTCTGGGCCATGATTTCTTTGTGAAACTATTTCTTTTGCTACTTGTTCTGCTCTATGGTTTTGTATAAATCCAATGATTAGATAGATTAGAGCCCACCCTAAAGCAATTTTTGCCCAGAATGGCCTTCTTTTTAAAAGTGACAGGATTAAAAAAATTAAAACAGGGATCGTAAATAAAGGGTCAATGATTGAAATATTATTCCAACTAATACGTTCATTTGAAAATGGCCACAGTAACTGAGTTCCATAGCTGGTACAGGCATCAAGCAATCCATGTGTAGCATATCCCAAGGTGGCAAATAACCATGTTTTTAAAAAACTAAAAGGGATTAATCTATAAAATAAACCATAAAAGATTATAGTAAAAATGAAACTACCCAGAGGAATGAAAATTAATGAGTGTGTGAACTGTCGATGAAATTCAAGAAATAAAAGTGGGTCATGATTGGAGCGAATAAAAATGTCGATATCCGGGAACATGCCGCCAAGAAAACCAACAATAAAAACAAAAACAATATTTTTTCTATTAGAAAAACTTTGTGATAGAGAGGCGCCAAGGACACCCTGACTTAACGGATCCATTTAGCTCGAAGATTTTATATAAATATCATCACTAAAACTAAAAGTGGGATACGTGAAACTTTTTTCTAATTTATAACCATTATTTTTTAAAAATTGCTTAACTTTGTCATTATTATTAATTTCATACATGTTATTTTTTGCATTTTCAACTTGAATAAATTTAACATTCATTGTCTTTAATATTTTGGAGGCACCCTTTAAAACCGAAAGCTCGCTTCCTTCAACATCTATTTTTAAAAGAACTTGATCTTGCTTCTTTAATTTTTTTATCAGCACATAATCAAGCTTATTTGTTTTAACCATTATTTTCTTTTTAATAAGGCTTTTTTTCCCAAGAATAAACTTTTTAAACTTTATCCATAAGTTTTCTTCATTTGATTTTAAAAAGGACGAAGTTAATGAAAGTTCATTTATATACAATTCTCTTAGATCATTTTTTTCATCACATGCGATATTAAATAATTCAACTTCCTTGAAATTACTTATATTTTTTTTTAAAATTTTATATATCTCTGGTTGGGGTTCAAATGCATAAATTTTTTTATAGTTATTTTTTCGCATTTTTTTTAAATACTCACCTTTGTGAGACCCAACATCAATTAATTTATCAATATTTTTATTCTTAAAATAATTTTTAATTCTATTCTGATGATATAAATCAAGAATATTAATAAGATTTTCAACTAGATTTGAAAGCATTTCTTTTCTTTATTTATTCCCACTCAATTGTTGAGGGCGGTTTACCTGATATGTCATATACAACCCTATTAATTCCTTTTACCTCATTAATGATTCTATTAGAAATTTTGGCTAATAATGAGTAAGGTAATTCAGACCACTTAGCAGTCATAAAATCTGTTGTTTCAACCGATCGTAATGCAACCACATACTCATAAGTTCTTCCATCACCCATCACACCTACAGATTTTACTGGTAAGAAAACACAAAATGCTTGAGAGGTTTTGTCATACCAGCCTGATTGTTCTAATTCCTGGATAAAGATATCGTCAGCCTCTCTTAATAAATCAGCGTAATCTAATTTAACTTCTCCAAGAATTCTGACTCCTAAACCCGGGCCAGGGAAGGGGTGTCGGTAAACCATATGATTTGGTAGACCCAATGCGACACCGAGTTTTCTGACTTCATCTTTAAATAGCTCACGCAAGGGCTCTAATAATTTAAGGTGTAATGTTTCAGGCAATCCGCCAACATTATGATGGCTTTTAATATTGTGTCCTTTTTTAGTTTTACCGCCGGCTGATTCAATGACATCGGGATAGATAGTGCCTTGAGCTAACCATTTCGCATTTTTAATTTTTTTTGACTCATCCTGAAAGACTTCAACAAAGTTTCTGCCAATTATTTTTCTTTTTTCTTCTGGATCATGAATACCTTTTAAATCATCCATAAATTTTTTTGTTGCATCGATATGAATGACTTTTACACCAAGATTTTTTTTAAATAAGGACAAGACCTTTGTGGCTTCATCTTTTCTCAATAAGCCATGGTCAACAAAAATACATGTGAGTTGGTTACCAATTGCCCTATGAAGTAAAGCTGCGGCAACCGATGAGTCAACTCCTCCAGAAAGACCCAAAATTACATGTTCATCATGAACTTGATTTTTTATATCCTCAATCGCTGTTTCAATATAATCTGGCATATTCCATTCAGGCTTGCATTCTGCTATATCTAATACAAATCTAGCTAAGATCTTTTCGCCTTGGCTGGTATGAGTGACCTCTGGATGAAACTGGACACCATAAATTTTCTTTTCATCATTAGCAATGGCAGCAATGGGCGTTGAGTCATTGCTAGCAATGATTTTAAATTGATCTGGAATACTTTCTACCTTATCTCCATGACTCATCCAAACGTCAAGCAATCCGTGCCCATCGGTATTGGTATGATCTTGAATATCTTTCAAAAGGAGTGAGTGACCATGCGCTCTAATTTGGGCATGACCAAATTCACGCTTCGTGCTGTTAATTACCATACCACCAAGCTGTTCACATAAGGTTTGCATTCCATAACAGATACCAAGGATCGGAACATCCATTTTAAATATCTCTTGAGGGGCTTTTGGAGTTTCGTCCTCATAGACTGAGTTTGGCCCACCTGAGAGAATAATTGCATTAGGAGAAAAATCGTTAATCTTTTCTAAACTCATATCATAGGGATGAATTTCACAAAATACATTCATTTCACGAATGCGTCTGGCAATCAATTGCGTATATTGCGAACCAAAATCTAAGATTAGTATTTTATCCAACTTAATCCAATCTATAGTTTGGTGCTTCTTTTGTGATTTGTACGTCATGCACATGCGATTCTCGCATGCCTGAATTAGTGATCTGAACAAATTCAGCTTTTTCTCGCATGTCTTTTATGTTTCCAACTCCAACATAACCCATGGATGCTCTTAAGCCGCCCATAAGTTGATGAATCACATTTTTAACCGAACCTTTATATGGAACTCGTCCCTCAATACCCTCTGGAACTAACTTTTCCGCATTGTCTTCACTGTCTTGAAAATAACGATCTTTAGATCCTTGTTGCATCGCTCCAATTGAGCCCATACCTCTGTAAGATTTGTAAGAGCGACCTTGAAATAATTCAACTTCGCCAGGAGCTTCTTCTGTCCCTGCAAACATACTTCCTAGCATAACGTTGTATGCCCCAGCAGCAAGTGCTTTAGCCACATCACCTGAATAACGAATACCACCATCAGCAATGAGAGGAATTTTTTTAGCTTTTAAAGCTTCAGCAACATTATTTATTGCTGTAATTTGTGGAACACCAACACCTGCAACAATTCTAGTTGTACAAATAGACCCAGGACCAATACCGACTTTGACTGCGTCCGCACCAGCATCAACTAATGCTCTTGCAGCATCTGCTGTGGCAATATTTCCACCAATCACGTCTGTTTTTGAGAAATTTTTCTTAATCCAGTTCACTCTATCGATCACGCCTTGAGAGTGCCCATGAGCGGTATCCACCACAATCACATCCACACCAGCATCGACTAACTGCTCAACTCGCGCTTCAGTATCTGCACCGACACCCACGGCAGCACCAACGATTAATCTTTCTTTATTGTCTTTTGATGCAAAGGGATGATCAGAAGATTTTTGTATATCTTTAACAGTAATAAGACCTTTTAGTTGATCGTTATTATCAATAACCAATAATCTTTCAAGTCTGTATTGATGAAGCAGGCGCATCACTTCTTCTTTTGAGGCTTTTTCATTAACAGTCACCAATCTTTCACGGGGTGTCATCACATTTTTGACTGGTTGATTTAAATTCTCTTCAAACCTTAGGTCTCTGTTGGTGACAATACCTACAACTTTATTGCCCTCAATCACAGGTAGTCCTGAAATTTTATGTTTCTTGGTTAAATTGATGACCTCATCAACCGTCATATTTGGATCAATGACAATGGGATTTAAAACAACGCCAGACTCAAATCGTTTAACCTTAGACACATGTTCAGCCTGGTGCTTTGGGCTCATATTTTTATGAATGATGCCAATGCCACCTTCCTCAGCCATGGCAATCGCTAATTCAGCCTCAGTGACAGTATCCATTGCAGCTGAAAGCAGCGGAATATTAATTGAAATATTTTGTGTTAGTTGTGTTGTTAATGATACTTCTTTAGGTAATATGTTTGATCGAGCAGGGACTAGTAAAATATCATCGAATGTTAAAGCTTGTTCTAAGAGACGCATGTTAAATTCCTTATCGCGCAAAACGAGATTATACAGAAAACTTAGGCTTTTGAGGAGTCCTGCTCATTATTTCCTCCACCTTTTTTCATTTTTTTCCCTTGTTCCGCTCTTTGTCTTCGAATTTCTTTCGGATCGGCAATTAAGGGACGATAGATTTCAACTCGATCTTTCTCTCTTAACTCCTGCTCAAAAGTGGTGTGCTTCCCAAAGATACCTACCGGATTTTCATCCAAATTAATTTCAGGATATTCTTTTTGTATTCCCGATTGAATGATCGCTTCTTTAACTGTCGTCCCAGCTTTAACATGAATAGGGATGATTAGTTGTTTGCTTGGAGATGCGTAAGCTACTTCTACTAAAATTGTATTATCACTAGTCATAATTATTTCTATTTGCTTCTTTTATAAATTCATCAATAAATGTATTTGCGATCATGTTAAATACAGGTGAAATTAGTTTTTCAAGAATGATATTGCTAAATTCATATTCTAACTTTAATTCAATCTGGCAGCTATCTTTGTCTAAATTTTTAAACATCCATTGTCCAGAAAGCGATTTAAAAGGCCCATCAATCAGTTTAATGCTCATTTCTTGATTTTGCTTTTTAGTGTTTTTTGTAGTGAAAGTTTGTCTTATCCCTTTATAGTTAATTTCAATGGACGCGATTGTTTTATTGTTATCTCTTTCAATGATTTGTGTTGATCCACACCAAGGTAAAAATTGAGGGTAATTTTCAACCGAGTCCACAAGCTCAAACATTTTTTGTGCAGAATGAAGAACGATGGCTGATTTATGGATGTTATGCATTTATTTTATGGATAATGAACTATCAAGTACAATGCTATTTTAAATTAATTTCAACCTGATTTTGATTATTATTACGAATAAAAAAGCTTTCCATGACTACTTTATTGAAGAGAAGTATGAGGCGGGTATTGTCCTAGAAGGCTGGGAAGTGAAAGCAATTCGAGACAATCGGATCAACATTAAAGAGTCCTACGTTATTATCCAAAGAGGTGAAATCTACCTATTAGGTTGTCATATTACTCCTTTAGGAGCAGCCTCAACACACATTAGGCCGGATGCCATTCGCACTAGAAAGCTTCTTTTAAAAGGTCATGAAATCGTCAAGCTCATTGGTAAAGTAGAACGCTCTGGTTTTACTCTAGTACCATTAGACTTTCATTTTTCCAGAGGAAAAATAAAGGTGCAGGTTGGTTTGGCAAAAGGTAAGAAGCAGTATGATAAACGTCAAACTGAAAAAGAAAAAGATTGGAATAGGGAGAAATCTAGAATTTTAAAGGCATCTAATGCAAAATAAATTAAATATTTTCGTTATTATATTTTTTCTTATTAGTTATCTAATTGGGATTTTTTTAAACTTATCTCCAATACCTTTACAAGACACCTGGGATCAAATTTATTCTTTTTTAAATAATAAAAATGATTTTGACAGTTGGGTTAGCCTACATAATGAACATTTAATTTATACGGCTAGAATATTTTATTATTTCAACTTCTTTCTCACAAATGGACATCCTTATGGATTAGTTTTTTTGAATAATTTTTTTGTTTTTTTTAGCTTATTTATTTTTATATATTGTTTAAAAGAAATGTATTTATTGAGTAATTATGATTTACTGAAAAATTCTACTATTATTATTATTCCTATTTTATTTTGGTCGCAGAAATCAAATTTTATCTGGGATGTTCAAGCTCAGATGATATACACTCAAATTTTTCCTCTATTGCTATTTTTGTTACATTTTTTAATTAATTATCAGAATAAGCAAAGATTACTTCCTATTTTTTATTTATTCCTATTCTTAACTCTTGGTGGAATGGCAAATGCTTTTTTATCAGCATTGATGCTGATTTTTATTTCATTTATCGATATAAAAAAAATTAATAAATATTATTTATACCCTCTCATAATTTATACAGTTTTAATTATTTGTTTATATTTATATGGATTACAACCAAGTCAAGAATTTGTTGTAGATTTTTCACTAATATTTTTAAAATTATTAAAGGCTTTAGTTTTTTCTACGATTCTTTTAGGCTCTGTTGTTGGGTTTTTGCTCGGAAAAAGTACACTATCGATGTTTGTAGCTTCATTGATAGCTTTAATGTGTATGGTATTAATATCTAAATCCTTTTTGTCTTTTAAAGCAAAAAAAAATGAAGATAATGTTTTTCATGTATCAATATTTCTCTTTAGTATTTATCTTGTAGGTACAGCAATTTTAATTGGCTTTGGCCGAGTTGATGATGAAGGTTTCAAAGCTGCTTATTCAGGTAGATATTCAACAATCTCTGTTTACTTTTTTATATCTACTTTTTTATTGTGTTTTAATTACTTAAAAAAATATATTAATGGAAAATTTTATTTTTTTCTTCTTATTCTTTTCAGTAGTTATCAAGCAACATCTTTCACAAACAAAAGTTTTAAGCTTAAAGAGAAGGAGTGTGCTTTCATAGAACCTTTTTTAAATGATAGATTGTTTTCATATGAAAAACTACATCCATCAGAGAATCATGTAAGAAGTATTTTTGATGAATCATTACATAATGAATATTATATATTTAAAAAATTTAACTACTTTGTTTTAGATAAAGAAAATGCATTAACTTCGATAGATTCTAGTAATGAAGTTGTATATGAAATCGAACCTGGTATAAATGCAGAAAAATACTCTAAGGTTTATCTGACTTTTAATAAAAAAATTCCTTCTGATTTTTCCGGTAAGTCATTTATAAAGATTAGTAACAATACAAAAGAAATAGGCTTTTTTATAAATACAAATGATACGAAAAAAAAATTAATACTTTGTGGGTATGTTGATAAGGATAATTTTGATAGCTTGGAATTGTCTAATTATAGCTTTAGATTATATGAATAAAGTTATTAAGATTTTAATAACAGCTCTTGCTCTCTATGTATGCTCAATGCAATTAAATATATTTAGCATAAGAGAAATGCTAAATAATCTTAATTATCTATTTTTAATTCCCATTTTTGTTTCAATAATTTGCCATCTCTACTTTTTGGCATTAAGGTGGCATTACTTAAATAAAACTCTTCACATCAAACAATCAAAAAAAAAGATATATTATGCGACCTTTTATGGTTTTGCTCTAAATCAAATACTTCCTACGTCAATTGGCGGCGATGGATACAGGGTATACAAATTAAAACAATTTAAAAATAAAATAATGAATTCAATATATGCGGTAACACTTGATCGTTTTTTTGGATTATATTTCTTAGTTTTGATTACAATGCTATCAAGCTTTTATCTTGGCAAAATCAATATATTATTTTTGTTTCTATCCCTAACCATTTTTTCTATATTTGTAATTAGTTTTATAATATTTCTTATTAATATTCAGGTTAAAAATAAAGTCGTTAACTTTTTTTTTAAGCTCAATTATGACCTCAATAGTATAATTTTTTCTAAAAACAACTCGAGTATCATTGTTTTTAGCATAATCAGTAAATTTTTTAACATATTAATATTCTTATTTACTTTGTATTTACTAAACTTTGATATTACATTGGATAAAATTTTAATTATTCCACTCATTCTTTTTTTTGGATCGCTGCCTATATCTTTTGCAGGCTGGGGTTTACGAGAGGGTGTATCAATTTATTTATTTTCTTTTTTATATATTGATATCAATCAAAGTTTTACAGTATCTTTTATGTTTGGTTTTTTGCAGCTTATGTTTGCTTTATTTGTGTTTATTTTGAATCTGTTATATGCAGAAAAATAAAAATATCTTTGTAGATCTTGATGGCACATTAATTTATGAGGATTGTTTTAAACTTCAGATTCAATCATTTATAAAAAAAAATTATTTTAATTTTTATAAATTAGTACTACTTTTTATATTTTGTAAAAGATCAGCTGTTAAAATAAAATTATTTAGCTATTTAGGTTTTGATATAAATCAAGTTACTTTTAATATGAATCTCATCAATTATTTAAAAAAAAAGAAGCAAAATGGATACTCACTTCACCTGTACTCAGGCTCATGCGATCCAATTGTAAAAATTATATTTGATCATTTAAAAATATTTGATTCTTATTGTGGATCAAAAAAAAATACCAATCTCACAGGTCGTTTAAAAAGAGATCATATTCTTAAAATTTGTGCGTTAGGTAATTTTTCATACATTGGGAATTCTTTGTCTGACTTATATATATGGAGGGTCTCAAACAATCCATTGGTTGTAAGTAATTCTAAAATAGTTAAGATAGGTCTTCACAGACTTTTTAATTTAAATGTTATAAATGATTAATTTTTATAAATTACTTCGCTTGCAACAATGGTTAAAAAATATTTTAATTTTTATTCCATTACTTCTTTCATTTGAGAGCTTTGATTTAGAAAATTATCTTCAATTATTGTTAGGTTTCATAATTTTCTCTTTAGCATGTTCCGCAAATTATATCTTAAATGACATATTTGATTTGGAAGATGATTTAAAGCATCCAGTAAACAAAAACAGGGTCATTGCTTCTGGCATGATTTCGTTGAATTTATCAAAAATTATTTTTTTGTTATTATTTTTCACATCATTCATATCAGCCTACCTATTTAATTTTAATTTTTTCATTCTTGTTTTATGTTATTTATTTACAGCTTTAATCTATACATTATTTTTAAAAAAATTTCCTATCATTGATTTAGTAGTTCTAAGCAGTTTTTACATCTTTAGGATATTTATTGGAATTTCGATTGTTGGATTTTATTATTACTCACATTGGTTAATTATTTTCTTATTTCCATTTTTTTTAAATTTAGCAATCTTAAAAAGATTAGCAGAAGTAAAAAATAGAGCAGATATCGATGATTCCAAAAAGAGACCATACGGTAAATCTGATTTTTCTAAACTTCGATTCTTTTATTTTTTTTCACTCACAGTAACTACTGTTTGTTTTTTTATGTATGGAATTAGAGATGAGTCTAATGATCCTAATTTAATATTCTTGCTAATGTCATGTTTTTTAGTTTTTTTATGGAATTACTATATTTATAAAAAAATGTTAAATAATGTAGATTATTTTGATCCATTTTCAGCCTCAATTTTGGATAATCGAAGCATATTGTTGGGTGCTTTATTTATTTTCTTTGTGTATTTATCAAATATCTTATGAAGAATGTTTTTAAATCATGGGGGAATTTAAATAAGAATACTCTAAGTAATTTTGTTTACTTAAATAAAAATTTAACTATCAAAGTAAACGATATTGAACAATATACAACATTTGGTAATGGCAGAAGCTATGGCGACGTATGTCTTACAGATAGAGGATTGTATGTTGATACAAGCAATAATAATAAAATCCTTAAATTAAACAAAAAGAAGAAATTGCTAAATGTTCAATCAGGTGTAATGTTATCTAAGATTTTTGAATATTTAACTGACTCTGATTTAACGCTTCCTGTTGTCCCTGGAACAAAATTCATTACCGTTGGTGGGGCAATTGCAAATGATATACATGGAAAAAATCATCATTATTCTGGTACATTCGGAAATCATATTGAGTCAATAAAGATATTAAGGTCAGACGGTAAAATTTATACATGCTCTAAGAGGGCTAATAAAGATTTATTTTATGCAACTATAGGTGGTTTAGGATTAACAGGAATAATAATAGAAGCCACATTAAGATTGGTTAAACATTATTCAGATTTTGTTAACGTTAAGAATATACCTTTTTACTCTATTGGTGAATTTATTGATTTAAGCAGTAAATATAAAAACTACAAATACATCGTTGGCTGGCTCGATGTAACTTCCAAAAAGAATAGAGGAATATTAGAGTTAGCTAATTTTTCAAATATTACAAATAGAGTAAAAAAAAATAAGATCAATAAATGTTTATTTAGCTTTCCTAATTTGAGATTTAATATTTTATTTAAACCAATAATCATATTATTTAATTATCTATACTTTTATAATTTATCTTTATTCAAAAAAAATATTACATTAAGCTTTTTTAAATACCATTTCCCGCTGGATAGCATTAAAAGTTGGAATAACATGTATGGATCAAATGGATTTTATCAGTTGCAATTTTCATTTCCAAAAGAAAGTGCAAAATTTCATATTGACTATATTTTAAATTTTTTTAAAAATTTAAAGCAAAATTCATTTTTAACAACAATAAAATGTTTTGGAATCTACGATAGCCCAGGAATGCTTGGATTTGTTCAAAGCCACCATATTACCGTAGCTCTAGATTTTATTAATACAAAACCCTCGGTTAATTCAATAAAAGTAATTCAAGATTATGTAGCTGATAATAATGGGAGAATTTATCCTGCAAAAGATGCATTGATGTCAAAATCAAACTTCTACAAAATCTATGGGGAAAAAACAATCCAAAAATTTTTAAAGCATAAGGATAAAAATTCATATTCATTATTGTATGAGAGGTTATTTTGAAAAACTTATTATTTATTGGATCAAACTCAGACCTTGCTCGTGATTTAAAAGTGTATTTAAACCAGAAAGATTATGGTTTAAATATTTCAGGCATCTCCAGAGCAAAAAAGTCTTTGTATGTTGATTACTGTATTAAAAACTATTTATCTAATAACTTTACAACTTTATTAAGAAATATTTTATCTAATAACAATATTGATACGGTATTTATTTTTAATGGATCTTCTGATGAAAACTTATCTAAGGATGAACTTATCAATACCAATTTAATTGTTCCTTCTAATATTGTTGATATCTGTAACACATTTTCTCTTAAGACCCGCAGACCCATTAAGATAATATTTGCATCCAGTGTGGCATCACAATTCATAAAAAAATCAAACTATACTTATGGCCTTTCAAAATACTTTGTCGAAAATTATCTAATTAGAACTTCAACTTCTAATCCATATTTATCCTATTTAATTTATAGATTAGGGCCTTTTAATAGCAAATTAACCAAAAATTATAAAAAAAAGTTTGCAATTGTAGGTATTCGTCTAATAACAATAGGGATTTATAGAAAAATGTTTCAAATTGATTCTGTCTATTCCATCCCATCAATTTGGTTCCTAATAAATATTATTCTTAATTTTTTTCCATTTCTAAAGAAAAGGCTATGAGAAATAATAAGTCAATTGCAATTCTTGGGGGTGGTCCAATGGGTTTAGCCTTTGCTTACGAATTAAATAAACTTGGTTATGATATTTCAATTTTCGAGGCAGATGACAGGCTAGGCGGAATGACCTCAGTTTTTGAATTTGGTGATCTTAAAATTGAAAGGTTTTATCATTTTCATACCACATCAGATACAGATTATTTTCAATACTTAAAGGAGCTTGGTATTTATGATAAATTAGTTTGGCGAAATACCAAGATGAGTTTTTTTATTAATGGAAAATTATTTCCATGGGGAAGTTTATTTTCTCTACTTAAGTTTCCTTACATTAATTTTTTAGACAAATTTAGATATATCTTACATATTTTTTACTCTACTAATCTAGCTAACTGGAAACAATTAGACAAAATTGATGCAATTTCATGGTTAAAAAAATGGTTAGGACCTAAAAGTTATAGTCTTTTTTGGAGATCCTTATTAGATTATAAATTTTATGAACTAAAAGATAATCTTAGTGCGGCTTGGATTCAATCTAGAATAAAGCGTGTAGCCAAATCACGAGATATTTTTTTAAAAGAAAAACTGAGTTATCTTAAAGGATCATCACAGCTTTTTTTAGATGCTATTGAGAAAAATTTAATAAATAGCAATGTTCGCATTCACAAATCATCTCCGGTTAAAGAGGTTCTTGTAAATAACAACACTGCGAAGCACATTCAACTTTTTGATGGTCGAAAATTCAGTTTCGATCAGATTATAAGTACCATTCCAACCCCTTTTATTAGTAATATTTTTCATGGTTTGCCTACAGATTATTATAAAAAAATACAATCAATTCAAAATGTAGGCGTTGTTTGTTTAATTTATAAAATAAAGGGGAAATTTACCGACTCATTTTGGTTAAATATTAATGATTCAAAAATGGACATCCCTGGTGTAATTGAATATTCGAATTTAAATCCATTAAAACATGGAATACTTTATATCCCTTACTATATGCCAATAACAAATATATTATTTAATAAAAAAGATGAATTTTTTATAAAAAGAACAAATAATTTTTTGAAATCAATAAATCCAAATTTTTCTGATAAACAAGTTCTTGATGTAAAAGTAAACAGATACAAGTATGCACAGCCTGTTTGTGGAAAGAATTTTAAAAATATGTTGCCTAATTTCAAGGTCGATAATATTGATAATCTTTTTATTGGCGATACCTCTTTTTACTATCCTGAAGATAGGGGAATTTCTGAAAGCATTAAGTTTGCAAAAAAAATGGTAAAGTTACACTTCTAAAGGAATTTTTTTTGGGGCTGACCCGGTTTCGACGTGGGTTACAAAACAGAATAGGGCATACCGAGGCCTAGTGTCCTCGTAAAAAAAGCTAGAAAATTAGTAATCGCACACGACGATAACTACGCTTTAGCTGCTTAATCCAGCTAAACGCTGTCCTGATATGCCACTCGCTCAGGTTTCAGCGTCATATAGAGAGGCTCGGAAATTATTGGGTTACTTAGTAGTTTCTTAAATTTAAGGTGACTCGTTAATATATTTGGTTGCTTGTTACTGAAGTATTAATTAAATTAAATAATAAGCTAAGTATGTAGAACTATCTGCGGAGGATTCGCGGACGGGGGTTCGATTCCCCCCAGCTCCACCATGTTTTTAAGCAACAAACCCAGTAAATACAAGGGTTACAAAGAAAATTTAAGACTTCATATTGTTTAAGTTGTGTGCCATTTTGTGAGCCACTACGACTTAGATTCTATTAGATAACATTAAACTGGGTTGGGTAGCAATTTTGATATACTCGTTGTAGTATAAAGCCTGGAGCCATTAATTACAGGGGTTTTGAGAGGTTATTTATTCCACCCAGCTCCACCATTAAATATTTATGAATTATTTATTTCCTTGAATGTTACGAAGCAATCAATTAACTTAATAACTATGACAAATTTTTCCAATTTACTCTTAAAAAATCAGCTCTGCTTTGCATTATATTCTGCAACAAATGCAGTAACTCGATATTATCGGTTTTACCTAAAAGAATTTGGCATTACCTATCCTCAATACCTTGTTTTATTGGTTGTTTGGGAAAATGAAGATACGACAGTTACTGCCAGTGAAATTGCAAAAAAACTCAATCTTGATGCACCAACAGTTACACCAATAATTAAGAAGCTTATCGATCAAGGTTTGATCAAGAAACAAAGAGATAAATCTGATGAAAGATTAATTAATATATCTTTAACAAAAAAAGGTCGAGACCTCGAGGAGAAAGTAGCTTTAATTCAAGATAAAGTTGCTTGTAAAACACATCTTCCGAAAAAAGATTTTGAGGATTTAAAACAAAGACTTAATGAGTTATCACAAATTATGGATATTAGCGAAGAGGATCGTGAATCTTTAAAACTAATATTGTGTAAATAAAAAAGAGGGGCTAACCCCCTCTTTTTTTTAAATACTTTTTTTTAATTTCTATATTTTTCTTGAATCTGATAAGGACTCTTATAACCTTCTGTAGGGTTAGTTACAATATCACCCCTAAAGCTTTGAAGATCAGCCATTAACTCAGATATTTCCTGATCAGGTACATTGAAGTTATAGAATGTTTGTAAACATTCAGTCATAATTATGTCAAATTCACGATCGGTAATTTTTAAATGTGGATGTGAATCTTTCATATTTTTACCTCTACCAAATTCATCAGGTTTATAAACATCTGGACCTCCAGTTCTTTTTGCAACCCAATTGGTTAACCAAACTTTAAAACCCGCTTTAGTATGAATTTGGTCATGAACATTTTTAATGTTCGGATTAGCATTAAGTGCATGATTTGTATAGAGTTTATCAACCAAGTGGTCCACTGTGATTGCGATATTATAGATACCACCTAATCTCGTGTACAAACTCTCTTTTTTATCTTCAGCTAATACAGATTGACTAAAAATTGTTGCAAAAATAAAACTTATTGCAACAAATGAGTTAAATAAAATTGCTCTTCCCATAATATTCCTCCTCGAAGAATTTTTAAGACAACACAAAATAAAGAGATAAATATGCTGAGATTGCAATCCCAAAAAGCAGATAAAGAATAACAAATAAATCAAAAACTGTATTTTTAAACATATTTATGTCCTTATAATTTGTGAACCAATATAATTATTAGCACACTAAGTATTAGAACACTAATTAATTTTACTTATCAGTAATTAATTTTATTATTATTTGTTCGTTAAGTTTATAAACATGTATACCAATTCTGTATAGCACTTCATTTGTATGCCAATTTGTATACCACTTTTAAGTAGGTATGAAGCAACAGACTGAGCACTGGATCAGCAAGGATATTGATTCAAGGTTGTTTTAAATTATAAAACTTGTGTGCCATTTATTATTTGTGTGCCACTTTGTGTGCCACTATGACTTAGATTCTATTAGATAACATTAAACTGGGTTGGGTAGAAATTTTGATATACTCGTTGTAGTATAAAGCCTGGAGCCATTAATTACAGGGGTTTTGAGGGGTTATTTATTCCCCCCAGCTCCACCATTATTTTATTATTGTATTTTTTAAATCTTCAGTTCCCATATAAAATACAATAAATTTTGTAACACTGTCTCCTGGGTTCACTCCGGAATGTTTTTTGTTGATCATCTCTATAACCACATCACCTTTAGAAAAAGTCCTTATATCTCCTGATTCACTCTGAACTGTGATTTTTCCTTCCAAAATATAACCAAATGATGGCACCTCGTGGTAGTGCATTTGCATTTTTGCTTGGGGCTGCATTTCAACAAGCAGGGCGGTAATCTTTGAATCACCATTCGGGTATATAATTTTTGTTTTTTCCCAGCTCGTATCGGTTTCTATAAGTTTAGTGACTTTTATATTATTTGTATTCTCAATTGCAAAAGAGGTGAGTGGAAGAAATAATAATGAGAAAAGCAAATATAAGGTAATTTTTTTCAAAGCGGTATTCCTTTCAAACTGTTATTAAAAGTTGACTTTAAAGTTCAGGCCGATACTGTCGAATTGACTTTCACCACGTGCATGATTGAAGTTAGTTGTGAAACTGTATACATCTGAAATTTTATAAACCAATCCCATCTTATAAGTGCGATCAAACTCATTCCATTTCTCTTGATTAAAACTCTCACGAAATCTGAGTGAAACAACCCCATCAATCTTTTTACTAATATTTAACTTCAAGCCATTTTCAATACTCCAATAACTATAGTTGTCAGCATGTAAATACTTTTTACCAACAGCCACCCTTGAAAAAAAACTTAAGTTCTCATTTAATTTATTTTTATACTTCGCACCAATCTCAACCCTTGAATTTGAGATACCGCTATGTGGATATTTTTTTCTGGTAAAGATATCAACTTCAAAATTTGAATTTATGTATTTCCCAAAAGCGAGTCCATAGGTTTCAGAATCAGACAGACTGTTTCTCCCCGCCCGATCTTCAAATCTTATTTCAGAAAAATAGTCTGCAGCGACGGCAGGACATGATAGAAAAAAAAGCATTAGAAGTTTTGATAAGGTTCTCATCAATGTAATTATAAGTAAAAATTTTATGTTTATAATCTAATTTAATCTAATTTCCAAGGGTATTTATGCAGTCAAGAACTTTGAGAATAAAAAAGGGCGGTGGTTTTGATTCGGTATCTATTTCAACAGCTGATATTCCGGCTATTACTGAGCACCAAATTCTGGTGAAAATTAAAGCCTCATCGTTAAATTACCATGATTATGCTGTTGTTTCCGGAATGTGGGGACCAGTGGAGGATAGAATTCCAATGTCAGATGGAGCCGGAGAAATTGTTGCCATCGGGTCAAAGGTAAAAAAATTCAAAGTGGGAGATTATGTAGTTAGCACCTTTTTTCCTTATTGGGACAAAGGGGAGCCAATTTATTCAGACTTTAAAACAGTTCCTGGGGATGGTGTTGATGGGTATGCGCGTGATCATGTTGCAGTGGATGAAAATTTTTTTACCAAGGCTCCAAAAAATTGGACTCATCTTGAGTCTTCAACATTGACTACAGCCGCTTTAACAGCCTGGCGGGCCCTGTTCGAAGACGTTCACATTACAAAGAATGACACTATTCTTATTCAAGGTACCGGCGGGGTATCTATTTATGCCTTACAGTTTGCCAAGATGATTGGGGCAAGGGTTGTTGCAATAAGCTCTAGTGATGACAAAATAAAAAGACTGTATGAGCTTGGAGCCGACCATTGTCTTAATTATAAAAAAATCCCTGAATGGGGAAAAGCAGTTCTAGATTGGACTAATGGCCAAGGAGTTGATTATGTTGTTGATGTTGGAGGTCCAGACACCATCAATCATTCACTGACAGCTTGTAAAGTGAATGGCCATATTTCTTTTATTGGGATTTTAAGTGGCCTCGATGGAAGATTAGATATGATCAATTTGCTTTTAAAACAGATTAAAATTCAGGGAGTTCTCGTTGGAAGTCGTCAGCATCAGCTGAATATGATTAGTGCAATTAATCAATATCAATTTAAGCCAGTTGTTGACAAAGTGTTCCCGCTTGAAAGTTTGATTGATGCCTTCAAGTATCAAGAATCCAATGAACATTTTGGTAAAATTTGTATCCAGTATTAATGAATAGCATTTAATGTTCTTTAATATTCTCAAGCATGCCCTTAGTCGGGGATCAATAATTCTCACTAACCAACTCTCGGTTCTTATTGCTATTCCTATATTAGCTTCACGATTGGATTTTTTTATTTTTGGTCAAGTGGCCATTGGATTTGTGCTTGTGCAATTATCTTGGGTCGTTAGTGACTGGGGGGTCCAGCATTTCAGTATAGAGAATTGGAGTAGGGCAAAAACACTACGTGATAAAAATAGATTAATTAGTCTTCTGCTGAGTCTAAGATTAAGTGTCGCTGTTGTTTGTTTATTGATTATCCTTTTTTTAATTCAGGCAAATTTACTTAACTTTCCTCTGTTATTTTGGTCTAGCATAATTCCAAGCATCTTAATGGGCGGCGCATACCCACTGTGGTTTTTTCAAGTCAACAAAATTCCACAAACCATAATTTTGCCAACGTTTATGTCTCGACTGGTTTATTTGCTCGTCATATATTTTTTGGTTAACGATAATTCATCAGCTTACTGGGCTTTCCTAGCTCAAGGAATTAATATGGGGGCGATTACGTTGTATGCATATTGGCATATGATTATGCGACATTCTTACTCCTGGATAAATTTTAATAACAAACAGTTCACGCTTGTTATTCGATCTAGTTTTCCTTACTTGTTAAATGCAGTTACTAATAATCAAATTAATACCTTATGGGGATTTGGTCTTGCTGTTGTAGGAGGACCAATGGCTATGGCAATCTTTAACTTAGGTGATCAAATTTATCGATTAGGAGGTGCTTTAACCAATGTGATTGCCCAGTCGGTCAGAATATATTCTAAGGAGAGTAGCTTTGACAAAACCTTACCCAGTGTTTTATTTTTCATCTCAATTTATTTGATGCTCGCTTTTATTGTTAGTTTTTTTGCTAAAGACATCGTTATGAAATTTTTTAGTGAGGACTATTATGAAGCAATCAAGTTAATTCAAATAATGACAATAATATGGGCTTTGCATGCCATTATTAAAATACTGAATTATCCTATCTTGGGAAAATTTTTTAGCACTCATTTTATAAATAGGCTTACCTTTAAATTTTTAATACTCCATGTATTTATATTTTTAGTATGGATTAATTTATACAACTCACCATTAACTATGTCCTATTTCTTCGGATGTGTCGTGTTAATTCATTTAATAACATTTATCTATCTTGTTTACCTAAAAGTATATTTAAAGAAATAAGTCCCTAATTTTGAGATTTAGAAATTTTGAATTTTATTCTTAAAACCCTAAAATGATATTAAACACACAATTAAAGGATAGCCATGAACTTAGAAAGCATAGCGCTGCACTCCGGGTACACATCTGAATCTACCACCAAGGCAGCCACAACTCCAATCTATCAGACAACATCATTCACATTCGATAACACACAGCATGGAGCCGACCTCTTTGATCTAAAAGTTGAAGGCAATATTTATTCAAGAATCATGAATCCAACCAATGCTGTTTTGGAGCAGAGAATTGCTGAAATGGAAGGGGGTATTGGCGCATTGGCCTTGGCTTCCGGTATGGCAGCTATTACATATTCAATCCAGTGCATCACAAGGGCTGGAGATAATATCATTAGTGCAAACCAGTTGTATGGAGGAACATTTAACTTATTTGCACATACATTCCCTCAGCAGGGTATTGAGGTAAAGATGGTTGACGCTTCTGATTTTGACTTAATAGAACAATCTATTGATGACAAAACGAGGGCTATTTATTGTGAATCGATTGGTAATCCACTAGGCAATGTAGTTGATATTGAGAGCTTAGCAAAAATTGCTCACAAACATGGGATTCCCTTAATTGTAGATAACACAGTCCCAACACCTTATTTGTGTAGACCTATAGATTTTGGTGCAGATATTGTTGTTCATTCATTAACAAAATATATAGGTGGTCATGGAACAACCGTGGGCGGAATAATTGTTGATTCAGGAAAGTTTGATTGGGTAAAAAATAAAGAAAGGTTTCCAATGTTGAATGAACCTGATCCCTCTTACCATGGAGTTGTTTATACTGAGGCGTTAGGTCCTGCAGCGTTTATTGGAAGATGTCGGGTCGTACCATTGAGAAATACCGGATCAGCGCTGTCAGCCTTTAGTGCATTTCAGATTCTTCAGGGTTTGGAGACGTTAGGCTTGAGGATTGAAAGGCATTGTGAAAATGCCCAAGCACTAGCAGAACATTTAAGAAATCATGCAAGTGTAAATTGGGTTAACTATGCAGGACTTCCCACGGATAAGTATCATGATGTTTGTAAAAAAATATCTAAAGGAAAAGCATCTGGTATTATAAGCTTTGGTGTAAAGGGAGGCCGGGAGGCTGGAGCAAAGTTTATTGATGCCCTGCAAATGATTCTTCGTTTAGTGAATATTGGCGATGCAAAATCATTGGCATGCCACCCTGCATCGACCACACATCGACAACTTAACCCTGAGGAGTTAAAAAGTGCTGGTGTTTCGGAAGATATGGTCAGAATTTCTGTGGGTATCGAACATATTGAGGATATTATTGCGGATATAGATCAGGCTTTAAAAGCGTCCCAGGAATAGTCGAAATCAAGTTATCCTACGATTTATCCACAGTTTTATATTTTTTTATACAAAAAAATTAAATCTCTTTGATTTGATCTATGCTTGTTACAATTTTTTGTATTATAAATAAATTATTGTTTTTATTATTAAATTTTTAATAAGATTTATTAAATTAAATCTTAATTATTGAAATTTGGGTTATTATTTTAATTTATCCACATAGTTATCCACAGTAAATTAATTATTGCATCGTAAATTTTTATATGCTAATTTATAATTAATATAAGCCTATTTTCCAAAAAGGGAGTGATTTGGAAATGTTTGAATTAATTTATGTAAGTACTGCCGCTAATAGGATGACTAAGGACGACCTACAGTCCATAATGTTTGAAAGTATGCGTCATAATTCTGATTACAGTATTACTGGCTTATTACTTTACGATCAAGGTTCCTTTTGTCAGGTTCTTGAGGGTGAGGAAAAAGATCTAAAAAATCTTTATAAAAAGATTTGCAAAGATCCACGTCACTTCAACGTCAACCTAATTTCTGAGAAAAATATTGATATCAGAGAATTTTCAGCTTGGTCCATGCGTTTTATTAATTTAGATTTTTATGATCGAGATAAAATTAAAGGCTACCAAAAAGATAATGGCAATCTAATGGATTGGAATGCAATCAATGCCTCACTTGCTAAGAACATTCTTATGCAATTCAAGAGTATTTAACCTAAGATTTAATATCCTATGAAAGACCAGTTTAAAGATTCCATCATGTATGCTGAAAAGTTATTATTGATTCTTGTTGCGATTGCAACATGTTGTGCAGCAATTATTGAAATAAAAACCATGATTTTGGAAATGCACGTCACACTTGCTGACCTATTATTGCTGTTTATCTATTCTGAAATACTGGGAATGGTTGCTGTGTTTTGTAAAAGTCAAAGAATCCCAATATCTATACCGATGTTTATTGCTATCACAGCGCTATGCCGACTCATAATCCTTAAAGGTGATGGTTCAGATCCAACCAATATTCTTATTGAGGCTGGTGCAATTTTACTTATTGCTTTAGCAATTTTAATAATAAATTATCGTCCCACCAATAAACTTCTTGATGAATGATGCAAAGCAAGCCATTAAGAAAATTGGCTTTTGGTTTGGTTTAATAATATTTTTATTCATATCTTTTGGTGATTTTACTTCATCTTTAAATTCTGAGGCTTGGGCAGTTTTATCAATTATGCTGCTAATGATTGTTTGGTGGCTCTTTGAAGTCATTCCTATTTATGTTACAGCTTTACTTCCTTTAATTCTGATACCTTTATTGACCAATCAGAATTTCCAAGAGGTAGCAACTCCTTATGCAAGCCCTAGTATTTTTCTATTTTTGGGTGGATTTATGCTGGCTATTGCAATAGAAAAATCTGGCTTACATAAAAGATTCGCCTATCTCATGATTGCAAAATTTGGACGTAGCATGTTTAGTATTTTGGCATGTTTTATGCTGGTGTCTTATTTCACAAGTATGTGGATCATTAATACAGCTACAGCCTTAATGCTTCTCCCCATTGCAATTCAGGTGTGCAAAGAGTTGAAGGTAGAGAATACGCAATTTGAAATTTTACTGCTATTAAGCATTGCTTATTCAGCAAGTATTGGAGGAATGAGTACCATTATTGGCACAGCTCCAAATGTTTTTTTTGTTGGCTTTATGCATGAAAATTTTGATATACAGATATCTTTCTTGGAATGGATGGTATTGGCCTTACCGATATCAGCAATCATATTATTTTTATCTTTTTTTATTTTCTTTTATTTGATAAAAAAAAATAAAAATATTGATCAGCGTAATTGGCAAAATATTTCATTAGAAAAATTACCTAACATGAGCAGCGATGAAGTTAAGGTGTTATTGGTATTTGTTGTGACCGTTGTTGCATGGGTATTTCGTGGTTACTTAAATCAGTTTAATTTTTTATCTAACTTAACAGACTCAGGCATTGCTATCACCTCAGCTTTTTTATTTTTTTTGATCCCATCTTCAAACAAAAAAAATGATTTATTGCAATGGAGGCATATGAAACAATTGCCTTGGGGCCTATTATTACTATTTGGGGGCGGCTTGGCCCTGGCAAAAGCAATTATGGTCAGTGGCTTGGGTGATTGGCTTGGTGCTCAATTAACTTTTCTTGATAACTTTTCTGTACTCTATATGATTTTTATTTTGATTTTTGCAACAGTATTTTTAACTGAGGTTTTGTCTAACACAGCTTTAACCATATCTTTTCTTCCGATCATTGGTGTAATAGCTATCAATATAGGACTGCCAGTTAATTTTATTGGTATGGCTGTTGTGATGGCTGCCAGCTGTGCTTTTATGTTGCCAATTGCGACTCCGCCAAATGCTGTTATTTTTGCAACTGAAAAAATTAAGGTCATGGATATGGTAAAAGTAGGTTTTATCATGAATATTTTTACAATATTTATTATCACCTCAATTTTTTATATTATGATGTGATTAATAAATAACTTAATCTATTTGTCATATGAATCCACTCATGGAAGTTGCAAGCGCTATTCAACTGGCTGTTGCCCCAGCTTTTCTTCTCACGGCCATCGGTGCGACTTTAACGGTTATGACTAATCGGTTAGCACGAATTATTGATCGCTTTCGAGTGCTAAATGAGGTTCGATCTAAATTGAGTAATGATGATTTGCTAGAACTAAATATGTTGCGGTTAAGAGCTAAATGGACGCATTGGGCGATTGCCTTGACCACCTTATCAGCACTGCTCACCTGTATTGTTATTGCCTCAATATTTATTGGTACGGAAATACAATTTAACTTTGATCAGTTTATTGCTTTCTTGTTTATTGGAGCGATGAGTGCACTAATTTTAGGATTAATATCTTTTACGAGAGAGGTGACACTCTCAAAGAATGTGGTAAAACAATAAGAACTAAATTAGTGAAGCAGAATTAACTACAATAGCTACAACTGCAATCAGAGATAAAATTCCAACATAGTAAACACTCTTGCTAGTTTTTTGTTTTTGTTGGTGATTCTTTAAGTATTTTTCAAAATCTGTCATTTGTATTTATAATTTTTGTTAACCTTAATGCTAATGATAATGATTCTCATTTAAAAAATCAATAGTATCACTCAGCTTTTTAAATATTTTTTTAAGAAACGGCTTCTCTGGCTTTACTAAAAGCAGCTATAGCAATATCAAGGTCTTCAAAACTATGCGCAGCGGAGAGCTGAGTACGAATCCTGGCTTTACCTTGAGGAACAACTGGATAAAAGAAGCCAATTGCATACACACCAAGTTTTAGTAATTCTTGACTCATCTTTTGCGCAAGCACGGCATCACCAAGCATAATTGGGACAATTGGATGATCACCGTTATCTACATCAAAACCTTGGGCCTGCATTCCTTTTCTAAAATAGTGAGTATTTTTTTCTAATTTATCCCTCAACTCGGTCGATTGGTTAAGCATTTCAAATACTTTTAACGAGGCTGCGCATATATTAGGTGCTAAGGAATTAGAGAAGAGGTATGGTCGAGATCGCTGTCTGAGCATATCTATAATTTCTGCCCGACCTGACGTGAATCCACCGGATGCCCCACCAAGTGCTTTCCCAAAGGTGCTGGTGATGATATCTACACGATCCATGACATTGCGATACTCATGCACACCTTTACCGTGTTTGCCCATAAAGCCTGTGGCATGACAATCATCATGATGCACCATGGCACCAAATTCATCAGCAAGATCACAAATCTCATCGAGTTTGGCAATCGTGCCATCCATTGAAAATACACCGTCGGTAGTAATTAAAATACGTCGCGCTTTATTTTTTTTGGCTTCCTCAAGTTTTGCTCTTAAGTCTTGCATATCGTTATTCTTGTAACGATAACGTTGAGCTTTACACAATCGGACACCATCAATAATGGAGGCATGGTTTAATTCATCAGAGATGATCGCATCTTCATTATTGAGTATAGTTTCGAATAACCCGGCATTAGCATCGAAACAGGCTGCATACAGGATAGTATCTTCAGTACCAAGAAATTTTGATACTTCTTCTTCTAATCTTTTATGCAGGGTTTGTGTTCCACAAATAAATCTAACAGAAGCGACACCAAAGCCCCAGCGATCCAGACTTTCTTTCGCAGCTTGAATGATCTCTTGATTATTAGCTAATCCGAGGTAGTTATTCGCACACATATTGATAACGGAAGATCCATCTTGTAGCGTGATTTTGCTTTTTTGATCCGAATCAATAAATCGTTCGTTTTTCCATAATCCAGAATCTTTAATATCTTGTAGATCTGTTTGAAAAGATTTTTTTAATGTTTTGAAGCTCATAACTTATATCCAGTTTAAGATGACTTTTCCAGAATTTCCAGAGCGCATGACATCGAACCCCTCTTGAAAGTCTTCATGAGAGAATCTGTGAGTGATTATTTTTTCTAATGGTAAGCCGCTTTGTACCATCATTGAACCTTTATACCAAGTCTCAAAGATTTCACGTCCGTAAATTCCTTTGATGGTTAAGCCTTTAAATACCACCATGTCCCAATCAATTCCTGATCCAGCAGGCATGATGGCTAGCATGGCAATATTGCCACCGTTAATCATGAGATCCAGCATCCCACTGAATGCTTGTGGAGAGCCTGACATCTCTAAACCAACATCAAAACCTTCAAAGATACCGAGTTTAGCCATCATTTCTTTGGTGATTTTTTCCTTAGATACATTGATGGTAATCACTTCAGGCAATATTTTTTTAATCAGATCGAGACGGAACTGGTTCATATCAGTTATAACAATATTTCTGGCACCCGCATGTTTGGCAACAAGCGCAGCCATACTTCCAATGGGCCCTGCTCCGGTAATTAAAACATCTTCACCCACCATATTAAAGGATAGGGCAGTGTGCACGGCATTACCATAGGGATCAAACACAGATAGAAGATCTGTCGAGATTTCACGACTCGGTTTAAAAATATTTTTGGCTGGAATAGACACGTATTCTGCAAATGCCCCTGTCCGATTCACACCCACACCAATAGTATTTGGGCACAAATGAATTCTGCCTGCTAAACAGTTGCGGCAGCGTCCACAAGTGATATGCCCCTCACCAGACACAATATCGCCCACAGATAAGTCAGTGACATTTTGACCCACTTCGACAATCTCACCAGCATACTCATGGCCGGTTATCATCGGAACGGGAATGGTTTTTTTTGCCCATTCATCCCAATTGTAGATATGAATATCTGTGCCACAAATAGCCGTTTTGTGGATTTTTACTATGACGTCATTGTTGCCACATTCCGGCTCAGGCATGTCTTGAAGCCAAATACCCTCTTCAGCTTTTGCTTTAACTAAGGCTTTCATGGTTATTTACACTTATAGATAGCGTAAACGGCGATGCCTGGTTCAGGCTCTTCAACTTTTACGATTGTGTCTCCACCTTGATCCACTGCAGCATTTTTACCCATCATATCGAGTTTTTCTGCAACATACTCATCCATTAAGTCAGCAAAACCAATTTCAGACAACACGGTGACACGAGATTTACCTTTAGATTGACAACTGACAACAGCATCATTGTCTGTGACTGTGACATTTTCTGAGCCAGGTTTTTGTTCTACAAAAGAACAAGCAGATAGACTGGTTAGAGCGGCAATTACTAGATATCGCAACATATATATATGAACCCTTAAAAAATTTGATTAAGAGTGCAAACTTTATCACGAAATAGACGATGAAAAAACTATATTTAAAGTATGGTTTTTATAAAGATTTATAAATAAAAGTTAGAAGTAAACTTGTGTAAAAACTAAAATACACATCAAAATAGCAAATAAAATTCCTGATGCAATTAGTACTTCTTTCATTTCTTTAATTATTTTCATTTTTTCTCCCTAAAAACTACAAAAATAATACACATACTTCGTAAAATTTGACAACCCCTTTTTTTAAAAAAGAGGTTTTAATAAGAAAAAAAAATCAAAAAAAAGGATTGACTTATGCACACCTTTGCACATCATCCTATTTTTCACTAATTTTTCTGAATCATGCCATATATAAATCAAAGACTTAATTATAAGTTACTGATTTTATTGATATTTTTTTTGATTAAAAATTAATCAATTTTATAAATCGCTATAAAAAAAAGGGGATTTAAACTAATTTTCAGGGTTTATACACAATTTTATCCACAGATAATGTGGAAAAAATATAATAATTTTTGAACTTATTTCAATGCACTATTATTGAGCAATTCTCTAAGTATTTGATTGGCATAAATTTTTACAATTTTGTTACAAATTACCCCTTCATTTTTGTATATTTTAGGAGTAACTTGAAGATGTGGGTCTAATAAATCCATAGAAAAGGAGATGTAAATTTAGTAACAAATTCTATTTTAAATATACAACGTATTAATTGAAGGAGTTTTAATGAATTTACAACATTTACAATCAAGACATAAAGAATTAAGTGAAAAAATCGTTGATGCTTATCAACATTACCTATCAGATAACGTGATTACCAAACTGAAGAAAGAAAGATTGAGAATAAAAACATTAATTATTAATGAGTTGAATAATACATAGCTAAGAAAAACTCAGTAATTGATAAAAAAACCAGCTTAGGCTGGTTTTTTTATATCTAAAAGATTCATGATGGAATGTAATTCCTTAGTTATAATAGGGTTTATGAACGAAATCATTAAAAAACACCTCGACGAACATCAAACTGTATTATCCACCCTTGAGTCTTTAGCTCCTCAAATCGAAACAGTGGCTAAACAGATGATTCAAGCCTTACAGAATGGCAACACCATCTTCTGGTGCGGGAATGGCGGCAGTGCCTCAGACGCACAACACCTAGCAGGCGAGTTAGTTGGTCGTTTCGTTGGGGATCGGAAAGCCCTCAAATCGATATCACTGAATGCAGACTCGGCGGTCATGACTTGTATTGTGAATGACTATGGCTATGAACACATCTTTTCACGCCAGGTGGAGGGTTTAGGAGTTGAGGGTGATGTATTAGTGGGTATCACTACTTCGGGTAACAGTCAGAATGTGTTAAACGCTCTGGCAGTCGCTAACCAAAAACAGATGACCACGATTGGCTTATTGGGCAAGGGTGGGGGCAAAGCATCATCTTTGGTTAATGAGGCGATTGTGATTGACTCCAACACCACCGCACGCATCCAGGAGATGCATATCACCATCGGTCATATTTTGTGTGACCTCATTGAAGAAGGATTACAGTTAAAAGCATGAGTATTATCGTCACCGGCGCGGCCGGCTTTATCGGCTCCAATTTTGTCCTGAATTGGCTAAATAACAATAACGAAAAGGTGATCGCTCTAGATAAGTTGACCTACGCTGGTAACCTTGAGAATTTAAAGTCTGTCGAATCAAACCCTAATTATGTTTTTGTGAAGGGAGACATTGGCGACTCTAAACTCACTGCTAAATTATTACTGGAACATCAGCCCAGAGCGATTGTGAACTTTGCCGCGGAGAGCCACGTGGACCGATCGATTCATGGACCCGATGACTTTATGCAGACCAACATTATCGGCACCTATCGGTTATTAGAAGAGGCCCGTTCTTTCTTCAATACATTGAGCGATGATGAAAAAAAACAATTCCGATTTTTGCATGTGTCCACCGACGAAGTGTACGGCACTTTAAGTTCAACCGACCCAGCGTTTAAAGAAACCAATCAGTACGAACCCAATAGTCCTTACAGTGCCTCCAAGGCGGCATCAGACCACCTGGTCCGTGCCTGGCACCATACTTACGGGTTGCCTGTGTTAACCACAAATTGTTCGAACAATTACGGACCCTATCACTTCCCAGAAAAGCTCATCCCTCTCTGTATCTTAAAGGCCCTGCAGGGCCAAGATCTACCGATCTATGGCGACGGGCAACAGATTCGAGATTGGCTCTATGTGGTCGACCACTGCAAGGGCATTGCGACCGTGTTGGAGAGGGGTGGTGTGGGTGAGACTTACAACATCGGTGGCTGGAATGAGAAGGCGAATCTGGAGGTGGTAAATACATTATGTGATTTATTAGACGAGCTTAAACCGCGCGAGGATGGCCAGTCTTATAAAGACCAAATCACCTTTGTTAAAGATAGGCCCGGGCACGATCGACGCTACGCGATTGACGCGACCAAGATTAGTAATGAGCTTGGCTGGAAACCGGAAGAGACCTTTGAGACCGGGATTCGCAAGACGGTCCAGTGGTACCTCGACAACCAGGACTGGGTCGCCAACGTGCAGTCGGGCGAGTACCAAAATTGGTTAACTAAAAATTATTCATGAAGATCCTCATCACGGGCGTCAACGGTCAGGTGGGGCATGCCTTGATGCAAGAACTCATCAAACATGAATTGATCGGCCTCACCCGACAGGACTGTGACCTCACCAACTTAGACCAGATCAGACAAGTGATCGATCAGCACCAACCGGACCTGATTATTAACCCTGCGGCCTATACGAAAGTGGACCAAGCGGAGGACGAACCGGAATTGGCATTTCAGATTAATCGGGACGCACCGAGGGTGATGGCAGAGAAGGCTCGTGAATATAATATCCCGTTCATTCACTTCTCCACCGACTACGTTTTCAATGGTGAGAAAGAAGCAGCTTATGTGGAGGATGAACCCACCCATCCATTGGGGGTGTATGGCCAGTCCAAGTGTGCGGGCGATGAGGCCATTCAAGAGGTCGGTGGGTTAACTTATATCCTTAGAACCAGCTGGGTGTATTCTAATATTGGTCATAACTTCTACCTCACCATGAAACGATTGAGCCAAGAGCGTGACGAATTGAAGGTGGTGGCAGACCAAATAGGTGTCCCAACCTCGAATGTTTTTATAGCTGAACAAATCAAACGCATCATCCCGCAACTCAATCAAAACAATACCGGGGTCTATCACCTGGTGCCGGATGGATCCTGTTCTTGGTATGAGTTTGCCAAACAAATTATTGGTCATACGAATCCTCAATTTCATTTGGAACATTTACATGCGATTCAGACCCATGAGTTCCCAACAAAAACCAAACGACCAGCGAATAGTGTGTTGAGTAATGTTAAAATAAAACAGGTATTTGATTTAAATTTTAGTGACTGGCAAAGATGTTTAAGCCAAGTCATAGCGGAGGAACAGTAACATGAATCGGAAGGGCATTATCCTAGCGGGAGGGTCAGGCACGAGGCTTTACCCGGTCACACAAACTATCTCCAAACAGTTACTCCCAGTCTATGATAAGCCGATGATCTTCTACCCGCTCACTACACTCATGCTTGGCGGTATGCGCGACATCTTAATCATCTCCACACCTGAAGATACTCCACGTTTTGAGTCACTCTTAGGTGACGGGTCACAGTGGGGTGTGAATTTTAAGTACAAGGTGCAGCCTAGCCCGGATGGCTTAGCGCAAGCGTTCCTGTTAGGCGAAGAATTTATTGGTGACGATCCGTCTGCTTTAATTCTCGGTGACAATATTTTTTACGGGCACGACCTGCAAGAGTTACTCCAATCAGCTGATCAGCGAGAAGAGGGTGCTACGGTATTTGCTTACCACGTGCATGACCCTGAACGCTATGGCGTCGCCGAGTTTGATGACAATAACCAAGTCATCTCATTAGAGGAAAAACCCAGCAAGCCGAAATCGAACTTCGCAGTGACGGGTCTCTATTTTTATGACGAGCAAGTCGTGGATTTAACCAAGAGCCTCAAGCCCTCGCCACGCGGTGAGTTGGAAATTACCGACCTGAATAAACTGTACCTATCGCAAAAAAATCTCAGCGTCGAGATCATGGACCGCGGTTATGCCTGGCTGGATACCGGCACGCATAACTCATTGCTTGATGCTGGACAATTCATATCCACCATTGAAAATAGACAAGGTTTAAAGGTCGCCTGTCCGGAAGAAGTCGCTTATCGTCAAGGTTGGATTAGCGCATCCCAGTTGGAAGATTTAGCCAAGCCGTTACTGAAGAACCAATACGGTCAGTACCTCATGAAGGTCTTATCTGAATAGCGTTGAAGAATGACTGACGCGAACACATTTCCACATCCTATTTTAATTACCGGAGGAGCCGGTTTTTTAGGATCACATATGGTCGCCCTCTGTTTAGAAAAACTAGTCGATGTGGTGGTGATTGATAACTTAAGCAATAGTGACCCCTCGAATTTACAAACCTTAGAAAAACATTTCAATGTCACCATCCCCTTTTTTAATATTGATATCCGCGATCAAGACAAATTAAAAGATTTTTTTAATGAGCATCAATTCAGCGCGGCGATTCATTTTGCCGGATTGAAGTCGGTGTCGGAGTCGGTCGCCAATCCTGATCTCTATCATGACAACAATGTGGTCGGTTCACAGAATGTGATTGATTGTATTAAGGAGCAGGGCATTAACAATGTCATCTTCTCATCCAGTGCCACGGTGTACGGCGACCCAGAGTATTTGCCCATTGATGAAGATCACCCGGTTCAACCCTTTAACCCATACGGTGAAACCAAAGCTCAGGTTGAACAACTTTTTTTACAAGATGATTACTTTAAAACAGCTTCAGTCAAGCTATTGCGATACTTTAATCCGGTGGGTTCTTATAAAGGCATTGTTGGTGAAAAACCCAACGGCGTGCCTAATAATTTGATGCCATATATTTTAGGAGTGGCTCGAGGAGATTATGATCACCTTAATATCCATGGGGATGATTATGAGACTGAAGACGGGACTGGGGTGAGGGATTATATCCATGTGATGGATTTGATTGAGGCACATTGGAGTGCGTTAATGAATGATAATCCAAGTTGTGAAATTTATAATGTGGGTTGTGGCAAAGGATTTTCTGTGAAAGAAATGGTGAAGGCTTTTGAAGAAGTTAATCAAGTGAATATTTCGTATCAAATTCAACCTCGACGTGATGGGGATATCGCCAGCTGTTATGCTAAGGTGGATAAAATAAAAAATCATTTAAATTGGTCTGCACAGTTAACATTAGAAGATATGTGTCGTGATGCGTGGAGAGTTGAAGTCAAATGAAATTTTTGGATTTAATAAAAAATAAACTTTCATTTTTGCCCGGGATGTGGATATTACTATTTATTGTTGCTGCTTGGTCCATATTAAATCAAGGAGGTTCAATTAACAGGGATGGTCTAGGCTATCTCGAGCAAGCAACTTATTTTATCAATGGTGAATGGAAGGAAGGATTTTTATTTTATCCATGGCCATTTTTTAGCTTGTTATTAACTATATTATATTTTTTTACTCATTTACCTCTGCAAATTTTAGCTCATATAATCTGCCTAATTTTATTTGGTATAGCGGTATATTATTTTCTAAGAATATTACAGTTTATTACAAGAGATAGAGATTCAGTATTTTATGGTGGTTTAATTTTAATTTCCTCAATTCCAATAATGGATGACTATGTTGGAATGATTTTAAGAGATCATGGTTTATGGGCTGCGTGCATGGCAGGTACATATTTTTACATTATTGATCAAAAAAATCCTACATTACATAACTCATTAAAATGGCAATTTAGTTTTTTTATTGGCGGCTTTTTCAGACCTGAGTCATTCATATTCTTAATATTATTACCTCTATGGCATTTTGTAAGCATCAATAAAAAAAACTTATCGATTTTTTTAATTAATTATTTGCTATTAATTTCAATCTTTATTGTTTTCTCTCTTTTTGTTATGTTCTCAGATAATGCTTTTGAATTAATTACTAACTCTAGGCTATCTGAAATAATTTATAGACCAGTAACTATTATAGAAAAACTTTTTAGCCCCATCCCAATAATATCCGAAGATCCAATGCTTAAGATTTTAATTGATAGTCACAAGATATTCATTAGTGTGGTAACCATGTTCTCTATAATATTTATTAAATGGTTTTATGCTGTGGGGTATTTAAATTCTTTTATATTTTTATATGGATTATCAATTAAAAAAATAAAGCTCAATCCTGAAATTTATAAAAATATTATATTTTTCTTGTTGCTTAGTTTTTTTATTGTTTCTGTAAACACTTACTATGTTTATGTATTATCTAATAGGTATTGGGTTTTTCATCTTTGGTGGATTTTTTTAATAGTTGTTCCAATTTTTATAAACTTAATTCGTGATGAAGAGACAAGTGGTAAGGTAAGATTTCTAATTTGGGCTGGCATATTTGTCAGTTTTTTTAATATCATATTCGATAAGGGAGATGATCTTGAAATGATAGTTGCAAATTATGTCAAAACAAATCTAAAAGAATCAGTTGATTTTGGTGACTTTGAAAGAATTTCTTATTATATAAATTATGACCCATTTACCTTTAAAGATTATCATCAAATTCAGGACCATAAATACAAGCTGATTAAATCAGAACAAATGCTAGATGAACTTAATATTATAAAAAAATTTCCAGAAGATAATCCAAAATTTATATTAATTTCTAATGATTGATCATTTTTTTGAAGTTTTAAATTTAGTCTCCATTGGTCTGGTGGGGTTATTTTTTTTATTTTTTTGCATCACTTTGTTTTGGAAAAAGATTTATACCTCACTGTCTCTTAAGGCGTACCACTCAAAACAAAGGCTACACCAAGATGAAGTTCCACGAATTGGTGGTTTGATCATCTATGTATTTTTGATAATAACAGTTTTTGTTGCATTTGACTCTGAACTTTTAAACATCATTTTAATGTCAGCGATACCCATCATCTTGATTGGAGCAAAAGAAGATCTGTTTCACAATACAAGCCCTAGGTTGAGATTGATCTTTATGATTGTAAGCGCTTCTTTATTTATTTATTTGCTCCCAACTAGCTTACCTGAGATCGACTTTCCATTACTCAATCAAGTTTTATCATTTCCTATCTTAAAAGAAATTTTCTTTATCTTTTCAATAATAGTGATTATTAATGGTAACAACCTAATTGACGGCGTGAATGGTAATATGGCTTTAACTAATATTGTTCAACTATTTGTTCTTGCTTTTTTAGCTTTAACTGTAAATGATGGTCATCTGGCTGAGATATGTTTAATTTTCATGTTACCGCTTATTATTTTTTTAATGTTTAATTTTCCTTTTGGAAAAATTTTTAGTGGTGATGCAGGTGCTTATTTTTATGGGTTTGCAGTAAGTGGAACTGTCATTTATTTATTCGGGAAGCATGATCAGTTATTATCATGGACTGCTGTTTTAATTTTAGTTTACCCCTCAATAGAATTATTATTTTCCTTTGTAAGGAAGAAGATATTTGAAAATAATAGTCCATTTAAACCTGATGCTAAGCACCTGCACTCATTAATATTTAGAAGTTTTAGTAAAAGGTTAAAGTTAAGAAATAATAGCTTTGTTACAGTATTGCTTCTTCCCTTTATATTAGCACCTGTTTTAATAAAATTTTTTTACAATAATATTTTTTCGATTGCAGTTACTCTAATTACTTTTTCACTTATTTATGTCACCATGTATATATATCTAAAGAGTCTTTCAGTTGATAATGTGTAAAAATTTTAAAAAATTTGATATTCCCGGTTTGATGCTATTTGAACCTAGCATATTCCATGATGAGCGCGGTTTCTTTTTTGAAGCTTTTAATCAGAAAAACTTTGAGCTGGCAATTGGGGAAAATGTGAGTTTTGTTCAAGATAACCAATCATTCTCAAAAAAAAATACCTTAAGAGGTCTACATTTACAGTTAGAGCCTTTTGCTCAAGGGAAGTTGGTCAGAGTTTTGTATGGTGAAATATTTGATGTAGCAATAGATTTGCGTAAGAATTCACAAACTTTTGGAAAATATGCCTCAGTAATTATTTCTTCAGAAAATAAAAAGCAATTTTGGATTCCTTCTGGTTTTGCTCATGGCTTTTTAGTTTTATCTGATTATGCTGAAGTATTTTATAAAACAACAGATTTTTACAATAAAGATTCTGAAAAAACTTTATTATGGTCAGATAATGATCTAGGTATTTCATGGCCAGGAAATAAAGATAATTTTATAATTTCTGACAAAGACCAAAGCGGCTCGGCCTTAAGATTGTTTAAAGAAGAATTGTAGATTTTTATTAGGAATTTAAATGAATAATTATGACTCTATATCATCCCAAAATCGTCAATTTGGTTTTTTATTTGCTGTTATTTTTTTTCTTGCTTCTATATATATCTTCTTTAAAGTGCAACTTTTTGCATCTTTAATTTTATTTTTAATTTCTCAAGTTTTTTTTGTTTTGACTCTTCTGAATTCTAGGATTCTAACAACTTTAAATAGATTATGGATTAAGCTCGGTATGTTTCTTGGGAGGTTTGTAAGTCCTATTATGTTAGGTATTATTTTTTTTGGGTTCATAACACCATTTGCTTTATTGTTAAGAATTTTTAATCGTGATGAATTAAATTTAAGAACCTATAAAAAAACTTATTGGCATAAAAGAAAATCCAATGATCACACATCTTTCGAAAATCAATTTTAAAAAATTATGTTTCAGATTTTAAAAGAATTATTATTTTTTTTACGTGAGAGAAAAAAACTTTGGCTTGCACCAATAGTTTTAATTTTAATTTTTTTTGGATTTTTACTTTTAATGGCCCAAGGTTCCGTTTTTGCACCTTTTATTTACACCCTTTTCTAAAGTCATATGTATCTTTTAGGAATCTCAGCTTTTTATCATGATAGCGCCGCATGTCTGTTGAATAATGGTGATATAGTAGCTGCGGCTCAGGAGGAGAGATTCACTCGTAAGAAGCATGATGCAAGATTTCCAGTGAATGCAATAAAATATTGCCTAAAGGAAGCTAATATTTCTGCTGAAAAAATTGACTGCATTGTTTTTTATGAAAAACCTTTTTTAAAGTTCGAGCGTCTTCTTGAAACATATTTAGCTTTTGCCCCTAAGGGATTTTTTAACTTTGCTAAATCTATGCCTTTGTGGATTAAAGAAAAGTTATTCCAGAAATCAATAATTATTAAATCCCTAGAAAATACACTTAGTGAAAGTATCAAGTGGGGAGATCGTTTGCTTTTTTCAGAACATCACTTATCTCATGCGGCAAGTGCTTTCTTCCCATCTCCCTTCAAAAGTGCTGCTGTATTAACACTTGATGGTGTTGGTGAATGGACAACTTCATCGGTAGCTATTGGTGATCAGAATAATTTAAAAATTATGAAAGAGATGAAGTTTCCACATTCTATTGGATTGCTTTATTCAGCATTTACTTATTACCTGGGGTTTAAGGTTAATTCTGGTGAATATAAAGTAATGGGGCTAGCGCCCTATGGCAAACCTCGGTTTGCTAATAAAATTAAAAAAAATTTATTATCATTTTCGGATGACGGAAGCTTTAAGTTAAATATGAAATTTTTCAACTATGCTACCGGTTTGACAATGACTAATAAAAAATTTGATCAATTGTTTGGCGGTTCACCAAGATTACCAGAATCTAAATTGACACAAAGAGAGATGGACCTTGCTGCATCAATTCAAAAAGTTACTGAAGAGATTGTTATAAAAATTGCTGAAAATGTTGCTAAAGAAACTAATCAAAAAAATCTTTGTTTAGCTGGAGGTGTTGCTCTTAATTGTGTTGCAAATGGAATACTGCTTCGAAAAAAAATTTTTAAAAATATATGGATACAACCAGCTGCTGGGGATGCGGGTGGTGCGCTTGGAGCAGCCCTTGCTGCATGGCACTTGCATTTCAAAAAAGAGAGAGTTGTGTTCTCAAATCGTGACAAAATGATGGGTTCATATTTAGGACCTCATTTTACAAATACTCATATCAAGGAAGATCTAATTTCTTGTGGCGCTACTTTTAAAAAACTATCTGATATTGATTTAGTTAATGAAACAACAAAAGCATTAATTAATCAAAAGGCAATAGGGTGGATGCAAGGAAGAATGGAGTTTGGTCCAAGAGCTTTAGGAGGTAGAAGCATTATTGCCGATCCTCGTTCCCCAATAATGCAAAAACAACTTAACTTAAAAGTTAAATATCGTGAAAGTTTTCGTCCTTTTGCCCCAAGTGTATTATACGAAGATGTCGCTGATTGGTTTTACCATAACACTTGCAGTCCTTATATGTTACATGTTGCTTTTATTAAAGAGAATAAACGAACAAAACTTACTAAAAAAGAACTGGGTTTTTCAGGTATCGATAGCCTTAATGTAGCACGCTCTGTAGTACCTGCTATAACTCATGTCGATTACTCTGCCCGCATTCAAACTGTTCATAAAGATACCAATCCTCTTTATCATAGAGTTATCTCACAATTTAAAAAACAAACCGGTTGCCCAATTATTGTGAATACTTCATTTAATGTTCGGGGAGAGCCAATAGTATGTTCTCCAACAGATGCTTATAAATGTTTTATGAATACTGAATTAGATATTTTGATTATTGGTAATTTTATTTTATATAAAGATCAACAAGATTGTTATGAAAAGAAACCTTACCATGAGGAATATGAACTGGACTAAAATTATTGGATATATGTTAATCGGGGTTTTATTTTACAGTTTCATAGCTTTTTTTATTTCAATATCACCGATTTTTTTTAATCTTATAGGTGTAGGTTTTTCAAATAATTTTATAATTGACCAACAACGTCATTATTACAAAAAAGCACCAATGAGATCTATTTTTCAAGGTGATGCCGGATGTGCTCAGGCTGATAAAGTCTTGGGATACAAATTCAAATACGGGGATTGCAATTTTAAAAATTTTGAATTTGATACTTTATTAAAGTTTGATGAAAATGGAGCATTGGTTAATAGGGATTTAAAATTAATTAGCCAATCAGATGTTATTGTTGTTGGTGATTCTCATGCTATGGGGTGGGGTGTCGATTTCAATCAAACATTTTCATATTTGCTAAATAATTTAGGTTACAACGTCAGTAATTTATCTATGTCGAGTTACGGAACAGAACAAGAAATTTTGTCGGCCATTAATAGTAAAAAATTTCTATCTGCAGATGCAGTTGTTATCCAATATTGTGAAAATGATATATCAAAAAATAAGAAAAAAATTGATGATTATGTAATTCAGGAATTTGATTATTATTCTGAAATTGAAAAACGTGAATTAAATTTTATTAAAAAAATACAAAACGCAGCAAGATTTTATTTTAATGAATGGAATCTCGCTAGTTTTTTTGGCTTTCCGATTCATTTTTTAAAGTCTTTTTATAAAAAACCACATACTTACTCTACAGACGCGGCAGAACATAAAAAGTACATCAAGGAGATTTTGAGTAGATATGATTTACTAAATGATAAAAATATAATTATTTTCTATTCAAATGCGCATGGTAAAAAATTCATTAACTGGAACGAGGTATATGGAAACATCAAATTTGTTGATTTAAATTTAGATCAAAATCATTATTTTCAAATTGATGACCATCTTAATAAGGAAGGGCATAAATATATCTCTTTTCAGATACATGAGTTATTATCTAACTTGCGATGAATATTGATAATTCCATAAATAAATGTAAATATTTTTTTAAATTTTTATGAAAAATTTCGCTGAATATATTTCAAACTTAAAAAAAAGAAAATTCAATGTTGCTATCATTGGCTTAGGTTATGTAGGCCTTCCTTTAGCTAAGCGTTTTTTAGATGAGAACTTTAAAGTTTATGGAATCGATGTTGATTCATCCAAGATAGATGATTTGCTGAAAGGAAGGCAGTATATAAAAAATATAAGCATTGATTCTATTAAGTCTAAAATTAATAAAAATTTTATAGTATCGACTAAATTTGAAAATATAAAAGATGCTGATGCCATTATTATTACCGTTCCTACACCTTTAGATTCAAAAAAAGACCCTGACCTGTCTTTTATTAAATCAGCTTTATTGTCTATTAAACCTTTCTTAAAAAAAGGTCAGTTGTTATCTCTTGAGAGCACTACTTACCCAGGCACAACTCGTGAATTGATATTTCCTATTCTTAACGAGATCAATTTAAAGGTTGGCAATGATTTTTTTGTAACCTTTTCACCAGAGCGAGAAGATCCAGGAAATAAAAATTTTCATACAAAAAACACACCAAAGTTAGTTGGTGGGGTGACTAAAAAATGCGGAGATGTGGGTGAATTGCTATACCAACAAATAATCGATGAGGTTGTGAGAGTGTCCTCAGCAGATGTGGCTGAATTTGCAAAGATTCTTGAAAATGTCTATCGTTGTGTGAATATTTCTTTGATTAATGAATTAAAAGTTTTAGCTGACAAAATGAATCTCGATATGCATGAAATTGTTGATGCTGCAGGCACAAAGCCCTTTGGGTTTCAAAAATTCTACCCCGGACCAGGTCTTGGTGGTCATTGCATTCCTATTGATCCGTTTTATTTAAGTTATGCTGCAAAAAGACTGAATTACCAAACAAAATTTGTTGAACTTGCCGGTGAGATTAATGATTCCATGCCCGAATTGGTTATTAATAAAGCTAACGTTGCTTTAAATTATTCAAAAAAAAGCATCAATGGATCAAAAATTTTGTTGTTAGGCGCTGCTTATAAAAAAAATATTGACGACCCAAGAGAGTCACCATTTTTTAAAATTTATGAAAAACTTAATCATCTTGGAGCAAAATTGTTTTATCAAGATTCGTTTATACCTAACGTAAAAGTAATGAGTAAAACGATTAAAGCGATTAGCGAAAAAAAAATAAAATATGGGGAATATGATTTAGTTATACTTATTACTGATCATGATGATTTTGATTATAAGAATATTTTAAATCAATCCAAGTTAATCATTGATTGTCGTGGTAGATTCCCATTCAAAAACAAAAAGGTTTATCGGGCATAACCAGAGCCATCTTTTATGAAATTTTTAGCTAGCTTCTTTTTAATCTTTAATGACATTTTTAAATCCCTAATTATCTATAAAATCTGGTCTAGAATTGCATTAAAAACAATGTTTATAAAATACAATCGTTCGAAATTAGGTTTTCTTTGGCCTTTTATAAATTCATTTTTTTTTGCTATTGCCATTTCGGTTGTATTTTCAGAAATTCTTAATCAGGATTTTTCCACTTATGCCCCATACTTGATTGCTGGATTTATTACTTGGAATTTCTTTAGCAGTATTATTGCTGAGCAAACCACAATTTTTACAGCAAATAGTTCTTTTTTAAAGGAGCTTAACTACAATTTATTTTTTTATATATTCAAGAAGAGCTATGAACTTTTATTTATATTTGTAATTAACATTTTAATTTTTATTTTTTTATCTATATGTTTTTTTAATCAATTAACATTTGATGTATTACTTTTGGTGATAAATATTCCACTAATTGTTTTTCTCAGTATATTTGTTGCTTACGTTTTTGCAGTAATCAATTGTTTCTTTAGAGATTTTGTCTTTGTCATGAATAATATGATGCGTCTATTCTTTTTTATTACACCCATTCTTTGGCATGCCGAAAACTCCGACGGCATTCGAGCACATTTATCCATGTACAATCCTTTTTATTATTTAATTAATTTAATTAGAGATCCATTACTATCTAATGATTTTAATGAGATTAACTATATTATCTATCTTTGTTTGTTAGTATTCTTTTATCTGTTGGCTGTAATTTTATTTAACAGGGTCAACAAAAAAATTGTGTTTTATGTTTAAACCATGATCAAGATTAAAAATTTAACTGTTGAATACCCCCTTGATAATGGGAGGAAATACACAGCACTTTCAAATGTTTCATTAGAAATTGAAGATTATGATAATGTTGCATTGATTGGTAGAAATGGTTCAGGTAAGAGCACGCTGCTTAGGACGCTAGCTGGTGTGTTTCACCCTGCCAGAGGCTCTATCAGTTTATCTGGTCCTCCATTGACTATATTCGATATATCATTAGGTATGGAAAAAGATGAATCCGGTTTTAATAATGTGATTATCAAAGGGCTGTATTATGGCCTCTCTGAAAAAGAAGTACTTACAGGAATTAAAAAGGTTGAATCCTTTGCAGAGCTTGGTGATTTTTTCTATAAGCCCGTTCGTACTTATTCAGCAGGTATGAGGGCGAGACTTGCATTTTCAATTTTAACAATCATAAGTCGCGATATCTATTTAGTTGATGAGGTTATTGGCGTTGGCGATAAGTTTTTTAACCAAAAAGCCAAAGATTTAATAAAGTCTAAAGCTGACTCATGCAAAAATTTCGTTTTAGCATCTCATGCTGACCAGTTAATTCGTGACTTTTGTAACAAGGGTCTATGGCTTGATAATGGGAAAGTTAAATTGTTCGGCGATATCAATGATGTTTTGGAGGCCTATAACAAATGAGATATTTCTTATTACTTCTAATCCTACATATTTTCATAAGGTTAAAAGTAGTATTAAGATTTTTCTATCATAAACTTAAGGTAATTAAGTTACTCATATCTCAAAAAAATTCAAAACCATCGAAAGGCAAAAGTTATATAGTTTTTTTTATTAAAATTATTAATGTTGTAGGAAAACCATTTTTTAATTTATTAATAATTAGTAAAAATTTTTTAAAAATAGTCAAAAGGACTACATATACATTATTTCTATATTCTGATGAATTATTAAATCATAAAAATTTGTTTAGAAATGACCATAAAAAATCAAAAATACAATCCAAAGTCTTATTTGTTACATGTGTATCAGGGAAATACGATGAGCTAATTGATCCTCGGTATATATATGAGGATGCCGATTATTTTTGTTTTACAGATCAAGAGAAAATTAATTCAAGTATCTGGAAACCCTTCTGGATTCCTTTTGTAGACAAAAATCCAATGCTTACTGCTCGTTTTGTTAAATGGAGAATGCTTAAGTTTTTCTCAAACTATGATTGTGTTGTTTGGCAGGACGCAAATATTATTCAAACAAAAGATATCAGTAAGTTAATTTCTACTTTTTTGGATAAGAAAAATGATTTAATGCTTTTTAGGCATCCATTTAGAGATAATGTTACTCAAGAGCTATACGCATGTGCGTCACAGAATAAATTATCAAGTGATGATGTAAGCACATTTGAAAAAAAATATTTACATAACTTTGATTCCAATACCCTTGTTGAAACTGGACTATTATTATTAAATCCGAAATCAAAGAAATTACAAGATATCATGACCCAAGTATTCTACAATATGTCTGAGTCCTTAATCTGTCGTGACCAACTATTCTTCCCCAAACTACTTGATTCATCAAAAATTAACTACATGTTTATTAATTCAAAAGATGATTCAAAATCTGTTCGTGATATAGGCTTTTGGCAACTCGTTCCTCATCATTTAAATTCTATTGGACTTTTTAATAATGGTAATAGCAAACAAATGACAAATATTTTTTCAATCAAACGTAATGGTTACCAAAAAAAGGTAGATATTATCTTACCTGTCTATAATGCGGAGAAATTTACGATGCGATGCATTAAAAGTATCCTCCCTCAGCTCAGTAATCATATAAAGCTGCATGTGATCGATGACTTTTCTGAAATTAATTTTAGTAACAGACTTAAAAAATTTCTTACCAATAAAAATCATGTTCAATTTGTAAGAAATAAAAAGAATCTAGGCCATATCAAAACATTAAACCATGGTGTAAATCTCTTTGCCAAAAATGATTGTTTCTTTATTGTTAATTCCGATACAGTTTATCCAAAATATTTTTTTAAAAATCTAACCTCATTATTATTTTCATCCAATGATTTTAGTGTAGTTTGCTCCTTAGGAAGAAATGCAGGTATTTTTAGTACAATTAAACAACAATTTAATAGATTTAAACTAACCTATAATTTTAGCGAGGATTATCATTACTTTAATTTACCTAATGATATTCATGGCGCATGCTATGGTATTAAAACAGATGCTGTTAAGAAAATTGGTTTTTTGGATGAGAAAGCATTTCCCGTAGGTTACGGAGAGGAGAATGATTATTTTCTAAGGTTAAAAGAAACTAGAAAATCTGTTGTACTATCACTTTCAACCTACTTTATTCATTATGGCAATCAATCATTCGGCAATGAAAAAAGAAATATTAATAAAATATTAGGGCGAAAATCATTAGAAGGAAAGCATTCAAGGATTATCGAAAGATATTATACAAATGTTCATAATTCAAATAAGTATATTCAAAAAATCATTAAATCGAGTGTTTTATAGAAGTGAAAATATTTAAAATTTATATCCTAAACTTTCTTTTTAAATTTTTCTTTTTAAAAAAAATTATTTTAAATATATTGGTAAAAAAGTATGGTTTTGATTTCATTGATTTTGGATCTAAAACAGGCGGTTCCATTGCTTATGCCTCAAAAGTATTTCAACTAAATAAGGGTTTGGGAATTGACTTATTAGATGGTTTTCCGTCATTAGCTTGCAAGAATAATTTTTTAGGTTTAAAGACAGATATTTTAAAAATACCTAATGTGAAAATTTTTGATGCTGTAATTATGTCTCATTTTCTAGAACATATTCCAGCTCGTGAAACATCTCTAGCAATGATTGAAAAGGCACTGAATATAAGTAATAAATTTGTTTATATCCAACAACCTTTTTTTGATGAAAATATGTATTTATTTAAAAATGATCTCAAACTAGCTTATGCGGATTGGAGAGGTCATCCAAATATGCTGACAAGTTATGACTTTTATATTATGTTGAAAAGACTTCAAAGAACTTATAATTTTGAATTTACGATAGCTTTTGACCACCCAATCAAAAACAGCTCTTCAGCTGATATTGTTAATATTAATGAACCATTCAATGTCATACAGTTTGATAAAAATAAATCCTTTAAAAAGAAAAGCGTAGTTTTTGATAGAGAGATCTATAAGGAAATTAAGGTTTTAATTACACACCGTGATATTAATCATAGTCATTATTTATCTTTAATGAGATATGAAAAAGATTTGCAACTACAACTGGATATTTAATGAATTTTACAAATAACATTTTGTATAATTTCACCTCTTATGTTTTTGCATTTAGCGTAATCTTCTTTATCAAGTTTTTATATCTTTTTAATTACGATATTATTAATACATACCCATTTCTTTCATCTGATTCTCTAGATTATATTGTTGAATCTTTAGCAGTCATCAATTTTTTTTATTACGATCAGTCTATTGAGGAACTTCCAGTTTTAAGGAATCCTCTGTTAGTAACAATCTTAGCAATAAATCAATTAATTACTCCAAATGGGCAATTACTCTCTTTATTGTGGTCTTTGTCATTCTTTCTTCAATTTTTACTTTTAAAAAAAATACTTTTTAATTTTTTTTCCACGAGAAGTTTCTATACTGACATTATAATTTTTCTTTTCGTCTTTTTCTTTCAGATAAATCATTATAAATTTTATGTATTAGCTGAAAACATTTGTATTACATTTTCATTATTAGGAACTTATTTATTATTTAATTATATTAAATCCAAAAGGATTATATTTTTATTTTCCTCAAGCTTAGTTTTTCTTATAGGATCATTAGGTCAATTCTATGTAGCCATTCCATTTATTCTAATAAACTTTATCTTTTTTATTCAAAATATGATTAATTATTTTAAATTTAAAAAGTTTAATTGGAGCTACTTTGGACTTATTACAATCATAACTACTGTTTTAGTTATATTGTATTATTCTGTTTGGTTTCTGTGGGGTCAAATTCCTCACCTAAACAGACATGAATCGATTCATTTTTTGGGATTAATTAAGCTCAAAACTATTCAATGGTATCTAAAGTTTTGGGCATATTATTTTTTACCATTTTGGCCTTTTTTATTTCTTTTATTTAAACCTTTTAGCTTAAAAGATATAAGCTTTAAAAATACTTATTTTATTTCTCTATTAATTATAGTAATTTCAAATATTATTTTGTGTCTTTCATATGACTGGCTGTATGATTCCAGATTTACTTTAATTTTTTATCCATTCTTTGTAATAATTTTTTTATACATCTCACAAACATTTAACAAAAATATTAAATTTTTAATAATATTATTTTCTTTGATTTCTTGTTTTTTACCTGCCTCATCGATGAGTCATAATATTAAATATGAATTAAGTGAGTTAAACATAAAATTTAAAAATAACAGGACAGTAAAATTTTTTAAATCTAAATCTGTAGACCGAGGTTATCCTTATTTAAAAGATAATTACGAGAAACAATTAATTTTTTTAGAATCTGAAACACCATATAGAAAAAAAATTCTTAAATATTATTTTTCAAATTAGAATACAAAAAAAAACTTAGCTTATATAATTATAATTATGCAAAAAAAAGTTGTAATCCTAGATTTATATCGTAATAGTCGCTACAGGATTTCAAAAGATACCTGTGGAGGATATGGTACTGAAAATGATTTCGGTCATGGCTTTATTGCAAAATCATTGGGTTTTGTAGCAAAATTTTCATTATTTTGGCCACCTCTAGCTGCTTTAAATTTACTCAGTGAATTTAAAAATAATAATCTTTTTTCAAGTATATATTCTCAAGATATTAATGATATCGATAATTCAATTGATTATGTCTTTATCTCTACATCCATTGTTTGTGCAAACTATGAATTAAAAGAAACCCAACAATTAGTAAAAAAATTTCCTAAAATAAGATTTTTTGCATTTGGATCATTTTTAAATATTTTCGCATCGAGGTACAGGGAGATAGGTGTTGCAACAATCACAGGAGAGCCTGAATTTTTATTTCAAAGTTATACTATAGATCATAAAAATTTAAATCTTTTTCACATCAATGGTAATGTTGATGTTATAAAAAAAGACCCAAATAATTTATCACTACCATTGTGGGTGAATGATAAGAATACCGCTACAAAAAATTTCCTATTTGGCTACAGGAATGGATATTTACCTATTATAGCTACAAGAGGATGTCCTTATAGTTGTTATGAGTATTGTGTTTATCCGCTTCAGCAAGGTAGAAAAATCAATGCAGTTACGCCAGAGAAATTAATTAAAGATTTAAATTATTTACATAATAATGTTGGATCAAAAAATTTTGTTTTTAGGGATCCTGTTTTTTCTATTAATAGAAAATATACGAATGAATTATTAAGTGAAATTGAAAAAAATAACCATAAAAATTTTTCTTTTACTGTTGAAACACATTTAAATAACATTGATGATGACTTAGCTAGATTGTTTAAAAGTGCTGGTGTTGATTGGGTTAAGTTTGGAATTGAGTCTGCTGTGGATGATGTTAAAAATAATGTGAATAGATATTCTCTTAAAAATGACGAACAGATAGATACAGTCGCGATTTGTTCAAAGAATAATCTAAAAACAGTAGCAATGTATATTTTATGTCAACCAGAAGATAACTATGAAACACATAAATTAACAATGGATTATTCCAGGAAACTTGGAACAAATCTTGCTCAATTTAGTTTATTTACACCTTATCCTGGAACACCTTATTATGAAAAAAATAAACATATGATTAATTGTGATAACTTTGAACTCTTTAATCAATACAATCTTGTTTTTAAGCATAAAATTTTTAATAGCATCAGTGCAAGAAAAGAGTTAGGCAAAGCTTACTCAAATTATTATTTAAATAAGGCATTAAAGTTTGGTAATAAATAATTCAGTTTTATTTGGTGGCAGTTCAGCTCTTGCAGTTGTTTTGATTGATAAGGTATTTAAAAAATCACTAAATATAACTGTCTTTACATCGAAGCCAAATTTAATTAAAAAAAATCAAAGAGTGTTTGTAATTACATGGAATCCGTCCAACCCTAATCTTGATGTAATTAATAAAATTCAATTTAAACAATCAATATGTTTCTTATTTAACGCTTTACCAAAAGTTAACCAGGTTTTTTTAATTTTTTTAAATGTCTTTAATTCTCTTTTTTCCTTTTGGCGATTAAAATGAAAAAAATTCTTATAACAGGCGGGGCTGGTTTTTTAGGAACAAATCTGATAGCAGAATTAATTAAGGACAAAAATAATCAACTATATGTAATTGACAATCTATCTTCAGGAAAAACATCCAATATTTTAAATTTTAATACTAGTAATTTTCATTTTTTTAAACATGATATTGTTGATCCAATAGATTTTTTAGAAGAAGATTTTAATGAAATTTATAATTTAGCCTGTCCTGCATCACCACCTTTTTATCAACTTGATCCTTTGGGAACATTGAAAACTTGTGTATATGGCGCATTCAATATTCTAAATTTTTGTGTTAAATCTAATGCTAAGATTTTACATACCTCAACAAGTGAAATTTATGGAAATCCACTAGTTCATCCTCAGAAAGAATCATATTTTGGTAACGTAAATCCTAATGGCATCAGATCATGTTACGATGAAGGAAAAAGAGCTGCAGAAACCATTTTTTTTGATTATCATAGACAATATAAAATTAAAATTAAAATTGTTCGAATTTTCAATACTTATGGTCCTTATATGGACAAGCTGGATGGAAGAGTTATTAGTAATTTTATTAACCAGGCTATTTCTAATCAAGACATAACAGTTTATGGTGAAGGTTTACAAACTCGTAGTTTTTGTTATGTAGAGGATATGGTACAGGGGCTTATAAAGATGATGAATTCTTCTGATGATCTTACAGGTCCAATTAATTTGGGTAATCCACATGAAGTAACAATGAATGAATTAGCTGAATTAATTATTACACTTACTTCATCAAATTCAAATATTATTTTTAAAAATCTACCTAAAGATGATCCAATTAAAAGAAAGCCAGATATCAATTATGCAAGAGAAGCATTGTCATGGAATCCAAGTTTTTCTCTTCAAGATGGTCTGATAAATACCATTAATTATTTTAAAAAATTAAAATGAAAGAACAACATTTAGTCATTCTTACACCGCACTATAATGATAATGATTCATTAATAAGATTATTAGAAAATTTAAATAAACACATAAAACAGAGATTTAAGCTAATTGTAGTTGATGATTGCTCAATAGATAATATTCCAAATGAATCAAAACTATTTTCATTTTCAAAAAAATGCGAAATTCAAATAATTTATCTAAAAAGAAATGTTGGACATCAAGAAGCAATATCTATAGGACTTGAGTACATTTCACAAAATTTTGTAAAGGATAATCCTAATGTTGTCATTATGGATTGTGATGGAGAAGATAAGCCAGAGGATGTTAATAATCTCATAAATGAACTTGATAGTTCATGTGACGTTGTAGTAGCTTCAAGACAAAAGAGAAGCGAAAACCTTCTTTTTAAAATTTTCTACGTTTTATATAAGGTAACTTTTTTATTTTTAACAGGAAAATATATAGATTTTGGTAATTTTTGTGCTATCAAGTACGAGTCTTTAAAAAAAATTATTAATTATGAAAACTTATCTATTCACATTGCTGGAAGTTTAATTGCTTCAAAATTGAGATTAAAAAGACTTCCAGTACATCGTGGTTCAAGATATTTTGGTAGCTCGAAGATGAATTTTAACTCTCTTATTTTGCACGGGCTTAGGGCAATAAATATTTTCTCAGACAATGTTATGATTCGTTTGGGAGTGTTTTCTTTTTTTATGATTATTTTTATTTTTTTAGTTGCAGCTTTATCTTTTTTATTAAAAATTTATGGTTTAACACCTCCTGGCTGGCTATCTTATATTTTAGGTTTGTTATTTATAATTTTTATTCAAATTGTAACTTTTACAATGCTCTTTATTTTAGTATCAAAGAAAAGCAATACCCAACCAATAAATAAGGGTTTTCTGATAGATTATGTTATTAAAAAATAACTTAAAAGATATTATCCTTAATTTTAAAAGTTTTAGACTGGTTATTAATACTAATTCTAAAAATTATAAATTATTAGAAATCAATAGAATACTTTTAAAATATATAATTAATGGACTATCTGCAACATTATTTCATTACATAATCCTTAGATTACTTTTAATTAATTTTTATTTTGAGTATTATGCTACTGCAGATTTTATTGCAGCATTCTTTGGTATTTGTTTTTCTTACCTAGGAAACAAATTTTTTGTCTTTAAGCATTCTTCATCAAATCATTTTGTACAGTATTTTATTTTTTTAATTTTTTATGTCCTTATGATGGTAATTCATTCTTCTATCATTTTTATAATCTCGGATATTTATAATGTTAACTTTAATATTGGCTTTGTTATAGCCACTTTATTTCAATTTTTATTTACATATTATGTAAATAAAACAATAATTTTTAAACTTTTATAATGTTTTCTTTTTCAAAATTTATATTACTTATTAAATTATTTTTTTTATATTTATTTATATTTTCACTTATTTATTTTCTTCATATAAGTTTTTTTAATGTTGGTGTAGTATTCTATTCATCACTTTTTGATGCATTTATTTCATGTGTTTTAACTATATTTTTTTTATACAAATACAAATTTGAAAATTTTGAACGGTTCTTGATAATTTTAATATTATTTTCTGTTGGTTATATTATATCAATATCAGTTCCAACTGTTATTGATAGGTCATTATCAATTTATATACTTGAGAAAATTGATCAAAGAGGAGGGGGCATTAAATTAAATGCATTTCCTGATATTTTTATTTATGAATATCTACCAGAGCATAGATTAGCTGATATTAGAATAACAGAGCAATTATATTCAGGTACAATTGAGATAGATGATAATGGTTGTGTAACTTTGACTAAAAAAGGCAGGCTAGTTGTAAGTTTATCAAGTTTTTTTAGATCAAATCTTCTGCCAAAAAAAAGATTAGTAAACTCGGAATTTACTGATGACTTAACCAATCCATTTAGATTAGATTTCAAGCCATATGAATATGGGTGCTCATTTAGTTAAATAGGAAAATGTAGTGAAAATTTCAGTAATTGGTTTAGGATATGTTGGTATTTCAAATTTACTACTTCTTGCACCCTATCATGAAGTTTTTGGTTGCGATTCTAATAAATCTAAAATAAATTCTTTAAAAAATAATGAATCACCCATTAACGACAAGGAGGTTAAAGAATATTTATTAAAATATGGCAATAAAATTATTTTTACTTCATATATTAGTGATGAAATATTGTGCTCTGATATTATAATTATCGCAACTCCAACAGATTATGATGAACATATAAAATATTTTGATACCAGTTCTGTAGAAAAAGTAATAGACATAATTAATGCATCAAAATCTAATGCCATTGTAGTTATTAAATCAACTGTTCCTTTCGGCTTTACAAAAAAACTTCAAAAACAATATTCAAATTTAACAATTATTTTTTCACCTGAGTTTTTAAGAGAAGGAAAAGCTCTTTATGATAATCTTTATCCATCACGTATTGTTGTTGGTGATAAATCTGAAAAGGGTAAATCTATTGCAAATATTTTTAAATCATCATCATTGGCTAATGATGTTAAGTTAATTTGTACTGGTTCTGATGAGGCTGAGGCAATAAAACTTTTTGCAAACAATTATCTTGCTATGCGTGTTGCTTATTTTAATGAGCTAGATTCTTTTGCTTTGAAAAATAATTTAAATACTGAAGATATTATTAACGGTATTTCTACAGATCCTAGAATAGCATCTGGCTATAATAATCCGTCTTTTGGTTATGGGGGATACTGTCTGCCAAAAGACACTAAACAGCTTTTAGCAAACTTTAGCAATGTACCACAGAACCTTATCCAAGCTATTGTTGACTCGAATGAAACTCGAAAAAACTTTATAGTCGAGAGTGTTTTGAAGCTTAAGCCTAGCATTGTTGGGGTTTATCGGTTGGTTATGAAACAAGGTTCAGACAACTTTAGATCTTCTAGTATTAGAGATATTATTTTAAAGTTGCATGCTAAAAATATTAATATTATTTTGTTTGAACCATCTTTAAATGTAGACACATTTGAGGGTTTTCCAGTTTCAAACAACTTAAATGATTTTGCAAATCAATCTGATATAATTTTAGCAAATAGGATAGATGATTCAATACAACACTATAAAGATAAATTATTTACACGTGACTTGTTCCATGAAAATTAACATTTCTTGGAAGAAATGTTTTTTTCTTAATAAAAATTATTATATTTAATCAAGAAAAAAAATGATTAACTTAAATAACATAGAGCAAGCTCTAAAAAAATTCAAACACAACCAGCCCTTTGATCATTGTGTGGTTGATAATTTCTTTGATCTTAAAACAGCCAGGGGATTGGAGAGTGAATTCCCAAGGTACGAGGACAAGGTCTGGTTTGAGTATAACAACCCGCTCGAACATAAAAAAGCCTTAAACGACTGGAATAAGTACCCGCCGCTCACCTACCAGATTCTGATGATGCTCAATTCTCCACAGATGATCAATTTATTAATAAAATATGTCCGAGTAAATCTCTTCCCCGATATGGGGTTACATGGAGGAGGGTGGCATATGCATGGTACAGGCGGCAACCTCAACCCCCACTTCGATTACTCTATCCATCCAAAGTGTGGTTTGCAGCGTAAATTAAATATCATTATATATCTGTCTAAAGATCTACGACCAACTCGACACAAGGGGCACTTAGGGTTATGGAGTCATGATGAAACCACTAATCAACCTAAAGAGCTTGTCCGTGAGGTTGCCCCTGTATTTAATAGAGCCATTATCTTTGATACTACGCAACACTCCTGGCACGGTATGAGTCAACAATTACAAGTTCCAAAAGGTATCTATCGCAAAAGCCTGGCTGTTTATTATCTCACGGAGCCTAAGCAAGCTGAATCTAACCAACGAGCAGTTTATGCGCCAAGGGAGGCGCAAAAGAATGACAAGAAGGTGCTTGAGGCTATAGAATTAAGACAAGACCTTAATAATTCATTAAAAGTTTATAAATCAAAATAATTTTGAAAACAAAAACCTCTTATCTAAAAACATGTTGTATTGTTTGTACATATCAACCAAACTTATCAGACTTTAAAAAAAATTTAATTCAGTTCAAAAAAAATTATGATTTTATTATTATTGTAAACAATGACAAACTTTTTAATGTATTAAAGTTTAAATCCAAGCAAGTTTTTATAATTGATAACAATGAAAATGAGGGACTATCAATTGCTTTGAATAAAGGAATTAAATTGGCAAAATCATTAAATTATTCAGTTGCTGCATTATTTGATCAGGATTCTTTCATACCAGATAATTTTAATAAAAAAATGCTAAAGAATATTGAGCTTTTTATCAAAAAAGAACCACATGTGAATGTAGCATTGTATGGCAGCCAATTTATTGAAAAAAAAACAAATTCAAAAGCACAACCTATTAAAATTAGTAATTTACGAATCATTTCAACAAATATATCTCAAGATAATTTTTATGATTTTTCATCCTTAATAATTACCTCTGGAAGTTATATTCCGCTAGACCGGTTTGATGAATTAGATTATTTTGATGAAAATTTATTCATTGATTATATTGATATAGAGTGGTGTTTACGTGCTCATAGTTATGGGTATCATTCAGTTTTATTTAATAATATTAATTTTCGACATAATTTAGGAGATCGATATATTCATTTTCATGGTCGAAATATTTTTCTTAATTCCCCATTGCGCATTTACTATGAAGTTAGAAACTCTCTTTATTTATTTTCTCTTAAACACATCAGTTTAAATTTTTTCATAACCAATCATGTTAAAGTTATACTGAAGTTTTGTATTGCAATGATCTTGGATAAAAATAGATCATTAAATTCAGTCAAATATTTTTGCCTTGGTTACTTCCACGGGTTGATAAAAAAGATGGGTAAATTGGAATAGCCGGGTTGGTAGTGAGCTTGAATGAATACTTAAGGGATATCTCAAATCTGCGAATTTTTAAATCTAGTTATAATTAACAAATATTAAATGAAAATAACTATTAATTTTTAAAATTAAATATAATTCAAAATTTAGCAAAGATATTATATTAAATGAAGTTAATTCTTAATACCTAAAGATTTGATTTACCCATTCATCAACATTTAATGGTATATATTGCTGTTTGTAAGTCTCTCGATTTACAAATTTAATTAATTTATCTTGATCAATTTCTTGTTTAAAGAGAAAAATATTCTTTGAATATTTTGTCAGTTCTGGGTTATTTGTAATTATTTTTTTATTTAAACTAAGCGCTTCTATACCTCTTTGACTAATACCATTATTATTAAAATGATTGATGTCTATTATTACTTCACTTTGACTCATTTTTTTTTGGAAAGAAGATGGAGTTAAATTTTTGAATTTTACTTTTTTGTATTCAAGTTTAGTTTGGCGTGTAATTTTTTTCATCCAGAAATACCATTTTGCCTGAAAAAAATAATATATAAAATTATTTTTTAAGGTGTAATTTTTTATGATTTCACTGATTAATATTTCTCTATTTGTATAAACCGTACCTACAAAAAAGAATTTATATTTGTTAGCAAAAGTTTTTTTTTGAAAAAAAGAGAATAAAGGGAGTTTTATTAGTTTGCTATATTTTTCATTTTGATAAGAAAATGCAACATCAAATTCTTTTATAATATTTTTTGCATTCTTCTTTTGTTTTAATGAATCCCATAAGTATAGATAACTTTTTTTAATCTTATACTTTAATTTTAACTGCTGTATTGTTGTCGCAGTTAAATCTTCACCATTGATAACAAAAAGATAGTCATATTGATCATGTTTTTTAAGTTTACGATACAAATAAATCTTATATAGATAAGAAAAAGATAATGGTTTTAACCTTATAAATGCTTTATATAATGAATTATCAGATAGTCGATCTCTAATAAAAGTAACTTGATGTTTTTTTTTAAGTGACTCTAATATTACCTTATTAAGATTTTGAAATTCGGGAGCTATAAAAATAATTTTGGACATTATTTCATTAAATTTTTTTTAATTAATTCTTTTTTTGACTTTTCATAGCCTTTGAAATTTCCTATTTTATTTTGACTAACCCAGTTAACAAATTCCTTAACTCCTCTATCGATGTCAACATCACTTTTAATATTAAATATTTTTTTCATTAACTTAATATTAGCACTTGCATGACGTATGTCACCAACACGATACGATCCAGTTATCTTAATTCTAGATTTACTTCCAAATTGATCAATAATTTTTTTTGCAATATCTAGCACTGTTGTTCTTTTTCCTGTACCAATATTTATTATTTTATTTTTTACATTTAAATCGTACGCAATATTCCTTGCTGTAATATCTACCACGTCATCTACATATATGAAGTCTCGTGACTCTTTTCCATCTTCGTATATTTCAATATCTTTATCCAATCTTGCTAAATTCGAAAATATTGCAAGTATTCCTGTATAAGGATTGTTAAGTGATTGCCCTGGACCATATACATTTTGGTATCTAAGAATACTGTATTCATAAGAACCAATTACCGACATATTGTAAATTATTTCTTCCTGCATTTTTTTTGTGAGTGCATAGGTTGATACAGGATTTAATGGAGTATTTTCATCAGATGGTATGTAGTTCATTTGTTTTTTACATTTTGGACACAAGGGATCATATTTTTTTTGTTTTATTTCATTAATATGTCTTGTTTTGATAGTGAATAGTCCATGATCCACACAGTTGTACTGACCTTCACCATAGATAGACCTAGATGAACTTAGAATAATTTTTTTGGTATTATCACTTTTAAGGATAGTATGAATTAATGAAGCTGTCCCATTAACATTTGTATCAAAATATTTTTTAATTTCGTACATTGACTGACCAGTGCCAGTTTCAGAAGCTAAGTGAAACACAATATCATTTTTTTTAGTAATTTGTAATAATTGGTTCGTGTTTCTAATGTCTCCAATTATGAATTGCGAATTTTTTTTTAAAAAAATATCAATTTTTTTTGTTGTATGAATTTGAGAATTTAAATTATCAAGAATAGTTACATTATGACCTTCCTCAATAAGCTTTCTCGAAAGTCGACTACCAATAAAACCTGCACCACCAGTAATTAAAATATTCTCTTTCATTATTTTATTTTATTAAAGTCAGATTCAATCATCTCTTTAACAAGCTGCTCAAATGTAATTTTGGGCACCCAATTAAGTTTTCTTTTTGCTTTACGAGAGTCTCCCAATAATTCCTGGACTTCTGTTGGCCTAAAATAATTTTCACTTATTTCAATTATTATTTTTCCATTGGAATCCAAAGCTTTTTCGTTAACTCCACTTCCGGTCCATTTTATATGAAGATCAATATATTTACAGGCTAAATTTATAAAATCTTTAACAGATTTTTGGATTCCTGTTGCTATCACATAATCATCTGGATTATTTTGTTGGAGCATTAACCATTGCATCTCAACATAATCACGAGCATGACCCCAGTCTCTTTTAGCATGAATATTACCTAAGATAAGTTTATCTTGTATTCCTAGTTTAATTCTGGCTAAACCCATTGTTATTTTTCTTGTAACAAAAGTTTCTCCCCTGACCGGGCTTTCATGATTGAATAAAATCCCATTACAAGCAAAAATATTGTATGCCTCTCTATAATTTATTGTTATCCAATGGGCATATAGTTTTGCTACTGCATAGGGTGATCTTGGATAAAATGGTGTTTTTTCATTTTGAGGAATTTCCTGAACCATACCAAATAACTCTGATGTTGAGGCCTGATAAAATTTGGTTTTTTTAATTAAATCTAAATTCTTTATTGATTCAAGGATTCTTAAAGTACCTAGTGCATCGCTATTTGCAGTATATTCTGGTTCTTCAAAAGAAACTGCTACATGTGATTGTGCTGCAAGATTATATATTTCATCAGGCTTTACATTTTGAATTGTCCTTAAAAGACTTGATGAATCAGTCATATCTCCATGATGAAGAATAAATCTTTCAGACTCAACATATTTTTTATTATGGTAAAGGTGATCGATTCTAGCTGTGTTAAAGGATGATGACCGTCTTTTAATACCATGAACTTCATATCCTTTTTCTAAAAGAAATTCACTTAAATATGAGCCATCTTGACCTGTAATTCCTGTAATAAGAGCTTTTTTCATAATTATTATCCTAAAAATTTTACCTTTTGGTATTCCATAATAAATTTTTCTAATTTTTTAGTTTTTAAATTTATTTCTTTATTAAGTTCCTTTAGTCTTTGAGTTCCATCCTTTACCTTTTTTTTGTAATACGAAATATTTTCTATCTTTAGAATAGCTCCAGCCAATTCATCCTCTCTAAAATAATCAAAATAAATGGCTCCTTGCTTCGTAAAAGACTTAAACTGGCTTGGATACAAAATAGGTTTTTTAAAATACCATGCTTCAATGGGAGGAATATTCGTAGGCCCAATAAGTGATGGCATTATGACGGCAAAACAATTCTTATAAAGTTTAGCTAAGGAATCATTATCTACAAAACCAAGATTAATGATTTTATTATCAAGCTTGTATTTTTTTATTGATTTATTAATGTAATGTAAATTGCCTTGATCATTACCAGTAAAAATTATTTTAATATCATTACCATCTAAATACTTTAAGGCCCTTATTATTAGATGGTGGTTTTTATGTGTCCAAAATTGTGCTGGATATAAGTAATATTTTTTTGGTAGTCTTAATGAGTGATTTTTTACTAGCTTACTGGTAAAAAATGGATTTTTTGAAAATGGAACTGATAATAAATTATTTTGATAAACGTTGTAGTACTTTTCTATTTGATTCGAAGTCTCATCGCAATCAGTGATAATTTTATAGGCATTTGATAAGCTATGACTATAAAGCCACTCCCTCAAAAAATTCGTTGATTTATTTCGCATTTCTTTAAGATACGGGGCAGATTTATGACCAAGATCCCATATAGTTGTAATGAAGTTTAATTCCAATAGACTAAGTTGAAGAATGTTTGGAGATAAAAAATATACTAAATCTATACTATTTTTTTTTAATTTTTTTTCAAAATTTGGAAATAAATTTAATATAGGACCTATTAAGAAAGATATTACAGTAGTGTTAAAGTAAGCTTTCATGAGATCTGTTATATTTATTTTATAAATTCGGACGTTTAAATTTAACTCCTTAGCAATATTTAAATTTTTCTTTATAGTATATAGGACAATCTCAATTTGATTTTTATTACATATTCTAATCAATCTTTGAAGGTCATTAAGAGATTGGTTAAAGCCTCCACCTTTAGATATATCAGATTTTAAGTAAGCCGCTATTTTCATAATTTTATTAATATATCTTTTAATTTCTTAATAATATATGCTTGTTCATTTGTTTTAAGGCCTAATCCTGAGGGAATATAAAAGCCTTTTTTATAGAGCATTTCAGAGACTGGTAATTTTGGGTAATTATAATTTTTAATATATTTTTTTAATAATGGCTGCCTGTGAAGAGGAAAAAAGAAAGGCCGTGTACCGATACCAAATTTAGCTAATTTTTTCATAATATCTATAGCATTGATTTTTTTTGATTTTATTACAATACCGAAGACCCAAAAAATATTTTTGGCATAAGCTGTTTCTGATGGCTGAAGCATTATACAATCAATATTTTTTAATGATTTAGTGTAAAACCCACCCAAGGTATACTTTTTTTTAATTTTTTTATCAATATTTTCCAATTGAGCTAGACCCAGGGCAGCTTGCATATTTGTCATTCTGTAATTCCAACCAATTTCATCATGATGAAATCTTTTGTTATTTTTAAAAGCTAGATTTTTCAGCAGTTCAAATTTGTCATGCAATCTTTTATTGTTAGTGAGAAGCATGCCTCCTTCACCAGTAGTAATTAACTTGTTTGGATAAAAGCTATACGTTGATATATCACCAAATGTGCCACAATGTTTGTTCTTGTATTTTAAACCATGAGCTTCAGCACAGTCTTCTATTAATTTAAAACCATATTTAGATTTTAATTGAATTATCTTATCCATTTCAGTAGGAAGTCCATATATATGGACTACAATTACCAGCTTTGTTTTAGACGAAACTGTTTGTTCAAATTTTTCAATATCCATATTCCATGTATCAGGATTTGAATCAATGAAAACAGGCTTAAGTTTTTTTCTTATTATATGATTTAAGCATGAAACAATAGTAAAAGAGGGTAATATTACCTCGTCACCTTCTTTTAAATTTAGAGACTCAATTGCAATATCAAGTGCTGCAGTTCCACTTGAAACAGCAGATGCATATTTTTTTCCAATCAATTTTTTAAATGCATCTTCAAATTTTTTAACAAAGGGTCCTTCTGATGAAATCCAGTTATCATTTATACATGATAAAAGGTATTTTTTTTCATTTCCGTCAAGCAGGGGAGTGTTAACTGGAATATTTTTTTTCAAAGACATAGATTGAGGATTTCGTTGTTGTTGTAATTTTCTTTTCAGTTAAAAATTCTTTATTTTCAATTAACTTAAGATCATTTTCTTTAGCAAGACTTAAAAAGAAATTTTTGGAATAAGGCCGCATTTTATGTTTCTCAGTGAATGAGTGATACTTTTTAGCATCATGATTAATAACTAAAAAATCAAAAATAACTTCAATATAATCATTGTAGCTTCTGGTCTTTGAAAATCTGAAAATATCATAATTTTTTGTTTTAATATGTTTTTCAGTCGGTTGATTTTGATTTTTACTATCTATTACATTCCAGGAATCAAAAATCAACCTCCCATTATTTTCTAATATATTACTTGCCTGGCTAAAAAATTTTCTAATTTTATATTCAGAATTCATGTAATTAACCACATGAAATAGGGCAACAATATTATGAAATTTTTGTTTAGGTTTGAATTTGAGAAAATCATCATTTAAGAACTTAAGATATTTATTTTCAAGTTTTCGATTTATCATTTTCTTTGAGAATTCAATACCGGTTACATTTATTTTATATTTTGAAAATAAAAATGAATGTTTGCCTGTCCCGCAACCAACATCTAATAGATTTATTTTATTTGATAGTTTTTTTAAAACGTAATCTGTTTCTTTTTTGTAATTTTTATTTTTATAAAATAAATCGTAAAAATCAGCTGATTTAAGAAATGGCTCATATATTTTATTCATATACTTTATCTTTTCCTTCAAAAAATGGCCCTTGTTTTATTTCTACGATTTCAGAGTCTTTCAAAAATTTAAATCCATGACCTCCTTCAAGAAGAAGTATTATGTCACCTTCAAATAGGGTAACAGAGTTAAATAATTGTTTATCAAAATCAAAAAAATCAACAACCACTTCACCTTTTTTGATAATTAATGTTTCAGATGTCTTGTTAATAGTTCTGATTTGTTCATTATGATAATGGACATTGATTTCTTGATTTTTATCTCTTTTTATTAGGCCAAGCTGCATCTGTGATTGGTCAGGAGTCACAAATTTAGTGCCACCTTTAAACTTATAATTGCTTCTTAAGATTATTGAAAAAAGCATTCCTTTATTTTCTATTTTCTCAATCATTTTATTAAATTTTTTTGTATGGAAAGTATTTTAACCATGAGTCTTTGGAAAGATTATAAATATTCAATTTTTTTCTAACAGAATACTTTTTATATTGTTCATATTGTTTAAAAAGATTAATATTTGATTCAAGTTCGTCAATAATATTTTTTTCATTCCAGTAACTTTTTGACGTTAAGTTTTTTCTTATTTCTTTTTCTTTAGTATAGAAGTTTTTAATATCTTTACCAAAATACTTAAGAATATTATGGTCACAGCCTGCCATATATATTTCCTCATATTTCATACCTATAGCAAATGGCAAAGCTAATAAGGGAATAGATTGTGGTTTAGGTACCATGAGTTTAATATTTATATTAAAAAAACTATTTCTTTTTATAGTTTTAATATAAAAGACATTTCGGGTATTAAACTTATTTTTTATAATTTTTTTATTTTTAATATCCGTAACAATTGCAGTATCTTTTGGAAGTTTTTTATTTATGTTTTCAATCCATTCATTAAAGTCATTTTTGCTTACACTATTATCTAATCCAGCTATAAAATGAGCGACTGGATTAATTTTTTTTATATCTTTGTGCAAATAAAAATTACTTAAACTGTAAAAATCAAAGTCATTCTGTTTTAATATTTTTTTAAAATCGATTGTATTTATTGAAGGCCCTGTTCCCAGAATTACGACTTTATTATTCCTTTTTTTAATCTTGATTTTTTTAAAAAGAGCACCTTTTAAGATATATAAAATTGATAATATTGAACTTAATGTAGTTAATAAAAAGTCATAAATTAATGGGGGTATTAACTTATTTAATATTTTTTTCATTTTTTAAAAAATTAAATTTTTTATCTATAATTTCAGATAATGCAACTGCCCATTCAATATCCTCAGGAGTGTTTATATCAAATGAGTTAATTGGATCTATTTCATATAAAAAAGGATTTGTTCCAAAAAAATAACATTTTTCTTGAAAATCTCTTAATTTTTGAATAAAGATACCACCATCTTGTTGATAAAGAGGCTTGAGATCCTTAGCAAGAGTATGAGTTTTAGACCATGGATTATAGTTGTGAGGTTGAAATTTATCTGACCAAAGATGATTTTGAATCCTATTAACTGAAATTAAACTATCATACTTATCTTTTTTATTTAGAAACATCTCAAATGCAGATATATAATGTTCTGAATAGAGAAAAGGGTTTGTGCAATGAGCCCAGATCGCATATGTTGCTTTAGGAATTTTTTTTGATAATTCTTCAATCATAAAATTGGCGGAGGATTTACTTTCATCACATGCAAGAGGGTCTCTTTTAATGACAATAGCACCAAGCCCATCAGCTTTATCAAGAATTTCTAAAGAATCAGAACCTACATAAACTTTTTTAATTCCTGCATTTTTAAGTTGTAATATTTTTCTTTCAATCAAACTTAAGCCATTTATTTGGTATAAATTTTTATTTTTTACTCTAACTGAGCCACCTCGAGCTGGAATAATAGCTACAACTTCATTCGTCATTTTTAAAGTAATATATAAGAGTTAATATTAAGCAGAGGATACCACTTGTTATAGAAGATATCCACGCATTAAGAATATTTGGAGTTTTATTCATTAAAACTAAAAATATAAGCAAATATAGAAAAAAATAACTGATCTCAACAAAAATAGCCCATTTAAATCTTTTACGCCTAAGCATTATGTAAAAAAATAATAAGTTAAAAATTCTCAATAAATCAGATAAAAATTGTAGTTTGATGTAATTTTTTATAACAATAAAGGCATCTGTAAAAAGTAACTTAATAAATATTTCTTGGAAAGTTACAAAAAATAATTGAGCAAAAAAAATTATTATTAAAAAATAAAATATACTTACTATGTTTTTATTGGAGCTTAATTTTGGAATAAAATAAGTCATAATAAAAACATTAACGACACTAAAATATGTATCAGATATTTTAATTGTTGCTTGCCAAAACCCAGCCTCATCATAACTAAGATTTTTTATCATAGATGATCTAATAATAATTTGAGTTATTGGGATCAAGATGCTTGTAAAAATAGAAATATAAAAATACGGTGTTATTTTTTTAATACTTTCTAAATCAACTTTAAAAAGAAAGTTTTTCAATTTAAACCAAAAAAGGTTTTTAATTGCAAATAATGTTGTTACAGCTAGAATAATTGGAAATAAAAAAGCTGATATAAATAAACCTTGTAATTCATAGTTAAAGATTAATATTAGAGAAATACAAAGATGGATAATGAAAGAACTAATATGTATTTTATTATTCATCGTAATTCCATGAAATGCGTTAATGATTGATATGGTTATAGATGAGAAAATTACGCTTATGGAAGTGGTCAGGATGAAAACTTTTAAGATAATATAATTAAAGTTGTTTCCAAATAAAAAACGATTTAATTCTTCAGTAAAAATTAAATTTAAGATAACAACAACTATTAAAATTAATAACGAAATATGTAGGCATGCGCTCCATATTTTTCCATAATTATTCATTCCTAAAAGATTTTTATCTTTTTGATCAGAGCTCAAGTTTATAATTGCTGGACTTGATATGCTGTTAAAAGTGGTGGTTAGTAAATTAATTAAATTTATTAATTGTCCATGAATTGTAATACCTGCTGGACCAAAAAGTGAAGCAATAATTTTTATAAGAAATAATGAGCAAAAAATTCTTGTAACAACTTGATAAGAGCTTTTTGAAAGAGCAAAAATTAGATCTTTAAAGCTTGTCATAACGTTTTATATCATCTTCACCAAAATAAGTACCTGTTTGTATTTCAATTATTCTTAAAATATTAGTTTTTGAATTATTGGTGATTTTATGAATTGTATTTTTTGGAATAAACGTAGATTCATTTTTTTTTAAATTGTAATTTTTATTTCCGTTAATAATATTTGCTCTTCCACTTAAAACAACCCAGTGTTCCGATCTGCTCTTATGGCTTTGTAGGCTAATAGATGATTTAGGATCAATTTCTAAAATTTTAATTTTATAATCTTCACTATCCTCTATTACTCTGTAAGAACCCCAAGGCCTATTATCATAAACTGGTTGTTCATTTTGAATTTGTTTTTTATTAGAAATATTTTTTAATTTTTCAAGATCATTAATTTTTGTAATAAATAAATTATTCTCTTTTTCTAAAACAGCAATTTGATCTAAATTAGTAATAATAATTTTTTTTTGCTTAATATTGCTATCTCTAATAATAATATTCTTATTACTATTTAATATATTTGCTTCATTAGTTGAGTTAAGTGATAGAGATCCATTTTTCTTCGAAAGTGTTGAGTATAAATTTTTCCAAGAACCCAAATCTGACCAAAAGCTTTTAATGAATATAACTTTTTGATCCTTGTAAGAAATTTTTTCTAAAAATTTATAATCAATTGAAATTTTTTGAATTTTTTTAAATATTTCGGTATTTAATCTTAAAAAATCTTTGTCAATATTGCTACCAACTGAAGTAATACTTTTGATAATATTTTGATAAAATTTACTATCAATCTTATTAAATTTTTCTATAAAAAAATTAGTATTAAATAAAAAAATACCTGAGTTAATAAGATAATCTCTAAAAAAATTTGTTGGGATTTTTTTTGGTTTCTCAATAAATTCTTTTACATAATTTTCACTGTATCTGATGTAACCAAAATTTTCATCAAAAGTGGTTGGTTTAATGCCAAATAATGTTGTTTTATTTTTATCTAGACTTTTTCTATCAATTCCTTTTTTTATAGCATCAAAATTTTTAAAATAATGATCACTTGGTAAGATTAAAAAATTTTGAATATTATTTTTTTTTGCTATATAAGATGCTATGGCAACTGGAGCTGCTGTATTTTTACTTAATGGCTCTAATACAATATCAACATCGATATTTTTTGGAATTTGAGACTTAACTATAAATCTGTATTTTTCATTAGTTAGAATTATTATTTTTTTTGGATTCAGACTAATTGCTCTTTGTAGAGTGAGTTGAAATAGACTTTTATCTTTAATAAGTAAAGAAAATTGCTTTGGTCTTTCTTCACTCGAGATAGGCCATAATCTTGATCCACTTCCACCACAGATAATTGCTACTAATATATTTTCAGCATCTTTCATTTATACATTTAATAATTAATAAATTAGTTTCATGTTATATCATTTTTTTATCAAGTCCATTAACTCTGATATAGCGGTAATGTTTTTATAGATTTTAATTTTAGACCAATCCTGATTTGAGCCGTAGCCATAAGATGCTTTAATAAATGAAAGGTTATTCAGATTAGCTGATAATCCATCATTAACAGTATCACCGATAAAGAAACTTCCATTAAATAATTCATTTTGATTGATGATGTCTTGAATCATGGCATCCTTATTTCTTATTTGATTTTGACTGTCGCTACATTCGATAAATGAAAAATAATCATTCCAGCTAAAGTGATCTATCAGTTTTTGCGTTGGAGCCAGTCTTTTATTCGTGGCTACCGCCATGGGTATATTTTTATTATGTAGCTCTTTCAAGACTTGAATAACATCGGGGTAGGGTTGGGTGTGTTCGATTACTTGCTCATCATGCATGGCAATAAATAATTGCACAAATTTATCTAATGAATCCTGATGATCAGGACCTAGTATTTCTGATGCAGTATCGCGCAAAGGTGGACCAATCAATATATTTTTTGCATACTCCATTCGCTCTGGAGCGAGTTGTTTGGTAATACTCTGAAAACATTGGTATATGGCTTGTTCGGAATCAACCAGCGTCCCATCAAAATCGAAGATGAAGGCTGTGGTCAAAGGGATACCCACTGATTACTTTTAATGGATTTGTATGTCGCTTCCATTGCATCCACCTGCTGAACAGCGTCATGCATACTTAATTTATTACTTTCTTTATTATTGAGTATGCAGTCAACGAAGTGATTAATTTCTAAATCAAAATGATTTCCCTTTTGAATTTTTTCAACAACTGGAGCTGACCCGTCTAACTCGTAACTAATAATCGCCTCATCATTTTCATGCTGCCACACGGTATGACATTTTAATCGTCCTTGATCACCAAAAATTTCGAATTCGGATCGTCTTGTGCATTCGAAACTAATATCAAATGTTGCTCGTCGCTGATCGGTAAACTCTAAAATTCCACTGGCAGACATATCCGCTTGATGACTATTCATCTTAGCTAAGGCATTCACTTGTTTAATGTGACCCCCCATAACTTGTCTGAGTGTGTGAATGGCATAGGGGCCGATATCCCATAGGGCTCCACCACCAGCTTGCATGGATCGATTAATGCGATAGTATCGAGCTGGCTGGATTGGAAAGGAAAACATGCTGTGTGCGTATTGAATTTTCCCTAACTTACCTGAGTTAATAAAGTCTAGAACAAAATCAAATTGAGGGTGAAAAACGTACATAAAGCCTTCCATGACGATAACATTATTATCTTTTGCCGCTTGGGTAATGCTTTCAACCTCTTGTTTGGTTAATGCCATTGGCTTTTCTATGAGCACATGTTTTTTTTGAGCTGTAGACTTTAATGCGAATTCGGTATGTTCCTCATTAGCCAAGGGGATATAAATTGCGTTAATGTCAGGATGGTTGATAACTTCATCAAAATTGGTTGTTGTTTTTATCCCATCATGATTTTTTGCATACTGCTGGACACACCCTTCTGCAGCGCCATTACGCCTACTGGCAAGCATCAATATTTTTGAATGGGGGTTGTTTTCAATCGCTGGAAGAAGTCTTTGGTTGACCCTTGCAGCCCCTAAAATACCCCAGTTAACTGTCTTCATGTAATTCCTTTTTGGCAGCGCTGTCATCAAACTCCCGACCAATATGTTTTTCGCCTCTGGCTTTTGCTAGCTCAATTTGTTTTTGTCTTTCATGCAGCGAGGCTTTTTTCTCAGGGCTTAATTTATCGTGACAGTAAGGACAAGATTCTCCTTTGACATACAAAGAAGACTTCATTTCATCTGGGTTGAGTGGGTGACGGCAAGCGTAGCATTGATCATAAATTCCTTCCTCAAGACCATGTTTGACGCTAACACGTTGATCAAAAACAAAACATTCTCCTTCCCATAAACTTTCTTCTTTGGGAACGTTTTCTAAATATTTTAAAATTCCACCTTTAAGGTGATAGACCTCATCAAATCCTTCATCAAGAAGGAGGGAGGTGGCCTTTTCACAACGAATGCCTCCGGTACAGAACATCGCAATTTTCTTATTCTTTTGTCCATCAAGATTTTTTTTGACGTATTCAGGAAACTCACGAAATGTTTTTGTATTTGGGTTAATGGCATTTTTAAAGGTGCCGATGTCATACTCATAGTCGTTACGAGTGTCTACAAGAATTGTATCTGGGTCACTGATTAAATCATTCCAGTCTAAGGGGTCCACGTACTGACCTACATTTTTCTTAGGACTGATGCCAGGAACACCCAAGGTGACGATTTCTTTTTTAAGCTTAACCTTCATTCTATAAAAAGGGTTGGATGATGCCCAAGATTCCTTGTGATCGATATTTTCAAAAGCACCCAAAAATAGGGGGTCGGACTTAATGTAATGATGGAATTTAGTGATCGCTTCAGATAGTCCTGCAATAGTGCCATTGATCCCCTCTTTAGCAAGCAATAATGTGCCTTTAATGTCATTTGCTTTGCAAAAATCTAGAATGGGCTGTTGAAAAGATTTAAATTGATCAATATTGACAAAGTGATACAAGGCGGTAACTAGATACTTATCCATGTAGGTTAAAACTTCCCGATTAAAACGTTTATTAAAAGCTTAAAAAATGTTATTTTAACGCTCTTTTAATATCAATTGGAGATATTCATGGCAACAGAACAAACCCTATCAATTATCAAGCCAGACGCAGTGGCAAAGAATGTCATTGGTAAAATTTACACAAGATTTGAAGAAAATGGCTTAAAAATAGTGCAAGCTAAAATGGCTCATCTCAGCAAAGAGGAAGCAGAAGGATTCTATGCAGTTCATAAGGAACGTCCTTTCTTCAACGATTTAGTATCTTTTATGACTTCAGGTCCGGTGATGATTCAGGCATTAGAGGGTGACAATGCTGTACTTAAAAATCGCGAATTAATGGGCGCTACAAACCCTCAAGAAGCTGCACCTGGAACCATCCGTGCGGACTTTGCTGAAAGTATTGATGCAAATGCTGTGCATGGATCTGATTCATTAGAAAATGCTAAAATTGAAATTGAATATTTCTTTGGCTAATTTTTTTGATTAATTTACTTGATATTGATTTAAAAACCTTTCAAGATCAAATTGCAAAATCTGGTCATCAACCTTTTCGAGCCAAGCAGCTATGGCGTTGGCTCTTTAAGGAAGAGCAAACCGATTTTAATAAGATGACTGATCTTGCTAAAGATTTCCGCTTATTTCTTACCAACAACTACCAGCTCAATTTCCCAAAAATTAACTTCGATCATGTTTCAAGAGATGGAACACGCAAATGGTTATTTGATATGGGCTCAAATAACGCGATCGAAACTGTTTTTATTCCAGAGAAAAATAGAGGAACCCTTTGTATCTCATCACAAGTGGGTTGTGCCCTCGAGTGTACATTCTGCTCAACCGGTCGCCAAGGGTTTAACCGCAATCTATCTCAGGCCGAGATTATTGGTCAGCTGTGGTTGGCTAACCATTTGCTATCTAATGACTATGATACGAGCGAACATAAGCCGGTGACTAATGTGGTAATGATGGGGATGGGAGAGCCGTTAGCCAATTATGATCAGGTCGTTTCTTCTTTAAAAATTATGTTGGACGATAAGGCTTATGGATTAAGTCGAAGAAGGGTTACAGTTTCTACCAGCGGCTTAGTGCCTGCAATTGAGAAATTGAAATATGACTGCCCTGTCTCTTTAGCCATTTCGCTGCATGCGCCCAATAATAAAATAAGAGACGAAATCGTGCCGATTAACAAGAAGTATCCAATTGAGATATTGCTAGATTCTTGTCAAAGTTATCTTGAAGAGGCGCCACGTGATTTTATTACCATGGAATATGTGATGTTAAAGGATGTGAATGACCAAGATCAGCATGCTAGAGAATTAGTTGATTTGGTAAAAAGCACCCCTTGTAAATTTAATTTGATCCCATTTAATCCTTTTCCTAAAAGTGGATATGAATCTTCAAGCAGGGAGCGTATATTAAGCTTTCAGAAAATTTTAATGGATAGTGGCATCGTCACAACCATCCGTAAAACTAGAGGTGATGATATTGATGCAGCCTGTGGTCAGTTAGCTGGGGACGTAAAAGATAAAACAAAACGGACATTGCGATTAATTCAAGAGGGAAAAAGATAATTGATCAAAAAAAATAGATTAATTGTAAAAGTCGGTGATATTCATATCGGGGGGCATCATCCTGTGGTCATTCAATCTATGACCAATACCGATACTGAAAATGTAGAGGCGACTGTTGAACAGATTTTAGAGTTATGGAGGGCTGGTTCTGAAATTGTTCGAATTACTGTGAATACAGAAGCTGCTGCTCAAGCAACAATAAAAATTAAAGAAAAGTTGTTAAGTGTGGGTTGCAATGTCCCACTCGTCGGAGATTTCCACTTTAACGGACACAAGCTCCTGAAACTTTATCCAGATTGCGCAAAGGCGCTAGATAAATACAGAATAAATCCAGGAAATGTTGGTAAAGGCTCAAAACGTGAGGATCAATTTTCTCAGATGATCCAATGTGCTATTGACCATGACAAACCAGTTCGTATTGGTGTGAATTGGGGGTCATTGGATCAAGATTTACTAGCCAAAATGATGGATCAAAACCAACAATTGAGTGAGCCAAAATCCTCTAACGATCTCATGCGGGAGGCCTTGATTCAGTCTGCATTGCTCAGTGCTGAAGCTGCAGTTAAACAAGGATTGGCAAAAGATCGAATTATTATTTCATGTAAAACAAGCGATACTCAAGATCTTATTTTTGTCTATGAACAATTAGCAAAGCGATGCAATTTTCCCCTTCATTTAGGATTAACAGAGGCTGGAATGGGGACTAAGGGAGTGGTTGCTTCCAGTGCATCGATGGGTTATCTTTTGCAACACGGTATTGGTGACACAATAAGGATATCTTTAACTCCTGAACCAGGAGAAACAAGAACTAAAGAAGTTGTTGTTGCGCAAGAACTTCTACAAACAATGAATATCCGGTCTTTTGTTCCTTTGGTAATTGCTTGTCCTGGATGCGGAAGGACTACTTCAACATTCTTTCAAGAACTGGCAAAACAAACCCAATCATATTTAAGAGAAAATATGCCGGAGTGGAAGAAAAGTTATCCGGGAGTAGAAAATATGAAAGTAGCCGTCATGGGCTGCGTAGTGAATGGTCCAGGAGAGTCTAAAATGGCGGACATAGGAATTAGCTTGCCTGGAACGGGAGAGATTCCTGTAGCTCCTGTATACGAAGATGGTCAAAAAACAGTCACATTAAAAGGTGATAATATTGCTGATGAGTTCAAAAATATCATCATGAATTACATTAATAAAAAGTATAGATAAATGAAAAAGTATCAATCAATCAAGGGTTTCTATGACGTCTTACCTGAAAAGCAAAAGTATTGGCGTTTTTTTTATGAAACCGCATATCAGGTGCTAGACCGTTTTGCATATGAGGAAATAAAACTTCCATTAGTTGAAAACACTGACCTATATATTCACAGTGTTGGCGAGCAAACAGACATTGTGGAAAAGGAAATGTATTCTTGGCAGGATAATTTGAATAATGACAAGTTAACACTTCGTCCCGAGGGAACAGCGGGTTGTGTTCGAGCAGTGATTGAAAACAACCTCACCTATAACGGCCCAATTCGATTATTTTATCAAGGACCCATGTTCAGGCATGAGAACGTTCAAAAAGGCCGACAAAGACAATTTAATCAATTAGGTATCGAAGCCTTTGGTTTTTCCGAACCACTTTTAGATGCGGAAATCATCTGCCTTCTGGACTCTCTTTGGAAGAATTTAGGCCTAAAAAATATAGAACTTCAAATTAACAATATTGGAGACCCCGAGGAGCGAGCTGTATATAGACAAGAGCTGATAAAGTATTTTGAATTTCATCAAGACGAGCTTGATGAAGATGCTAAACGAAGACTTTACACAAATCCTATGCGAATTTTAGATTCAAAAAATCCAAAAATGCAGGGGTTAATTGACAAAGCACCAAAGTTTTTGGATCAAAATTCAGCGGAGAGTGCAAAGCACTTTGAGCAGGTAACTCACTATCTTGATCAAAACAACATTGCTTATAAGATCAATAAAAATCTTGTGAGAGGTTTAGATTATTACAATCGGACTGTGTTTGAATTCGTTACAAGCGATCTAGGAAGTCAGGGAACTATTGCTGGTGGGGGTCGTTACGACTACCTTATCCAATCCATCAACGGCAAAGAAACTCCAGCCTTTGGTGTAGGTATCGGAATCGAGAGGATTATATTGCTTCTTGAAGAATTAAATAATTCTAGCTTAGATATTAAACCTCAAGTTTACGTTTTGTCTCTTGGTGAGAATGTTGATAACTATGCATTTAATGTCTCGAACCAACTCAGAAATTCAAACATTTCAGTATGTATGAATGTGGGTAAAAATAGTTTTAAGTCACAAATGAAGAAGGCTGATAAATCTGGAGCACAATTTGCTATCATCATTGGCGATAATGAAGTGAATAACGACAGTGTCCAAATTAAACTTTTACGACAAAAGTTGTCACAAGAAGAGATTAATAAGAAAGATATTGTTAACTTTATAACTCAACATGCTAGCTAAAAATATCCTTGAAGTAAAAAATCTTAACGTTTTTCCAGAAAAGAATAAAAAAACTATCTTAGTTAACGATGTTTCTTTTTCGCTTGAAAGGGGAAAACTTACCTGCATTGTCGGGGAATCTGGCAGTGGCAAAAGTTTAACTGCACTATCAATTATTAAATTGCTTTCAAGCCAACTTAAAGCTCAAGGAATTATCCATTTTGAAAAAAATGACCTAGCTCTGCTAGATGAAAAAAAATTAAGAGAGTATCGTGGCAAAGAGATATCTATGATCTTCCAAGACCCAATGACATCCCTGAACCCCGTGTTTACTGTTGGGTACCAGGTCGCCGAAGCATTGCATGCCCACAACAATATCACTAAATCTGAAGCAAAAAAAATGGTGGAGCAGACTTTTCAAGATGTCGGCATTCCTCCAGATCGATATGACAGTTACCCTGATGAATTGTCAGGAGGACAAAGACAAAGAGTAATGATTGCCATGGCAATCATTAATAAACCTAAGCTACTAATTGCTGATGAGCCAACCACGGCGCTTGATGTCACTGTTCAAAAGCAAGTGTTAAATTTAATACAGGATCTGCAAAAAAAATATCAAATGACTGTTCTATTTATCACTCATGATTTTGGTGTCGTGGAAGATATAGCGGATCAGGTGTTGGTGATGTACAAAGGACGAATAGTTGAACAAGGAAAAGCAAAAAATTTAATTCGCCATCCTAAACACCCATACACAAAAGCTCTGTTGCAATGTATTCCGAGCATACATTCAAAAAAAACTCTAAAACCTATTGACTATCAATGGCTTCAGTCTGAAATGGAAAAAATATAAATGTACATTGATGTTCGAAATTTAAAAAAGACTTACACCAAGCACACAGGTTTTTTAAACACAAAATCTTTCACGGTGAATGCTTTAGATGACGTTTCTTTTTCTGTAAAAAAAGGGAAGTGTTTAGCAATTGTTGGGGAATCAGGTAGCGGTAAATCTACATTGGCTAAAACAATTATGAAGCTGCTCAATCCTGATAGTGGCGAGATAAATTTCATGAAACAGAACATAGTTAATTTGAGTTCTGATGAAACAAAAGTTTTTAGAAAAAAAATACAAATGATTTTCCAAGATCCATTTTCATCATTGAATCCTAAATTCACAATACGTCAAATCCTTTCAGAACCTATGGAAATTCATATGATGGGAGATAAAGATGAGATTGAAAGACATGTGATCGAGCATATCAAGTTGGTTGGTCTTTCTGAGCAAGATTTATCCCGTTTTCCACATCAATTCAGTGGTGGTCAGAGGCAAAGAATTTGTATCGCAAGGGCATTAATTATTAACCCTGAGGTTATAGTTTGCGACGAGCCTGTGTCAGCCTTAGATGTATCAATCCAAGCGCAAATTTTAGAATTATTAAAAAAATTACAAAAAAAATTTCAGTTAACTTATTTATTTATCACTCATGACTTAAGGGTGGTAAAATACATCGCCGACGAGGTTATAGTTTTGCAAAATGGCAAGCTTGTAGAGAAGGGTACTGTTTCAAAGTTATTTAATAACCCTTCTACGGATTACACAAAAGCACTTATTGAAGCAATACCTGGTTCAATTTAGTAATAAAGGATTTATATGGCACAAGATATCGAAAATAACCCAGAACAACTTGAAAAAATCAAAGAATTCGCGCAGCGGAATAAAAAATTGATTATTGCCTTGGTTGTATCATTATTCATTATTTTGATTGGTAATGATTTCTATAAATCAAAACAAGAGCAAAATACAGGAGAGGCTTCGCAGCTGTTTCAAAAACTATTAATTAGCAAAACGACTGATACCGAAAATTTAAAATCAATTGCAGATGACTTAAAAGAAAATTATGCTAAAACACCCTATGCTGCAAGAGCTCAAATTATTTATGTAAAAACAATTTTAAAAAATGATTCTATTGATGAAGATGTTAAAGATCGATTGCTTTGGGTAAGCCAACAAGCAATAGAACCGTCCATCAAAAGTCTTTCAGTTTATTATCTTGGATTGATATCGTTATCTGAAGATGATCTTGAAAAAGCGAAACAGTTTTCTGAAATGATAAAAACCAAAGGATTTTTAGGTTTTAAGTTTGACCTTCAAGCAGATATTGCAAAAAAAGAGGGCGATATTGATAAAGCTAAAGAATTGTATGCTAAAGCTATCAGCTCTTTTTCACCACAAAGTGATTTTTCAAGGGTGATTGAATATAAATTGCAAAATCTTTAAGATTAATCAGCAAGAGACCCAATGAAGAAATTACTTTTCTTATTTTTTTTACTTCCCATTGTAGGATGTATAGGCCCTGTGAAGGAACTCGAAAGACAGATTCAAGATGTGTATTTCGACAGCGGTCTTGATAATACTCCGGAACCATTACCAGAAGGTTTTGAAAATAAAGTTCAAGTCAAACAGCCGTGGTTAAAAGAATTTGACCTCCTCCCTGGGTATGCTGAAATAGTTTTTAAAGAAGATTCGATTTTTTTTATCACTGAGGATGGAACTTTTACTAAACTTTCGCAAGATACTGGTGATACACTTTTTAGCAAAAAAATTGATACTAAAATTAAAACGGGTTTATTTAGTGGTTTAGACAACTATTTTTTCTTTACTGATGAAAGAAATTTTTTAACGAAAATTGATGAAAAGGGCAACTTAATTTGGAGTATTAAGCTCCCCAACAGCCTAAATCTCAAACCTTTCTTTTATAAAAATCAAATCATATTTAAGTATATCAATAACAGTATTGAATCCTTTGATATCAATACTGGTTTATCCTTATGGTCTTATGAGAGACAAAATCCACCACTCTCAATCAACGTTCAGTCCCCAATGATAGTTGTGAATGATATTTTATATTCTGGATTCCCTGGAGGTAAAGTGGTCATTATTGAGCCTGAGTCTGGCAGTTTTTTAACTGAGTTAACTATGTCCAGACCCAAAGGAGTCACGGAAATCGATCGTACAAATGACGTTGCCGGTGATTTAGGCATAATCGATAGCTCGTTATATGCTTCATCCTATAACGGCGAGATTACAGCTTTTGATAGAGCCTCAGGTTCAAAAATTTGGTCCCGGAAAATTAGTTCCTATCACGGTATCGCAACAGATAATATTAACCTTATCGTAGCTCATGAAAATGATTCAATTTACAATTTTGACTTAAAGTCTGGTAAAACAATATGGAAAAATAATGATTTAAGTTTTAGAAAAATCTCTAGACCCTTGATTTTTAATGATTATTTGCTAGCTATTGATTATCTTGGAGTGATGCACATTATTAACTTGGTTGAAGGGGAAAGGGTAGGCGTCCATAAATTTGGAAAAGACCTTCAAGAGTTAATTGATTTCGGAGAAACGATGAGTGTCCAAAATTCATTAAACACTACGAAAATGTATAAATTTGAAGATTTTGTATATATCCTATTAAATCATCAAAAAATTATAAAAATTCAAGTCAATGAATAACGTCGCTATAGTCGGTAGACCTAATGTTGGAAAATCTAGTCTTTTCAATAAGTTAACCAAGTCAAAAAAGGCCATCGTTTCAGAATTTGAGGGATTGACCAGAGATCGACAAGTAGGCAAAACAGTCATTAATAATCTTGCTTATGAAATAATAGATTCAGGCGGCCTTAATTTTTCAAAAAATAATAATGCTTTAGATTCACAAATTCTTAACCAAACAAACCTTGCTGCAGACGAGGCTGATCTTATCTTATTTGTGGTTGACTACAAGTCTGGACTTTTGCCTGATGACCTCGTGATATCTAAACTGTTGAGAAAAAAAGACAAAGATATTTGCTTGGTAATTAACAAAGTGGATGGCGTTTCTGATGAAATTGCAAAGCTAGACTTTACAAAGCTTGGTTACCAGCAAGTAATTTGCACTTCAGTGAGCCACAACTATGGCATAGATTCAATTATCGAATTAATTGTTCACAAATTAGATGGAATACCTACATCAAATGAAATAAATGACAATTTTAGAATAGCTATTTTAGGTAAACCTAATGCGGGAAAATCAACGCTAATTAACTCACTAATCGGATCCGATAGGCTCATAGCCAGCGATTTGCCAGGCACTACAATAGATTCAATAGAAATTGAATTTGAATTAAATTCCGATAAGTACATTCTTGTTGATACCGCCGGAATAAGAAGAAAAGGTAAAGTAACTGTTAAGGAAGAAAAATTTGCGCTACTAAAATCTTTAGAAAGCGCAAAGAATGCTAATTTTATTTTACTTATTATTGATTCTTCGGTAGGAATCACTTCTCAAGACCAAGCATTGATAACTGAATGTTTAAAGTCATTTAAGCCGCTAATACTTTTGTTTAATAAATGGGATTTGCTTAATCAATATGAAAAAGAACGGTTTGATAGTGAGCTGGAAAAATTTAATCTAAATTTTGGTTTTATTGACAACATAAAGATCTCTGCTGAAAAGAAAACAAATCTATCTAAAATTTTCAAAAATATAAAAGCAATTCGACAACATTTAAGTAAAGAGTATAAAACATCAATTCTAAATAAGCTTTTAGAGGATGCACTAATAAACCATCCGCCATCAATTAGTAAAGGATTAAGGCCTAAATTAAAGTTTATGAGTTTTGTCTCTAAATCTCCATTATCATTCAAAATCCATGGGAATCATTTAGAAGATTTAGCCCCTTCATACAAAAGATATTTAGATAATTATTTCAGAAAAGCGTTATCTTTACAGTCAATTCCTTTAAAGATGATTTTTGAGGCATCAGATAATCCTTATGCACATAAAGCGAAGAAAGTTAGCACAGGATTGGTTACAAGAAGGAAAATAAAAAATCAGTTAAGAAAAAAACTTTCAAGTAAGAATTAATCTGCCAAGCTTTCCCAAAACTTCCACCATGTCTTAGTTCCTTCTAGGGTGTCTAATGCTAATTTATTTTCAGGATAATTATGGTCAATAATTTTCTTCGTAGCTACTTCGAGATCTTTTAGTTTAAGTTCTTTATATGCCAAATATTGGATTACTAAAGATTCTTCAACATGAATACTTTCAGGGTAGTTGGTGTAAACATTTTTAGCCCGATTCAATGCTGCAATATAAGCTTTTCGCTTCATATAGTATCTTGCAACATGAAGATCATACTCAGCAATTTTGTTCATTAAATAAGTCATCCTATCAGTTGAATCTTGACTATATTTTGAGTTTGGAAATTTATTTACGACCTCAGCGAAGGCATCAAAAGCCTTCTTCAAGTCATTGACGTCTCGATCACTTATGTCTTGAAGAGTTAATTTATTAATTATCCCTCTTTCTTGATATAGATTTAAACCTTTAAGATAGTATGCATAGTCCATGGATGGATGACTGGGGTAAAGAGTTATAAATTGATTAACAGTAGACGTGCTGAGCTCCTTTTGACCAAACTTAAAATAAGCATACGCCAGATTTAACCTGGCTGAAGGAATAAGCTTGTTATCTGGATATCGCTTAATAAGTTTTTCTAGAAAATCAATGGTTTTTCTGAAATCTCTCTGATCAGTAAAAGCCTCTGCTTTACCATAAATCCACTCAGGACTTTGTCCAGTTGTTTCGTCAAACTCGGTAGGTTCACCAAAAATAAAGCAACCTGCTAGAAATATTGAAGAAATAAATAAGGTAAGATATCTAAACATGATTAATACTGATTCTAATAAAAAACTCATCATACCTGCAACTTTTTTTGGGTCAAGGCTAGATGTTGTTTTATCAAACTTAGTGCCTGAATTTTCGAGATCAAAAATTCAATCCATGATTAAAAACGATCTCATTTTTCTCAATGGTGAAAGTGTTTCACAAAATTATAAGGTTGTTGGTGGTGAAGAAATTATTATTAATGGTGTTATTGAGGAGGAAATAGATGTTATTGCTGAAAATATTTCATTGGATATCGTCTATGAAGATGATGATATATTGGTTTTAAATAAACCTCGAAATCTTGTAGTTCACCCTGGCTCTGGGAATGTCAACGGAACCTTACTTAATGGTTTACTTTACTTCAACAAAGATCTTGAGAAGCTTCCAAGAGGTGGCATTGTGCATAGGCTGGATAAAGATACAACCGGATTGATGGTGGTTGCAAAAAATGAGGAATCACAAAACAACTTAATTGGTCAATTGCAAAGTAAAAGTGTTTACAGGGAATATAGAGCGATTGTGTGGGGGCAGATTTGGCAAAATAAGATAATTAAAAAGCCAATTGGCAGACATCCAAGACAAAGAACAAAGATGGCCGTTACCAAGGTAAATGGTAAGGATGCAGAAACAAACTTAGAGGTGCTTGAAAGGTTTAACTACCATACATATGTGAGATGCCTTTTGAAAACTGGGAGAACTCATCAAATTCGTGTCCATATGTTAGATAACAATTCCCCAATAGTTGGAGATAAGGACTATGGGTTAAAGAAAATAATTCCGACCAAACATATGGATGCAGACCTGCTAAAGTCTATTAAAAATTTTGATAGACAGGCTCTTCATGCTATAACACTTGGTTTGATTCATCCTAAGACTAATAAGGAAATGAAGTGGACTATTGATCTTCCTGAAGATATGAGGGACCTTTTATCTGTGATAAGGAAAGATTCAGTCGAAAATGATTTCGGCCCTACAGATCACTTTCTTCAACAGCATTTCGACTTAAATGGTGATGATTTAGATTTTGATGATGAAGAGTAAAATTGAAGTTGACTGGAAGGTTCCTGATTTTGTAAGAGCTTTCCAATCAGATGCAAATTTAAAAATTTTAAATAATTTTGTCGATGAGCAACCTAAAGATTTATTTAGCATCACTCACAGAAAATTTTCCTTAGTTAATCAGATTCACTCAAACAAAGTTATACAGATTTATAAAAATGATCATCATTTTACATGTGATAGTATTTTTACTTACGAGCCCAATGTTATTGTTGCGGTTAGAACAGCTGACTGTATACCTGTATTGCTTTCTGACGATAAAGGGTCTTTTGTTGCTGCAGTTCATTGTGGTTGGAGAGGTCTTTCAGCAGGTATTATTTATGAAACACTAAAAAAAATAAAAACAAATTGTGAGGACGTTGTTGCGTGGATAGGGCCAGGTATTTCCCAAAAGCACTTTGAAACTGATCGGGACGTATATGATTTATTTAATAAAAAATATAATTTTCTTGCAAAACATTTCATGTATAAAAAAAATAAGTTTTACGTGGACTTAGTTGGAATTGCTGTCTCATTATTGAAATACTATGGTGTTCAAAAAATATACGGTAATTCAATTAGTCAAAGTTATTGTACTTTTAGCGATGATTTTTTATTTTCTCATCGTCAAAATAAAACCCCATACAGATTGATTTCAATGGCATGGATTAATGCTTAATTCTTTACATTAATCACGTATAATCCACCTAATGAATTTATTGATTATTATTGCAGTTTGTTTTTTTGGCTCTTTTTTAAGCCTCATGCTTGCATACCTATTCAGCAAATTAAAAATGGTTAATTATGCTGACTATTTTGTTAGTTTTGCAGTCGGCACCTTACTCGGTGCTGCCTTTTTAGAAATTATTCCTCATGCTTATGAACTTTCAAGAGACTTGCATCAAATTTCATTAATTGTTTTGATTGGTATTCTCGTTTTTTTTATTTTAGAAAAATTATTGGTTTGGAGACACTGCCACGGATCCCATTGTGAGAACCATTCACCTGTAGTGAATCATGACGTAAAAAAAGGGAGTATCTTGATCATTGGTGATTGCTTTCATAATTTTATTGACGGCATACTGATTGCTAGCGCATTTATTGTTGATATAAATCTTGGCCTAATAACTGCCTTGGCTATTATCGTGCATGAAATTCCTCAAGAAATTAGTAATTTTTCTATATTGATTAATTCAGGATATAGTTTGTCAAGAACTCTCTTAATGAATATTATTACCGGTTGTGCAATGATTATAGGAGCTATCCTTGCATATTTTGTTTTAAACGATCTTGAATTTCTCATCCCAATGATTTTATCTTTTGCTGCGTCAAGCATGATTTATGTTGCTATTTCAGACCTTATTCCCTCGCTACATAAAAAAGCTGAAATCAAGCAAACGTTTCAACAAACATTTTCTATTTTTCTTGGCGTTTTAATTATTTATTTCCTTCATTCACTTATTCACTAAGCATGTCATCAGTTAAGATACCTAAGATTGGTTTTATTTCTCTTGGCTGCCCCAAGGCAGGTTCTGATACAGAAAAAATAATGACGAGGGTAAAAACTCAAGGATATGAAATTTCATCCTCATACGATAAATCGGATGTTGTGGTGGTTAATACCTGTGGTTTTATTGACTCTGCAATTGAAGAATCTCTAAATACCATTGATGAGGCTTTAAAAAGTAACGGTAATGTCATAGTCACTGGTTGTTTAGGAGAGAAGAGGAGTATTATTGAGGAAAGATTTAAAAATTTAATCGCCATCACCGGTTCTGAAGCAGATAAAGAAGTCGTTGATATTATTAATAAAGTTGCTCCTAAACCACATGACTCTTTTATTGATTTAATACCAAAGTCTGGTCTAAGACTGACTCCCTCTCACTATGCTTATATTAAGATATCGGAAGGCTGTAACCACAAATGCTCATTCTGCATTATTCCTTCAATGAGAGGGAAACTAGCCAGTCGAACTCCTGAAGATATTCTAAGTGAAGCGCAAAATCTGGTTGATTCTGGAGTGACAGAATTAATCATCATCTCGCAAGACACAAGTGCTTATGGCGTAGATTTTAAGGTGAAGCAATCCTTTTGGGATGGTAAGCCGGTCAAACGAGATTTATATCATTTAGCTAAAGAACTGAAAAAGTTTGGTATATGGGTTCGTTTCCATTACATCTATCCATATCCACATATAGATCATATGATTGAGTTGATGGATGAGGAGACAATTCTTCCCTATTTAGACGTTCCATTTCAACATGCAAGTCCAAAAATCCTAAAATCAATGAAGCGACCAGCTGATGCTGAAGATAACTTAAAACGAATTCAGGCTTGGCGACAAATTAATCCAAATATTGCTCTAAGAAGTACATTTATTGTTGGTTATCCTGGAGAAACAGATCATGATTTTGAACAGTTAATAGAATTTATAAAAGAGGCAAACTTGGATCACATAGGTTGTTTTGAGTATTCAAATGTCGAGGGAGCAACCGCAAAATTAATGTCTGATCAAATTCCTGACATTGTAAAAAAAGAAAGATATAACCGCTTAATGGAAACACAAAAGACACTAAGCGAGCAGAAACTAAAATCACTAATTGGGTCGATTCAACATGTTGTGGTTGATGAAGTAACTGATGATTTTGCATTAGCCAGAAGTTTCCGCTCCGCTCCGGATGTAGACGGGGTGGTTTATTTAAAAGACCCTGAGGGTTTGATGGCGGGTGATAGACTTGATGTTAAAATTACTGGAAATGACGCATATAACTTATTTGCTGGACCATTAGATGATTAAAACACGATTCGCGCCCAGTCCGACTGGGTATCTTCATATCGGCGGAATACGTACCGCAATTTTCAATTATGCATTCGCTAAAAAACATAACGGTAAATTTTTTCTGAGGATTGAAGATACTGATGTTGAAAGATCGACTCAGGAGGCTGTTGATAAGATTCTTGAAGGGATGTCGTGGCTTAATTTGAATCATGATGGTGACATTGTTTATCAGGCAAAAAATTTTAATCGTCATAAAGAGATTATTGCTCAGTTATTACAGCATGGTCACGCATATGAGTGTTACTCCAGTAAAGAAGAACTTGAACAAATGCGACAGGATTGTGAAAAAAAAGGAATTAAGCCAAAATATGACGGCACTTGGAGACCGGAGGAGGGAAAGACACTTCCACCAGTTCCAGAGGGAGTGACTCCAGTTATCCGTTTCAAAAACCCACAGAGTGGAAATGTGACTTGGGAAGATCAGGTTAAGGGAAAAATATCTGTTAGCAATGAGGAGTTGGATGACTTGATTTTGCAAAGATCTGATGGTTCACCAACCTATAATTTAAGTGTGGTTGTGGATGATGCTGATATGGGCATTACTCATGTAATCCGTGGAGATGATCACATCAATAATACACCGCGCCAAATTAATATATATAAAGCCTGTGGATTTGATGTTCCATTATTTGCTCATTTATCAATGATCCATGGTGAAGATGGACAAAAGTTATCTAAGCGTCATGGTGCCGCAAGTGTGACTGAATATCGTGAGCTTGGCTATCTTCCGGAGGCGGTCAATAATTATCTTGCTAGGTTAGGGTGGAGTCATGGTGATGCTGAAATTTTCACTCTTAAGGAATTATGTGAGCTGTTTTCTCTTAAAAGCATTACATCATCACCATCACAATTTGATATCAAAAAACTTCAGTGGCTCAATAACCACTACCTAAAACAAAAGACTTTTGAAGAGATTGAGGTGTTACTAACCCCCCAATTTACTAAAAGATTTTCAGATCGTAAACAATTGCTAGGTATTTTCGATCTTTATAAAGATCGTTGTAATTCTCTGCGAGATTTTGAAGTGAATGCGGAGAGGGTCTTAACAAAACCTGAAAATATTTCACATGAATTGATAGAAAAATATATCTCTGATATTTCAATAAATCGTTTACAAAATTTAAGAGATTTGTTCAATGCGTCTGACTTTACTTCTGAATCGATAGAAACTATTTTAAAAGCGTATGTCAAAACAGAACAAATTAAGTTTCCTGAAGTTGCCATGCCTTTGAGGGTGGTATTATTGGGAACCGATCAGTCTCCTTCAGTTGGGCAAATTATTGCCTTAATAGGAAAGGATAATTTTAATAATAGATTAAGTGAGCAAATATAAATGTCTAAAAAAATAAGCGCTGATTTTTTTGAAACCTTGGTAAGTAATTCTGTCAATGTGTCAGTTTATCTGATGAACGGTATTAAGCTCCAAGGTCTGATTGAATCCTTCGACGAGGAGAGTATTATCTTGAAAGGTAACTCACCACAACTGATCTTTATTCATGCAATTTCATCAATAGTCCCAAATTATAAATAAGTTTTTTGACTTCTAATAATACAATCATTCCTAAAGATAAGTGTCTTATAATTAATACTCACGATGGTTATGGTCGCAAGGAATATGATCATCATGAAATTAAAGAACTGGTTAAAACTGCTGGTTTTGATATTGTTGAGTCGTTAGATATTAAAATTGTTACTCCCAATCCAAGCTTTTATATTGGTAAAGGGAAGGTGGATGAAATAAAACAATTAAAAAATGTATTTAGTTTTGAATTTTTAATTATCAATGAAGACATCACTCCTGCACAAGAGAAAAAACTATCGGATGCCCTGAAGGTAACAATTATTGATAGAACTAACTTAATTTTGAATATTTTCTCACAAAGAGCAAAAAGCCATGAGGGTAAGCTTCAGGTAGAGCTTGCGCAACTTGAGTATCTATCTACTAGGCTCGTGCGAGGATGGACTCACCTTGAGCGACAAAAAGGGGGTATTGGTGTAAGGGGAGGGCCTGGAGAAAAACAAATAGAACTTGACCGAAGAATCTTAAGAGTCCGAGTCAAGCAACTTAAAGAGAGACTAAAAAAATTAACCAAGCAAAGGGATATGCAGCGACAGCGCAGGAGAAAAAGTGGTGTCTTTACCGTTGCCATTGTGGGTTATACCAATGCAGGCAAGTCCACTTTATTTAATGAACTCACTAAACAAAAAATCTATGCTGCAGATCAATTATTTGCTACCTTAGATACAACTTCAAGGAAATTGTTTATACCTCCTTCAACTTCCCTTGTGATTTCAGATACAGTTGGTTTTATAAAAAACTTACCAACCAATCTGATTGAATCCTTTAAATCGACTCTTGAAGAATCGACTAGCGCAGATTTATTATTACATGTGGTTGATTCAACCAATGAAGAAAAAAAGGAACATATTGATCAAGTAAATCGAATTTTAAAGGAAATACATGCAGATCAGGTGGATCAAATACTTATTCTCAATCAGATAGACAAAAATAACTCTTTGCCACAAAAAGATATAGATGAGTATGGTAGAATTAGTCGCATTGAATTATCAGCGAAAACTGGCCAAGGAATTGAATTTTTAAAGGAAGCATTGGTCGGAAGAGCATCGGCTTTCAACAATCAAGAAATTATTAATTATGACGAAAACTTTTAGTAATATGTTTAAAAAACTTGGTATTTTTTCAAAGCAAGACGGACCTCCTGACCTCGACGAAGTCCTCAAAGACCTAGGTAAAAAAATCGACAATATCTTCAAGAGAAAACCTCGCGTTGTTGTGGATAATAATGGAGGAGGGTCAAACAATGGTGGCAATAAGCAAAATTTAAATGGGGGAGACATTCCTTTACTTCCAATTTTATTGATTGTTTTTTTAATCTGGTTGTTAACTGGATTTTACATTGTTGATCAGGGCTCAAGGGGAGTTGTCCTTAGATTTGGCGAACATATTGACGTTACGCAACCTGGTCCTCGCTGGCACCTTCCTTACCCAATAGAGACGGTAGAAATTGTTAATCAGGAGCAGGTGAGAACAATTGAGGTCGGATACAGATCGTCGAATGATCTTGCAGCAAACTCCCAAGAGCTGAGAGAGTCCTTGATGCTTACCGGCGATGAAAATATTGTGGACTTGCAGTTTGCTGTCCAATACAACTTAAAGTCAGTTGAAGACTTTATTTTTAATAACCGTGCTGCGGAAACTTCTGTGAGAGCTGCATCTGAGACTGCGATTAGAGAGGTGGTTGGTAAAAGTGAAATGGATTTCGTTCTCTACGAGGGGCGAGAAGAAGTTGCTATACGAACCAAAGAGTTAATGCAACAAATTTTAGATCGATATTCTACTGGTATAAACATTACTAGTGTCACGATGCAGAATGCACAGCCACCAGAACAAGTTCAGGCTGCCTTTGATGATGCCGTGAAGGCAAAACAGGATTTAGAAAGACAAAAAAACGAAGGACAAGCTTATGCCAACGACGTAGTACCTAAAGCAAAAGGTACTGCAGCAAGACTCTTAGCGGAAGCCAATGCTTATAAAGTGTCTATTGAGAATGAGGCATTAGGTAATTCAAGTCGATTTGAGCAAATCATGAAGGAGTATGAAAGGGCGCCTGAAGTTACAAAAAATAGACTATTTTTAGAGGCGCAAGAAGAAATTTTATCTAACGTGACCAAGGTTATTATTGATCAAAAATCTGGTTCGAACAGTTTAATCTATCTTCCCCTTGATCAAATAATGAAAAACAACAATAGATCGTCAGTAAATTCTGTCTTGAATACATTACCCAATAATATAGATCTACCAAAAACTGAAAGTACATCGATTGATGTTACTCAAGAGAGATCACGGGATGCATTTAGAGCAAGAGAAAGAGAGATGAGATAATGCAAAAAACAACAAGAGTTTTTGTGGCACTTTTAGTTTTCTTAATTTTATTAAGCATGGCCACATACACAGTGGACCAACGTGAGCATGGAATTGTTTTTCGCCTTGGGGAAATAGTTGCTGTTAAAAAAGAGCCAGGCCTATATTTTAAAGTTCCACTAGTAGACAATGTGCGACATTTTGATAATCGTATCTTAACTTATGATTCATCAACTCCAGATCGCTTTATTACTAGCGAGAAGAAGAACGTGTTAGTGGACTCATTTATCAAATGGAGAATCATTGACCCTGCAAAATACTATGTATCCGTTAATGGTGATGAAAGACAAGCTGAAAGACGTTTAACCCAGACCGTTAATGATGGCTTGAGAGCAGAATTCGGTAAAAGAACGATTCAAGAAGTTGTTTCAGGGGAACGTTCTGAAATCATGGATATTATTAAAGAAAGAGCAGACCGTGAGTCTAATAACATTGGAATACAAATCTTAGATGTTAGGCTTAGACGGGTCGATCTTCCTAAAGAAGTCAGTGACTCTGTGTACCAACGAATGGAAGCTGAACGAAAATCAGTGGCAAATGAGCTAAGATCTGAGGGTTTTGCTGAATCTGAAAAAATTAAGGCAAATGCTGAAAAAGAGAAAGAAATTATCATTACTGACGCATACCGAGAAGCACAAAAACTCAAAGGTGAGGGTGATGCTAAGGCTGCGAGGATTTATTCAAATGTTTTCAATAAGAACAAAGAGTTTTATGATTTCTACAGAAGTATTGAAGCTTACAGAAACAGTGTAAACAGTAAGGACGATATTCTCGTATTGGATCCAAACACTGAATTTTTTAAATACTTACAACCAAAAAAGAATAGTACTAAATAATTGGCATTAAACTTATTTGTTCTATTCCTTGGCTCTGTCTTACTTTTTGAAGGCCTCCTTCCTTTAGTTTTTCCAAGATTTTGGCTCAAATTCATTACAAGTGTTTCAAAATATAAGCCTGGTCAGCTTAGAATGCTTGGTTTATTTTTAACATTGAGTGGTTTATTATTACTATTATTTGGAATTAGAAACTTATGATTACGACCTGGTCAATCCCTGATAAAGTTGAAGATTTATATCCCCAGAAAGCATTAGAGTTAGAGAAAAATAGAAGGGTATTAGTCGATTTCTTTTTAAAAAATAAGTTTGAATTGATTAGTCCTGCCATGATTGAGTATGCGGATAACGTGTTTTTTAATGGAAAGTCGTCGGTTGATAGCGATATGTTTAAGCTATCAGATCCATTGTCAGGAAGACTGATAGGGATTACTCCAGATTTAACCATTCAAACGGCTCGTATTGATAATTACTTGGCTTCCTCGTCGAATGATATCAAGAGCTATTGTTACTGTGGACCTGTCCTTAAAGCCGATACCAGTTCCTTTAATCAGTCTAGAGAAGAGCTGCAAGTCGGCGTAGAAATTTACGGTAACGAAAAAATTGAAGCAGATATTAGTGTAGTATCTACGTTAATTAACTCTCTTAAATTACTGAAAATAAAGGATATTTTATTATCATTTAACGATATATCTATCTACACTGAATTTTTAAAGTCATTGGCATTGTCTGCACATGATTCAAAACAATTGAGATCCTATTTTGCAAAGAAAGACTTGGTATCAATTAAAAATTTACTTGGCAAAAATTTAAACTCTTCTAAGGTTACTAAAATTGAATTATTCATGGATATGTTTGGGGATGAAAAATCCCTAAAAAAAATCCAAGAATTTTTCGCTGGCAATAAAGTGATACTTAATCGATTAAAAAACTTAAAAAAAATAATGAGCGCTTTGCCAGCTTCAGTAAAAATTATCATTGATTTATCCGACGTTGATTTTTATGAATATCATTCAGGATTTATTTTTAGTGCTTATTCCTCTAAGTTCACCTCCCCGGTTGCTAAAGGAGGCCGGTTTGAAAATCTAACAACTAACTTTGGGAAAAAAAGACCAGCTGTTGGGTTTACTTTTGATTTAAGAAGTCTTTTATTTGTTGGATAGTTTATGAAAAAGAATTTAGTAGTTATTGGTACCCAATGGGGTGATGAGGGAAAAGGAAAAATTGTTGATTGGTTAACTGATCATGCTTCAGCTGTTGTTCGTTTTCAAGGGGGACATAATGCAGGACACACCCTTGTAATAGAGACCAATGGTGTTCAAAAAGAATATAAGCTGAATCTAATTCCATCTGGGATCGTCCGTGAGGGTGTTGAGTGTTTAATTGGAAATGGCGTCGTCTTAGATATTAACCACCTGATTTCAGAGATTCAAACATTAGAAAACGACAACCTAGATGTTCGTAATCGTCTATTCATCAGCCCAGGCTGCCCATTGATCTTAAAATCACATGTATTGATTGATCAAGCGAGGGAAGAGGCGCGATCTACTGAGAAAAAAATAGGCACAACTGGAAAAGGAATTGGTCCAGCCTATGAGGACAAGGTGGCTAGAAGATCCATAAGAGTTTATGACCTATTTAATCCTGAAGCTTTAAAGGAAAAGTTAAGCGATTTGTTGTCTCACCATAATTTTATTTTAGAACAACAATTAAATGCCTCACCGGTGAATGTTGATGAAATCTATAATAATCTAGTTGTATGCGCCGAGGTGATTAAACCTCTTGTGACGGATATCTCTAAAAAGATTTATGATCTTAATCAAGCTGGTGCAAATGTTTTATTTGAAGGTGCTCAGGGTGCTTTATTAGATATTGATCATGGGACCTATCCCTTTGTTACATCTTCTAATTGTGTCGCTGGACAAGCATCTGCTGGTTCTGGTATTGGCCCTAATCAGCTGGATTATATACTTGGTATTACCAAGGCTTACACAACACGAGTTGGTGGCGGACCTTTCCCGAGTGAGTTAGATATTGATGAGCCTGGAACGCCTGGTTATCAAATGTCAGACATTGGTAAAGAATATGGCACAGTGACCAAAAGAAAGAGACGCTGTGGGTGGTTTGATGCAGTGGCTTTGAAAAGATCCGCAATGGTCAATGGTTTATCCGGATTATGCATAACAAAATTGGATGTTCTTGATGGGTTGGGTGAAATAAAGATTTGTACACACTACGAACTTGATGGAAAAGCTGTAGATATCCCACCACTTGGAGCGGAAGATGTGTCACGCTGCAAGCCTCAATTCATTACCATGGATGGATGGAATGGAACTACCTTTAGGGTAAAAAAATGGGAGGAGTTACCAACAGAGGCTCAGAATTACCTACAAAAAATTGAAGAGGTGACAGGAATTCCTATTCATATTGTATCTACAGGTCCTGAAAGAGATGAGACGATTCTCATAGAACACCCGTTTGAGATAAATTAATGTCAGATAAAAGCGAAAACCATTTTGGTATTCATGCGAAATGGATTTATACCGCAAATTCCAAACAAGAACTCCTTGAAGACCATATTCTTTTCATTAAGGATGGTTTTATAGAAGAAATCGTTCCATTTAAGAGTTTTAGTAATGATGAAGATCTGAATATATTGAATCTGGGTGAATCACTTATAACCCCAGGGTTAATTAATGCGCATACACATTCAGCAATGACCTTTTTAAAAGGGATATCTGATGATCAAAGACTAAATGATTGGTTAGAAAAATCGATCTGGCCAAGTGAGGCGAAGTTGGTCAGCCATGATCTTGTTTTCGATGCATCCCAGTTGGCGTGCTTAGAAATGCTGAGTTCAGGCATTACTACATTTAATGACATGTATTTTTTCCCTGATGCAACTGCAAAAGCAGCAACAGTGGTCGGGATGAGGGCAAATATAGGCTTAGTCTTTATTGAATTTAAGAGTGGGTACGCGAATGATTTTACCGATTATCTAGACAAAGGTTTGAAATTTAGGGATGACTTTAGGAGTGAGGAGAATATAACAACTACATTGGCCCCACACGCACCCTACACCGTATCCAATGATTCATTTTTAAAAATTAGAACTTATGCTGACCAGTTAGGAATGAATATTCATTGTCACATCCATGAAACCGAGTGGGAAATAAAAAACAGCATAGAACAATATAATGTTCGTCCACTGACTCGTTTGGACTCACTAGGCCTATTAGGCCCTGATTTTATTGCTGTTCATTGCGTTCATCTCGATTCATCTGATTTGGAAATAATTAAAAAAAATCAAATCAATATTGTGTCATGCCCTGTATCTAATATGAAATTGGCAAGCGGAATGCCAAAAATTAACACCATGCATAATAGCGCCAAGAATGTAGCAATTGGGACAGACGGATCGGCAAGCAATAACAAACTAAGCTTATTCGATGATTTAAAGCTTTCAGCATTGCTGCAGCGCACCGAAATAGATGTAAAAGAATTTTTAAACTCAAAAAATTTATTCGATATGGTGACAATTAATGCCGCAAATACCCTTAATATGCAGGATCAAATTGGTTCTATTGAAAAACAAAAAAAAGCCGATCTAGTATCTTTTAATTTATCAGATATTCATCTGCAACCAATATATGACCCTCTCTCGACATTAATATATTCTGGGGGGAGAGATAATGTGCAACATGTATGGGTTAATGGTAATTTAAAGTATTCAAATAAAGAATTTATTAATGATGTTGATGTCGAAAAAAGTATAAACAAGATTAAATTATGGAAAAACAAAATATTAACGTAGATCTCAATGAGGTAGAGAAATTTAATAAAATTGCTCACAAATGGTGGGATCCATCATCAGAATTTAAACCACTTCATGACATCAACCCATTAAGGGTCAATTACATTAATAATTTATTCCCGTTGAATGAAAAAAATATTTTAGATGTGGGTTGTGGTGGGGGTATTTTAGCTGAGTCAATGGCAAGGCTTGGTGGGAATGTGACCGGCATTGATCAAAGCGAAATTGCCATCAGAATTGCTAAGCTTCACGCAAAAGAAAATAATTTAAGTATTGATTATAAATTATTGAATATAGAAGATTTTTTAAAAAAAGATACAAGTAAATTTGATGTTATTACATGTTTAGAAATGATTGAACATGTACCTGATCCAGCATCTATTATTACCTCTTGTGCAAAAAAACTGAAGAAAAATGGACGCTTATATGTTTCTACTATCAATCGAAACTTGAAAGCCTTTTTATTTGCAATAGTTGGTGCGGAGTATATTCTTAATTTACTCCCTAAAGGAACACATCATTACGATAAATTCATTAAACCTAGTGAAGTGAAGTCTTGGGCAAACAATTTAAACATGAATATCTCTAATATTACCGGCATGAATTACAACCCATTCTTAAAAAAATATTCGCTGGGCTCGGATGTGTCAGTAAATTATATTTTAGAGTTACGATTCAATAATGATTAACACATTTTTGTTTGATTTAGATGGCACGCTTATTGATACAGCCCCCGATCTTATTAACACTGCTAATGAAATATATTTAAAGTACAACCATAAAGAAATTAGTTTCCAGGAGGGATTAGGCTGCTCCTCAAATGGAATTAATGCATTTCTAAAAAAGAGGTTTACCCCGGATGAAATTAATAACAATTCCTTATTTGATGAGTTTGTTGAGATTTATAAAAATAATTGTTATCTAAATGCTTCTCTCTTTCCAGGATTTCTAGATATATTAAAAGATTTAAAAAAAAGGGGATTCAGCATTGGTATTGTTACAAATAAACCAAGAGTCTTTACTGATTTAATCCTTGATCATTTGGAGATTAATTCAATGTTTGATATTGTGCTTTGTCCGGATGATGGATTTAAACCTAAGCCAGATAATCAGATGTTTTTAGAAGTATTTGACAAGCTTAACGTGGGCTATAGTCAGGTTATTTATGTTGGTGATGGTGAGAGGGATATTATTGCAGCCAATGCGTCTAATATTATTTCTGTATTTGCTAGTTATGGCTACATCGACTCATCAGAAAATACTGAGATATGGGGTTACGATCTTTTAATCAATTCAACCGATGATTTAAAGAGGTTAATTGATATTTTTTCGCTCAGAAATTGCTTGAGCTAATGTTCCCGTATCAGTATATTCGATCTCAGATCCCGAAGGCATCCCTCTAGCAATTCTTGAAATTTTCTTATCCAAGTCCTTAATTAGCTCAGTAATGAAGGTTGATGTAGCATCACCTTCTTTTGTGAAGTTGGTTGCAATGATGACTTCTTTAATATTTTCATCTTTGCACCGTTCATATAATGAATTCATAGCAAGCTCTTTGGGCCCAATCCCATCAAGAGGTGATAAGCGTCCCATTAAAATATAGTAGAGCCCATTGTATGAGTGCGTTTGTTCGAACATTAATAGATCAGTCGGCATTTCAATCACGCATAAAACTGAATTATCTCGACCGTCATCAGAACATAGATCACAAACAGTCGTCTCACAAAAATTATTGCATGATTTACATTTGCCTAAGTGCTTAAAGCTATTAAGTATTGAGTTGGCCAAGTTTTTAGCCCCATCGGGGTCACGTTGAAGAAGGTAGTACGCCATTCTTGTTGCAGATTTAGGCCCAACTCCGGGCAAGCATTTTAAACTTTCAATTAAATCATTAAGTACTTTTGACATAATTAAATCAAAAGGGAAGATTCATACCAGGGGGAACTAAGCCAGACATTTTTTGGCTGGTGGTGGACTCAATTTTTGCTTGTACATCTTTAAGTGCAACTAAAATTAAATCTTCAAGCAATTCTTTGTCAGTAAGTAATGATTCATCAATCAATACTTTTTTTACTTCATTTTTACAAGACATTGTAATTTTTACCTGCCCATTACTTGCAGATCCTTCAACTTCAATATTACCAAGTTCATTTTGTGCTTTTTGCAGATTGGCCTGCATCATTTGAGCTTGTTTCATTAGGTTACCCATTCCACCTTTTGCCATTATTTTCTCCTAATTAATTTTGGTCGATTTGATTGTGCTCTCAATAATTTGAGCATCAAATTCGTTTAATATATTTTCTATTTTTGAGTCTGTTTTTATTGAGTCTGTGGCTACCTTTAACGCATCATTTTTTTCTATTTGTTTTTTTTGAGCCGGCGTTGATGTCACTGTCTCCTCATTGATTTCGATTTTTATTTTTACTCCATAAATCGTATAAAGCGATTCTTCTAAAATTTTAATGTATTTATCATTATTTAAATGTTTGAATCTTTCATCAACGATTAGATATAAAAAATTATCCTCTTGTGACTTAACTACACAATTTTGCGCTAAGGTTTTTGCCATGCCAGGTTTAATTTGATCTACAACATGATCCCAATTATCATTTTGAATATTCTTTGCTGAGTTTTTCTTTTTGGGTTCATGGTTCTCAATCGATTCGCTATGGTTAATTTGTTCTGTTTCTAACCGAATTGCATTACCATTGTTTGTCGGTATAAAGTTCAACAATCTAATGATGGTCATTCTAAATCCGATATGCTGACTAGGAGCAAAGGGCAAGTCTTTTAGACCATTGATAGAAATCTGATAAAGCGTCTGTAAGAGTTGAAGACTAACTTGTTCGCTATGCTTTATTGATTTATTTCCACTACCAAATGTTTGCTCCTCTGAGATCGCAAAAATTTTTTCCGATAATACTTTTAGTGCGCTTTCATAAGAGATGTGGTGCTCTTTAAGCTTGTTCAGTAAATCAAAGACATTATGTTTATTGTTATCTAAAATATTTGTTAGTAATTCATCAATCACGTTGTCAGAGGTGACCCCAAGTATTTGTGTTAATTTTTCCAGACTGACATTGCCATTTGTGTAATTTATAACTCTATCCGCAAGCGATAGCGCATCTCTCATACTGCCATCAGCATGTTTAGATATCATATTTATTGCTTCATCTTCATAGGCTATATTTTCCTCATGGAAGATATTTTTTAATTGACCAGAGATTTCATCGTTTGTCATCTGCATCAAATTAAAATGAAGGCATCGTGATATGACTGTAACTGGTATTTTTTCTGGATCCGTGGTGGCCAAGATGAAGATCACATGATCTGGCGGCTCTTCAAGTGTCTTTAACATTGCATTGAAAGAGCTTTTTGAAAGCATGTGAACTTCATCAATAATAAATATTTTATATTTGGATGAGGTTGGCTGGTAGTTGGCATTTTCAAGCAGCTCACGCATATTATCAACCTGTGTATTAGATGCTGCATCAAGCTCGATAACATCAATAGACTTAGATTGGTCAATTTCAAGACATGAAGAACATTCACAACAAGGTGTTGGGTTAGACCCATTGTGACAATTTAAACACTTTGCAAAAATCCTGGCAATGGTCGTTTTACCCACGCCTCTTGTACCCGATAAAAGATATGCATGATGTAATCGATCACCTAAGATAGAATTTTTTAAGGCCTCAACAATAAATTCTTGACCGACTATGGTCTCAAAATTTTTTGGACGCCATTTTCTTGCAAGAGCTAAATTTTTCATAATTTTAATTAATTAAGGCGAGCCATGGTCTCGGCACTTGTTTCATTAGTTGTGGCTGCTTGCTTCCGCACCTGACCAGGTTGGCTAACTTACAATGCGAGGTGACCCGCCAATTATTATTTTACATTAACTTGATGTCGGTTGTTGTGTTAACCACATTTTTTTACAGGCTGTTTTGAAAGATAATCCCACTCTTCATCAGTGTAGAGTCGTGATCTAATAAAGAATCTTAAACCTGTTGGACGCTCTAATGAAAATTGGCCACCTGTACCAGGAATCGCATCCAGCGTGATATGAGTATGCTCCCAGTATTCAAATTGTGATGCGCTCATATAGAAAGAAACACCATTGACTTCTCCCAAGCATACATCACTTGACCCTAGATAAAACTCACCATCCGGATAGCACATTGGAGAACTTCCGTCACAACATCCGCCCGACTGATGAAACATGATAGGACCATGCTCATTTCTTAACTTTTCAATTAAATCGTTTGCAGCATCTGTGGATGAAATTCTAGTAATCATAAAAAAAGGGTTACATTGTGTAACCCTTATTTTATAACAAATTAACGACTTAAAAGAAGCCTAATTTATTTTCACTGTAACTTACAAGTAAGTTCTTAGTTTGTTGGTAATGATCAAGCATCATTTTATGAGTTTCTCTACCGATACCAGACTGCTTGTATCCACCAAACGCTGCGTGAGCAGGGTAGGCATGATAACAGTTTGTCCATACACGACCAGCTTGTATTGCACGACCCATACGATGAGCAATATTTCCATTTCGTGACCAAACACCGGCACCTAGACCGTAGAGTGTGTCATTAGCAATTTCAAGAGCTTCGGCTTCGTCTTTAAATGTTGTTACTGAAACGACTGGACCGAAAATTTCCTCTTGGAAAATTCTCATTTTGTTATGTCCTTTGAGAATGGTAGGTTCGATATAGTAACCATTAGAAAGCTCTCCGTCTAATGAGCGTAAGTTTCCGCCGGTTAGAAGCTCAGCACCTTCTTCTTGCCCAAGCTTGATGTAAGACATGATTTTTTCTTTTTGCTCGCTTGAGGCTTGTGCACCGATCATTGTAGCCGCATCAAGAGGCGATCCACTTTTAACAGCTTTTGTCCTTTCAATCGCTCTTTCAATGAATGCATCATAAATTGATTCTTGAATTAATGCACGAGAAGGGCATGTACACACTTCACCTTGGTTTAAGGCAAACATTGTGAATCCTTCAAGACATTTATCAAAATATGCATCATCTTTTTCCATCACATCTTCGAAGAAGATATTTGGGGATTTTCCACCTAATTCAAGAGTGACTGGGATAATATTTTGAGAAGCGTATTGCATAATCAATCGACCAGTTGTTGTTTCTCCGGTAAATGCAATTTTTGCTATACGGTCTGAGCTAGCAAGTGGTTTCCCTGCTTCTAGTCCAAAGCCATTGACTAAGTTTAATACACCCGGTGGAAGAAGGTCGCCAATAATTTCTGCAACCACCATAATAGAAACTGGTGTTTGTTCTGCAGGTTTCATAACAACACAATTTCCTGCACCAATAGCAGGTGCCAATTTCCAAGCCGCCATTAAGATAGGGAAGTTCCAAGGGATAATTTGACCTACAACGCCTAAAGGTTCATGAAAATGGTAAGCAACAGTCTCATGGTCTATTTCACAAACTGATCCTTCTTGCGCTCTAATGGCTCCAGCAAAGTATCTAAAATGATCAATTGCCAGAGGAATGTCAGCAGCCATGGTTTCGCGAATAGGCTTACCATTATCAATAGTCTCTGCTAGAGCAATCTTTTCAAGATTTTGCTCCATTGCATCTGCAATTTTATTGAGAATATTCGCTCTTTCTGTAGGGCTTGTTTTACCCCAGGCATCTTTTGCAGCATGCGCGGCGTCTAGGGCTAAGTTAACATCCGCTTCTGACGATCTAGCAACTTCACAGAATGGCTTACCAGTTAAAGGGGTAATATTTTCAAAATACTTTCCATCAACAGGTTTTACCCATTTTCCGCCAATGTAATTGTCATATCTTTCCTTGTAAGGACTATCTATCCCAAGGTTTTTTAATGTATCAAACGCCATTTTTTCTTTCCTCCCAAAAATAAAATTAGCTATGATGCTATGTGTATTAGATGCCTATGCAATACATTAATGGGATTTTGCGTTTAAATCAAGTCAACATACCTGATAATATTTTATGTATAATCCACGTCTCAAAGCATCTGGAAGGGTGGATGAGTGGTTTAAATCGCACGCCTGGAAAGCGTGTTCAGGTTGAATAGCCTGACGCGGGTTCGAATCCCGCCCCTTCCGCCACTAATTTAAATTGTCATTAGATAATAAAAAACAACAATAAATTGAATTTTTTTGTATACTAAACACTCTATGTAGTGTTTTTACTATTTTGGGAGATTTCATAGATGACAAAAGATGTCTTGAAATACCTGGTAATACCTATAATGATTTTCTTAATGTTTGGTATCTTTATCCAACATCATGTATCAAAACCAAACCCACCAAAAAAATTATTATGCAATGAAGGTAATCTTTTATCCCAAATTGACGGCAAGGGTTCTGTTTACACCAGAGTAGGTGGCTTATCATGTAACTATGATAAAGGAACCCTCATTATTAGTGACAAAAGCAACAGAGTGGCATTAAACGTTGAATAAATAGCTATAACAGCGAGCAAAAACTTCCGTTAATTTTCTGCTCAGGATTCCTTTCAGGGATGATACCTGATAATTGATCCAAAAACTCAAGGTAAATATTTTTCAGCTGAATATCATGACGCGCTTGCATATAGACTTGTTTTTTTATAGTCAATGAGCCACGATCTATTTGCTTTGATGGTTCCTGAAATAAATAATAATTTAAATCCGCATACATTATTTGCATGAGTGGATTATAAAAAAAATTGGGTTCTAATTTGATAATAAAGTCTGAGTTGTTAATGTCATTGCACTCGGAGAAAGTTATTTTTTGATAATTTTGTTCATAATCTAACAAGGCTTCTTTAAACACATCAGAGTGTTTGTAAAAAATTCTTCGGTTAACCCTGGTTGATATTCTTTCAGAATCAGAATAATAATTAAACCGGCCATCAAAAAAGTATTGGACATCAAGCTTTTCACTTGCTATTAATGAAGGCATGAAAATAAAGTTAATAATTAATAATAAAAAAACGATACTTGCATTCATTTTCATCATAAGTACTAGTCTATCGGGAATAACTTTAAGTTCAAATTTAAATGGCAAAATAATCAAGATTATTGATGGTGATACAGTCTATTTTCAGGCTAATAATGACGATGGCTACAAAAAACTAAGACTTGTGGGTATTGACGCTCCAGAAATGAAACAAGCTTTTGGCCAAGAGTCGAGACAATGTTTGGCTAATTTAATTAATAATAAGCTGGTTCAAATCATTACGTTTGGAGAGGATCGTTACAAAAGAACCTTGGCAAAAATAATCATTGAAAAAATTGATATCAATCAAGCTATGATTAAAAATGGCTGTGCTTGGTTTTATAGAAGATATAAGAATACTTTAGATAAAGATGATCAGGTTATGTATGATCAAGCTGAAATTTTTGCTATTGAAAATAAAAAAGGGCTTTTTAGTAACCAAGAGGCAGAAGCCCCATGGGTTTGGAGAAAAAAGTATTGAACAATTTTTCTTATTACTTATCAAAAATTAAAAAGGAGTTTTTAATGAAAAAAATATTATCAGTGCTTTCGCTTTTTCTTTTTCCAGCAGTAGGTCTTGGTGCTTGTGGGGATTTTTATGACACACCTTTAACAACCCTGCAGGGGGATAAATTTAATCTATGTGAACATAAAGATAAACCTATTATTTTTGTCAACACAGCGAGCAAATGTGGTTTCACCTCGCAATTTGAGGATCTTGAGCGACTTTACTCTGATAACAAAGATAAGCTTTTAATAGTAGGATTTCCTTCTAACGATTTTAATCAAGAACCTGGTTCTAATGAGGAAATACAAAAATTTTGCAAACTTACCTATGCTGTTGAATTTCCAATGATGGAGAAATCAAGTGTCGTTGGTCCTAAGGCAAACCCGATTTATCAAAAATTAAGTGAGGTTACCGGGAAGGCTCCAATGTGGAACTTCTATAAGTTTGTTGTGATGCCTAATTTTGAAAAAGTGCACGTATTTTCTAGTATGACAAATCCCGAATCTAAGGACATCAAAAAGATACTAAAACCATTTGATATTAATTAATTTTTGTTGATATGCTGAATAATGATTGCTGATAGTTCTTCAACAGAGCGACTGGTTGAGTCAGCAATTGGAACCCCAAGCTTTTGCATTAATCTTTCAGCTTTTTTGATTTCATCTTTACAATTTTCAAGGCTTGCGTAATGACTATCGGGGCGTCGTTCACTTCTCAGTGAACTTAATCTATTTGCTTGAATTGTGAGACCAAAAATTTTATCCATATATCCTTCAAGAATAGGAGGAATAGTACCTCTCTCGAAATCCTCCGGAATTAAAGGGTAATTCGCAGCTTTTATACCAAATTGCATGGCAAGATAAATGCTTGTTGGCGTTTTTCCACTTCTTGAGACACCAACTAAAATTACGTGAGCTTGGTTTAATCCATTATGAGTCATCCCGTCATCATGGCCTAGAGCAAAATTTATGGCCTCAATACGGTTTCCATAATTTGCACCCTTCATACTGTGAGCAACGCCAGGGCGAGTTAGTGGCTCTTGATTTAACTCTTCTCCAAGTGGATATATAAAGGATTCAAATAAATCAATATAGTATGCATCGACCTGTTTCAGTTCACTGCGAAGGATATTATTACCAATAGACATAATTACAATCGGCCTTATCCCATTAATTAATTTTGCATTGACGATTCTTTTTTGAGCATCTTCGATTTTTTGATGAGAGTCAGTAAAGGGTATTCTGATTTGTTCAAACTCAGTATCAGGGAAATGCGCTAATAAGCCACCAAGAGAGCCCGCTGTAATACCTGTTCCATCAGATATAAAAAAAGCTCTTCTTTTATTATCAGAAGACATTACTTAGAAATTTTTTTCCATGTAGAAATAACAGTATCTGGATTTAATGAGACAGATGATATTCCTTTGTTCACCAACCATTGAGCCAAGTCATCATGATCTGATGGCCCTTGCCCACATATACCTACATACTTCTTCTTCTTCTTAGCAGATGTAATTGCTTGCTCAATGAGCTTCATTACTGCAGGATCTCTTTCATCAAAACCATCAGCCAAAATACCAGAATCACGATCAGTACCTAAAGTTAATTGTGTTAAATCATTTGACCCGATTGAAAATCCATCGAATAATTCTAAGAATTCATCTGCCAGAATCGCGTTAGATGGAACCTCACACATCATAATAATTTTTAGATCATTTTCACCTCTTTTAAGGCCATGACTCTCTAAAATTTCAAGTACTGATTTAGCTTCGTTTAAGGTTCTAACAAATGGAATCATGATTTGGATATTAGTAAGCCCCATTTCATCCCTTACTTTTTTCAAGGCTTTGCACTCCAAGGCAAAACAGTCTTTGAATTCTTCGGATTGATATCTGGCAGCACCCCTGAAGCCAATCATTGGATTTTCCTCATCAGGTTCGTAAATATCTCCAGCAACCAATTTTTTATACTCGTTAGACTTAAAGTCTGACGTTCTCAAAATAACTGGATTTGGATAAAAAGCAGAACCCAAGGTGGCTACTCCTTCAGCAACCTTGCTAATGTAGTAATCTTCCGGATTTAAGTAACCTTTTGACTTATGATCAATCACTTCTTTAACATCACTTGGCATGGCATCATAATTTATGATGGCTTTTGGATGAATGCCAATAATATTGTTGATAACGAATTCTAATCGCGCTAATCCAACACCATGGTTTGGTATTTGGGCAAAGGTAAATGCCATATCGGGATTACCAACATTCATCATCACCTTAACAGGCGGAGAAGGTAGCTCTCCATCTTCTTGAATCTCAACATCAAAATCCAGCTTACCTTGATAAACGATTCCCGTTTCACCTTCAGCGCATGACACAGTAACGAGATCACCATCTTTCAGTAATTCAGTTGCATTTACACTACCAACAATAGCAGGAATACCGAGTTCACGAGCGATAATTGCAGCGTGACAAGTTCTACCGCCTCTATTAGTAACTAGGGCAGAGGCTCTTTTCATCACAGGTTCCCAATTTGGATCCGTCATGTCTGCAACCAGAACATCTCCAGGTTGAACAGTGTGCATTTCATTAGGGTCTGTTACTACTCGTACAGGACCCACGCCAATTTTTTGTGTGACAGCTCGTCCAGCAACAATTGCCTTACTGGTTTCATTAAGTTTGAAAGTTTCAGTGACATTTTTCTTTTGTGATTTTACTGTTTCAGGACGTGCTTGCAGGATATACAGTTTATTGTCAATGCCATTCTTACCCCACTCAATATCCATAGGGCACCCATAATGTTCTTCAATAGTAATTGCATATTTAGCCAATTCTAAAACTTCATCGTTCGAAAGACTGAATCGATCAGATTCTTTATTATCGACATCGACAGTCTCTGTACTTTTTCCAGCTTCATTTAAATTGGAAAAAACCATTTTAATTTTTTTTGAACCGATTGTTTTTTTTACAATGGCAGGATAATTCTTTTTTAATAGCGGTTTATGGACATAAAATTCATCAGGATTAACAGCACCTTGAACAACTGTCTCACCTAGGCCATATGAGGATGTAATAAAAACAACATCATTAAAACCAGACTCTGTGTCAATTGAAAACATAACGCCAGCACATCCAATATCACTTCTCACCATCTGTTGCACACCCGCAGATATAGATACGTCGGCATGAACAAAACCCTTATGGACACGATAAGAAATTGCACGATCGTTATAAAGAGATGCAAATACCTCTTTGATTGCTTTTTTAATATTCTCAATCCCTTGAATATTTAAAAAACTTTCCTGTTGACCTGCAAAGGATGCATCAGGAAGATCCTCCGCTGTGGCTGATGATCGAACAGCAAAAGTCATTCCGTCAGATGATCTTTTCGTTAAATTAGAATATTCCTTCTCAATTGAACTATCTAATTCTTTTGGAAAAGGGGTTTCCATAATCCAATTACGGATCTTTTTGCCAGATGCAGCGAGCTGTTGAACATCATTAATGTCTAATCCATCTAACTCTTGTGAAATTTGATTACCAAGATCATCGTGTTTCAAAAATTCTTGAAATGCAAAAGCGGTCGTTGCAAATCCGGTTGGAACGCGAATTTCTTTTTGTGTTAATTGAGAAATCATTTCACCAAGTGACGCATTTTTTCCACCAACCGAACCAACGTCAGTGTTTCTCAAATTTTCAAAAGGGATAACGTAATCTGTCATGCTGTTTTTACTCTTAAATAATATCTGTATGAATGCTGCTTACCAAAACTTGTAATTCTGCCAAATTCACAATCAAATGTCATTAAATAATGTAACATTAGTTAAAAACACTTTTCTGTATATATGAAAGATTTTGATAAAGATATTGCATACATTTCTAGTTTAAGTCGATACTTTGCAAGACTTATCAAAAATGAAGAGTACCTTGAATACATCCGAACATCATACGCAAAACCCTTTGGTAAAATTGATGTTGAAAATATTTTATCCTTAAAAGTTGATGACGAAAAAAACTTTCTAAGATCGATCAGAGTCGCAAAAAATAAAATCCTAATGCGATTAATTTTTTGTGATTTAAAACAAATGATCCAGTATGAGGATGTTGTTGATATTTACTCATACTTTGCCGATTTAGTTATTCAAAAGACATTTGCTTTCTATGCCGAAAGTTTTAATTGCAAAAAAGAAAATTTCTATATCATTGCAATGGGAAAATTAGGAGGTCAGGAGCTTAATGTGGCTTCAGACATCGATTTGATATTTGCTCTTGACAATGACACTTTGGATAATCAACAAGGCTCAGAACTTGCAAAAAAAATTATCTATGCACTCGAGAATAATGATGAGCATGGTTTTGTATTTCATGTTGATATTAGATTGAGACCTCATGGTAGTGAAGGAAGATTGGTACCATCGTTAAATTTTCTTGAAGACTATTATCTGAATTATGGAAGAGAATGGGAGCGCTATGCGTGGATTAAACATAGAGTAATTGTTGGTGATGAAGATAAAATTTCTAACCTGATTACTCCTTTTGTTTATAGAAAATACCTAGACTATAAAACGATTTCTGAGATTAGAAACTTAAAAAAATTAATTAAAAAAGACTTAAATGAAAAAAATAAGTTAAATGACATTAAGTTAGGTGTCGGTGGGATTAGGGAGATTGAGTTTATTGTCCAGGCAATCCAGCTCATAAGGGGTGGAAAAAATCCACATTTGAGATTAAAAAATACCCTTGCATCATTACAACAAATTTTTTATGAAAAGGCCTTAGATAAGGAAGAATTTACTAATTTAAAAGCGGCCTATATCTTTCTTAGAAATACTGAACACAGAATCCAATATCTTGATAATAAACAAACTCATTTGATTCCAGTAAATGATGACTTAGATCTTTTATCACAAAGTTATAATCTAAATTCCAAAGAATTCATAACTCAACTTGATAAATTTAGGGAATCTATTAATTTTCAATTTGTTAACTTTTTTAAAACTGAAAACGAGCACGAAGGAGCAATCGACCATTTCCATGACAGTGAAAATAAGGAGTTGGTGGATAATTTAACAAAATCAAAACGTTGGAATAAATTATCTATTTCAAATCAAGAAAGAATTCTTACTCTTTTTAAGTTATTAGATGAAGAAGTTCATATTAATAAATATAAGAAAGATCAAAAAGTTTTTTTAAAAGTTTACGACCTCATCGAGACCATATCTTCAAGATCAAATTACATTGCATTTTTTATTGAATATGCAGATTGTTTTAAATCAATTATTAGGTTTGCTTCTTACAGCTCTTGGATCATTGAGTATATAAAAAAACATCCAATCTTGATTGATGATCTTTTAATTAACCATGGAGATTATGAAGTTGACTTCAGCGTGCTTCATGAACGAACCTTAGATATTTTATTAAAACTTAAAAGCTTAGATGAACAGCTAGATTATTTAAGGGACCTTAAACATAAATTAATTTTCCAACTTGCGGTTTTAGAAATTAAAGGTGAAATTAAACTAGAAACGGTCTCTGATGAGCTATCAGATATTGCTGATTTTTTTATCAACATCACCATCGGCTTTCTTAAATATAAATTTAGTAATGACAAACTTTTTGAATCCTTTGCTATTGTCGCATACGGAAAATATGGTGCTAAGGAAATGAGTTACGCATCTGACTTGGATATTGTATTTTTATATAAAGATGCTGGGTATGACAAGTCAGAATTTATCAACATTGCCAAGAAGTTAAGTACATGGTTTTCCAGTTACACCAATGCTGGGATTTTATATGATTTAGATTTGGCTCTCAGACCAAATGGAAATAACGGCTTGTTGGTCAGCTCATTTGATGCGTTTGAAAAATACCAAATGGAGCAGGCATGGTTATGGGAACATCAAGCCTTATCCAAGGCAAGATGTTGTTATGGAAACGAGGCTTTAACAAAAAGGTTTAACCAAATACGACACAAAGTCTTAACAAAACCGAGAAGAATTCAAGAATTAAAAGATGAAATATTTAAAATGCGTCAAAAAATGTATAGTCAACATAATCCCAAAGAAGGCAGCTTTGACTTAAAAAATGATAAAGGGGGGCTCATTGATATTGAATTTTTAGTTCAGTTCTTTGTGTTGATGTATTCAACCAAACATCCAAATTTATTGTCTAACACGGGTAACTTGGCTCTTATTAATGCTTTAGAAGGTTATCAGTTGATTAAAAGTAAGGAGTCAACACTTCTTAAAAAAGCATATCTTTTGTATAGGCAAGAAATTCATAAATTGGCATTAAACAATCAAACTAATTCATTGGTTGATAGGGGACTCATGGAGAATCTACCGCATGAAGTTCATCAATGTTTCATGTCCTATCTTTCTTAGGTTTAATAATAATTGCAGTCTTTAATTGATATTGTTAAAATCTAGTTCTTTGGATATTTCCTCAAAATTTAGAGTTATTTCATAAATAAGATTTAAAATCAGATAAGTTTAAATCTTAATAATAAAGTCAAAACGGAGAAAAAAATGGCATCTTTATTAGAACAATTAAAATCAATGACCACTATTGTTGCAGACACTGGTGAAGTTGATGCAATTAAAACGCTTAAGCCTGTTGATGCAACAACAAACCCATCACTACTATTGAAAGCTAGTCAACTACCACAATGTGAATCAATGATTGAAGAGGCTATTGCATATGCAAAGGCTCAAGGAGGTTCTACTGAGGAGCAGGTTGAGAATGCAGCGGATAAATTAGCTGTGGCTGTTGGCCTTGAGATTTTAAACCATATTCCAGGCCGTATTTCGACAGAGGTTGATGCAAGTTTATCATTCAATATAGATAAAATGGTTGCAAAAGGTAAGAAGCTTATTAAGCTCTACAACGATGCTGGCGTATCTAATGATCGTGTGCTTATTAAGTTAGCGTCTACTTGGGAAGGTATTAAAGCAGGTGAAATCCTCGAAAAAGAGGGCATTAACTGTAACTTAACCCTTTTATTCAGTTTTGCTCAGGCCAGAGCTTGTGCTGAAGCAGGTGTTTTCCTTATTTCTCCATTTGTTGGAAGAATCATGGACTGGTATAAGGCTAAAACTGGTCAAGAGTATGCTCCAGCTGATGATCCAGGCGTGCAGTCAGTAACTAGAATTTACAACTGGTATAAAGAGCATGGTTTCAATACAGTTGTTATGGGTGCTTCTTTTAGAAACATCGGTGAGATTACTGAATTAGCTGGATGTGATCGATTAACTGTTGCTCCTGCGCTACTTACTGAACTAGAGAACACTGAAGGTACTTTAGATAAGAAGCTAGTTGACAATGGCGCGAAAACTGAAAAACCTGCAAAACTTACTGAAGAACAATTCAGATTTGATCATAATGAAGACGCTATGGCGACTGAGAAGCTTGCTGAAGGAATCAGAAACTTTGTTATTGATCAAAATAAACTTGAAAAAGCTCTTGCTGAAAAACTGTAAGCTTTTTTTGAATTGACAAGGAAACTATCTACCTATAATATTCCCGTTCTAACAGGAAATAGGTAGATAATCTATTTTTTATAAATTTTTATCGGGAGATATAAACGATGGCATTAACTCAAGTCGCATTAGACTCATTAGATTTTGACGCAACAGTTGCTTTAGCTGAAAAAGTTGCAGCAAATGTTGATATTTTAGAAATTGGTACTCCATGCATTAAGCACAACGGTATCAAATTATTAGAAACTTTAAGAGCTAAGTTCCCAAACAACTTAATCTTAGTTGACCTTAAAACAATGGATGCTGGCGAATATGAAGCTGAGCCATTCTATAAAGCTGGTGCTGACATTTGTACAGTTCTTGGCGCTTCTGGTATCGCTACAATTAAAGGTGTTATCGCAGCTGCTAAAAAATATGGCAAAGAAGTTCAAGTTGATATGATCAACGTTGACGATAAAGCATCTTTAGCTAAAGAAGCTGTTGCTGCTGGTGCACAAATCATCGGTGTTCACACTGGTCTTGATGCTCAAGCTGCTGGTCACACACCATTTGAAGATTTAGCTGCTATTGCTGCTCTTGACACAGGTGCTAAAATCTCAGTTGCTGGTGGCGTTAAAGCTGCTACAACTCAGCAAGTTAAAGACGCTGGCGCTGCAATTATTGTTGCTGGTGCTGCTATCTACGGCGCTGCTGATCCAGCTGCTGCTGCTAAAGAAATTACAGATATTGCTCACTAATCGAGTAAAAATCTAGTATTTTTTAAAATCCCGACTCAGGTCGGGATTTTTTTTGGTATTATTTTGTTTTATTTATGAATTCATTAATTTAAGGGATGCTGAATGGATACACAAAAACTTATTTTAGATAGATTAACTACGGTACTTTCAGAAACTGACAAAAGTAACGCAGCAAAGTTAAAAGCACTTGTTGACGGGGCTGGAAGAATTTTCGTTGGCGGGGCAGGTCGTTCTGGACTTGTTTCACGTTTTTTTGCAATGCGTCTTGTTCATTCAGGTTATCAAGTGAACATGGTAGGTGAGGTAGTGACACCAGCAATGAAGGATGGTGACTTACTTGTTGTAATTTCTGGATCCGGTGGAACAAAGACTCTATTACCCATTCTTGAAACTGCAAAATCAAAGGGCGGTAAGATTGCGGTTATTTCTCAGAAAACAAGTTCAGCAATGGCGGAGATTGCTGATTTGGTAGTTCAAGTTGGTAATGATGACAGCTATTCTAACTACACAGAAGGTATGCCAATGGGCACAGTATTTGAGTTATCAACATTAGTGTACTTAGAAGCAGTGATTGCAGAAATTATTTTTGACAAAGGTTTAACTGAGGATGGTATGAGAGCGATTCATGCTAACTTAGAGTAAAATCAGTTTTTATAATAAAAAAGGGAGCATTAGCTCCCTTTTTTGTTTAAAATTTTTAAAATGCATACCTTTGATCTTCCTTATCAAGAAAACTCATCCATCTGGTTTGATAAATTCGCTTCCAGTCACTCCCCGATATTTCTTGATAGCTGTTTTCAAGGTAATGATTACCCCAATGATTATAATCGATATGACCTAATCTGCTGGGATCCGTTTATAGAAATAATTCAAAAAGGATCCAAGACTTTAATCATAAAGGAGGGTACATCATTTTTATCTGATGAATCATTTACAGAGACCGTAGACGTGATTTACTCCGGATTATTAGATAGTTACGGAAATAATTCTTTATTGCCATTCACGGGCGGCTTGATTGGCTATCTCTCTTATGAGTTTGGTCAGAAAAGCACAAAAGATATAGTTTTGCCTCAAGCAAGAGCAAATGCCTATAAAAATACTATCCTTGTGGACCACCTTGAAAAGAAAACATATTTTATTAGTTTTAATGAAAAAAGAGATGCGGAAGCAACTTATGATCAATGTTTGAATCATCAAAATGAAATTAGTGATGACTTTGTTATCACGGAGCCAATAGTAAATACTGAACTCTTCGAGGATTATAAAGATAAATTTAATAAGATTCAGCAATACATTACCGATGGCGATGTTTACCAGGTTAATTTAGCCACAAAATTTTCCACAAAATACTCTGGAAATCCTTGGATCTTTTATAAAAAATTTCGAGAAATTAATAAGTCTCCCTACATGGCGTATTTAAAGTTTGAAGATTATTCGATTATCTCAGGCTCACCAGAGCAGTTTATTTCAGTTAATGGGCGAACTATCACCTCACGACCGATAAAGGGCACAATGCCAAGAGGAGATAATCCAAAGTCTGATAGCAGTAATTATGAAAAACTGAGTTCCAGCGAGAAAGATAAAGCAGAAAATTTAATGATAGTGGACTTAATCCGAAATGATTTAGGAAAAAATTGTGAAACGGGTTCTATTAATGTAAAAAATCTATTTACCATTGAGAGTTATCCTAATGTCCATCATCTTGTTAGCTCTATTGAAGGTAAGCTGAAGCAAGAAATATCTCCATGGACTGCATTTTGTGACGCTTTTCCAGGAGGATCGATTACTGGCGCGCCGAAGAAAAGATCAATAGAAATTATTAACGAGCTTGAAAGTTTTTCGAGAGAGGTTTATTGTGGATCAATTTTTTATCTATCTTTTAATAAGACGATGAATTCCAATATCGCAATACGATCTTTAATTGCTTATGATGGAAAATTAGAATTTTTTTCAGGAGGAGGCATTACAAAAAGCTCAACAGCAAGAAGTGAATACAATGAAATATTTAATAAAGCTGCAAATATTGAAAAAGCTATTTCATCCTTTATGAGGTAATCAAAATGAATAAAGAGTTGATGAGTAAAATTGAATCAGATTTAAATGAGTGGACAATTCAAAATGAATTATTAGTCAAAGAATTTGTGTTCTCAACTTTTCAGGATGCTATGAATTTTGTTAATGCAGTTGCAAAAAGTGCAGATGAGGCAGATCATCACCCTGATATTTTTATTTCATATAATAAGGTAAAAATCTCATTAATCACCCATGATCTTGGTGAAATTTCCGAAAAAGATTACTTGCTCGCAAAGGAAATTGAATTTTTAGAAGTTTAAAAATTTCGTTTTTTTGAAATCGCCATAATTCAGTAAAACGGTGGGCAATATCAATAGATTTAAAATGGTAGAGGTGAATAAACCTCCAATAATAATCATGGCCATAGGGCCTTCGATTTCTTTTCCTGGTTCACCAGATCCAATTGCAATTGGAAGCAGGGCAAGACCAGCCACTAAGGCAGTCATTAAAATGGATGGCAACCTCTCTGATGCACCTAGGATGCATGTTTCTAAATTCCATGTATGACCTTCGTAATCTACAAGATGCTGATAATGCGATATAAGCATTATTGAATTTCTTAATGTAATTCCAAATAGTGTAACGAACCCAACGAGTGAGCCAATAGATATCCAGCCCCCATGAAGAGATGCAGCTATGACACCTCCAATTAGAGCAAAGGGTAAATTAAGTAGCGTTAGACTAAGATTTTTTAATGTCCCGAATGCAATATAGAGCATTAAAAGAACACCAGCAATCGCAATAGTCGAGTGAGCAATTAAGTCTTCACGTGATTTAGCATTTTCTTGAGCTTCTCCAGTAATCTCGAAATAATTTCCTGAACCCAGCTGAAGTTGCTCGAGACCTTTTTTTACATTATTCACATAATCATTTAGGTCATAATTATTGATATTTGAGGTAATTGTTTGCACACGTTTTCCACCTTGGTGCAGTATTTTAGATCGTCCACTAACCTGACTTATTTGAGCGATATCACCTAATTCAACAATCTGTCCTGATGAAGAGCTGAGAGGTAGTTTTTTAATATCCTCAAGATCATCTTTAAATTCAGAATCTATGGTAACGGCGATATCAACCGGTATCATCCTTTCATAAATTTGTGCTACCGGAAGATTTTCATAGGCGGCCCGAATTACATCTAGTGCATCTGCTCGTGAAATCCCATAGTTGGTTAGCTGTTCAGGTAGAAGTTTAATGTTTACCTGAGGGTTTCCAGGGGGTGATTGCAACATGATGTCTTTTGAGCCTGGAAGTGTCTCTAACATTTGAGCAACTTTAATGGCATCTTGATCAAGTGTATCTAAATTTTTACCGTACAGGTTAATCACAACTGCTGCATTATAGCCAGAAATAGTTTCTTCAATTCGCTCAGTCAAAAAGGTATTAATCGCAAAGTTGACACCAACAAAACCATTATTCTTGTCATAAACAATATCCTGAATTGATTTCAAGATTCTTCTCTGATCATCTCCAGATTTTTTTGATAATTCAATCTCAAATTCACTGTAATGAGTTCCAAACGTATCTGCTCCAAGCGGCGAACGGCCTACCCATTGAGCAATAGATTTGACCCCATCAATCTCTAGAAGCTGTTCTGAAACTAAATTACCAATACGAAGCGACTCATCTTCAGATGTTCCTGGATATGCGGTCATATGCATAATGTAATGACCTTCATTCAAGGGTGGAATAAAGTGAGTTTTAAATAAGGGTATAAAGGATAATCCAAATGCAATAACAAATAATGAGATGATTAAAACCACCTTAGAGTGCGATTCAATACCGAGTAATAATTTACGATAGTTTCTTTTTAATGATTTAATAACTGGCGAGTCCTCGGTGTTTAGATTTTCATTTTGACCTAATAACATAAAGCTCATCGCAGGTGTAACGGTGAGTGCCACCACAAGGGAAGCAAGTATAGAGAGAATGTAGGCAATCCCTAATGGACCAAAGAGCTTGCCAGCAACACCAGTTAATGACAACAGTGGTAAAAATACAATAACAATTATCAGTGTTGCATAAACTACTGATTTTCTAACTTCCATTGAGGATTCAAAAACAACTTGGTAAAGAGGTTTTTTATTTTTTAAAGTTTTATTTTCCCGAAGTCGACGAAATATGTTCTCGACATCAATAATGGCGTCATCAACAACCTCACCCAGGGCGATTGCTAAGCCACTGAGTACCATAACATTTAATCCCAGGTTCATATGGCTCATGACACCAATTGCAGACAAAAGAGATAAGGGGATGGCTATTGCAGAAATAAAAGCTGTTCTAAAGTTGAAGAGGAACAAATATAAAATTCCAATAACCAATATAGCGCCGATAATAATATCTACCCGAAGACCTTTGATTGAGGCATCAATAAAATTAGCAGGTTTGAAAAGCTCTGGGTGAATAGTTATTTCCTCTTTTTCTGCAATTGGTAACAAAGAGTTAATTGCGTTATCAAGATTTTTTGTTAACTCATATGTATCCGACCCAAGTTGACCTTGTATGGACAGATACACTCCAATTTGACCATTGATTGATGCACTGCTTATGGATGGTACAAAACCATCCTCAATGATTGCCACATCTTTTAGCCTGAGCAACTTTCCCTGTTGGTTGATTAGTGATGTTTGCTCAAGCTCCTGAATAGTGAGTGTCTGGCCTTCGGTGTTAATAATGATTCTTTGATTTTCGTTTTGAATAAAACCACCACCACGAACAGCGGATGATTTTTGTGCAGCTGTGAATATATCTTGTAAACTCAGATCATTTTCTAATAGTTTTTTTGGAATTGTTTTGATCTGATACTGCCTCACCTTTCCACCGAATCGATTAACATCAGCCACTCCTTCAACACTCATCAAATGCGGAATAATAACGTTATCCGCAAAAGTTCTTAACTCAATTTCATTTGCGCTATCTGATGTTAAACCGATGCCAAGAACGCTTGATGCTGATGAGGTTAAGGGAGTAATTTTAGGAATAATATTCGTAGGTAAAATATTAGTGAGAGTGGATAGTTTTTCTGTGATCGATTGCCTGTTTCTATAAATATCGGTGTCTTCATTAAAAACCACAGTTACTACTGAGAGACCGGGTATGGATTGAGACCTTATCTGCTTTATACCAATTGTCCCAGACACCATCACCTCAATAGGACGGGTGACCAATTTTTCGACAAGATCAGATGAAAATCCTGGTGACTCTGTCTGAATAACTACCTGGGTAGGGGAGAATTCAGGAAAAACATTTAATGGACTATTTTTAATTTGAACGATGCCGTACACAACCACAATTAAAGCTAGACCAATAATCACTCCAGCATATTTAATTGAAAATTTTATTAATGATGACACTTAATCCTCATTCTCATTTTTTATTTGGTACTTATATTCTTCAGATAAAAGGAGTTGCGCACCTTTGGAAACAATAATGTCATTTGTTGATAGTGCATCAGATGTCACTAACCATCCATCTTTGATTTCATTTTCAAGAGAGACCGGTTTTTTTACAAAAAGAAAAGGCTCTTCTTCAATATAGACCCAAGGCAAACCATTGCTCCAAACTATTGAACTGCTTTGCACTTCATAACGATTCAGAACTTTATCATTGTTTTGATTTTCTTTATAAAACCCTATGAGCTTTGATCCAATTCTTATATCAGGAGAGTGGATTAAATAGTAAAAGGTTTGACCAAGGATGCTGGGTTCGATGGTTGGAGCTTTGTCTAAATACACTCCTTCAGTTTCACTATTACCGTTGATCGGTGTAAAAATTATTTTCTCTGGAACTGAGTTATCACTATCACTGGAGGGGAGGGTGATTTTTACTAATCGAGCTTCACCATTAAGTAGGGGATTTAATTGTTTATCTTTAGCTTTACCAGTAATGGCCATATAAAATTTATTGCCCCACTGTGATAAGACTTTTTGTTGAAGATTTTTCTTTAAGGCTACTTTTTTTTCAATAGATACTTTTAGATTATTAACTATTGTTTGTTGATCAAGAAGAACCTGATCAGAAATATTTTTTTCATCAGCATTTAAATCAACAAACGCTAAATATTTTTTTTCTTCAGTATTAGTTTGATTTTGTAATGTATTGATTTCCTGCATTAGCTGATCATATATATTTTTAAGATCAATTAATGTATCAGTCGCTTGGACTATTCCGTAATTAGAAAAAGAGGATTGCTTGTTTGAGCTTATAATTGCCGAAGTTTGAATTCCACTATTTTTCACTATTGTTTCAGTCAATCTTATTTGATTTAAACCTTCATCATTTACTTCAATAAAAGATAAAGTTTCCTCTTCATCAAAAAGGTCGTCATCAACAAACTCATCACTCCCCATTAAGACTACAACCCAAATAAGCAAAATAATCACGAATGATTGAATAACAATAATCATTAAGCTTTTTTTATTCATTTGGTTCTTTTTCTACGTGAAGTTGACTAACAAATGGAATATGAAGTGATTTTTCAATTTCATAACCTCCCTGAATCAGATTATATAAGCTATCCAAATAAATATAATCAATTTCATATAATTTAATTTTTTCTTGCTCGAGTTCAAAGCGACTGAGAATCCCGTTATTGAATTTTTTTTCTAGACTGACTAGTAACAATTCTTTTTCATCATGCAAAACTTTCGCGTTCATATATTTTTCTGATGAGTCATTCAAGTATGATTGCAATGTATCAATTTCGTTAGATATCGTCAGCTGCAGGTCAATAATCCTTGATGACTCTGACTCCCTAAAATTTTCTGCTTTTGTAATTAATGCTTTGTTTTTTTCTAAATTTGGGATGAGAGTAGATATTCCTAAGGTCCAAATTTTATCTCCAAAGTCATATAAATAGGCAGGACTAAATTTTAGATCAGGGTACTGTTTAGCAACTTCAAGCTTGAGACTAGCTTCAGCTTTTGCATAATCTGCTAGATCTCTTCTTAAATCAATTCTAGATTGAATTGCTTGTTCTCGAGTCAAAGATAGATTTTGATCCTTTATAGTTTCCATTTTGCTCATCAGGTTGTTAATGATGTCATCAGCAAGGATAGGATTTTTCTCTAAATGTTGTATCTTAATCCCTGCATTTTGAGCAATTTGTTTTCGAATGTTTAGCTGATTTAATTGAAGATTCTTTAATGTATTTTCGGTTATTTGAAGAGCAATTTTTGATTGTTGCAGTTGGATATTATCTTCTATTCCTGTTTCAAACCTTTTTTTTGTCATCAAATAAACAGATTGGCGAGAAAACAACTCATTTTTAACAGCATTTATTTTTTTTATATTAAATGCATATTTAGTAAGTGCATTAATCAACGTTAATCGCTCATTCCATGAAAGCAATCTATAATCTTCATAGGCCGATTGAGATGTATTGAGAGCTATCTCATACCGAATCAATCGTTTATTAGCTGTTTCAAGCGGGAATATTACTCCTAAACCTTCAACATCTTTGGATAGGTCATCATTAGCCCCATTGCCAGATCCAACCTCAATCCCCAGCGAGGACTGTGGTCGGAATTTTGCAATAACTTCATCACTTTTAATGGTTTGATATTGTCTTTCTGCTGTTTTAATTTTTGTGTTGAAAAAATACAGTGATGCTAATAAATTGTCTGTATTCCAACCATCTTTTGATGGGGAGATATCTTGTCCTAATGTGGTAATAAATTTTGAAAAACTTTCAGCTTCTGAATCTTGGTTATCAATTGCAGCATTATTATTTAAATCAATATCTTTTTTTAAATAGGGGATAAGCTGACATCCAGCAGTGCTGAGAATTAACATCAAAACAATAATGATAGAACTAAAAAAATTCGAGAAAATCAAAGTAAAATCTGTAACTTAAGTAGGTTTATGTATTAATAGATTCTATCAAATTTATCTGTAAAAATTTATGGAATTTATTTATCAAAAATCTATCCAAAATGGTATAATCTGCGGTTCTCTGGTACATGCGAGAGTGGCGGAATTGGTAGACGCACTGGATTTAGGTTCCAGCGCCTAAAAGCGTGAGAGTTCGAGTCTCTCCTCTCGCACCATTTAAAAAATTAGTGCTTAATTACAAATTTAGTTATTTAGAAGATTTTATTAGGATTAAACATGACACAAGCTGTTGAAAAAATTAGCGATATTGAAAGAAAAGTTAAGGGCAAAATTATCATTGCTCCGCTTGAGAATGAAATTAAACAAAGATTCATTCAAGTATCAAAAAATGCAAAGATTCAGGGTTTCCGACCTGGTAAGGCTCCAATGAGTATCATTGAAAAACAATACGGCCCGGATATTCGATCTGAAGTATACTCAAGAGCTATAGAAAATCAGTTTGGTCAGATTGTGCAGGAAAATAAATTAAACATTGTTGGCATGCCTCAAATCAATCATGATCCACTCCCAGAAATCAAAGATGATTTTGAATTTACTGCAACATTTGAGGTTGTTCCTGACGTTAAAGATATCGATTTTAAAAAAATCGAGATTTCACAGCCTGATGTAAAATTAACAAAAAAAGATGTAGATGCAACCATCGATGTCATGCTTAAACAAAGAGCAACATTCAAAAAAGTAGATCGAGCTTCTAAATTAGGTGATCGTGTAGGCGTGAAACTTGAATCCTTCATTGATGGAAAGTCTGCTGAATCTACTGGTTCACAAACTCTAAATTTTATCCTCGGTGACAAAAACAGATTAGAAGTTTTTGATAAAGAGTTAGTTGGATTGAAAGCTTCGGATATGAAAGACTTTGAAATTCATTATCCTAAGGACCATGAACCAGCTCAGCTGGCAGATAAAAAGGTTAAATATACAGTTGTTATCAATGAAGTGAATGAAATGGAGCTTCCAAAAATTGATGCAGATTTTGCTAAATCTCTCGGAGTTGACAGCGGTGATGTTGATGAAATGAAAAAGCAAATTGAAGATTCTCTAGCCGAAGAAGTTGAAAAACGCGTAAGGCTGAAAGAGAAAGATCAAGTCTTTGTAGAACTTGTAAAGCATGCCAAATTCGAATTACCAAAATCCATAATCGACAATGAATCATATCGCTTGATGCAACAGATGATTGAGAATATGGAAAGACAGGGTGCGAAAGCAAAAGATTTAAAATTAGAACCATCCATGTTTAATGACAGAGCAGAGCAAACAGCACGACTTAGAATAGTTTTAGCTCATTTGGTCGATAAAGAAAAATTGCACGCAACTGAAGAACAAGTTAAATCCAAGATCGAAGAGTTTTCAAAGTCATATGACGAGCCAGAAAAAGCTGTTCAGTGGTTTTATGAAAAACAAGAACGTTTGAACGAACCTGCGGCCTTAGCAACTGAAGACAATGTCGTGAATTTTGTTTTAAAGGCTTGCAAGATCAAAAAAGAAAAAGTTTCATTCGACGAACTAATGGGCAATAATCAGTAATGTCATCTGATAAATTCTCAAGAGCAAATTCACCTGTGGGGTTAGGTTATATACCAATGGTCGTTGAGCAAAGCGGCAGAGGTGAAAGAGCATATGATATATACTCAAGACTTTTAAAAGAAAGAGTTATCTTTTTGGTTGGACCGGTTGATGATATGACTGCCAACCTTGTTGTGGCTCAATTACTTTTTTTAGAGGCTGAAAATCCAGATAAAGATATTTCCTTATATATTAATTCTCCAGGGGGCTCAGTGACCGCTGGCATGGCAATTTATGACACCATGCAATTTATTAAGCCTGATGTGAGCACTTTGTGTATCGGACAGGCTGCCAGTATGGGAGCACTATTGTTAACAGCTGGAGCAAAAAACAAGCGTTTCTGTCTTCCTAATTCAAGAGTCATGATTCATCAACCACTAGGTGGATTTCAAGGTCAAGCTTCAGATATTGAAATACACGCGAAAGAAATTCTTTACCTTAAAGATAAATTAAATAGAATCTTATCTCATCATACAGGTCAAGACATTAAGACAATCTCAAAAGATACAGACAGAGATAATTTTATGAGTTCTGAGGATGCGGTAAAATATGGCCTTGTGGACAAAGTCATTAACGAAAGATAATTTATTTAGGTATATTCTGTTATGAGTGACCAGGATAAAGATAAATCATTATTTTGTTCCTTCTGTGGAAAAAACCAGCACGAGGTAAAAAAATTAATAGCTGGTCCATCAGTTTTTATTTGTGATGAGTGTATTGATCTTTGCACCGACATCATTAAAGAAGAAATAAAAGCTGCTGACTCAAAAAAATCTGTCGATACCGACTACATTCCTAAGCCTCAAGAAATTTTTGATCAACTAAATCAACATATCATTGGTCAAAACCATGCGAAAAAATCATTGTCAGTCGCAGTCTACAACCATTATAAAAGACTCGGTAGTCACAGTGATGATGATATAAAAATTGCTAAAAGCAATATTCTCTTAATTGGCCCGACTGGATCTGGTAAAACATTATTAGCACAATCCTTAGCTTCATTCCTGAATGTTCCTTTTGTCATTGCGGATGCAACAACATTAACTGAAGCCGGCTATGTTGGTGAAGACGTTGAAAACATTATGCAAAAATTATTGCAAAAATGTGATTACGATGTCAGCAAAGCTCAAAAAGGAATCATTTATATTGATGAGGTTGATAAGATATCAAGAAAATCAGACAACCCCTCGATAACTCGTGATGTATCAGGTGAGGGTGTCCAGCAAGCATTATTAAAATTAATTGAGGGCACTGTAGCTTCCGTACCTCCTCAAGGGGGAAGAAAGCATCCTAATCAAGAATTTGTGCAAATTGATACTTCTAACATTTTGTTTATCTGTGGTGGGGCATTTGACGGTCTTGAAAAAGTCATTCAAAGAAGATTGGAAAGTAATAGCATAGGCTTTGGAGCAAATGTAGCCTCTAAAAATGACAGTAGAACCACATATCAGCTTTTAAAAGAAACTGAATCTGAAGACTTGGTTAAATTTGGTTTAATACCAGAGTTCATCGGACGTTTACCGGTTATCTCTGCACTAGAGCCACTTGACATTGACGCATTAACAAAAATTCTCATAGAGCCAAAAAATGCACTGATTAAACAGTATAAGAAACTCTTTGAAATTGAAGGGGTGGAGCTAGAATTTAGAGATCAGGCGTTAATTCATATTGCAAAAAAAGCCTTAGATAGAAACACTGGAGCTCGTGGACTTCGATCGATTTTGGAAGAAACTCTTCAAGATGTCATGTTTGATATCCCTTCTGATAAAACAATTGAAAAAGTAATCATCGACGAAAAAACGATTACCGAAAACAACAAACCAATTTTAATTCACTCAGATCAAAAGAAAATTAATCAATAATTCTATTAATTCCTTGAATTATTCTGATTAGCCCTCATAATAAATATTAAGAACAATTTAACTAATAGATCAAATATGGCTCAAGAAAAAATCAATCCTATAACCCCTTTGTTACCCTTAAGAGACGTTGTTGTTTATCCTCAGCTTGTTATTCCTTTATTCGTAGGGCGCGATAAATCTATTAAAGCGATTGAAAAGGCAAATAATGGAGATAAGCAGATATTATTAGTCGCTCAAAAGTCAGCTAATAAGGATGACCCAGATGTTAAAGATTTGTTTGAAATCGGAACCTTAGCAACGATCTTACAAATGTTAAAGCTTCCTGACGGGACGGTTAAAGTTCTCGTGGAAGGTATTGAGAGAATTCAATTAACTAAGTTTTACGATTCTGGTGAATTTTGGTCTGCGGAGTCTAAGGTGATTAAATCTCGTGAAGTGAAGGATAAGAAATCGATCGCATTGATGCGCACGCTATATTCACAGTTTGATCAATATGTGAAGCTTAATAAGAAGATTCCACCTGAGTTGCTGACAACTTTATCATCAATTGAAGAGCCTGGTCGTATGGCCGATTCAATTGCAGCAAATTTAAATCTTAAGTTGCAGGATAAACAAAAATTACTTGAGACGATAAATGTTCGCGAAAGACTTGATCTTTTATTGTCACTCCTTGAGGCTGAGCTTGATATCCTTCAGGTAGAAAAAAGAATCAGAGGACGTGTCAAACGTCAGATGGAAAAATCTCAAAGAGAATATTACCTTAATGAGCAAGTCAAAGCGATTCAAAAGGAACTTGGTGAACAAGATGAAACAGCTGAATTCGACGAATTAGAGAAAAAAATTAACACCGTTGGAATGTCCAAAGAAGCTCAAGATAAAGCCTTAGGTGAACTAAGAAAGTTAAAAATGATGTCACCGATGTCTGCAGAGGCATCTGTGGTGAGAACTTATATTGAGACTCTAATCAACCTTCCTTGGTCGAGTAAAACCAAAATCAATTCAAGTCTAAAGGATGCCGAAACCATTCTAGATGCAGATCATCATGGCCTTGATAAGGTGAAAGAAAGAATTATTGAGTATCTAGCAGTGCAGCAACGAGTTGATAAGGTTAAATCTCCAATCCTTTGTCTTGTTGGACCGCCTGGTGTTGGTAAAACTTCGCTTGGTCAAAGCATCGCTAAAGCCGTAAATAGAAAATTTATCCGAATGGCGTTAGGTGGAGTCCGTGATGAATCAGAAATTAGAGGGCACCGAAAAACATACATCGGGTCGATGCCTGGAAAAGTATTACAAAATATGACCAAGGTTGCTGTTAATAATCCACTATTTCTTCTGGATGAAGTCGATAAAATGGGTCAAGATTTCAGAGGAGACCCATCATCAGCTCTATTAGAAGTTTTAGATCCTGAACAAAACCATACCTTTATTGATCACTATGCAGAAGTAGAATATGACCTATCAGATGTCATGTTTGTGGCTACCGCCAATACATTAAATATCCCTGAACCACTTCTGGATCGTATGGAGATTATTCGATTACCTGGCTACACAGAGCAAGAAAAAATTGATATCGCACTCACGCATTTAGTGCCTAAGCAACTGAAGGCGCATGGCTTAAAAAGAAGTGAATTGAATATTGCTCAGTCAGCTGTGAAAAGCATTATACAGTTTTACACTCGCGAAGCTGGTGTAAGAAGGTTGGAGCAAGAAATTGCAAAAATCTGTAGAAAATCCGTTAAACAATTACTTACTAAGAGAAAGCTGACAAAAATATCAGTAACGGCAAAAAATGTTAATGATTTCCTAGGCGTTAAAATTTATGACATCGGATTGGCCTCGAAAAAAAGTCAAGTTGGTCAGGTTACAGGCTTAGCCTGGACTCAAGTGGGTGGAGAGTTATTAACAATCGAGTCAGTAATTATGCCAGGCAAAGGAAAAATAAATCTTACTGGTAAGCTTGGCGATGTAATGAAAGAATCCATACATGCGGCACTAAGTGTTGTGCGTAGTCGATCCAAGAAGCTCCATATCTCTGAAGAGTTCTACGAAAAAAATGATTTTCATATCCACTTACCAGAAGCCGCTACACCTAAAGATGGTCCTAGCGCCGGTATTGGCATGACCACAGGAATCATTTCATCTTTAACAGGCATTCCCGTACGTGCAGATGTCGCAATGACGGGAGAAATTACCTTAAGAGGCGAGGTGTTACCTATTGGAGGGTTAAAAGAAAAGTTATTAGCAGCCCACCGCGGTGGAATTAAAAAGGTGATTATTCCACACCTCAATACAAAAGACCTTATTGATATCTCCCAAGAGGTGCTAAAAAAAGTTGAGGTTATTCCAGTTAAAACAATTGATGAGGTGCTTAAAATTGCTTTGACTAAAGATCCTGAAAACTTAAAAGTTAGTAAAACAAGAGCTGCAAAAAAGACGGTCTCAAAGAATCATTTAGACAAAATCGACAAATCTATAGCACATTAAATTTAAGCTAGCATTTCGTCATTTCTTATTGTAGAATGGCGTCCTCGATATTATTTTGGGTGCTTAGCTCAGCTGGTAGAGCGTCGCCCTTACAAGGCGAATGTCGGCGGTTCGATCCCGTCAGCACCCACCAAAATAAGGAGTGGTAGTTCAGTTGGTTAGAATACCGGCCTGTCACGCCGGGGGTCGCGGGTTCGAGTCCCGTCCACTCCGCCAACTTTTTTAGAACTTTTTGACGCAAGAAGGTCATAAAAATCATGTTAGAAACAATTAGAAATGGTTTAGAGAAAAAATGGGCTAAAGTGGTTTTAGCCATCATTGTTGTTCCTTTTGCTCTTTTTGGTATTGACTCTTATCTCAACTCAATGGGTTCAAATGTCACTGTTGCCTCAGTTAATAATTTTGAGATTACTGCACAAGATTTTCAGCGCTCCATGATGGTTCTTCAAGAAAGACTTGATGCTGAAGGTCAGGATCGTTCAATACTTCAATCGCCAGAATTTAGAAAAAGTGTTATTGATTCGTTAGTTGATAGTCAACTAATTAAGTCTGCAGTCGATAAATATAATTTCCGTATCTCTGATGACCAACTCTCTACCTATATTGTAGGTATGCCTGATTTCCAAGAAAATGGGAAATTTTCACAAGATAGGTATGATCAAATTGTTCAATATAATGGCCTGACACCAAAGAAATTAGAGCAACAAATACGTGGTGATATGGCAACACAACAGATACAAGGGACTTTAGCTAATTTGACTTACTTCCCTAAAAAAAATATTGAAGAGATAGCTAAGATTGCCTATCAAAAAAGACATGTCAAGCTCTATGATATGTTACTGCTTGACTATGAAGACAAAATTAAAGTTTCTGATGATGAGATTAAAGAGTTTTATGAAGCCAACACGGATTCATTTATACGACCTGATCAAGTCAAAATCGAATTTGTTGTTTATTCTGTGGCTAATATCGTTCCAAATGTGAATGTGACAGATGAAGAAGTAAAAGAGTTTTACGAGTTTAATAAGCAAAACTACGAAGGTGACGAAGAGCGTTCCGCTAGCCACATCTTATTTATGGCTGACGCCTCACAATCTGATGAAGAGGTTGAAAGAGTTAGGCAAAAGGCATCGGATGTATTAAAAGATATAAAGAAAGATCCAAAGAAATTTGAGGAATACGCGAAAGATCTATCACAAGATCCTGAATCCGCCAAAAATGGCGGATCACTTGGATTTTTCAAAAGAGGGGTGATGGTTAAGGAGTTTGAAGAGTCTGCATTTACATTAAATAAAGGTGAGATTTCTGATTTAGTCAGAACAGATTTTGGTTTTCATATCATTCGTCTCGATGATATCAAAGGTGATCAAGTATCATTCAAAGATGTTAAAGCTCAAGTAAAAGGTGAGCTGCTATACGGAAAAGCTTTGGAAATTTATAATACCAATGCTGAAGATTTTAGTAATATCGTATACGAACAGAAAGAGTCTTTAGATCCAGTCATCAAAAAATATAACCTTGATGTTCAACAAAGCCCATGGATGTCAAAGGCTGATGCTGAAAACTTCTTCAATAATCCTGTCTTTTCTGAGGCCGTTTTTGATCAAACTATCATAGACAGCAAATTTAATACTCCAGCTATTGAAGTTTCACCCAATAATCTGGTTTCGGCTAGGGTTGTAGACTTTAGAAAGTCTGAGGCTCAGGCATTGGATGATGTTAAAGACGAGATCAAAACTTTCTTAACGAAAAGAAATTCACAAGAAAATTTAATCAATGATGGTAATAAATTGGTTGAAGGGCTTCAAGATGGTTCTGCTAAAGAGCCAAAATGGATTGACGAATTAACCATTGATAGATCAGACAAACAAGGATTATCAGATGTTATTGCAGAAGAGATATTTAAAATGAATTCCTCTAATTTGCCAATTTACTCAGGAATCTATGATCCCAAAGGCGAATTTATGGTCATAAAATTAGATAAAGTCGACTCAGAAAGTATCTTAGAAGAAGATGTTGAGTTCTTCAATGAAGAGTTTATGGCTGCTATTGAAAAAGAGATTGAGAAATCTTATGTAGAAGATTTAAGAGCTGATTCAAAAGTTAAAATCAACTCTAAGTTTCTTCAATTTGCTCAGTAAAATCTATTCGATTGCCCCGGCGGCAGTTATATTCATACCACCATCTACATAAGTTACCTCACCAGTGATACCGCTTGCTAGGTCACTGCAGAGAAATGCTGCCGCATTACCCACTTCATCTATGGTCACGTTTCTTCTTAACGAGGCATGTTTCTCATTAAATGAATACATTTTGTCAAAATCAGAAATACCGGACGCAGCTAAAGTTTTTATCGGACCTGCTGACACAGCATTTACCCGAATCCCTTTTGGACCTAGACTTTGAGACATATAGCGCACATTAGCTTCTAAACTGGCTTTTGCTAAACCCATTACATTATAGTTAGGCATTGTTCTTTCAGCACCAAGATAACTTACTGTGAGTAAGCTCGCATCGCTAGACAGCATCGGTAACGCCGCCTTAGCTAGGGCAGTAAAGCTGTATGAACTAACATCATGAGCTATGCGAAAATTTTCTCTTGAAGTGTTTTCAACAAAATCTCCCTGCAATGCATCCTTTGGAACAAAGGCAATTGAGTGAACCAAGATATCAAAATGATCCCAATGTTTTTTTAATAGATTAAATAGATTATTAATTTGATCATCATCTGATACGTCACAGGGTAATACAATATTTGAATTAAAATTTGCTGCTAGTTTTTGGACTCGTTGTTCATGCTTATCTATTTGATGCGTGAAGGCTAACTCAGCCCCTTGCTGATGCATTGCATTCGCAATACCGTAAGCGATCGATCGATCACTCAATAAACCTAAAATAAGTGCACGTTTGTTTTTTAAAAAAGACATGGATACCTCGTATATATCTGTTACGTATTCTGGTCGAAGTTATCTCTAAGACCCTCCCCGAGTAGATTATAACCCAATACAGTAATTAATATAGCAAGTCCCGGAAACAATGATAGCCACCATGCAAATTGGATGTATTCTTTTCCGTCAGTCAATATGTTTCCCCATGAGGCTGTAGGTGCCTGAACTCCAAGCCCTAGGAAGCTTAGACCAGATTCAACCAATACAGCACTGGCAACACCCAAGACGGTACTCACAATAATTGGACCTAGGCTGTTAGGTAATAGGTGAGTAAGAATAATTCTTAAATCACTTGCCCCCAACGTCTGAGCTGCGAGTACGAAATCACGTTCTTTTAAACTTAAGAATTCTGCTCTTACCAGTCTAGTGACACCCATCCAGGAAGTTAAGCCGATGACGATCATGATATTCCAAATGGAGGGGGTAAGGAAAGCAATGACCGCAAGAATAAGAAAAAATGAGGGTATCGATAACATGACATCCACCAATCGCATAATGATGGTATCAACAATGCCACGATAATATCCTGCTACAGAGCCTAGAATAATTCCAATGATGGTTGATATTCCAACTGCGACAATTCCCACAAGAAGTGAGATTTGAGCTCCATGCAACATTCGAGAAAAGACATCGCGACCAAGCGCGTCAGTACCCATCCAGTGGGTGCCGTTAGGGGATAAAAGGATCGCATTGATATTAATATAATTTGGATCAAACGGGCTGAGATACCCTGCAAAAATAGCAAGTATTCCTATTATTGAAATAATAATTAAACCGGCTAAAGACATTGGGTTCTTTATAATCTTTCTCATTTGGCAAGACCTCGTCGAATTCTAGGATCTGCCCATGCGTAAGCTAAATCTGCAATTAGATTACCTAGCAAGGTTAAGATCGAACCAATGGTCAATATTCCCATTACAACAGGAAAGTCACGCATCAGGACGGCGTCATAAAATAACTTACCCATTCCAGGGATAGCAAAGATTGACTCAGCAATTACTGAGCCACCAATTAAACCGGGAATAGACAACCCCAGGATTGTAATTAATGGAAGTAGGGCATTTTTTAAAGTATGTACAAAAATCACTTTTTTTTCATATAGGCCTTTTGCCCGAGCTGTTTTGATAAAATCTTGATTAAGAATTTCTATCATCCCGTTTCGAACATAAAGTGAAATTCCTGCCAATCCGCTCAAACAAGAAATAAATACAGGCAATGCTAGATGTTTTAAAAGATCAAGTATTTGGGCTAACTTACTCATTTGCTCGTATCCAATGGAATGCAATCCTGAGATTGGCAATACCTGATTAACAACCCCCAATGAGTACATTAGAATCAAAGCTAACCAAAATCCCGGGATAGCAAAACCAATAAAGACAAACAAGGTTATCATGCGATCAGGGATCTTATTTTTCTTTATAGCGGCAATTGTTCCGAGCAGAATAGAAATAGAGAATATAAGGAGTATGGTTAAAAGATTAATTAATAGGGTTATCGGGAGTGCTTTTTGAATTAAGCCTGGCTTAATGTTGCCATTTTCATCTTTTTTTTCCCATAGCACAGGCCTTTGATGCGAGGCAAATGACGAACCAAAGTCTAGTTGAACGATTCTTTTTAACCATAAACCGTATTGGACAATAATAGGTTTATCAAGGTTGTATAATTCTCTTAGCTTTTGTCGTGATTCCTCACTGGCTTTGGGGTTAAATGCACTCTCATTGGATGTTATGTCACCTGGCGCTAAATGCATTATAAAAAAAGATATCAAGCTGATGCCAATTAACATAGGAATCATCCAGAGAATTCTTTTGATCAAATAATTTAACATTTAGAGACTCATCTCGTTTCTTCTAAATTTTTTCGGAATATACCACTCATAGTCGTTATGAAAGACACCTGCCGGTGGAGTAATCTTCTTTACCCCTTTTATTTTTTTATGAATGGCCGTTAGGCCATATCCGGCATACAGGTAAATAATAGGTTGTTCATCATAAATAATTTTAGAAAACTCGTCATAGATTTGTTTCCTTTTTTCATTATTTAGCTCTTTCCTTCCATTCTCAAGAAGGGTATCAACTCTAGGGTTATTGTATCCAATAAAATTGAATTGACCCGGCCCCTGTTGCGAAGAGTGCCAGATGCTATACTGATCTGGATCAAGTGAAAGGCTCCAGCCTAACACAACAGCCTCAAACTCACCTGTTTTGATAAACCTGTTCACAAAACTTGCCCATTCAATAACCCTGATACTGACATCAATGCCTATATCCTGAAGACGCCGCTGTATAAGCACTGCAGTCATTTCTCGTTGCTTGTTTTGGTTTGTGAGAATTTCAAAAGCAAGAGGCTTGCCATCTTTTTCATAGATATTGTTTGCATTAAGTTGGTAACCTGATTTTTCAAGCAATTCTCTGGATCTACTCACATCAAAAGAAATTTTATTGATCGACTTATTTTCCCAGTAAGTACCAGGCTTATATGGACTGGTAATTTCTTCTCCTAATCCCAGCAAAACACCATTGATAATTTCTTCTTTATCGATAGCATAACTAATCGCTTTTCTAATATTGACGTCATCAAAAGGCTTTTTCTTTAAATTAAAACCAAAATAGGTATACCCGTTGCCCATTTCTTTATAAAGATTAATTTTGTCGTTCAACTCAGATCGGCTGGGGAAGACTCTTGAGTACTGAATTGGGTTAATATTCATAAGATCAATATTTCCTGCAATCAATTCCATAAATTGGGATGATAGATCAGGAATGATCCTGGTTATCTTTTTTTCTAGAAGCGGTCGACCATGGATGGAGTTAGGATTGGTTTTGAGCTTTACCTGCTGACCGGTTGTCCATTCATCTAGAGCATAGTAGTTGCTTCCTGTAGGATTTAATGAGAAATAGGTATCGTTAATATTTTCATTTTTCAGTAAATGTTCTGGGAGTATGTGTAAGGATGCCCATGTTTCAAGGGCAGGCGCATAAGGTTCGTCATACTCAGCAATAAATATGTGATTGTTTGCACATGAAGCTGAACTCACCAGCTGATAATCAGAACCGTAAGGAGTTCTAGTGTCTGGGTCAGTAACCTTCTTCCAGGTAAATAACACATCTTGACATGTAAACGGTTCGTCATCAGCCCACTTAATATCTTGCTTTAAATTAAATGTAATTTTTTTATAATCGTCGGAAATTGTCCAGCTGTCGGCCAGGTCTCCTTCAAAACCAAGATTTTCATCATATTTTAATAGAGAGTTAAAAATTTGCCCGGCAATCGCAGATGAGGCGGAGTCACCAGCTATCATCGCAATCAGATTGTTGGGTTCGCCAATCATTGCATTGGTCAATGCACCTCCAGATTCTGGAAGGGTGGGGTCGTCATAGTTATTGTTGTCTATATTTTGATTATTATTACAACCAACGACAAGACTTATAATTAGTAGAGCTAAAAACTTATGCATATATCCTTATTGAGGAATATCGATGTACTTACCTACGATTATTTTTGTGCTTTTGAGTTCATTAAACTCCATTAAATCTTTGATTGAGATCTTATATTTTCTAGCTATTCCACCCAACGTATCTCCAGGCTTAATTTTGTGGGTAATAATCGTTGAATAGGAGTATAAATTATCAGTGTTGATAGGATATTTCTTTAAAACATCAGGTGAAGCAGGAATTAAGATAATTTTATTTTTTAGAGTTTGGTTGCTTCTTAATTGATTAATCTTTATTAATTCTTTTATATCAATATTAAATTTTTTAGCCACATGGTTTACCTTTTCCCCTTTGATGGGCTTGTAGGTAATCCAGTTGGTTAATGGATCCTTATGATCTTCCAAATTTTTCAAAAATGTATCAACACTTTCAACAGGTAACAGTATATCCTGAGCACCAAAGTGTGCTTTCATCAAGGGTCGATTGTGCTCAGCATTCAATAATTGGAACTCTTCATAGGGAATATCAGCTAACTCAGCTGCTATATGTGTATCCATTTCATCAGGAACATTAACGACTTGGAAATAAGGTTTATCCGGAATATCTTTAATATACAGTTGAAATCTTTCTGGGTCTTGAATAATTTTTTTTACCGCTAACAATTTTGGTACATAGTTTTTTGTTTCTTTGGGAAGCCTGAGAGAGTAATAATCAGTAGCTAATTTTCTTTTTTTATTTCTTAGGATGGCTCTTTTTACTCGGCCTTCACCAGCGTTATAGGCTGCCAAAGCCAATTCCCAGGACCCAAAAAGATTGTGAAGTTGTTCAAGGTAATCCAAGGCAGCATTAGTTGAGTCAATAATATTCCTCCGCTTATCTCTCCACCAGTCCTGCTCAAGTCCAAATAATTTTCCAGTTGAAGGAATAAACTGCCACACTCCAACTGCTTTTTGCCTTGATTTTGCAACTGGATTATAAGCACTTTCAATCATAGGCAAGAGTGCTATTTCCATTGGCATATTTCTTTTTTCAACCTCTTCTACCACGTGAAATAAATAGCGGGATGATCTTTCAATCATCCTTTCAACATACTCGGGCCTAGATTGGTACCATTTGACATAATTTTTAACTCTTCTGTTATCAATATCTTTAATGGCAAATCCATTTTGTATTCTTTCCCATAGATTTTTATCTCCCTCAATATAGTGAATATTTTCATCATTATCTGGGACAGGATCGTCAAACAATTCAAGAGTTACACCCTCAGCATTTTCAATTGTGGATGGGAATTCAAAAGAATTTGAGAAAAGAGAAGGGCTTATGAGTAGTGAAAAAAACAGTAATATATATTTCATTAAAATAGGTCTTTTGCTTCTCTTAATTTTTTAAATTCATCATATGAAGAATTTAGGAAAGGATTTGATTCTAACTCATCCTTTAGTAAAGAGGGTAAAGTAATCATTGATTTTGATAAATTTTGATATTTTTTTTCATAAAACGTATTATCTTTGAAATAATTTTTTAAAAACTCAAGATTTTTTAGGGTGTATTCATGGGTGCAATATACTTTCGAATCAGGATCAATTGACTTGAATTTTCTTAGGCTGTCATACATTTGTCTATAAGTACCCTCAAAAATTCTTCCACATCCAAAACTAAACAAAGTATCACCGCAAAATAAAAGCTTATTGCCATGATAAATGATGTGCTCCAAAGTATGTCCTGGAACTTCTATCACGGAAAATTCTAATGTGTTGTCGAAAAGCTGAATTTTGCTATTTTCCTGGACTTGATGATATTTGAAATTAAATTTCTCATGATATGGGGCATATACAGGCACGTTATGTTGATTAATGATCCCATCTATACCTCCTATGTGATCATGGTGATGGTGCGTTATAAGTATTGCTGTTAACTCAAGATTATACTTTTGGTGGTACTTTAAAACTGGATCAGATAACCCAGGATCAATCACTACAGTCTTTTTACCATGAATGATTGTCCAAATGTAGTTATCATTTAGAATAGGGATAGGAACAACATTTAACATTAATTAATTATAAACTTAAACATGACTTGGTTTGAAACTAAAAGAGGCTCAGATTTATTGTTGTTAGAGCAAAAAATTCTCGATCAGTTATTCGATCATTTGTTTGGCTATAACATTGTCCAAATTGGAAATCATCGATCACTGATTGAAAATTCTCGATTTAAGAATAAATATACATACAAGCAAATCCAATTTGATGCCGAGCAATTGCCTTTTGAGTCCGATGCTATTGATTGTATTGTTCTACCTCATCAAAATACAGAAGATGAGAGGATGTTGTCTGAAGTGTATCGTTCATTAATGCCTCATGGTCACGCAATATTTATAAACTTTAATCCATGGAGCCCAATAGGGTTAAGAACTTTTTTTTCAATGAGCTCAGAAGAGCCGTGGAATCATAATCTTGAAAGCTTCACCTCTTTTCAAAATAAATTATTAAAACAAGACTTTGAGATTGTGAATGGTAAATTTTTTGGATATCACCCACGTTTTAAGTCAGCATCAAATAAGTCAAGGTGGGATAAGATTGGTGACCGCTGGTTTCCTTTGTTTGCAAATATTTATTTAATCGTTGTGCGAAAAAAAATATTTACCATGACCCCAATTAAACCATCATGGAATGGTAAAATTCAAAGAAATCAAGTCAAAGTAAAAGAAACCTATGAGCTTTAAAATTTATACTGATGGATCTTGCCATGGAAACCCTGGACCGGGAGGTTGGGCATTTATAGTTGTTGCAAACGATGAGGTTGTAAAAGAAAAGTCCGGTTCCATGGAAAAAACCACAAATAATCAAATGGAATTATCTGCAGCAATCGAAGGACTTTTTTACTTTAATGAACATATTGAATCCAAAGAAGTTGAGTTATTTACTGATTCTAAGTACGTAATTGATGGGATTAATTCTTGGATCCATGGATGGAAGAAAAATAATTGGAGAACATCCACAAAAAAACCAGTTAAAAATGAAGAACTATGGAAGACCTTGGATGAATTAAATTCAAGATTGATAGTGAGTTGGAATTGGGTTAAAGGTCATAGCGGGGATATTTTTAATGATAAGGTAGACCTGTTGGCTAATAATGCAACAGTTGGAGATTGTTTACTGTGAGACAGATATTTCTAGATACCGAAACGACAGGTCTTGATCCCGCTCAGGGACATCGTATTATCGAGATTGCTGCTGTTGAAATGATCAATCGTCAGGTCACGAACAATCAATTTCATGTATATATCAATCCAGAAAGAGAAATTGATGAGGCTGCACAGGAAGTGCATGGACTTACACTGGAATTTCTTTCTGATAAGCCCAGCTTTGAATCTATTTCTGAAAAATTTATTAGCTTCATTGCTGATGCTGAATTGATCATTCACAACGCTCCATTCGATATTGGTTTTTTAAATATGGAGTTGGGAAGAATAAAAAAAGGAGTTGTTGAAGATTATGCTGAGGTTATTACCGATTCATTAGTTATGGCTAGAGAGTTGAGACCTGGGCAAAGAAATAACTTAGATGCCTTATGTAGGCATTATGGCGTTGATAATTCTGAAAGAAATTTGCACGGCGCATTGCTTGATTCACTTTTGCTCGCAGAGGTCTTTATTGGCATGACCAGGGGGCAGGAAGCTTTAGAAATTGATTTTAATAATCAAGAGAAATTATCGATTGACTTTGATAAAGGTATTTTAAATAAACTAAAAATAGTTAATGCCAGTCAAGAAGAGGCTGAGCTGCATCGAGAGTACTTAAAAAAAATTAAACACTAAGTTGATGAAGACACATCAGCCCAATTGTTAGGTGTCTCATAGAGTCTAACAAGACTTGGCTTAATTTTTCCATCAAACTTGTCTTTAAATGCTGCTTCAAGCATTTGAAATGCAATTAATGCCATATTTTCAGCAGTAGGGACTCTCTCTAATACGACAGTCTTATGATCTTTAATTTGATTTAAAAAATTGAGAACTTCGGTATCTTTTTTATACACAATAAATGCATGATCCCAAGGATCTACAATGGTAGATCTTATTAATTCTTTGGCATCCTTAAAATCCAAAACCATGCCAAAGTCTGATTGATCCTCTTGTTGAATAATTTCTCCACTTAAGGAAACTTCTATAGCGTATCGATGACCATGTAAATTTCTACATGTTGATTTATGGTTTGGGATCCTATGACCCGCATCAAATTCCATTCTTGAGGTAATTATCATTTTGCACCCAAAGCTTTAATTCTAGCCATTGCAGGGGGGTGGCTATCATAAAAGTTAGAGTAAAGTTTATCCGGAGTTAATGTAGATGCATTGTCTCTATAAAGCTTAATGAGGGATTCTTTTAAATCTTTAGCGGGTGTAAATTCACATGCATAGGCATCTGCTTCATATTCATTTTTTCTTGAGTAGTGTGCCATGAAGGGCCTCACAAAAAATAAAAATAATGGCGAAATAAGAAAAAATAGAAGTAGTGCAATTGCATTTGTTTGACTCTCAACACCCAGTCCCAAGTAAAACCAATCATTTGATTTCAGCAAATCTAAAAAATAAAGACCTATGAACGACAAGATAAATAGAAAAACTATTCTCTTCTTCACATGGTTATGAGCAAAATGGCCTAACTCATGTGCTAAAACTGCCAAGATTTCATTAGGCGAAAGTTTCTCAAGCAGCGTGTCAAAGAAGACAATCCTTTTTGCTTTGCCAAATCCAGTGAAATAAGCATTTCCATGGGTGCTTCTTAATGAACCATTCATAACGTATAAGCCATCAGATTCAAAGCCACATTTTTTTAGGAGTTGTTCAATTTTTACTTTAAGTTTTTTATCTTCCATAGGTTTAAACTTGTTAAAGATCGGTGCGATATAAAGAGGGTATATTGCCAACATAGTCACATTAAAAATTGAGAGAAAAATCCACAACCAGAACCACCAATAATCTCCAAGATTACCAAAAATCCATAGCGCAATGAAAATGACTGGCAACATAATAATAATTGACACCAAGCTTTGTTTGACTAAATCAGATAAATACAAGGAGAGAGTCATTTTATTGAAGCCAAATTTTTCGTCAATCACAAAAGTTTTGATTAGACCTAAGGGGGCTTCAATGATGCTCGATAGGATAATCACAGAAAAGATCAATACAACACCTTGTAAAATCTCATTATCAAAAAATTGTAAAGCAAGTTCATTGATGTAATTGATCAAACCACCAAGAGTAAGTAGGTATAAGAAAACCCCTTGAACTATAAAGCCGAGTATATTAATTTTTGCTTTCGCAGAAGTGTACAATGCTGCTTTTTTATGATCTTTTGGTTTTACGATTTTTTTGAAGTCGCTTGGAACCACATTTTGATTCTTAAGGGCACTAGCATTTTGTCTAATTGATAGGTAGATTTCTGTCAGTGTGGATAGGATCAGTAAAAATAAAAAAATATAAGTAAAGGTCATTATTGTTGTATTCACTATTTAAAATCAGCATTTTAAAGTAAAAGAAATGTTAAAGTTATATATGTATTCAAATGTTTAAATTTTAATGGAAATCATGACAAAAAATAACAACAATCTAATATGGATTGATATGGAAATGACAGGATTAAATCCAGTAACAGACAAGATCATAGAGGTTGCAGTTATTGTTACAGACCCACATTTAGAGATAATTGCTGAAGCTCCAGTTTATGTCATAAAACAATCTAATGAGTTATTGGATTCAATGGATGCATGGAACACAAATACACATTCAAAGTCCGGATTAATTGATAAAGTAAAGCAATCAGATATTACAGAAGATGTGGTTGAGCGTGAGCTGATAAATTTTTTAAGTCAGTATGTGGATAAAAATAAATCACCCATGTGTGGAAATTCGATATGCCAAGATAGACGCTTTATGGCAAATTACATGCCTCAACTGGAGTCATACTTTCATTACAGAAACTTAGATGTCAGCGTTTTTAAAGAACTCGCTAAAAGATGGAAAACAAGCCTTCTTGGACAATTTAAAAAATCAGCAAAGCATGAAGCATTAGCAGACATTAAAGAATCAATTGAAGAATTAAAATTTTATCGTGAACATTTCCTAAGGCTTGATAGTGAATAACCTATATCAATTTTTTATCATTGGTTTGTTTGCTTCTTTTGGAGCCATGCTGCGGTATTTTTTAGTTTTATTATTCCCGTTTAACTTTTTTATTATGAACGGTGTTCTGATCGCTAATATCGTTGGTTGTTTTTTAATAGGGGTCGTTTTGTATCTGGATTCACAATATCAGGTTATGAGCCAAGCTTTAAAGCTTGGGATAGTAGTTGGATTCTTGGGAAGCTTGACAACATTCTCAAGCTTTGGAGCCCAGTTTTTTAGTTTTATTGAAGAAAAGCTTTTTTTAAAAGCTTTTCTTCATGTCTCTATCACGGTTTTTTTATCTCTAGTATCTATTTATCTGGGATACTGGTTAATGAGTTTACTTCTCAGCCGTTTTTTTAGTTGATTTCTTTGTAGTTGATGTTCTTGCCTTGGCTGTTTTGGTTGATTTCTTCGGTGCATCTTTTGTCTCAACCATTACCAACTTTTCGGTTTTTTTAGGCGCTGTTTTTTCACTCTTCGCCCAAGAAGCCTTTTTCCTGCGAACAGGTTTTTTTGCTTGATCATCTTGAGGTGTGCCCTGACTAGACTTTTTCTCAGTTTCAACTAACTTTAATCCAACATCCGCAAGATTTATATCTTGTAGCTCCTCAGCTTTTTTCCTTGGTTGATTTCTCTTAGGCTTGTCTTTAGGTTTATTAACAGAATCTAAGTTTTTATCACTATTTTTTTCAACATCGACAGGAGTTTCAACCATGACCATTTCTGGTTTTTTATTTACGTTTTCCTGATTTTGTTGAATTGACCTGTAGTTTCGTGAGCGATTATTTCTCCTTCTTCTGTTATTTCTGTATGGTTTTTTATTACCTTCGCTCTCCTCTAGATCTTGTGATGACTGGTTATTCCTATCTGAAGCAGCTTCTGAAAAATCTTCAGTAGCATCATCATCGCTAGCAATCAAGCCCTTTATAAATCCAAAAAGTGATTTATTTTTAGACTTTCTAGATCTTTTCTCAGGAATTACGCCTTTAACAGCAGGAATTTGTTTAACTTTTGTCTCTTGTTCGTTGTCATCAAGATTCTCAACATCTGGAACGTCCACTTCTTGATAGCTTAATTCTTTTTTGTTACCTAAGTCTGATGACGTAATCTTGAATTGAGGAACATCAAAGTACTTGTTAGCAATAATAAATATTTTATTATTTCCTTCTGATTCAGTTTGAATAATGATTTCTCTCTTTTCATTTAAGAGAAAAGTTGCAACATCAACAGGAACCTGAACTGAAATTTTTTGCCCTTGTTTTTTGTTAGATTGTTCCTGAATTATTCTGATTATATGTAAGGCGGATGATTGGAAGTCACGAATCCGACCTGTCCCATTACATTTTGGACATTCTCCGTTACTTGTTTCACCAATGCTTGGCCTTAAGCGTTGTCTTGAGAGTTCCATTAATCCAAATCTTGATATTCGACCAGTTTGAATTCTCGCTTTATCATGCTTAAGAGCATCCCTGAGACACTCTTCAACCTCTCTTTGATGTTTTGGATTTTCCATATCGATAAAGTCAACAACAATCAAACCACCAATGTCTCGGAGTCTTAATTGTTTGGCAACCTCTTTAGCAGCTTCAAGATTGGTATTAAAAGCTGTATTTTCTATATCTCTACCCTTGGTTGATCTACTTGAGTTAACATCAATTGATACTAATGCTTCCGTATGATCAATGACGATTACTCCGCCTGATGGAAGCTGAACTTCTCTTAAGAATGCAGACTCAATTTGATTTTCAATATTAAATTTTGAAAAGAGAGCGGTGCTTTCTTCATACAATTGGATGCGATCTGCATAATCAGGCATCACATGGTTCATGAATTGAGATGCTTGATCATAGATATCTTGATTATCTATTAAGATTTCTTCTATGTCCGTATTGAAGTAATCTCTTATAGCTCTTATGACAAGGTTGCTTTCTTGATAAATCAAGAACGGTGCATCTTGTTGATCTGACGCCTCTTGAATGGCTTCAGATAATTGTGTTAGGTAATCAAGATCCCATTGAATTTCTTCAACACTGACACCGATACCAGCGGTGCGACCAATCACACTCATTCCTTTTTTTACTTTCAATTGGGAAAGCACTTCCTTGAAGTTGGATCTCTCATCCCCTTCAATCCTTCTAGAAATTCCTCCGCTGTCAGAACTATTAGGCATTAAAACAATATATCTGCCGGCTAGAGATAGAAAGGTTGTGAGGGCAGCTCCTTTGTTGCCGCGCTCCTCTTTAGAAACCTGTACAATTACTTCTTGACCTTCATTGATTACATCAGCAATGGACAAGTTTTTTTTGCGGGATTTTTTTGAATAAAATTCTTTTGCGATTTCTTTAAAAGGAAGGAAACCGTGTCGATCGACACCATAATTTACGAAAGCTGCTTCAAGTGAAGGTTCAACCCTGGTAATTGTGCCCTTATAGATATTGCTCTTTCTTTGTTCCCTAGTGCTTCTTTCATAGTCTAGGTCTTCAATGGTAGAGTCGTTGATGATCGCTACACGTATTTCTTCAGATTGAGTTGCATTAAATAGCATCCTCTTCATTATCATATCTCCTTATAGATAAGAAGATTCAGATAGGAATAATCTTAAGCTTTTAATTTTCAATGATAAAGCTTAATTAAAATTCTAATATCAAAAATCTTATATAAAAATTGCAACTCTTAACATCTATTCGTAAATGGGGTTACAATCTTTCATGTTCAAAAAAATTCTTTAAAATCAACCATTTTGATTTAAAGACTACATCAAGAGTATAGGGTAAAACGGATAAAAAGAAAACAATTAGATGCAGAATAAGCAAATTCAATATATTAATATAGATGAGTCATCTGAAGACCAGCGGATTGATAATTTTTTATTTAAAACATTTAAAGATGTTCCAAAAAATCATATATTCAAAATTATTCGCAATGGAGAGGTAAGGGTAAATAAGAAAAGAGTAAAAACTCTTTATAAGTTAAAAATTAATGATGTCGTAAGAATCCCTCCGATTGAATTTATTGAAAAAAAAGAAAAAAAACCTTCCAATAACTTTAAACCACATATTATTTATGAAGATGAATGGCTGTTGGTTGTTAATAAGCCCAGCGGTATGGCTGTGCATGGGGGGAGCGGGATTGATTTTGGCTTAATTGAGCACATGAGGCATATAAAGCCTGAATATAAGTTTTTGGAGTTAGTGCATCGTATAGATAAAAATACTTCTGGCGTTATTGTGATAGCTAAAAAAAGATCCGCTCTAAGATCAATGCAAGAACTGTTTCGTAATAAAAAAATTAAAAAAAATTATCTTGTGGCAGTCAAAGGTAATTGGGATTCCAAAAAGAAAGAAGTGAATCTTCGATTGGAAAAAAAACAAACACCTGAGGGTCATCATGTGAATGTGGTGGAGGATCCTCTGAAGGGAAAATTATCCAAATCCATATTTTATCTTGTTAAACAAATGCAACAACAATCATTATTATCTGCACAAATAATAACTGGCAGAACACATCAAATTAGAGTTCAGCTTGCTTTCTTGGGATTTCCTGTGCTAGGTGATGACAAGTACGGTGATTTTGCGCTTAATAAAAAATTACAATCGAGTGGTTTAAAAAGAATGTTTCTTCATGCTCATAAGTTATCCTTTTTTCATCCATTTACTGAGGAAAAAGTCGAGCTTACTGCAGACTTACCAATAGAGCTTAGGAAGTTTTTTGATGAATAAATTAATAATTTTTGATTGGGATGGAACAATCGTTGATAGCACATCACATATCGTTCAATCCATTAATAAGGCGTGCTCCACATTATACAAACAAACTTTTGAGAAAAAAAAGATTAAGTCAGTCATTGGGTTAAGTCTTCCTATTGCTTTTAAAAACCTAACGGGTTTGGAATCTCAAACAGAATTTAATGAGTTTGCTGATTTATATAAAAAACTTTATATCATTGAGCGACCAAGACCATTTGATGGCGTAGTTTTAGGCCTTGATCGCTTAAAAAAAAATAACTTTACTTTGGCTGTTGCTACCGGGAAAAGTCGACGTGGATTAGATAATGATTTTACAGCTTATGATTTAGGGAAGTATTTTAGTGACTCAAAAACTGCAGATGAATGTTTTTCTAAGCCCCATCCCCAGATGATTGAAGAGATAAGCACAAATCTAATGTTTGATCGCACATCCGTTACAATGGTTGGAGATTCACTAATGGACCAAAATATGGCGAAGAATGCCCATGTTAACTTTGTTGGAATAAATTATGGTGCAAGTTCACTGGGGGATTTTGATGATTATGGAAATTTCTTTGCTGACTCTCCCATCCTTTTATTTGACTGGTTATTAAATAATGGCTGAGTCAATTATTTTTGAAAAAAACAATATTATAAATTCAGCCACAAAGGCTGTTAAATCATATGTAAATAATGAAACATCAATATTTGTTGTTTATTTTGAAGGTGAATTTCATGCCTACATCAACCAATGTCAACACCTACCAGTTGAGCTTGATTGGGATGAGGCACATTATTTCGATGAAACAGAAAAATTTTTGATTTGTGCAACTCATGGAGCTGTATACGATCCAAAAACTGGCCATTGTCTTTCGGGGCCATGCAAGTCAAAATACCTAAAAAAATTAGAGGTTATTGAGAGAAATAATAAAATTGAGGTAATTTACGATGACAGTAAAAAATAAAGATCAAGAAGTTAAAGACCAGGCGCTGAATACGTTACTAAACAATATCTTCATTGAAAATAGAAAGAATCGCAGATGGAGTAATTTTTTTAAAATTGTTACCTTCTTGTATCTTTTTATTCTTCTATTTATATTTCTTGATAAACCTGGTGATCAGGTGAATGCGTCGGGAGACTTTACAGCCTTGGTCAAGCTAAATGGCATAATTTCGACGGAATCTGAGATTAATGCGGAGGATGCAATAAAAAGCCTACAAAAGGCAATGAAAAATGATGGTACAAAAGGACTTATTGTAAGTATTAACAGCCCTGGTGGAAGTCCAGTCCAGTCAGCAATGATTAATGATGAAATTAAGCGCCTTAAATTGATTTACCCAGAAAAGCCTATTAAGGTTGTCGTTGAAGATGTATGTGCCTCAGGAGGATATTTCATCGCAGTTGCAGCAGATGATATATATGCAAATAAATCAAGCATAGTTGGCTCAATTGGGGTCTTGATGAATGGTTTTGGCTTTGATCAGGCCATTGAGAAGTTGGGGATAGAAAGACGATTAATGACGGCAGGAAAAAATAAAGGAATTCTTGATCCATTCCAGCCTATAGACCCTACTCACAGAAAACATGTACAACAACTTCTCGATGAAGTGCATCAGCAATTTATCACTGCAGTCAAAGAGGGCAGAGGCGATCGATTATCTGAGGACCAGTCAATATTCTCAGGGTTGTTTTGGAATGGTGAGTCAGCATACAAATTGGGATTGATTGACGGCTTTGGGACGGTATCATCAATCGCAAAAGATGTAATTGGATATGAAAAAGTGATAGATTTCACGACTTATGAAACCTTTGCTGATCGCTTTGCAAAAAAACTAGGGGCTGGCATTGGCAGTGTGTTACACAGTCAAGTAATTAATAAAAATTATCAATTAAATTAATTATTTAGCAACTTTTTTTAATGTAATCTATCAGATTATTCGTTGAGGCATCAAAACAGCTAGTCGTCTTTTCACCTTGAATTTTAGGTAAAACGAGGCGGGCGATTTGCTTGCCATATTCAACTCCCCATTGGTCAAATGAATTAATATTCCATATGATGCCTTGAACAAATATTTTGTGTTCATAAAGAGCTATGAGTTTACCTAGATTTTTTGGTGTAAGCTTTTCGAATAAGATGGTGTTGCTTGGTCTATTTCCTTCGAATGATCGATGAGGTAGTAAAGATGATATTTCTTGATCACTTAATCCTGAATTAATGAGCTCAGACCGAGCTTCATCAATAGTTTTACCCATCATTAACGACTGTGATTGAGCAAGAAGATTGGACATCAAGATTTTATGATGAAGATTTTTTTTATCTCCAGGGTTGTAATGAGATTTTATGGGCATAATAAAGTCACATGGTACAAACTGCGTTCCTTGATGAATCAATTGGTAGAAGGCGTGTTGTCCATTTGTGCCTGACTCACCCCATATAACTGGACCTGTCTCTAAGCATACTCGGTTGCCATCTCGATCAATAAACTTACCATTACTTTCCATGTCTGCTTGCTGCAAATAAGATGGCAACAGGGATAGTCCTTGATCATAAGGAAGAATAGCTTGAGTGTTGAATTTAAAGAAATTGTTATACCAAATGCCAATTAGAGCCATCTGAATTGGCATATTTTTTTCTATTGGAGCATTAAGAAAATGTTGATCCATCTCATAAGCACCAGTTTGAAGGCCTTTAAAATTTTCAAAACCTAAGTAAATGGAGATTGACAGCCCAATTGATGACCATAAGGAGTATCTTCCACCAACCCAGTCCCAAAAAATAAACATATTCTCTTCATTTATACCAAATTCTTTTACTTTTTCGGTATTAGTAGATACGGCAACAAAATGCTGACTGATAGCATCATTATTTTTTGCATGATTTAAAAACCAATGTCGAGCAGAAAAAGCATTGGTCATTGTTTCTTGGGTGGTAAAAGTTTTGGAAGCAACTATAAAAAGGGTGGTTTCAGGGTCACACTGCTCAAGTGTTAACGCTAAGTCTGCGCCATCTACATTTGACACAAAATGAATATTTAAATCTTTTTGTGAATATGGCTTTAACGCTTTACATACCATTGCAGGACCTAAGTCAGAACCACCGATTCCGATATTTACAATCGTATTAATTTTTTTTCCAGTAAACCCTTTCCATGATCCGTCATTAATGGAATTACTAAAGTTCTCAACCTGCTTTAAGACTTTTAAAACTTCTGGTTTAACATCAACACCATCAACAACAACGGGATTGTTGTCTTGCGAACGAAGTGCTGTATGCAGAACTGCACGATCTTCTGTTGTGTTTATTTTCTCACCACTAAATTGTTTAACTCTCCAACCCTCTACATCAGCTTTAATAGCTAATTTGTTAAGAAGGCCTAAAGTTTTGTCATTTATTCTATTTTTTGAGAAATCAAATAAAAAATCATCCAATGCTAGATGAAATTTTTCAAAACGCTGCTCGTCATCTTTAAACAGATCTCGCATCTGAACATTTTTGATATCGTCAAAATGTTTTTTTAGGTCTTGCCACTCGTTAGAGTCAATTATTTTCGTCATTTATAAATGTTAATTTAGGTGAGTAAAATTGAAAGCGCTATTATAGCAAAAAATATATTATTTCTTCGCTTCTTGTTCGCTAATTGCCCATAAAACATGTTCTTTGATTAAATTTGACGGATCCTCACTTCGTTTTATTAAAGCGTCTATAATTTTTTGATCATGGCCTGCGTTGCCTAGAGCAATTGCGACATTACTAATCCATTTTTCATAACCAATCCGCCTGATGGCGCTTCCATTGAAGTATTCATTAAAACGGTGGTTATCCATCAAAAAACAGTCCATAAGAGAAATGTTATTTAACTTATGTCTTACAAAAAAATCTATTTCAGTGCTTTTCTTGGCAAATTTATTCCATGGACAGATAATCTGACAATCATCACACCCATATATTCGATTACCAATTTTTCTCCTAAAGCTTATAGGAATTATGCCTTTATGTTCAATTGTCCAGTAGGAGATACACTTAGATGCATTTAGATAGTAAGGTTTTTCAATGGCCTGGGTGGGACAAATGTCAATACAGGCTGAGCAAGAGCCGCAGTGGTTTGTGCTTCTTGTTTGATTGAAAACTAATGGAGCGTTCGTATATAGTTCACCAAGAAAGAACCACGAGCCATTATTCTTGTTAAGTAATAATGTATTTTTTCCACGCCAACCCAGTCCAGCCTGAGTCGCAATTTCAATCTCTGGGCTTGGTGCTGAATCAGTTATCGCTCTGAATTTAAAATCAAAATCACTTTCTGAAATTATAGATTCAATCAAATTACCAAAGTGATTAAGTTTTTTCTTTAATGTCTTGTGATAATCCCTTCCAAGAGCATAGCGGGCTATGTAGGCTTTATCTTTTTGATTAATTAAATCAATAAGATTTTCATTAAGTGGAAGGTAATCAAGCCTTACACTGATGATGCTTTTGGTGTTTGCCAAAATATTCTCAGGATCAAATTTAATGTCTTGATGATCTTCTAGATAAGACATGGCGCCATGATTTTTAGCGTCAATCCATTCTTTATACAACCTCTGGTTTTGATTAATTACAATATCAGATATTCCTACATCATTAAATCCTAGCTCTTTACCAGTGGCTATAATTTTTTTTGATATATCTTTCCAATAAGCCTTATCTAACATGAAAAAAAATAATAAACTATGAAGTAATGGATCATACACATCATATCTGCAAATCTGAGGAAGATACAAAAAAAGTTGCCGAACTTATCGCACCCCAGCTCAAAGCGGGCATGGTTATTTTCCTCAAGGGTGAGCTCGGAGCTGGAAAAACTACATTAGTGAGATATTTACTTAAGTCTTTGGGTTACCAGGATAAAGTAAAGAGCCCAACTTACAATCTTGTAGAAACGCATCAATTAAAAAACTTTACAGTACATCATTTTGATCTATACCGTTTTGGGTGCCCAGAGGAATGGTTTAGTGGAGGATTTGATGATTACTTAATCACAGAAAATACGATTTCTATTATTGAATGGCCAGAAAAAATTAAGGGTGTGAATATTAAACCGGATATAGAGGTCAATATTTCAACTGGGCAACTTGATGCCAGAATAATGGATATTTATATCAAAGAAGAGGCTGGTAATGCCCTTACATAGAATTTGTTTTGGCTTTCTGTTAGCTTTTTTTGTAACAAATGTGTTTGCGGATGTACAAACCCGTGTGTGGCCATCCAATGAATATACGAGATTTACTATTGAATCTACTGACTATATAAAAAATGATCAATCAATTTTAAAAAATCCAGATCGAGTTGTTATAGATTTAAAAAGTATTAACATAAACAATAGTTTAACAGATTTATCTAAAGTAGATTTTAAAGATAATTCTACTATTTCAGGGGTGCGTGTAGCACAATTTGATCCTGGTACAGTCCGTATTGTGGTCGATTTACGTCACGAGTCTAAGATTAAAATTTTTAGTTTGAAGCCTTTCAAATCATATGGCCATCGTCTTGTTGTCGATGTCTATCATGAGGAAGATGAAATTGCACATTTATTAAAACAATTGCAGGGTAAGGCAGGTGATGATCATAAAGATAATAATCAAAAAGTTGAGGATGAAAAAGCCAACTTGACCAGCAAAGAGGAACCCAAAGAGGAACAACCAAAGGTGGCTGAACAGGCTAAAATCATTGTGGCAATTGATGCTGGGCATGGTGGAGAGGATCCTGGTGCAAGAGGATCATCGGGTACAAAAGAAAAAGACATCACTCTAGCCATTGCGAAGAAATTACGAGATGCGATTAATAAAGAGCCAAACCTGCAGGGGGTTTTAATTCGTGATGGCGATTACTTTATCCCATTGGCAAAAAGAGTTGCCAAAGCTAGAAAGCTTGAGGCTGATCTATTTGTGTCAATTCATGCGGATGCTTTTACAAAGAAATCTGTGAAAGGATCCTCCGTATTTGCCTTGTCCGAGAGAGGGGCTTCAAGTGCATTTGCTAAATTTATAGCTAATAAAGAAAATGAGTCAGATTTGATTGGCGGAGTCAGTATTGATGATAAGCATCCAGTTTTGGCGCAAACTTTACTCGATTTATCTTTAAGTGCGACGATTAATGATTCAATGAAATTGGGACGGTATGTTTTAGATGAGATGGGCAAGGTGAATACATTACATAAAAAATATGTGGAGCAAGCTGGTTTTGCAGTTCTAAAAGCTCCGGATATCCCATCTATACTTGTTGAGACTGCATTTATAAGTAATCCAAAGGAGGAAAAAAACCTCAGGTCAGAAAGCTTTCAAATTAAACTAGCTGAAAGTGTGGTAAAGGGTATTAAAACATACCTTAAAACAGGCGCCAACCTTGCCTTCTTTTATGAGCTTGAACAGTGAAACAAGTATTTTTAATGGGCCCTACAGCCTCTGGTAAAACAGGGATTGCAACACAACTATTTCAAGAATTAAAGCTTCAGCTTGTAAGTGTTGATGCCACACAGATTTATTCTGATTGTAATATTGGCTCGGCTAAACTGCCAGCAGATGACTTAAAAAAATACCCTCATGAGTTGATAAGTATTATTTCACCCTGCGATAATTTTTCAGTTGATCATTTTTTAAATCACTATCAACAAATTTTAAATCAATTAAATGGCACGGGAATTAACCCACTTTTGGTGGGTGGAACTATGATGTATTTCAATGCCATCCTTAACCCTCTTGACGATATACCAAGATCGACTCCAGACGTTAGAAAGCATGTAGAGGAATTAGTTAACGTTAATGGATTAGATTGGCTTGCAGCAAAAGTAAAGGAGGTCGATCCATTGTCGAAAATCGTCAATACGGACAAACAAAGGTTGATGAGGTCCTATGAGGTATTTTTAATATCAAATCAGCCTCTATCCAGTTTTTATGATAGAACTCCAAAGCAAGATTCCACCCATGATAAAGATATCCTTAAAATTGCCCTGGTTCCCAATGATCGAAAAAAGCTTCATGATGCAATCTCACTCAGGACTAAAACCATGTTAGAGGAGGGTTTGGTGGAGGAGGTGGAAGGGTTATTTGTTAAATACCCTGAATTGAGCTGGAATTCTAACTCTATGAGGTCAATAGGCTACCGACAGGTTGGAATGTTTTTAAGGGGAGAAATAAAGCAAGAGGAGTTGTTCGATAAAATCTTGTTTGCCACGAGGCAACTGGCAAAGCGACAAATTACCTGGCTCAGGTCCATGCAGGATATCCAGATTTACGATCCCTTCAAAATTGACATCTACCAAAAGATTAATGATGCGATCAAACAATTTATCAATTAAATGCCGATGAAAAGGGAAGAGGTTGTAGGCTTAAGCTGCTTACTTTACGGGACAGTATTTTGGGGCCTGGTTTGGTATCCTTATAGGCTGCTTGAGCTGAATCAAATTTACCCAATATCTGCTAGCTCCCTGACCTTTATGGTTGCCAGCATACTCGCATTGGTATTTATATTTCCAAAAAGACATGACGATATTCTTTTGAATCTGAAATCTTTGGTAATTTTTGCTTTGGTAGGATGTGTCACGAATATTTCATATGTGATTGCTGTTGTTAATGGAAATGTTGTCAGGTCGATGTTGCTTTTCTTTATGTCACCTCTGTGGACGATATTTTTAAGTTACTTTTTAATACCCAACGATACATTTCAAAAAAAAGATGCATACATTGCCTTGCTGTCGATTGTTGGTGGATTTATTATTTTGTTCGATCCTAATTCATTTTTAATGAATGTTGGGTTCAGTGATTTTTTTGCATTATTAGCTGGAATTTTCTTTGCTTGCACTAATGTGCTGGCAAGAAAATTTAGCAAGATTCATTATCAATCAAAATCTTTTGCGATTTGGGTAGGGGTGGCAGTTGGTGGAGCATTATTAATATTAATAACTAATGATTTAAATGTTATTAATTTGATAAATCCAAAAAGTCTAATGTTGTTACTCATCATCGGGTTACTTCTTTTTTGTTCGACGCTGATTATCCAATACGGATTACCTAAAATTAATCCTGTTAAAGCAAGCCCTATTTTTACTTTTGAGATTGTTGTGGCTGCTTTGTCATCTTACTGGCTGGCGAACGAAATATTGGGCGTTAAAGACCTGGTTGGTGGCGTATTTATTATCCTTGCAATTTCTCTTTCTGCTTTGAAATAAGCTTTAAATAAATTTCTTCGATATTTTTTATATATTCGTCAGGCTGAAATAAGACATGCTTTTTGTTATTGATTTTTTCATTTAAATCTTCTAAATACTCTTGGTTTTTATAGAAGAAAATAGCTTGTTTTTGGTAATCTTGGAGATTATCAAATACCAGCTCTTCAGAACAATCAATGGCATGTAAAAGGCTTGCCCCAACTCTCGATTGCATTACTTCACCAATGTGTGTGATGGTAGGCTTATTTTGGTAAATTGCATCAGCTATGGTGGTATGTGCATTGTATGGATAACAGTCTAAAAATAGGTCTGCATGCTCAATTCTGCCTATGTGTTCATCAATAGGAGCATACTCTGCAATAATTATTCTGTTGTCATCCAGACCATTTTTCCTTGCATATTCTTTAATATTTCTTTTTGAAATATCGTTTTGCAGGAGTATCCATAGGGATGACTTTGGGCATTCTTGGAGTATATTTATCCAGACATCAAAGATATCTTTTGTTATTTTTAAATTTTGATTAAAGCTGGCAAAGATAAAATGATTATCTGGGAGGCGGTATGTATCTCTTTGTGTGGTTATTGAAGGCCTTTTAAAATTATTGGGTTGGTAGGTCGGTTTTAAATTAATGATTTGTTCAGAAAAGAACTTTGCTTTACTTTTATCAATAACAATTTCATCCGCAAATATGAAATCACCCAATGGTTTGTCATTGAAACTTCCGAATGTTCCAGGATAGCCGAGCCAGTTAACTTGAATTGGAGCGGGGTGATATTTTAGAATATTTGTCCTACTATTTTTTGTAAACCCTGATAAATCGACCAGAATATCAATCTCTAAATCAATAATTTTTTGAACAAGCTCATGATCAGACATGTTAAAGGTGTTAATAAAGTTTGTTGATAATTTTTTAAAAGACAAATGCTCTTTTGATTCTTCCTCAACACCATTAAATAGAAAAATCACCTCAAATTTTTCTTCATCGTGAAATGACAGGGCATCATGCACCAAATAAAATAAGGGATGATTCCTTAGATCTGAGGACATGTAGGCAATTTTAGCTTTTCCGTCATTTATTTTAGTGGAGTAGGCATGTATTGCAGGTTCAAATGGTAATTTTTTATTCCACTGACAGGCGATGTTTAAGTATTGTTCATTAGAGATCCCTGGTAGGGTAAGCATAGGGAAGGGTGGAAAAGAAAAATTCACATCCTTTAGTCGATTATGAATATCTTTCATTAGGGTATCAAACTCATTCCAGTCATTAATCTTTTGATTCAGATGAAGTAATTGCACTAAGGCATTGTCATTTTTTTTAAGCTGATATGATTTCTCATAGCATTTTTTTGCCTCGTTTAAGTTTTCAAGTTTTAGATAAGCATTCGCTAAATTGTTATACAGGTCTTCATCGTCTCTACCACCTTTGCTTAGTGCAGTTAAATAATGACTGACAGAGAGTTTAATTTCATTGTTGGCTTGCAAAACATTAGCGTAATTATAAAAATGCTGCCAATTATTACTCTCATGGTTTATTAGTTCTTCAAAATATAGCTTCGATTGTTGATAATTTCTTTTTAGAAATGCATCATTTCCAAGCTCATTCAGACAAAACGAAATTGATTCAGCGAGATGGTCATTGTCACGAAAGACATGATAGACCCTTCGAAAGTAGCCCAGAGCCTCTTCAAAATCTCCAGCCATAGCATAATAGTTACCAATTTCAGTTTGGATTGAAAGGTCCCGGGGCGCTTTCTTGAGTTCTTTTTTTAATAACTGAATAGCTTCATCGAATTTATTTTGTGATTCTAGGTCAGCAAGCGTTTTGTTGAGATCATGCATAGTTAAAGCCAATTATATTTTTTTTATTATGTCCTTTGATTAGGTTTTGATATGGGTTTAAATAATTTAAAAATTTAGCATCAAGCTCACCAAGGTTCCCAGTCAGCATTTTTACTATAATCCTTGAAGCAAGAGGAGCTAGGGTGAAACCTTTGGAGCCATAAAAGCTATTTATTAAGATATTATCTCGCCAAATAAATTCCATTCCATTATGACTTTGCTTTACTTCTTTTAGCACTTTACCCACGTATGGAATTCTCTGTTTTGTTGTAAAACGGTTTCCAGTCCATATTTGTTTTTTTGCATTTTGAATCTTTGATATATCATCGAACCAGTCTATCTTTTTTTCAAGTGACTTTTCTTCCTCATTCTGGTCTATATCCTTAATATCTTTATTTTTATGGTAACTTGACCCGCATGCAAAAGCCTTATCATCAAAAATTATATATCCGTCTTGTGATAGATTAACCTTTTCTGATGATTGATAATCTCCTTGAAGGATTGATCCAGAGTAGTGCTCACATATAATTTTTTGACCTAATAAATTATTTATACTTTGAGGGTTACATAAGATAACAACGTCATGATCGGCAATGATTTTTCCATTACCATCGATCAGCCGATGTCCTTTTGATTTTGATTGGATTTGTTTTATTTCAATTTGGGATTTGTTTATTTCTAAGCTAAGAAGTCTTTCAGTATTAACCCAGCCAGCTGTCTTCTGAAAGATCGCATTTTGCTCATGATTATGGCGGACGACACTGATTTCTTCAGAAAGGAATGGGTTGTTTTGAACCGTTTTTTTCACCCTTTCATTCAAGTCTTCATTGTGTATAAAACGATAGAGTCCAGGAAAGGCGATGGAGGTTCTGTCTAAGTATTTGGTATAAAATTCCTTGGCATACCCGATCGCATGAAAATGCAGTAAGTTGTGATTATATGAGGCAATGCCATATTTTGGATTAAGTGAAGCGTAGGGAGGTGAATTCTGTGGGTATTGTTTATCATCACTATATAATGCAACGTCAAATCCAGATTCTTTAAGTGCAACGGCCGAACAAATTCCTGCAATACCGCCACCAATTATTCCAACACTCAAATCAGCCATAACAAAACCACCAACAATATTGTGGCGCCAAGAGTTTTTTTAAAATATTTATATTTAATTTTGCTAAATATTGTCAAATAAAGCTGAAATCGAATCCTCTCAAAGGAGTTAAATTTGCTTGAAACCATATATTCATTAATAAGATTTTTATAATTTATCAAGCCGAAATGTTTAATGTCATCTTTGTACTTAATCATTCTTCTAAATGCACGCGCTCTGGTAAAGATGAACAATGGCCATGGGTAGAAGTGAATCTTAGCGATATCTATAAGAAATAATTTTTTATTATGAAGTAGAATGTTACCTAGATGCATCGCTCTAAAATAGATGCCTTTTTTATGGATGATTGAAATATATTTAGCCAAGTCGGTTATCATTTCTTTTGTAATTTTGTTACCTAAATCACGGTATGTTTTGCCTGGAATGTATTTGTATGAAACACCGGACAATCTATTGTTGTATTGAAAAGCTAATTCGTTGGTAATTTCAATTGATGAGATTTCATGTTCCTTTAATTTAATGGAATTTTTAATGATGCGACTGGCGTATGTATTGAAAAAACCACTGGATATATAACCCCTTACGTTAAAAATTTTAATTATTTCGTTTTTTTTATGAAAGGTCTTTCGGTGACCCAAATCATCGGCTTTCTCAACAAATTTATTAAATTCCGTATCATTTTTAAAGAAGATCTTTTTCATTTTGAGGTAGGCGGTTTAATGGTTTTGATAAAAGAATATGGAAATCATTGATGGCTCTTTCATGGAAGCCACCAGCGCAATAAGAAAAATAATAGTTCCACATCTTCATGAATCTCTCGTCAAACCCAAGGCTCATAATCTTTTTACTATTCTTGTTAAAAGATTTTTGCCAGAGCGTGAGCGTTTTCGCATAATGCACATTAATGTTTTCTAGATCAGAAATGATCAGGTCAGTATGTCTTGTAATAGTTGACTGGATAATATCAATTGATGGAATGCATGACCCTGGAAAGATATATTTTTGGATGAAATCTACAGTCTTGATGGCTTGATTGTATCTTTGATCACGAATGGTAATTGCTTGAATTAATCCCATACCAGTCGGCTTTAGAAGTGAGCTTACCTGTTTAAAATATTCGGGGTAATAATGATGGCCAACAGCTTCTATCATCTCGATGGATACCAATTTGTCAAACTGACCACTCAGGTGTCTATAGTCTTTAAAGAGTAAGTTAATTTTTTTTGTTAACCCTTTTTTCTTAATTAACTCTTTGGCGAAATTATATTGCTGCCTTGATATGGTTGTTGTAGTTACTTTACAACCATATTTTTCAGCTGCATATGTCGCAAAACCACCCCAGCCAGTTCCTATCTCGATGATATGATCGGTTTTTTTGAGTTGAAGTTTTTTGCAGATAATATCCAGTTTGTTTAAGGATGCGTGGTGCAATGATTGGGATTTATTTTTAAAAATGGCTGATGAGTACATCATTGTTTCATCTAAAAATAATTTGAAGAAATCATTACTTAAATCATAATGTGCTGAAATATTTCTCTCACTATTTTTTATAGAATTTTTATTAAGATAATGAATGAGTTTGAAGAGCGGCTTGATAAAGAAGTTAAATTTTGTTTCTAATTTTTCTGTTAATTGTTGATTTACAGCAAAGACACGAATGACATTAGTTAAATTTGGGCTACTCCAGTATCCATTCATGTAAGCCTCACTCGCACCAATGGAGCCACCAAAAATTATGTACTTATAAAAGGCTTGGTCTTTTACAACGATTTCTGCCTTTAGAGGCTCTTTTTTTGATCCAAATACATGTTTTTTATCGCCATCATAAATCACTAAATCTGCATTCTTCAAGATTTTGAGGTTTGAAAAAAGGAGTTTTTTTAACATATTTATTTTAACGGGTGTGAATAGAATGGAGTTTTCTTAAACCATAGTTTTAATGCATTCCAATATATCTTAAAAACAGTCTCAAGAGGAGATAGTGGATATTTAAATATATATGAAGTTAAGCTAAGTGCTGAAATCGATCTTCTCTTTAATTTAAGGGTAGCATTAAATACTTTTTCACTATTAAGATTGTTGTTCATGCTTATAACGATAACATCATTTGGTTTTGTAAATTGCCAGTTATATTTTATATGCATGGGCATGAAAGGGGATATATGAAACTCTTTATCAAAGTTAAATTTGTGGGTTATATCTTCTTGGTTGCATGGATGAACATAGGCGAATCTTTCATTCCAGGGCGTGTTATTAATGTCAGATATTATGGCCCTTAGGATAGAGCCCTGGTAACAATAATAAAAGCTGACAGGGTTGTAGCACACCCCGAAAACACGAGGGGTTGTCAGTATAAAAATTTTGTTTACCCCCTTAATTTTTTTAGTGGTCAAAAAGTCAATTAAATCCTTTTTTAAGTGCCTTGATTTACGAAAATAATCTTTTTGTCTAAAGCAGACAATATTTGGACGATCAAAACTCCAGAGGAAAGAACGCCGAAAAGTTGAGTTGACCTGATCCAGATCAAGCATCAGCATCGAATACCTGTATGAGAATTTATTTTTTGTGGGTGCAATTCGGTCGTGAGTGACCACACCACTGTAAATTCCCTGGTTCAATTATTTACCCCGCTAAATTTTATGGCATTCAATGCGCTGACAACTCCATCCTCATGGAAACCATTTCCCCAGTAGGCTCCTGCAAAGGCAAATTGGCCATCACATAATAACTTCTGCTTCTTTTGAGCCTCAAAGGTGTTTAGGTTAAATGTGGGGTGCTCATATGTTATTTTTTTTAAAATCTTTTTGTTGTTTATTTTTTTATCAAAATTTAAGCTAACCAGTAAATCTGATTTTGTTTTGATATTTTGCAAAATATTCATATTATATGACACCGTGACATCACTAATAAGTTTCTTATCAACATGATAATTCCATGCTGCCCATGCTCTTTTGCTTTTGGGCATGAGTGATGAGTCTCGGTGTAATACGGCACTATTTTTTGCATAGTCAAATTGCCCAAGTATCTTTTTTTGTATGGGTGTTGGCTTTTTAATTAATTTAAGCGCTTGGTCGGCATGACAGGCAAAAAAAACGTGGTCGAATGAATAATTGCTCTGTTTTGTTTGTACAACACATTTTTTCCCATTCTGATAAATAGATTGGATATTTGCGTTTAGGATAATTGAACCGTTCAGTTTTTTAATTATTTGATCCACGTACGTCTTAGACCCGTTTTTTATGGTGAGCCATTGGGGGCGGTCGTTGATATTAATCATGCCATGATTATTTAAAAATCTTAAAAAAAATAGTAATGAAAATTTTTTAACATCTTTAAAGCTGGAAGACCAAATGGCTGAGGTCATCGGCAATAAGTAGTTGGTCATAAAATAATTTGAAAAGTTATAAGAGCATAAAAACTCTTCGATAGTGATATTTTTGATTTGAGCGGCAGGCGTTTTGAGTAACTTTTTTCCTAATCGATTAAATTTCAATATTTCCCATATCATTACCCAGAATCTAACATTAAAAATATTTTTTCTTTGACTGAATAGAGTATTAAAGCTGTTTCCATTATATTCAAGACCATTTAATTTAGATTGAACACTAAAGCTCATTGATGATTTTTGAAAAGGGACATCAAGCTCGTTGATTAATTTTAAAAAGTTTGGATATGTTTTTTTGTTAAAAACAATAAAACCAGAATCAACGTTAATTTTTTTATTGTCTAGGGTTAGTGAATGGGTATGAGTGTGTCCACCAACACGGTTGTCTTTTTCGAAGACTGTGATTTGATGTTTTTTTCCAAGATAGTGGGCCAGAGTGAGGCCTGAGATACCGGAACCAACTACTGCTATTTTCATTAGTTATGTTTTTGTCTTATGGCCTTACTAACCGTTCTTAAATTATAAACAATCCCAAAGAAGGACAGAAATCTAAGTGCATAGTAAGTTAAGTCAACTTCCCACCAGTAGAATCCCTGTTTAATAGAGCCTGGGTAGTGATGGTGATTATTGTGCCAACCCTCTCCGAAAGTGAGCAGGGCAACAAAAAAATTATTTTTACTTTCTTCTTTTGTGTTGTATCGCTGTGTTCCCCATAGGTGAGCAATGGAATTTACGGCAAATGTGCAATGATAAACAAGAATTGTTGATACACAGAAACCCCAGATAACCATATTCAAACCGCTGATGCCTGAAATTAACAATGAGTACTCACCAATTACAAATAAGGATAAAAGTAATAGGACGGGAGGTAACCAATCAAAGCGATCGATTAATACTAATTCTTTAAACTTAATTAGGTCGCGAACAACCTTACGATCAGTTAGAAAGTTTTTCTTTGCGAGGAACCAGCCCATATGGCTCCATAAGAAGTGATGTGTGTGGGGTGAGTGGTGGTCATTATGCCTATCTGAATTTAGATGATGTCGTCGGTGATGCGATGCCCACCAAATCGGACCTCGTTGTGCTGCTGTTGATCCAATGAAGGCGAAGATGAATTGCATCAATCTAGATGTTTTGAAGGTTTTATGCGCAAAGTAACGATGATAAAAGCCTGTAATGGCAAACATGCGAATCACAAATAAAAAAAATGCTACCCAGACTAAGTACCATTCAAAATGGGTCCAAAATGCCGCCAAAGCGCCAAAGTGGATTAGGATGAAGGGGATAACCCTGAACCAATCGATTGTGTCTCCATCAACACCTTTTTGTTTTTGATAGTATTTCTCAGCGTAATTATTATCGAAAATTTTTAATAAAAAATGCTTCATTGGTTATGAGGGACAAAACGTAACATATCCTTATCATAACCCAGTTCAGAAGTTTTTTTATAAATCCATTGTTTTTTTTCGGTAGGTAAATCAGTTGTTCTTGACATAAACCACAGGTAGTCTCTCTTATCTCTAGCGACAATTGTGTTCTCATAACCTTCATCAATATAGGCAATCACATATTGTGCCTTTATGGGCCAAATAAATTGCATACCCCAAACAGCATTATTTGTTCCAGGAATAACAAACCCTTTTGGTTTGTAGATTTTTTCTGGGCCATCTAAGGCACCTTTGTTAAAGGTGAAAGTTGTTTCAATTACCTGGTCCGCATTATTAAAAGAGTAGCTTTCCACCGCATTAAACGCATTTTTTTCAATCAGCGCCGGGATGTGGGCCAACACATACCAATCTCCCATAAAATTATCCAATGAAATCTTCTCCACGGGCTCAATTTTAGGGAGACCGTTTGTTGCACAGCCAGAAATTAGTGTAAATATTATAAGGACTATCTTTTTCATAATAACTTTCGTAAATAAGGTCTGGACATAATCAGAGCAATTGCTCCTAACATGGTTAGGATACTTATGAACTTAAATAAGTTCAGATCTAAGTTTTGAACAACTGACGGAAGGAGTCCTGCGAGATAGCTAGCAATGGCAAAGGTCAGAAACCATAAACCAATCATTAAGGATTGAATTTTTTTTGGCGCCACTTTGGTTACCATCGATAAGCTTGTTGGGGAGAGACACAATTCACCCAGTGTGTGAAAAAAATAAATAAGGACAACCCAAGTAAAGTGAATGTTTTCCATATCTTGGATGAGTGTCAAAATTATAAATCCCAAACTCATCAATAACAGTCCGAGACCCATCTTCTCTGGCGTTTCAGTTCTAAATCTTGAATCTATACGAAACCAAATTTTAGCAACAACCGTACCTAAACAAATAATGATCAGTGGATTAATGGCAAGAAAGAATGTGGTTGGTATGGTGAAATTAAAAAAACTTTTATCTACCTTTGAATCTGTAAAGAGTGTCAGTGACCCACCAGCCTGCTCGAAACCGACCCAAAAAATGACCGAAAACAGACCAAGGATAAAAATATAGTATATTTTTTTTAAATCTTTTCTATTAAACGAAAAGGATGATCGCTTAATAAAGAATAATATAACCGTGAGAATAATTAAAAGAACAAACCATAATGGCGAATAAATGATAAAACAAATTAAAGCCACATTTATGAATAAAAAGATTTTAATTTTTGAATAATTAATTTGTGTTTTTAAAATCTCAATTTGGTTAATTTTTAAGCAAAATACAACTAAGCCAAGAAGCATTCCAAAAGCAGCCATTAAAAAGCCTAAATGCCAGTTGTAAAATTCACCTATAAAACCAATTATTAGTGGTGCTAAGAAAGCTCCGATATTAATCCCGATATAAAAGTAACTAAATCCTTCATCTCTTAATTTTTCTGGTTTTGATTCGTATAGGTTACCTAGCATGCTTGAAATGTTCGGTTTAAAGAAACCATTCCCAGCAACTAAGAAGCCCAAACCAATGAAGAATAAGGACTCAAATGCGAGCAGGGCATGTCCGATCATCATCAAGATCCCACCAATCAAAATAGCATTAACATTATTAATGTATTTATCGGCAAGATAACCACCCAAAAGTGGTGTTAAATAGACTAATCCGGTATAGATGCCATAAATATACAGGGCTTCGGTATCCGGATAAGCCATCGCATTGACTAAATAAAGAACCAGCAGGGCTCGCATCCCATAAAAACTGAACCTCTCCCACATTTCAGTGAAAAAAAGTGTGCGAAGTAATTTTGGGTGCTTCATGAGGTTATTTAAGGAGGTTTAAGAGATCATTCTCAAGGTTTTTTGGCTCAAACTGTGAGTCGTTGCTGATTTTGAAATCAAAATGATCCTCAACACGCTCGCCCATGGTCGTAATTTTGGCATTAGACAGGCTAATGTTGTATTTTTTTAGTAGAGAGGCAACGGATAATAATAACGCTTTACGATTGGCCGTTTTGATCTGCAAGTGAAATAGCCCATCGTCATTTATTAGCTCAATAAAATCCTCAATTTGATGGAAGCTGGCCTGCCTTGATTTTTTCATTAGGTTGTTAGAATTATTAAAGCTATTCTTGCTAACATCCTGATCAATTACATTCGTGAGATTTTCTTCAATATACTTAAAAAAGTCCTTGAACCTTAATGAACTTTCATCTTCATAGGTTACATTAAAGATATTTAGCGCATAGCTATGGTTTGTTGTAAAAATTTTAGCTTGACTGATTTCGCATGATATTTCATTGAAAAAATGGCAAGTTTTGTAAAAAATATCATTTTTATCTTTTGTGTAAATCAGCACCTCAATACCTTGCCCACCTTTTTGATGCCTTACTCTGGTAATTGTTTTTTGTGTGTTCGCGTGTGAGAGAAGAAGCCGTGTGTGCCATGATATTTCTGGTGCTTCAAACTTAGTAAAGTATTCAGAACCCATTAGCGACCAGTTTTTTTGATACATGTGTGGTTCAATTGAATATTTAATTAAATTATTTTTAATTTGCTTCACTCTTTGCTTAATAAATTGCTCATTAGTGAGTTTGTTTTGAAGGTATTTTGTTGTTGTCTGATGAAGGCCGTTAATTAGAACTGATTTCCATTGATTCCATACCTTGTGGCTTGTGCCTCGAATATCTGCAGTAGTTAACAGATATAGCAAATCAAGACGATCCTGATTTTGAACTTCATTTGCAAAGGAGCGAATCACCGAAGGATCTGCAAGGTCAAGCTTCTGGGCAACATTTGACATTAATAGGTGATTTTTAACTAACCACGAAATTGTTTGAATATCAGGTGTACTCAGGTTAAACATTCGACCAAATCTCTTAACTTCTTTTTCGCCTAAGCTTGAATGATCACCGCCTCTTCCTTTAGCAATGTCATGGAAAAGAGCAGCTAGATATAAAATGGATGGGTCTTTAAGTCTTTTGAATGCCTCATGGGATTCGGGTGATTCATGTTTTAGTTTAGCCTTGCTGTATCTTCTCAAGTTATCAATTACATTGAGTGTATGTTCGTCTACGGTGTAGATATGGAATAGGTCATGCTGCATTTGTGAAATTATCTTTCCAAAAACAGGTAAAAATTTTCCTAAAATGTTATATCGGTTGAGTAACCTTAATGATCGATTTACTTTTTGTTTTTCTTTAAAAATTTGCAAAAAATCTTCTTGAATATTTTTGTCTGACCTGTAAGTCTTATCAATAAGAAGGTTTGCGGTTGTTATAAAGCGGTCGATTAAATTGGGTCCAAAGCCCTGTATTGATGGGTTACGTTGAAAGATATGGAAGTATGCAAAGATTTTCTTCGAAATATCTTTTTTTGTATTTTTGTTTAATTCCAAGAGTCCATCAGATATGTAAAGCTCATTAAAACCTTCAACTTTTTCTTTGCTAGATTGAAACTCAACAGTAAATTTTTTTGTAATAATTTCATTGAAGAGTATTATATAACGTATTGATTTATATAAACTATTCATTACAAATTCACTTGCTTTTTTATTTGATGAATTCTTAAAACCTAAATCTTTTGCAATTTTTGATTGATAGTCAAAGAGCATCCTATCTTCCTGGTGGTCGGTTGCAATATGAAGATAAATTCTTCTTTTGATTAACTTGTTGTAGTGAAAGTTTATTAGGTTGAGTTGTTTTTTGGTGATTACCTTGCTTTCTAACAAAGTTTTGAGGTTATGATCTCCATACTTTGCTGCACATAGCCATCGAATGAAATGGATGTCACGTAAACACCCTCTGGATTCCTTAATATTTGGCTCTAAGAGATATCCGGACTTACTAAATTTCTGATGCCTTAATTCCTGCTCCCTAACTTTTGCTAGAATAAATTTTTTAACGTTTAATGTTTTTTTAAATTTTTCATTATACTTTTCATAAATAAGATGATTTCCACAGATGAGTCTGGATTCTAGTAGGTTGGTCGCAATAGTGATGTCTTTTATGTCTTTTGATATCTCATCAATTACCCTCTGACTAACACCCAGTCTGAATCCAAAATCCCAACAAAGTTGAATAAAATTTTCTAACTTCTCATTATTGATATTGATTGAATCGATGCTATTGGTAATGATTGTTATATCAATGTCTGATGATGGATAGAGTTCCTTTCTGCCATATCCACCAACTGCAACAAGACAAAAGGACTCATTTAAATCAGCTAGCACCCACAATTTTTTTAAAACATCGTCACAGAGTTTAGTATTTTGCTTTAAGAAACCTGAGCTGTTATGTTTTTTTAAAAACTGAGACTTTATTTGTTCAAATCGAATGTCATATGATTTTTTAATGAACTTAAAATCATTTTTTTTTGATTCCATGCGATTAATCAAGAAAGGGTGGGGGTGTATGTTCGGATACAGTTAACACTTCATACCCGTCTTCAGTAACTAAAATGGTATGTTCCCATTGTGCTGACAATGATCGATCCTTAGTGACAACTGTCCAGCCGTCAGGCATTATACGAATATCTTTTTTACCTGCATTTACCATAGGTTCAATGGTGAATGTCATACCTTCTTTTAATTCTAATCCTGTTCCTTTTTTTCCGTAGTGGAGGACTTGCGGTTCTTCATGGAAAACTTTTCCAATTCCATGCCCACAAAACTCTCGTACAATTGAAAATCCATGGCTTTCCGCAAACTGTTGTATTGAAAAGCCGATATCACCTAATCTTGCACCAGGCCTGACTTCACGAATACCTTTCCACATTGATTGGTATGTAATCTCACACAATCTTTTTGCCTGAATTGAGGGCTCACCAACATAAAACATTCGGCTGGTATCACCGTGATATCCTTCTTTAATGACAGTGATATCAATATTAACAACGTCACCCTTTTTCAGCACTCTGTCGCTAGGAATTCCATGGCATATTTGATTATTAATCGATGTGCAAATTGATTTTGGATATGGAGCATGGCCTGGAGGTGCATAGTTTAGAGGGGCTGGCACTGTATCTTGAACGTTAACCATGTAATCATGACAAAGGCGATCAATTTCTTCCGTTGTAACACCAGGTTGTACATGTGGAGTTATAAAGTCTAAAACTTCAGCAGCCAATTTACCAGCGACTCGCATTTTGCGAATATCATCTTCATTTTTTACTGTAACCGACATGTATTTCCTATACTTACAATCAAAATTGTATTATAATTGCGTTTTTTTAAAATTTGCACTTATGCCACCTAAGGTGCTAGTTCTCTAGTTTGGCGTGAGTGAAGTGATAACCTATAGGAGAATATCATGTCAGTTACAATGAGACAAATGCTTGAGGCTGGTGTCCATTTCGGTCACCAAACACGTTACTGGAATCCAAAAATGGAATCATTTATTTTTGGCGAACGTAATAAAATACATATCATCAATCTTGAAAAAACACTTCCTCTTTTTGAAGAAGCTTCAAAATTTCTAAAAAACCTTGCAGCTAACAAAGGACGTATTTTATTTGTTGGTACTAAACGTCAAGCAAGAGAAATTGTTAAAGAAGAAGCTGAAAGAGCTGGTTGCCCATATGTAAACCATAGATGGTTAGGTGGTATGCTGACTAACTTTAAAACAGTAAAACAATCTATTAAGCGTTTAAATGAGCTTGAAACAATGATTGCTGACGGCTCTCTAGACAAATTGAAAAAAAGAGAAGCTCTAACTGTCAAACGTGATCATGAAAAACTTGTCCGTTCAATTGGTGGTATTAAAGAGATGTCATCCTTACCAGATGCAATATTTGTAATTGATGTTGGTTTTGAAAGTGGAGCAGTGGAAGAAGCAACAAAATTAGGCATCCCAGTTGTGGGAATTGTTGACTCTAACAACTCTATTGAAAACATATCTTATGTGATTCCTGGAAATGATGACTCAAGTAGAGCTATTCGCCTTTATGCAAGAGGCATGGCTGATGCAGTCTTGGCTGGTAAAAATCAAGCGATTACTGAGCTTGCAAAAACAGTATCAGAAGAAACTGCTGAAGAAGAATAATTAATAATTAAACACTAATTTTAAGTATAAGGATAAATACATGGCTGAAATAACTGCTTCTCTAGTAAAAGAATTAAGAGAAATGACTGATGCGCCAATGATGGATTGCAAAAAAGCTTTATCTGAAGTAGATGGAGATCTTCAAAAGGCTGAAGAGCTACTAAGGGTAAAGTTTGGTAATAAAGCTTCCAAAGTGAGCTCAAGAGTTGCCGCTGAAGGCTTAATTTCAATTGCTATTTCAAGTGATGGAAAGCAAGGAGCTATATTAGAAACGAATTCTGAAACTGACTTCTGTGCAAAAAATGATGAATTTGTAAGCTTCACCCAGAAGGTTGCTAAGGCAATTTTAGATTCAAAGCCAACTGATATTGATGCACTAAAAAACGTATCTATAGATGGCTCTTCTGTTGAAGAAACACGCTCTAACCTAGTTGGTAAGATTGGTGAAAATATTTCACCACGAAGATTTATTACTGGAACAGCTGGTGGAAAATTCCATTCTTATCTTCATGGAGGTAAGATTGGTGTTCTACTTGACCTTGATGGTGGTGATGATGAGCTGGGTAAAGATATTGCAATGCATATTGCAGCATCAAAACCAAAAGCTCTAGATGAGTCTGGTATATCACAAGACCTTATAGATGCTGAAAAAAGAGTTGCAATTGAGAAGGCTAAAGAAGCTGGAAAGCCTGAAGAAATGTTAGATAAAATTGCCACAGGTACAGTTAATAAATTTTTAAAAGAAGTGACATTATTAAATCAGGCGTTTGTAAAAGATGACAAACAAACGATTCAGAATTTATTAGATTCAAAAGGAGCAAAAATTCATAACTTCACACTTTTCGTGGTCGGTGAAGGAATTGAAAAGGTAGAATCGGATTTTGCTGCTGAGGTAGCAGAAGCCTCGAAAGTTTAAATTAATGAAAAAGGTTGCTTAGGCAACCTTTTTTTTTGTGTCATAATTAATCCATGTTAAACAAGCCAATTAAAAGAGTTTTATTGAAGCTGTCGGGCGAGGCCTTGATGGGTGAGAATTCTTTCGGTATTTCCCCAGATATTGTTAATCAAATCGTTATAGAAATTAAAAAAATCCTTGAGCAAGATATTCAACTTGCAATCGTTATCGGCGGAGGAAATATTTTTCGTGGAATCTCACTTGGTGATCAGGGAATGACCCGCGCCACTGGTGATTATATGGGTATGTTAGCGACCGTGATGAATTCTCTTGCATTGGAAGATGCTTTCAATAAAAACAATATCACTACAAGAGTTCAATCAGCAGTGAATGTTGAGCAGATTGTTGAGCCTTATGTTAGAGCAAAAGCTCTTCAATATCTTAGTGAAAATAAAGTGGTTATCTTTTCTGGTGGAACAGGGAACCCTTTCTTTACAACAGATACTGCTGCTGCTTTAAGAGCATCTGAAATTGATGCTGATATTATGATTAAAGCAACCAAAGTAAATGGTATTTACTCAGACGACCCAATAAAGAATCAAAAGGCAGTTAAGTTTGATCAAATTTCATTTGACGATGTTATTGATAAAAAACTTAAAGTAATGGATGCTACCGCGTTTACTCTCTGTAGGGAGCAATCAATGCCGATTGGCGTTATAAATATATTCAAACAAAATTCCTTGTATAATTTCATAAACAAAAATTTTACAGATGGAACATTAGTTATCAACTAGGAAATGAGATGGAAGAGCTAAAATTAAAGATGGAAAAGACCATAGAAAGATTAAAAAATGATTTTTCTAAAATAAGAACTGGAAGAGCACATACAGGATTATTAGATCACTTATCTGTAGATTATTACGGAACAATAACACCACTATCACAAATGGCTAATGTAACTTTAGGAGATAACGTAACTATTAATGTGCAGCCATACGATAAATCTCAAACTAGTGCTATTGAAAAAGTCATTAGAGACTCTGATTTGGGTCTTAATCCAGCGGTAAATGGTGATTTGATAAGAGTTCCAATGCCTCCACTAACGGAAGAGAGAAGAAAAGATTTAATCAAAGTCGTTAAATCTGAAGGAGAGAATGCCAAAATTTCGATTCGTAATATCAGGCGAGATGGTAATGATGAGCTAAAAAAACAACTTAAAGAAAAGTTAATTAGTGAGGATGATGAAAAAAGAGACCAGGCAAAAATTCAAACTCTTACTGACGAATTTATCAAATCAATTGACAATTTAATATCATCCAAAGAAAAAGATCTTTTAGAGATTTAGGTTTTTCATTTTGTCAAAAAATAATATTCCAAATCATGTTGCTATCATTATGGATGGTAATGGACGATGGGCAAAAAATAAAAATATGCCAAGAAATTTTGGCCATGAAGAAGGTTTAAAAACATTATCTAAAATTACACAAAAAGTATTTGATGCTGGAGTTAAATCATTAACTGTTTATGCATTTAGTTCAGAAAATTGGAATCGACCAAAAAATGAAATTAAACATTTGATGGCATTATTTGAAAAAGCAATTGAATCAAATTTTCAATATATGGTAGATAACAAAATTAAATTTAACCTTCTTGGAAACATAAAAAAATTTCCATTAACACTTCAAAAAAAAATTAAAAACCTTGAGGAGATTACAAAAAAAAATAGAGTCTATAATTTTTATCTTGCTGCAAACTACGGATCAAAAGAAGAGCTGGTTTTTGCTGCAGAAACTTTAAGAAATAGCACAAGTAAAATTACTGAAAAAAGCTTTAAAAATGTATTTTATAATCCTCATCTACCTGATGTTGATTTACTTATTAGGACAGGTGGGGAAACAAGATTGAGTAATTTTTTGCTTTGGCAATCTGCTTATGCTGAAATATATTTTACAAAAGTTTTATGGCCGGATTTTAAAGCAATACATCTTAATAAAGCACTTAAATTTTTTAGTGGAAAGATAAGAAAGTTTGGAAAAATTTATTAATTCTAACTTTGGGTTGAGGTTGGCCTCTGGTTTAACTTTGATATTTATTTTTGTTTACACCCTCATTTATAAGGATTTTTTATTTTTATTATTCATGTTTATTGCCTCTGTCTTGGCATTTTATGAATTAGTTAAGATGCAGCAACTTAATTTTATAATGATTTTATTTAATATATTATTAATAATATTCTTATATCTTATATCATCCTATAATCTTCTATTTTTTACTTTCATTATTATTTTTTTATTTGGCTGCATATTTCCACTAATTCCTTTTTTTAAAACAAAAAATTTTTTTCTTAATATCACTCCAGGTTTTTATATTTCCTCCTTTTTTATTTCCATGGTAATTTTAATACCGGATCATAAATTCCTTGTATTGCATACATTTATTGGTATATGGGCGGTTGATATTGGGGGTTATTTATTCGGAAAGTCTTTTGGAAAGCATAAAATTTTTCCTGTTACGAGCCCAAAGAAAACTTATGAAGGGTTATTTGGATCATTAATCTTGCTTTTATTCATCCAATCTTTTTCATGGTATTTTAATGATATTTACTCATTGATAGAATTTTTAGCAATTAGCATTTTAATTTTAGTTGGTTCAATTTATGGCGATTATTTTGAGTCATTTTTAAAACGTAAGTACCTAATTAAGGATAGTGGTAACTTAATACCTGGTCATGGAGGATTGTTAGATCGATTAGACTCTGCAATTTATACAATTCCTTTAATTACAATTTTATGTTTAATGATAATAAATTAATAATACTTGGTTCTACAGGAAGTATAGGCAAATCAACTCTTGAGGTAATCAAACATAACAAAGATAGCTTTGAGGTTATTTGTTTAACTGCTGATAGCAGCTCGGTTGCTCTAGCTGAGCAAATTAATTTATTTAAGCCAAAGTATGCTTACTTAAATAATTTTTTGTTAATTGATGATTTAAAATCAAGAATCACACACAATCAAACTATCGTAATAACCGATATTAATCAATTGCATGATATTTTAAAGTCAGATATTTATAATACTTTGGTATCTGCAATGTCTGGGAGTACTGGTCTGTTACTAACATTTTTAGCATTACAGTCTAATAAAAAAGTCTTGTTAGCTAATAAAGAATCACTCGTTATGGCAGGAGACTTATTTAGTAAATATCGAAAACAAATTATCCCCATTGATAGTGAACATAATGCAATTTTTCAAGTTATAGGAAACCTGAATTGTGAAGAAATAAGCAAAATTACTCTTACTGCTTCTGGTGGCCCATTTAGAGCTTATCCCCGGTCTAAATTTGAACAAATAACTGTGGAAATGGCCCTTAAACACCCGAATTGGTCAATGGGAAGAAAAATTACTATTGACTCTGCAACTATGATGAATAAATGTTTAGAAATTATTGAGGCATATTATTTATTTAACCTTAAATCAGATCAAATTGATGTGCTTGTGCACCCAGAGTCTATAATTCATTCAATAGTAAATTACAAAGATGGTTCATCATTATGTCAATTTTCAGAGCCAAACATGCAAATCCCTATATCGTATGCTCTTGGTTATCCTAATAGAATTAACTCAGGCGTAGGTTCTTTTGACCTATCATCCATAGAGAATTTAAATTTTTCAAAAGTTGATCACGATAAATTTCCATCAATTAATTATGCTTACAAGGCTTTAGATGGATCTGGGAATTCATGTTTAGTTATAAATGCTGCAAATGAGTTAGCAGTTAACGCTTTTTTAGAAAGACAAATTAGCTTCTTAAGTATTTTTTCTATAATTGAAGATTCCTTTAGCATAACTTTAAATAGCATGATTACAAGCATTGAAGAAATTCTAGATGCAGATATTATGTATAGACAAAAAATTAATCAAATAATTATTAAATATTTAATTAATTAAATATTAATTTTTAAGTTATTGATTTAATTAAAACTTCTTTGAATATTCCTTTTTAACATATATAATGCATACAACATTTACTTCATAAGAAAAAAATTGAAACTTTTACACAAATTATTCATTATTTTTTCATTTATGATATCAAACTTAGCATTGGCACAAGTAGTTGATGATATCAAAATCAAAGGTCTACAGAGAGTTGAGCCTGGGGTTATTTTTGATAGCATTCCTTTTGATATTGGTGATGATATTAGTGAAATTGATCCCTCTCAAATCATTAAATATATTTATAAATCCGGTCAGTTTCGCGATGTATCTGTAGAGTTTGATTCTGGAAACCTCACTATTATAGTTTCCGAAAAACCTATAATAGCTAGTATTGAATTTAAGGGAAATAAATTAATACAGGAAGATAAGTTAAGGGAAGGTATTCGGCAAGTTAATTTATACGAAGGAGCAGTTTTTGATAAACAGGTTCTATCGAATTTAGAAAAAGATTTATCTAAAAGCTATAATTCCATGGGTAGGTACAATATATCTGTGAAAGCATCATTTAGACCTTTGGAAAGAAACAGGGTAGCAATTAATGTTGACATCGATGAAGGGACTTTAACTAGAATTTCTAACATATCAATTAACGGTTTAACTAAATTTTCTGAATCTGATTTGTTGGGAATAATGGATTTAAAAGCCACTAATATTTTATCCTGGTGGGAAAAAGATGATCGATATTCCAAAACATCACTATCTGCAGATTTAGAAAAAATTAAAAGTTTTTACTTAGACAGAGGATATTTAAACTTTAAAATTGTTTCAACTGACGTATCGATCACTCCAAACAAAAAAAGATTATCTATAACAATAGATGTTGATGAGGGTGATAAATATACATTTGGTGATATTTCTATTTCAGGCAGTATAAATGAATTTTCTGAAACAGACCTCAAATCCAATATCATAATTAAAAAAGATAAAGTGTTTAGCTCAAAAGAAGTTAACCTTTCATCTACCAATCTGAGTAATTATTTGGGTAATTTTGGTTATGCGTTTGCTAATATCAACCCAATTTCTAAGATCGATGAAGAAAACAAACAGGTGTCATATGATTTTTTTGTAGATACTGGTAATAAGATCTATGTACGAAATATAAATTTTATCGGAAACACCAGAACGAAGGATAAAGTTTTAAGAAGAGAAATGAGGCAATTCGAATCCTCATGGTATGACGAATCAAAAGTTGCAAGATCAAAATTTAGACTTACTAGACTTCAATATTTCAGCGCTGTTGATGTGGATACTGCTGTTGTTCCGGGAAATACAGACCAAGTTGATCTAAATGTAAGTGTTACTGAAAGAAATACCGGTAAAGTTATGATTGGAGCCGGGGTGAGCTCCGCTGAAGGCTTGATGGGATCTTTTAATGTAAGTCAAAGAAACTTTGCTGGAAGCGGCAATACTTTAGCCTTAGGTATAAGTACAGGGCAGATCAATAGAACCTATTCCTTATCCTATACTGACCCTTACTATACTGAAGATGGAGTATCAAGAGGATTTCAGGTGTATAGGCGTGATCGTAACACGGCTAAATTGAGAGGTATAGGTACATATAATACGTACTCATACGGGGGTGGCGTTAATTATGGAATTCCTTTAAGTGAGAAAGATTTTTTAAATTTTGGCGCAACATTAGATTTTACAGAACTTGAGCTAACTGACAGATCTCCAACTTTATATAAAGATTACTGTAATAAAGCCTCAGCAGCTGGAGACATAGATTGTTCAGCTAATTCAGTTGCATTTGATATTGGTATCACTACTGACACAAGAGATAACGTCTTAATTCCAACTGAAGGCATAATGACAAAATACACTGCGACTATTACAGCACCAGTCATGGATTTGCAGTACTATAAACTTCAAGCTCAGACTGAGTATTATAAGCCACTAGATGAAAATAAAAAATTTACCCTCAAATTAAGAGGTTCTTTAGGATACTCAGATGGCTATGGTAACGAAGATATGCCATTCTTTAAAAATTTCTACATGGGAGGCGTAAGGACCGTAAGGGGTTACCGAACTAGCTCAATTGGTCCTAAATATTATAATTCTGCAGCTGGAAGATGGTATACAACTGGTGGAACAGAATCAGTATTAGCTAGTGCTGAATTATTTTTCCCAGTCCCTGGGTTAAAGAAAAATGATTCATTTAGATTAAGCACATTCGTTGATGCTGGTGGTGTTTTTTCAGATAATGAATCAATTGATGGAACTGAACAATACGAACAAGGAGAGATGAGGTACTCAATGGGTCTCGGAGTTCAATGGAACTCGCCATTTGGACCACTTCAAATTTCCATAGCTGAACCATTAAATGATGACAATAAAGACAGAACACAAAGGTTCCAGTTCGGTATGGGCTCAACTTTTTAAAATTCAAATATAAGGAAATATCATGAAAAAAATATTAAAAGCATTAATCTTATTTCTGATTGCATTTAGCATAAACGCAGAGGAATTAAAAATTGGAATAGTTGATGTCAATAAAATATTAAAAGATGCACCTCAAACATTATCTGCAAATAAAAAATTAGAAAAAGAATTCAGCGCAAGAACAGAAAAATTAAAATCAAAAATAAGCACTTTGCAGGCAGATGAAAAAAAATATCAAAAAGAGTCATTGACCATGTCAGATGATCAGAGAGACAAAGCTGAGAAAGGTCTTCAACAAAGAAGAATAGATATTCAAAGAAATGAAAGAGAGCTAAGGGAAGATATGGACCTTAGAAGAAGAGAGGAGATTGGAGATCTTCAAGAAAAAATTAATGTAACTATTGATAAAATTGCCGCTGACGAAAAATATGACTTGATCTTATATACTGGAATAGCTTTCGCTAGTAAAAAAGTAGATATGACTGAGCAAATTATTAAAGCACTTGGTGGCAATGAGTCTAAAGCATCCAAAACAGAAGAACCTGCAAAAACGAAGAAAGATGCAAAAGAATAAACAATCAATTGACGAAATTGCAATCTTATTAAATGGAAAGGCCTCAAAGAAAGGCCTTTTTGTTTGTGGTTTAAATTCTTTAGATTTGGCAGAAGACAGCGATATATCTTTTTTTGCTGGAAATAAAAAAAACTTGGGTCATTTAATTAATACTAAAGCCGCAGTGGTTGTATTAAAAAAAGAAGATATTAATTTTTGTAAAACAAATTATATAGTTGTAGATGATCCATATTTTGCATTTTCAAAGTTATCAAACATTTTTGATAATAGAAAAAAAATAATTCCTTGTACAAAAGAATCTGTAAAAATAGGAATAAACTCGAATGTACCCAAGTCTTCGTTTATTGATGATTTTGTTGTTATTGGAGACAATGTAAAGATTGGTGAAAATGTATCAATTTATCCTGGCGTAAAAATAGAAAATGATGTTGAAATTGGAGACAATTCAGTTATCCACCAAAATGTTGTTATTAAGGAAAATACCAGAATTGGTCATAATTGTACTATTTTTGCAAACGCGACTATTGGTACAGATGGTTTTGGTTATGCGCTCGATAAAAATCAATGGGTAAAGATTAATCAGTTAGGTTCAGTTGTCATTGGTAATTTTGTTGATATTGGTTCAAATACAACAATAGACAGAGGAGCCTTGCAGAACACTGTTATTGAGGATGGTGTAAAAATTGATAATCAGGTTCAAATTGGACATAACTGTATTATTTCAAAAAATACCATAATTGCAGGGTGTGTGGGTATTGCAGGAAGTACTATTATTGGCGAAGGTTGCAAAATTGGAGGTGCAGCTATGATTTTAGGCCATTTAAATATAGAAAGAGAAACAACAATATCTCCAGGAACGATGATTGCTAGCTCAATAAACAAAAAAGGGGAGACTTACACTGGCTTTTTCCCATTTTTCGAAAAAAAGGACTGGATTAAAGTTACAATGTTTTTAAAAAGATTATTAAGAAAGTGAGTTTAAGTATGCAATTGGATATTCATGAAATTCTAAATCATTTGCCCCATAGGTATCCTTTTGTCTTGATAGATAGAGTAATTGATCTTAAGTTAAATGAAGAGATAACCGCTATAAAAAATGTAACTATTAACGAACCATTTTTTCCAGGTCATTTTCCATATCATCCGGTAATGCCAGGTGTTTTAATCGTTGAAGCAATGGCACAAGCGGCAGCCGTCTTATCATTTAAAACGATGAATATACTTCCTTCGGAGGATTCGGTTTATTACTTTGCTGGTATAGATAATGTAAGATTCAAGAAACCAGTTTCGCCAGGCGACCAGCTTGTGTTGAACGTCAAAATTGACAGAGTGTTGAAAGGAATATGGAAGTACAAAGCTCAAGCTAAAGTTGACGATCAAATAGTTGCCGAAGCTGAAATGATGTGTATCTTAAAAAATATCCAGAAATAAATGTCAAAAAACATTCATCCAACTGCGATTATTGAAAATGGTGCCAGTATTCATCCATCTGTAAAGATTGGCCCTTATTCAATTATAAACAAAAATGTTTCAATTGATGAAAATACAATTATTGGATCACATGTAGTTATTGATGGGGTAACTTCAATTGGTAAAAATAATAATATTTTTTCTCACAATAGTATTGGCCAAGCCCCTCAAGATAAAAAATACAATAATGAAGCAACAAAGCTCAAGATAGGGGATTCAAACACAATTAGAGAGTTTTGCACTATTAATACTGGAACAGCTCAAGACAATGGAATTACCCAAATTGGATCTAATAATTGGATTATGGCCTACGTTCATATTGCTCATGACTGTGAAGTTGCTAATAATGTAATTATGGCGAATAACTCCTCATTGGCTGGTCATGTTGTCGTTGGTGAATTTGCAATACTTGGAGGCTTCACACTGGTTCACCAGTTTTGTAAAATTGGCTCGCATATTATGTCCGCAGTTGGGACTAAAGTATTTAAAGATATCCCAGACTTTTTAATGGTTCATGGAGAAAAGGCTTCACCAAGTGGACTAAATATTGAGGGTTTAAAGCGCAGAAACTTTTCTTCAGACGATCTTAATGAGCTAAAAAAGGCATACAAAATTATTTACAGAGAAAATAATACCGTGGACGAAGCTCTAAAAATTTTAGACCAGTCTAATAATAAACATATTATTAAATTAACTAAATTCATCAAATCATCTCAAAGAGGAATAGTGCGGTAAATGAAGATAGCCATTGGCATTGGCGAGCTGTCAGGTGATATTTTTGCTGCCTCTTTAATAAAATACATCAAATCAAATTATCCTGATATTCAGATCGTGGGTATAACTGGGCCTAATTGCTTTAAACAAGGCTTATTTTCAAAATTCAATATTAGCAGTCTTTCAAAAAGAGGTTTCTTTGAAATCTTATTTAATCTGAGAAAGTTAACCAAATTTAGAAGTGATTTTTTGGATTATTTAAATACTGAAAAACCTGATATATATATCGGAATAGATGCACCTGATTTTAATTTTTTTATCGAAAAAAAACTTAAATCAAAAAATGTAAAAGTCTATCATTATGTCTGCCCATCTGTTTGGGCTTGGAGGTCGTCAAGGATAAAAAAATTTAATTCGTATTTCGATCATTTATTTACAATATTTTTTCATGAAAAAAAGTTTCTTAATAAATTTGGTTATAAAAAACAAACCTATGTTGGACACCCTCTTGCAAATGAAATACCTTTTAAACCTGATTATCAAAAAGCATTGGATAAGCTTAAAATTGATCATAAGGGAAAAATTATTGCATTATTACCTGGAAGCAGGAATTCGGAGGTGTTATGGAACACGGAAGTATTAATTGGAACAGCAGAGAAGTTATCAAAAAAATATAGTAATTTATTATTCCTTATTCCTGTTACATCAAAAGAAAATCTAATTTTTATAAATAAAAAAATTTATGATTTAAATTTACAAAATATTAAAACCATTCACGGCCATTCGCATGATATTCTCAATGTTAGTGACGTTGCAATCATTGCTTCAGGGACCGCAACTCTTGAAGCAGTTTTCTATAAAACACCCCTGGTCGTTTTTTATAGATTATCATCATTTTCATATTGGATTTTTAAATTACTTCTAAAATCTAAATTTATTAGCTTACCAAATATCCTTAGTGGAAAAAGTATTGTCCCAGAATTAATTTATAAAAAAGCCAACGTTGATAATATATCCTATGAAATTGAGAGGTTATTAAACGAAAGTACTTTAAGAAAAAATCAGATTGAAGAATTTAAAAAAATTCATAAACTGCATATGTCAAATACCAATGAATTGATATGTAAAAAGATATTTCCTAAATGAAGATAGGTATTGATGAGGTTGGTCGCGGGTGTGTAGCAGGACCTGTGGTTGCAGCAGCTGTCGTTATAGATGATTCCTTTGATGTTCTTGTCTCTGATTCTAAGCTTTTATCTGCCAAACGAAGAGAAAGCCTAGATAATGAAATTAAAAAGAAATGTGTAGACTTCTCCATATCTGTAATAAATTCTAAGATTGTAGATGAAATAAATATTCATAAGGCCTCTTTACTTGCCATGGAACAAGCATATATTAATTTGCGTCATCAATCTGGCTCAATTAAATGTGATGGTAAATTTACCCCCAAAATTGATGGTGCAGTAGCTCATGTTAACGGGGATCAGTTATATACTGAGATCAGCGCTGCATCCATTATTGCAAAAGTCTACAGAGATCATTTAATGAATTATATTTCATTAAAATATCCCGATTATCATTTTGATAAACATAAGGGTTATTTAACTAAGCTGCATTTAGAAGCTATAGAGCAGTATGGTCCATGTAATATTCATAGACTAACTTTCAAGCCTTTTAGTTAACTAAAAAAATACACGGCTTCTTTTCAAACTCAATATTTATTTTCTCCCAACCTTTAATTGAATTTGTAAGGATAGATTCAGAGTCACCATTTATATCATAAGCTATGCATACTAAATTTTCATCATTTAAACTTTCTAATAAAAATTGGAATGTTTCTAAGTTTCTATGAGGTGTCTCAATAAAGATAAAAGTTTTTTTAGATTTTTTAATTTCTACAGCTAAGTTACTTAAATATTTTTTTCTTTCATTTTTGTCAATCGGAAGATAACCAACAAATTCAAAGTTCTGTCCATTACATCCTGAGCAAGCAAGTGATGACAGAATTGATGATTCTTGAGAAATAGTTTTTACTTTTATGTTATCGAAATGACATTTAAGAACTAATTCCGATCCTGGATCAGCTACTCCCGGAAGACCACAATCAGAAATTAATCCAACGTCACTGCCTAATTTTAGAATGTCCAATACTTCTTCATAATTCAATTGGACATTTTTGTTATTTTCATGAAGTTTTAGCTCTTGAAGTGATGTATTTAATTCAAGTTTTTTTAAAGAATTTCTTGCAGGCTTTTTATTTTCAACCACAAAGTGTTGAATATGATTTACTCTTTCTTTTTGCTTTAGAGTATAGAAATCGTCTAAATCTTCATTCAGTGGAGTAGGTATAACGTACAAATCTCCATTTTTGTTTGTCATTAGATAATATTTTCGTCCATTAGAATTTTGGATATCTTGATAAGTGGCAGTCCAATAATGGATGTTGGATCATCATTTTTAATACTTTCAAGAAGTGTTATTCCATAAGACTCAGATTTGATGCTACCAACACAAAAATAGGGCTCATCCTTCTTTAAATATTTATCTATAAGATCATCAGTGAGCAGTTTGTATTTGGCTTCAAATTCTGAGTAGTCTGAAATTAAGGTCTGATTATTATTATTTAATACACAAAATGCACTATAAAATTTCACTACTTTTCCACTTAGAAATTGCAACTGTTTGAATGCATTTTCGTATGTCATTGGTTTCTGTAAGATTGTATTTTCAACCACAGCGGTTTGATCGCAACCTATGATAATTGAGTTAGTGGCTGATGACGCTGCAATTTTTTTTGCTTTTTCTTCAGATAGCCTGAGAGCCATTTTTATTGGAGATTCATCATCTCTTTGACTCTCTTCAATTTCTGGTGAGATGAATGCAAAGTCAGAAACAATTCTTTTTAGCAATTCTCTCCTATAAACTGACGAGGAGGCTAGAATTATTTTTGTTTCCATAAAATCTTGAAATTAAGCTTGAATCTCAATTAAGGTAACATCGGGAGATATGCTTTGACCTTTGGAAATATGTATTCCAACCACAGTCCCAGATCTAGGCGCCTGGATTTCATTTTCCATCTTCATTGCTTCAATTACAATGAGCGAATCACCAGCATTCACTTGGTCGCCAACATTTACCTTGATATCAATAACGGTTCCTGGCATGGCAGTTGTCACACAACCATCATGTGTTGGTCTCAAATTACCACCAGATTTAGGAGCACCTGAGGTAGTTTTAGCAGCTTCATTATTGCCTACCTCAACCATATCCAATGTTTCAATGAGAACTTCTTCAGAGATGCCATCTACAACCACATGATAGGGTTTTTCATGCTGGCCTGGATTTCCGGACCCAGTAAGTTTAATGTGATAAGTTTCCCCGTGAAGGGTTACATTGAATTCAGACGGGGCATATTTAGTAGCACTTGAATTAGACTCTTTTATATCGAGCAGTTCTTCAGGCTCTAGTGTTCCTGCATTCCTTTCTTTAAGGAAAGTATTTGCTAGATCTGGGAACATGGCATACGTTAATAGATCTTCTTCAGATTTTGCAACATCCTCACATTTTACTTTTAGGTTATTGATTTCCGGCTTCAGCTTATCTGCCGGTCTACAAGTCATTGGCTTTTCATCACCAATAGCTTTTCTCATAACCTCTTGATTGATCTCACCTAAAGCTTTACCGTACTCACCTAAAAAGTAATTTTTAACTTCATTGGTAATTGATTTGTATCGCTCGCCAGTAATAATATTTAATGCTGCTTGCGTTCCAACAATCTGGGACGTTGGGGTAACAAGAGGAGGGTAACCTAAATCTTTTCTAACATTAGGAATTTCAGCGAGCACCTCATCCATTTTATCTAATGCACCTTGGTCTTTTAATTGGCTGGATAAGTTAGAAATCATTCCACCTGGAACTTGATTAATCAAGACTCTTGGATCAAGACCAGTAAATTCAGATTCAAATTGCCAATATTTTTTTCTAATATCTTTTAAATATGAAGTAATGTTTTCAATTTTATCTAGCTGAACTCCTGTTTCATAACCAAGCTCATGCAGGCCGGCGATGACAGACTCTGTTGTTGGATGACTTGCTCCTTCTGAGAAGCTTGAGTTACATGTATCAATCATAGTTGCGCCACACTCAACAGCAGCAAATAAGTTAGCTGTTGCTAAACCGGAAGTTGCATGGCTATGAATATGGATAGGTAATGAAATTTCTTTAGAAATACTTGTCACTAAATCTTTTGTTGATTTTGGGGTCAGTAAGCCAGCCATATCTTTAATAGCCAAGCTGTCCGCACCATGATTTTCAATTTCTTTAGCAAGGCCAGTAAAGTAGTCGACGTTATGAAGTGGAGAAGTAGTGTAGCTAATTGCCACTTCCGCATGTTTTTTATATTTTTTTACTGATTCTAATGATGTTTGAATATTTCTTAAATCATTCATTGCATCAAAAATTCTAAAAACATCCACGCCATTGTCAGCCGATTTTTTCACGAAAAGATCTACTACATCATCTGAATAATGTCTGTATCCAAGAAGATTTTGACCGCGAAGTAACATTTGTATCCTGCTATTAGGTAAAGCATGTCTTAATCTTCTTAGCCTTTCCCATGGATCCTCTCTCAAATATCTCACACATGCATCAAAAGTAGCACCACCCCAAGCCTCAACTGACCAAAATCCGAGATTATCGAGCTCAGTACAAATAGGGAGCATATCCTCAGTTCTTAATCTGGTTGCAATATGACACTGATGTCCATCTCGTAAAACTAATTCTGTAATATCAATTTTTTTCATAATTTACATACCTTCATGTGCGGCAATAGCAGCCGATATAGCAGCGGCGATAACATCTGGTGGAAGTTCGTCGTTAAAATCAGTTAATTCAGGGTGAGATGTTACAAAGGAAGTATCAAATTCACCCTCTTTAAAATTTTCATTATTTAATATCTCTAAATAATATGGGATTGTTGTTTTTACACCATAAATAACAAGATCATCAAGAGCACGTTTTCCTCGCTGAACAACATCTTGCCAAGTGAGTGCCCAAACAGTTAATTTAGCGCACATAGAGTCGTAATATGGTGGAATAACATAACCAGTATATATGGATGCATCTGTTCTCACTCCTGGTCCCCCAGCTGCATAATACCTAGTTATTTTACCAAAAGAGGGCAGGAATTCTTGCTTTGGATCCTCAGCATTAATTCTGAACTCGATAGCAAAACCTCGAAAATTAACATCTTCTTGTTTAAATCTTAATTGGTGGCCAAAAGCAATTCTAATTTGCTCCTGAACAATATCAATTCCTGTAATGGATTCCGTGATCGTGTGCTCAACTTGTAATCTGGTATTCATTTCCATGAAATAAAAATTATCATCTTGGTCAAGCAGAAATTCTACAGTGCCCGCATTTTCATAATCCACAGCCTTAGCAGCTTTTACGGCTAGGCTACCAATATACTCTCTTTGTTCGTTTGATAGTTGAGGAGATGGGGCAATTTCAATAAGCTTTTGGTTTCTTCGCTGAATAGAACAATCTCTCTCAAATAAATGAATAGCATTTCCATGGGAGTCTGCCAAGATTTGAACTTCAATATGCTTTGGAGATACAACACACTTTTCCATAAATAGTTCAGGATTTCCAAATGCTTTTGTAGCTTCTGATATTACACGCTCGTAATTAGAAACTAATTCTTTATCGTTATCACATCTTCGGATACCACGTCCACCGCCTCCATTTGTAGCTTTTAGCATGACCGGATAACCAATTTCATTTGCTAATGATTGAGCTTCTTCAACGCTATTAATATTTCCATCACTTCCAGGCGTTACAGGGACCCCAGCTTCAATCATAGCTTTTCTAGCTTGTATTTTGTCACCCATCTTGTGAATAATAGAACTTTCAGGACCAATAAACTTAATACCGCGTTTTGCACAAATAGCTGCTAATTCAGGGTTTTCAGATAAAAAACCATAACCTGGATGAATTGCATCACATCTGGCTGTAACTGCAATGTTGACTATCCTGTGTGTGTTTAAATAACCTTTGAGTGGATCATCGCCAACAAAGTAAGACTCATCAGCTTTTTTAACATGTAAGGCATGTCTGTCCGCATCAGAGAAAATAGCCACACTTGTAATGCCCATTTCTTTGCAAGCACGAATAATACGCACAGCAATTTCCCCACGGTTTGCAATTAAAATTTTATTAAACAAATCGTTTATCCGTAAAATTGATTGAATTTTGAATTTTTGATTATATCATGGGAGATATATATCCCTATTATTTTAGCACTTTTATGAAGAATAACTATAATTTACAAAACTTTGATTTATATAGATTTATTGCAAAAAAAGAGAGGATATGTGATAAAATTCCGGTCTTTAAATTTAACCGATTATCAGATTTTAAAATATCTGATGATGATAGCCTGTTTTATGATGTTTCGATTTCAGAAGCTCTTGGACAACACTTCTTAAATCTAGAGTTAAACATCGATTTGAGGCTGTTATGTTATCGTTGCTTGGAAGATGTTGAGCTCAAACTCAAAACATCCAATCGTTATGAATTAGTTCAGGCAACCAGCAAGTCGGAAAAGCATGTTATTGATGATATTAAAATTGAAATTATTGATAATTTTGATTTATTATCTTTCATTGAGGATGAGATTCTATTAGAATTGCCTACTTCACCTAAACATGCATTTGAGTGTAATTAATTAAGGAATAAATATGGCTGTTCAAAAGAGTAAAAAATCACCTTCAAGAAGAAATATGAAAAGGTCGCACGACGGTCTTGATAATCCAGCTTTGGCAGTTGAGCCAACAACTGGAGAAGTACATTTGAGACATCATGTATCACCAACAGGATTTTACAAAGGTAAAAAAGTTATTCAAGATAAACCTGAGTAACTATTTAAATGACTGTATCAATATCTGTTGATGCAATGGGCGGTGATTTTGGTCCCAAAATCACTGTTCCAGCTTCCTTAAATTTCCTTAAATCACACCCTGATGCTTCCATTACTCTAGTTGGTAATGAATCTATAATAAAAAAGTTTTTAAAAAAACCTATAGAGTCTTTTGACAGATTATCAATAATTCACACAACACAATTCGTTACAATGGACGAATCTCCCCAGTCTGCGCTTAAAAATAAGAAAAGCTCATCAATGCGACTTGCCATTAATTTGGTAAAAGAAGGAGGAGCAGATGCAATTGTGAGTGCCGGTAATACTGGAGCCTTGATGGCCACAGGAAGATTTGTCTTAAGGATGTTACCTGGAATTGATCGTCCAGCCATCGCGTCATTCCTGCCAAATCAGAAGGGTACATCTTGTATGCTGGATTTGGGAGCTAATGCTGATTGCACAAGCCATCATTTAACTCAGTTTGCTATTATGGGATCCATACTCTCTTCAGTGATATCGAAAAAAAAGAAACCATCAGTTGGGCTTTTAAATATCGGTTCGGAATCCATTAAAGGTAATGAAGTTACCAAAGAAACTTACGAATTATTAAAAAAGAGTCATTTAAATTTTTATGGCAACGTTGAAGGAAATGATATCTTTAAAGGCACAACTGACGTTGTAGTTTGCGATGGTTTTGTTGGTAATATTTCCTTAAAAACCACCGAGGGCCTAGCAAAAATGTTTGCTGACTTTCTTGGACAAGAATTCAAGAAAAATATTGGTACAAAGTTTTTGGCATTATTCGCTCTCCCTGTTTTAAAAGCTTTTAAAAAGAGACTCGATCCAAGGCGTTACAATGGCGCTGCTTTTTTGGGAATAAATGGTATAGTTGTTAAGAGTCATGGTAGTGCAGATGCATTCTCTTTTGAGCATGCCTTAATGACTGCCTATGAGGAGGCAAATAGTAAGATGATTGCTAAAATTTCCAAACAGTTAAAAATAGATCAAAAATTAATCTAATTATGAGTTACTCAAAAATTGTCGCTACAGGATCTTTTTTGCCTAAAAAAATATTATCCAATACAGATCTTGAAAAAATTTTTGATACCTCTGATGAGTGGATTCGAACCAGAACAGGTATAGAGCAAAGGCATATTGTTGAAGATGGTCAGTCTACCTCCGACCTTGCATATTTTGCTGCATTAGATGCCATTGAGAAATCTTCTTATAATAAAAATGACATTAACTTAATCATTGTCGCAACCACAACGCCTGATAAAATTTTTCCTAGTGTAGCTTGTGCGGTTCAACGTAAGTTAGGCATAAAAAATATTCCTGCTTTTGATGTTCAAGCTGTGTGTAGTGGCTTTATATACGCCTTAACAACCGCTGATAGCTTTATTAAATCTGGCATGTATCAGAAAATCTTAGTTATAGGGGCTGATTGCATGTCAACCATTACTGATTATACCGATCGCTCAAACGCCATTCTTTGGGGTGATGGAGCGGGCGCAGTTATTCTAGAGGCATCAGAAGAGCCGGGCATTATTAAAAGTATTATAAATAGTAATGGAGAATATGAGGATCTATTACACGTGCCTCGTAAACCTAAAGATAACAAACCTAATACAATAGAAATGCAAGGAAATGCAGTCTTTAAAATTGCTGTGAATACACTTGATCAAATCGTTGATGAAACTCTTCAAGGAACCGGTTTTTCAAAGGGAGATATTGATTGGCTTGTTCCTCATCAAGCTAATATTAGGATTCTTCAAGCAACAGCTAAAAAATTAGATATGACTATGGATAAAGTTATTGTCACAATCAACAAACATGGCAATACTTCTGCTGCATCGATTCCTTTGGCCCTCAACGAGGGTATTACTTCTGGAAGAATTAAGAAGAATGAAATAATTTTAATGGAAGCTTTTGGTGGAGGATTTACCTGGGGCTCATCACTTATAAAGGTTTAATATGAAAAGTGTCTTGTTATTTCCTGGACAAGGATCTCAATCAGTTGGAATGATGAATGGGTTTGATAGCAACGTTATTAAAGAAGTTTTTGATATGGGATCAGATATTTTTGGAGAAGATCTATTAGATTTAATAACATCTGACAATGATAAGATTAATCAAACCATTTACACACAGCCTATTATGTTTTTATCTGGTTACGCAACTTATCTATTACTTAAAGAAAAAAAATCTAGCTTGCAGATCGATTATGTTGCAGGTCATAGCCTGGGTGAGATTACTGCAGCATGTGTTGCAGGGGTTTTTTCAGTCGATACAGCAGTAAAAATTGTTCAAAAACGGGCTCAGTTAATGCAAAATGCTGTTCCTGCAGGAGAAGGAGCTATGGCTGCTATTTTAGGTTTGGAAGACAATGTTGTTGAGAAGATATGCAAGACATTGCAATCATCTGGTGTGATTGAGCCTGTCAATTACAACTCACCGGGGCAAATTGTAGTGGCTGGTGAGAAGAAATTAATTGAACAGTCCTTGGAAAAATTTAAAGATAGTGGTGCAAAAAGAGCTCTTTTGCTGCCAGTGAGTGTTCCATCTCACTGCAGCTTAATGCGATCAGCTGCAGAGGATTTTGGAAGTTACTTAAATGATTTTGAGTTTAATGATGCAGATATTCCAGTTGTTCAAAATGTAAATGCAACAGACGTGGTTGATAAAAACCTGATAAAAGAAAATCTTGTTGCTCAGTTATTCAATCCAGTGAAGTGGACTGCATCAATTCAATATCTAGAAAAGCAAGGCGTGAATATTTTTATTGAGTCAGGCCCTGGTAAAGTGCTGTGGGGTCTAAGCAGAAGAATTACTAAGTCAGAAGATATTAAACACTTCACAATAAATTCTGACGAAGCATTTAACGAATTATAAAATTAGAGATAAATTATGAAAAAAATAGCATTAGTTACAGGAGCAAGTCGAGGAATAGGGGCTGCAATCGCGGTTGAGTTATCAAAACAAGGGTTTTTGACGATAGGGACAGCCACATCTCCTCAGGGTGCAGAAATAATTGAAAAAAACTTTCAAATTCATAATCTAGAGGGTAAGGGATATGTTTTGAATGTTAATGACAATGACTCAATCACTAATCTAATTTCCACAATATCTGAAAATCATGGCGATATTGATGTTTTAGTCAATAATGCTGGTATTACAAAAGATACTTTGCTTATGAGAATGTCTGATGATGATTGGGATAGCGTTATTCAGACTAATCTAAAATCTGTCTACAAATTATCACAGGCTGTTTTAAGACCTATGATGAAAAAAAGATCCGGAAGAATTATTAATATCTCCTCAGTAGTTGGCCATATGGGTAATGCAGGACAAGTGAATTATGCGGCGACTAAAGCCGGTATCGCAGGCTTTTCTAAATCATTGGCTCAAGAGTTGGGTAGCAGAAATATTACCGTCAATTGCGTTGCACCGGGTTTTATTGATACGGATATGACCAAGGGATTAAATGAGGAACACAAGGATAAATTAATCAACCTGATCCCTTTAGCTAGACTAGGTAATCCAGAAGATGTGGCAAAGACGGTTTGCTTTCTTGCATCTGATGATTCATCTTACATAACAGGCGAAACAATTCATGTCAATGGCGGCATGTTAATGGTGTAAAAAAAATGAACTTTTTTGCATCAAAATTGATTCTTTTTGCTAAAATAGCGTTTTTTAATATTTAAGGGGTAATTAGATGTCTGACATCGAACAAAGAGTTAAAAAAATTGTATCTGAGCAATTAGGTACAGACGCAGCTAATGTTAAAAACGAATCATCTTTCATTGATGATTTAGGTGCGGACTCCCTTGACACAGTTGAATTAGTAATGGCTCTTGAAGAAGAATTCGGCACAGAAATTCCTGACGAACAAGCTGAAAAAATTACAACTGTTCAACAAGCTATTGATTACATCAATAACAATCAATAATTCCTAAAATGTCTCGCAGAAGAGTCGTTGTGACTGGACTGGGTTTGGTCACTCCTATTGGAATAGGAGTGAATGAATCCTGGAATAACGCATTAAATGGCGTTTCTGGTATAACCAAAATCACAAAGTTTGATGCTAGTGCTTTTGCATCACAAGTTGCTGGGGAAGTTAAAGATTTTGATCCTAGCAAGTATTTACCTCCAAAAGAAGTTAGAAGAATTGATACCTTTATTCAGTATGGTTTAGTGGCTGGTATCGAGGCACTTAATGATTCTGGGTTGGAAGTGAATGAGCAAAATGCTGAAAGAATTGGTGTTGCAATTGGATCAGGCATTGGTGGTTTGGGTATGATTGAAAGTACTAATGACACATACGATGAATCTGGACCGCGAAGAGTTTCTCCATTTTTTATTCCAGGAACCATTATCAATATGATTTCTGGTAATTTATCAATCATGTATGGGCTTAAAGGTCCAAATATTTCAATAGTTACTGCTTGCACTACCGGAACTCACTGTATTGGTGATGCGGCAAGAATGATTGAATATGGTGACGCAGATGTTATGGTTGCTGGTGGCTCAGAAGCGGCAATTACAGAGTTATCCGTTGCAGGCTTTGCCTCCGCAAAAGCATTATCAAGTCGAAACGATGATCCAGCATCAGCATCAAGACCATGGGATAAAGGCCGTGATGGTTTTGTCATTGGAGAAGGAGCCGGGGTAATGGTGTTAGAAGAATATGAGTCTGCAAAAAAACGTGGCGCTAAAATCTATGCTGAACTCTCTGGTTACGGAATGAGTGCCGATGCATACCATATAACAGCTCCATCGACTGATGGACCAAGAAGGTCGATGGCTAATGCTTTAAAGAATGCAAATTTAAATCCGCAAGATATTGGTTTTATTAATGCTCACGGTACCTCGACACCATTGGGCGATATAAATGAAACTAATGCCCTTAAAGAGCTCTTTGGAGATCATGCATACAAATTAGCTGTAAATTCAACCAAATCAATGACGGGTCATCTCTTGGGCGGAGCAGGGGGTATTGAATCAATTTTTACAGTTTTAACCTTGCATCACCAAAAATCGCCACCAACCATCAACCTTACAGACCCTGATCCTGAATGTGATCTAGATTATGTTCCTAATGAAGCTAGAGATCTTCAAGTTAAGGCTGCATTAAAAAATAACTTTGGTTTCGGTGGAACTAATGGTAGTTTAGTATTTAATACCATTTAATACTTACTATAATAAGTTGTGAATAAAACACTTGTTAATGGAAAATTTACCAATCTAATTTCAATTAATGACCGAGGTTTTCAATTCGGTGATGGAGTGTTCAGAACATTTGTCTCCAAAAATGGAAAGATACCTCACTTTAGTCTTCATTATAAAAAATTAAAAAATGATGCAAAAATTATTGGCATCAAAGCTCCCAAAAAAGATGTTCTATTAGCTGATGTTTTAAAAGTTTGTAATCAATCCAGTGTAAAAATTATCAAGGTGATTATCACTAGAGGAGAATCTAGCCGAGGTTACTTATATGATCGCTCCATCCAGCCAAATATAGTGATTCAATCATATGACTTTGATCATAAGCGTCTCATTGAGAGTCAAAAGGGTGTTCTAGTTGAATCAGTATATTTTCCAATTGAAAAAAATATTATTTCTGAATTAAAACATCTCAATCGTATATTAAATGTTCTTGCCTTGGCAGGTAAAAAAGCAAATATTACCGATCGAGTCTTTTTGGATCAAAAAAACAGAGTTATTGAGGGAGCATTTCACTGTATTTTTTTTCGGACAAAATCAAAATTTATCTTACCAAGCAATCAAGAGTCAGGGCTCGTTGGGGTTAGTCGTGAACTTCTAGTCGATTATTTAACTAAAAATAATATAGCTTATGATTTTAAATCTATCCAATATGATAAAGTGAATCGATATCAAGAAATGTATCTGATGAACTCAGTTTATGGAGTTATTCCAGTAAAAAAATACGATGAATTTATGTTTGACACTAACTTAGAAATCGTTAAAGAATTAAATAGAAACCTTAATTTAGAATATGCAAAAAAATAAATTACTAGCTTTTTTATTTGACAAACATTACGTTTTTTATAGGATTGCATTTGTTCTTGTTTTTATCCTCCTCTCCATCCATTTATTATTCTTCAAAGTTAATATCACTGAAAATAATCAAGATTTTGAAATTGCAGAAGGCTCAACGCTAAATTCAGTGATCAAAATGTTTTATGACAATGAATTAATTACATCGACTTGGAGATTTAAAACCCTTTTTTATATTACCGGAAATCAAAATAATATTAAGAAGGGGAGTTATAGAATAAATAATGGCGACAATTCTGTAGATCTTATTCGTATGATTACCCAGGGCTTGGAGACTACTCACGCAATTACATTTGTTGAGGGTCAAACCATGCAGCAGATATTCAATTTAATTAAAAAAAATCCAAATATAAAACAAACTGTCGATGAGTATGATGAAGAAAAAATTTTAAAATTAATGAATGTTGAGGCAAAAAGTTTGGAGGGTTTAGTTTATGCGGATACCTATTATTTTACAAAAAATACAACAGACATTGAGCTTTTAAAAACAGCACATAGCCACCTGGATAAGAAACTAAAGTTAGCTTGGAATCATCGACAACAAAACCTTCCTTATGAAAATCAATATGAAGCACTAATCATGGCGTCCATCATTGAAAAAGAGGTGGTCTTTTATGATGAAGCCTCTGAGGTATCTGGTGTATTTGTGAATCGACTAAATATGGGGATGCCATTACAGAGTGACCCAACAGTGATTTATGGAATTAAGAAATTTGATGGCAACATCAGAAAAAAAGACTTAAGAAAAGATCACCCGCATAATACTTACACCAGAAAAGAATTACCGCCAACTCCTATATGTATTGTTAGTTATCAGTCGATTAATGCAGCATTAAATCCAGCAAAAACTGATGCTTTGTATTTTGTCTCCATGGGCAATCATAGACATAAATTTTCTGTTACCCTTGAAGAACACAACGAAGCAGTAAATATCTTTCAAAGAAAAATTAAGAAAAAATAATGGCATATTTTATTACAGTTGAGGGAATAGACGGTGCTGGAAAATCGACACACCTCGAATTTATTCAAAACTACCTTAATAAAAAAAATATTCAGAATAAACTCACCAGAGAACCCGGTGGTACTGAAATTGGTGAAAAATTAAGACAATTACTTCTGCATGATGATATGGATGTTGGTACCGAAACTATGATGATGTTTGCTGCACGGCATGAACACTTAGTCACTGTTATTCAACCTGCACTGAAGTCAAATATATCTATCATCTGTGATCGATTTACTGATGCAAGCTATGCCTATCAGCAAGGAGGGAAGGGTATTGATAAGTCTTTTATTAAATCACTAGAAGAATTGGTGCATCCAAACCTTACCCCTGACCTCACTTTTTTGTTTGATCTTGATCCAGATACCGCTCATTCCAGAATCTCCAATGAGCGTAACTTAGATAAATTTGAAAAACAATCGTCAACATTTTTTAATGGGGTGAGAAAAGTCTACCTAGAATTAGCTGAAGCACACTCAAGATTCCTTGTGATTGATTCATCACAAACCATTGACCAAATACAACAAATTATTTCTAAAAAATTGGATGAGTTAGTCAAATGATCAATTGGTTTGAACAATATGATTCTTCTAAATTTGTATCAGACTTAATAAAAACACAAACACATTTGTTTGTTGCCGAGGAGGGAATTGGTGCAAATCAATTATTGGAGAATCTATTAAAAAAGTTGCTATGTGAAAATTTAATCGATGAAAACAAAACCTGTAATGCTTGTCCCTCATGTCAATATCTTATTGATGAACATCCAAACATTAGGCTCATTGATAAAAATATAGAATTAAAAAGTGATGTTATAACCATAGACCAAATTAGAGAACTGTCCTCATTTATAGAGCTAGCAAGCACAAGCAAACATGATAAAAAAATTATTTTTATTAAAAACACTCATTATTTAACTTCAAGTGCAGCAAATGCATTGTTAAAGAATCTTGAAGAGCCTCCAAATAATACATTTTTTATTTTACTGACTTCCAATCTTCATAAAATATTACCGACTATTCGTAGTCGTGCAACGATTCATAAACTAGCTTCACCCACCAACAAGCAATGTGAAGATTATTTAAAAGATGAACATCCAGAAGCTATTAAGTTTTTAGATTTAGCTGAGCGCAAACCTTTTTTAGCAATTCAGATGGCCGATGATAAGGAACTCATAAATTCCATAGTTAAAATTTTTCTCCGTGGAAAGAGTTTCGATATGATGGATGTAAATGAGAGTTTGTTAGCTTCAGGACTCCAATTTTTTGTCGATATGATGCAAAAATGGATTGCTGATCTAGCTCATTTTAAAGAGTTTAGTACGGTCTACTACTTCAAAAACTTATTAGATCAGATTGAACTTATCAGCAATCAACTTTCCTATAAAGAGTTATTGAATTTTTATAAAAAATTAATTGAGTATCGAAGGTTATCTGAAACAACAATTAATAAGTCGATCGCCCTTGATAACTTAATGATCGACTACAAAAGGATATTTGCTTAATGTACGTAGATTCACATTGTCATTTAAATTTTCCAGGGTTAAGAAAGAATCTGTCGGAGATTCTAACTAACATGCAGGAAAATCAAGTCACACATGCTCTTTGTGTCAGTGTGGAAATGGACAAATTTCCTGAAATAAATGAATTGGCCGAAAATCATGACAATCTATTCGCCTCAATAGGGGTCCATCCAGACTATGAAGATATTGTTGAGCCAACAGTCGATGAATTAGTCAACATTGGATCAAAAGATAAAGTAGTTGCCATCGGTGAAACAGGCCTAGATTATTTTCGCCTGAAAGGAGATCTAGAGTGGCAAAGAGATCGATTTAGAACTCATATTCGTGCAGCCAATGAGGCAAACCTGCCACTGATTATTCATACTCGAGAAGCTCGCGAAGATACTATTCAAATTCTAAAAGAGGAACTCAGGCCGGGAACTCGAGGAGTACTTCACTGCTTTACTGAAACATATGAGATGGCAATGCAGGCTATTGAGTTGGATTTTTTTATTTCCTTTTCAGGTATCGTGACTTTTAAAAATGCCAAAGATTTAAAAGAAACAGCAACAAAAATTCCATTAGAGCGGATGTTAATTGAAACAGACTCGCCTTATCTAACCCCAGTTCCTTTTCGCGGTAAAACCAATGACCCTTCCAAAGTAATCCATGTTGCAGAGGAAATTAGTAGACTAAAAAATATTCCAGTTGAAGATGTAGCGAAGATGACCACATCTAATTTCTTTGATCTTTTTTCTAAGTGTAAACAATCGCAATGAGGGTCACAGTTTTAGGTGCGGGTTCAAGTGCAGGCACACCAGTCATTGGATGTCAGTGCGCAGTATGTCATTCAGATAACCCAAAAAATAAAAGATCACGTTGCTCTTCGCTAATAACTATGGATGATGGCACAAATATCTTAATTGATACTTCCCCAGATTTTAAAATGCAAGCCATGCGAGAGTCTATCGATAAGATTGATGCAGTTCTATACACTCATCATCATGCTGACCACTGTCACGGTATGGATGATTTACGAGCTTATTGTCAAAAATATAAAAAAGCCATCCCCATTTTTGCCAATCAAAATACCATGAGTGAACTCAAATTAAAGTTTCAATACGCAATTCGTGAGGAAACCAAGTTTTGGGAAACTCCAGTGTTGCATGCTCAAGTGGTGAATCAATCATTTAATGTTGGAAGTCATGAAGTTATTCCACTACCTGTGATCCATGGAAGGATGGAGATACTGGGCTATCGAATTGGCTGCTTTGCCTACATTACAGATGTTTCCGAAATTCCTGATTCAACACTAGAATTATTACAAGGTATTGATACTTTAATGCTTGATTGCTTAAGGTTCGAACCCCATTTCTCTCACTATGGTTTTAAGCAAAGCTTAGCAATGGCGGAAAAGATCAACCCAAAACGAACTTTTTTAATTCATATGACTCATGATATAGAGTATGATGCTGTATCTAATAGCTTACCCGAGCATGTTTTTCTAGCTTACGATGGGTTAAAATTACACATTAATAATTAGAAGGTTGAACAAATGAAATTGAAGTTTTTATTAATAACACTAATCACCGTATTCATGTCATCTATTACTTATGCGGAAAAGAAAATCTATACTGAAGATGAATTTTTGACGATTTTTAATGGTAAGCCGAAGGCTAGGGTAGTTAAATATCTTGGTGAACCTGATAAAAAAGAAATTGGCGTTCAACCTAAAGGTGCTTCTAAAACGATCGGACGACCAACTGATAACAAAGATAATAAGAAAAAAGATAAGGTAGATATGTGGTACTACTCTAATATTGTCAAATCAGGTAAAGATACGACTTGGAAAAGGATTGAATTTACTTTTATTAATGATCGCTGCATGAATATAGCATTTTCTAATTGAAAATTACTTAACATTTAAAAAGCTCTGTGTTTGCAGGGCTTTTTTTTTATGCTAAATTAAAGTTGCTCTACTTAATTAACAATAAGGATCTATATTATGGATGGTGATATTAAGTCTGCAATTCAAAAACATCATGGTGGTTGCCCGCATGATTGCCCAGATACCTGCTCAATGGTATTTCATGTTCAAGATAAAAAATTAATAAAAGTTCAAGGTAATCCAGACCATCCAATGACTAGAGGGGGTTTGTGTGTCAAATTAAATGATTATGAAAAAAGGCACTACCATCCAGATCGACTTCTGTATCCAATGAAAAGAGTAGGACCAAAAGGTGAAAAGAAATTCGAAAGAATTACCTGGGATGAAGCCTTTGATACCATAGTTAACAAATGGCAAGAGATCATTGCCGAGCATGGTCCACAAGCAATCATGCCAAATAGTTATTTAGGAAACCAAGGTTTAGTCCATGGATTAAATGGAGGCGATGCTTTTTTTGCTAGACTTGGCGCAACCGTAACTGAACGAACTTTTTGTGGAGAAGGTTCATGCACAGCATGGTTATTAACCATAGGACCTACGGCTGGTGTAGATCCAGAAAGCTTTATCCATTCTAAATTTATTATTGTTTGGGCGTGTAATTCAGTCAGCACTAATTTACATCACTGGCATATTATTAAAGAAGCTCAGAAGCAGGGTGCAAAAGTTGTGGTGATCGATGCTTATGCATCCAGAACTGCAAAAGAGGCTGATTGGCATATTTGCCCAAAACCAGGCACGGATGGTGCTTTAGCGATGGCAATGATGAATGTAATTATAGAAGAGAGTTTAGTTGATCAAGATTATGTTGATAATTACACTGTTGGTTATCCAGAACTAGCTGAAAAAGCCAAAGAAAGAACTCCTGAATGGGCCTCAGAAATAACAGGCATCCCAGCAGAAGACATTAGAAAACTAGCTAGAGAGTATGCTACAACTCAGCCATCAGCCATTAGAATTGGAGTAGCTTTGGAGAAGAGTTGGGGTGGAAGCCAAGCCATTAGAGCGGTAACGGCCTTACCAGCCCTCACTGGCGCATGGCGCCATGTTGGTGGCGGTATACTTCAATTTCCTGTATGGGAGCATCCTTACAAATTTGATGTAATTTGCCGACCAGACCTAATTCCTGAAGGCACTCAGGTAGTTAACAATCTTCAGCTTGGAAGAGTCCTAACTGGTGAACAAAAGCTAAAAGTACCTATTAAATCAATGATGTGTTGGAATACTAACCCAGTAACTCAGGCGACTGAATCTGAAAAAATATTAGAAGGCTTAAAGCGTGAAGATCTGTTTTTAATATCAGCTGAACACTTTATCTCAGATACTGCTGCATTTGCAGATATATTGCTTCCAGCATCTATGGGAGCTGAGCAAGAAGATATTATTTTATCTTGGGGTCACTTATATCTTACATATAATGAAAAATGTATCGATTCTCCTGGGGAATGTTTACCAAATAACGAAATATTCCGACAGCTAGCTAAACGACTTGGTTTTGAAGAAGATAACTTTAAATGGAATGATACGGAATGTTTAGAAAATTATATCGATTGGAATGCCCCAGCCTGTGAAGGGATTGATCTTAATTACTTAAAAAAACATGGTTATGCCAGGTTAAATGTGGGCACTAAAGATGATAGGGCGCCACATAAGGAAGGAAACTTTCCAACACCTTCGGGTAAATGTGAATTTAGGGTTGTCGGAGCCAAAAATTTTGTTGCAGGCCCTTTTAGACAAATGTATGAAGGCTTTCAACCAGGTGAAGATATACCTGAATTACCAGACTATGTAGCATCTAAAGAAACTCATGAGGCTAACCCCGAATTAGCAAAAAAATATCCATTGAATATATTAGCTCCGAAAAGTCATGGGTTCATTAATTCTAGTTATGCCAACATAGAAAATAAACTTAAAGGGCAGGGTGAGCAGTTTGTTCTGATTAATCCAGCTGACGCAGAAAATCGCGGAGTTACTGAGGGTCAAAAAGTAAAAGTATTCAATGATAGAGGCTCATTTGAGGCTGCTGCAAAGGTCACCACAGATGTAAATAAAGGGATTGTTGTGGCAACCTTAGGGTATTGGCGGCAAATGAATAATGGGGTCGTTAACTCAGTTAGTTCGAATGCTTTTGGAGATATGGGTAACTCACCAACATCGCATGATTGTTTAGTAGAGGTTGCAAGCCTATAATTACTCTTAATTAGAGTTCTAACAGTCTTTTTATTATTGCTTGGCTTGCATTGTCAATGTTTTCAGGAACATAGCCGCCTTCAAGCATATACATAATCCCTTTTGCATTACTACTCTTGTATATTGAGTTAATGATTTTAGCTACCTGGCTATACCCTTTAGGTGTGTAGGATAGTTTACCTAATAGATCATTATCATGTGCATCAAAACCAGCTGAGATTAGTATAAATTCAGGCTTAAAGTCATTCATTTTTGGAATCAATTCTTCTGAAAATCCTTTAATAAATTGCTCATCACCTGATCCCTCAGGTAGGTCAATATTCAGGGTGGTACCTTCACCATCTGCCATTCCAGTTTCTGTAGGTCGGCCAGTACCAGGATAAAAGGGATGTTGGTGAATACTGAAATAAAACACTGATGGATCATCATAGAATATATCTTGGGTCCCATTACCATGATGGACATCAAAATCGATAATTAACACTCTCGATAAAGAGTATTTATTTTGAAGGTATTTGGCAGCTATTGCAGCATGGTTATAGATGCAGAATCCCATACCCCTGTCTCCAGTCGCATGGTGCCCTGGCGGCCTATTAAAGGAAAATGCAGCCTTGACATTGCCATTCATGATTTCATCAATACCAACTAATGATGCACCAACAGACATTTGTGCAACATCAAGGCTTTTTGGAGAGATAACCGTATCGCCAGTACTAAGAAAGGCAGGGGAGTCATTATGAAGTGCCCTAATCTCACTTTCTACAAGTTGGATATATTTATCTGAATGCGCTAATGATATTTCTGAATTATCAGCTTTGCGAACTTTCGGCCAAACAAGATCATATTTAAAGTCAGGATTGTTTTTTAACGTATCTATTACTTCGAACAAACGCTCAGGTCTTTCAGGATGACCTGAGCCAGTATTATGTTCTAAAAAAATATCATCATATAATATTGCTACTGGAGTTTTAGCCATTAATACATTATGGATCAAAAGTAGAGATATGATGCTTAGAACATAAACAACTACCTTTTTAATGAAAAACATATCATTTATTTCGTATAATGTATATTATGTTAAATAGACTATATATCATTTAAAAGATCTTTAGCTCCTATACGATTAGCAACCTCTGTAGCTTTAGCTAAATAAACATCCTTATCTTCTTTAGATAGCTTATGTAGCTGGATGTATGTTTTTGCTAAGTAATATTCACCCCCAGCATCGATACAAAGCTTTTCAAGCTCTTCTAGTGTATTCATTGCTAAATCATATGCGTCATCAAGCACTTCATACTCTGCTTTCAGTAAGGTTAATTCTGCATATTCGCCTAAATAACCGGTTTTTTTATACATTACTGAACCTTTCAAAGAATATTCACGCGCCCTGTCATAGTATTTCTGATGAGCGGCGCTGCGAGCTAATCTATCGTATGATTCTGCACGTTCGTCATCATTAGATGATGCTTTTAGTGATTTTGCAAAGGATTCATATGCATCTTCATGCTTTTCTTGCGATTCTTGTATTTTTCCCATCTGGATAAGGAATCTACGCTCAAATTGAACGAACTTAGAATTTCCAAGTTTTGCAGTTTCATATCCGTTATTAAATACAGCAAATGCTTGATTTATATCGTTTTTTTCTTTATATGCTAATCCTTTAAACATGATAGCTAGCATTTGATCAGCAGGATGTTGAGCTAATTTTTCAGATTTTTCAAACTGCTTAATGCCATCATCAAGCTTATTTTCATTTACTAAGACTTTACCTAAGCAAAATTCACCATCAAAAGCATTATCTTTGCTCAATTTGATAGCTTCATCAGCTGCAGCCTTTAAATTGTTTCCTTGAATTGCTTTTTCACAATTATTTTCTAAATTGTATGCATAAATATTGTTTATAAACAATATTTTAAAAAATATAATTAATGTAATTTGTTTAATCATTAAGTAACTCCATTAGTTGTTCTTCGTTAATTATCTTTACTCCCAGCTCAGCGGCTTTATTTGCTTTTGACCCTGGGTTATCACCAATGATCACATAGCTGGTTTTTTTTGACACGCTTCCACTTACTTTTCCACCATTATTTTCAATTAACTCTTTAATTTCATCTCTGGAAAAGTTCTCTAAAGTCCCTGTTACGACAAATGTTTGTTGATTAAGTTTTTGATTGTTTGTTACATTTTGCGCTTGATCGTCCCATTTAACTCCAAATTCAATAATATTATTAATAATGACCTTATTTTCATCTTCTTGGAAAAATTGATGTAATGATTGAGCTACAACCGGACCTACATCGTTAATTTCTAGGAAATCGTCGATGGAAGCTTTCATTACATTATCTAAGGTCCCTAATTTCTTAACTATGTCTTTTGATGTAGCCTCTCCGACATTCCTGATTCCTAAAGCATAAATAAACTTAGCTAGCGTTGTATTCTTACTTAACTCAATTGCATCTTTTAAATTTTCCGCAGACTTTTCTCCAAATCCTTCCATTTTTTGTATTTCTTCATAATCGAGCTGATAAATATCAGATATATTTTTGATCATTCCTTTTTCAAAAAAATGATCTATTATTTTTGCTCCCAATCCTTCAATATTCATTGCTTTTCTGGATACATAATGTGAAATAGCCTGTTTGGCTTGAGCTTCACACTTTAGCTGCCCTGTACATCTTTGTGCTGCCTCACCGTCAATTCTTATTACTTGAGAATTACAAATAGGACAATATTGCGGCATTTTGAAAACTTTGGCTGTGGATGGACGTTTTTCCTTAATCACCCTTACCACTTCCGGAACAACATCCCCTGCTCTCCTTACTATAACGCTATCTCCAATTCTGATATCCTTTCGAAGCATTTCATCTTCATTATGAAGGGTTGCGTTAGTTACAGTAACGCCTGAAACAAAAACAGGGTGTAACCTTGCTACAGGAGTAATAACTCCGGTTCTACCAACCTGAACATTTATATCGTTTACAACTGTTTCAGCTTCTTCAGCAGGAAATTTATAGGCTATTGCCCATCGTGGAGCCCTGGAGACGTACCCTAAATTTTCTTGATTTTTAATTGAGTTAACTTTATAAACAATTCCATCAATATCAAATGGCAGACTATTTCTTTTCTTTAAAATATCTTCATAAAAATGTTGCATTTGATTGATTCCAACTACTCTTTGTGAATAGGAAGAAATTGGCACCCCGGCATTATGTATGTATTCAAGAATATCCGTGTGATTTGTTAACTCCAGGTCTTGATCAACTTGACCAAGACTATATGCGTAAAATTTTAATTTTCTTTTAGCAGTTATTTTTGGATCAAGCTGTCTTAGGCTGCCAGCCGCTGCATTACGAGGATTTGCAAAAGTTTTTTGGCCTAAGCTTATTTGATACTCATTTAATTCCTTAAAATCATTTTTATCCATCAACACCTCCCCTCTCACCTCAAAGATGCGAGGGTGGTTCTCTCCATGCAGCTTAAGGGGAATTGTTTTGATGGTTTTTATGTTATGGGTAACATCTTCACCAACACTCCCATCACCTCGAGTTGCTGCATACTTCATTATTCCGTTTACATAGAGAATGGTAACGGCAAGTCCATCAAACTTTAACTCAGCATTAAATTCAACATCATTTGCATCAAGGGTGTCGTTAATTCTCTTGTTGAAGGCCTCTAGCTCATCAATACCAAATGCATTACCCAACGAAAGCATCGGCTTACTATGCTGGATTTGATCGAACTCACTAATCGGAGATCCACCTACTCTCTGAGTTGGTGAGTCAGCAGTAATTAACTCAGGATGAGAGTCTTCTAAATTTTTTAATTCCCGCAATAAACTGTCATATTCATGATCAGATATTTGAGGGTCATCGAGGACGTAATAACAATGGTCATGTTCACGAATAACTGATTTTAGATAGTTTATTTGTTTATTTATATCTTCAGTCATAGCTGATTTAGGCAAAGTATTTTTGAGCTTGCTGACTTCCTGGAGTCAGGTTATGTTTTTCCATTTCTTTCACAATTTGATTCATGTGGTTTTTGATTGAGGCCACATATACTGAATCAATTTCCTTATTTCGACCATCAACCATAACAGCATTTAATTTAATACAAAACTCATTCATTAAATTAACCATTTCTTCAAAAGCTTCCAAGCTATTGGATGTAGCGGGTATATCTAGACTCACGATAATTCCTTGTATAAAGGCATCGCTTTCAATTCTTAGTGGCTGTCTATTTAAATTCATGATCTTAAACATTTTTTGACCATCTACTTTGGGATCAAAATACCAATGAAAATCCTTATAGACTCTTATATTTGCTTTATTAAAGAAATCCTGGAACGCGCCAAAATGAAAAGAGCTATCTGTTTTGGGTTGGATTTTAACTAGAAAATTTTTATTAATTAAGGTTTTAAACGTCCTAAGCTCATCTGCTCTTTCAACAATATCCTCATTAGATAACCATATCTGATTCACTTCTAAATGTTCTCTAATTTTTTCAATAAAGTCTAAAAAATTTTTTTTAACATCTTCAGTAATGTCTAATTTTCTAGAAATTAGAGGCAGTGATAATAAAATTTGATCAAAGGTAAAGCTTTCATCAATTGCCTCCCCGGTTGCCCACAGATCATTATCTTTTCGAAGATATAAACTCAATCTGAGGTCTTGAAGATAAGAAGTTAAATTGAGATTTAATAACACTCCGGCTTCACTGGTCTTATTCAAGGTCAGGCTAACCACGGACTCAAAGTCCATATTAATCTCATCAGGTAAATTTTTCTTTAAAAATTCTTTTGAAACTGGCTGATTAATTGGATCATGCACAATGTAATCATCTAACTCTGGAGGATTGTTAGATCCGTTATCAAACAATGGATCTTTTTGTCGATGCATTGACTCTGTTTTCTTTTGCTTTGCTCTGGTTTTTTTTAACTGTATCCAGTTAAAAATTATCATGAATAAAATAATAGTTAATCCTAAGATTAACAAAGCAATCTGAATATCGCTCATGAACTCACCTGAGTGGTTTCATTTTGAGTTGTATTTTTTGCATTATTTAGGTCTACCTCAACAATCTTTGAGACACCAGATTCTTGCATTGTTACTCCAATAAGCTGCTCAGCAAGCTCCATGGTAATTTTATTGTGCGAAACATACAAGAATTGAGTGTTAGAAGACATTTCTTTCACTAAATCACAGAATCTCTCTGTGTTTGAATCATCAAGTGGAGCGTCAACCTCATCCAATAAACAAAATGGTGCTGGATTAAGTCTAAATAAGGCAAAAACTAGAGCTATAGCTGTTAGAGCTTTTTCACCCCCAGATAAAAGATGAATTGTTGTATTCTTTTTACCTGGAGGCTGTGCAACAATTTGCAAACCAGTGTCGAGTATTTCGTTACCTAGAAGCTCAAGGACTGCTTTACCGCCACCAAATAACTTTCTAAAATAATCATTTAAATTTTGATTAACACTGTTATATGTTTCTTTAAGTTTTTCGCGAGTTTCACGGTCAATTTTTCCAATTGCAGACTCAAGCGTTGAACTTGCTTCAGACAAGTCTTCCACCTGTGCTGTGATGTATTTCACTCTCTCTCGTTCCCCATCAAGCTCTGATACTGCGGCCATATTTATTGGGCCTATACGTTCAATTTTTTGATTTAGTTTTTCAATTTTTTCAGAAATTATGGATGCACTTTCGCCATTAATACTATTAAGAACTTCTTCATCGTTAATATTAAATCTGGAAAACTCTTTAGCTGCATAATCAAAATCAATCTTGGTTTGTTGTTCCTTTAGTATCTCTGATTGAAAAGCTTCAGTAATTGGCGATATTTCTTGCATTAAGATAAGTCTAGATTGTTCTTTATCTCGAAGATCAGCCTCTTTAATCGCTAATTGGTCTCGTTTTTCTTTTAGTTGGACCTCAGCAGCTTGTTTTTCTTTTAGAAAATTTTCTAGGTCTTGATTGAGGTCCTTATGCCTTTGAGCAAACATATCTAAATTAAACTCACTGGAAGTCCTCATTAATGAATTTTGTTCATTAGTTAAGATTTCTTTTCTTTCAGATAAATCACTGACCTTCGTCTGAGCTAAATTAATCTTGTATTCAATTTCACGTTTTTCTTTTTCAGCATCATCAAAGATCCTTTTAGCTTCATTGTAGGCTTCTTCTTTAATGTCCCTGTTTGATAATAAATTTTCAAGATCATTGGTAAAATCAGAGATTATCTTTTCAAGATTCTGGGTGTTGCTATATTTAGTTTGTCGATCTGTTGATATTAATTCTTTGTCTTTCTTTAATGTTTCTAATTCTTGAGAGATGGCCTGAATTCTCTCTGTAGCTGATGTTTTTTGGTATCTTTGTCTTGAAAATTGAATTTCTAGAGCTTTAGACTCTTTTTCTGCTGCATCACGCTGCTCTATAAGATCATTTAGACTGTCTCTATATTCATCTAATTTCTCTTTTTTGGAAGAAATCTCAGTAAGAACTGATTGGTTCTTTTCATTCAGCTTTTGAAGTATTCCGCCAAGCTCTTCAATTTTTGCTTTTGTGGCAAATGCATCCACAGACAAATCATTGTTTCCATGAATATATTGATAAAGCTTTCCATAAATATTCCCTTTTATGTCTACTAAAGTTTGTCCTGGTTTTAGCTTTTGACGATAAGTCTCTAGATTGTTTAAATCTTCAATAATAAATACATTGTGAGTCATCTCTCCAATAACGGACTGATATTCTGCATCTGATTGAATTAACTGGCTCAATGGAGCTAAGTTTTCAAAACTAGGACTATCAATTGTTGATTGACTTGAAGATGCCATTAACGTAACAGCAAAAGAAGCATCACTAATATCCAAGGTAGATGAAAAGAACGCGTTGGATTTAATTCCCATTACTGAATCTAGTGCCTTTGCATATTTTTCTTCGATATTTACTTTGCTTATTAAATTTTTATCTGACTGGATGTTATTTTCATTTAGCCAGGTATTGATTTGCTCTTGATCCACTTGAGAATTAATTAAAGAGTTTAAAGACTTAATTTCAGCCTCAACTTGGCTTAATTCAGTTTGAATGTCTTGCCTTTCATCATATAAAGCATCTATCGCTTCTGAATGATTATCGATTAATTCTTTTTGCGAATGTATTTCTTGATTTAAATTTTCAACACGAGAATTCAGATCAGCAATTTGCTCATCACCCGAACTTGAGGCCTCATTAAGTAATGTCTGTTGGTTATTAAGATCTGATAAGAGCTGTGCTTGTCTTTTATCAAAGTCTTGAATCTTGCCGTCCATAAAGGAAATCGTATTTTGATCCAACCTGAATTGTTCTTTATTGTTTTGAAGTGTCTCTTCAATTGACTTATATTCATTATTGATTTGCAAAAATTCTGATTCAGCTTTTTTGAAAATACCCTCTTTTTCTGAATAGGAATTTTGATAATCATTGATATGCTGTTCATTTTCTTTTAAGTCATTTTGCAATTGAGTAAATAGATCATTTAACCTTTCTAACTCTGCAGAAATTTCCTTGATACGATTATTACTTTGTTCAACCTGACTTCTTGCCCTCTCCTCTTCGTTACGATTGGACTCAATTTTACTTTCAACAGAGCTAACTTTAGAGCTTATTTCATAAAAGTTAGTTTGGATTGGATTCAAAGCTTCATTTTCAGACCTCAGCTCTTCACGTGAATTATCCACCTCAAGTTCTGCTTTTGTCAGTTCAGACTTTTTTTGCTCCAATTTAATTTGTGATTGTTTTAGCTTGTCTTGCGAATCTCGCCACAATGAGGCAGCTGATTCTTTTTTTAAGAAAGCCATTTGGGCTTCTAATTGCTTTAATTGATCTTTAAATAAATTATATTTTTTTGCTGCCTCTGCTTGAGCTTCTAATTTGGTAATGGCTGAATTAATTTCTTTTTCAAGATCTTTAACACGCTGAAGATTATCCCTTGTGTCACGAAGTCGGTATTCTGTTTCTTTTCTTCTTTCTTTGTACTTGCTAATTCCAGCTGCTTCTTCAAGAAAGTTTTTCAGCTCTTCTGGTTTTGCTTCAACGAGTTGTGAAACGGTATTCTGTCCAATGATGGCATACCCTCTTGTACCCAAACCAGTTCCATAAAATAGATCAGCGACATCTTTTCTTCGAACATTAATTCCATTGATAGAGTAAGTCGAGCCTTTATCTTTTTCTATTGTTCGTCTGACAGCAATTTCAGAGTATTTTGCCCATTCATTTGCTACTTTGTTTTCTGTATTATCAAATAATAGTTCCACACTGGCTCTTGAAATGGCAGGTCGTGTATCTGTACCATTAAAGATGACAGATTCCATCGACTCTCCTCTCATCTCTTTTGCTGAGGATGAGCCAAGAACCCATTTAACTGATTCCATGATGTTTGATTTACCGCAACCATTTGGTCCGACGATGCCAACTAGTTGGCCAGGTAGTGATATGGTTGTTGGATCTACAAAGGTCTTAAACCCGGCTAACTTAATTTGTCTTAACTTCAAATACTTCTCACTATAGTTCTAATGGTTACAAAAAAATTATTGTATAATTGCAAAAATTTTTTTAAAGGTCATACACCACGATGAAACTTACAAAACTAGGAAGTAAGCCAACCGCACAACCGACTAAAGAGTTAGAAACGTTTAGTAATCCAAATCCCAAAGGTGATTTTCATATCCATATGGAAATACCAGAATTTACTTGTTTATGTCCAAAAACTGGGCAACCAGATTTTGCTACTCTCTATCTAGATTATATCCCTGATAAGCACTGTGTGGAACTGAAAAGTCTAAAATTATATATGTGGTCCTTTAGGGATGAAGGTTGCTTCCATGAGGCTGTCACCAACCAAATTTTGAGTGATTTGGTTAAAGCAACAAAACCACGTTACATGAAATTAACAGCTAAGTTTTATGTTCGCGGGGGAATCTTCACTAACGTCGTTGTAGAACACAGAAAAAAAGGTTGGAAACCACAACCTAAAGTTGATTTAGATCAATTTCCAAGTCAAAATAGCGTTGTTTAAAGAACTGGGGGTATAGCTCAGCTGGGAGAGCACTTGCATGGCATGCAAGGGGTCAGCGGTTCGATCCCGCTTACCTCCACCAAAAATAATTACAAAAAAAAAGGGGCGAAGAGCCCCTTTATGAATATGTAAGAAGATTATTTTTTTTCTTTTTCGTCTTCTTTGTCATCTGCTGCTGCTAAAAAGAAACCTCTTTCAGCTTTCTCTTTGTCGTCGCCTTCTTTATCGTCACCAGCTACAACAAAACCTCTTTCAGCTTTCTCTTTGTCGTCGCCTTCTTTATCGTCACCAGCTACAACAAAACCTCTTTCAGCTTTCTCTTTGTCGTCGCCTTTTGTGTCAGTGTCGTCAGCAGCGAAAGAAAAAGTTGCGATAGAAAGCAGCATAAGTCCTAATATTTTTTTTAACATAAAAAAATCCTTTCAGTTATTTTTGTATAAAAAAAAAGCTTAAGCTGCGAAAGCAACTTAAGCACTTAATTAACACCCTAACATATAGATTAATTACTTTGAACCCTAGATTTTAAAATCATTGTATTTAGATTGAAAATGCAAGATTTTTTAAGTTGTGTATACTGTGAACTCTAGAATATGGCAATCGAAGTATATTCTGATTCAAATATTCAAATCAAAAACCCAAGTTCTGACTATGGTTTTCAAATAGCAGAGCTTGTGAAAAACTCCCCACCCTTAGATCTAAATTCAACTTATCATTATTTTATTCAATCTCATTACTTTGCTGAAACATGCGCTATTGCAGTCAATCAGGCTGATAAAGTTATTGGGTATGTATCTGGTTTTAACGATCCAAGGAATAGCAAGACTCTATTTATTTGGCAGGTAGCCATCACAAAAGAAGCGCGAGGAAGTGGTTTGGCCTCAAAACTAATACATTTTATTTTACACAAACACCCACATGTGCAATTTATTGAAACCACGATAACAAAAGATAATACAGCCTCTATATCGCTGTTTAAAAAAATTAGTAAAGAATTGAATACTAATATTATTGAAGAACCATTTCTCGATAAATCCAAACATTTTTTAAACCAACATGATTCGGAAAATCTATTTCGAATCGGACCATTCAAATTATTAAAGGAGAATCCATGAAAATTTTTGAAGAAATAGAATCAGAAGTTCAGTGTTATGCCAGATCATTTCCACGAGTTTTTAATAAAGCTCAAGGCGAATATTTATATGACACCGAAGGGAACCAATACTTAGATTTCCTAGCGGGTGCTGGTACATTGAATTATGGACACAATAACCCTATCCTTAAAAAAGAATTATTAAAGTACATTGAATCTGATGGAATCACACATGGCTTAGACTTACACACCAAGGCCAAGGGTAATTTTTTAAATACCTTTAATGACAAAATTCTTAAGCCGAGAAATATGGATTATATGGTTCAGTTTACTGGTCCAACTGGAGCAAATGCTGTTGAAACTGCGATGAAACTTGCTCGAAAAATCAAACAAAGAGAAACAATTATTAGTTTCACCAATGGCTACCATGGTGTAACTCTTGGCGCATTAGCCTCAACAGGAAATCAACATCATCGAGGCGGAGCTGGTATGTTGCTAACTGGGGTTGATACACTTCCCTATGATGGTTATATGGGTGATGATATCGATACAACAGCATATCTAGATAAGGTGTTATCTGATAGTAGTAGCGGTGTTGATCATCCAGCAGCCATCATTGTAGAAACGGTTCAAGGTGAAGGCGGTATTACTGCAGCAAGTTTTTCATGGTTGCAGAACATTGAAAAAATATGTAAAAAACATGACATTTTATTGATTGTGGATGACATACAGGCTGGTTGTGGACGAACCGGTACATTTTTTAGCTTTGATGAAGTAGGAATCCAACCTGACATCATCACTATGTCAAAGTCTCTTAGTGGTTATGGTTTACCATTTGCAATGGTGTTATTTAAGCCTGAGCATGATATCTGGAAACCTGGAGAACATAATGGCACCTTTAGAGGAAACAACCTTGCCTTTGTTACTGCTGAGGCAGCCATAAAACATTACTGGTCTGATGATTTATTTTCCAAAGAAGTTAAGCGAAAAGGTAAATACATGTATGACCGTATCAATAAAATAATTGATCAATATGGCGAAGGAAATTTTTCATCGCGAGGTCGAGGAATGTTCCAAGGGATTAATTGTGTGAGTGGAGACCTGGCAAGCAAAATTACTAAACTAGCGTTTAAAAATGGTTTAATGATCGAGACTAGTGGTGCAGATGATCATGTTATTAAATTCTTATGCCCATTAACAATATCTGATCAAAATTTAAAAAGAGGTATGGATATTCTCGAGGATGCTATTGAAACGGTATGTGCCAAGGTTAAAAACTTTGATGAAGAGGTCGATTACTTTGATGAAAATTACGAGGTTGAAGAAGAATGATTGTAAGACATTTAAATGATTGTCTGACCGACAGAAAAATTGAGGACCCCAATGGAAACTGGAATAGTGTTCGCATGCTTTTAAAAGATGACAGCATGGGGTTCTCTTTTCATATCACTACTATCTACGCTAATAGTTCAATGAAGATGCATTACATGAATCATCTAGAATCGGTTTATTGTATTTCAGGTACAGGAATAATTAAGGATGTGAAAACCAATCAAGAACATAAAATTGAACCAGGTGTAATTTATGCTCTTGATCAACATGATGAGCATATTCTTACTTCGCATGACGAAATGCAACTGGCCTGTGTCTTTAATCCACCAATCAAAGGCACCGAAGTTCATAATAAACTAGGTGCGTATGAACTAGAATAAATCCTGATATGGAAATAGTGTTCCTTGGACTTTTATTTTTCATTGCTTTAATTGGGATTACTTCCAGCAGATTAAATAAACCTACGGTAAAAAATTACTACCTAGCAGATAAGTCTTTAAGCCCATGGTTATCAGGCTTGTCTGCAATGGCTACCAACAATAGCGGCTACATGTTTATTGGTCTTATTGGGTTTACATACCTTAATGGGCTGTCAAGTATATGGTTAATGATTGGCTGGATATTAGGTGATTATCTAATCACAAAAAAATTATTTCCAAAAATTATAAATAAAAGCTTCCGTTCAAAAAATGTTACCTACGCATCAATCATAGGCGATCTAGCTAAAAACAAACTGATCACCAAATTAATAGCATCAATTAGCTTTGTCTTTTTACTGATATACGCCTCCGCTCAATTCGCAGCCTCTGGTAAGACATTAATGGCAGTCATGAATTGGGAGTTTTATTACGGTGTAATCACTGGTGGCTTTATTGTTCTGGTTTATTCTTTAACAAGTGGGATCAGAGCATCAATTTGGACTGACGCAGCACAATCAATAATCATGTTAGTTTCTATGGGTTTGCTAGTTTTATTTTCAATTGTCAAACTTGGTGGAGTCAATCAAATATTAATTCAGCTATCTGAGATTAATGGCTATATGAGCCTATTTGGATCAGTTACTGGAGATTCTGTTTTATTTAATGCACTTTCATCTCTTAGCTGGATAGTTGCAGGGATGTTTGTGGTTGGGCAGCCTCATATAATGATCAGATTTTTTGCAGTTAAAGATCACAACGATCTAATCCGCTCACGAATTTTTTATTACTCTAGCTATATATTATTTTATGGTTTAGCTTTTACAGTTGGGATGTTATCCAGACTAATTTTAGATGATACTGCTGGATTTGATCCAGAATTAGCTTTGCCCATGATGGCACAAATATTATTTAATCCATTCATGGTGGGCCTAATCATTTCTGGAATTTTTGCTGCGACAATGTCAACTGCCGATTCACTGATAATCAATTGCTCAGGAAATATTTCACAAGACATTCTTCAATTAACTAAGTTTTCGAAGGCGAAAATAGCTGGCATCACTCTAGTTGTTGCCCTCACCTCAATTATTATCGCTCTCATTAATAGCGGAAGTGTATTTTCTATTGTGGTATTTTCATGGACGATATTAGGCTTTTTGCTAACCCCATTACTGATAATGATATCTCTCAATAGATCAATAAACGCAAAACATTTTGTTATCTCTGCAATTCTTTCAACAATGGTCTTTTATATTGTTAATAAGTCCGTTTTTTTTGAAGGAATTTATTTGGGGATATTTCCATTTGTTGCAAGTTTAATTTACTTACATTTCTTCTTAAAGAAATAAATTACCCATTTCTTTTTAACGGAGTAACATAATTGATATGAAAGATGCTTACTTAAATATAAGTGAGATCGCACATTCGCTCAAAATTGACCATAAAACACTTATGCAGTGGGTTCATGATGGTAAATTTCCCCCACCAAAAAAAATAATCAACGATCGTTTTACCATTTGGAGCTATGTGGTAATTGAAAAATGGATTTCAGAACAAAAAGGAAATCAAGATTGGTTTAATGATTTTGATCCAGATTCTTAAAAGAATAAATTAAGTATATATCTAAAATTTATTGTTCTTGTTGTAAAAACTCATCTTCAGAACAATTAGAATAATCTGACCAATTATGATTGAATAGATAATATGTGAGACAAAGTGAGCTCCTCGCATAATTTGCACGCTTGATAATATAAAGATCATTAAATAGGCAAAGACCCATGTTTGTTTTTTCATTTTTTTTACGATCAATAGTGATAAAAGCCAGATAAAAGATGAAGCATGTGCTGATGGTGAACATTGTCCATTTTCCCAATTTACTGGAATAGAATCTAATATTCTCAAATATAAGCTTTCTCCGCCATAAATAACCAACTCCCTTGGGCAGTGCATCGCTGAAAGCTCCCTACTCCACCAAATTGAGGTAGGAATCAGAATTGAGGCTATGGATATAAATAATAATTCTCGAGTTGAGAAATAATATTGATAAAAATTTTTCTTAAATAAGCCTGATGTAACTAAAGCAAGCCATATCGATACGGCAAACAACATAAATAAATATTTTGGATAATCATGCAGCATAATTCCCAGCGACTTATTTTCACCTTGGAGGATGAATTGATTTTGATTGGTATTAAAAAAGAGATCAGAAAAAAATAGGTCGAAATCAGTGTATTGACTTAACAATGCCACAAATAAAAAAATACCTAACAAGGACCCAATTGATTTCAGCATCTAATCTCCAAGAGTAATCATTGAACTCTCAGCATTCATGTATGCGTTTGTTTCAACCTCTGTCAATCTTAATAATGTGTCGCTTATATCGTAATGAGTAAATGAATCATCTTTTAATTTAAATGTTTCTTCATAATTAACATCACTGCTTCCTTCAGGCGCCCATAAAAATACCGGCACATGTGTTTGTTCTTTGGGGGCTATGGCTTTTGGCAGACCGTGAAGATATACACCATTCTCACCTAAAGATTCTCCATGGTCTGAGACATACAACAAGGTGACTTCATAAGTATCAGTAAATTTTTCTAATTCTTTTATTAATTCGCCAAGAAAATAATCGGTATAGAGAATCGAATTATCATAAGCATTATTGATTTCCTCATTAGAACATTTAGTAATGTCATCGGTGGTGCATGCGGGTTTAAATTTTTCAAATTCCTGCGGATATCTTTTATGGTAAGCGGGGCCATGACTGCCCATTTGATGAAGAATGATTAAATTATCGACTTTTGGATCTAATACACCGCCGATGTGACTGATCATCCCAAAGTCCCTGCATTCATCATCACAAACGGTATTATTTTCACTTGATTTAAAGCTTTTGTAGCTCACGCGATCTGCGACGTGTTTACTATCAGAATTGTTATCAAACCAATGAATGTTCACATCTTCAGGAGGCATAACATCTAAGACATTTGCTTTATATTTTGCTTTGGAAACTTTAAATTCTTTATTGTCTTGCAATGCAAACATACACGGCACTGAGACAGCAGTTGATGTTCCGCATGCAGTAAAATTAGAATAGGAAATTAAATTTTTTACTTTTTTTAAATACGGTGTTGTATCTCTTTCATAGCCATTAATTCCGAACCGATCGTATCTTGCAGTTTCTCCTACCACCAAAACAATTAACTCTTCGCGCTCATGATGTTCATGGATTTCTGAGATCTGTGAATGATATTGACCTTCATCAAAATTTTTATTAACAAAAAAAGTCTCACTTGAAAATTTAAATAGATTAAACAAACCATATGCAGGATTATTAAGATATCTGATCTGCTTGTGTTCACGCAAGAAATCCGACATTTCTTTTGATAAGGTCCAGCTGGAAGATATTAAAATCACTAAGGATAGAACAATAAAGTACAGTCTGCTGGTTAGGACGGATAGATATGATTTATATGGAAAAAAATTAAATCTATTAATAACAAAAATAATTAAAACAAAAAATATTAACAGTGAGCTGACAGAAAATAAATTTAGTAAATCTGATGCCTCATTTATATTGGTTTGAAATATATTTCTCCACATACCAACACTAAAAATGGTCCCATATTTAAATAAGAAAAAATTAAATACACAGCTGCTAATAACAACTAAAAGAGCCGTGTATTTTGTTGATACCAAAAGATTAATAAAGGAAATAAAAATAACATGCAACAAAAAGAAAAACACGTAGAGCCAAATTTGAAAAATAACATTGGCATCTGCAAAACTTTGATGAATTGTTTGAAATAAATGATAGTTGCCAGCCAGAAAGGTTGCTAACAAAAACCATAGATAATTACGGTTATCTTTAAATGGCTGAATGCTAATGTTTATCAAATGTTTGATCGGTGCCATCTAATTTTTCGAGTTTTTTTGAATAGGGATCGCCAACAATAATAGTATCTTCAAGAAAGTCATCACTCAGTAAACTCTCATGAGATAAGAATTTATCGTATTTGATACCTAAGAAGTCAGTGTAGCTATAGATAAAATCTGAATTATTGTATTGACGAATAAACATTGATGGATTGTTAAATTTTGATTTTAATTTTTCATTATCTCCGACCCAAAAAAAGAATGGAATAGCATACATACCCAAGGTAGGAGTCGCCTCATTCCTTCCCTGGAATTGGTGATCACCCACATCATAAACCTCCTCACCATGGTCAGAAAAATAAACTAGGCTGCTATTCTCAATATTGGCTGTTTTTAACATATCAATTAACTCATACACGACATGATCGTTGTATAACACGGCATTGTCATAATGATTAATTCGCTCCACTTTATCTTTTGGGATTTTATTATTTAACAATGAATCATCGTTAAAGTGTTTAAAAGTATCAGGGTATCTGTATTTGTAGCTCATATGCGTCCCTATGAGATGGACAAAGATAATCTTTTTCTCATCCTGATTATTCAATAGTTGCTGATATGGTTTAAATACTTTCTCATCAAAACTATAAGAGTTTTGGCTTCTGGCATTGTTAAGAAAAAACAGTTCATCAGTTTGTTTTGCAAAAGATGTCAGCATGGTATTTCGTGTGGTCAAGGTTTGCTGATTGGATACCCAATACAACTTATACCCTGCTTGTTTTAAAATTGACATTAAAGATGGCTGAGTCTTGTATAAATCTGGATTAGATTGATCGGCAAAAGTTAGCACCTGTTCAAGACTCTCAATGGTATTGGGCCGGGATGAAAATACATTGGTAAATACCTCTAACTCATTCTTAATGGACTCAAGCTTTGGATTTGTTTTTCTTTTATAACCATATAGAGACATGTGCAACCTAGAAGTTGACTCGCCAATGACGACAACATGGGTCGCAGGTGTTTTGACTTCATCAACAACCAAACCACTAACAGTTTGATTTTGATTTAATTCGTTAAGGTTTGTTTCAACCACCTCAATCTCACGTTGATAATCAATATATGCACCGATCAATTGATAAGGTGATGCAACCGACATATGACGATGCACATTCGCCGTAAACGCATCAAAAGATCCCCTTTTAATCCAGCGTTTGGTTGGGGCAGTAAACACTAAAGTTAGAATAATTGCAGAGAGAATTAGTTTTGTTTTATTTGAGATTTCAAAATTTTTCATCCCTTTCCAAAAATAGAAACAGGCAATGAGGTAAAGGGTAATAAGAACAAACACACTCAAAGAAAAATAGTTTTGCAGATACTCTTTGGACTCAGCAATATTTGATTCAAAAATGATAAAAAATAAGCTTTGTGTTAATTCTTGCTTATAGATAATGGCATAAAAGACACTAGGTAAAGCAAGTAAAACAAATGGAATTCCCATGTATAAAGTTATTTTTTTGGCCCTATTTGGAAAAATAATGACTGGTAATGTCCATAACAAAGAGATGGCAACAATATCCTTAAGAGCCTCAAAATTAGAATAATGAAAAAAGGATAAATAGATCTGTGCTGCACCTGTGATGAATATAAAAAACAGGTAACTGTATAGCAATCTGGTATTCAAGAAAACCCCTCCCAAGAAAATCTATCGATGGATAATATCAGAAAAAGTAAGTTTTGTTTTTAAAATCCTTTGGACTTAAAAAAGAAATAAAAAAGGATTCCAAGCAGACAAATAGGAAGAGCTAAAATGAATGATTCTTTCGGGGTATTAAAAATAGTTTTTAATGCTTCGCGGTAATAAAAACCTACCATCAGTAAGATTAAAAAAAGACCTAAAATTCGAGCAAAATCTGATTCCATAGTTACATACAAACAATGGTGCCGTTTTCAAAGAGAGTGCATTTTTTTACAACACCGTTGTCGTCTGTGATTTCAATCGTCTCTTCAGCAAAACTGGCATAGAACAAAATAAGACTTGAAATAATAAGTGTCTTTAAAAATATTTGTAGCTTCATCATGACCTTATGATAAATAATAAAATAAAAAGTGCCTCTTTATTTGATACTATTAAAAAATGAATTATGAATGCCTCATGGATGTATGGAGTGGGTGGCTAGTTGCATCCTTTTACATTATTTCCTTTATTTATTTTTCAATCAAAAGAAAAGATGCCGATTTAGTGTCATTGATCATCCCTGTCTTAGTTTTAGGAAATTTCTTCTTACTAATTTTTATCATTTATTCTCAAATACAATGTTAGAGCTCAAAGGAACTCTTTTTCAGAAAAAAGTTTGGGATGCGGTAATGAACATTCCAAAGGGTGAAGTGAGAACTTACAAAGAAATAGCCATATTAATTGGCCACCCAAATGCTTACCGGGCTGTAGCAAGTGCGTGCAAACATAATCCCTACCCCATTGATGTTCCATGTCATCGTGTTATCCCTGTCACAGGTGGCGTAGGAAATTACTTAGGGGTTGTTAATTGTGAAAAGAAGAAAAGACTTCTGGAGGCTGAGGGAGTGGATGTAACTCTTTTTAATCTTTAGATTAATTTAAACGTTTATCAGTGTTCCTAGCTTGTTTCAAAAGAATATTTTCCATTTCGGTCTCTTTCGCGCTTCTCTCTTTCCAGGTAATGGCTTTTGATGTCGCATACTGACCCTTGTATTCCTCTTTAATTAATTTGTTATATTTCCAGCCTTCGATCAGCTTCTCATTACCCTTACTGTCACTCCATGAGATTTTTGTAGTGGTCGGCATGATGTCGTAATATTCAGCGGGAATCTCCACCACATCATATCCAATTGAATTCAGTTTACATATTAAATCCTCAGCTCCCACGTTGGATTCAAGGATCTCATCTTCAGTAAGCTGAAAAGCTTCAATCTCAGGATAGGTTTTGGCCAGATAGATTTGCAAGGGTGAGCCTTTGGGAATAACAACGCGATAAATTAATTCACCATTAACTTCCTTCGTAAAAAAATCCCAGTAACTGACTGAGCCCCTGTGCCATATTTCCTCGGCAGAAGCCTTAATCACGATACCGTGCTTTTCCAGATTTTCATCTTCGTCATCAAAAAAATCAAAATCTTCCGACATATGTATATCCCAAATTGAATGCTTTAAAGATTAGTGAATGCTTAAAAAGTTGCCTATTCTTCCAAATAATTGGTCGTTTGTCGACTTAAGACTTCTCTTTTGAGTAAAAGGCCGCTATGAGAGATAAGAATCCCATTAAAGAAAGATAATAACCCACATAATCAAATCCAAAATTATTAGCAAGCCATAGAGCAATAAATGGAGCAAATGAGGCTCCTAAAATACCGGACAAATTAAATGACAGCGAGGCACCGGTGTACCTCACCTCGGTTGGAAAGACATTGGATAACATAGTGCCTAAAGGGCCATAGGTGAGTCCCATTAATGCCATGCCAATAAATAAGGTCATCATTACGCCTATGGAATGAATACTGATCACCTCCTCTAGGAATAGACCAAATACAAGGATAAAAAATGAGGTAACAACCATCATCTTTCTTGGGGTCAGCTTATCTGCAAAGTAGGCTGATAATGGAATCATCCCTGCGAAGAACAGTATCGAGTAGAGCTGAATAATAAGAAATTCCTCATCAGTGAAATTGAGATGCTGAATGGACCAGCCTGCAATGAATACAGTCATTAGATAAAAAATTCCAAAGGTGGCAATCCCAGTGAAGGCTGCAAGGAATAAAGGTAGTTTTTGATCTCTAAATATTTTTGCTATGGGTACATTTTGATGCAATTTTTTATTTTGGCTAGCTTTTATAAATTCTGGAGTTTCAGAGATTTTTAACCTGATATATAACCCAATTCCAATTAATAATGCACTGGCAATAAATGGAATTCGCCAGCCAAAGTTAAGAAAATCTTCCTTGGTTAACATTTCAGTTAAGATCAAAAAGATCCCGCCAGACATTAATAAGCCCAATGGTGCTCCTAATTGAGGAAACATACCAAACCATGCACGTTGACCCTTTGGCGCATTCTCCACAGCCAATAAGACTGCTCCACCCCATTCACCGCCCAAGCCAAAACCTTGCCCAAATCTGCATAGAACAAGTAATATTGGTGCCAAAATACCCACTGATTGATAGCTGGGCAGCAAACCAATCATAATGGTCGATAAACCCATGGTAAGCAAAGCAGCAACCAATGTAGCCTTGCGGCCAATTTTATCGCCAAAATGTCCAAAGAATGCTGAACCAAGAGGTCTGGCAAAAAATGCAACCGCAAAGGTCGCTAATGACTGCAGCATTTGTGTGGTTGGACTGGATTCTGGAAAAAAAAGATACGGAAAAACCAAGATTGCCGCATTGGCATAGATATAAAAATCAAAAAATTCAATGGTTGTGCCCGCAAGGCTAGCCAATAAAACAGTCGTTTTAGAATTGGTTTTATTTGTCATTAAAAGCTTTACGATAAATTAATCAGATGACAATCTAACACAAAGCTTCATAAAAAAGGGTTAATCCTTGGAATCGGGAACAAATCTTAATACCGCACTATTAATGCAGTATCGCTTACCAGTGGGTGGAGGACCGTCATTGAATACATGCCCCAAATGAATCCCAGAGCTTGCACTGAGCACCTCAACCCGCATGCCATCGTCATGGAATGATAATGCACCAGGAATGGGATCAAAGAAGCTAGGCCATCCTGTTCCACTATCAAATTTTGTATCACTTCTGAATAATTTGGCTCCAGTAAGCGGATCTACGTAGTAACCTGGCTCCTTGTTATCCAACAATGAACCAGTAAATGGGTATTCGGTACCATTTTCAAAAGCAATCTTTCTTTGTTCAGGGGTCATGGTTTGCAGACTTACCCATTCCCAGAATCTCTTTTTATCACCGTCATAACCAGTATATCGAGCAATTTCTTGATTATTTTTGGTCATTACTATCGTCGGAGTGACTACCACAGGCTCATTCAACTGGACCGACCCATCATTAAAATCGTAGGTTTCGACGAGTTTGACTTCAGACTGCCAGGCTTGAGTCACATCCTTCTTGAATAGCTGACAGGACGAGCAATCTTCTGCCTCATAAACAACTATTTGTAATTCTTGAATGATTTCTGGTGATACATGCTCTTGCTTCATTTTTTTAGCCTCTAACAAAGAAGTGATGCTCAATAAAAAGATAAAAATTATGGGGAATGCTAAGTAATTTTTCATTATTAATTAAGTATCATTGTTGTCAATTTTTCAATAGATTAAATTTGTAACATAATGTTCAATATTAAATAAAAACTATTTATAATCAATAATTTAAATAAATAAATTAAAGTAGATGATAAAATATATTTATTGAAAAAAATATTATTTCACGTACTCTGGTAAACATGAGTCAATTTGATAAGATCATTTCTCGCTTCAACACCGATTCCGTTCGATGGGATAAGTATAACAAAGATATTATTCCTCTTTGGGTTGCAGATATGGACTTTGAAACACCTCAATGTGTCGTTGATGCCATAACAAAAAGACTCGATCATAAAGTTTTTGGGTACACCCATGCGCCATATCAACTCAAAGAAGAAATAACACAATACATTAAAGATCAGTTTGACTGGACTATTGAGTCTGAATGGATTGTATTTACCCCTAGCTTGGTTTCCAGCTTGTATTCAATTGCCCAACAACTAACACAGGCTGATGATCATGTATTGACACTGCAGCCGGTATACCACCATATCTTGCAGGCGGCATCTTTTTCTCATAGAGATTATTCTGCTGTACCGTTAGATAATTATAATAATCGACTCATTCTGAGTGCTGAGGGGCTTAAGCATTACCAAAAGAGTAACACGCGCCTATTGTTATTCTGTAATCCCCACAACCCAGGAGGTTCAGTATATACAAAGGCTGAACTCAGTGACATCGCTGCCTTTTGTGTGAACAACAACATTGTGATCTGCTCAGATGAGATTCATTGCAATATGATTCATGATGGGATGCAGCACATTCCCATCGCTAGCTTATCTGAAGAGATTGCAGACCAATCCATCACATTAATGTCCTTGAACAAAGTATTCAATATTCCAGGACTTGGATTGGCTTGGATGATTTGCAAGAATAAAGAGACAAGAAAGAAGATACAAGCACAAATTGGCACCCTGATCCCTGATCCGCAAATTATCAGCTATGTCAGTACCCAAGCTGCTCTTCGTCATGGAGAACCGTGGCGACAAGAACTTATTCAATACCTTGAGAGCAATAAGTTAATGTTAAAAAATGATATTAAACAGATGCAGCCATTACAAATGTACACAATGGAAGCTAGCTATTTAGCGTGGATTGATTGTAGTCAATTAGAGATCAAAGATCCGGCACAATTATTCTTAGACTATGGTCTTGCATTGCAGCCTGGATCGATGTTCCAGCAAGATAATCACGTAAGAATTAATATCGCCACACCCAAATCGGTTCTCCGTGAAGCTTTAGACAGGATGCATGCCGCTATTGATAGTCTTCAAGCCTAAAACAAATCTTTTAGTTTTTTTAATTCTTTAATGTTTTCAATTTCGCCAAGCTCTGATTCAATTTTTTTAATGGCCTTTTCTGCTTCTCGATCAATTTGTTTTTTTAGGTCTTTTTCAAGATCATTCACTAAATTTTTAAAATTAACAGCTCTCTTTAAATCTTTTTCCATAGCATCAAGGAATACCTTCATTAACTCGTCTGCCAACAACCCATTCTCTTTTGCGCCAATGTTACTTAATTTAATATTAGGCAGCTGGACAGATAAGGTTTGACTGGAGGCAAATGGCATAGCCGCCTCAACTTTAGTATTAATCATCTCAAAGGAGCGAATAATGATCTTTTTACTTTGTTGTGTTTTTGATTGACTTGAGGTTTTCTCTTGATCTTTAACCAGCTTATTTTTTTGATCACTGTTTTTTTTCTTTGTATTTTTATCTATGTTGTTCTTCAGCTCAACAAAGTTAGTTTTTCCATCATTAAACTCATACACGATATCTGCGTGATTGATAAACACTCTTTCAATGATCACTACGTCATCTAAAATAGTCCCCACATCAATATCTAGTTCAGCTTGGTCAAAACGGAAAGCGTATTTAGTTTGAAACCCTTCGGGATTACCTTGTTGATAATTATTAAGAACACCGACGCCCTCTTTTAAATTTAATTTAACCTGAGCTAGGCTGACATTGGTTTGTGTGGCATCTGAAACAGATGTCACAATAATTTCTCGGACAATTTCATCTAGATTATCTTTTAAAAAAAAGAGCAGTCCTGATACTGCAATCAAAACTATTAATAATATGACCAATAATTTTTTCACAATAAAACCTTAAATTACTATTCATAAATTATATTAATTTGTCTTTTTTTTTGAGTCAATTGACTTCAGGAAATTGATATAAGATCATTGAAGAAAGTTAAATTTTTTATTCGAGCTCATGGAGATTTTAAAGTACATTGCATTAATAGATCAGGCGATCAATCAAAATGAATCTGAAATTGAAGGATTAGATCGGGCGATTGGTGATGGAGATCACTTTATCAACCTAAAAAGAGGTATTACCACCATACACTCAATGACCGATCAGTTATCGACAATGACTGTGAATGAACAATTTAAGATGATCGGCATGAAAGTGTTATCGACCGTGGGCGGAGCCTCCGGACCCTTATTTGCGACTTTTTTTTTGGAAATGGGTAAACACATTCCTGACAACAAACCATCCCTACAAATTATTGCTGAAGCTTTTTCCAAGGCAGTTGATGGGATAAAACAAAGGGGCAAGTCTGATATTGGTCAGAAAACGATGCTTGATGTGCTCATTCCTGTTGCCGCAAAGTTTCAAGAACTAGCATCTTCAAACATGAGTACTCAAGAAATCGCTTCAGACATAAACCAGTTTGCGATCGATTGTGCTCATAATACAAAAGACATGCTACCTTCCAAAGGAAGATCATCTGGTTTGGGTGAGCGTGCTCTAGGACATATAGACCCAGGGGCAAAAAGTTGCCAGGTAATGATCAGTGCTGTTTGTCAGCACATTCAAGGAGAGTAAATATCAATGAAAAAATTTCTCAACAACCCAGAAAACTTTCTCAAAGAAAGTTTATCCGGTTTAGGTAAAGCCCATCAAAATTTATTACAAGTTCACTTTGACCCCACTTTTGTTACAAGAAAATCTATCAATTCCGATAAGGTGATTTTAGTTTCTGGAGGAGGCTCTGGTCATGAGCCATTACATACTGGGTTCATTGGTCATGGCATGTTGGATGCTGCCTGTCCAGGATACGTGTTCACATCCCCTACTCCTGATCAAATGATGGCTGCGGTAGATTTTTGTAAACCTAACAAAGGAGCCTTATTTATCGTTAAAAATTATTCAGGTGATGTCATGAATTTTGAAATGGCCTCTGAAATGACATCGTATGAGAATGCCTCGATATTGGTGAATGATGATGCTGCGGTGATTGATTCGAGTTACACCACCGGAAAAAGAGGTGTGGCAGGGACGGTCATTGTTGAGAAAATTATAGGCAGTCTCGCTGAAAATGGAGGTGATTTAAAATCGTGCGTGGATTTGGGGAATGAAGTAAACCAACGATGTTCTTCAATCGGTGTCGCCCTATCGAGTTGTACTATTCCAGAAGCTGGTAAGCCCACTTTTGATATTGAGGATGACCAAATTGAATTCGGTGTGGGTATTCATGGTGAACCTGGCCGAAGACGAGAACAAATCAGGCCAGCACAAAAGATTGTGAAAGATATGATCGAGGCCATTATTGAAGATTTTAAAGGTAAAAATCTAGCCCTTTCAAACAACACAGAGCTTCTCATGATCGTTAATGGTTTTGGTGGGACCCCGCTCTCAGAGTTGTATCTGATATATGAGAATGCATGTGAAATTCTGAGTGGTTACCAATTAAATGTAGTGAGATCGTTAGTGGGAAATTACACAACCGCCCTCGATATGGAGGGCGCCTCAGTGACGTTGTGTATTCTAAATGACCACATCAAAAACCATTGGGATACAACAGTACATACCGCAAGTCTTCGATGGGGCATTTAAAACCATTAAATTTCTTTTAAATTCGTCTAAAAGTTGTTAAATATCAATAAAATGACGTTATTTTTTAATTTTTTCAATTAATTGCAAAACTTCAATTCGGCGACCTTGGTCTGCGTCTTCACGACCTGGTCTGCTTGGGGCTTTTCTCGCCTTGGTTAAATATGCTTTAGCTTCTTCAATTTCCCCTTTGTCGATCAAAAAATCTGCATAGAAAAAGTTTGAGTCAATGCCATCCGGATTTAAGGCTAATCCTTTTTTAAGATATTCATTTGCTTTATCAGAATCACCAAATCCGATTGGCCAGCCTGGAACTTGATAATACAAAGAACCGAGTGATGTGTACGCTGATCCGTCTAGGACATCGCCGTCAATATCTATTGCCTCCTCCAGATGTTTTTTTGCACTCTTAACGTACCCCAATGCGGTTGGATTAATAGCGCTAAGTGATCCAGCATAGGACGCCTCAATAATGGCATGCCAGATGAGTATCTCTGGCTGGTCGGGATAGATTGCTAATTTCTCATTTGCTATATCTAGAAGCTGTTCAAGCCCCTCTTGCTTGCTACTCTTGCTGGTTAAATAATTAAATTTAGCCCACTGAGTTTGCATTAATTTCATGTCATCTACCCAATCGGCCATGGCCATCATTGGAGAAAGAATAAAAACGAATGCTAAAAATTTTTTCATACTAATTTCCTTTTTTTAATAGATACTTCTTAATCACTGGAAGTTGTTTAGCCAGCGCCTTGTCTGGGATGGATGGAAATAAATCATTAATTATGGTGAACAATCTTTCCTTAAAGCCAATCCTCTTTTGCCAGGTTGGTTGAAACAAGAACTTAACAAACTCTTTTGCTACCTGACTTGGTAAATCCATGGCAGTTTTTGTTTCCCTATTTAACTGTTCAATCAGAGTGTTATTAAAGGGTGTCTTTGTTGCGCGCGGCGCAAAGTATCTGACCATTACACTGGTATCTGCCAACTCGCGGCGTAAGCTTTGAGAAAAGCCCCGCAATCCAAACTTAGTGGATGAATAACCAACAAATCCTGGAAAACCTAAGTAACCAAAAATGGAGCCTGTGTTAATGATCTGGCTTCGGTTTTTTTTAAGTAACGGCAGCAATTTTTTTGTGAGCAGCATCGGTGACGTCAAATTAACATTGATTAAATTCTCAATCATTTCATCAGATTGGTTTGAAAAAAAATCAAAATCATTCATTCCCGCATTGTTTATTAATAAATTTATTCCACCATTTAATTCAGCCACTTGATAAATTTGATCTCGCACATTGCTATTACTCACATCACCCGCAATACATACCCCATTTTTTAATCCAAGATCATTTTGAGTTTGTTTTAAATCAATTAAATTGAGGCCATTGAGTATGACAAAATCAATGTAAGGTGTCATGGCTTTGAGCAGTTCACGCCCTATACCACCCGTTGCTCCAGTAATAACCAATCTTAAGCGGTTTGTATTACTCATTTAAATGACTCCATCTGGGGAATGGCTCTAAAAATATCGCCATACAATTTAAAAATATCTTTAGCAGATTGTATGATCGACTGATGATCCTCTTTGTTTTTTAACTGGTTGACCAATTCTTCAAAAAACTGAACATGTTCTAGATCTAGAGATCCATGCGACAACAAGTAACTAAACGCTTTATTGGGTAATCCCAAGGATTTTTTCAATGCTTCTGCTGCCTGTGTGGCTAACGCGGTACTTGTTCCCTCTAGAACAAAAACCATGCCAAAGAAACCAACCGGATTCTTTCGATCTATTTGGTGGTAGGCATACCTGACCATCATGTCCGTTGTGAGATGAGGGGTAGAATTTTTTACCTGCTCTGGGTCAAACCCACAGTGTTGAATATCATTTAATATCCATTGCTCATGACCATACTCCTCTTCAATGTATTCGGTAATGGCCTTTTTCATGAATTCGTATTCTGGACTTAAACGACTTCCACACGCCATAAGTAATGGGACGGTATGTCTCACGTGATGATAGGCCTGTGATAAAAAAGTTACATAGGTATTAATATCAATTTTTCCAGCCAAAGCATCCTGAATCATGGGTGCTGAATATAATAATTCTCGATCTTTTTGTGTGGCGATATTTAATTCATCATAAAATTTCATATAGTTCTCTTTCTAATGCTTGCTTGTTTGTTAATAAGTTTTCCAAAATCACATTCCTTTTTAACCGACCATTGGCTGTTAATGTCCCTTGTTGATATGTGAATGGGGCATCTAGATTAATGCACTCTTTTATTTGTGCATAAGCAGGAAGTTTTTTATTTGCTTGCTTTAGTAAATTCTTTTTTTCAATTTGAGAGAGCTCAGTATTGGTAATTAAAATTGCTGACAGATAAGGTTTGTCAAAACAGGTGATCATTGCCTGTGCAATTCTTTTATCCTCGAGCAGGATGGACTCTGGCCATTCTGGTGAAATATTTCGCCCTACTGAAGTGATCACTACGTTCTTTTTTCGTCCTCTAATAAATAAAAAATTATCTTTGATTTCTCCCAAGTCACCCGTTTTATACCAACCTGGATCAATAGTATTGCCGTTTAGATATCGCAAGCCCTCCTCTAAAAAAACCTCAATCTCATGATCAATAACGCGCACTTGTCTAGATGATAGAACTTCACCTACAGAGCCAATACGATGATGATCTTTATGATTTACCGCCACCACAGAAGAACACTCGGATAATCCGTAACCTTCAAATACCGGTAATCCTAATTTTTCAGCTCTTAATAAAAGACTTTCAGAGACTTTTGCACCACCTACAGCAACAAACTTAAGTGACGGCAACACCATATCTTCTTTTTCCATGTAATTAATGATTTGCTCTAATAGCTGAGGCAATAATATGATGGATTCAATCTGATGCTCGATTATTAAAGCAATACATTTATGTTCTTGAAACATGACCCCATCAAATCCAACATCTTTTAGGGGGTAGATGTGATTCTCACCGCCTAGGAGCATCGTGGTATAAGTGCCTGCGACATTTTCTAAAAGAATAGAGAAAGGCAGTAAACTCATATGCTTTTTAATTTTTAGATTCAACAAAACTTTGACTAGGTCATTCGCGACTCTGAATTGAGATTGAGTGGATAAACAAATCCCCTTAGGAAATCCTGTTGAACCAGAAGTAAAGGTTACCTTTTGAGTATCTGAGAGTAATTCATGATGTTTTCTGTCTTTTTCAACAGGCAAAGACCCAATGTAATTTCCGTTTATGGACTCGATATTGTCCAAAAACCCATGTGCTTTTAGTTGCTTTTTATTATTAGTAATTAACGTTTCGATGCCAGACTCATTGATTAAATAGGCTGCTTGCTCCTTATTAAAAAAACTAGGAATAGGAACCAGTGTGCGATGGGTCTGTATGCACATTAAATCTAGAGCGACCCAATCGACACTATTATCAATGGTGATCCCGATGACCTTCACTTGCGATGGAATAAACTGTTGATATTTCCTGCTTAAGCGCTGAATTTGAGACAGGCTATATTCTTGCTGCTGGTCGACAACCTTGTAACGACTATCAATTTTCATCATTACTGGGGAATCCTGACGACATAAACGCATGGTTTTGTTTGGTAATAAGTTCCCCAATCTGTATTCTGATTCGACAACCTGCTTGGATCCGCCTCAGTAATAAAAATTGGATTCAAGCCTGATTTTTTAAATGCGTTATACACCGGTTTGTTAATGGTAAATACCGCCCATTTGGCCCCTTTGGCGATCAATTTCGGAGAGATTTTAAAAATGATACGCCTTGTGGCACCGGCCATAATGGACGATAAGTTACCTAACTCAACTATTTCACTACGAGCAATTGGCTCTTGTACAACTTTGGCAACTGCTTGCTCTGCAGGACAATCCAAGTATTGTTCTACGAAGCCCTTCTTTTTGGATCTAAGAAAATTGATGCCTAGACTGGCCATGAACTGAACACCATCTGAACATGCAAACAGATGGTCAAAAAAGTGATCTACTTTGGCTTTATGTGCTTTAAAAAAGTTGGTGTAGATGAAAGCCTCAAGATTTTTTCTTGCAGGATGTTTTTTGTCTATCCATAGAACGGTACACCCTTTTATTTTTTCACTGTAATCATCAACGATGATATTTTCTTGCAACATGATTTACTCCTCATTAAAAATTAAAAATTAATTAATAAGAAGTAATTAGGGAGCTTGTGATAAAAATGAATAAAAGAAGAAAGGTTTTGTTACAACATGACTAACAAAATTAAATTGATTGTTGTTAGTTAATTTGTTTGAAATATATTCTTGATTTACATTAAAAAAATAAACAGCAACTTTAGATGACTCATGATCTAAGTTTTCTTCGACCGATTCTGTTTGTGAATTGGTTTGTTGGGATGTTTGCGAATAGACATCGTTTTGTTCGTGCGCAATCGAAGCACTCTCCATAAATACAGAGAATAGAAAAAGAACAACAAAATTCTTAAATAAAACTTTTAATTGTTTAAAAAGTTTACTCATGAAAATATTTAGAAAGTGTTCATAAAATTCATTAGTCGTATTTTAGGATCAAAAAAAGAAAAAAACAAGAATTATTTAAAAAAAAATAATTAAATCAATAACTTAAATGATAATAATTCTCATTATCATCGCTAGATCTCAGAAATAAAAACCAGACCAAAATAGTTCACCATAAACATCATGACCAGGAAAATGATGGTGAAATATTTGCCCTCTTTTCGTGATTCATCGGCAAAAAAAGTGATTTTTGGGATGTTGAGTAATATAAAAAAATTAAAGGCAGCTAACATGGCTATCCAAAATTCTGCCATAAAACGATCCCTGAAAAAGAAAAGCACCACAGCAATCACCAATGCAGCATAAAATGATTTTCTCCATGTGGTTTGACTATTTTTAATTTCAGTAATAATTTTTTGCATTTCAACTACCTTTTAACTGTGATAAATTTTGTTCGTATTGCTTCGTATATTCAAGCTGATATTCGTTACAGACGTCATCCTTATTATCTTGGCTCTTGTTAATTGATTCCAACACTTTGGCTGAGTCATAATTTTTCTCTAATTCGAGCGACTGCTGTTGCCCCTTTGTTCGGTCATTGATGGGTAACATATGAACAGCCATTCCTTTGCACACTTGGGAATTAACGATCTCAATATCAGGACAATAATTTGATTGAATAAATTCACCATCAAGACAGTGATTGATGAATGCATTAAAGTCATCCATCATCATTTCGGCATAAACTGGGTAAGATAAGAGTATCAAAAGCAGCCCAAGGCTAATTTTCATTCGCTCTTTCTTGTTGAAGTTTTTCGAATGCTTTTTGCAGCTCTTCTGGTGACATGGATTCATAATCAATTTCACCCTCCTCTACTTCTTTTTGGGGTGCTTCACAAAAGTAATTACAGTAGATTGTTGAGATGATTTTGTAATTAATGGCTAACCAGATAATAACCATTAGCAAAATACTTACTCGAATTAACAATCTTTTCACACTCACCTCAGCTTCTTCAAAAAGTTTGACAACATATTATACAAAATACTTAAGCAGGTAAAACCTTTAAATAAAAAAATGTCATATACATGTAATCATTAAACTTCTGTGGCACAATACGGTCCATTAAAAAATTATTAAAAAGAGTTTTATATGGCTTCAGACTTTAACTATCTCAAAGATCACTTTCCCAAAAATTTCAATCAAACTGTGATGGAGCATCAGGCGGTCAATAAGGTACTAACCTTTTGCAATAAAGATACACAGTTTCTATTGTTTACCGGCATGTTCCATGAGGTCAATGGTGGTAAAGGTATTACCGATGATCTAGAAGTGTATTTTGTTAACTATTTAGCAGATCAACTCAAGCTATCTGCATTTGGTCGCGCTGCTGCCTATGTTCTAGAAGACCAAACCAAATTTATTGGTTATGACATTAAGAGTACGGATAATGAAATATGGTCTCAACAAAATATATTTGAAGCTAACGAAGAGGGTCGAGTTACTAAGGTCATTGATAAATTTAGCAATACGAGTGATACCAACCCTATCTGCCCATTAGTCAGTCGCTACTTTGAAAAAATCGATTTTCCGGAAGACACGCTTGAATTCTTAAAAAATCTTCATGCTCAAGTGACACCTAGCCTGATTGAAATTAAACGCGCCTAAATGACTTTATAAATTCTAACTGAGTTGGCAGATTTGACTGCCTTCTCCAAAGAATTTTTGACACATCACTGGATTTAGAAATACTAAAGCTACGTAGATTACGACAAAGGCTATTAGCCCGTATTTAAGATTTTTTTTCATGCTCTTTATGTTATCCATATAAATATCAAAATCAAGCCGTAAATTTCAACTCAACAGTGTAGAATCACATCTCTTGAAATAATCAACAAAGATTCCTATGCAATATTCAATGAATGAAATCAAAACTAACCTTTTAAGTGGGCTCACAGTAGCGCTGGCCATGGTACCAGAGGCCATCGCATTTGCCCTCATCGCTCATGTTTCACCTTTAACCGGACTTTATGCAGCCATTATCGTGTGCTTAATTACCTCAGTTTTTGGTGGACGTCCGGGAATGATTTCTGGAGCCACAGGGGCGTTGGCTGTAGTGATGGTGGGTTTAGTAGTTAATCATGGAGTTGAGTACTTATTTGCTACTGTTATTTTAATGGGTCTTTTTCAGCTGGTCTTTGCTTTATTTCGTTTAGGTAAATTTATTCGTATGGTCCCCTATCCAGTGATGTTAGGATTTGTAAACGGATTAGCAATTGTGATTTTTCTTGCTCAATTTAATCATTTTAAGATAACTGATGAGTCTGGAATCAGTCAATGGATGAGTGGCGTTGCTCTGTATACGATGGTAGGACTAACATTATTAACAGCGTTATTAATCTATGTAATTCCAAAAGTGACAAAAATTATCCCAGCACCTCTGGGAGCAATCGGTATTGTTTCATTTATCACCATATTTTTTAATCTAGATACCAAAACCGTGGCCGATCTTGGAGCCATTGGCGGTAATCTTCCGATCTTTCAGATCCCTGTCTTAGATTATAATTTTGAGACTTTTCGAATCATCACTCCTTACGCCCTGCTTTTGGCCGCGATTGGTTTAATTGAAACCCTGCTCACATTAAATCTCATTGACGATATGACAGAAACGCGTGGCAGACCAAATCGAGAGTCTATGGCTCAAGGTGCAGCGAATATTCTCACTGGCTTTTTTGGCGGCATGGGCGGTTGCGCCATGATTGGTCAAAGCATGATCAACATCAACAATGGTGCCCTGAAAAGATTATCTGGCATCGCAACGGCTGTTTTTTTAGCATCCTTCATTCTTTTTTTATCTGACTGGATTGAAATGATTCCTCTGGCTGCTTTAATTGGGGTAATGTTTGTCGTGGCTGAAAAAACATTTGAATGGGGAAGTTTAAGGCTGTTTGGCAAAGTGCCTAAAGAGGATATTATTGTCGGCCTTCTAGTTGGTGGTATCACCATTATTGCTGACTTGGCTATTGCGGTAATTGTAGGTGTGATTGTCTCAGCTCTATTTTTTGCTTGGGATCATGCAAAAAAAATTGATGTAAAAGAAAAAATAAATAAAAAAGGATGGAAGATTTATGAATTAAGTGGCACGCTTTTCTTTGCCTCTGTTCAAAATTTTCAAGACCTATTTGACCATAAGAATGACCCGAAAGATGTGATCATAGATTTTAATAACTCAAAGGTGGCTGATCACTCCGCAATTATGGCAATCGATAACGTTGCAAATAAATATAAGAAAGTCGGCAAAAAACTTCACTTAGTGCATTTGAGCCCTGAATGTTTGGAAATTTTAGACACCGCTAAAGACATGGTTGAAGTGAACCTGTTGGAAGATCCAAAATATCATATTGCCGATGACAAATTAGCTTAAATTAAAACGTTTAAACTTAATAAAATATTGGCACAACATAATAGTTTATAGTAGAATACCGTCTTCTAAATGATGTCCCCATCGTCTAGAGGCCTAGGACACTGCCCTTTCACGGCGGCAACAGGGGTTCGAATCCCCTTGGGGACGCCAATATCTTAATTTTTTCCCTTGTTTTATTGCCCTTTATTAATGGTACTATTTACCGGTATTCTTAATTGTTTAAAAGACAGAATTTGAAAAAAGAAACAGCCAGGAAAAATTATCAAAAAAAACGTCAAGAATTATCTTCTTTGCAATTTGAAGAAGATTCGTCTCAAATTATCCGCAACCTAATTGAGTTAATTAAAAAATTTAAGCCAACCTGCATTCATTGTTTTTTAACAATTAATCAAAAAAGTGAAATTAACACAAAACCCATCATAGAATATTGCTGGGAAAATCATATCGATGTCGTTGTTCCCATCACTGACTTCACAAACAATACGTTAAAAAATGCCAAATTTGACCCTAGCACCAAAACAGCACTCATAAAAAATAATATTCCGGAGCCGATTAATCCCATATGGGCTAATGATAGCGATATTGAGTTAGTGATCACACCGCTTTTAGCTTTTGATGCAACAGGACATCGGGTTGGATTTGGCAGAGGATTCTATGACCGTCTTTTTTTATCTTTACATGATGAAGTAAAGAGAGTTGGGGTGAGTTTTTTTAAGCCTTGTGAACCTCTAGAGGATGTCGATAATTATGATGTTCCACTAACCCATTGTGTGACACCACAAACGACTTATTACTTTAAAAAAGATAATTAATTTTTTAGATTACAGGGAGCAAGAATGAATGCTCCCTGAATTATTTATTTCTTAGCAGGTGGGTACGTCTCAGCTTCCGAAGGAAATGCTCCGGAATGGACATCCGCTGCAAATTGATTAACTGCTTTGGTAATAAGCTCTGCGCCATTTAAATAGGTTCTCACAAACCTTGGTTTGAAGTCAGTACAAAAACCTAACATATCTGGAAGCACCAGTGCTTGACCGTCTACGTCAAGGCCAGCGCCAACACCCACCACAGGAATCGCCACAGCATCTCGAACAGCCGCTCCAACATGTCGTGGCACAGCTTCCAGAACAATGGCAATGCATCCAAGCTCTTCTAGTGTTTTTGCTTCTTCGATAATTTTTAGTTCACTTTCTTTTGTCTTGCCTTGAGGTTTAAACCCACCAATCGCATTATGATGCGTTGGAGTTAAGCCAATATGGCCTATCGTAGGTATGCCTGATTCAGACAAATGAGCGTAGAGCTCTTCGTTGCCATCCACACCCTCAATCTTAAGAGCATTAGCACCCGCCTTCATTAAGATTTCGACATTATCTAAGGCGTCATACAAACCCTTTCTTGTACTCATAAATGGCATGGCAGCAATCAGAAATTTATCTTTTGCGCCCTTCTTTACCGCTCGGGTATGCATGGCGATAGTCTCGACATCACAGTTAATGGTATTTTCATTTCCATGAATAACCATAGACAGGTCATCACCGATCAGAATCCCGTTAATGTCTGTGTCATTGAGAATTTTTGCGCTCCAATACTCATATGACGTTACAACAACAATTTTCTGACCATCTGCTTTTAATTTTTTAAAAGATTCCAAAACACTCATATTGCAGTCCTTTCTAAAATCCAATATTTATATTATCTGAATATTTAACTAGATGATAGATAACCATATATATTGAATGGTTTTTTTAAGGTATAATAACCTTACATATTTAATGGTTTTTTGCCATAAGCAGGTTGGCAAAAAAAGTGACGGTATCCACATACTGTTGCATCTCTGAGGCCCTACATCTCTCCTGGGCCTCTTTAAATTAAAAAAATAATTAATCTTTTTATACTCAATCGCACACAAAAAAATTATTTTCATTATGATTAATATGTCTAATAATTTACCAAGAATACTCATATGTCATTTGCTTTAAAACTTGCTGAAAAAAAATTAGTGCCGGACTGGTTAATAAGAATTGGAATTAGAAGCCTATTAAAAGATCGTTTAACCGAAATTTGCTCTGATAGACCAGAAAATCTCCAAAAACACAAAATAAAATTTGTAAATGCGATGAATCGCTCCCCTATTGCGGTAGACACTAATTTAGCAAATGACCAACATTACGAGGTACCAGCAGATTTTTATCATTACTCACTGGGTATGAATAAAAAATACAGCTCATGTTATTGGAACAACTCGACAAAAACTTTAAACGACGCTGAACAATTAGCTTTGAAAAAGACTTGTGAACATGCGGAGTTAAAAAATGGTCACCGTATTCTTGAGTTAGGATGTGGATGGGGTTCGTTAACCTTATGGATGGCAAAAAAATATCCTAAATCTAAAATTACAGCCGTTTCTAACTCCCACTCACAACGCAAATATATTGAGAGCCAGGCCAAACAAAGAAAGCTGACTAATGTAAAAATTATTACCTGCAACATGACAGAGTTCGATACAAAATTAAAGTTTGATCGCATTGTGTCGGTTGAGATGTTTGAGCACATGAGAAACTTTGCTGCGTTATATGAAAAAATTTCAAACTGGCTAAAAAAAGACGGCAAATTCTTTAAACATATCTTTGTGCATAAAAGTGCGCCTTATTTGTTCCAGGTTAAAGATGACAATGACTGGATGAGCCAATATTTTTTTTCAGGGGGTATGATGCCGTCAATTGATCTTCCCCTTTACTTTCAAAATTCTCTTAAGATAGAGCAACAATGGCTTTGGGACGGAACTCATTATGCCAAAACAGCTCGAGAGTGGCTGAATAATACAGATAAAAATAAAACAGAAATCATAAATATCTTCAAAGACTGTTATGGGTCTGATCAAGCAGAACTTTGGCTACAAAGGTGGAGGATATTTTTTATGGCCTGTGAGGAACTTTGGAATTACGACCAAGGTCAAGAATGGATGGTTGCTCATTACCTTTTTTCTAAATGAAACATAAGCTAATAAACTTTGTTCTGTTTCAGAGTATCTGGTTTATCTTTATTCTCTCCGCTGCTCATGACTCGTTATATGGCGCACTGTTGGGTTTTTGTTTATTAACACTCCAATATCTCCACGGTAAAAAATTATTTGCTGACTGCGTCCTGATTGTTTTAGCGATCGTTATTGGATTCATTCATGATGGACTTCTAAAATACTTTAATTTTATTTTATATAATATTGTTTTTATTGATTTTTATTCTCCTATTTGGATCATTGGTTTATGGATATCTTTTGCTTTAACCATTAACCATTCTCTTGCCTGGTTGCAAAATAAACCTGCACTTCAAATCTTTTTTGGTCTTATCGGTGGACCTCTGGCTTATCTGGCTGGAGAAAAAATAGGAGCAATTACTCTGAGTCATGAATACACCCTATATATTTTAGCTTTGAGCTGGGCTGTAGTAACGCCAGTTTTATTTAAATTTTATGCAAAAGGCAAATAAATGAACGTTTATTTAGACGCATTACTATTTTCTTTGTTGTTTGGCTTGGTAGGATGGATTTATTCCTTCGTAAAAACTAATGTAAACATTGTTGACTCCATGTGGAGCCTATTCTTCATCATCAACATCGCCTGTTTTGCCCAAACTAATAGTATTTCTGATAACCAGTGGATGATCTATGTATTGCTTGTTATCTGGGCGGTGCGATTGTCTGCTTATTTATGTATCAGAAATGCAAATAAGCCTGAAGATTCCCGTTATCAAGATATACGCCGTAATTACTCACCTCATTTTCATTTGAAAAGCTTATTTATCATCTTCATCTTCCAGGCTTCTTTAGCGCTAATCATTTCTTATCCACTGTATTACATATTCAATCCCATACATGAGCAAGGGTGGAATTTTCTGATGCCTCTGAGTTACCTTATGATAGCTATTGGCATACTTTATGAGACCATAGCTGATTACCAACTGTATAAATTCAAAAAAACCAACGCGTCAGGCGAGGTGTGTAATTCAGGCTTGTGGAGATACTCGAGACATCCTAATTATTTTGGTGAGTTGTTAATCACATGGGGAATTTTTGTTAATGCAATTCAATTTGGACATATTTTTATCATCATTTCTCCCCTTTTAATGACCTACTTCCTCTTTAAGTTTTCTGGAGCAGGTTTAATGGAAGAAACCATTATTAATCGTAAACCAAAATATAAAAAATACATTCAATCCACTAATTCAATCCTGCCATGGTTACCCAAAGAGTCATAAGTTTTTTTTCTATGATGCTATTGTGCTGTAGCGTCTATGCTGATCAAATAAATTTCCAAGTCCAATTGAATGACAAGGATATTGGTTTTCATGAATTTAATGTACAAAACGATACGATTAGTAATAAAGCTCAATTCGACGTGAAGTTATGGTTTATTCCGGCCTATAAGTACCGTCATACAGCAACAGAAGTATATAAAGATAATTGTCTAGTTCAATTAGAAAGCGAAACTCAAGATGGCGCAGATTTTTTTGAATTATCAAGCCTTGCGGACTCTGCATTTTTCAAAATTAAGGTAAATGATAAAGATTACAATCACCCAGCATGTTCACAAACCTTCCGGTATTGGGATATTCAATTTACAGAACAGAATCTTGCTATCAATCCTCAAGATGGTGAAATTTTTAAATTATCATTCTCAAAGGATGAAGACGAAGAAGTGAAGACCAAAACAAATACGTTTTTAGCCAATAAATTCACCCTTCGTGCCATTAATGATCAGGATGAAAAATTTCACATCGAACTTTGGTACGAACAAAATTCAAAAAAATGGATCAAACTTAAATCTTATTTAAAAGATGATAACGTCATCACCTACATACTAAATGACTAAATCAACAATGAATCCAGAAGATCTATCTCGACTTATCGAAATGGCCTGGGAAGACAGAACCCCGTTTGATGCTATTTTCAAACAATATGGCTTAACTGAAAATGAAGTCATGCGTCTCATGCAAAAAAATCTCAAACGATCTTCTTATATTTTGTGGAGAAAAAGAGTCAAAGAGATTGGTTTAAAGCACCAAAAAAAACGTGGATTTTTGACTTCTAATGCATATGCGAGCAATCAATACAAGCCAAAGTAACATAACTTATTGAGAAATGATTCTCCATTGTTTGGGGCCACTCGTATGAATTGAATTTCCTTCTTGATCGACAGCCACAGTAACAGGCATATCTTTGACCTCAAATTCATAAATAGCCTCCATACCAAGTTCTTCAAAAGCTATTTTTTGTGCTTTCTTAATAGCTTTGGAAACTAGAAATGCTGCGCCACCAACCGCAATCATATAAATCGCTTTATTTTTCTTAATCATCTCAATCGTTTGCTGACCTCTTTCGGCTTTGCCAATCATACCGATCACCTCTTGATTAAGAATAGATTCAGTAAATTTATCCATCCTGGTTGCCGTTGTCGGACCTGCTGGGCCGACTGCCTCATCTTGAATGGGATCTACTGGGCCAACATAATAGATCACTCTATTTTTTAAATCCACTGGAAGCTGATCACCATTAGCAATCATAGACTCAATCCGTTTATGTGCGGCATCTCTAGCGGTAAGAATTTTTCCATTAAGCAATAAAGTATCGCCTACTTTAAATTGACTCATCCGCTCTTTTGTTAATGAATCAAGATCAACTGCAATCGCATTCTCATTTGCTTGCCATTCTTCTTTTGGGTAAAAGTCTAACTTGGGGGGAACAAACTCTGCAGGACCATTTCCATCGAGTTTAAAGTGAATGTGTCTTGTGGCTGCACAATTTGGAATAATAGCAACTGGAAGCGATGCAGCATGTGTTGGAAAATCATTAATTTTTACATCCAAAACAGTGGTGAGGCCACCTAGGCCTTGAGCCCCAATTCCAAGCTGATTAATTTTTTCATACAATTCAAGTCGTAATTCATCCACCCTTGATTTGGCGCCTTTATCTATTAACTCTTGGATATCAATGGATTCCATTAAAGACTCTTTCGCCATAATCACAGCTTTTTCCGCAGTGCCGCCAACACCTATTCCAAGAACACCTGGTGGACACCAGCCAGCACCTAAAGTAGGAATGAGATCAAGAATGTAACCCACCAGATCATCAGATGGATTCATCATTTTTAAATGCGCTTTATTCTCTGACCCTCCTCCCTTGGCTGCAATCTTAAAGTCTATCGAGCGACCTTTAACTAGTCGAGTATGAATCACGGCAGGTGTATTATTCTTCGTATTTTTCCTTAACCCTAATGGATCCTCAACAATTGAAGCCCTTAGGGGATTTTCAGGATTTAAATAAGCCTCGGCAACACCTTGATTGATTAAATCATCGATTGTCTGGTCACCCTCAAATTCCACATCCATGCCGACCTCAACAAAAATAGTCACAATACCAGTGTCTTGACACAGAGGTCTCTTGCCTAAAGCTGATAATTTTGAACTCGTTAATATTTGCAACATGGCATCTTTAGCTGGTTTTGATTGTTCCTTCTGGTATGCTGCAGTCATCGCTTGAATGAAATCTTCGGAGTGATAATAGGATATGTACTGCAGCGCGTCACTGACGCTAGAAATAATATCTTGGTTTTTAATCATAGTTTAGCGAACCGTTGATTGAGAGACTGCAATAGATTTATCAATATTTTTTCTTAATATTTTACCATTTTTGGTTTTAGGAAATTCATGGGCAATGTAAATGGTTTTTGGAGCCTTGTAAGCGGCTAAATGATTTTGTCCAAACTTAAGAAGATCATTAGGATCTGGCTGTTTGCCTTCATGTGGCAGAATATAAGTCACTACTAATAATTTATCTTTTTCAATTTCTTCCCCAATCGCTGCACAATCAGCCACATCAGGATGAGATTTAAATACACGCTCAATTTCATATGGAGATACACGATAACCAAAGCTTTTAATTATGTCGTCTTTTCTTCCTAAAAACCAAATATAGCCATCCTCATCATATTTCGCATAATCGCCTGTAAAGAACCAACCGCTATGTAAATGCTTATCCGTTTCTTCGGGTAAATTCCAATACCTTAAAAATAAACCTGGGTCACTATCAGGAACACATATCATCCCCTCTTCTCCTGTTTTAACCTCTTCTAAGGTGTCAGGATTTATTAATTTAATATCATGTCCTGGTTGAGGAAAGCCTGCTGAGCCTGGACGGATGGGGTTATATTTATTCTCAGAAAGATAATATGAAAATTCTGACATACCTACCGCTTCAAATATATCTTGGTTAAATCTACCTCTCCATTGATTTAGCACCTCATCAGATAAATGCTCACCAGCGCTCATACAATACCTTAATGACGGAACATTCTCAGCCTTAAAGTCGGTCTTTTGTAAGATCTGTCGATAAATCGTTGGAACACCAATAAAAATTGTAGCACTGTGTTTTTGGATCAACTTCATCCATGTGTCAGCATGATTTTTTCCTTCATACACCACGATGGTTTTTCCTAGATGTAGTGGATCCATCAATCCAGATCCCAAAACATATGTCCAATTAAATTTTCCTGAGTGAACAATACGATCATCTTTGCCCTCAAAGTCGAACCAATATTGGGATGCAGGCTTTCTCCCAATAATAGCTCGATGCGCATGTAAAACTCCCTTTGGATAGCCTGTAGTGCCTGAGGTATAAACTAGGTATGCCGGATCATTCGCCTTGGTATTTACAGAAAAATTAATTTTTTTTATCTTATCGATTTCTTGTTGCATATCAAAAATATGAAATTTATCTGACTCTTCTACATCCCCAACCCCTGTCAAGAAAATGTATTTCAGCTGTGGAGGAAGATTATGCTCTTGTAACGATTTCCACATGGATTTATCCGTGACCAAAGCCGTTGCTTGAGAATCATTAGCTAAGTAAACGACCTCTTCCGCTGTTAATAAAGTTGATGTCGGTACGGAAACATACCCTGCCTTCATGGCGCCTAAAAAAGAGATGGGGTAGTCAAGAGAATTTGGAAGGCGAATAAGAACTCTGTCTTCACTTTGTAAGCCTAAATTGATCAGACATTGAGCAAACTGATCCGTCTTTATAGCCAATTCTTTAAAGCTAATTTGGTCAGTGCCAAGCTCATCATTCTCAACAATCATGGCCAACTTATTTTCAAATTCCGTTCCAAGATGAATGGACGAACATAGCTGACCAATATTTATTTCCTCAGGAACATTCCATTCCCACTCAAACTTTTGAATCATTATAGTATTGCTCCATAAGGCCAGTTTTCACGAATTACTTGAGCTGGTAATTTATTCAAAACACTAATTGCAAAATCTGTATCTTCTTGATTTAAAGCTCTGAGTGCATGCGCTCTTAAAAGTGTCTGCAATGCTTTACCAAACATCGGAGGATCAAGCATTTCCCCCTCAAATTTAATTGCACCACCAAGCAATGCATCCGCTTCAATTGCAGCTTTTAATACTCTTATTCTAAGATTAATTTCTGTTGGGGATGGAGTGTATGCTACTTTACACAGATGAATGTGTCCTGGATGAATCACCTGTTTTCCTGTCAATCCTTTTTCTGCTTCAGTCACTGCGTGACGATAAACGATGCGTGACTCATCATCCCCGTGCAAATCTAACCAGCGGCGAACATCATGTGGCTCAATAAATTTTTCTGGCATGATATGTTCACCAATTAAAGTTTCGACTCCTCCAATAACACCTTTACCAGCGATTCGAGCTTCAAACATAATTTGATTTAAAAAATAAGTCAGTTCCTCAATCCAATTGGTAGGTGTAATATTGATGCCCATGGCTTTGGAGAAATCATGAATACCAAACACCACATGTTTTACCGTGTTATAAGACATTAGGTCAGGAACGATTTTTAATGATCTTGGATGTTCAATAATTGGCTGAATCGTAATTTTTGGATTTAGGTCCAAGAGAATACTTGATAAATCTCTCACTTCAGCAGAGCCATAGGCTTCACCTGCTTTAGCCAGCATGACCACATCAACATAATCAGACACCACTTTTAATAAAGTAATATCTTTTTCAAACTCCGTTGTTCTGAATGGATTGATTCGGATAGCAATTTGCACATCCGGTCTAGATTTTCTTAAACCACCCAGTTCTAATTTTAATAACTCTCGACTTAATTCTTTTTTACTACATCCATCTTCCAAGTCAAAAATTAGAGTGTGAGCAATAGTTTGGTGAGCATGTTTCTTAAACCTAGTTGACGCAGCATCTAAATCCTCATAAGTGCTATTAGAGGGTGAATATTTCACAGGAGGATAATACAGCTGGATTCCAGGCCAAAACCCACCAAATAAATCTGACTCTATTTTTGAGATATTTTTTTCATTAATCATCACTCACCTCTTCTTTGATCAACTCTCTTAAATTTCGTGTAGATAAAATATTCCAAAGATCATTGTCTTGTTTTTTTAATATTTTTAATAAAGCGTTCTTCTCAATTAACGACAATGACTCATATTCGTTTTGATAAAAATCTCCCAACACAAGATCAAGCTCTAGCAAGCCTCTTCTGCTTTTATATCGAATAACATGATCAATGTTCATGAAGACTCCTTTTTAAGTGAAAATATTTTCTTCACAGATGATTTTTTTCTTTTAAACTGCAATTCCTTGATACCAGATATTGCTTTTGCGGGACTTAATCCTTTAGGGCAAACATCAGCGCAATTCATAATGTTATGGCAACGAAACAAACGATCTTCATGGTCTAAAAATTCTAAACGCTCCTCGCCACCTTGATCTCGAGAATCCGCTAAGAATCGATAGGATTGCAGCAATGCAGCAGGTCCCATAAATTTATCTGGTCCCCACCAGAAAGATGGGCAGGATGTGGTACACGCACCACACAAAATACATTCGTATAAGCCATCTAGCTTTTTACGATCTTCAGGGGATTGAAGTCTTTCAGTTTTGGGGGTCTCTTCATTGTTAATGAAATATGGCTTCACATCATGGTAGTTTTTAAAAAATTGATCCATATCCACAATTAAATCTTTAATCACAGGAAGTCCTGGCATCGGGCGAATCACAACTGGCTCTTTCAAATCCTTTAATTTGGTAACACAGGCTAAACCATTTTTTCCATTAATATTCATCCCGTCAGATCCACATACACCTTCGCGACACGATTTTCTTAAGGCTAAGGTTTCATCTTGTTGTTTTATCTTCATCAAGGCATCTAATAGCATCTGATCACCATCATCTAGATCAACCTCATATTTTTTCATGTAAGGTTTTTTATCAACTTCAGGGTCAAATCGATATACTGAAAACTTCATAATTAATACACCCTTTTTTTAAGTGGAAAAGTTTCCACTGTTAATGGTTTTAAATTTACCGGACGATAACCAATGGTATTGGTTTGTGAGTAGTACAAGGTATGTTTTAACCATTGCTCATCATTTCTATCTTCAAAATCAGACCGGCAGTGAGCACCTCGACTTTCCTCACGCGCATGAGCAGATTCTATGGTGGCTTTAGCGACCTCAATTAAATTTTTTAATTCCAGAGCATCAATTCTTGCTGTATTAAAGACATTGCTGGTATCTGAAATTTGTAACCTTTCAGAACGTTCCGCAATATCGTGAATTTTTTTCACCCCTTCTTTTAGTAATTCTGGGAATCTAAATACGCCGCAATGCTGTTGCATAGTGGAGCGTAAATCATTTCCTAGTTGGACAATATTTTCAGAACCTTTGCTTTGTGTATTCAAGGACGCCACTCTTTGTTGAGTAAATTCAACAGCTTCTTTAGGTATGTCAGGATATTTTGCTTTTTGATCAATAGAATCAATCACATGCAGCCCAGCAGCTCTGCCAAAAACAATTAGATCAAGCAGTGAATTAGAGCCTAATCGATTAGCTCCATGAACAGAAACGCAGGCACATTCACCGACGGCATAAAAATTTTCAACTCGATCGCCAGAATCATTTTTTCTGACCTGGCCATGTAAGTTTGTTGGAATACCACCCATCATATAATGGACAGTCGGCACAACAGGAATGGGGTCTTTGATTGGGTCGGCATTAGCAAATTTAATTGCGATCTCACGTATGCCGGGCAATTTCTCATTAATTTTATCTTCTCCGAGGTGGGCTAGTTGCAAATAAACAGCATTTTTATTTTTTCCAACACCCTTGCCATTTTTTATCTCTGTGGCAATTGCTCTAGATACAACATCACGGCTCGCAAGATCTTTAGCATTTGGCGCGTATCGTTCCATAAAACGCTCGCCATCCGAATTTTCAAGATACCCGCCCTCACCACGACAACCCTCTGTCACCAACACTCCAGCTCCCGCAATCCCAGTCGGATGGAACTGCCAGAATTCCATGTCTTCTAAAGGAATGTTTGCTCGAGCAGCCATGCCCAATCCATCCCCTGTATTAATATAAGCATTAGTGCTTGCCTCAAATATTCTGCCCGCACCGCCAGTGGCAAAGATTGTTTTTTTGGCCTGAAAGATGGCTAACTGACCCGTGGCCATCTCATACGCAATAACCCCTAGCACCTCATCATCCTTTGTCTTAATCAGGTCTAGCGTGCTCCATTCAATGAAAAACTGAGTGTTATTCTTTACATTTCTTTGATACAACGTATGCAGCATCGCATGACCGGTACGATCAGCAACGGCACAGGTGCGTGACATGGCAGACTCACCAAAATTTTTAGTCATTCCACCGAATGGACGTTGATAGATTTTGCCATCTGAGTTTCGATCAAATGGCATGCCATAGTGTTCTAACTCATAGATTGCATCAGCCGCATTCTTACACATATATTCAATCGCATCCTGATCACCCAAGTAATCTGATCCTTTAATCGTGTCATACATGTGCCAGATCCATTTATCTTCCGTCACATTCCCAAGTGCTGCAGCTACTCCTCCCTGAGCTGCAACAGTATGAGAACGTGTCGGAAAAACTTTTGACAACACAGCAACATTTAATCCTGCATCTGAGAGCTGCAGAGCACTTCTTAAACCAGCTCCACCAGCACCCACAACTAAGACATCAAATTTAAAATGCTGCATCTGTTAAATATCCAAAAGAAATAAAACTAAAAAAATAATCTGTAAAACCATACTAAAAAGTAAAATTAAATATATGGTCTGATTCATCCATTTATTTTTAATGTAATCATCAATCACATGCTGAACCCCTATCCAGCCATGGAAAAAAGTAATTAAAAATAAAATAGTAATAATTGAGCGGTGAATGATGGATTCAAAAAAATCCACCCAGGCTTGATAATCCAAATGGTCAATTTGGGCCCAATTAAAAATAAGATAGCCAATAAAAAAATATAAACAAAATGCCGAGAATCTTTGGTAAAGCCACTGTGTCATTCCGCCAAACAAGTTGAAAAAAGGATTTTTTACCATAACCAAATCCCTGCAATAAATGTCAGAAGGAAACTCACCACCAAAACAATCTTACTGGTCATCCGCGCAATAATCAGATCAACACCAAAATGCAAATCAAGCAGGAGGTGTCTTGTGCCAGCGATCAAGTGGTGAATAATGCCCCATAACATGAGGCACTTGATTAACTTAAATAACGTCGTATCAAATAACAAAAGAACCCAGTTAAAGATATTTTCATTTTTTAATGACCAGTAGAGCGATATTGTCAACAATGGCATCAACACAAACAAAACAACACCGCTCACCCGGTGCAAAATCGAAACCATAGCAGGCACAGGAAATCGAATGGTGAATAGATTTAAATTTTTTGGATTTCTATTTTCCATGAAATTCCTTTAAAGCCGCCAGGCGAACACTTTCTGCTACATACTCTTTTAATCTTGGATCAAATGGTTTAGGGATTATGTAGTCAGGTCCAAATTTTAATTCCTTCACTTGATAGGCATCCAGCACGGACTGTGGAACCTCCTCTTTCGTTAATTTAGCCAATCCCTCAGATGCGGCTAACATCATATTCATTGAGATCTGTGGCGCTCTTGCATCCAAAGCCCCTCTGAATAAAAAAGGAAAACCCAGTACATTATTTACTTGATTTGCATAATCAGATCTTCCTGTTGCCATGATGACATCATTTCTTACAGATCTAGCTTCAACTGGTGTGATTTCAGGATCAGGATTGGCTAGAGCAAAAACAATCGGATCTCTTTTCATTTTTAATAAGTATTCTTTTGGAAATAAATTTGCCCCAGATAAGCCGATAAATACATCCGCATCTTCAATAATTTCTTCCAATGTGGTTGCTTTGGTGTCACTTAAAAATTCTTGGTTATAGATATTGGCATCATCTCTTGATTTATTTAATACCCCTTTTCGATCAACGAGATGGATGTCATTTACCCCCAAATGTCTGATTAAACGCGCACAGGATAACCCAGCAGCGCCAGCACCAAGAAATACCACCTTAATATCAGTAATTTTTTTATTAACAATTTCTAATGCATTTTGTAATCCTGCAGCCACGATCACTGCTGTTCCATGTTGATCATCATGAAACACAGGAATGTTAAGACGCTTTTTTAATTCATCTTCAATATAGAAACATTCTGGAGCCTTAATATCTTCAAGATTGATACCACCAAAGGTAGGTGATATCGCAGCAACAGTTTCTATAAACTGATCAGGATCAGATAAATCGATCTCAATATCGTATACATCTATATCGGCAAATTTTTTAAAAAGGATGCCCTTGCCTTCCATGACTGGCTTACTGGCAAGCGCTCCCGTATCTCCAAGACCTAAAACAGCAGTTCCATTGGAAATAACCGCAACCAAATTTCCTTTGTTGGTAAATCGATAGGCATTGTCTTTATCGTTTTGAATGGCTCTGACTGGCTCTGCCACTCCTGGTGAATAAGCGAGAGATAAGTCATAGGCTGTGTTACACTGCTTTATCGAAGCAATCTCAATTTTTCCAGGCCTTGGATGCTCGTGATAATTGAGCGCTTCATCTTTTAAAGACATATTATTCAAGCTCCGTCTGATAATGATAATTTTCAGTGAGGCACAATCCCAACCTCCACTCAACAGGCTTCTCACCATAGGTATATGAGAGTCTCTCAATGCTTAATAATGGTGTTTTTTTTGGGATGCTTAATAATTTAGAAACCTCATCTCCTGCGGCTACCGCCTTAATTTTTTCATTTGCCTTAAGCATTTGAACCCCATAGCGTGATTCATAAAGTCGATATAGGGACCCTTTTTTTTGATTAATCATCTCCTCGTTTAATCCTTTAAAGGCAGATGATGAAATATAAATTTCATCAAGGATAAGGGGTTTTTTGTCAAACGTAAGTAATCTCTTAATCTGAAATACAGGTGAGCCTGGGATAAGGTTTAATTGTTTAGCCACATAGCTTGAAGATCGTATTTTCTTAAAAGAAAATAATTCACTTTCCAGTTTTTCTTTATGGCCTTTGGTTGAAGTTAGTCTTAAAAATCGTAATTGGATCTGCTCTTCATCATGAGTGGTTACATAGGTCCCTTTTCCTTGACGACGAACTAATATTTTCTCATTTGAGAGAGCATCAATGGCTTTTCGAACGGTTCCTTGGCTGACTTTAAAATCATTCGCCAATTCAATCTCACTTGGAATCATGTCCCCTGCTCTCCACTTACCAGAAACTAACTCTTCCGTGATTCTTTGTTTAACCTGTACATATAAAGGTATGTTCATACTCAATAAATAAAAATTTAACTTATATATATCTTATATAAGACTAAATAAAAAAGCAACAAGAAATTAAAAAAAAATATTTTTAACTAAGTTATTGATTTTATTTGTATATATATAAAATACATATAAATTTATAGATTAAACATATATAAGACTAAAAATAATATTGACATATTTTTTTTATTATTTAGAATGTAGTACTAATTAATAATTTATTCACATTGATACGATGAATACAAATACTTACAAACCAAGACGTTCGATGTTGTATGTACCTGGATGCAACAAAAGGTATCTAGAAAAAGCAAAAGAATTAAGAGCAGATACAATTATTTTGGATCTCGGGGACCCTATCTTGCTGGATGCTAAAATCCAATCAAGAGATAACGTGATTGAGATGCTTCAAGAAAGAGGTTATGGTAAAAGAGAGGTTGTCGTTCGTGTTAATGATTTTGACTCACCCTGGGGTTTGGATGACATCAAAGCAGTTGCCCCACTTCAACCTGATGCAATATTGTTTCCAAATATTGAATCTAAAGAAGATATCCTTAATTGTATTGCCGAGTTAGATCGATGTGGAGGTCAAGATATCTCAGTCATGGTGATGATTGAAAGTCCTTTGGCTGTTTTAAATGCAAAAGAAATTGCAAGTGCATCAGATCGGATTATTTGTATGGTCTTAGCAACATCAGATCTCATATCCCAAATGTATGCTAGGACCACGCAAGATCGAATCGCACTCACCACCAGTCTATCATTAGTCATTTTGGCAGCACGCGCTTATGGCTTGTCAGTGATTGATGGTATTCATAGCAATCTTAAAGATACTGCTTCCTTTGAGTATGCCTGCCGAATGGGTAGAGATATGGGTTTTGATGGAAAATCCTTAGTCCACCCAGATCAGCTGGCTTACGCCAATGATGCTTACACACCGAAGCCTGCTGAAATTGAACAAGCCAAAGCTATCATTAGTGGGCTTGCAGAAGCTAACGCTTCAGGAAGAGGAACAGTTGTTGTCGATGACAAATTAGTAGAGCACCACCATGTTACCGCTGCAAAAAGATTACTGGTGCAGTATGAAATGATGGAAGAATTGGAAAATAATATATGAGCCAACATCAAGGAAATTTTTTAGAGGATTTTTCACCTAACCAGGTATTTCAGCACGCTATTCCTAGAACGATTTCTGACGGAGATGTGTCGATGTACCTCGCTCTTGTAGGTAATCGCAATCCCCTGCACTGCTCTATTTTAACTGCAAATAATATTGGTTTAAATGCCGCCCCAATCGACGATATGTTGCTTTTCCATATCGCATTTGGTCGAACAGTGAATGATATCTCTCTAAATGCGGTAGCTAATCTAGGCTATGCAAATATTCAGTTTAAGAGAAATGCTTATGTTGGAGATACTATTCGCTCAGAGTCTCAAGTTATAGGCGTAAAAGAAAATTCAAATAAGTCGACGGGTGTAGTTTATGTGAGGTCAACAACATTCAATCAAGATAATGAGGAAATACTATCCTGGATTCGCTGGGTAATGGTTCCAAAAAGAAATAATGACTCAAAAATAAATGAACTCATCCCAAATGATTTACCAGAGATTTCAGATTTATCTCAGATTCATCGCAATGACGTCTCATTTGCGGATTTCAATCCTATAGATACCGGATCAGATTTATTATTTGAGGACTATGAAATTGGTCAGGTCATAAATCATTCTTCTGGAATGACTATTGATGAAACAGACCATACCCTTGCAACGAAACTCTATCAGAATAATGCAAAACTGCACTTTGATGCTCACATGATGAAATCTACCCCATTCAAAAGACGTTTAATTTATGGAGGACACATTATCTCATTATGCCGGTCATTATCATTTGAAGGTCTAGAAAATGCTCTGCAGGTGGTGGGTGTAAATTCAGGTGTTCATTCAAATCCAACATTTGCTGGAGATACCATTTACACAAGAACAGAAATTATCGATAAATTTGAGCATGACAATTTTCCAGGTGCTGGAATTTTAAGGTTACGACAATTTGGCATAAAAAACACACCTAGTGCTCTTATTGAAAATGTTACCAGTGAGAAAAATGGGAAAAAAATTTACAATCCAAGCATAGTTCTTGATATTGATTATTTTGTAGTAATTCCAAAAAGGAAATAATTATGGCTTTAACTCATCCTAACGAAGCATTATTTACAGGTGAAAAACCTTTTCCAATGATTCCTGTGTGTGAACACTTTGCAGGTAGTGAAAAATTAATTACTAAGGCACTCGGTTTGCAAGAAACATTAGGCCCTATTTTTAATATTACCTGTGACTGCGAGGATGGTGCTGCTGCTGGCCAGGAGCAGGAACACGCTGAGATGATTGTTCGTATTCTCAATTCTGAAGCTAATCAATTTAAGATGGCTGGCTCAAGGATTCATGACTATACTCATCCTCATTGGAAAAAAGATGTGGATATCCTCGTCGCTGGCGCAGGAAACGTTCTCAGTTATATTACGATTCCAAAATCTACCAATGCGGAGCAGCCAAAAGAGATGATTACTTACATTCAAAAGGTGGCCAAAGAGAATAATATTAATCGTGAAATTCCAATTCACGTGCTTATTGAAACCCATGGAGCTCTCGCTGACGTGCAAAACATTGCAAAACTTCCTTGGCTTCAAGTGTTAGATTTTGGGCTTATGGATTTTGTCAGTGGTCACCATGGTGCTATCCCTGCATCGGCAATGCGAAGCCCAGGTCAATTTGATCATAAATTACTAGCAAGAGCTAAAAGCGAGGTGGTTGCGGCGGCAATAGCCAATGGCGTAGTGCCTGCACATAACGTCACATTGGATTTAAAAAATACCGAGACCACGTTCTCTGATGCGAAAAGAGCACGTGATGAGTTTGGTTTTATGAGAATGTGGAGTATCTATCCAACGCAGATCACAGCAATTGTCGATGCGATGAAACCAAATTTTAATGAAATTCAAGATGGAGCTGAAATATTGATACTCGCCCAAGATGCAGACTGGGGGCCGATACAATTTAAAGGTGAGCTGCATGATCGAGCCACTTATCGGTACTTCTGGGAAATCCTTCAAGCTGCAAAACAAACAGGTCAAGACATTCCTAAGGAAGCTGACCAGAGATTTTTTTCATAGAAAGGTTATTTGATGTCTGCCGGTAAAAAATTTAGAGATGCCCTTGCCCAAGAAAAACCTCTACAAGTAATTGGTGCGATTAATGCGTACCATGCTCTCCTTGCCACCCAAACTGGGTATAAGGCCTTATATCTTTCCGGTGGAGGTGTTGCGGCTGGTTCATTAGGGATTCCTGACTTAGGTATATCAACCTTGGATGATGTATTAATAGACATCAGAAGGATTACAGATGTAACTGATACCCCCTTGCTTGTTGATATTGATACAGGCTTTGGTGGTGCATTAAATATATCTCGGACAATTAAGTCGACGATTAAGGCAGGTGCGGCAGCTGTACACATTGAAGATCAGGTGCAAGCGAAACGATGTGGTCACCGCCCAAATAAGGCCATTGTTTCCCAACAGGAGATGGTGGATCGGATTAAGGCGGCAGTTGATGCTAAAACAGATCCAGACTTTGTCATTATGGCTCGAACCGATGCCTTGGCAGTAGAGGGCTTATCAAGCGCAATTGATCGGGCATGTGCTTGTGTCGAAGCTGGTGCAGACATGATCTTTCCTGAGGCCATGACAGAATTGTCCATGTATAAGGAGTTTTCTAATGCAGTCAAAGTCCCTGTTCTGGCAAATATTACGGAGTTTGGGTCTACCCCGCTCTTCACTAGAGAGGAATTGGCAGGTGCTGACGTCAGTCTTATCTTGTATCCATTAAGCGCCTTCCGAGCTATGAATAAAGCGGCCTTATCCGTTTATGAATCAATACGAAAAGATGGAACACAACAAAATGTAATTGAGCTGATGCAGACCAGAAATGAATTATATGAGTTTCTCAATTATCATGCGTACGAAAAAAAATTAGACGAGCTCTTTGAGCAGGAAAAATAGATTACGAGGGAGGATTTATGAATAATGTTGCTGAAAAAAAAGTAAAAAAAGGAGTTGCCCTTGCAGGTGTAAATGCTGGAACAACAGCAGTTTGTACTGTTGGACACACAGGAAATGACCTGCATTATCGTGGTTACGACATTTTAGATCTAGCAAAATATTCTAATTTTGAAGAAGTGGCTTATTTATTGATTCATGGTGAATTACCAAATTCTGATCAATTATCAGCATACAAAGATAAACTTAAGACTCTTCGAGATATTCCTGATGCTGTGAAGATTGCGTTAGAGCAACTTCCAAAAAATGCACATCCAATGGACGTGATGCGAACAGGATGCTCTGTCCTAGGAACAATTGAACAAGAAGGTGAAGATCGTGATATTGAAAATACAAAAAATATTGCTGATCGCCTTATTTCTTGTTTTGGTTCAATGTTGATCTATTGGTATCATTTTTCACATAATGGAAAGAAAATAGATTGTGTATCTGAGATGGATTCCATAGCAGGACATTTTCTATACTTATTGCATGGCAAAGCTCCATCAGAGCTTCATGAAAAGGCAATGAATACTTCACTTGTATTGTATGCAGAGCATGAATTTAATGCATCTACTTTTACCTCTCGTGTCATTGCAGGAACCCTGTCCGATATGTATTCAGCGATCACAGGGGCTATTGGCGCACTTCGTGGACCGAAACATGGTGGCGCTAATGAAGCAGCGATGGAAATTATTGCACGCTACAAAGATGCTGATGATGCTGAAAATGATATCCGTGAACGCATGGCAAGGAAAGAAATCATCATTGGTTTTGGACACCCTGTTTACACTATTGGTGACCCAAGAAATGAAAGTATCAAATCTGTTTCAAGGGCATTATCAGAAGATGCTGGGGACATGAATTTATTTAATATCTCAGAAAGAATTGAGAAAGTAATGTGGGATGAGAAGAAAATGTTCCCTAATTTAGACTGGTACAGCGCATCAAGCTACCATCTGATGGGTATCCCTACTTCTATGTTTACTCCAATTTTTGTAATCTCAAGAACAACAGGTTGGGCAGCTCATGTGATTGAGCAAAGGATTGATAATAAAATTATCAGACCAAATGCGGAATATACCGGCCCAGATAACAGACCGTACACACCAATAAATCAAAGATAAAGAAAGGTAAAAAATGTCTTCACACATTTCTAATGTAAGGCCTGAGCCCGATCAGGTCATCGTAGATATAGCAAAATATGCAAATGAGTATGAAATTAACAGCGATGAGGCTTTAGATACCGCAAGATATTGCTTAATGGATACATTAGGATGTGGTTTAGAAGCACTGAGTTACTCAGCATGCACAAAACTTTTAGGGCCGATTGTTCCAGGAACCATTGTTCCCAATGGTGCGAAAGTTCCAGGAACTAATTATCAATTAGATCCCATCAATGCTGCATTTAATATTGGCGCCATGATTCGATGGTTAGATTTCAATGACACCTGGCTGGCAGCTGAATGGGGTCATCCATCAGATAACTTGGGAGGTATTTTAGCGGTTGCAGATTGGCTATCAAGAACAAGGATTGCGGAGGGACAGTCCCCTCTCATTATGAAAGATGTGCTCATCGCCATGGTCAAAGCCCATGAAATTCAAGGAGTGATCGCTCTTGAGAATAGTTTTAATCGAGTCGGTTTAGATCATGTGCTTTTAGTGAAAGTAGCCTCAACAGCTGTCGTTGCAAAGATGCTGGGAGCCACATATGAGCAAATCATTGATGCTGTTTCAAATGCATGGTTAGATGGACAAAGTCTTAGAACCTACCGCCATGCACCCAATACAGGTTCCCGAAAATCATGGGCTGCGGGTGATGCGACCAGCCGTGCTGTGAGATTAGCGTTAATGGTTATGAAGGGTGAAATGGGATATCCATCCGCACTCAGTGCTAAAACATGGGGCTTTTATGATGTTCTATTTAAAGGCAAACCTTTTGAATTTACTCAGGCATACGGTTCCTATGTGATGGAAAATGTTCTCTTTAAAATATCCTTTCCAGCTGAGTTTCATGCTCAAACCGCAGTGGAATGTGCCCTAGCTTTACATCCGAATAATATTGGCTTAATAGATACTCTAGAGAAGATTGATTGTATTGATCGAATTGAAATTACTACACATGAATCAGCGATCAGGATTATCGATAAAACAGGTCCCCTAAATAACCCTGCCGATCGTGATCACTGCATACAGTATATGACTGCAATTGGTTTACTCAAAGGCAATCTTACCGCGCAAGATTATGAAGACGAGGTAGCAAATGATCCAAGAGTGGATGCACTTCGGGAAAAAATGACCTGTATTGAGAAACCAGAATATACCAAAGATTATCTTGATCCCGATAAAAGATCGATTGCCAACGCAGTACAAATTTTTTACAAAGATGGCTCATCTTCTGAACAGGTCGCGGTTGAATATCCGATTGGGCATCGACGACGCCGAAGCGAAGGTATTCCTGAATTGATTAAGAAATTTGAGATTAACCTGAAGCGTGAATTTGATAATACTCAGTCTGAGAAAATCATGAATCTTAATTTAGATATTGATTTACTGCAAAAAACACCAGTAAATGAATATGTCGATCTATACACTAAGTAAGCTCAGACTGTATTGCTCTTAATTCATCTAACGGATCTTGATATTCATCATATTCATGATCTGTTTGAGCATACCAATAACGACTATTAGATTCATCTCCCTCAATTTTATGAAGGACTGCATGGATCCAATTCGAATGATTTGAATGCATCTCTTGTACAATTTTGTGAGATGCATCCCATTCATCATTAATTGCAAACTCGAGGGCCTTGATTAAATTATCATTACCCACTAATTGGATTCCTTTTGCTTTCTGTATTCACAATCAGGTAAATGATTTTCCAGTAATCCATTAATTGTTAAAGTGGAGACTTTACAAAATTGACACTGGTAATTATTTACACCCTCCTCAACTCTTTCTTGTGGGTAGTCGATAAAATATTTATTCATTAACATCAGTCTCCTTTATCATCCATTCTAAATATTTTTGCTCTGCATGTACATTAAGTACAATTAGCTCTGGTGTTTCGTATGGGTGATTTACTAGAAAAAAATTTTTTATTCCTTTGATTTTGTTTTTTGTGGTTTTCATCATCACTATTGTTTCAGAGTCTGTAGTGATTTTATTTTTCCACCAATACATCGACTGAACATTATCAATGACGTTGGCACACGCAATCAATCTTTGATTTAGTAATTCACTAATGAAAGGCTTACATTTTTTTTTGGGTAATGTAGTTATGATTAGTTTAGGTCTATTAAACAACATAAAAAAACTATTCAAATTAATTTCAATACATTATAGTTGGAATCATATGTTATTTAAAAAACATTTAACAGAAGCTGGAAAACCATACTGGAAACATTTTATGTTTGCTTTTAGGGCTGGATTCCTACTAATCTATGCTGGAATTACTTCAATTATCCATGCGTTAATTCCCTCTTTATTTCCTTTTGTAAGTCAGAAAATTGTCCAAAAGTTAATTAAAGAATCTGAACAAGAAAGAAGATCAAAATGAAATATTTACTCATCCCCCTTTTAATCTTATTTAATTGTATCGGTCATGCATTACAAATTGGGGATGTGACTCCTGACTTTAATGCCAGCACAACGAAAGGTGATCTTAATTTTTACAAATGGTCTAAAGACAGTTGGGTGGTATTATTTTCTCATCCGGGAGACTTTACACCGGTCTGCACAACTGAGCTCGCATACGCTGCTTTTCTTCAACCCGAATTTGCTGATAAGAATGTCAAGCTTATCGGTCTTAGTGTCGATTCACTAGAAGACCACAAGGAATGGATCCCGCACGTCAATGCTTATAAAGATAAGATTAAAACAGAATTTTCACTTGAAAAATCTTTGGATAAGTTTAGCGATGTATTTAAAAGTCGTCCTAATGTGGATTACCCAATCGTCGCCGACACCTCAATGGAGATTGCAAAAATATTTGATATGATTCACCCGAATGCCAACCCTAATGAAAGTGCCTTTGGGATTAAACATAAAGCCACCATACGATCTGTGTTTATTATTTCCCCTGATAAAAAAGTCCAAACCATCCTCACCTACCCCATGCACGTCGGAAGAAACTTTTATGAAATTCTGAGAACGGTTGAAGCCCTTCAAGTCGCAGATAAATATAAAGTGTCTACACCAGCAAATTGGAATCCTGGGGATGAGGTGATTGTTCCAACCTACATTACTAACGACATGATTGAAGAACATTATTCAACTAGTGAATTTACCGAACATCAAAAATATTTAAGGATGATCGAACAGCCAGGTTTTTATCAAGGAAATAAAAATAGAAATAAAAGCCGGATATATAAAAAATGATTAATTCACATCAAGAATTGTTAGTGTGCCTGCCTTCATGTCAGGGATGTAAACTTTTTTGTTATCTTGACTTAGGCTAATATCGGCAGCCGCTTCAAATTTATCACTTACGAGTTCAGCTTTACCAGCAATTAGCTTGTAAAGTTTCCCTTCTAACCAACTACTTAAAAAGAAGGTATCCTTCACTTTTGCAATTCCATCGCCACCATTAAATCCCTCAGCTATTTTCTTGAAAGATTTTTTATTTAAATCAGCCTCAAAAAACTCACCGGCCCAGTCCAAAACATAGAGTGTGTCTCCATCCAGAAGAAGGCCGTTGGGAGCTTTAACTAAATTTCTCTCATCCTCGAATATAGTTTCTATTTCACCTGTGGTCTTAATTATAAAGATCTGGCCAGTGCTCTTGAAATCTCCTGAGTCAGAGACGTATAAATTTCCCTTATCATCCACGTCAATGTCATTCAAAAAGACCGGACTTCTTGGAAATTGCATTGTTCCTGCGAAAACAGCGGACGTTTTATTTTCAATATCTACCTCAACAACAACATCCCGATCAGTCACGTAGATTTTGTTATCAAACAATACCAAACCTTTTGGATCATATAAGTCATCAACGATTGTAGTTAAATTTCCACTTTTATCAATCATTGTAATTTTCCCGTCTTTATCAACATCTCGTTCGCCTATTTCTGAGACATAAATATTACCGTCTTTGTCTTGAGCAACTGACTCAGGCATTTTGAAACCCTGAATGACAACATCAGCAAATACTGAACTAGATAACAAACTTAAACTTAATAAAATCCAAAGCAATCTCATAATCATTCCTAACAATTAACGTGTTAATTTCCAAACTGGTGATTTTCTTAGATCAGTAATTAAATAGATATCTCCATCTTGATCAATCTCAAAATCACGTATACGACCTATATCACCACCCAGGATAACTTCCTCACCAACAATGTCTCCATCTTCAAAATCCAATCGAATAAGACTTTCCCCATTTAGAGAGCAGACAATTAAATCACCTTGCCACTCAGGAAAGGTTTGTCCTGAATAAAATTGTACACTGCTGATTGCCATCGAAGGTACCCAGTTCAGTTTGGTTGAGGTAAATTGTTCATCAAATGATGATTTACCAATCTTGATACCCGTATACTCACTCCCACCCCATGATATATGTTTCCAACCAAAATTTGCTCCAGGCTGAGCGATCGCAATATGATCACCACCTCTGGGACCGTGACTCGAAAATAAAACATCATTTTCTGGTGTCAAAGTAATTCCTTGTGGATTTCTTACACCGATGGAATATATTTCAGGTAGCCAATCAGGATGAGATGTAAAGTGGGGGTTATCACTTGGGACAGACCCATCTGTGTTAATTCGAATAATGCTGCCAGGATGGGTTTTGGGATCTTGTGCAATCATCTCGCCCCCTCGCTCGCCAAAACCAGCATATAAGTGATTATCTTTAATTACGATGCGTGACCCATAGTGCCTATTTTCTTTTAACTTAGGTATGGCAATCAAAAGATTTTGAAAATCTGTAATATTATTAGCCTGAAGCTTTCCCTTGGCAATCGCTGAACTTGAAGATTTACCATCATGATCATAGCTATAAGTGAAATATAAATATTTATCATTTGGATTGAAATAAACGTCCAACAAACCACCCTGCTTCCCTCCAGGTTTATATTCAATGTGTTGGATATTATGATTAATTTGAGTTTTTTCGGCAGTTTTTTTATTGAATTTAAATAAACTGCCCCCTTTTTCTGAAATGATCATTTCTTCATTATCAATTGAGGTAATACCCCAAGGGTGTTCAAATGAAACATCAAGTTTTTGTAATTTATATTCTGAATTAGTTTTAGGGTAGTTTTTATAATCACTTATTTTTGGTTCTGCTATAACAAAAGAAATATAAAAACTAATAATAAGAAAGATAATTTTTTTTAACATGATCAAACTTTAATATGATTATGTTTTTTAGATATTGTTACCAACAAAAGTTTCAGTAAAGTCGATATTTCTAAAAACCAAACATGTTTTTTGTCATATTTGTTTCATGCGAATCCAAGATAATCGAGGAATCTTAAATTATTGTGGAAATAAATATGAAAAATATTGATGTTGGTTTTGTTAACTTCAAAACACCCAAACTAACTAAAATCTGTTTAAAGTTTTTAAAAAAAAATGTTTTAGATGAAGTAAATAAAATTTTTGTAGTTGATAATAATTCGAACGATAAAAGTCTACAACTTCTCAAAAAAACAAAATTTATTGACCTAATTGAAAGAAAAGAAATTGATGATAATAGCTATCAAGCTCATGGAAGAGCTTTAGATGCTATTGTAAAAGCATCTTCAGCTGACTATCTACTTATAATTCACTCTGATACTTTTATATTCAGCAATGAATTAATACCTACAATGCTTAAAGACATGAAAAAAAATGAAAAGAATTTTGTTGTTGGGTGCCTCCAGCAAACAAAAAAAAGTTTGATAAGAAAATTTTCAAGACTAATCAAAAAGTTTTTCCGCAAATACACCAGACTAATATTAAATTTATTTGGCTCTAATTATCGCATATCAAATTTTAAGGAAGTGCACATAAAGTCTTTTTGTGCGCTCTACAACTTAAAATTAATTAAAAAATATAATTTGAGTTTTTATAACGATATAAATGAGACTCCCTCCTACCATATGCAAGATTATTTGGAAGAAAAAAAATTTAAAAGAGTTGTATGGTCTGATAAAAAAATGTTTTCATTTTTAGACCATGTAGAAGAAGGAACGAGAGCTGAAGGAGGAAAAGTTTTTAAAAGACCAAAAAGGTTTTTGAGATACCAAAGTCTTATTAACTCAGGATTTGTAAAGACAAGTTGAGACATGTGTGAACTACATTAAGAGTAAATGGCGGAAGAGGTGAGATTCGAACTCACGGTGGGCGCGAACCCACGTCGGTTTTCAAGACCGGTGCATTAAACCACTCTGCCACTCTTCCGTGGTGCAGATTTTATCATAGGTTTGAAATCTACAAAACTAATCTTTAAATATTTCTTCATGAAAACCAAAGTATCTATAATCCTCAATTTTCATTGGATATAAAATACCATCTAAATGATCGCATTCATGCTGAACGACGCGAGCGTGAAAATCTTCTACTTCCCTTTCAATTTTATTACCCTCAGCATCATATCCCTCATATTTGATATGATTAAACCTCGGCACGACTCCTCTAAGACCAGGGACGGACAAGCAACCCTCCCAGCCATTTTCTTGTTCATCTGACAATGGTGTAATGATTGGATTAATAAGGACGGTAAATGGAACAGAACCTGCCTCTGGATAACGATCGTTTGTATCAAACCCGAAGATGACTAGGCGCTTAAAAACCCCAATCTGAGGCGCAGCTAAGCCAGCGCCATCATTGGCTTTCATGGTCTCTTTCATATCCTCAATAAGAGTTGTAAGGTCATCCTTTTTAAAGTCTACCGGCTCACTCACCTTGAGGAGATCAGGATTACCCATTTTAAGAATATCTCTAATAGCCATATGTTTTTACAAGATGAATAAGAATATCGATGGTGTTTTTAATGGTCTGCTGTGAGCTGTGATTTAGCATGGCAGACGAGATTCCCTCAGCACTTTCTCCCCTTCCAGCCGCATGATTCGCCACTGGACAGATTGCTACATAGCTTAAATTTAACTCACGTGCCAACACTGCCTCTGGCATCGCCGTCATCCCCACAATCGTTGCTCCATCTTTTTCATAACGATCAATTTCAGCCGCTGTTTCCAATCGAGGTCCTTGGGTTGATGCATACACCCCTTTGGTGACAAAGTTGTATGTTAATTTTTGAACAGATTGAATAATAATTTCCCTTAAACTCATGTCATAGGGATAGGTAAAATCAATGTGTTTCACCGGATTATCTATTCCATCAAAGAAAGTATTATTTCTTCCATAAGTGTAATCGATTATCTGATGAGGTATAACAAAATCTCCAACCTTGATTGATTTTTCAATAGACCCCACTGAGGCAATTGAGATAATAGATTTAACACCTACAGACTGAAGGGCCCAAATATTTGCTCGATAATTAATATGGTGAGGGGCTAAAGTATGATTGGCACCGTGTCTGGCTAGAAAAATAACCTCTTTTCCACCTAGATTACCAAAAATCAATGGTTCTGATGGCTGGCCGTAAGGGGTTCTGACAATTTCACGACGAATTATTTCCAGCCCCTCAATATTACATAACCCAGATCCACCTATTATTGCTAGCAAAATAATTTATCCTTATATAATGATTAAATGAGATCAAGTAATTATACAAGTCTAAAAGATAATCGAGTAATCAAAAAGCATTATGAAAACTTTTCTATTGCTAAATTTTTACCTAAAGAAAATAAAAATGCCATTATTACCATTTATGCTTTCGCTCGTATTGGTGACGATATTGCAGATGACGAAAATCTTTCAGTAAAAGGAAAACAAGATCAACTTAAAAAAATAAAATCTCAGTTAGATGTGATAAAAAAACACAGAATGCCAAGTGAACCTTTGTTTGTGGACTTATTTCACCTTATTAAAACTTACAAACTGAATATTCAATACTTCTACCAACTCCTCGATGCTTTTTTTCAGGATACAACCAAAAAGAAATACAAAAATGAAAAGGAGTTATTTGATTATTACGAAGATGCGGCAAATGCTGCTGGGAAGTTATACCTTCAAGTCAACCAACTTGATTCAAAAGAAACCTATTATTATGCAAATCATGTTTGTTCTGCTTTTGCGATGATAGACATGATTCAAGATATCCAGGAAGATCTTAATAAAGATAGGGTTTATCTTCCAGAATCATTGATCAAACAATACCAAATAGATGTTTCAGCACTTAAAAAAGGTCAATTTCATGGAGATTGGCATAATTTTAAAAATTATTGGACCGATCAAATCAATAATCGCTTAGTATTGGGAAAAGGTATTCTTAACTATGGTAATTGGCGTTTTAGGTTAGAAATGAAATTATTAATATCAGCTGGTCTCATGCTTAGTCAAAAAATCAAAAAAAGGGGAAACCCGTTCAACATAAAAATGGGCCCAATAAGTTGGTTTATTGTTTTTACAAAGGCAATTTTTCTTCGATGACCCCTGATCAATATTGCAAAAACAAACTTAAAGAAAGCAAAACCAATTTCGCTTTACCTTTTATCTTTCTCAATCCCCAAAAGAAAAAGGCTCTCATTGCGTTATATGCCTTTTGCCGTGAGGTAGATGATATCGCTGATAATTGCATAGAGTACGAGGTTGGTTTAGCTAAATTAAACTGGTGGCACTCCGAAATTAACAATTTATATCAAGATAATCCGCAACACCCTGTAACTAAAGCCCTGCTAGAGCCTGTACGTAAATATAATCTAAATCAAAATTACTTTATAGAAATCATTGATGGAATGAAGATGGATCTAGATTTCAATCGATATGAGGATTTCAAACAACTTCAGTTATATACCTATCGAGCAGCCTCAGTGGTAGGTATTTTAGCGGCACATATATTTGGGTTCGAGAACAAAAAAACTCTAGATTATGCCCATAACCTAGGTATCGCATTGCAGCTAACCAATATTATTCGTGATGTGGGTGAGGATATTCGAAGAAATAGAATTTATATCCCATTAAATGATTTAAAACTATTTAAGATTGATGAAAACGATTTTAAAGGCCATGCAGACCCTAAAAAACTTATTAATTTAATGGAATATCAAATTGAGCGAGCTAAATCATTTTACAGTAAGGCTTTTTCACTGCTCCCAAAAGAAGATAAGAACAAGCAACTCCCTGGAATGATGATGGGTTATATTTACTATGATTTATTGTTATCGATTGAGGAAGGTAATTTAGCTAATATTCTTAATGAGCGAACTCAGCTCACGCCAATAAGAAAATTTTATATAATAATAAAAACTATATTAAAAATAATAACTTAGAATAATAATTTAAATTAAATTATTATTATTGTATAGCTGCATTTAAAGCGTTTTTGATATTATCAACAGGGATTAATTCGACATCATTAATGGTCTTTTTAGGTAGATTCTTTCTAGGCAAAATGATACGTTTAAAGCCTAATTTTATGGCTTCTTGAATTCGCTCCTGCCCTCGCACAACAGGCCTTACTTCACCTCCCAAGCCCACCTCTCCAAAAATAAGAGTTTTACTGTGAATTTGTTTTTCTTGTAATGAAGAAGCGATTGCGATCAACACAGCCAAGTCAACTCCGGGTTCAGAAATTTTAACCCCTCCCACCGCATTTAAAAAAACATCATGGCTATGACAGGATAAACCCAGGTGTTTATTTAAGACGGCTAAGATCATTGATATTCTATTATTTTCCAAGCCAACAGATAGCCTCTTTGGAGAAGACTGTTTTGACTCATCTACTAATGCCTGAAGTTCGATTAGAATTGGTCTGGTTCCCTCCTGCATGACCGTAACCACTGAACCAGCTTGATCAAAAGAGGTTTCAGATAAAAATATAGCTGAGGGGTTTAAGATCTCTTTCAAACCCTTTTCAGTCATTGCATAAATACCCAATTCATTGACTGCACCATATCTATTTTTAATTGACCTTACCAAGCGATAAGATGAATTTGACTCCCCTTCAAAATATAAGACTGTATCGACAATATGTTCAAGCACTCGCGGACCAGCTATAGAGCCTTCTTTAGTCACATGGCCTACAAAGATCATACTGACATCATTCGCTTTAGCCACCCGTGTTAATTGCGCAGCGCACTCCCTTACCTGTGATACCGATCCTGGAGCTGAGTTGAGCTCCTCAGAGAAAAGGGTTTGTATAGAGTCAATCACTACCACGCTAGGTTTCTCTTTTTCAATAACAGTAATAATATTGCCCAAATTTATTTCCGACAGTACCAAAAGATCTGAGACCTCTAAATCTAACCTTCTTGCTCGCATTGCAACCTGTTCAATAGATTCCTCACCCGTTATATAGATTGCAGTAATTTCTTGATTTGGATTTTTTGTCAGAGAAGATAAAGCCTGAATCAACAATGTAGATTTTCCAATGCCTGGATCCCCACCAATCAATGTCACGCCTCCCGGGACAAGACCTCCTCCTAAGACTCGATCAAGCTCACCATTGTTGGTTGGATGCCTAAATATCTCATTAATTTCTACTTCATTGATATTAATGAGGTTTGATTTTTTATTTAATGACTTAAAACGTGATGTTGATGTCTGCAATACCTGCTCTTCCAGACAATTCCACTCAAAACAATGTGGACACTGGCCTTGCCACTTTGAAGAATGACCACCACATTGTTGGCACTGGTATAAGGTCTTTGATTTAGCCATAATTTATATCAATTGGTACCCTTGATGCTGATGAGATTGCACACAAGAGCTCATAGCCAACTGTTTTCGCATTGTTAGCCACTTCATCAACACTCAACTGCTCTCCCCATAACTCAACCATAGATCCGTAATTTACATTTCCTAGATCAGTAATATCAACCGCCAGCATATCCATAGATACCCTGCCCACAGTTTTTGTTTTTATTCCATCAATCACCACAGGTGTTCCAGTCGGCGCATGCCTTGGATAACCATCTGCATACCCGCAAGCCACGGTTGCAATCCTCATATCCTTGCTAGCAACAAAATCTTCACCATAACCAACACCTTGTCCTTTTTTGATTTCCTGAATAGAAATGACCTCTGAACGAAGAGTCATGACTGGTTTTAAGTCAGGTATCTTTTGTGAAAAATCAAAAGGAGTCGCACCGTACAACATAATGCCCGGTCTAACCCAGTCTGCATGAGTCTTATTGTCTGAAATCAGCGCTGCAGAATTTGCAATAGAGAATGGCTCGTTGAAGTCATTCATTAGTTTTTCAATTAATTGATATTGTCCATCAGTGCCGTTAGTTTTATCAGCATTTGCAAAATGACTCATAAATACAATTTCATTGATACGATCATCATTTTTTAGTTGCTTATAAACTTTATTAATGGCATTTATTGAAAAACCAAGACGATTCATGCCGGTATTAATTTTTAAATGAATATCAATCTGCTTGTCATGAGGAAGCTGTCTAATTAATGCCAACTGATAGTCATTGTGGACCACCAAATCAAAATGATAAGCCGCAGCAATCCTTAGATCTTCTTCATCAAAAGCACCCTCTAGCAACAGTATTTTTTTATCAAACCCAGCTTCTCTCAGCTCAATTGCATCTTCAATGGTAAGCACAGAAAAAGCATCTGCCTCATTAAAGGCACCAGCCATAAGAGTTAAGCCATGCCCGTATGCATTAGCTTTGAGTGTCGCCATAATTTTTGATGAAGGGGCTAGAGATCTCACATAATTTAAATTATGTTTCGCATTATCAATATTAATGAGAGCTTTTAGAGGACGCATTATTCTGGAATATCATAGCCGATTGGGTTAGCGTAATTTTCAAATTTGGTAAATTCACCCAAAAATGTTAATTTCACCCTGCCTACAGGACCATTTCTCTGCTTTGCTAGAATAATTTCAGCTATGCCCTTGTCCGGTGTTTCTGGGTTATAAACTTCATCACGATAGATAAACATAATGACATCCGCATCTTGTTCAATCGCGCCTGATTCTCTTAAATCTGACATAACCGGGCGCTTGTCTGGTCTTTGCTCCACACTTCGATTCAATTGAGATAAAGCGATAACTGGGACGTTAAGTTCTTTAGCTAATGCTTTCAAGGATCGTGAAATTTCAGATATCTCAGTCGCTCTATTTTCAGTCGAACCAGCGGAGCCCATTAATTGAAGATAATCAATCACTATTAGACCTAATCTGCCGCACTGTTTATGGAGTCTTCTCGCTCGAGCGCGAACTTCATATGGGTTTAAGGCGGACCCTTCATCAATAAAAATTGGTGCTTCATTTAATTGACCAAGAGCATAAGATAATTTCTCCCAATCGTTATCATCAAGTTGCCCTGTTCTCATTTTATGTTGATTTAACTTGCCCACAGAACCAATTAATCTGGAAACAAGTTGTGTTGAAGCCATCTCCATAGAAAAAACTGCTGTTGGCAAACCAGTGTCAACAGAAACATACTCGCACATGTTCAATGCAAGAGAAGTTTTACCCATGGATGGACGACCTGCAATAATAATTAAATCGCCCGGCTGCAAGCCTGAGGTCATCATGTCTAGATCTTTATAACCAGTCGGAATTCCAGTCACATCGGATGGATTATCTCTTTGAAATAATTGGTCAATTCTTTCGGCTACCTGAGGTAATAGCTCTTTAATGTCAGTAAAACCGATACGATCATTTTTGCCAGCCTCAGCAATTTGGAAAATTTTTGACTCAGACTCATCTAGTAATTGTTGAGCATCTCTTCCTTGTGGAGATAGGGCATTGTCAACAATATCCGTACCAACTTCTACTAGATTGCGCATGATTGATCGCTCTCTAATAATCTGAGCATATCCTCTGATATTTGCAGCCGTAGGTGTGCTTTCAGCAAGAAGGCCCAAATACTCAAGGCCGCCAACCGTATTTAATTCAGAATTCGATTCGAGAGACTCACCCACGGTGACTATATCAGCGGGCTGTGATCTTTCGATGAGTCGATGGATATGTTGATAAATAATTTGATGATCTTGTCGATAAAAATCCTTAACCGAGACTAAATCAGCGACTTTATCTAGCGCCTCATTATCAATCAATAAACCTCCAAGTAAGGATTGTTCAGCCTCTAATGAGTGGGGTGGGAGTCTTAATTTACTAATTGAATCGTCGGCCATTTATTGATTATAAACGATAAAAAAAAGGCTGCCAGTGGCAGCCTAAAAAAAATAATTTTTATTCAGTTTCTCCGAGAACAGAGACTGTAATTTCAACCACAACATCGGCATGAAGAGCGATTGATACTTTGTGATCGCCAACAATCTTAAGTGGACCGTCAGGCATTCTAATTTCTGATTTTGTAACTTCATGACCAGCCTTAACTAGTTCTTCAGCAATGTCAAAATTCGTTACAGAGCCAAATAATTTCCCATCCACCCCTGCTTTTTGGGTTACTTGCAATGTGAAACCATCTAATTTTTTAGCACGATCTTGTGCTGACTTAAGTAAAGCTGCCTGTTGCTTTTCAAATTCAGCTTTTTTAGCCTCAAATTCAGCCATGTTAGACTCTGTTGCTCTTTTTGCTTTGCCTTGAGGAATTAAAAAGTTTCTTCCATAACCATCTTTAACTTTAACAACATCACCAAGGTTACCTAAGTTAGCAATTTTTTCTAATAATATAACTTGCATGCCTATCTCCTTAATGTTTGTCAGTATATGGAAGAAGAGCTAGAAATCGCGCGCGTTTCACTGCAGTTGTTAACTGTCTTTGATAGCGAGCTTTTGTACCAGTAATTCTAGCTGGAATAATCTTACCATTCTCTAAAATAAAGTCTTTTAGTAAATCAACATCTTTATAATCAACTTCTTTGATACCTTCAGCTGAAAAGCGACAGTATCTTCTTCTTCTTATCATATCTCTTGCCATATCATTTACTCCTTAACTTGAATTCTTGAATGTTAAATAGCAGTTGATTCGATTTTTTTGACTTTCTATCTAAAAAACCTCTAAATTGGTAAGTTTCGTTAATCGTCAAATCTTCTTTTACCAAATCACCTATCACTACAGCATTTATCTCAAATTCAACAAATTTAAAAAAAATTTTTTTACTTAAATCTTCAAAATGAATCGTTAAATTTCTGATTGGAACATTTGCTGGCGTGTATCTAATATCATCGAGACTGGACACCGCTCCAACCAACACTAATTCATTCAAGATTCGCTAGTTTCCTCTTCCTTGCTATCAACTGACTCTTGATCGCCAACGATTGTTTTAGATTTTTCTTCTTTCATCATTGGGGATGGAGTTGTTACTGCATCTTTGGTTGCGAAAGTAAGGTGTCTTAAAACAGCATCATTAAATTTGAATGATGTCTCTAGCTCTTCAAGTGTTTTCTGGTCACATTCAATATTCATTAAAACATAATGAGCTTTATGAATTTTTTGAATTGGATAAGCTAACTGTCTTCTTCCCCAGTCTTCAAGACGGTGAATGTTGCCAGAGTTTGTTTTTAGGAGGGTTTGATATCGCTCGATCATCGCAGGAACTTGTTCGCTTTGATCAGGATGAACGATAAATACAACTTCGTAATGTCGCATAGTGTTTCCTCTTGGTTATAGCCTCCAGTCAAATGCTGTGAGGCAAGGATAAAAAAATGTAGATTATACTAACATTTCAGAGAATATCAATAAAAAACAAATTGAATTTATGACATATGATCTTTTAGATTGGGTCCGTACACCTTTACTTTTAAAAACTTTATTTCGTCCCTAATCTCAGCTGCTTTTTCAAATTCTAAATTTTTTGAAAACTTCTGCATACTTTTTTCAAGTTTAGAAATTTCTTTAATAAGTTTTGGTTCGGTTAAATCTTCATATTTTCTATATTTTTTACGTTCACTTTGATTAATTTTAAAAGATTCTGTGTCCATTTCTTTTTCAATAATATCTTTAATTTTTTTTCGAACTCCAGCTGGGGTGATGTTATTTTCTGTATTGTAGGTAATTTGTCGCTCTCGCCTGCGAGTCATTTCCTTGATGGCAGACTTCATACTCTTAGTTTCAGTATTTGCATAAAATATCACCCTTCCATCTAGGTTTCTTGCTGCTCTCCCCGCTGTTTGAATTAAAGAGCGCTCAGACCTCAAAAAACCTTCTTTATCTGCATCTAAAACAGCAACCAAACCAACCTCAGGGATATCAAGACCTTCTCTCAGAAGATTAATGCCAACAAGAACATCGAATTCTTTTAAGCGTAAATCGCGAATAATCTCAACACGTTCCACAGTGTCAATATCTGAATGTAAATATTTCACCTTAATGCCATTTTCAATTAAATAATCAGTTAAATCTTCTGCCATCCTTTTTGTAAGTGTGGTGACTAACACCCTGTTCTCCTGTTCAATGGTTTTTTTTATCTCGCCTAGAAGATGATCAACCTGCGAATCAGCAGGATAGATCTCTATCGCAGGATCCACCAAGCCGGTTGGTCGAGCAACCTGTTCCACAATGATTTTTGAATGCTTATCTTCATAATCTGCTGGAGTTGCCGAGACAAAAACACATTGCTTCATGAGATTTTCAAACTCCTCAAATTTTAATGGGCGATTATCCATGGCGGACGGCAATCTAAACCCAAAATCAACCAGATTCTCTTTTCTTGCCCTGTCCCCTTTGTACATCCCCCCAATCTGCGGAATAGTGACGTGACTTTCATCAAAAAACATTAAGGCATTGTCAGGTAAGTAATCAATTAATGTTGGTGGCGCTTCTCCTGGGCCTCTTCCTGATAAATGCCTGGAGTAGTTTTCTATCCCCTTACAAAAACCAATTTCATTCAGCATCTCAATATCAAATTTTGTTCTTTGCTCTATACGCTGTGCTTCAACCAGCCTTTTTTCTTTGAGGTAAAAATTCACCCGATCATGAAGCTCTACTTTAATCTTTTCAATTGCATTCACCACAGTTTGTCGGGGGGTGACATAGTGACTAGATGGGTAAACCGTAAATCTTTTGATTTTATTAAATAGTTGACCAGTTAGCGGATCGAATAGAGTAAGACTCTCAACTTCATCGTCAAACATCGAGATTCTTAGCGCAGTTTCTGAGTTCTCAGCTGGGAATATATCAATCACATCTCCACGAACGCGAAATGTTCCTCTTGCGAAATCAAAATCATTTCGATCGTACTGCATCGAGACAAGTCTTTGCACAATATTTCTTTGCAAGATTTTTTCACCAGATTGAATATGCAGCACCATTCCTTGGTAATCAACTGGGTCGCCAATTCCATAAATGGCTGAAACCGAAGCAACAATAATCGAATCATCTCGTTCTAAAAGTGCTTTAGTGGCAGAGAGTCGCATTTGTTCAATATGGTCGTTAATGCTCGAATCTTTTTCTATAAAAAGGTCTCTAGCAGGAACATAGGCCTCAGGTTGGTAGTAATCGTAGTAGGAAACAAAATATTCAACGGAATTATTTGGAAAAAATTCTTTAAATTCAGAATATAGTTGTGCTGCCAAAGTTTTATTTGGTGCCATCACAATGGCAGGCCTTCCAGTTTGAGCAATAACATTTGCAATTGTAAATGTCTTTCCAGAGCCTGTTACCCCAAGCAATGTTTGAAACTTCTCATTGCGATTAATACCATCTATCAGTTGCTCAATAGCTTTTGGCTGATCTCCTGACGGCTCAAATGGAAGAGCTAACTCATAAGGACTGTTTGGATATTTTTTATATTCGACTTCATTCATAAACTATAAATATTATCAGCAAAAGAACTTTATAGTCTCAGTTCAGTCTTTAAAACATGAAAAAATTAATATTATCTCTCATTCTTTTATCAACAACCGCAGTCGCCTACGATCAAGCTGCATTAATGCACGCATACAATTCCGTGGTGATGATTAGAGGGTATCAGGAAAATGGTTCACTTGGGTATGGGTCCGGAGTAATTGTTGGTGAAAATGAAATTGTTACGAACTGTCATGTACTTCGTGGTACAAAAAAACCTTGGGTATCTCAAGGTGATACCACTTACTCAATTGTTTCGGTTAAATCAAATACTTGGCACGACCTATGCTTATTGGAAGTTCATAATCTAAATCGAACTCCAATACCATTAGGTACTTCTTTGTTAAATAAAAATGATGAGGTAGTTGGTATCGGACACTCAAATGGTGCTCCTGTGCCATTAACTATCGGCGGATTAATCATTGCAACATATCCAAATCAAAATGGTAACCTTATTCTTTCCAGCGCTAAATTTCGCCTAGGTGCTAGTGGAAGTGGACTGTTTAATATGAATGGTGAATTGATTGGTATAAATACATTTAAGACCACAGGGTATGGAACCTACTATGCTGTTCCTGTTGAATGGCTAAAAGAGCTCATAGCAAAGAAAGAGTATGATGACTTTCCGATTGACGGAAAGGCGCTGTGGGAGGAAGATGAGGACAAAAAACCATACTATTTAAGAATTGCTGTACCCAAAGCAAAAATGGAGTGGGAAAAAGTCGTACCGTTAGCTAAAGAGTGGACGAAAACAGAACCTAATAATACGGAAGCATGGTATGAGCTTGGGTATGCTTATTTGTCTATGGAAAAATATATTGAAGCAAAAGAGGCATTCATTAAATCGAATCAATGCGACAAAAATAATATTGATCCGTTATTTGAGTTAGCAAAATTGTTTAAAGAAGATGACCCTGCTGTAGCTTATGCATACTATCAAAAATTAAATCAAATAAATTTGGATAAGGCGCTAGAAATAAAAGATCTTTTTGAGAAATAATTCTTCACGCGTAGTCATTTATTTTGTAGAATCTTAATCTTTAAACACTTTAATTTTAGAACTTACCTTGTCCGAAAATATTACTTTATCTTCTGCAGTCCAACGTATCAAAGAATCCCCTACTCTAGCTGTCACGGCAAAAGCCTCATTATTAAAATCACAGGGAATAGATATTATTGGCTTAGCAGCAGGCGAGCCTGATTTTGATACTCCTGAGTTTATTAAACAGGGTGCTATCCAAGCCATCAATGATGGTAAAACAAAATATACACCGGTTGGTGGCATACCCTCATTAAAAAATGCCATTGTGGATAAATTTAAAAATGACAACGGCCTAGATTACAAGGCAGAAGAAATTGTTGTCGGTGTTGGTGGTAAACAGTGTATTTTTAATTTATGTTTATCTGTTTTAGATGCTGGTGATGAGGTGGTGATTCCTGCACCGTACTGGGTTTCATATGAAGACATTGCTGTCCTCACCGGTGCTGAAGCAAAAATTATTTCAACAACCATTGAAGATAATTTTAAAATCACCGCAGAACAACTCGATACAGCCCTCACTGAAAAAACAAAGTTAGTTTTTTTAAACTCACCTTCGAATCCAACAGGGTCTGTTTACACAAAAGAAGAATTGGTTCAACTGGCAACAGTCCTTCATAAATATCCTAACGTGATCATTGCCTCCGACGACATTTATGAACATATTAATTTAAATGATCAAGTTTTTAATAATATTGTGATGGTAGATCCTAGTTTAAAAGATAGGTCAGTCATTCTTAATGGTGTATCCAAAGCCTATTCTATGACTGGATGGCGAATTGGTTATGCTGCTGGACCAACAAAAATTATTAAAGCCATGACGAAATTACAATCACAGTCAACTTCCAACCCGTCATCGATATCACAGGCTGCTGCTGAAACAGCCCTAAGAGGTAATAATGAATGCATTGCTGAAATGGTTAAGGAATTTAAGCTAAGACATACTTATGTTGTCGAAAATATAAATAGTATTAACGGATTAAGCTGCATTCCAGCAGAGGGTGCTTTTTATGCATTTCCTTATGCTCAAGATGCGATAGATCGGCTGTTTAAAGCGAATGTGATTTCAAAAAATAACGATATCGGATTGTGTGAATACCTATTAGATAAAGCCAATGTAGCTGTTGTTCCTGGATCAGCTTTTGGTGCTGAAGGTTATTTTAGGTTATCGTTTGCCACCTCTATGGAAAATTTAGTTGAGGCTATTTCACGAATTAAAAAAGCAGTAGAAATTTAATTGTATTTCATATTGACCAAAAGCTATTTTCTGTTTACCATCTCACTTCTCTTCCCCAATAGCTCAGTCGGTAGAGCAACGGACTGTTAATCCGTGTGTCCCTGGTTCGAGCCCAGGTTGGGGAGCCAAATTCAAAGCCACATCAGCTGATGTGGCTTTTTTTATAATACTTTCTGATAAAGTCGTTTAACAAAATTAAATCTAAACATCATCACCAATACTGCACAAAGAATAATACTGAAGACTACCACCATAGAAACAATATCAATGATCACTTCTGATCCTGGAACATTATAAGTTAACGGAATGGATGCTAACACCGCCGCAGCTAAACCTTTGGGAGCCATCATTGAAATATAGGATTTATCCGTAAAACTTGTTTCTTTAAATAAGATTTTTGTCATTGGAATTCTGAAGATAAATATGAAAAAAACTAAAACGATGGCAAAAGCGAGAAGATTATATTCCTTTATTTCGAACTGAATTCCCAAAAAAATAAAAAAGAAGATCTTTAACAAAAAAACTAACTCTCTATAAAAATCTAATTCTGTTTTTGTGAGCGGCTTAATATCATGTTTAGCCAAAATAAAATTATTAATAAAGCCAAATGATTGATAATTAGTGAGAATTAAACCAAATGCCAATGCTGCAATTGGGCCAGAATAACCAAACAACTCAGTTAATCCATAGACAATAAATAACCATGCAATGGTTGTTGTGAGAGTGTTCGGGAAGTTTTTTATTTTATCGATAATAATGAGCCACACTGTTCCTGCAAACAGGCCGAATACGATTGCCATTATAAAAGAAGCGCCAATGCTTGATATAAACTTAATGATATTAAAAGCCTGATCTTGTTCGTAAAATTCAACGAGTGAGAATAAGGTAAGGATGCAAAGTACGTCAGTTGCTGCTGATTCAAGTAGCAAGGTTGTTTTAGTGGTTGGCTCAATATCTAAAACGTTTGTAATTGGAACAACTACCGCTGAAGATGTGCCTCCTAAAATAACTCCCAGCATCAAGCTCGAAATAAAATTTAAATCTAAAAAACTTAATGAAAAAAAAGTAACAATAATTGTGGTTACAATAAAACTAGCCAGGGTTAAAAAACCTGAAGTTTTAAATGAATTCATCAACACCCTGAAATTTAAAGAGCAGCCACTTTCGAAAAGAATAACCACCAAAGCAATCGTCGTAATCACCTGACCTATTTTTCCAAAATCTGAGGAAGAGACCAGATGAAGAACTGGACCAATTACGATACCAAAAATGATTAGAATTAACACATCTGGAATTAAGGTCTTTTTAAAAACAAAACTTAAGGCATGAGCAGCAAAAATAAGAAGTCCTACAGTGAGAATTATTTGGTACATAATTTTAAGATTTTTAAATAATTACATATAATAACGCGATGCAAAAAATTGTAAATGAAATTGATATCGCCTTGATTGGTGGTGGCATAATGAGTGCTACATTGGCAACAATTCTTCATGAAATTGACCCAAAATTAAAAATCCACCTCTTTGAAAAATTACCTTCCTTTGGCGAAGAAAGTTCTGCCGCTTTAAATAATGCCGGCACGGGTCACGCAGGAAATTGTGAATTAAATTACACGCCTGCGAAAAATAATAAAATCAATCTCAATAAAGCCCTTTCAGTCTGTGAAATGTTCGAGCTGTCCTTACAATTGTGGGCTTATATTGTGAAAAACGATAAGAGTATTGCTCCTGAAACCTTTATTACCAAATCTTCACATGCCAGTTTTGTATGGGATAAAAGGCATACAGAATTTTTAGAAAAAAGATTTAAGCTTATAAGCAAGCAACCTCTTTTCAAGGGAATGACTTTTACAAAAGATGCACAAACAATTAAATCGTTATTCCCTCTCCTCATCAAAGGTCGAAAAAATGATGAGAACATCTCTCTTACAAATTATGAATATGGTACGGATGTAAATTTTGGTCAGTTAACATCTATCTTAATTAAAAGATTACTGAAGAATCCATCTTTCAAAATACATACCAATGAACACGTAACCAAAATCAAAAAAATGAATAACGGTTACCAATTTCAAACACAATTTGGTCAGGTACATACAAATTTTATTTTTTTAGGTGCGGGTGGTAATTCAATTAAAATTCTTCAGAACCTCAAATTACCTCAAGCCAAAGGTTATGGTGGTTTTCCAATAAGTGGTAAATGGTTGGTATGTGACAATCAAACTATCATAAAACAGCATAAAGGTAAGGTATATAGTCAAGCCGAGACAGGAGCACCTCCGATGTCAGTGCCTCATCTCGATATTCGTAACATCAACGGCAAACAATCATTATTATTTGGTCCATTCGCCGGTTTTACCTTTAAATTTTTAAAATCAGGCTCATTTTTAGATTTTCCCAGCTCCATCAAATTATCAAATTTAAAAGAAATACTAACCGTTGGTATCAAAAATTTAAATCTTGTCTCCTACTTAGTAAAACAGGCCTTACAAAATCATACAAACCGAATGAAACATTTAAGGAAATTCTATCCCGAGGCAAAGTCATCCGACTGGAAATTAATATCTGCCGGACAAAGAGTGCAGATTATCAAACCTTCAGATGGTTTGTTTGGTAAATTAGAATTTGGAACAGAGATTATTTATGATAACAATAAAAATCTGGCTGCCCTATTGGGCGCATCACCAGGTGCATCAGTTTCTGCAGCATCAATGTTAGAGATTGTTGAAAAGTGCTTTTTGAATGGGAATCAGGATTATAGAAAAAAATTAAAGGCAATTTTCCCAAGCTATGGCATAAAATTGAATGACAATCCAAGCAAGCTACAAAAACTGAGGAGTTCCTACAGAAAAATCCTGAAGCTACTTTAGCTTTCTTCTGATTTCAGATACACAAATCCCTGTGGCAACAGAGACATTCAAACTTTCAATAGACCCTGACATTGGGATTGAGAATGTTAAGTCACATTTATCTTTGGTCAACCTTCTAATCCCCTTGCCCTCAGAACCCATGACCAAGGCAACATTCCCAGAGAAGTTTTGATCATAAATTGACAACTCCGAATAACCATCAGCAGCATAAATAAAAAAGTTATGTTCTTTTAATAAGTCAATTGCTCGTGATAAATTTGTCACTGAAAAAAAAGGGATGTGATTAACTGCTCCACTTGCCACCTTTGAAACAACCGGGGTGATCCCGACAGAATTATTTTTCGGTACAATTATCCCGCTTAAATCAAAGGCGCTGGCAATCCTAAAGCAAGCACCTAAATTATGTGGGTCTTGAACTTCATCGAGGATCAAAAAAAAGTGTTGCTTAGTGTCTTCGACCAGAAAATCCTCAAGGCTCTGTTTTGAGGAAGAGTGATTTTTTTCCGATGCGGCTATAAATTGGTGACTGTTATCACTAAAGTTTTTCTTAAACCATTGGGCATCCATAAAGCTTACAGGGATCTTATTTTTTTGAGCAACCTCAATGATTCTCGTCATTTTTTCTGAATTTCGATCTTTACAAACAAATAGTTGATCCACATGATTACTTCTAACGGCCGAATCAACTGAATGAATCCCATAAATTAAATTAGTCATTCTATAAATTCTTTATATATGTAAAATCAATTTTTCCAAGTTCTAAATCCACTCGAATGAGTTTTACCGCTATCTCATCACCCAATCTAAATTTTTTCTTTGTTTTTTCACCTTCGAGCATCTGTTTTTCTTTATTAAAGACAAAGTAATCATTTCCGAGCTCCGTTACATGAACCAATCCTTCAATGTGTAAACGAGGAATTTCAACAAAAATTCCAAAATTTGTCACACTAGAAATAACAACATCAAATTTTTCACCAATCCTATCTTTCATGTAAAAACATTTCAACCAATTTTCTACATCCCGAGTTGCTTCATCTGCCCTTCTCTCAGTGGATGAGCAATGATTGCCAATAGCTTCTATATTATCTGTTTTAAGTTTCTTCTTATTTAAAAAAGATTTAATTAAACGATGCACAACCAAGTCTGGGTATCTTCGAATTGGAGAAGTAAAATGGGTATATTTTTCATACGCCAGCCCGAAATGACCCTTATTTTCGGCACCATAATTAGCTTGCTGCATTGACCGTAAAATCATGGTCTGCAACATTTGAAAATTTTCTTTATTTTTAATTTTATTGATTAGCTCTTCATAATCCTTCACATCCGGACTTAAACCACCTTCCATATGCACTTTGAAGTCTGATAAAACTGATTTTAAGATTTCAAGCTTTTCTTCTTTTGGTTTTTCATGATTTCTAAACAGTCCAATTTTTTTTGATAATAGATAATCAGCGGCACTAACATTTGCAGCAAGCATACACTCTTCGATTAATCGATGCGCCTCATTTCTTGCCAAAGGGACTATATCTTTAATTTTTCCACCCTCATCGAATAAAATTTGAGATTCAATTCGATCAAACTCAATTGCATGTCTCTTATTTCTAGCTTCACTAAGAACTTCATAAACTGACTTTAAGGTATTAAGGTGTTCGATTAATTCTTTTGGATACTTTTTTTGATTCTGTTTTTGAAAAATCAACTGGTCAACTAAAGTATAGGTCAAGCGATATTTTGAATTAATTACCGCTGGGTAAAACTCATATGATTCAACCTCTCCTTTTTTTGTAATAACCATATCTGCAATCATGACCAATCGATCAACATGTGGATTGAGCGAACATAATCCATTTGAAAGCTTTTCTGGAAGCATGGGAATAACCCTACGAGGAAAATAAACTGAATTTCCCCTATCAAAAGCTTCTTTATCTAGAGCAGATCCCTCTTTGACATAGTGGCTGACATCTGCAATACCCACCAGCAACTTAAAGTACTCTTTGTGGTTTTCAGCATACACTGCGTCATCGAAATCTTTAGCTGTTTCACCATCAATGGTTACAAAGAAATTATCTCTCAAGTCAATTCGGTCTTTCAAATCGCCATCAGAAATCTCAGAAATTTTCTCTAATTCTTTTTCAATTTTTTTATCAAACCTAAAAGGAAGGTTGTGTTTTCTAAGAGCGATTTCAATTTCGATACCACTGTCATCTAATTTTCCAATTATCTCAATGACCTGTCCCATTGGTTTTATATTCATGGCGGGTTGGGTAGTAATTTCTACCTCAACTATATCCCCTGGAACTGCCTCCATGTCTTTGCCATAAGGAATAATGATATCTTGATGAATTCTTTTGTCTTCTGCAGCGACGATGGTCACCCCATACGACTGAACCACACGACCAACCAAGACTGTATTACATCTCTCTAAAACTTCAACGATGGTTCCTTCAGCCTTCCCTTTACGATCCAAGCCAGAAATTTGTACCATCACCCGATCGTTATGAAAAACTTTACCCATTTCTTTTTGATTTAAAAAAACATCATCATGTTCTGACTCATCTGGGATTAAAAAACCATAACCATCCGGATGACCCTGAACCTTTCCGGAGATGCAATTGAGTTTTTCTGCAATACAAAACACATCTTTTCTATTTTTTAAAATCTGACCGTCCCTTCTCATGGCTTTTAAACGGTGAGTTAAGGGTTCTTCTTCTGATTTTTTTATACGCAATAACTTAATGAGCTCATTTTTTTTAATTGGGGTGCCATATTTCTTCATGACATCAAGAATGAATTCTCGACTCGGAATGGGATGTGCGTACTTTTGAGACTCTCTCTTAAAAAACGGATCTTTTGACCTTTTATTTGATTTTGTTTTAGCTGTTTTTCGCATATAAATTCCGGTGATTTCTATCAATGCTATTACTATCTAATCCAAAACCATAGACATAGAGATTTGGCAGTTCCAATCCCTTAAAATCTGCATCAATTTTTGCTTTCGTATTGGGTTTATAAAATAAAACACAGGAGGTAACCGTTTTAGCGCCCAGTCTTTTTAAAGTTGAAACACATTCATAAAGAGTTTTTCCCTCGTCAAGGATATCGTCAATCAATAATACATGCTTATTCAGCACCTCATCTCTGCGGGGTTTATGAATCCAAAGACCATTTTCTATACCATTATTATCGATATATCTTGAGTAGTGTAAGTAATTTATATGAAGTACTTTATGGTTTAACAGTGGTAATAAATGCCCTGCAAAAACAAGGGATCCTGTCATTACCGGAGCGAAAACCATTTCCTTGGTCTTAGTTTTGGCGTTTATTTGATTAGCTAAATTGTTAATTGATGAGATGATATCTTCATATGTATAAAGACAGCGGTCCGTTATTGGAGAAATCATTTAATTTCTCTTATATAAGCTTTTAATTCTTTACCAAATTCACTATTTTTGATTCCATAATCAATATTCGCCATCAAATAACCTAACTTTGAGCCACAATCATATCGCTTACCCTTGAATGTATAAGCAAAGACCTCCTCTTGTTTTAACATTAATTTAATGCCATCGGTTAACTGAATCTCGTTTCCAGCACCAAAAGAAGTTTTTTCTAAAAAAGACATCAATGTATTCGAAAAAATATATCGGCCGACAACCCCAAGGTTTGATGGTGCAAATTCTGGATCAGGTTTCTCAATGATATTACTTAATTTTACTAAATCAGAATCAAAATTATTGGAGTCAATCATGCCATATTTTTTGGATTCCAACTTGTCTACATTTTGAACGGCAATCATGGACTTTTGCTGCTCATCATACTGCTGAACTAATTGGGCCAAGACACCAGGTTGAGCATCGATCAAGTCATCTGCCAGAGATACCGCAAATGGCTCATCTCCAACAACTGGCTTAGCTTGCAAGATTGCATGTCCCAAACCAAGAGGTTCTCCTTGTCTGATATAGATACAAGAAACGTCTTTCGGAACAATTTGGTTCATCTCATCCATTAATTTTGCTTTTTTTTCATCTACATTGGAAAATCGCTCAAGGGTAGAATCAAAATGATCTGTAATTGCTCGTTTGGATTTACCCGTAATAAAAATGAGATCTTTAAAGCCAGCCTCAATGGCTTCTTCAACCGCATATTGTATTAATGGCTTGTCAACAATGGGTAGCATTTCCTTCGGTGTTGCTTTTGTTGCAGGTAAAAAACGAGAACCGAGTCCGGCAACAGGAAAAATAATTTTTCTTAATTTTTTCATATCTAAAATTTTATTAAAGTGAACCTTATATCATGCAAAGAATTCGTTGTTTTCATAAATAAATTACATTAAATTATATAAATAAATAATTGATTTTATTACCATTTATTTATTTTTTCATAATCTTTTATATTTGCATCCACCCAGGATTCAGACTTTACTCCAATCTCTTTTTTCCAGAATGGTGCATCAGTCTTTAAAAAATCTATTATAAACTCACACGCCCTAAATGATTCTGTTCGATGTGCCGAAGTTACTGCAACCAATACAATCTCATCATTTAAGTTTAATTTCCCAAAACGGTGAATTATATTTACATCAAAAATATCCCATGTCCTTCTTGCCTTCTCCTCAATTTCTAACAAGGCTTTTTCAGTCATGCCTGGGTAAAATTCAATTTCCATTGACGTCAGTGTATCAGACTTATCCTCTTTAAAATCACGTACATAACCAACAAAAGTTACCAGGGCGCCAACACCACTTTCATCAGAACGTTTTATTTTCTTTACTTCAGAGTTAATATCAAAATCTTCTTGTTGAATTCTTACCATAGCTTAACCCCCGGTAATCGGTGGGAAAAAAGCAACCTCATCACCATCCTTAAGACTTAAATCCCAGTCTAGCGCCAATTCTTGGTTGACAGCGGCCTTGATATTTTTGACATTATCAATTTGCTGATATTCTTGTCGAAGATGGTTTATTAACTCTCTAATTGAGGCAACATCAGCCTTATATTCGACATCCAATTCATTGATTTTTAATTCTTCACGAAGTTTTGCAAAAAACAACACCTTAATCATCTTCTTTTTGCTCACTTTTTTCTATCAAAGAGTCCTCAAACTCCAACAATTCATTTGGATCATCCTGTAATTCAACTTTTTCTATCTGAGAAAAACGACGTGATATTTTTTGGGATGTGATATGAACATCTTGTGCATTTTCATGGGCCATTCTGATGTTATCAGCTAACTTCTTCATTCTCTGATCAAATCTTTCGAATTCCTTGCCAAGCTTTCCTAACTCTGCCTTGATAATATGCACCTGCTTTCTTGTTTCAACATCTTTTAATACAGCCCTTGCTGTATTTAATACAGCCATCAAGGTGGTTGGCGACACAACCCACACCTTGTGATTCAAAGAGTCCTGAATGAGTTCTGGGTGATAGGCGTGAATTTCGGCAAAAACCGCCTCTGCCGGAACAAACATCACTGCTCCATCCGAAGTTTCATCAGGAATTATATATTTAGTAGATATATCAGTAATATGTTTACGAACATCTAACTTAAATTGTTTTTCTGCTTTTATTTTTTCTGGCTCACTCAAAGAGCTATCAAACATTTTTTGATAATTTTCCATGGGAAATTTAGAGTCAACTGCGACCGTACCTGTTGGCTCCGGGAGAAATAAAACACAGTCAGCGCGACTTCCATTCTTGAAGGAATGTTGAAAAGAAAAAGAATCAGGTGGTAGTATATTTTTAACTAAACTCTCAAGCTGCAATTCACCAAAAGCACCTCGTGACCTTTTGTCTCCCAACAACTCCTGCAGGCTAACAACATTTGTAGTTAAACCATCAATTTTCTTTTGAGCCTCGTCAATTGTAGCCAACCTTTCCATAACGCTTAAAAAGGTCTCGTTTGTCTTTTTAAAACCTTCTTCAAGTCTTTCATGTACCTTGCCGGTTATTTCCTCAAGACGAGTATCGACAGATTTGGTGAGTGACTCAATTGACGCCAGAAGCTGCAATGTGGTGTTTTTAAGGGAGGATTGGATTGACTCTTGCTGAATCTTGCCCTGGTTCTGCAGTGCTTGATTAAGTTTCTCAACCACCTCGGCTTTTAATTGATTAATAATCTCTTGCTGACTAACTTTTAAGTTTTCTAATACGTCACGATTATATTTAAACTCTTCACTAACAAGTTTATTAAATCGATCTGTAGTTTTGTTTAAAGAATCATTAAAGTCTTGGAGTATTTTACGATGGTGCTCATTTAATTCTGAATTGATATCATTGTTGGCGGGTCGCTGTTTAGTTAGGACCATAAAAACTCCAACAATAATAACGACTAAAGCACCTAGAATTAGATATTCAAACATGAATCATATCCAATTGATTAGCATTCAAAAAAGAATCTAGCTGCCGCTCTTCCCCCTTAGGTAACTTAAAATGTAGAGTCACATTATCATCAAACTCTTTTTCAACAACCTCACCTTTAACTTTAGAAACTAATTTAATAAATTGTTCTAAAATATTGTATTTTAATACTATTTTAAAAAAATTATACTCCACATATTGAATAAATTTACCCATATCAAGCGCCATTTGTGCCGCTTCGCTATATGCCTTCACCAACCCACCAGTACCTAAATTTATTCCTCCATAGTAACGAACAACCAGCACTGCGGTATTAATCATAGCCCTTCCCTCTAAAATATTTAATAAGGGTTTACCTGCGGTCCCTGAAGGTTCACCATCATCAGAAAAGTATGCATCAATACCATGTTCATTCTTAGTTCTAAGGGCATAAACAATATGGCTCGCATTACCAAAAGGTTCTTTCCATAAAAAAGCTAACTTTTGCTTAAGCGAGCTCAGATTATCACAAGGTATAGCTTGGCTTAAGAATTTAGATTTATTAACCACTGTTTCTTTGAATTCCGTTTCCCTTTCAACAACAACCACTAAAACAACCCTTCTAAAACACCCTTGGAGTTAACATCAATTGACTCAGCTGCTGGTTTAAGAGGTAGTCCTGGCATAGTCATAATTGGACCACAAATGATTACAATAAAGCCAGCTCCATTTTTTAGATCAAGATCTTTGATCTCCAAGGTATGATTCAATGTCGCACCAAGTTGCGCGGGATCAGATGAAAAAGAATAAGGTGTTTTAGCAATGCAAACAGGCATTCTTTTTACTCCACTTAAATTCTCAAATTCTTTTAATTTTTTTCTTGCTAACGCTGATAATTTAATTCCTTTTGCCCTATATATACTTTTAGCAACTGTTTCTATCTTGGTAAGAATCGGTTGATTTAATCCATACAAGGTACGTGCTTTATTTTTCTTCTGACATAACTTCACAATATCTTTAGCTAAATGAGTTGCTCCTGCTGCACCCTTCTCCCAATGCTCACACAAATGCATACTCACGCCCTCTGATTCGATTAGCTGTCTTAGTAATGAAATTTCCTTGGCAGAATCAAATTTAAATCTGTTGACCGCAACAACCACATTCATTCCAAACTGATTTAAACAATTTTGTATATGGCGTTGCAAATTCTCAAATCCCTTGTTAAGGGCATCAAGATTTTCTTTGTTTAATTTGTCTTTTGTAACGCCGCCGTGATATTTTAAAGCTCGTATTGTGGCCACAATTACCACTGCATCCGGCATGGATCCCAATGTTCGAGATTTGATATCCATAAATTTTTCAGCACCGAGATCAGCACCAAAGCCTGCCTCAGTCACAACATAATCAGCTAACTTCTGACCCGCACGAGTGGCCATTACGCTATTACAGCCATGGGCAATGTTTGCAAAAGGTCCTCCATGGATAATGACTGGGGTCTCAAATATTGTTTGCACTAAGTTTGGTTTAAAAGCATCTTTTAATAGCGCTGTCATTGCGCCATGAGCCTTAATCTGTCTTGCATAAATCGGCTTACCATCTTTACTAAAAGCGATCAAAATTTTACCGAGCCGTAGCTTTAAATCATCCATATCTTTGGCCAAACAAAATATTGCCATCACTTCTGATGCCACCGTAATATCAAACTTAGAATCTCGTTCATAACGAAGACCATCTTGATGAATTCTTCTCAATGAACGGTCGTTCATATCCAAACAGCGCCTTACTTGAATCTTTTTAATATCTATATTTAGCTTGTTGCCGTGGTAAATATGATTATCAATCATCGCAACAAGTAAATTATTTGCAGAGGTGATGGCATGAAAGTCTCCAGTAAAATGGAGATTAATTTCCTCCATGGGCAAGGCCTGAGAATATCCACCCCCAGTCGCACCACCCTTCATTCCAAAAACTGGACCTAGGGAAGGCTCCCTGAGGCATGCAATTGATTTTTTTCCTATTTTTCTTAGAGCGTCTGTGAGGCCCACTGTGGTGGTGGTTTTACCCTCACCGGCTGGGGTTGGACTCATGGCAGTAACTAGAATAAGTTTTGCGTTTTTTTTTCGGTTTGGGATGGAATTAATCTTTGCAATATGTTTACCAAACGTAGTTAAATCAGTGGATTTTAAGTTTATTTTCTTAGCTATACTGATGATATCTCTTAGCTTTTTAGTCTGAGATATTTGCAAATCTGATTTCATACTCTATCCTCTAATTTTTGTTTTAAATCCTCTGGCTTCAATCCAGAAAATCGTTGAATAAAATCAAACACAAAGCTTCTTATAAAAAGATCTTTTCTTAATCCTAGCAATGTTGTGCTAGGTTCAAATAAATGACTCAAATCAATTGCTTTTAAATCAATATCTTTATTCTTATCGTATGCCATTTCAGCAACTAATCCAATCCCTAAATTGAGATTGACATAAGTCTTAATCACATCTGCATCGATGGCTGTAAGGACTATATTGGGAGATAAATGGGCCTGCTTAAATGCTTTTGAAACACTAGTACTGCCAGTAAAAGCATAATCATAAGTGATAATAGGATACTGAGATAAATCATTTAAGGTAATCGTATTATCTAACTGATTCAAAGGATGATTCACTGGCGCGACTAAGATCCGATTCCATTGATAACAGGGAATAGTAAAAATTTTGTCATTTAAACCAATTGATTCGGTGGCTATACCAATATCCGCCACCCCTTTTTCTACCTGATCCGTGACTTGATCTGGATTTCCCTGATGGATATTTAATTTTATATTCGGATATTGTTTTACAAACCATTCAACAACCATAGGTAATTTATATCTTGCCTGCGTGTGTGTCGTCGCGATGGTGAATACACCATCTTCGGATGAGGCATAATTATCTGAAATATGCCTGATATTTTTTACTTTTTTTAAAATATCACCTATGGCCTCGTAAACATATTGACCAGGCTCGGTCAGGCCCACTAACCTCTTACCGTTTCTGACGAAAATCTTTACTTTAATTTCATCTTCAAGCAACTGAATTTGTTTACTCACCCCAGGCTGAGAGGTATGCAGATTATCAGCCGCATGGGAAACATTAAAATTGCAATTTACAATTTCATATACACACCTAAGTTGCTGTAATTTCATATAACTTTTTTTTATATAAGTAGTTATTTATATTATTATTTTATATATAAAATCTGCTATAGTTCAAGCTGTTTTTTATAATTTTTTTTTATGCTTTTCACTTTATCTGGCTTTATTATAGGTTTACTCATCGGGCTCACAGGAGTTGGAGGTGGCTCATTAATGACGCCACTGCTCATGCTGTTCTTTAAAGTTCCAGCTGCGATTGCAGTTGGTACTGATTTACTCTATGCATCAATAACAAAATCTGTTGGTATCTTTAAACATCAAAAACTTGGTCATATTGAATGGCCGATTGTTAAAGACTTGATGACAGGGAGTGTACCTGCTGCAATATTAACAAGCCTCTTTTTGAGCTTTAACCTTGTGCAAGAAGGAAATATGACGAGCTTTATAGAAGTCTTTCTTGGGATAGCGTTAATCGTAACCTCTGTTGCCATTTTCTTTCAACCTTTAATTATTAATAAGTCCCTAAAGAGACCGTCATTAAGTGAAAAAAAACGAAAAAGCATAACCATTATCTTGGGTATAATATTGGGCTTTATTGTGACACTCACTTCAGTTGGGGCTGGTGCTATTGGGGTGACGATGCTTCTCATTTTATATCCGAAGCTGCCAATAAAAAAAATTATTGGGACTGACATTGCCCATGCAGTTCCCTTAACACTAATTAGCGGTATTGGTCATGCATCTATAGGCACTGTGGACTTGGAGCTTTTAATCGTTCTTCTTATTGGATCTATCCCTGGAGTTTGGCTAGGTGCTAAGCTCAATGCCAAAGCAAACGATGAATGGATCAGACTATTACTCGTTATTATTTTATTTGGAATTGCATTAAAACTATTAGGTAATCACATCAATGTATAAATACGATCATTATGATAGAAAAATAGTTAATCAGAGAGTTGATCAGTATGAAGATCAGCTCAATCGTTACTTTAATAAAGAACTGACTGATGAAGAATTTAGGCCATTAAGACTTCAAAATGGTCTTTACATTCAACGTCATGCTCCCATGCTTAGGGTGGCTATTCCTTATGGTCTCCTGTCATCAAACCAGTTAAGGACACTGGCTGATATAGCTGATGAATTTGATCGTGGATATGGCCATTTTAGTACCAGACAGAACATTCAATACAACTGGCCTAAGTTAGAAGATACGCCAAAAATTTTACGCAAACTAGCAGATGCAGAAATGCATGCCATACAAACCTCAGGAAACTGCATTCGAAATATAACGACAGATCCTTATGCCGGCGTCACTCCAGATGAAATTGTCGACACCAGATACATCGCGGAAATCTTAAGGCAATGGAGTACATTTCACCCTGAATTTGCGCTATTACCTCGAAAATTTAAAATCTCAATCAGTGGATCAAAGCATGATCGTGCTCTGGTCAAAACGCATGACATAGGTTTGGAGCTAGTCAAAGAACAAGAAAATTTGTTCGTCAATGTATTTGTTGGAGGTGGACTTGGCAGAACCCCAGTGATTGGTCAGCTTTTAAAAGAAAAGTTACCAATTGAACATTTACTATCATACTGCGAATCTATTATTAGAATTTACAACCTGTACGGTCGCCGAGATAACATGTATAAAGCAAGAATAAAAATTCTTGTGAAAGCACTAGGTGTCGAATCATTCAAAAAACAAGTCGAGGACGATTGGAATAATGGAAAAAACTCATCCAATCATTTAAACGATAAAGAAATTAACCGTGTAAAACAGTTTTTTACAAGTCCAAATTATGAAACGGTTGAATCAATTGATCTTGAAGATCAATTTAGGGACGATCATAATTTTTTACATTGGATCAAAAGAAATACAAGGGAACATATAAAAAATGGTTATCGGTCAGTGACCATTTCCCTAAAAGGTAAAAAACAAACAGCTCCAGGTGACATACAATCAAGCGAAATGCGAGTTGTTGCTGATTTGGCAGACCAATATTCATTTGGAGAAATTCGATCCACTCATGAGCAAAATTTAGTTCTAGCTGATGTAAAAGAAAAAGATTTATATGATGTTTACTCTGCGCTTTGTGAGAATAATCTTGGTGAAGCAAATATTGGATTAATTACTGACATCATATGCTGTCCTGGTGGTGATTTCTGTAGTCTCGCTAATGCCAAAAGCATTCCCATTGCAAAAAGTATTGATAACCTTTTTGATAATTATGACTTTTTATTTGATATTGGAACTATTTCGTTAAATATATCAGGTTGTATGAATGCGTGTGGGCATCATCATGTTGGAAACATTGGTATTTTAGGGGTTGATAAAGACGGTTCAGAGTGGTATCAAATTACACTGGGTGGTCAGCAAGGTGTCAACGCAACATTGGGAAAAGTCATAGGTCCATCATTTTCTGCAGATGAAGTACCAGCTGTGATTAAAGAAATCTTAAATGTCTATGTTGCACAAAGAGACTCTGAAGAAGAATTATTTATAGACTGTTATAACCGCATAGGATTAGATCCCTTTAAAGAGGCAATTTATAAAAATTAATATGGATACACAATTAATAAAAAATAAAGAATTAATTCTAAATGATTGGTTTTGGGTTGTTCCTGACACCAGCAATGAAGAGGTAAAAAAACAAGCCGGTAAGGTTGTTCAATTTAAGTTAACAGGAGAAGATTTTCCGAGCGATGGCACATTACATAATGTGACATTTCCAGAAGCTGAAAAAGTAATCGTTCCTTTACGTCTTTATTTATTAAAAACTGATGAAATTAAAAAGAAATATAAGGAATATGGCATCTGGATATACTCACATGACGAATTAGATCTGTTCAATCATCTGAAAGAGGATATTAATAGTTTTCCAGTGGTTGGTGTGTATGTTGAAAAATTTGCAGACGGCAGAATTTATTCGCTTGGTAATCTAATTCGCAGAAAATTATCCTATAAGAATGACCTTCGCGCCCTTGGTGACGTCTTTAAAGATCAATTATTTTATTTGGCTCGATCAGGGTTTGATAGTTTCCTTATAAAAGAAGGCTACGATGCAAAAAAAGCTCTACTTGGTCTAGATGATTTTTCATACAGCTACCAAGGCACGCTTAATCAAATGCCGTTATGGAATGAAAGATAATCGATATGAATAAGGTTCCAATGAAGATTGAGACAATTAATATCACTGAGTCGCTTCGTAATGTTGTAACAGAAAAAGAAAAATCACTCTTGCAATTAATGAGTGAACTTTCAAATCAATATAAGGCGATTACATTTGCAACAAGTATGGGTGCAGAAGATATGGTAATTACCCATGCACTCAATAAAATTGATAGCCCAATTGAGATATTTACTCTAGATACCGGCAGGCTTCATCAAGAAACATATGAACTTATCTCTGAAGTAAATCAAAATTATTCAACACAAATTAAGGTGTACAGCCCATCATCAAATGATGTTGAAAATTATGTTTCCGAATATGGCATCAATGATTTTTATAACTCTTTGGAGTCAAGGAAAGAATGTTGCCGAGTGAGAAAAATTGAGCCTTTAAAGAGAGCTTTAAATGGTAAAGACGCGTGGATTACTGGAATTCGATCCGAGCAGTCTATAACTAGATCAGATACCAAGTTAATTGATAGAGATCCGACTTTTAATCTTGATAAAATCAGTCCCCTACTCGATTGGACTGAGGATGAAGTGTGGGTATATATCAAAATGAATGATGTCCCATACAACAAACTCCATGATCATTTTTTCCCAAGTATTGGATGTGAGCCTTGTACACGAGCAATCTCTGTGGGTGAGGATGTCCGTGCAGGTAGGTGGTGGTGGGAAAATCCAGAACACAAAGAGTGTGGGCTACATAAAAAATAAGGAAAATAAATGCAAAATGAATTATCACATTTAGACTGGCTTGAAGCAGAAGCCATCCATATTATGCGAGAGGTTGCTGGACAATGCAGCAATCCCGTTCTTTTATTTTCTGGGGGAAAAGATTCTTTATGTTTATTAAGAATCGCCGAGAAGGCTTTCAGGCCAGGAAAGTTTCCATTTCCATTAATGCATATTGATACCGGTCACAATTATCAGGAAGTAATTGACTTTCGAGATAGAAAAGTTACAGAACTGAATGAACGCTTGATTGTAAGATCAGTTGAAGATTCAATGGCAAAAGGTACGGTGAAGCTAAATTATGAATTAGAACCCAGAAATAAATATCAATCCATCACATTGTTGGAAGCTATTGATGAATTTGAATTTGACTGCTGCATTGGTGGTGCTAGAAGAGATGAAGAAAAGGCACGAGCAAAAGAAAGGATCATGAGTTTTCGAGATAGTTTTGGACAATGGGATCCAAAAAATCAAAGGCCTGAACTTTGGGATCTTTACAATGCGATGACTCATAAAGGAGAAAATATTAGAGCATTTCCAATCTCAAACTGGACAGAGATGGATGTATGGCAATATATTGAAAGAGAGCAATTAGAGCTTCCTTCTATCTATTTCGCTCACAAAAGAGATATTATTCGACGCGATGGTGCAATAGTCCCTGTTACTGAAGTGACGCCCCCTAAAGATGGTGAGATTGTAGAAAATATAATGGTGAGATTTAGGACAGTTGGTGATATTACATGTACCGCTCCCGTGGAGAGTCATGCCGATGATGTACAAAAAATTATTATTGAAACAGCTGAAACAAGAATTTCAGAAAGAGGTGCGACTCGTTTAGATGACCAAATGTCTGAAGCGTCAATGGAGCAAAGAAAAAAAGAAGGGTATTTTTGATGGATAAAACAGATTCTTTATTAAGGTTCATTACCTGTGGTAGTGTAGATGATGGAAAGAGTACGCTTATTGGTCGTTTACTGTATGACTCAAAAACTATTTTATCTGACACTTTAAACCAAATTGAAAAGACATCTCATAAACGAGGTTTGAGCGCGGTTGATCTATCCCTTCTGACAGATGGCTTACAGGCAGAGCGTGAGCAAGGGATTACCATCGATGTTGCGTATCGCTATTTTTCAACACCCACAAGAAAATATATCATTGCTGATTCACCAGGGCATGAGCAATACACAAGAAATATGGTCACGGCAGCCTCAACAGCTCAGGCCGCAATTATTCTGATTGATGCAAGAAAAGGCATTCTTACTCAAACCAAGAGACATACATACTTATCAAAACTTTTAGGCATTAATCAATTTGTAGTTGCAGTAAACAAAATGGATCTCGTCAATTACGATCAAGAAACTTTCAATTCTATAGTAAAAGAGTATAAAGCTTTATTCGACGCAATATCTGTTAATGAAAATAATCAGTTCACTATAAACTTTATCCCCATGTCAGCTCTAAATGGAGACATGGTTGTTGAGAGGTTAGACAATATGAATTGGTATCAAGGAGATACACTCCTTGAAATATTAGAGAACGCGGATTCACAATCAACTAATAGCAATCTTGCATTTAGATATCCTGTTCAATATGTTTGCAGACCAAGAGACTCAGAAAACAAGGAATTGCATGATTTCAGAAGTTTCATGGGGCGTATTGAATCAGGAAGAATTAAGGTGGGTGACAAAATCAAATCTCTCCCGAGCAACCAAGAGTCAACTATTAAAGCGATTTATATCGGAGATCAAGTGGTAAATGAGGCTATCTCACCACAGTCTGTTTCAATTTTACTGAATGACGAAATTGATATATCAAGAGGTGATATGTTAACTGAATTAACAAATACACCTTCGATAACTAAAGATTTTAATGCAACCATCTGCTGGCTATCTGAAGAGCCATTAAACCAAGGCAGAGTTTATAAAATAATGCATACGAGCAAAATCGCAAAGGCGAAAATATCATCAATATTTGATAAAATAGATGTAAATACTTTATCCTCAATTGAGGCTAACAAAATTGAGACAAATGATATTGCCAATATAAGGATTGCTCTAGCTCAACCTATCATGTCCGATAATTATTTTGATAACAGAAAAACAGGTTCATTTATAATCGTCGATGACAGCACCAATCATACAGTCGCAGCTGGAATGATAAATAATATTAATTAAAGGAAAATTATGACTTACGTAGTAACAGAAAATTGTATTCAGTGTAAATATACCGATTGTGTAGATGTTTGCCCTGTTGATTGTTTTGTAGAAGGTCCAAACTTTCTAGCAATTGACCCGGAAGAATGCATAGATTGCACTTTATGTGTTGCTGAATGCCCTGCGGAAGCTATTTTTGCAGAGGATGACGTACCAGAAGATCAACTTGATTTTATTGAAATAAATGCAAAATTAGCAAAGGTTTGGCCGATTATCTCTGAAAGAAAAGACCCCCTTCCCGATGCTGATTCTTTTAATGGAAAAGAAGGTAAAAGGGAATTACTCATCGAGGAGTAATTCCTCATCCTTCCACGCCTGAGTTTTTGTAATTGTTACTAATCCTAAAGAGAAGATTACCAACATACCAATAGCCAAGGTGGCTAAAGATCCCCATATTATTGGTATTATTAGTCCTGCAACAACTGACGAGACCAACATCTGACTAAAAGCCTGACCGGATGCAGCAGTCCCCCTCGCCTTTGGGAAACAATCTAATGCTTTTATTGAAATTAGTGGCATTGCAGCCGCCATACCTATATTGTAAAGAGCAATCAATCCAATATTGATAAATATAATACTTTGGAAAAATAAACAGAAGATCATATTAAGTGATGTAATAAGCAACATCCACAAATAAGCTATTTTTAACATTTTTGCTGGACTAATGATGCCTGCTGTTTTTTTTGAAATAAAAGATCCCAGTATCATCCCAGTCACCGTCGGTATAAATAGGTAACCAAATTGCGATGAGCTAAGATTTAAATGCTGCATTAAAAATATTGGGCTTGATAACACATAGAGGAAGAAAGCAGAAAAATTGAATGAAACAGCGAGGATTAAAAAAATATAATTTTTATCAATCAATAAATCTCTGTACCTACTTAAAACGGATTCAAAATTAAAAGGAAGTTGATTGTGCTTACTAATTGTTTCTGGCAGAAAGTAGACTGAAAAAATAGTTATTAAGAGTGAGTAAATTATCAAAAAAATAAAAATAGCTTGCCAACTTATTCCTAACAATAAGCCACCGACCATTGGTGCAATAGCAGGAGCAATACCAAAAATGATTTGAATTGTTGCCATTACTTTTTGTGCAGTTGCCCCACTGTAAAGATCTCTTACCATCGCTCGAGCCACTACATTACCAGCCCCGGCACCTACCCCCTGAATTAATCTGCTAATCCAGAGCATCTCGATACTGGTTGCAAATACACATCCAATTGAACCAAGAATAAATAGTGACATACCATATTTAATTGTCTTAATTCTTCCAATCGAGTCAGATATGGCTCCATGAAAAATCGTCATGATGGTATAAGGCACTAAATAAAAAGTTAGTGTTTGTTGGATAAAGTTAGAATTGGTTGCAAGGTCATCTTCCATAACCTCGAAAGCCGGAAGATAAGTATCAATTGCAAAAGGAGCTAGCGCAGTTAAGGATGCTAGAATGAGAATTCTTGGATTAAAGAAAAACATAATTCATTATAAAGCTTATGGCATGGCTTTAAAATCTTTAAGTCTTTCTTTATGCTCTCCTTGAATTAACTCTTTTGAATTCTTATCGGTTCTAAAAATAATTGGTTGCGCCTGAAGTATTTCATTTTTTGAATCCTCAAGGGCTTGATCAATTAGATGTCTATGAGGTGATTTTGTACATATCGGATCAGCACCTTCCGCATCGCCAGAAAGTAAGTAAGCTTGGCATCGACAACCACCTAAATCATTTTCTTTTTCAGAGCATGATCGGCAAGGTTCTTTCATCCAATCATCCCCGCGATACTTGTTAAATGCAGAAGAATCATACCAAATCTCGTTGAGCTGATAATTTTTAACATTTGGGAAGTCTATGTTAGGAAGCACTCTAGCAGAATGACATGGAAGCACATCGCCATTGGCTGTGACAATCATAAATACTTCACCCCATCCATTCATACATTTTTTTGGTCTTTCAGCATAGTAATCAGGAACAACAAAAAAGATTTTCATCTTGTTACCGATGTACTCTCTAAACTCATTGGTAATTTTTTCAGCCTCATCGATCTGTTCTTTCGTAGGCATTAACTGATTTCTGTTAATAAGCGACCAGCCGTAATACTGTGTATTGGCTAATTCAACATAATCTGCACCAAGCTTCTCAGCCATTTCTAGGATTTCCTTGATATGACCGATGTTATAGCGATGAATAACAACATTAAGGACCATCGGATAGCCACGGTCTTTAATCATCGCTGCAACTTTCTGTTTTAATTTAAAGGTTTTCGTGTCAGTAACAAAATTAGAAATCTCTTCGGTAATATCGTGCATCGATAACTGAATATGGTCTAACCCACCTGCCTTAAAGGCATCAATTCTCTTTTCTGTTAAACCAACGCCAGAGGTAATTAGATTAGAATAGTATCCCAATTGATTAGCTTCAGTCACGATATCCTCAATATCGTCTCTTAAAAGTGGTTCCCCTCCCGAAATTCCAAGCTGTAAAGCTCCCATTTTTCTGGCATCTCTAAGTACCTTAATCCACTCATCAGTATTCAATTCGTTTTTTGTATGATCTGCATAATCTGTTGGGTTGTAGCAAAATGCACAATGGAGTGGGCACCGATATGTAATTTCAGCTAACAACCATAACGGTTGAGTTTGAGTAATGTTTGCTTCAACGCCATTATTGAGAGTTGTCATTATTATTCCTTAGAAATCCAAGCTTTGTTAAGAGCAAATTCAAACATCGAAATAATATCTTTTTCAATGTCGCCAGCATCTTTAAACTTTTCTTTTAATAAAGTTACTACATTTTCTACGCTATTTTTACCATCAACAAGATTTAAAATTTCACCAGCACTAGGATTGAGCTTAATCATTCCTTCAGGGAATAAAATGACATAGCAATTTTGTGCTTCTTCCCATTGGAATCTGTGGTGAGGCGCTATTTTATAAATATCTGTTAATTCAATTTTTTGTGTCATATCAATATACCGGTTGTTTGAGATACTCTCTGCCATCCATAGTGATTTCTGATGACTGGAGCATAATTGAGTCTGCGATTACCCATAAAATATTTAACTTAAACTGAAGAATATCTAAAGCCTTCTCTTGCATTTCTCGTGATTGGCTAAAATAATCCAAAGTTACATTTAAGCCTTGCTCAACATCCCGTCTTGCTTCTGTTAATCTTTTTTTGAAATACTTTAAACCCGACTCATCAATCCAAGGATACATTTCTGGCCATGAACTAATTCTTTGCTGATGGATATGAGGTGCAAATAACTCAGTCAATGAAGAACACATCGATTCTTGCCAAGAACGTTGTTTGCAAAAATTAACGTATGCATCAACAGCAAATTTCACACCAGGAGAAACATGCTTGAGCGACATTACATCTTCCCTGGATAATCCAACAGCACTGCCTAATTCGACCCAGGCTTCAATACCACCATAAGCATTTTCCATTGTTCCATCATGATCTGTGATTCGAACTATCCATTGTTTACGAGCTTCAACATCAGGACAGTTTGATAATATTGCTGCATCCTTTAGGGGGATACTGATCTGATAATAAAAGCGATTTAACACCCATGCTTGCAACTGCTCTTTGCTTAGTTTGCCCTCATACATGGCAACGTGAAATGGATGGTAAATATGATAACCCTGCCCCTTAGTCCTAAGTTTTTGTTCGAACTCTTCTCTACTCCATGGTGCTTCCATTTAAAACCTTTCTTGTATATCTAGATAATTATATCCATACCATCATAGGACACTTCAATACCATGAGAATTCAAAACTTGCCTCTCAGGAGAGTCCTCGCGAAGGATTGGGTTTGTGTTATTAATATGAATCAATATTTTTCTTGGCTTTTCAAGCGAGGTGAGCGTATCGATAATTCCACCTTTGCTGGATTGATCCAAATGACCCATCTCACTCGCCAACTTATCATTTATTCCAAAACGGGACATCTCATCGTTTGTCCAAACAGTTCCATCTACAAGAATAACATCAGCATTTTTCATGAAATCATATACATGGTCTTCAATTACCCCAAGGCCTGGAGCATAAAATAAATTTTTCCCTGTTTTTTTATCTAAAACACGGTAACCGACATTATCTCCAGGGACTGTATTGTGTCTGTGTGGTGAGTATGGTGGCGCTTCACTTTTTAGAGGGACTGCAGTAAATTCTAGATCATCAGCTTTAGGAATTTCAAAAGGCTTCAGATCAGTTTTAACTTCATGCCAATTAACTCCCCTAAAGTGACCTAAAATATTAAAGATTGGAAAACCTGTGGTCATATCCTCATGGACAGACTTTGTACAATATATATCCCACGGTTTATCATGTTCTCTTAGTATTAATAATCCCGTTGTGTGATCAATTTGTCCATCACAAATAATTATTGAAGCAATTCCGGTGTCTCTCACTTTTCTTGCTGGCTGAAGAGGTGGAAATGACTCAATTTGAGCCCGGATATCTGGAGATGCATTAAAAAGAATCCAATCTTCACCATTACTACTCACAGTAATCGATGACTGTGTTCGAGCAGAAGATTTTATGCTGTGCTGCCTTAAACCTTTACAATTTTCGCAATTACAATTCCACTGAGGAAAACCTCCTCCAGCACCAGAACCTAGAACCCTTATATGCATACAATACCCTTAAAAAAATTTAGTGATGAGTATGAAGTATATTTGATTTAAAACTTAGGCATAAATATGCAAAAAAAACTCATGGAATTCATGAGATCAAATTAGATTTTTCTATTTAATATGGACGCAATTTGAGTTAATTCAGACATTAATGTTTTTAATTCACTTGGGTCAATTGCTTGATCAGCATCACACCATGCCTCACAGGGAGTAGGATGCATTTCAACCAACAACCCATCCGCTCCAGCAGCTATTGCCGCTCGGGCAAGTGATGGAACCATCCATGCTTTTCCACCAGCATGGGATGGATCAATAATTACTGGTAAATGAGTTTCACGTTTCAATACAGGGACTGCAGTTACATCCATTACATTTCTATAGGATGTCTCAAAAGTTCTGATACCTCGCTCACAGAAAATAATATTGTGATTACCTCCTGAGGCAATGTATTCAGCTGCCATGAGCCACTCAGATATCGTTGCAGACAATCCACGTTTTAATATAACAGGGACATGTACTTTTCCAACCTCTTTGAGAAGCTCAAAATTTTGCATATTGCGTGTACCGATTTGAATGACATCAACCCCTTTTTCAAGGAAGGTATCCAGATGTCTTACATCTAGAAGTTCGGTCACTATAGGAAGATCTTGAGCACTGGCTGCTTCTTTAAACATATCCAAACCTTCAAATCCTATTCCCTGAAAAGAATAAGGGCTTGTTCTAGGCTTAAATGCACCTCCCCTCATCAAACGTACGCCAGCAGCTTTTACTGCTTTTGCAGCGGCAGCCATTTGTGAAGGTGTTTCTACCGAACATGGACCAGAAATTATTTGTATGTTTTCACCACCAAGTAGGTGGCCATTAATATTTACAATTGTGTCTTCATTGTGCCATTCTCGAGCGACAATTTTATATGGCTTTACGATGTGTAAAGCTTGCTGAACTCCGGGAAGTGACTCCAATAATTCTGGATCAAGAATGCGTTCATCACCAATAGCGCCAATAACAGTTTTCTCAATACCCTTTGATACAGATGCATCTAGACCTTTATCTTTAATCTTATCGATAACATTATCAATCTGCTCTTGAGTGGCAGATTTATCCATCACAATTATCATTTATTCTTTCCCATAAATTCAGTTAAACAATTAATAAATATTTTATTTTCATCTTCTGTGCCTATGCTGACTCTTAAGAATTCTGGCATACCGTAATTGGCAATTGGCCGTAATATGATACCTTTATTTAATAAATAATCATAACAACCACGCGCATTTTCATCACTCTTAAGTGAAAAGCTTATAAAATTTCCATAGCTTTTAATGTATTTAATACCAAGATTATCAAAACTATTCTCTAAATATTTTTTTTGTTCTCGATTTTTTCTTGCGCCTTCTTTAACAAAATCAATATCCGATAGAGATAATAAAGCAGCCATTTGAGCAATTGAATTAACATTGAATGGTTGCCTAATCTGATTAATCTTGGCTATGATTTCTTTTGTGGCAGCTCCAAAACCAACCCTGAGAGACGCCAACCCGTAAGCTTTCGAAAAACTTCTACTTATTAATAAATTTTTAAATTTATTTAACCATTTAAACGAATCTGATCTTTGATTACCATCTAAATATTCTTCATAAGCTTCATCTAATACAACCAGAATATGGTCTGGTACTTTTTCCAAGAAGTTAAGCAACGATAGCTTATCTATTAGGGTACCGGTCGGATTATTGGGGTTTGCTACAAATATTAATTTAGTTTTAGATGTAATTTTTTTAAGAAAACCGTCGAGATCATGAGCGTAATTGATAGCAGGCACAGTTACCTCAGTTGCCCCAATAGCTTTTGTAACTAATCCATAGACTGCAAAGGCATGTTCAGAAAAAATTACTTCTGAATCTTGATCTAAAACGATACGAGCAGCAAGCTCTAAAATATCATTTGATCCATTACCAATAACAATCTGACTTGTTTCAAGCTCGAAATGCTCTGAAATTTTATGAATTAAGTTATAACCAGATCCATCAGGATATAGCTCATACTCATTAAATTTCAATAGAGCTTTTTTTACAACAGGAGAAATACCGTAAGGATTTTCATTAGAAGCTAATTTAATAATTTTATCTTCTGGAATCCCAATTTTTCTGGACAGCTCCTCAATTGGCATACCGCCAATATACGGTTCTATATTATCTAGATTTTTTAAAAACTGTATTGTCATTAGATGAAAATTTTAATATTTTGGGTAGGAACCAAGATGCTTTAAGAAACTTGCTTTTGATTCCACTTCAGCCAAGGATTTCTTTATCTTCGGATCATCATGATGACCATCTAAATCAATAAAGAAAACATACTCCCACATACCAATCTTTGCAGGTCTTGATTCCAGCTTGGTCATGCTTACTTTGTTTTTTGCGAAAGGTTGAACTAGATCTGCTATGGCACCTGGTTTATTTTTTGTTGCAACAACGATGGAGGTTTTATCGTCACCGCTTTTCTTCGTATCCTGTGAAGATAAGATAAGAAATCTTGTAGTATTTGTTTTTTCATCTTCAATATTTTCACGAATAACTTTTAATTTATATAAATTTGCTGCTCTTTCGCTAGCAATAGCTGCGCTTCCCTTTTCCTTTTTAGCTAACCTGACACCTTCAGAATTACTTAACACTGCTTGTGTTTCCACATTTGGTAAATGATTCATCAACCAGTTATGACACTGAGCAAGAGATTGACCGTGAGAATATACTTTTTTAATGGACTTTAACTTACTTACTGAAGCCATCAAATTATGGTGAATAGGCAAAATTACTTCGCCACAAATTTTAAGATCAGAGCTAAGAAGAAGATCAAGGGTACGACTTACGGCACCTTCAGTAGAATTTTCTACCGGGACAACTCCATACTGACTCTCATTTGACTGCACATTGCTAAATACCTCATCGATACTTGCTGCTGGAACAAAATGAATATTATTACCAAATCTTTTAATAACAGCCTCTTCACTAAATGTGCCCTGAGGACCTAAAAAACTCACTGCCAATTTTTTTTCTAATGCCCTACAGCTTGAAATAATTGATGAGAAAATTGAACGAATCGATTCCGAGGATAATGGACCTTTATTTTCTTCAATCAGCTTCCTGTAAATTTGTGCTTCGCGCTCAGGCTTATATATAACGCCATCTTTCTTTAAGGTACCAATTTTTTTTGCGCAGTCAGCTCTCTTAGAAACAAGCTCTAATATTTTTTTATCTAAATTATCAATCGAGATTCTTAATTTATCCAGATTGCTCATTTGTTATTTATCTCAAAATCATTCATAAAGTTTAATAATTCTTCAATTCCTTCAATTGGCATAGCATTGTAAATAGAAGCTCTAAGACCTCCCACCAATCTATGGCCTTTTAACTGATATAGGCCAGCAGATTCTGCCTCCTCTACAAATTTCATGGTTAATTCATCATTCCTGATTCTGAAAGGAACATTCATTCTTGATCTATAATCATTATTAATTTCATTATAATAAAAATCAGAGTTATCAATGTAATCATAAAGTAATTTTGATTTTTTAATGTTTAATTTTTCGATTTCACTCAGACCACCACAACTCATTAACCATTCAAAAACCAAGCCTGCCATATAAATACTATAAGTTGTTGGAGTATTAATCATTGAATCATTTTCTGACTGAATCTTCCAATTATAAGTCGTTGGAGTATCTATTCTTGAACGCTCAAGCAAGTCATCTCGAACGATTAAAATCGTTAAACCAGACGGCCCTACATTTTTTTGTGCCCCTGCATAAATGACTCCATATTTTGATATATCAACCTGTCTAGACAAAATTGTTGAGGACATATCAACCACTAGAGGAACATCTATACTTGGAGTATTAAAATACTCAACCCCATGAATTGTTTCGTTCTGACAGAAATGCACGTAACTATCATTATGTGAGAAATTCCAATCACAAAATTCTGGTGGTGATACATATTCTTCAGATTCTGAAGATGCGGCTAAATTAATATTCTGAAAGGCAAGTGCATCATTGTAAGTTCTTTTGGACCAATACCCAGACACCACATAAGATGCGGTACCGTTATTTAACAAATTCATTGGTACCATAAAATTTTGAGTGATTGCTCCACCTTGTAAAAATAAGATATGGTAATTTTTTGGTACTTGAAAAACTTTTCTAAAATCCTGTTCAGTTTTTCGAAAAATAGACATGTACTCTTTGCCACGATGAGACATTTCCATAACAGACATGCCTGTGTTATTCCAATCAAGGAATTCAGCAGATGCCTTTTTCATGACCTCTGATGGCAACATTGAAGGTCCAGCCGAAAAATTAAATTTACATGGATTCTTTGCTAAATTTTGATGACTCACGAATCTAAATCCCCATCCTCTTCATCATGATGTTCGCTTTCAGCTACCTTCTCTAAACCTCTCAACTTCTCATCATCACCAAGATTAATAAGGGTAACCCCTTGAGTGGCGCGACCAAGCTCGCGAATTTCACTTACTCTAGTTCTAATTAGCACTCCACCGGTCGTAATCAACATTAATTCATCATGATCACCCACAAGTTTTGCACCAACCACCTGGCCATTTCTATCACTCACTTGGATTGCTTTAACGCCTTGAGTTCCTCTTCCAGATCTTCTAAATTCTGATAGCTGTGTTCTTTTTCCATAGCCATTTTCTGTTGCCACCATAACAGACTGTGCATCATTTTCCGCTATTAACAATGATAGTACTTCACCACCATCAGTCAACTTCATACCTCTTACACCCCTGGCGTTTCTTCCCATACTTCTAACATCAGATTCACCAAACCACACTGCTTTACCGTGATTAGATACTAAAACAACATCGTTTTCACCCTTGGTTATTCCAGCACCAATCAAATAATCCCCATTGTCTAACTTAATGGCAATAATTCCTGATTTTCTTGGATTAGAGAAATCTGATAGAGGTGTTTTTTTAACAGTACCTTTAGCGGTCGCCATGAAGATGTATTCATTATCAACAAATTCCTTGACCGTTAATATTGCATTTATTTTTTCACCGGGCATAAGTGGGAATAAGTTCACTATTGGCTTACCACGACTGACTCTGCTTCCTTGAGGAACTTCATAAACCTTCAACCAATAGACTTGTCCGCGACTAGAAAAACATAAAATATTATCGTGGGAATTCGCAACAAACATCTGATCTATAAAATCATCATCTTTTGTTGCCGTAGCTTGCTTACCACGACCACCTCGTTTTTGAGCACGATAATCATCAAGTGCTTGAGCTTTAATATACCCCGTATGCGATAAAGTCACGACCATATCTTGAGGTGCAATCAGATCCTCGATTGACAAATCCTCTGCATTTTCAACTATCTCACTTCGCCTTTCATCGCCATATGCATCTTTAATTTCTTCAAGCTCAGTTTTTATAATAGTAGTTACTCGATCTGGCTTGTTAAGAATATCTATCAAATCGGCAATAACATCCATTATTTCTTTATATTCGTTAACAATCTTATCTTGTTCAAGACCCGTCAATCTTTGCAGTCTCATTTGAAGAATTTCTTGTGCCTGAATGTCAGATAACTTATAGCCATTTTCTTTTAAGCCATAAACTGACAATAAACCTTCTGGCCTGTATTGTGCGGCATCACCTTTCATAAGCATTGATGACACAACGGTTGATTTCCACTCTCTTTGCATTAATTCAGTCTTTGCCTCTACTGGAGATGGAGATGATTTAATAATCTTAATCATCTCATCGACGTTCTCTAATGCTACCGCTAAACCCTCAAGTATATGCCCTCTTTCTCTAGCCTTTCTTAATTCAAAAACAGTTCTTCTTGTGATGACTTCTCGTCTATGATTTAAAAAAGCATCTAGGACTTGTTTTAGATTTAACAGCTTCGGTTGACCATCAATTAATGCCACCATGTTAATTCCAAACGAATCTTGTAATTGGGTTTGTTTATAAAGATTATTTAAAACAACATCAGGTATTTCACCTCTTTTTAACTCAATAACAACTCTCATTCCTGATTTGTCTGATTCATCTCTTAAATCAGAAATTCCTTCAAGTTTTTTATCATTGACTAATTCCGCAATTTTCTCGAGTAAGTTTTTCTTATTCACTTGATAAGGAAGCTCATCAATAATGATTGCCTCTCTCTTGCCCTTATCAGTTTCTTCAAAATGTGTTCTGGCCCGCATTACCACTCTGCCACGTCCAGTTCGATATCCCTCCTTAATTCCTGAATTTCCATGAATAATGCCTGCCGTTGGAAAGTCTGGACCAGGGATAAAGTTCAGAAGCTCATCAATTGATATATTTGGGTTATCAAGAATTTCAACGCAAGCGTTGATCACTTCAGTCAAATTATGAGGGGGAATATTGGTTGCCATCCCAACAGCTATGCCAGAACTACCATTAATCAGAAGATTTGGTATTCTGGTGGGCATAATTAATGGTTCATTTTCTGATCCATCATAGTTTGGCCCAAAATCCACAGTATCTTTGTCAATATCCGCGAGAAGTTCGTGTGATATCTTAGACATCCTAATTTCTGTATATCGCATAGCCGCTGCATTGTCACCATCAATGGAACCAAAGTTTCCTTGACCGTCGACGAGCATGTATCTCAAGCTAAAGTCTTGTGCCATCCTAACGATAGTGTCGTATGCGGCTGTATCACCATGTGGATGGTATTTACCAATCACATCACCAACAATTCTTGCAGACTTTTTATAGGGTCGGTTGTAGCTATTGCTGAGTTCATGCATTGCATACAAGACACGTCTATGAACAGGTTTTAATCCATCTCGAACATCAGGTAGTGCCCTTCCAACGATAACGCTCATGGCGTAATCGAGATAAGATTTTTTCATTTCATCTTCAAGGCTTACAGGTAAAGTTTCTTTGGCAAATTGATTCATAATATTGACTGAAAAATTAGTTTGTTATTCCAGTACATTTTAGCACGGCTGTGCTCATTTATAGGGGGTTATTAGCCTTTAGAATGAAGGTTTTTTAGATGTTTAAATCAGCAATAATGTCATCAATGTGTTCTAGTCCAACAGCAATACGAACTAAACCATCATCTATCCCGGCATCATCTCTTTGTTCTTGAGTTAAGCGAGAATGAGTCGTTGTTGCTGGATGAGTAATGGTCGTTTTTGTATCACCTAAATTAGCTGTGATGGACATTAACTTTGTTTTATTGATGATTTGCCATGCAGCCTTTTGTCCACCTTTTACAACAAAAGATAAAACAGCGCCACCGGTGGATTGTTGTGCTAAGGCAATGTTATATTGTGGATGACTTTTTAGACCAGGATAATAAACTTTTGAAATGTTTTTATTTTTTTCAAGATAAGTTGCTAGCTTGATTGCATTATCAGATTGTTGGTCCATTCTAATTTTTAATGTTTCTAAGCCTTTTAAAAATACCCATGCATTAAAAGGGCTGAGAGTAACTCCTGAATTTCTTAAAAAAGTATAAATCTCATTCATTAGTCTTTTTTTACCAAGAACAGCACCGCCCAAACATCTTCCCTGACCATCTAAATACTTTGTTGCTGAATGAATAATAATGTCTGCGCCGTGATCAATCGGTTTTTGTAAGGCTGGGGTACAAAAACAATTATCAACAATTAATTTAACTTTTTTTGATTTAGCGAATTGAGATAACTTTTTTAAGTCTACAATTTCTGTTAATGGGTTTGACGGGGTTTCTAAAAAATAAAATTTAGTATTTTTAGTAGTTGCTGCTTCCCAAGCATTTAAATCAGGTAGATCAACAAAGCTAATACTTAGTCCCCACTTAGCTAAAAAATTGTTGAACAATTGAACAGAAGTACCAAAAATACTTTTGGACACAACCACATGATCTCCAGGTTTACAAAGAGCCATAAATGTTGCCAGAATTGCAGACATTCCAGAGGACGTTGCAATACATTGTTCCGCCCCTTCAAGTGCAGCTAGCCTATCTTCAAAAGCTTTTACTGTTGGATTGGTAAATCGACTGTAGACATTTCCTGGCTGCTCGCCAGAAAAACGTTTTGCTGCCTCTTGAGCATTCTTGAAAATAAAACTTGATGTAAGAAATAGTCCTTCAGAATGTTCTCCAAACTGAGATCGTTCAATTCCTGCTCGTACCGCATCAGTTTCAAAATTTTTATTTTTATTTTTCATAACTCTGTTTAACAGAATTCCTCAGTTTAGCTAAATTATGTTTGCGCTAGCAAGCTGGTGCAAATCGACGCGATGTCATTATCTAAAAAAAAATTGAGTCGGTCAACTAAAGCTCAAGAACCTCGTCAACGTCATCGCTATCTTGATTGGTGATTAAATTTAAATCAAGTTGGGTAATTGAGTTTTTTGGTTTAAAACTGGCTGATGAATCTGCTCTTACTGACTCAATCAAATTAAGATAATTTTCATCAATGTCATCCGTGACGTAACGACCATCAAAACAAGATGCATCAAACTCAGTTAATTGTTTATTTTCTTTGGTTACGTTCTTTTTTAGAGCATCTAACTCTTGATATATCACACCATCAGCACCAATTTCCTCACAGATCTCAGCCTCTGATTTATCGAAAGCAATTAGTTCATTTCGAGATGGCATGTCAATCCCATACACATTTGGAAATTTTACAGGTGGTGCAGCCGAGGCCAGAAAAACTTTCTTTGCACCGGCATCGCGAGCCATTTCAACAATTTCTTTTGATGTGGTTCCTCTGACGATTGAATCATCGATCAGCAGCACACTTTTTCCTTTGAATTCGATTGCAATTGGATTCAATTTTTGTCTGACTGATTTTTTTCTTGTCGCCTGACCAGGCATGATAAATGTTCGACCTATGTATCTATTCTTAACAAACCCTTCTTTAAAATCTGTTTTTAACTTTTGCGCAACTTGCAAAGCTGTAGGTCTACTGGTGTCAGGAATTGGGATCACCACATCAATCTTTTCGTCTTTTAGTACAGATTTAATTTTTTCTGCTAATGTTTCCCCCATATTTAGACGAGTTTGGTAAACAGAAACCCCATCGATTACCGAATCAGGTCTTGCCAGGTATACATACTCAAATATGCAAGGGCTAACTTTATTATCACTCACACATTTTTTTGAATAAAAGTTTCCATTTAGATCAATAAATATTGCCTCTCCCGGTTCTACGTCTCTCAATAACTCAAAACCTAATACATCTAAAGCCACACTCTCTGAAGCAACAATGTATTCTGGACCATCGCCCATTTCTCTTTTACCGATAACCAAAGGTCTAATTCCATGGGGATCTCTAAAAGCAAGTAAGCCAAAATTAGCAATCATAGATACCACTGCAAAAGCGCCACTACATCTGCTATAAAGAGAGCTTACAGCATCAAATATCATATCCGTTGTTAGTACACTTTTTTTAGATGAATCAACAAGCTCATGAGCCAATACGTTTATGAGAACCTCAGAGTCAGAGTTGGTATTGATATGTCTTAAATCTTGTTTAAACATATCTTGTTTTAGCTTGCTAGAGTTAGTTAAATTACCATTATGACCAAGAACAATGCCATAGGGTGAGTTTACATAGAATGGTTGAGCTTCAGCTGCGGAAGAAGATCCAGCCGTCGGATACCTAACATGAGCTATTCCTGCATTTCCAATCAAATTTCTCATATGTCGGGTTTGAAATACGTCTTTTACAAGACCATTATTTTTATGCATGTAAAATCTATTGCCGTCTGTGGTAACAATTCCAGCGGCATCTTGACCTCTATGCTGCAATACTAAAAGTCCATCATATAGCATCTGATTGACAGGGTTATTAGAAACAATTCCAATGACTCCACACATTAGATGAGCTCCTCCGTTATGATTGCATAGTCATATTCTACATGGGTAGACTGATAATTTGGTAAATACTCCAAAACAATTGAAAAAATAGGATCTAAAAAAGGTATAAGCGTGGACTCTGTAGGGTCTATTAAATTTATAAAAGGAATAAGTTGATTTAAATAAAGGATTACCAAAACTACCACCAAACCTCTTGCCATACCAAAGATAAAACCAAAAAATCTATTCAAAATGGAAAGACCGGCAAACTTTAGAACTTTACTAATTATTTTTATTAATAATGAGGTTAATATTAAAGTAGAAACAAATATCAAAATAAAAGCCGAGATAATTAAGAAATCAGACTTATTTTCTATTGGAATAAGGTTGGCGAGTGAGTTATCAAAATTGGATGCTAAGTAAAAAGATAACACTAAACCCGTAAGGGATAAGACCTCTTTAATTAATCCACGGTACACACCATAAATTGAGGATACGATTAAAACCGTTAAGATAAAATAATCAAATGGGCTCATGAATTATATTTTTTTATAATCCCGCTAAATTTATTAGATTTTAAAATTTCTAGCGCAGTTTCTGCATCAGTGTAAGACTCGAAAATCCCTGTTTTAACCCGAAACATTTTTTTTCCATCTAATTCAACAGTCTCCAGGGTGCAATCGATGCCAAAAGATTGTATGGATGATAAAAGATTTAAAGTTTTTTCTTTATCTGAAAAGATACCAACTTGGATAAAGAAATTATCTACTTCAAAATTTTCTGATGACTGATCAATACTGTTATTAATGGAACTATCACTTTCATCAATAAATGATATCTTGATGTTTTGGTTATGAGTTAATGAACGGTCTTCAAGAAAAAAATACGATAAGATAAGTAAACCAATCAGTATTATTAAGGCGCCTAACAATCTTTTTTTTGCTTTTTTAAGCTGAATCGCTTCTGAGAAAGGATCTTCATTACTCGGCATAATTACCCTCAAAAATCTCACTGATTACATAAAAACTTCCGAACACGACAATTCTATCATTATTTGCAGCCTTATTTAATGCTAATTCATAAGCTTTTTTAATAGAATCTGAAGATTCAAAATTAAAATTATTTTTTTCAAGGTTTTGTTCAATTAAAGTCAATGTTTGTGCTCTTGGATTATTCAATTCTGAAACCAACCATTCGGACTGATAAGGAAATTTTTCAAATAATTGAATAATTGATGATAAATCTTTATCTTTTAGTATTGAAAATACAAAATAGGTTTTTTTATTACCTAGCTTTATAAGTGACTGAACTAAATTTTTAACACTATCAAGGTTATGCGCAACATCGATTATAACTTCAGGTGTTGTAGAAATTCTATTGAACCGTCCAAAAAAATTCTGCTGCAACAATTCCTCTTTTAAATTAGAAGTAAGCTCAGTTAATCCAAGCTGTTGGAGGGAAAAAATTGCACACGAAAGATTCTTTTGTTGGACATATGTTAAATTGCTTTTATCAAATGGAATAACGCTACTATCGAAGTCTTTATTAAAAAAATAAGGGATTGAATTAATATCTGAAGCTTGTTTTTTTATAATATCAATGCAATCTTCTTCCCCTATGACACAAGGTTTAGTTGCTCTCATTACACCTGATTTTTCAACTGCTATTTTCTCTAATGTTTCACCTAAAAATTCAGTATGATCCAATCCAATTGAAGTGATCACAGAAATATCAGGTTCAAAAGCATTCACAGCATCAAGTCTTCCACCTAAGCCCACTTCAAGAATAGCGACATCAATATTGTGATTATCAAATATTAATACTGCCGCTAATGTAGTGATCTCAAAAAAAGTAAGGGTGTCGCTATTTTCAAAACCTAAAATATATTCCAATGATTTTAGAATTTCAGTTTCGGAACACTTTTCATTATTAATTACAATTCTTTCATTAAAATTAAAAAAATGAGGTGAGGTATATAGGCCAATTTTATTGTTAGTATGTTTTAAAATTTGGTTAATATAAAAACATACACTCCCTTTTCCATTTGTTCCAGCAACAGTGATAATTTTAAATTTAGGTTTTAGGCTGAGTTTTTGTTTAAATTCTTTTACTCTTTCTAATGACAAATCAATTGGATTACTATGACGAGTCTCCAAACTTCTGAGAAGGAGATTTAATTTTTCTTTCAAGAATTATTTATGTAGTTTGGTGATTATGTTAACAAGTGATTTTCTCATCTCTCTTCGATCAACAATAAAATCAATTGCGCCATGTTCTAACAAAAATTCCGCTCTCTGAAATCCAGTTGGTAATTTTTCTCTTACAGTCTGCTCAATAACTCGTGGGCCAGCGAAACCAATTAAGGCATTAGGTTCAGCAATAATAATGTCACCTAACATTGCAAAGCTTGCAGAAACCCCACCCATGGTTGGGTCAGTTAAAATTGAGATAAATGGAATTTTCTCTTTACTTAACTTAGTCAATGCAGCGCTAGTTTTGGCCATTTGCATTAAAGAAAAAAGACCCTCTTGCATCCTTGCCCCACCGCTGGCGGAAAAACATATAAATGGAGTCTTATTTTCAATAGCATAATCAATGGCTCGCACAAACTTCTCACCAACCACAGAACCCATTGAGCCTCCCATGAAAGAAAATTCAAATGCAGCTGCTGTTATGTTCAAAGACTCAATTTTTCCATTAATTACTATTAATGCATCTCCTGTTTTATGTTTTTCTTGAGCCTCTTTAAGTTTTTCGTCATAAGGTTTTGAATCGACAAACCGAAGTGGGTCTTTCGGTAAGATATCTGTAAAAATTTCACGCTGACCTATGGAATCAAATAGTAGCTTTAATCTCTCTCTAGCAGGTAGTCTATGATGGTGATCGCATTTTGGACACACATGAAGATTTTTTTCTAAGTCACTATTATAAAGTGTTGTTTGGCATGAATTACACTTCTGCCACACTCCATCTGGTACTCTCTTTTTTTCTGCGCCAACAATTCTTTTAATTTTAGGAGGAATGACGTTTTTTAACCAACTCATTTAAATGACCTCGCGAATAGATTTAATAATCTTTGAAATATTTTCCAACATATTATTTTCATTGGATTTTTCAATCTCTTGAATAATCCTACTGCCAATGACAATAGCGTCAGAAAAGCTGGCAACAGCTTTTGCTGTTTCTGGATCCCTTACCCCGAAACCAACACCAACTGGTAAATCCGTTAATGACTTAATTTCAGCTACACGATGTTTCACTTGATCGATATCGATATTTTGCGCCCCAGTTACCCCCTTTAAAGAAACATAATATAAAAAACCAGTAGCTTGTTTTATGATTTGTTGAATTCTTTCTTTCTCAGTCGTTGGTGCTAACAAAAATATGGCATCAATGTCATTTTCTTTAAGCTTGCCAACATACTCTTTTGACTCTTCCGGAGGATAATCGACTGTAATAATTCCATCTACATCAGCCTCTTTACATAATCTTAAAAATTCATCGAACCCAATAGCCTCAATAGGATTGGCGTAACCCATTAAGATAAGAGGGGTGTCTTGATCAGTATTTCTAAATTCTTTAGCAATTTCAAATGTTTTTCTTATTCCAACATTGTTTGCGAGCGCCCTTTCGCTTGCTCTTTGAATCACAGGTCCATCAGCCATTGGATCCGAAAATGGAATACCTAGCTCAATCATATCTGCACCTGACTCTACCAGTTGATGAAGAATTTTTTTTGTCATTTCGACAGATGGGTCACCAGCAGTGATAAAAGGAATTAGTGCTTTTTTATTATTTGACTTTAATGATGCAAATGTTTTTGAAATTCTACTCATGATTCTAAATTTTTATACCAGCAATGTTAGCAACTGTATTGATGTCTTTATCGCCTCTTCCAGAAAGGTTGACTAAAATAGTTTTGTCTTTAGGAAGCTCTTTGGCCAATTTTTCTGCATAAGCAATAGCATGGCTTGTCTCAAGTGCAGGGATAATACCCTCTGTTTTACAAAGATTATGGAAGGCTGCCAGAGCTTCATCATCATTCACGGCCACATACTCCGCTCTGCCAGTATCTTTTAGCCATGAATGCTCTGGACCAACACCCGGATAATCTAAACCTGCTGATACAGAATGTGTCTCTATAATTTGTCCCTCTTCATTTTGCATCATATAAGTTCTGTTTCCATGAAGGATTCCTACTGGACTATTTGCAGTTAATGGAGCCGCATGTTTACCTGTCTCAATACCATGTCCAGCTGCCTCAACACCAATCAATCTAGTTTCTTTATATGGAATATATGGATAAAAAATACCCATAGCATTTGAACCGCCACCAACGCATGCAATAACTGCGTCTGGTTGTTTACCCTCTAATTCATCCATTTGTCCAATAGCCTCTTTTCCAACAACAGAATTGAAGTCTCTGACCATCATTGGATATGGATGAGGGCCAGCTACTGTACCTATGATATAAAAAGTATTGCTGACATTTGTTACCCAGTCTCTAAGTGCTTCATTAAGCGCATCTTTAAGAGTTTTCGATCCACTCTCGACAGGAACTACTTTAGCTCCTAATAATTTCATTCTATATACATTCGGGCTTTGTCTTTTAACGTCTTCAGCACCCATATATACTACACACTCAAGACCAAGACGTGCTGCAATAGTAGCTGTAGCCACGCCATGTTGACCTGCTCCAGTTTCAGCAATCACCCTGGGTTTACCCATTTTTTTTGCTAACAAAGCCTGTCCAACAGTATTGTTCACTTTGTGAGCACCTGTATGGTTAAGGTCTTCTCTTTTGAAGTAAATTTTTGCACCGCCTATTTTTTGAGTTAATCTCTCAGCAAAGTAAATTGGGCTCGGTCTGCCAACAAAATGTTTTAAGTCGTGATGAAATTCATTTAAGAACTCTTTGTCATCCTTAAACTGGTTATACATTTCTTTGAGTTCATCAAGTGCCTCAATTAATGTCTCAGCAACAAACGTACCTCCATAGGGGCCGAAGTGTCCATTTTGATCAGGGAAATTATAATTATCCATTTTTCACAGCCTTAATAAATTGTTTCATAAGCTCTTCGCTTTTTTTACCTTTCGTTTCACTTTCTACCCCGCCACTTACATCAACCGCGTAGGGTTGGTATTCTTTTATCAGAGTTGATACATTATCAGGCGTCAACCCCCCTGCAATTATAATTGGTTTTTTTAAATTTCTTGGAATTAGGGACCAATCAAAAGACTTACCTGTACCGCCAAAGTGATCTGTATCAAAAGTATCAAGCAGAATTGCTGATGCGTCAACAAAATCATCACATATTTTTTCAATATTTGTATCTTTTTTGACAGAAATAACTTTAATAAAAGGAAACTTAAATGAAGAACAAAACTCAGGGGTTTCAGATCCGTGAAATTGAATGATATCTATAACATTTTCAGAAATTACTGAACGAACAAATTCGGCTTCAGGATTCACAAACAATCCAACTTTTGAAATGAAAGGGGGAAGTGTTCGATTAATTTGGATTGCCTGTTCAATCGAGCAAAATCTTGGGCTGTCTTTATAAAAAACATAACCAATTGCATCTGCGCCTGCATTACTAGCATTTATTGCATCATCGCAATTGGTGATACCACATATTTTTACTTTTACGTTATTCATATAATGATTGTATTTTTTAAATCAACTATCTTGAATTTCTTTTCATACTTAATGTTGGTTAGGTAAAGACCATTTGGTGAAAATGTATTCGATGCCTTCGTTCTATCCTTTACCTCAAATAGATATTGTACATAATCCAATGGCTTTTTTCCTGAAACGATATCTAGAATAACACTCATCATATTTCTAATTTGGTGATGAAGAAAACCATCGGCAGTAAATTTAAAAAGGATAAAATTTTCTTTTTTTTGATAGCTCGCACCATGCATAATTCTTTCTGGCTTTTTTGATTGACACTCACTGGATCGGAAACTACTAAAGTCATGTTTACCAATAAATTCTCTTAATACTTTATCAAGAAGTTTAAAGTTTATTTCATAGCCATAATGACCCGCCTTTTGATACCAAATGGCTGAAGGTGTTTCATTATGGTGAAGCAGGTACTGATACTCTCTCTCTATGACGTTAAATCGTGCATGAAAATTCTCATCAACTTCTGAGACCCATTTGATAGAAATATCATGGGGCAAAAAAGAATTAGCTCCCTTTTTCCATGAGCTTAAAGGCCTTTGTGATTCTGTATCAAAATGAAATACTTGACCAAGTGCATGAACACCAGCATCGGTTCTCCCTGATGCTTCAATCTTGACATCATGGTTAGCAATCTTTGATAAAGCATTTTGTATGCACAATTGTATGGTATTCTGATTGGGCTGAATTTGAAAACCAGCATAATTAGTTCCTAGGTATTCGACGATTGCGGCAATTCTCATACGATAAATAAAACTAATAAATAACAAAAAACAAAAAAATAGCCATAATGATTCAGTTCAAATGTATCTATCCTGACTTTCAAATTTTCTTGAGAAAATAAAAAATTTTTAAAAGAATTTACAGGGCTTTTATAATTAAATTTTTTCCTAGAAAACAGTCTGAAATAACTAAAAGTCAAAATTATAATCTTATACAATTTATTAACGTTCAAACCCATATATTTAAATGGGTAGATAAAATACATGATTGAATTTACCACCGCTATTTCTTGAGTTTTTATTAAATAAATTTTTGCGACTAAAAAGATGTTCATTAAGAGTAATGATTGTTTTAGTCCTGCATAAAATCCATCATAAGTGACCGAAAAATTATAAAACTGAGTCACTATTTCCCCCGGGACTGATAGTGGAAAGATAATAAAGATACTCACGAGGAAATATTTTATTTTAAAGAAAAAAATAAATGGGTTGTACTTAATAATAAAACAAACCAATATTAAAAAAAGAAGGAGGTAAAAATTAAGGGTTATTGATAAGTAATATATGAACTTCAGTGATATAAGGGTAGCTAATAATTTGAGAAGCTCAGTCACTTATTAAAATGAGTTTTTATCCTCACGAGACAAGTTATCAATAACATCAGGTTCAGTTTGTTGATTATTATTAATCTCAGATGAAAATATTGGTTTTTCGTTTTTCTTCTTTCTGGAGATGAAAAAGATAATTCCTGCTACTGCAGTTATTAGGAATAGAAGGACCAATACAATCATTAAGTTATTTTTTTGATTTTTAACATCGTCTTTTAATACAACCTGATTAATTTCTGAATCAGCAGATATGGAGGATGTGAACACATCATCGCTAGCTTCTTTGGCATCCTCATCTAAGACAATCTCCTCGATTTCGAAATCGTCTCCTTTGATATCTATTACTTCTTTTTGTTCAGAGTTTACCTCCGAAGGTTTATTTTTATTTTCAGCATCAGGTGTTAAATTATTTTTCTTTCCCTCCGCCAGTTCTTTTAACTTCTGTTCCGCCTCAGCAAGCTTAAGCTCTAACTTCTCAATCTTTTCTTTTTCTTTATTATTTTCTGGTTTTTTTGTAGATTTATTCTCACTCGCTTTTGGTTGAGTCAGCTTTTTCCATTCATCATTTTGAGATTTCAAAATCTTTCTTGCTTCCAAATGACTTAAGTCCGAAAAATATGATTTATTCGGTACTGTTAGAATCTGATTTTTATTCAACCCATTAATATTTCCTTCAGCAAATGCTTTTTTGTTATTTTGATAAATACCAACTACCATTTGCTCTAATGTAATTCCTGATAGGCTATTTTCACGAGCAATTTGGTACAAAGTTTTACCTGGTACAGATTTGACTGTTTTTTGCTCATCGGTATCTTGATCATCAATGGCTTCTTTTTTGGTGTTTTTAACTTCCTCCTTAGGCTGCTCTTTTTTAGCAGTTTTTTGCTCTTCCTCTACCACCTCTTCTTTTTGTGTCTCGATTAAGTCTTGATTTTCTTTGGATTTTTTTTCTGAATCAATTTCACGTTTTTTTCCTTCAGCCAAATCTTTTGCAGGAAGTTTATTGTTATCTTTCTTTGCAGAATCTTTTTCAAGGGTTTCATTTATCATCTTGTCCATCGGGTCTGGTGGATCAAGAAGCACTGTGTATTCACGATAATTTCTACCCTTAGGTGAATCAATCTGGATTAACAAATCTAGGAAAGGGTCTTTAACCGGCTTATCACTTTTTAATTTTAAGTAAATCTTACCCTCAGAGTTTTTTACAAAATTAGCATCAATGTTTGCATGGACAGGAAGTCTTTCAATACCCTGGGATTCAAAGTCTTCTTTTGAGGCAATGCTCGGCACTAACTCAGTCACATCATCAGCCTTAGTAAGAATGACCTCGATATCAGCATTCAGAGGTTGTTCTTGTTTCGAGTTGATCGAGATTTTTCCTAGCTGCAACGCGTGAGCTGAAAAAATAAATGTGAATGCAGTAGCAAAAAGAAATAATTTAATTAATCTAATCATTTGTTGGCTATTATACTCAAGATTCGTCTTAATGGTTCAGCCGCACCCCATAATAATTGATCCCCAATGGTAAATAGAGAGATCATATTGCTATCAAGGTTTAGTTTTTTTATTCGACCTACTAAAATATCTAACTTACCAGATGCATTGGTTGGAGATAACTGATTTATGGTCGCATCTCGTTCATTAGTAATCAATTTTACCCACTGGTTTCCTGCAGAAATTTTTTCATTAATCTGCTCAATTGATAAATTTTCCTTCATTTTGATCGTTAACGCTTGGCTATGACATCTCATGGTACCAATTCGAACACATAATCCATCAACCTTGACTGGTGTGTATTGTGATTCCAGAATTTTCAAGGTCTCATTTTGTCCTTTCCACTCTTCCTTGCTGCTGCCATTTTTAAGATCTGAGTCAATCCATGGAATTACACTACCAGCAAGAGGAACCCCAAAATTATTTATTGGCATATTTTTATCTAACATTGCACTAGTTATTTTATGATCTATATCAAGAATTGATCCTTGTCGATTCTCCAACATATCAGAGACTGAGTTAAATAAATAACCCATTTGAGACAAGAGCTCTCTCATGTTATTTGCCCCAGCACCACTCGCTGCTTGATAGGTCATGGATGAGACCCATTCAACTAAGTTTTCTTTAATTAATCCATGTATTGCAAGCAACATAAGCGAAACGGTACAATTTCCTCCAACCCATGTCTTGACACCAACTGAGTATGATTTGTCGATCAAATCTGAGTTAATTGGATCAAGCACAATAACTGCATTTTTTTCCATTCTAAGATGTGATGCTGCATCGATCCAGTGTCCGTCCCAGTTTTGATTTTTTAACTTGTCGTATACATCTATCGTAAATTGGCTTCCTTGACATGTGAGGATGACATCCATATTCGATAGCTCCTCAAGATTATTAGCATCAATAAGATATTCTGATTCTGCAAAATCAAAAGGACATTTTTCGCCAGCTTGTGAAGTAGAAAAGAAAAAAGAGGTGTAATTTTTAAAATCATTTTCCTCGAGCATTCGCTGCATTAGAACTGATCCAACCATGCCTCTCCAGCCAACAAAACCAACTTTTAACTTATTCATTTATAAATTTCCTAAAATACGGTCACCCATCTCTTCGCATCCAATTTTCGTAGAGTTGTCATCCATTATGTCAGCAGTTCGATAACCTTGTTGAAGTGTTTTTTCAACCGCTTCTTCGATCCTAATGGCTTCATTAGGCTGTTTAAAAGTGTATTTATACATCATTGCTGCTGATAAAATCGTGGCAATTGGGTTTGCAATGTCTTGACCAGCTATATCTGGAGCCGAACCATGACTTGGCTCATATAAGCCTTTGTTGTTAATATCTAAGGATGCAGAAGGAAGCATGCCAATAGAACCTGTCAGCATGGATGCCTCATCAGATAAAATATCTCCAAAAATATTTCCTGTAACCATGACGTCAAATTGTTTTGGTGCCCTGACTAATTGCATTGCCGCGTTATCTACATACATATGCGACAGGGATACATCTGGATAATTTGCTGATAAATCTACCATCACTTCTCGCCATAGTTCTGTTGCCTCAAGAACGTTGGCTTTATCTACAGAACATAATTTTTTATTTCTTAATTGAGCAAGCTGAAAGGCAACATTTCCTATCCTGCGGATCTCACTCTCTGAATAACGCATGGTATTAAAACCCTCACGTTCTCCGTTTTCAAGGTTATGAATTCCCCTTGGCTGGCCAAAATAAATGTCCCCAGTTAATTCACGAACTATTAAGATATCCAAGCCAGAAACAATATTAGGTTTAAGTGAAGACGCATCCACCAACTGATCAAACAGCATGGCAGGTCTTAAATTGGCGAATAAATTAAGCTCCGACCTTATTCGCAATAATCCCCTCTCTGGTCTCAACTCTCTTGGTAATTGATCGTACTTCCAATCACCGACTGAACCCATCAGGATCGCATCAGCGTCTTTAGCTTTTTGGAGGGTAGTTTGTGGTAATGGATCTCCATCTGCATCATAACCAGCACCTCCTATGGGTGCCTCATCAATATTAAAATTAGGAGACAATGCCTTAATTATCTTTACAGCTTGTTTTGTTATTTCTGGGCCGATACCATCGCCGGGGAGGGTTAATATGTTCATTTTTATTCCTGTTTAAGCCACGGATAATTTGAAAAATAACTTTTCTCAAAATTTGCTATTACACTTTTATTCTCAAGAGTTAATCCAATCTCATCTAAGCCATTCAACAATGAGCTCTTTTTGAATTCATCGATTTCAAAGGAATATGATTTTGAAGATTTAACAAATTGTTTTTCTAAATTAACTTCAACTTCAAGAGTTTTGGTCTCAGTTCCAGAAAATAACTCTTCAATTTCATCCTTTTGTAAAGTGATTGGCAAAATACCATTTTTAAAACAGTTGTTGTAAAAAATGTCAGCAAAACTTTCTGCGATAATGACCTTAATACCAAAATCTAATAGTGCCCAAGGTGCATGCTCTCGGCTAGACCCGCACCCAAAATTTTCTCTAACCAATAGAATCTTGCTGTCTTTAAATTGTGGTTTATTTAAAACAAAATCAGGGTTGATCGATCTTTTAGAATTATCCATACCAGGCTCACCATGATCTAGGTATCGCCATTCATCAAACAAATTTGGCCCGAAACCAGTTCTTTTGATTGACTTTAAAAATTGTTTTGGAATGATTGCATCAGTATCAACATTAGATCGATCAAGTGGGATAACTTTACTAATGATATGTTTAAACTTATCCACTGATTTCCTCATTTCTAATATCAACAAAATGGCCATGAACTGCTGCTGCTGCTGCCATCGCAGGACTAACTAAATGGGTTCTTCCACCCTGCCCTTGCCTTCCTTCAAAATTACGATTTGACGTTGATGCACATCTCTCACCACTTTCAAGACGGTCTGCATTCATTGCAAGACACATTGAGCAACCTGGATCTCTCCATTGAAAACCTGATTCTATAAAAATTTTATCTAACCCTTCGGACTCCGCTTGTTTTTTTACAATACCCGACCCAGGAACAGCCATGGCTAACCTAATACTCGGATTAATTTTTTTACCTTTCAAATACCGCGCTGCCTCTCTTAAATCCTCTATTCTTGAGTTTGTGCATGAACCAATAAACACTTTATCCACAGATATCTCATTGATTGGAGTATTTTCATTCAGGCCCATGTATTCAAGAGCCCTTTGGAAATCAAGGTGCTTGTCGGATGTTAAATTACTTTTTTTAGGAATAGATTCGGAAATTCCCTTCACCATTTCAGGAGATGTTCCCCAGCTCACCTGAGGCTCTATCATGTTCGCATCAATTTCAACTACTTTGTCAAAAACTGCGTCTGAATCAGAGTGAAGTGTTCTCCATTCTTTTTCTGCCAGATCCCACATTCCATTTTTTGGAGCAAAGGGCTTATTTTTTAAATAGTTAATTGTAGTATCATCAACAGCAACCATCCCCGAACGAGCGCCGGCTTCAATTGCCATATTGCACAGCGTCATTCTTCCTTCCATCGATAACTGCTGAATGGCATCTCCACAAAATTCAATAGCATAACCGGTGCCGCCAGCAGTTCCAATTTGCCCGATAACAAATAAAGCAATATCTTTTGCTGAAACAAGAGGATGAGTTTTACCCTGAACGTCAATTTTCATTGTTTTAAGCTTTTTTTGAATTAAGCATTGTGTGGCCATGACATGCTCAACTTCCGAGGTGCCAATGCCCATTGCTAAGGCTCCAAAAGCTCCATGAGTGCTTGTGTGAGAATCGCCGCAAACGATCGTCATACCTGGAAGAGTCAAACCTTGCTCAGGTCCAATAACATGAACAATGCCCTGTCTCACATCGGACATATCAAACTGAAGCAAGTTATGATCTTTACAGTTCTGATCGAGAGTCTCCACTTGGATTTTCGAAATAGGGTCCTGGATTCCCTTATCCCGATCTGTTGTTGGCACATTGTGATCAGGAACAGCCACGATAGATTCCTTACGCCACAATGGGCGATCATGGATTTTTAAACCCTCGAATGCTTGCGGGCTAGTCACCTCATGAATTAAATGCCGATCGATGTATATGAGATAGGTGTCTTCCTGAGCTAGAACAACATGTTTATCAAAAATTTTCTCATATAGAGTCTTTGCCATAAACTAATCCCTAAAATTACCAAAATTCAGAGGGTAGTCAGACACATTTGCTTTTACCAACGCAATCGACTCCTGCAAAATATCTCTCTTTGCACCAGTAACTCTAACTGTATCGCCTTGGATTGAGGCCTGGACCTTTAATTTACTGTCCTTTAATAATTTGATAATTTTTTTACCAAGTTCTTGATCAATTCCATCCGATACTTCGACATCAAGTTTGACATTGTTTCCTGAAATACTCTCAAGATTTTTATCCATCAATCTTTTAGTTGAGTCAGGTTCTTTTTTTTCGAGTGATGGAAATAAAATATCTTTAATTTGATTAATCTGAAAATCATTATCTCCAAATAAAGTGATAATTAAATCCTTCTCGTTAAATTCAATATTTGCAGATGTGCCTTTAAAGTCATAGCGATTTTGTATTTGCCTTTTAACAACATCAACCGCATTTGCTAAATTAACCTTATCTGCAGAAGAGCTTATATCGAAACTGGGCATAATTTAATCCTTCTTATTTCTACCTAAAGTTTTAAGTCTTAATGCGTTCAGCTTAATAAAACCTTCCGCATCATATTGATTATAGGATCCTCCATCATCTTCAAATGTGGCGATATTTTCGTCAAATAGACTGTGAGGACTGCTTCGACCAACAACCTGAACAGATCCCTTGTAGCATACTAAATTAACCACGCCGGTAACATTTTTTTGCGTATGGTCAATCAGGGTTTGTAATGCTTCTCTTTCCGGAGCAAACCAAAATCCGTTATATATTAACTTCGCATACCTCGGCATTAATTCGTCTTTTAAGTGAGCCACTTCACGATCAAGTGTAATGGATTCAATGGCTCGATGAGCTTTTAATAGAATGGTTCCACCAGGAGTTTCATAACATCCTCTGGACTTCATGCCAACAAATCTGTTTTCAACTAAATCTAGTCGACCAATTCCATTTCTTGAGCCCACCTGATTTAGATAATGAAACACTTCATGAGGTTTCATGGTTTCATTATTAATGGCTACAGGGTCTCCATTCTCAAAAGAAATTGATAATGATTCTAGTTCATCATTTGCTGCTTCAGGCGACTTAGTCCATCTCCACATCGAGTCTTCTGGTGGATTGCTAGGATTTTCTAGATGTCTACCCTCATAAGAAATGTGAAGAAGATTAGCATCCATGCTATATGGACTTCCTCCATTTTTATGCTTCATTTCTACAGGAATGCCATGTTTTTCAGCAAAACTTAATAATTTTTCACGACTTAAAAGATCCCACTCTCTCCATGGAGCAATCACTTTAATATCAGGATTTAATGCATATGCATTCAATTCGAATCTAACCTGATCATTACCCTTGCCGGTAGCTCCATGAGCTATTGCATCAGCTCCTGTTTCAGCAGCTATCTCAATTAGTCTTTTTGCAATCAGAGGTCGAGCTATTGATGTTCCAAGTAAGTATTCACCCTCATAAATAGCATTGGCTCTAAACATTGGAAAAATATAGTTTTTTGCAAAATCTTCCTCAAGATTTTCAATATAAATTTCTTTAATTCCAGCTTGTTTTGCTTTTTCTCTGGCTGGCTCAATTTCTTCACCTTGGCCAATATCGGCCGTAAAGGTAACCACTTCACAATCATATTTTTCTTGTAGCCATTTCAAAATTACAGAGGTATCTAATCCACCTGAGTATGCCAAAACAACTTTTTTAATTGATTTCATAAAATTAAACTTTCCCAATAAGAAGATATTCTAGTAAAGCTTTTTGAACATGCAAACGATTTTCTGCCTCATCCCAAACCACAGACTTAGGTCCATCAATAACATCAGATGTAACCTCCTCTCCTCTGTGCGCCGGCAAACAATGCATGAATAAAGAATCTTTTGCTGAAACATCCATCATTTCTTGATCAACTTGCCAATCTGCAAAAACTGATTTTCTTTCTGACTGCTCTGACTCGTACCCCATGCTTGTCCATACATCTGTAGTGACAAGATGAGCATCTTTAGCTGCATCCATAGGATTTTCAAATTGTTCAAAATGAGAATCATCGTATAAGCCTGCTCTCTCAACCTCAACCTCATATCCTTTTGGGGTTGAAACGTGCATATTAAAATCTAATAACTCTGCAGCTTGTAACCAGGTATTGCATACATTATTAGAATCCCCAATCCAAGCGACTGTTTTTCCCTCAATTGAGCCTCTATGCTCGATAAAAGTAAATATATCCGCCAAAATTTGACAAGGATGGTACTCGTTCGTCAGACCATTGATCACAGGAACCCTAGAGTTCTGAGCAAACCTTTCAATAATTTCCTGCTCAAAAGTCCTAATCATGACGACATCACTCATTCTGGAAATAACTTGAGCTGCATCCTCAACAGGCTCTCCCCTTCCTAGTTGAGAATCTTTTGTGTTTAAGTAAATAGCGGCACCGCCGAGTTGATGCATGCCTGACTCAAAAGATAATCTTGTTCTAGTGCTAGCTTTTTCAAAAATCATCACCAGAGTTCTATCTTCAAGCGGCCAATGTTTTTGATACTCTTTAAATTGTTTTTTTAACCATTTTGCTCGATCGAATAAGTAATATATTTCGTCTTTTGTAAGGTCATTAAATTGCAAAAAGTGTTTAATCGTCATACTTTATTTTCTTTCAAATAATCCTTTAGCATCAATATTAAATTTGATACTAAAAATTCTGACTCATCATCATTGATAACTAAAGGGGGAACGATTCTTATGACATTTCCAGATGTCACGCTGATCAGTAAATTATATTTTAAAGCAAGCGTCATCAGTTCTGGGCAATCATGACCAAGCTCAATGCCAATCATCAAGCCTTGCTGCCTGACGTCAATCACAAAATCTAAAGATTGTGTTTGCTCTCTTACAGCATGAGCAATTTTTGAGCCTTGGATTGTTGCATTTAAATAAAGATTTTCTTGCTCTAAAACATCGAGAGTTAAATTCCCTGCACGACATGCTAAGGGATTTCCGCCAAATGTTGAGCCGTGCTGTCCTGGTTTAATGATGTTTGTTATCTTTTCATTCACTAAAGTGGCGCCTATAGGAACCCCTGAACCAAGGCCTTTTGCACTAGTTAGAACATCAGGCTTAATATCTGAATATTGAAAAGCATACAAACGTCCAGTTCGACCCACACCGGTCTGAACTTCATCCAACATAAGAAGCCATTCATTTTGATCGCATATTTTTCTCAAATCGTTTAGATAAGATGAAAGGTTTTTTGGGAGCCTTATTCCTCCCTCACCCTGAATAGGTTCAACTAAGATAGCAACAACATTTTTATTTTGATCTGCAATTTTTTTTATAGAATCTAAATCATCAAAAGGAACTCGGATAAATCCTTTTAAAAGTGGCTCAAAGCCAGCCTGAACTTTTCTACTTCCGGTAGCGGATAAGGTTGCCATGGTTCTGCCATGGAAAGAATTCTCCATCACAATAATTTGTGGATCTGTAACTTTTTTTGAATTGGCAAATAGTCTTGCAAACTTGATAGCAGCTTCATTCGCCTCACAACCAGAATTGGAGAAAAATACTGCACCCATACCCGTCATTGAGGCAAGTCTTTCCGCCAGTTTTTCTTGTTCACCTATATTGACATAATTAGATAAATGAATAAATTGATCAAGTTGATCTTTTAGTCCTGATGTAAAGTACGGGTGAGCATGGCCTAGAGTATTAACAGCAACGCCTGCTAAGGCATCAAGGTATTTATTTCCTTGTTTATCAAACAGCCAGACACCCTCGCCTTTTTCAAAAGAAATAGGAAGTCTTCCGTAAGTTTTTAAAATTGAATATTTTGATTCCATCAAGAATAAAAAACGGCGGCTAATGCCGCCGGTTTTTACAAAGTTATTAAAGATAGATTATAAACCAATTAAGCCTTTATGTGATAGTCCGTTTGTCATTAAGAATAACATCGGAATAGATAACATAGTGTTGGTTCGAGATGCTAGAAAAGCAATTCTTCTGGCAGCAGTTTTTTCCGCATCACTCGCTGGTTTTAAACCAAGTATTTTCTGTTGATTTGGCCAAATAAGAACCCAAACATTGAATAACATGATTGTACCCAACCATGATCCTAATCCAATAGCCTCATAACCTCCACTCAATGAGAAAGCAGGAACAAAGTTACCACCTAAAAGTGCGGCACCTGCAATCCATGTGGCTAATGCAGCCCAACGAAACCAAAGAAGCGCTAAAGGGGCAACATGTTTAGTGATACCAGCCGCTGTTCCATCCGCATTAGCATTTTTCAAAGCTGGGACTTGAACAAAGTTGAAATAATAAAGTAGGCCTATCCAGGCAACCCCCACAATAACATGTAGAAATCTTACAATCGCGGTGAAATAATCATACTCCATAATAATCTCCTAATATTTAGTAATGTAAATTAAAAAAAGTTTTTCAAGAGATATACAAATACAAAAGTAAGTATAACGCCTGCGACAATGGTTCCGAGAATTGAATCTAATGGATTTTTCATAAAAATTTTCCTCCAAATTTTAAGAATAGACTATATTATTTACCAACATTGTCAAGATTGAAAAGATTTCATTACTAACTGTGAAAAAATTACCTTCAAAATATAAAAGTTTTCGATGGATGTTATTAGCGACATTTTCATTCAGCGTAATGGGTTTATGCGTGAAATTAAACTCCTCTTCATTTAATGAATATGAATTAGTTTTTTATCGTTCGTTTGTGAGTCTAATAATCATTATTGTGTTGATGAAAAAAAATAACATTACAATTAAAACGAAATACGCATGGTTTCATTTCTTAAGATCGTTTATTGGATTCATTAGCCTTTTGTTATTTTTTTACGCCATCACAAAACTCCCTCTTAGCACATCTATGACACTTAATTACACATCCCCAATTTTTTTAGGACTTTTGATTCCATTTTTAATGAAACAAAAATTTAACAGCTCTAAGCTATTTCTCTTATTAATTGGTTTTTTAGGAATTGTGTTTATTCTCAAACCTGTTCTCAATCACAACTGGTTCGCAGGTTTAATGGGTGTTCTATCAGGGTTTGGTGCAGCAATTGCTTATATTATGGTGGCCAAATTAGGTCAACTAAAAGAGCCAGATTTAAGAACAGTTTATTTTTTCACCCTGGTATCATCGATCTTATCTTTCGGTTTGATGTTAAAAGAGGATATCAGTCCGATCTCTTTTGACATCAATTTAATTTATCTATTGCTCTTAGGGGTTAGTGCGACTATTGCCCAATTAGCTATTACAAGGGCCTATCGGGAAGGAAAAACATTAAACAATGCCGCTTACTCTTATATGACGGTAATCTTTTCAGTGGGATGGGGAGTATGGATATTTCAGGAAAATCTCGATTGGCTTACTTTAATGGGAATCTTGCTGATTTTTTTAGCTGGAATATTTATCAACAAAACTAAGTTAAGGCTCAAGTAATCCACACCGAATTGCAATAAGAGCTATTTCTGCTGAGTTATTCGCATTTAATTTTTGTTTGATGTTGTAGAGATGAGTTCCGACAGTACGCGGACTTAAACACATAGTATCCGCAATCTCGTTAGTGCTCTTTCCTTTAGCCAGTGATATGAACACTTCAAACTCACGGTCCGATAACACTTCAGTAGGATCATTTTCTCCAGATAATTGGGTAATCGCTAATTGTTGAGCAACGGAAGATTCGATGTATTTTTTCCCGCTTCCTACAGTTCTGATTGCATTAATCAACTCTTCTGCAGCACTCCTTTTTGTCAAATAACCGATTGCGCCTGCACTTAAAACTCTCTTTGGATGGACGGAATCTTCATGAGCTGATAGCACCAGTATTTTTGCATTTTTGTCTTTTGCAATTATTCTCTCAATTGCTTCAAGGCCACCAATGCCTGGCATAGTAATGTCCATCACTATTACATCTGGTTTAATTTCTTGGAACTTAATGATGCCATCTTCACCTGTTTCGGCTTCGGCAATTACCTGCATATCTTTTTCACTATCGATAAGCATTTTAAAACCCATCCTAACTACAGAGTGATCATCGACTAAAAGCACATTTAAATTTGACATAGAATTCCTATTTCTTTTTTATTGGAATTAATCCAGTGATTATGGTTCCTTTTTCGTTCGATTGTAACTCAAATTTTCCATTTAAGCCTTGAATTCTTTCTCTCATGCCAACAATTCCAAATTGCTTTGAAGATTTCAAAATTTTTGTATCAAACCCCTTACCATTATCTCTAAAAGAAATCTTTAAATACCTTTTGTCAGCTATTAGATCAATATGAACTTCAGAAGCATCTGCATGTTTTAAGCAATTATTCATGCCCTCTTGAATGATTCTATAAATATTGATACTGATCTCCTCAGATAAATTCTCAACTTTATTGTGTTTGAAAGTTATTTTCATTGAAGGGTATTGCTTTTGCCAAACTCCAACTAAATCATTGATTGTTTCAACCAATCCAAGATTGTCTAATGAGCCAGGTCTTAATTTACGAATGATATTATGCATGCCATCATATATTTGATTAGCAGCTGATGTTACAGACTCGGCACTTGTTGCTATCAAATCATTTCCTTTGGCTTGATTTTTAATATTTTGCGTGAAAATTTTTATGGCAGAAACATACTGACCGAGTTCGTCATGAAGTTCTCGGGCCAGACTTCTTCTTTCGTCCTCAATTTTTTCCTGAATAATCCCAGTCAATTTTCTGTTCTGGTCTAAAGCTTTCTTTGATCTTTCTGCTTTTAATTTTTCAGATATGTCTCTCATGCTAACAATATCACCAATTACTTCTTTTCTATCGGGATCATACAATGGAGAAATTGAAATAGAGACGTCTATAATTTTCTTAGATTTGGTAACACGTCTTGTATCGAGATTTTGAATCTTTTTATTCTTGTGTGTATAGGATAAATTAGACTTAAGTTCGCCCAATTTATTTTTTGGAACAATCAATTTTACTGACTTACCCACTACTTCTTTTTTTTTGTAACCAAACATGTTCTCAGCAGAATGATTCCAAAAATTAATTTTTTGATCTGCATCCAAGATCATTATGGCATCGGCTGTTTGTTGAGATATCAGCGCTAATTTTTTATTTTCATTTAAAAATTTTTCCAAAGACTGGCCCATCTTGTTGAAGTTTGTGGCGATTTTTTGAAAATCTGGAACATCAAATTTTGGCAACCTTGTTTTTAAATTGCCTTGGCCAAAATCTTCTATCCCCTTTAACAATGGATTGATTGAGGATAGCCATCTTCCCAACAACATGTAAATAAATATGTTCATTAATAAAAACACAATCAATGAAATATACATAAAACTTCTTGTGTGATACCAAGCCTCCCTAATTGCACCTTCAGGGGCTGATTCCACAATCAACCTTCCGTATCTAATAATTTTTGCATTTAATTCTTGTGGTGGAGTCATGTAATTTTTAAACCATAAAGGAGGAGTAATTTCTTGACGGTAGGTCGACTCAGGTGATTGATACAATAAATGGTTATTTAAATCATAGAGCGAGATGATGTTGCTGCGAACATGCCCCAATTCAACAAGGAATGGTTGAATCACCTGATGCGTATATCCCCACTCTGGATTTTGTACTGAACTAGTGATAAATGTATCTAATAATTGCAAAGTCACTCTATGAGATGATTCCACGCCCTCCTCAATCGCTTTTTTTGAGGATTTCATGAGCGTAATGGATAATCCAATTAAAAAAAGGATCATTATTAATGCAATTAATAGATTTAATCTTACTCTTAAGCTCATAGAAATAAAATTTGGGAAATCAAAAAAACACTTGTATTATAGTTCATAACAATGACTGTAATTTAATTTTATAATTCACATCAACACACTTAATCTAACGAAATTCAAAAAGGGAGGTTTGAATGGCGATTGAATCAGTGATGCATGAAAATAGGGTCTTTAACCCGCCTAAAACATTAAGTGAAAATGCATATGTTAAAAATCTAGAAGAATATCAACAACTTTGCGATGCGGCAGAAGCTGACTATGAGGGTTATTGGGGTAATCTGGCAAAAAATTTAATTGAATGGAAAAAGCCATTTACCAAAATTCTTAATGAAGATGACGCACCATTTTATAAATGGTTTGATGATGGTGAATTGAACGTTTCTTATAATTGTATCGATCGACACCTTCCACACAAAAAAGACAAAGTAGCAATTATCTTTGAATCAGATGATGGTCAAACAACTGAAGTTACTTACCAAGAGCTATATGAAAAAGTTTGTCAGTTCGCGAACGGCTTAAAAACGCTTAACTTAAATTTAGGCGACCGTGTCATTATTTACCTCCCCATGGGTATTGAAGCTGTTGTGGCTATGCAGGCTTGTGCACGAATTGGTTTAACACACTCTGTTGTTTTTGGTGGATTCTCTGCAAAAAGTATTCAAGAGAGAGTTATAGATGCTGGAGCAAAACTTATCATCACAGCCGACTATCAAAATAGAGGGGGTAAAGAGCTCCCACTAAAAACCGCTGTTGATGATGCCATTCTTCTAGGTGGTTGTGATTCGGTTGAAAAAGTTATTGTTTTAAATCGAACCGGTAAAGAAGCAGCTCTAAAAGAAAATGAAATTGATTGGCATGCATTATGTAAGAATCAAAAAGAAGAATGTGAGCCAGTGTGGGTAAATGCAGAACATCCGCTCTTTCTTTTGTACACCTCAGGATCAACAGGAAAGCCAAAAGGAGTTCAACATTCATCAGGGGGATATCTGCTTCATGCGATCAACACCACCAAATGGACGTTTGATTTAAAAGATGACGATATCTTTTGGTGTACCGCGGACGTGGGTTGGATTACCGGTCATACTTATGTGGCGTATGGTCCACTAGCACTGGGTGGAACACAAATTATCTTTGAAGGAGTGCCTACCTTCCCCAATGCAGGTCGTTTTTGGGAGATCGTACAAAAGTACAAAGCAACTATATTTTATACAGCGCCAACTGCCATAAGAGCATTGATAAAAGCCTCTGAAAGTGATGAGGCTGTTCATCCAAAATCATTTGACCTAAGTTCATTAAGGATTTTGGGGACAGTTGGGGAGCCAATTAACCCTGAAGCCTGGATGTGGTACTACGAAAATGTAGGCAATTCAAAATGTCCAATTGCTGATACCTTTTGGCAAACTGAAACTGGCGGGCATGTCATCACACCCCTTCCTGGCAGCACTCCCCTAGTTCCAGGCTCTTGTACACTCCCTTTTCCAGGAATTGCAATTGATGTAGTGGATGAGATTGGACAAAACCTAGAATGGGGGCAAGGTGGGCTGCTAGTAATAAAAAAACCATGGCCATCTATGATCCGAACAATATGGGGTGATCCAGAACGATTTAAAAATAGTTACTTCCCCAGTGAATTAGGTGGAAAATTATATTTGGCCGGTGATGGTGCGGTAAGAGATGCTGAATCAGGCTACTTTACTATCATGGGTAGAATTGATGATGTGCTAAATGTCTCAGGTCATAGACTAGGAACAATGGAAATTGAATCTGCATTAGTTGCCAATGACCTGGTCGCTGAAGCAGCTGTTGTTGGAAGACCCCATGACGTCAAAGGGGAATCCATCATCGCCTTTGTCGTTTTAAAATCCGATCGACCTAATGCCGAGAAAGCGACAGAAATAGTCAATGAATTACGCGCATGGGTAGGGAATGAAATCGGGCCTATTGCTAAACCTGATGAAATTAGATTCGGTGATAATTTACCTAAAACGAGATCTGGAAAAATCATGAGAAGGCTACTTCGATCAATTGCTAAAGACGAAGAAATCACCGCAGATATTTCTACTCTGGAAAATCCTGCAATCCTGGATCAACTTAAGCAAAAAGTTTAAAATGTTTTAATGCTAAAAACAATTAATGCCGTTTTAAAATCCAAAAAGATAAAATATTTTTATTACGGCATTTTTTCACTGGTATCAATTCTCATTTTATCTGCATTCATTGCCTACCATTTTTTCCTCATTCCTAATGTAGAGAACTACAAACAAAATATTGAAAGCTTTATCGCCAAAGAAACAGGTGGTGAGGTTTCGATTGATAAGCTTAACATTGTATGGAATGTCACTAACCCCCGTTTTCAGTTGCGAAATTTTTCTATTACTGACCGAGATAACAATAAAACCATTAATTTAAATGCTATCGACTTTGAAATATCATGGCTTAGCATACTCAAATTTGAACCCATCTTAAATCAAATTATTATTGGTGATCTTGATATCTTAGTTGAACGGACTGTTAATAATAAATTAAAAATTGCAGGAATTGAGATCATCGAATCTACTGAATCATCTCTTTCTGATTGGCTACTTAACCAACATGAAGTCAGGATAATCAATGGAAAAATAATTTGGAGGGATGAATATAGAGCAGCAAAAGATTTAACAATTAGCGGTATAAATCTGACCTACACAAGTCCTACATATCTCACCTACCTGGATCGCCATAAATTTAATTTAAATGCATTAATGTCAGAGGGAACAAAAGAAAGAGTCTATGTAAATGGATTCTTTGATTTGGATTCTATTGATCACTTTGATCATGTTAAAACAAAGATGAAGGTGAATATTTCGCAAGCATTTCTGCCGGCATTTAAACCCTGGATTGACTACCCCTTCGATGTCAAACAAGGCTATGGTGACCTAAAACTAAACCTTGTATTTGATAAGAATAAAATTCAAGAAGTTAAAACGTCTTTCAGTATAGAGAATTACATTGGTAACTTTAATGATAATCAAGATAAGTACATTAATATTTCTGAATTATCTGGTAGTGCAATTTTTGACAACAGTAATAATGTAAAAAAAATAGCCTCCACAAATTTAAACTTTAAAACAAATAATATTGATATCCAAAACAGTGCATTTGAAATCCTAGTCAAAGAAAATGTAGCGCAATCTTTTAAATTAAAATTAAATCAGTTGAATATTGATGCAGCTGAATCAATTATTAATCAGACTCCATTTTTTGAAGAGTTAAAATCTTATCTTGACGACTATAGCCCCACAGGTGATATTAAAAATCTACAGTTATCATGGAAAAAAAATAAAGAACTTATAGCGGCTGGATCTCTAATAAATTTTGGTATTAATTCACATAATGAATTTCCTGGATTTAAAAATCTTACAGCTAGCTTTGATATTAAAAATAATAAAGGTTTTCTTGATATTGCTAGTAAAAATATCTCTTTTAATCAAGAGGATAAACTTAGAACAAATTTAACCTTCAATAATTTTAATGGTGTAATCAAGATTGATGGAGAAAATTATAAATTTACAAATGTGTTACTTAATAACAATGATCTGAATTTATTAACATCTGGAACAGTCAATCTTAAAAATTTAAAACAACCGGATCTAGATCTAGCTATCACTTTATCTGTTCCAGACATCTCTAAAATAAAAAAATACTACCCAAAAAATACCGACCCAGATCTACTAAATTGGCTCGATACATCTTTGCTTGCAGGTAGCATTGAAAATACAAAGATCGCCATCAAAGGTAAGCTTGATAAACTCTTCGACAAAAATACAAATTCAAATATTAAAATCACCGGCAATTACAATAATGCAAACATCGAGTACGCGACAGGTTATCCAGAGATTGAAAAGGCAAACATATTATTCAATCTTGATTCTAATATCCTCAAATTATTAGCAAATGATGGAACAGTGGCTGATCAGAATATTTCGTCATTAGAGGTCATATCTGATCTGTCTGAAGCAGATCTAATGATAAATACCCACTGGATTACCAGCGGGGGCACTAATAGTTTAATTCAGGCCATTAATAACTCGCCTCTATACGAAGATACTCAAGAATTCACAAATCAGCTGATTACGAATGGAAATGCAATACTTAACCTTAAAATTAATTTCCCAATCACGAATCCAGATGAAATTAACTTTGATGCAAAGTATGAACTAAATAATGTAGTCATACAAAATCCAAGAATAGGTCTTCCGCAAATAAACAATCTAAATGGAATTCTCAATATTAAACCAAACTTCTATGAGCTTAAAAATGCATCAGGATCGGTTTTTGAAATGCCGATAAGTATAGATGTTTTGAATGAGGATGATGTAACTAAAATTAATGCTAAAGGAAAAATTGATGAAACATTCTTTATTAATAATTTAGGATCAGGTTGGGCTAATAAGGTCCAAGGGTCAGCAGAGTGGATTTTAAAATCTAATATTACTGAACAATCAAATTCCTTGTCTTTAGAAACTGATTTAAAAGGAATTGAAATTAATGGGCCCCACCCATTAAATAAAAAACAGGATGAGGTAAAAATCTTATCTATTGTTAAAAAACCATCAAAGAATAACTTAACAAACTATGTTATTAGGCTAGACAATGACGTCAACGGCAAAATTTACATGAACAAAAATGGTTGGTCCGGTCAGATTAATGTCCTGTCCAATGAAGAGTTCCAAGACAGGAACGGAATATCAATTTTTGCAAACTTCAAAGATGTTGACCTTGATGATTTCTCATCACTATTTAATTTGAAATCAGATAATAAGCAAGAAACATTTAGGATTGGTAAATCAAAACTAAATTTTGAAAAATTAGTTGTAAATGGTTTCAACCTTCATCGATTGGAGACCGTTGTTTTTCCATCCAATAATAATCTTAAAGTTTCCTTATATTCAAATGAAATTAAAGGTAATGCATTATGGGATAACAACGAAAGAAAGCTAACAGGGAGATTTAATAAATTTATCATTTCAAAAGATAAACAAATAGGTAAATTAAATGACGAAGATAATTTACCAACCACAGCACAGCCAGTATCCATTGATTTGATGATCGATGAAGTTATCCTTAATGATAAAAGTATGGGCAAATTTAATATCCAGGCATCAAATATAAATAATCAAATTTGGAAAATAGGAAATTTCACTATCACCAACCCTCATCATGAATTTAAAGCAGACGGGGAATGGCAGGCAAAAGAAACTGGCACACAAACCAAAATGGATTTCAAATGGAAGGTGGATGACCTGGAAAAAACTTTAGAACAACTTGGTTATCCTAATTTGGTTAAAAAAGGAAATGCCAGATTTAATGGATTTGCAAATTGGGAAGGAAGTCCATTTGATTTTTCCTCTGACCTTATTAATGGAAATTTTTCTATGGATATCCAAAAAGGAGAAATCCTCGAGGCCGAACCAGGCATTGGGAGATTATTTGGATTACTGACATTGCAAAATTTACCGAAAAGATTAAGTCTGGACTTTAGTGACTTATTTTCTAAGGGCTTTATATTTGACTCAATTAATGCAGGGGTCCGAATCAATTCTGGAGTAATGAGTTCAAACAATTTTAAAATGATTGGTCCTGCTGCAGAGGTCTTAATGGATGGTGAAGTTGATATTATCGAAGAAACCCAAAATTTGCATGTCACAGTTAAACCCTTTGTGAGTGATTCATTATCCCTTGCTGCACTGGCCGGAGGCCCTCTTGCCGGCGCTGCTGCCTTTATTGCTCAAAAAATACTTAAAGATCCTCTAAACAAAGTATTGACTGATGAATATCAAATCATAGGAACGTGGGATGACCCAATTGAAGTAGACAAACCAAAATCAGAAGAATTATCTGAACTGGTGGATGAAGAGGTCATCCAACCATCAGAAAGTATTCTGGAAAAACTAAATATATTTAAAAATAAAGATGAATAACGAAATAAACAATCTCATATTAAACCCAGCAGAACTTGATAATCAAAAAATTCAAAAAGTGATCAATAATTTGAATCATAAAAATATCGATTACAGCGACTTGTATTTTCAATACTCTAAAAATGAATTTTTTGCTATTGAGGACGGTGCAGTAAAAAATGCTTCATTTAACATCGATAATGGTTGTGGAGTCAGGGCGGTGTCTGGTGACAAAACTGCATATGCGTATACCGACGAAGTAAATTTTCAAACACTAACTCAATCCTGTGAAATCATAAATGCACTTAGATCTCAAGGTCAGAATAAATCTGTTCCTCAAATTAATTCAAATAAACCCCGACAACTTTACCAAAGTATTGACCCAATCATAAATACGGGCGAGAAAAAAATTGAAATATTAAAAAAACTCGAAAGTTTAGCTTTTTCTCGAGATAAACGGATTATTAAAGTCAGTGCTTCGATTGCGGCAGAATATGATGCGATTTTAATTGTAAATAAATTCTCTGATATGAAGAGTGATATTCGCCCTCTTGTCCGATTATCACTAAGCATAATTATCGAAGATAAAAAAAGAAGGGAAATCGGAACAGCTGGAGGTGGCGGACGATTTAGTATTGATTATTTTACTGACGATGTTCTTAATCTTTACATTGATGAAGCATACCACCAGGCTGTAACCAACCTTGAAGCCATCCCATCCCCCGCTGGACTGATGCCTGTCGTTCTAGGACCTGGTTGGCCAGGTATTCTCCTCCATGAGGCTATTGGACATGGTTTGGAGGGAGACTTTAATCGTAAGGGTACCTCAGCTTTTTCTAAACTGATGGGAAAACAAGTGGCTCATAGTGATATCACCATTGTTGACGATGGAACAATCCAGGACAGACGAGGTTCATTAAATATTGATGATGAAGGTAACCCCACGCAGCGAACTGTTTTAATTGAAAATGGGATTCTAAAAAATTATCTACAAGACACACTTAATGCAAAACTAATGAATATGGACATTACTGGTAATGGCCGAAGAGAGTCTTATGCCCATATTCCTATGCCCAGAATGACCAATACCATTATGACCAATGGTAAACATAACCCAGATGAAATCATTAAATCAGTAAAAAAAGGAATCTATGCTCCAAATTTTGGTGGTGGGCAGGTAGATATCACCAGTGGTAAATTTGTCTTCTCCTCTTCGCTTGCTTGGTTGATTGAAGATGGAAAAATTACCCAACCAATTAAAGGAGCTTCCATTGTTGGCAATGGTCCAGATATCCTTAAAAAGGTTTCAATGGTGGGAAATGACTCGTCATTAGATACTGGTGTTGGTACATGCGGCAAAGATGGGCAAAGCGTACCAGTCGGGGTTGGGCAACCTACTTTAAAAATTGATGAAATACTTGTTGGTGGATCAGATACCCAGGGTTAATTTTATTTATTAACCCTGTTTTTATATTCAAGTGTTCTGGTGTCGATCTCTATCATATCGCCAGTATCGCAAAATAACGGTACCATCAGTTCAAAGCCAGTATTAATCGAAGCTGTTTTCATAACCTTACCAGAAGATGTGTCTCCCTTAACTGCAGGTTCAGTATAAGTAATTTCCCGAGTAACTGAATTTGGTAACTCGACTGAAATTGCTTTTCCTTCATAAAAAACAACCTCACACGACATTCCATCCTCTAAAAATTTCAAAGCATCTTCCATGCTGTCTGGCCCTACTTCGTATTGATTGTATTCCTCATCCATAAATACATAAGCTGGATCGGCGAAGTAAGAATAGGTAACTTCCTTCTTTTCTAAAACAACTACATCAAATTTATCGGATGCATTAAAAACTGATTCAGTAGCAGATTCGTTGAGTAAGTTCTTTAATTTCATTTTTACTACCGCCGCATTTCGTCCAGATTTATTGTATTCACATTTCAATGCAACCATTGGATTGCCATCCACCATAATGACGTTCCCTGCTCTAACTTCCTGTGCTGTTTTCATAACTATCCTTGAAAAAAATTTTTGATGATTATACTAAATTATTTAATAAATAATGAATAAATTTGAGCAATCCCAGTGCCTCTTTTTATAAAATTATCTCTTGCTTCTAAATAACAATCTTTCAGATTTTCAATATTTTCAAATATATATCGCCAGTGTTCGAAATTTAGGCTCTGATTATTCCATATTAAAAAAATTTCTCTCAACTGTGGTGGCAAAGAAATAAAGTAATGATCAAGAAAAGCATTTAATTTTGTAATATGAAGACCATTTTCTTGAATGTATGGTTGCCAAATAAAAGGAGATCCAGCCAAAATAGCACGGATTAGACTATCCTCGCCACGAACAAAGTTTATTAAACTATTAGATAAAGCTTTATCAAAATCATTAAAACTCAATAAGTTTTTACCTCTGCTCTTATCTTTCTCAAATCGATCATGCAATACATAATCATATTGTGGAAAGTTGCCTCGGAGAACTTCGATTGAAGCTTCAATCTTCTCATTAAAATAGCAAAAAAAATTGATGTTGTTTTTATTTTTTAACTTTTCAGTTCGATACAAACCTTTATCATTTTTAGCAAATATTGCGGCACCTGAATGTTCGCTAACGCCTGGAATATAAAATATTTTTTTATATTTTTTGTTTATTGACTCTCGAAGATGATAGTCGTCAACCCATTGTTCAGCTGAGAAATACTCATAGTTGATTAATAAATTTTTGTTTGTGAGTTTAGCTTCATAAGATATGGGCAACTGAGTATCAAAAATAGTAACAATATTAGCATTTGGTAAAAAGTTGTTATCTATTTCATCAATATCAAAAATATTAATATTCTCATTAAATAAATTTTTATCTAATACTTTTTGTGTAAGGTCATTGGAGGTAAGAAATACATTACTGGTGACCCCATGATCAATGAAAAGGCCATGAGCAAGCCTTAATGGAATTGAAATATCTCCATAGTTATCGATAAACCTTGAAAATATGTCTACAGAAAATCTCATCGGTAAATGATAGACATAATTTCTATTTCTTTTTGTCCGGAAGGACTTTCATAGGAAACGATTTCTCCAACTTTCTTGCCTAGAATAGCTTTAGAAAGTGGAGACAACCAGCTTATCTTATTTTCTTTAGGGTCAACTTCAGGGACGCCAACAATCTGAATCTGATTAATCTGGTTTGTATTTAAATCCTCATACTCAACTGTTGCTCCAAAAAAAACTTTATCTTTATTTTCTTGCTCAAGTGGATCAATAATCTTTGAATCTTCAATGGCGGTAAGTAAATATTTTACTCTAGAATCAATTTGCCTTAACCTCTTCTTACCATAAATGTAATCACCATTTTCCGACCGATCCCCATTGCTTGCTGCCCACGAAACGTCTTTCACAACCCTTGGTCGATCAACCTTTAGGAGATAATTTAACTCCTCCCTCAAATGCATAAAACCATTTTTTGTAAGATAAGATGATTGCTCGCTCATAATATAGTTTTACTATAAAATTTAAATGTGAAAGATAACATAATTACAATTTGTAAAAATGACATTTACTTCAAAAGATTCATTCACACAAATAATTCAACACATTTTAATACCTTCACTCTATTTGAATTTATTTCAAACGAATTAAGCATTTATTATCTTTCATCCAATGCAATTAGTAAAAAAATAGTTAATAAATTAGAGGAATATATTATTCTTGAAGAGATTGTATCCAATGAAATTGTTGGGTACGGAAATCATTTTCTTCATGATATCGAATCACTCGTGTTTTTTGTTCAAAATGCAATAAAGAACATTCATGAGTACGACATAGATTACCAGGATGGATCATTCAATCTATCCATCGAAAATAAATTTCTATACTCTGTAATTGATAAATTTAATCAATATTTAATTGACAATGATTTATTTACATATCACCAGGCAATTTATTTCTTTATTAAAAATATCGAATTTGATAAAAAAGTCCAACTAATTGGTTTTAACGTTGATACACCACTGAATAAATTAATTCAGAATAAGTTTAAAACAAATGATATTTTTTTTGAAAAAGAGAGTAAAAACAATATCATTCAGCAGTTTGATAATGAACACCAAGAATTTAACTTCATAAGTGATGAAATTATTCGCAAACATTCACAAGGGAAAAAAATTGCAATTATTTCTGAAGATATAAATAAGATTGCAACAACCTTCCATCCTGTACTCACAGGTCTGCAAACTTACAACAAAGATGCAAAAGGACAAGAGCCAATAGGGTTAAATATCCCCAATCAAATATCGTTATCAAAATCACCGATCATTCGAAGTATTTTTACTTTTTTTGATTTGCACTACGGCCATTATGTTGCAGTCGAAAAAATACGTCATTTTGTGGTCACCTGCTTTCAAAATGATCTATTACTGGTGAGCGACATGGATGAAAAGATCAAGATATTTAAGAAAAATGGAATCAGAAAAATTAACCTAAAAAGGTTTAATGAAATTATAGAATCTTCTTCTTTAAATAAATCTTCTTTTGAAGAAATTAATAATTTACAAAATAACTTAGCGATAACAGAATGGGGAACCTACCTTGTCAGACTATTAAAAAATTATTTATTTCGTAATGAACTGAAATTAAGTGATTCATTAATCGAGGACTTGAATAATTTTATTGACCTTATTAATAACATTGGGTCGATTAGAAAACATAAAATTATTAATTATTCGGAGTTTAAAAAATACCTAAATATTATCCTAAGCCAGATTCAAAAAAACTTTTTTGTTTCAAACAATGCAATTGATATTTATTCATTTAAAGATGAAGTGATCGCAGAGTATGATGATATATACCTCATGGATTTTATCGATCGAAAAAATCAAACCAGCTTAAGAAATCCCTTACTCCCCTTTTATCATCTAAATAAAATAAATGATTTCAATAGGAGAAAAACTTTTACAGCCAATCAATTAAATAAACTATCAGAAAAAGGTAATTTATCGATCTCTTATTCTTTATTAACTGACAATGTAGAAAATACAATCTCATCATCCGTCACATTTAGTGAGATTATCGAAAAAAAATATAAAAAAAAATATGATTTTCTTCATGAAAATAAGACATTATCAATTGATAATGACCACACAGACAAGGCACTACCCAAAGGGATAAAAAATATTCGTGGTTTCCTCGAGCGTCTACAAACTTGTCCTCGATGGGCCTTTTATGAAGATGTCCTTCACTGCAAGGATGAGTCAGACCATCTCACAGCAGAGTATAGTTCACGCTTAAGAGGTATTCTAATTCACGAGGTACTCCATAAAACCTGGTTAAAGCTAAGAAATTATCAGAGTCTCTTTGAAATTAATAACTTAATTGAATTCATAAAACCTATTGTTGAAGAGTCCCTAGACTCAAAATATGAATTTTCCATAATAGGTGAATCGGTAAAAAAGTTTGAAGTAGTACGATGCACTTTGCTGATTAAAGAGCTGCTTGAGATTGAAAAGAAGAGATTGCCTTTTACTATTCATAGTTTAGAGGTAAAACAACAATTTATTCATGGAGAATATTCATTTGATCTTATTAAGGATAGGATTGATAAAGATGATGATGGAATCCATGTTATTGACTATAAAACGGGCAAATTACCTACAGCAAAGTCTTGGACAGAATCACCAATTAAAAATTTTCAAATCCCCTTATATTTTTTATTTACAGAATCCAAAGTCAGTACGTTATTGCTTTATGAGATAAATCAAAAAAATATTTCGATCAAGAGATATACTTTTAAGGAAAATGATTCTCAAATATCTGACAACATTCCCCAACAGGTGATTAATAAAAGTTACGAGGATCTCAAAAAAATATGGTTGTATGAGATCAACAGCTTGATGCTTCTATACGAACAAGGATATTTCCCAAACATATTCGAAAAAGAGGATGATCTGACATATTGTGGCAGCAAAATTCTTCTTCGCCTTCCAGAAAAAAAATACCAGTATGAGTTATGACAAATGAGTAGCAATGACATACAAAATAGGATTAATTGTCTTGAATTAAAGTCCATAATCGTTCAAGCTCCTGCAGGATCTGGAAAAACTGAACTACTGACACAAAGATTCATAAAACTACTCGCTCATGTCAATTCACCAAGAGAGATATTGGCTGTTACTTTTACAAATAAAGCTGCAGCTGAGATGAAAAACAGAATAACGAATTATCTTCAAAATAAAACTACGCCAAAAAATGAGACGACAAAAAGATTAATTGATCTTTTAAATAAGGAAATAGCAAAAAGAGGTGTAACTGTGGATGAAATCATCTCAGAGTTTAATATCCTAACCATTGATGCACTTAACCAACAAATTATCAATTCCACCCCCCTGCTGACTCAATATGGATACCAATCTTCTATTGTCGAGGATCCCGAGCCTATCTATTCTGAGATCATAAAAAAAGTTATTTATGCAGATAGCAATTCAGATAGCATTCATAAAATTCTTCATACTTTAAATATTGAATATACCCAACTCGAAAAATATTTATTGGAGCTAATAACAAACAGGGATAAATGGATCCACTATATCTTTGATAATGAAAATAGTGATGAATTTAATAGATATATACAACAAGAAGAAGAAAATTCACTCACACACTTACAAAAACTTTTCAAACTAAACGATTCAATTCATTCCAAAAAAAAGGAATTACTCCACTTTATTGAATCGATTTACACCAAACAAAAAAGTATAAGAAAAAATATCAAAGAAGAGGATTTGTTGTTCTTTAAACTAAATTCAGTCAGCAATGAGATTACAAATGTAGAGTGGCCAGATTTTGAAAGATTCGAGAAAGAGTACTACTTTCTAAATATTTCAAACTTACAGCAGAACGATATCATGCAAACGTTATCGCCAATTCTTAAAGAGGCATATGCAAGAATCAAATTGTACTTTAGTCAAAATAAAGTAATTGATTTCCCTGAAATCACATTGCAGGCATTACTAGCTCTTAAAAATGAATCAGGATTTACTGATTTAAAAAGCTACCTCAATATAAAGTATTCTCATATCCTAGTCGATGAATTTCAGGATACAAATAAAAACCAGTTACAATTATTTGAATACCTCACACATGAATGGGGGCCAGAAAATACCTTTTTTTGTGTAGGTGACCCAATGCAGTCAATTTACCGATTTCGTCAATCAGACGTTAGAATTTTTTTGGATGTTATAAAAAATGGGATTGGGAAGATAAAATTAAATCATATTATCCTTTCAGTAAATAACAGATCTAAAAGTCGTCTAATTCATTGGTTTAACTCACGCTTTTCTAAAATTTTTACAGAACAAGATATTGACCATGGAAGCATTCAATATCAGTTATGCAGTCCTAAAATTGAGGATGATAGTGGCTCAATAAATTTTTTATCATACAGTTCTGAGTCATCTTCAAAATCTTCAGGCATCGAGGCAGAGCTAATCTGCCAACAGATATTAGCTAGTCAGCATGAATCTATTGCGGTAATTGCAAGGTCGCGAAATCATTTGAAACCAATTGTTTCTTATATCAAAAAAAAATATGCCAAAGAGATTCCAATCAATGCGATCGAGCTTGAATCTTTAATTAACCACCAATGTGTGCAAGATATTCTTGCATTGACATTAGCGATCTTTGATTTTAGTGACCGTACACATTGGATTGCCACAATCCAGTCACCCTTATGTGGTCTAACAATCAAAGATCTCCATATCCTTTTTGATAATAAGGATGAGAATATTTGGAAACTGATTAATTCTGAAAAAGTTAATGAATTAAATAGTGAGAGCCAAAAACGAATTAAGAATTTAATTAAGATAATTAAAATTCACTATTCTTCTATGCACACGGCTAAGTGGAGTGAAATTATTAGAGCATTGTGGGTAGACTTAGCCGGAATTAAATCTTTATATATAAAAGAGGACATCGAATACATAGATTACTATTTACGCATCCTACAGAATTTCGATACGAATGAAATTGATAAAGAAGTTTTGATTAAGACCGTTACTGAAACCATGGTATCCGATGTAAATAGTAATAAAAAAGCTGTTTCTTTTTTAACCATCCACAAATCAAAAGGATTAGAATTCGATCACGTCATTATTCCGGGTGTAGATAAATCCACCCGACCTAATATCCCCTCATTAGTCAATTTTGATCACATGGATGGGGCAAATATAAATATCTCATCCATTAAAATCAATGATGATGAAATCTACTCATTACACGGTTACCACGAACGAAAAAATAAAATTAGAGAACATAATGAATTAAAAAGATTGCTCTATGTTGCTGTTACCCGAGCTGTTAATCAGCTGGACCTTGTAACTGAAATAAATCAAACTACCAAGAAAAATACTTTCTTACATTTTCTGTGGGATGATTTTTATACAACAGATCCTCAAAGTGTTGATGTTGATGCCCCTACCAGCAAATATGAAAAATTTTCACCAAAATTATTTAATATTCCCTTATCGGAATATATTAACGACAAAAAAGAAAGCCTAAAGGAATTTTCACCTATTTCAGTTAAAGAAAACTATAGCATTGAGACCGAAGAAATCTATGTGGGTATCATCGTTCATAAATATCTTGAGTTGATACATAAAAATATAACAGTACATCACCATGGCCAATTTATAGAAAAAATGCTGAATAGTATGAATATTGATAAATCTCTGAATCACAAGGAGATCGTTAATGAATCTATGATTTGTATTAACAATATTCATCAAACTGAATCAGGAGAAAAAATATTAAAAAAGTATGATGACGATCAATGTGAACTCAAGATTTCAGTTCCAAATAAAGATCAAATAAATTACCGTGTAGATAGGACGTTTTTAATTAATAACGAACGTTGGATTATTGACTACAAATACCACAAAGAAGAACACAACTTAAACTCATTGGCGCAAAATTATAAGAATCAATTGAATCGGTACGCTTCTTTTTTCAATGATCACAACATAAGACAATTTATTTATTTCTTAAAACAAGGTGAGTTAATTGAGATTTAATCTTTAAGTTCGTCTACAAGCGATTTAATCTTATTCAGCTTATCTAATGGGTCCTCAAAATCACCTGCTAAAGTTATCTTATTTGGCCCATCAAGCTTAATGTGTTTATTTGTCTGGACCAGATCAATGATCTTTAATGGGTCGATGTTATTCTTTTCCCTAAAATTCAAACTAATAGCTTTCTTTCCAGCATCAATTTTGGTCACGTCTAAATCTTTAGTTATTATGCGGATATGATGAATGATAAACAAATTTTCAGTCTGCTCAGGAGCGACTCCGAAACGATCAATAAGCTCTTCCTGAATCATTTGTAAATCTTCTAATGACCCACATGAAGACAGTCTTTTATAGATCACAAGACGTTCATTAGGGTCACCACAGTATTGATTAGTCAGTATTGCTGGGGCATGGATATTAATCTCATTGTTCTCGTTATAGTCGGCATTAATATCAAGCGTCTCATTATTTTTTAGGTGAGCCACGGCTCGATTCAGCATTTTTAAATACATTGAAAAACCAATTTCATGAATTTCACCACTTTGTTGATCTCCTAATATTTCTCCAGCACCACGAATCTCAAGATCATGCATCGCTAAGAAATAGCCAGAGCCTAAATCTTCAAGATACTGGATGGCTTCTAATCTTTTTTTGGCTTTACTTGTAAGGCTTCGATTTTCGTCAATTAATAAGTATGCAAAGGCTTGATGATGCGAACGACCCACACGACCCCTTAATTGATGCAATTGGGATAACCCAAAGCGGTCTGCATTGTTGATTATAATTGTATTTGAGGTTGGTATATCGATACCTGTTTCAATAATGGTTGTACACAGTAACAAATTAAATCTTTGCTGATGGAAATCTTGCATAACTCTTTCAAGCTCTTTCTCTTTCATCTGACCATGAGCAATGGCCACTTTTGCATCAGGCATAATTTTTGTTAATTTTTCACTGATTGCATAGATGGAATTTACATCATTATGTAAAAAGTAAGCTTGTCCTCCTCGATTAAATTCCCTTGTTAGAGCTTCTTTGATTATTCCCTCTGAAAAATTCTTAACCATGGTCTTAATTGACAATCTCTTTTGAGGAGGTGTGGATATGATTGAAAAATCTCTTAAGCCTTCAAGCGACATAGACAGAGTTCGTGGTATGGGTGTAGCGGTTAAAGCCAGGAAGTCGGTATTTGTTTTAAATTTCTTAAGCATTTCCTTTTGACGAACGCCAAAACGATGCTCTTCATCAACAATAATAAGGCCAATATTATCGATTTTGATGTCTTTTTGTAATAAACGGTGAGTGCCGATAACAATATCTACTTTTCCATTAGCCAGTTTTTCTAGAACCTCATTTTGCTGCTTATTACTTTTAAATCTTGAGATTTCCTCAATCTCAACAGGAAATGAGCTAAATCGATCAACAAAATTATTATAATGTTGACTAGCAAGCAAGGTTGTTGGCACTAATATGATTACCTGACGATTGTTCATGATAGATATAAACGCTGCTCGCATTGCTACCTCAGTTTTACCAAAACCAACATCACCACAGATAAGGCGATCCATTGGTCTTGCAGATTCCATATCTTTGATTACAGACTCAATTGCCTGCATTTGATCTGGAGTTTCCTCAAAAGGAAATTCGTTCGCAAATTTCTGATACTCAAGCAAGTCAATTTTTGACACCAGACCCTTCTTCTTTTCTCTTAGTGCATATAAATTTAAAAGCTCTGCTGCTGTGTCATAGACTTGTTTTAACGCTTTTCTTTTTTCTTTTTCCCATTGCCCTGAACCCAATTTATGCAATGGCGCCGATTCGATGGGTCCGCCTGTATATCTAGAAATGGAATTTAACTGGGTGACGGGGACATACAACTTGTCCTCTTTTTCATAAGTTAACAATAAAAATTCATTTATTGAGCCCAGCATATCCAATTGGACAAGGCCTTGATATCGTCCAACTCCATGATTCTCATGGACAACAGGATCACCAACTGATATCTCAGAAAGGTCTTTAATTACAACCTCGGCGTTATAATCCTTACTTTTATATTTTGATTTTTCTTGATGGATGAAATCAGGAAATAAGTCATACTCGGTGAATACCTCAAAATATTCATCAGCAAATCCCTCTTTTAAAGGAGATTGAATAAGCTGATGCTCAATTACTGGATCTAAGATATTAATACTTTCAGATCTCTTTAAATTAAGGTCACACTCAGTGAGCATCTTATGAATTGTTTCTCTTCGACCTAAGCTCTCAGCGGAAATGATTATTTTTTTGGGGCATTGGTTAATGTAATCAGCTATATTTTTATAGCCGTCCCTATAATCAATAGTGATTTTAGGTAGCGGGTTATCAATTACATCAAAATTAAGATTTTTAAAACGATTTAAGTCCTGATGAAATTTAACAGAATCCATCATAATTTCTTCTGGATTTAATATAGGTCGCTCAATGTCGTAAGCATACATTTTGAATCTTGTTTGAGCGTCAAGCCAATAGTGATCTATGCTGGATGATAATTTAAAAGGGACATCAATAAATGTTTCATCGGGAAGATAATCAAAAATTGTATTCGTTTCTTGAAAGAAAAGTGGTAAGTACCATTCCATTCCAGCAAAGGGGATCTTATTCGATATGTTTGTATAAATCGGCGACTTACTTGGATCACCAGAAAATCTTTCACGATAATTTTTTCTAAAAGTTTCAATAGATAATTCAGTCAGCGGACATTCTCGCGCCGGTAATATTTCAATCTTGTTTGTTGGGTAAATACTTTTTTGAGTTTCAACATCAAAGGTTTTTATACTTTCTATTTCAGTATCAAAAAAATCTATCCTGTACGGAATGGTAGATCCCATGGGAAATAAATCAATCAACCCTCCCCTTACCGCAAACTCACCTGGGTGAAAAACCTTCTGGACATTGATGTATCCATTTTCTATCAAAACTGTTTTTAAGGACTCTAGATCGACCTTTTGCCCCTTGCTATAAAAAAAACTATTCTGTGTGATGTATTGTTTTGGAGGCAAATAATTTAATGCTGATGTTGCTGGAATAATTAAAATATCAAAAGCTTTCTGGGTGACTAAAAACAGTGACTTTAAACGATCTGAGATTAAGTCAGGATGGGGTGAAACGGTATCATAAGGCAATGTTTCCCAATCTGGGATCATAGAAACCACAAGATTTTGATTAAACCAAAGCATCTCCTGCTGAAGCCGCGCAGCAACATAACTGTCTTTAGTAAAAATAACTAACGGAGTATTTTTTGCGCTTAGTTCAGAACAATAAAATTTTATTATCTGGTAAGCGTAAGATGTGTAATTCAGTATATTTTTTGTATTTGTATTCATTTAGCTTTAAAATTAAGCAGTCATTATAAACACATTCAATCCACATGGAAGATAAAGAAATTATTGCCATAAAAGCACTCGACTATGTATCCGACAATTCTGTGATCGGATTAGGGACTGGATCAACTGCAAATTTTTTTATTAAACACCTTGCTAATAAAATTAAGAATGAAAGATTAAATATACAGGTTGTGGCAAGCTCCACCGTATCTGAAATAGAAGCTACAAGAAATAAATTAAATTTGATTGGTATCGATACACTCGAGACTCTTGATCTGTATGTGGATGGTGCGGACGAAATTACGAATGATTTAAATGTATTAAAAGGACGTGGCTACGATTTAGTGAAAGAGAAGATACTTGCCCAAAGTGCTAACAAATTTATCATTATTGCCGACCATTCAAAGAGAGTTAATCGTATTGGCGAAAATTATCCAATTCCTATTGAGGTCTTAAAAAGTACTTGGAGATTAAGTAAAAAAATTCTAGATAAATTTGGTCAGGGAAGCTTAAGAAAAAATGCAGCCGGAGATGCATATGCCATCTCATCTGCTGGGAATTATATTTTTGATTACTCTTTTGATGAAGCACCCTTAAGAGATTTACATGAAAAAATCTTAACCACCCCAGGGGTTATTGAAACTGGTATTTTTTATGCAATCACTGACTGTGCCCTTATTGTTGATAATGGACACATTGAAATGCTCTCTAAATAGAAATCGTCGTTTTATTTTTCATATAAGGTTGTAATACCAATGGTATGTTGATAGAACCATCTGCCTTTTGATTATTTTCCATTATGGCTACGAGCGTTCGACCTACAGCAAGTCCTGAACCGTTCAGTGTATGGACCAGAGAATTCTTACCCTCATCATTTTTAAAGCGAGCTTTTAGCCTTCTTGCTTGAAAATCTTCACAATTGGAGATTGAAGAAATTTCTCGATACTGTTGTTGTGACGGGAGCCAAACCTCGATATCGTAAGTTTTAGCCGCGCCAAAACCCATGTCACCAGATGAGAGTGTCATTACTCGATATGGCAAATCAAGGGCTTTTAGTATATTTTCTGCATGAGAAAGCATCTCCTCTAATGCTTCATAACTTGATTCTGGTTTGGTTATTTGAACCATCTCAACTTTATCAAACTGATGTTGACGAATCATCCCCCTGGTATCTTTTCCATATGAACCTGCCTCGGATCTAAAGCATGGGGTATGCGCAGTCATCTTCATGGGTAAGTGTTTTACATCAACAATCTCATCACGCACAATATTTGTGAGAGAAACCTCTGAAGTTGGGATTAGATATAATGATTCATCTTCATTCTTCTGAGTGACAAATAAATCATCACCAAACTTAGGCAACTGTCCCGTTCCCAATAAAGAGTCTTCATTCACCAAGTATGGGGTATAGCATTCAGTGTACCCATGATTTTCGGTATGAGTATCTATCATGAATTGAGCAATTGCACGATGCAGCCTAGCAATATCATTTTTCATGAACACAAAACGAGAACCCGAAACTTTAGCAGCCGTATCAAAATCAAGGCCAAGAGGAGCGCCTAGGTCAACATGATCTTTAACCTCAAAATCAAATTCAGGGAGTGTACCAACCTCTTTTACTAATTCATTACTTGTTTCATCAGGTCCAATTGGAACTGACTCATGCGGCACATTAGGAATAAGGAGTAAAAAATTATTTAATTTTTCTTGGATTAATGAAAGTTGTGATTCAAACTCTTTAGATTGTGCTGATATGTTTGAGACTTTCTCGAGAACATCGCTGGCATCCTTACCTTGAGACTTTAATACACCGACCTGTTTTGACAGATCATTTCTTTCTTGTTGGAGTTCTTGGGTTTTTATTTGGATATGTTTTCTCTCATCTTCGAGTGAATTAAAAAAATTAACATCCAGGTCAAACCCTCTATGTTTTAAAATTTTTTCTAGTGACCCGATGTCATTTCTCAGTAAGTTAATATCAATCATTATTTTTATTTTTTTTATCTAAATCATTTAGAAAATTTAACTTCTCATTAATTTTTATTTCCAACCCACGGTTGGTTGGAGAGTAGAATTGTATAGGATCTAGCTCATCAGGGAAATATTTTTCTCCCGCCGCATATGCGTGTGGCTCATTGTGAGCATAACGATATTCCTTACCATAACCAATGTCTTTCATTAATTTTGTTGGAGCATTTCTGAGGTGAATCGGCACATCATAATTATTATGATCACTGACGTATGCCTTAGACATATTATATGCCTGATAGGCAGCATTGCTTTTTGGAGCAGCTGCTAAATATAAAATTGCATTGGTAAGGGCTAGCTCTCCTTCTGGTGTGCCCAGTCTCTCAAATATTTGATAGGCTTCAAGCGCAATGGTTTGAGCTCTGGGGTCTGCTAAGCCAATATCCTCAATAGCTATTCTTATTATTCTTCTAGCAAGATACAGCGGATCCGCTCCACCATCGAGCATTCTCTGTAGCCAATATATTGAAGCATCAGGGTCTGATCCACGCACTGATTTATGAAGTGCTGAGATTTGATCGTAAAATTGTTCTCCACCCTTATCAAAACGTCTGTAGGAGGATGACGCAATTTTTTTTATCAAATCAATATCAACCTCTATCGGCTTATCTTTGGAGTAAAAATAAATAACCTCAACGAGATTCAGCAATCTTCTTCCATCCCCATTCGCGTATTCAATAATAAACTCTGTGGAGGACTCATCAATCTTAATATTTTCTTGAATGGATAAGGCTTTATTTAATATTTTTTTTAATGCCTCATTTGACAATGAGTTAAGGATATACACCTGGCACCGACTTAATAAGGCAGAATTAACTTCAAATGATGGGTTTTCTGTTGTTGCCCCAATAAATGTAAAAAGTCCATTTTCAACATGAGGCAAGAAAGCATCCTGTTGGCTTTTGTTAAATCGATGGACCTCATCAATAAAAAGCATTGTTTTTTTTTGATTCTGATCTTTATTAAAATTGGCTTTATCAACTGCCTCGCGAATATCTTTAACGCCTGATAAAACTGCGGACAGAGAAATGAATTCGTAATTAACTGAATTAGCTATTGCAAATGCAATAGATGTCTTTCCCACTCCAGGAGGTCCCCATAAAATAATTGAAGGAAGTTTATTAGACATCACAGCATTTCGTATTGGGCAATCATCCCCCAAGAGGTGATCTTGACCAATAACATCATCAATAGTTTTTGGTCTTAAGATTTCTGCTAATGGTTGCGACAAGGTGTTCATACTTTAATTTTTGATGACCTCCACATTGTCTGGAACATTAAAAAGGAATGATGCCTCATCGATGTTGGGATTTTGTGAGATATTAACAAAATTTATGATGATCTTATTCTGAAGGCCATCAATGACTCTCATACCCTGAATCTTGTCTTCATTGAATGAAATTTCTATAGATTGATAATCGATATCCTTTGATTTTGATTCGCAACGATACCAAGTCTCATCCTCAATAAGAATTTTTGTCACCTTAAACGACTCCTCAATATTATTTAGAAAAAAAATATTAGCAGGATTATTACTTTTAGATTGACTGAATTTAGACATAATCACTTGAGATAAGTCAGGGTCATAAATATAAACTGTCTCTCCGTCACCAATAATTTGATTTTGATGAGGAGCATTGTATATCCATTTAAAAAAGTGAGGTTTTTTGAAAACAACCTTACCATTCGCTTCTTCAATTAATTGGGATTTATTGTCATATACCGATTGACTAAATTGCCCGGAAAAAGCTATTGTTTTGTTCAGAAGATTTGATAACTCATCAGCAGGCGAAGCCCATAATAAATTGATATTTAAATAAAAAAGCAGGATGAATGTGAAGGTTCTAATCACTCTTGATTTGGCTGGATAACCTCTCGGTTTCCGTTGCTTTGCATTGGTGAAACAAGTCCAGCTTTTTCCATGTCTTCGATTATTCGTGCCGCACGATTATAGCCGATACGTAAATTTCGTTGCACGTATGAGATTGAAGGTTTTTTGGATTCAATAACCAATTGAACTGCTTGATCGTATAGCGGATCTTTTTCTCCATTTGCATCACCTGACGAGCCTGAAGTAAACTCTACGGATTCTTGTGAGTTTATTACCTCCTCCACATAGTTAGGCTTACCTTGCTGTTTGAGAAAACTTACCACTTTATGAACTTCTTGATCTGAAACAAATGCTCCATGAACTCTTGAGGGGTATCCTGATCCAGCCGGCAGATAAAGCATATCCCCTTGCCCTAAAAGATTTTCTGCTCCCATTTGATCCAAAATCGTTCTCGAATCCACGCGGCTCGATACTTGAAATGCAACCCTTACAGGAACGTTGGCTTTGATTAATCCGGTAATTACGTCAACAGATGGTCTTTGGGTGGCCAACACCAGGTGAATACCAGCAGCCCTGGCTTTTTGTGCAATTCTGGCAATTAACTCTTCTGCCTTTTTACCGACAACCATCATTAAATCTGCAAGCTCATCGATCACAATCACTATTAATGGCATTGATTCAAGGACTTCTGGATTTTCAGGATCAGTAGAAAAAGGATTGGTCAGTGGGGACCCAGAATCTGAAGCTTGTTTTAACTTTTCATTAAACCCTGAAATATTTCTCACACCAAATTCTGCCATTAACCTATATCGTCGATCCATTTCTTTGACCGACCAGTTAAGTGCATGTCCGGCCTCTCTCATATCTGTTACTACAGGAGTGAGGAGATGAGGTATGTCCTGATAGACAGATAACTCCAACATTTTTGGGTCAATCATGATTAACTTCACTTCATTTGCTTTAGCTTTATACAAAAAGCTCAGTATCAAAGCGTTAATGGCGACAGACTTACCAGACCCTGTTGTACCGGCTATTAAAACGTGTGGCATTTTGCCTAGATCAGCAACCACCGGCTTTCCTGAAATATCTTTACCAAGCGCTATGGTCGTCAGCGAGGCAGTGTCTGCAAACGTTTTTGAACTCATAATTTCTGAAAGATAAACAATCTGTCTTTTATTATTTGGAATCTCAAGGCCCATGTATGTTTTACCAGGAATGGTTTCAACAACCCTCACACTAGTCACAGATAATGATCTAGCCAGATCTTTTGAAAGGTTTGTCACCTGACTGCCTTTCACTCCCGCAGAAGGTTCAATCTCGTAGCGAGTAATTACAGGGCCAGGTTGCGCTGAAATAACTTTTGCCTCGATTCCAAAATCTAATAATTTCTTTTCAATTAAACGTGAAATGAATTCTATTGTTTCAGGTGATTGCTGATCGACTTCTTTAGGTGGTTGATCAAGTAAATGTAAAGGAGGTAAATCTCCATCTGAGCTTAATTCATCAAACAAAGTAGTTTGTTTTTCTTTTTTAACTCTGGTGCTTTCTTTGATTTCATTCTTTGGTATTAATATTTCAACAGGCTTGCGATCCTCAAGTTTTTTTCTTTCATTTTCAACATACTCAATTCTTTGTTGCTCAAATTTTTTACCGGCTCTTCTATCAAAAAAATCATTTACCTTGATAGAAATTTTATTTATCAGTTGCAAACATATCTCGCCAATTTTTTCACTTATAGTTAACCATGACCAACCAGTAAAAAGACTTAGCCCCGATGCAAGGCTGATCACTAAAAGTAAAAGTGATCCTATATAACCGATAATTCCTCTAAGCAATGAATCAATTGATGAACCAGCCAACCCCCCCTGTATAGAAGCATAGGATGCTTGAAGGTTGATCACATGCCCGGCCTCAAAAGCTGAGGATGACAAAAGAAAAACAGCAAAACCAAGATAGTTAATCCACAATACTCTTCTAGAATTTTCAGTATCTTCAATTCTTTTGTAAATTAAATTTATAGAATAAAAAAGCAAAAAAACAAACCACCATGATGATAAACCAAAGAGATAAATCAATATGTCAGATAAGTATGCTCCAAAAGCACCGCCAAGATTAAAAATTTGATCTTGAGACTGAGTTGTATGTGACCAGGATGGATCTAATGGATTGTATGTAGCTAAAGCAATGATTAAATAAATACCACTAAATAAGAGAAGTAAAAAAACAATTTCTCTTAATACACGATCAATCGTTTTTTTTTCGAGTAAGGCTTGATTTAGCAAGTCATTAGACTTTTTTTTATTTTTTTTATTAAAAATCAATTTAATTATTCTGGGGTTTGTTTAAAAAATTATATCAGCTAGTAGGTATTTTTCGGAACCATTCTGATAAATATTTGCTCTGAAAAATTTAGTCAATTAAAATGCTTACTGATTTTAAATATAGGTCTCATCATGCATGCAAAATTAATTATTTTAGGTTCGGGTCCAGCAGGTTATACATCGGCAATTTATGCCGCTCGAGCAAATTTAAAACCAGTCCTTATTACAGGAATCCAACAAGGTGGACAGCTCATGACAACAACAGATGTTGATAATTGGCCTGCAGACTCAAATGGAGTATTAGGACCAGATCTTATGACGCGATTTGAAGAACATGCAAAGAGATTTAATACTGAAATAATTTTTGATCAAATCAGTGCAGTTGATTTTAAGAATAAGCCGTTCACGTTAACAGGTGATAATGGCACATACACAGCAGACTCGGTCATCATCAGCACCGGAGCATCAGCGAAATACTTAGGGCTTGACTCAGAAACAAAGTTTATGGGCAAAGGTGTGTCAGCATGTGCAACCTGTGATGGTTTTTTCTATAAAAACCAAGATGTTGCTGTTGTTGGAGGAGGAAACACAGCAATTGAAGAAGCACTTTATTTATCCAACATTGCAAATCATGTCACACTTATTCATCGACGCGATCAGTTTCGAGCAGAAGCCATTGAGATGGAAAAAATTTATAAGAGAGTGGAGGAAGGAAAAATTTCCCTAAAGACTTTTAAGGTACTTGATGAAGTTTTAGGAGATGAATCCGGGGTAACGGGATTAAAACTTGCAGATACCGTTAATGGTGATACCGAAGAAATTAAAGTTTCAGGTGTATTTATTGCCATCGGACATAAGCCAAATACTGATATCTTTGAAGGTCAGTTAGAAATGGAAAATGGTTACATCATTACCAATAATGGAAGAAATGGTAATTTCACCGCCACATCAATTCCAGGTATTTTTGCTGCCGGGGATGTCCAAGACCATATTTACAGACAGGCAATCACCTCAGCTGGAACCGGTTGTATGGCAGCTTTAGACGCTGAAAGGTATTTAAGCAACAATGAGTGACAATGATCTTTTCAAGAAAGAAATAGGTGAAGTAAAGCCTATAAAAAGAAAAGATACGGTTGACACTTACAGCCAGATCCCAAAACCAAAACCTGTTGCTAAAAAATTTTTAGAGGACGAGAAAAAAGTACTAGCTGATTCAATCAGTGATAATTTTGAGTCAATAGATTACTTTTTAGCGAGGGATGAATTATTCTATATCAAAAAAAATCACTCACCTGATATTGTAAAAAAATTGAGAAATGGAAGCTGGGTTGTAGAAGACTCAATTGACTTGCATGGACTCACATCAGATGAAGCTAAAGTTGCCCTTGTGGAATTTATCTCATACTGCAAACAAAGAGGTGTTCGTTGCATCAGAATAATCCACGGAAAAGGATACAACTCAAAAAATAAAGAGCCGGTATTAAAAAATAAAGTAAAAAAGTGGCTAATCCAGAAACAAGAAGTAATATGTTTTGTTCAAGCGCCTAACCATGACGGTGGAGGTGGAGCATTAATTACTTTGCTTGAGAAGTAGTTTTGATAAGGCAAACAACTTCTACTGCAATACCCTCTCCCCTTCCAATTGCACCCAATTTTTCCATTGTCTTTGCTTTAATATTTATGTCATTAACTGAACACATCAAATCATTAGAAATATTTACTTTCATCTGATTAGAAAAATTCAAAATCTTTGGAGCTTCACATATGATCGTTGCATCGATGTTTGATACTGTATATTTCAATTCCTCCATCTTTTGATAAACCTCTTGTAACAAGACTCTTGAGTTAATGTCTTTATACCTTTGATCGTTGTCAGGAAATAGTTGCCCTATATCACCTAGACCCATAGCGCCAATCAGGGCGTCGCATATAGCATGTAATAAAACATCTGCATCAGAATGACCCTGTAAGCCCTTATTAAAAGGAATATGAACTCCTCCAATAATGCAAGGGCGACCCTCAACCAGAGGGTGAATATCAAAACCATGTCCAATTTTTAATTTATTCATAATATTTTACAAATCTTCAGGGAAAGTAATTTTTTTGTTATCAGTAGGGCCTTTGATCACAACTGGCTTAAATCCTGCATATTCTAAAGCTTGAGATTCATCAGTTGGATTTCCTGGAAAATTCTCTAATGCTTCACGCAGGATATTGTATGGAAACATTTGTGGAGTTTGCGCTAGCCATATTTTATTTCGATCAATTGTGGAGGTAATTTGCATGGACTCATTTACTTCCTTAACGGTATCCACACATGGTACAGCCATGATTGATCCATGATCTGTTTTTAATGTTTGATCTATATAATTGGATAATTGAGAACTTGTTAAATATGGTCTTACGGCATCATGCACTAAAACCCAGTCCTCGTCGCCTACATCATTAGCAATCATCTTCAGAGCATTTTTTACTGTATCTGATCGATTGTCCCCACCACACAAAATAAACTCAGACTTGGAGCAGAAATTTTTTTTCAATGGAAGCAGTAAATCTAAAACAACTCGATTAACGGCAATGTAAATTTTGTGAATAACTTCTATATCAAAAATACGGTGGGTTTTTTCCAGAATCACCTCATCATCGATATGGCAGAGTTGTTTTGGAACTGAGGAGCCAAAACGTTGACCTAAGCCTGATGCAGGAATTATGGTGAAGATCTTCATCACCAAATTCTAGCATGAGATTAGCGATCGATATCCGGGGAAGCAGTGATTTTATGAATAGATATATCAGCCCCATTGTACTCAGACTCTTGATCAAGTCTTAAATTACTAATTGAGTTAATTACTTTGTAAACAATGTATCCAAAAACAAAAGCAAAACCAACGCCGATTAGAGAACCTACTAATTGCGCCATAAATGAAACACCACCAAGTCCACCTAACATCTCAAGTCCAAAGATACCCGCGGCTACACCGCCCCATAAACCGCACAATCCATGCAGAGGCCAAACACCCAGCACGTCATCAATCTTCCACTTATTTTGTGTCATGTTAAAGGTCACAACAAACAATGCACCTGCTACTCCGCCGGTTATCAGCGCACCAATTGGATGGAATAAGTCAGAACCCGCACAGACGGCAACAAGGCCAGCCAAAGGTCCGTTGTATAAAAACCCAGGGTCATTTTTTCCTACCAACAACGCTGCCAAAGTGCCGCCCACCATAGCCATCAGCGAATTAACTGCAACCAGTCCTGATACGCCAGATAGCTCTTGCGCGGACATCACATTAAATCCAAACCATCCTACGGTTAGGATCCATGAACCGAGTGCTAAAAAAGGTATGCTGGATGGAGGAAAAGCCACCAAAGAACCATCTTTTTTATATCTTCCGTATCTGGAACCCAAGATCAAAACTGCAGCCAGTGCTAACCAACCACCAAAGCCATGAACAACAATGGAACCTGCAAAGTCATGAAACTCATAACCAAAAATTGCTTCAAACATAGATTGAATAGAAAAGTTACCGTTCCACACGATACCTTCAAACGTTGGGTAAATAAAACCAACAATAATAAAAGAAGCTATTAATTGAGGTTTAAAACAGGCTCTCTCAGCAATACCGCCAGAAATAATTGCCGGGATTGCGGCAGCAAAGGTAAGCAAAAAGAAAAATTTAACTAATTCATAGGCGCTTTTTTCTGAGATTGCAGTAGCGGAATCAAAGAAATTCAATCCATACGCTAAAGAATAGCCTATAAAAAAATAGGCGATCGTTGATATCGCAAAGTCAGCGATAATTTTAGCGAGAGCATTAACCTGATTTTTTTCCCTCACAGTGCCAACCTCTAAAAAAGCAAATCCTGCATGCATTGCCAAAACCATTATTGCGCCTAAAAGCACAAATAACACATTACTTTGATCAACTAAATTTTCCATTGCCTGTACCTGCAAAAATTAATAAAGGATAAACATTACCTTTTGATAAGATAAAATAAAAACTAAAGTATCTTAATACTCTTAAGATGCACAATATTAAAACATTAAAATTACATTTTTGACATATTTTGGTGCAATTTTGAATACATTATTTTTCATTCTATTAATTTCAGGTCTGATGTTTTTTGTTGACAGTTTAGCGAAACAAGAAAAAGCAAAAAAATATGCCAAAAAACTCGTGTCTGACTTTAACCTTCAGTTCTTGGATGATTCAATATACTGCGGAAAGATATCGATCGTTCAAGGCAGTAAATATCCTTTTAACATCCAAAGAAAATATCATTTTTATGCCTCACCATTTAATGAAAGAAAGCTTGCCTGTAATTTAGTCATGATCGGTTCAGATATGACTGATTGGTATATCGAGCCTTACCGTGAGTGATAATTTCTACATTGGTCGATTTGCTCCCAGCCCTTCAGGCAAACTTCACATTGGCTCTTTTTTGAGTGCGATAACTAGTTACATTGATGCAAAACATAACAATGGGCTATGGAAACTGAGAATCGATGACATTGATTCTGAGCGATCAAAAAAAATTTACTCAGAAAACATAATTAAAATTTTAAAAGATTTTCATTTAGACCCTGATGAGATCTATTATCAGACTGATCATCTGAATGACTATGTGAGCTATCTAGATCGTATTCCCAAAGAGAAAACTTATTTTTGTGAATGTACCAGGAAAATTATTAGCACATTGCCTCAGCATGACATTGGTGCAATTTATGATGGACGCTGTTTAAATAAAAATCTAAAGGATGGTGCGCTCAGGATGCAAATGAAAAAAATTAATTGTTCATTTAATGACCTTAACCTAGGTTTAATTGAATTGGATAAAGCATACGTAAGTGACTTTATAATTCGAGGGAAAAACCAATTTGCATATGTCTTTTGTTGCGTCATTGATGACTATTTGCAGGGAATAAATACCATTGTAAGAGGTTCAGACCTTGTATTTCAAACCTTTCAACAAAGCTATCTTCAAGAACTTTTTTCATTTCCCAAGTTATCCTATCTCCATCATCCCGTGCTATATGACGGAGTAAGAAAAATTAGCAAAAGTGATCAAGATAAAGAGATCCACCCTGATAACCGAACTGAAATTTTAATCAGGGTATTAAAAATACTGAAACAAAAAATCGCACCTAATATTAAGAGTTATAAATCAATTCTTGAGCATGCGATTGACAGTTGGGATATTAGAGCCATTCCTAAGTCCACCAAGATCAACATTAAAAGTCTCTGATCCAGGTTATTTTGGCATTTAACGGCATCCCCACCATAATGTTATCCACATTATGAGCAGAGGAGAAATAGGTCTTGTCTAGCAAGTTCTCTATATTAAATTGCACACTGGTCTTTTCATCAATTTTGGCATAAGCCGCCGCATCCATCCTAACCCAGCCAGGAATGGTGACACTCGTGGAGCTGGTCGGTGTGGCCGCATACATCTCACCACGTCCAATCATGCCGAGTGCAGCAGACCACGTGGAATTAAATTCATACTTATTCCATATTGAAAAATTATGACTAGCCACATTACCGAGACGCGTTCCCTCAGAGATAGCACTTGAACCAACACCCTGATCTTTCGTGATTTCCGCGTTGACATAGTTATAGCCAGCCAGGACAGTATATCGATCGGTTAAATTACCATTCAGCGTAAACTCCAAACCTCTTGATCTTTGACCATCAACAATTATTTTTTTGGTCACGTCATCAGGGTCGGTGATTTGCATCCTCTCACGCTCTAACTGATAAAGGGCAAACGTACCAAACAGCTGCTCATGAAATTGAATTTTTGTCCCCACCTCATAATTCACAAATTTTTCAGGGTCCTGATTGACATTATCATTACTGATGCCGTCCAGCTGATCTCCATTTCTTGGCTGGTAGGCGTTACTGTATGAAACGTAATAAGAAATATTCTCGTTAGGCTTAAAAATATAACCGATTCGACTGGACATCATGTTGTCCTTAATATTAAATTTCAATGAATCTTTAACGTTGTTAAAGTCCGTCTCATAATGGTCTTTTCTTAAGCCCAGAACAAACTGGTGTTGGTCATTAATTTTGATTTGATCTTGAATATAGACGGATGTGTACCGAATGTCTGTTTTTTTGTCGCGGTCGTAAGTATTAAAATTCCAGCCAGAACTCACTGGGCTATGAACAGAAACAGTTTGATTGGCAGCGGTTAATCGATATCTTCTGTTATCCTGACTTCCAACCTCTAATCCAGTTAGGAGTGTGTGCTCGAAACCTCCCATTTCAAAGTTCCAAGTCACATCAGTCTGATTGAAGAAATTCTGTCTTTGCGTGTTGTCGTAATATCCCTTTAAAGTCAACGTATCAGATGAGCTTACTGAACTTCCTGCATAAACGTTTTGATAATATTTATCGTAATCGGTGTATCGGGTCGTATTCTTGATCATCACATTGTCAGAAAAATAATGTTCGATATTAAAGAATGTTGAGTTCACACTGACCTCGTTGGGGCTTACGCTTGCTGTACCATAATATGTGCCTCGATTCCCATTGTAAGGTCGCCCATTCTGGGATGGGATGCCCCTGTAACCAATCCTCTGGTCATGGAAATATTCCCTGCCAAATTTTATGGTTGTTTTATCATCAAGCAAGTATGTAAACACAGGATTAATGCCTTGCTTCTCATAATTAACTCCCTTGATGAAAGAGTCACCCTTGTCTGCTAAAACATTGAGCCTAACTGCAAAACGATCTGTTATTTTTCTATTAATGTCTAATGTGGCACGCTTCGAATCAAAGCTTCCGAGTTGCAAAGTGTAGCTATTAATATCGATAAAGGATGCCTGCTTGCTGACTCGGTTAACAATACCTCCACTTCCACCCTTGCCAAATAGTATGCCATTGGCACCCATCAGCACATCAACCCTCTCAATGTTGTAAAGATCTCTATAGTACTCTGCATCATCCTTAACACCGTCCAGAAATATATCTGCTGTGGTTTTATTACCTCTGATAATAAAGGCATCACGGTTCCCCTCACCTTGATCGAGATCAATTCCTGGCGCATAAGTAATCGATTGGCCCAGACTGGTGGCTTGCTGATCTTTTAATTGCTCTTGATTAATCACGTTGACTGACTGAGGAAGGTCTATTAATTTTGTATTAGTCTTGGTGGCTGATCCTGAATATGAGTTTGAATATTTACTTACCGGTGCAGTGACATCAATATTTTCTAAGCCAAGATCTCCAGCCTTTGTTTGCGTATTAATCACTAAAGTCAGAGTTAAGCAAATCATCACTCCACGTAAATTTATTTTTTTTGACATAGGTTTATTAAAAATTAACAGGGAAACACATTCTAAATGAGAATGATTCTCATTACAAGAAATTTTTTATACTTAAATGTTGATATAATTCTGCAAATGAAAACAGACCTTATAACCAGATTTGTTATTAATAACTCCTCTATTCGAGGCAATATTATTCGCATAAAAAACAGCTTAGCTGAGTTAAAAAAATCTTTAGCAATACCAAAACAGATTGCTTCCTCTTTTAATGAAATTGTCACGGTGTGTCCGATGCTAGCCGCAACGCTGAAGTTTGAAGGCGGTCTAATTTTGCAAATACAGGGGAAAAAATCCTTAAAACTAATCATCGCAGAGTCCGATAATGATTTTAAAATCCGTGGCACCATCAAACTTACAGAAAATACAAAAGAGACATTTCAGGATTTGATTCAAGATGCAATTGTTGCTCTAACTGTTGTTCATAAAGATCAAAAAACACCCTATCAGGGAATTATTGAAGTCGGGTCAGGTGAGATCAAGGCCATGATTGAGCATTATCTAACCCAATCCATGCAGATTAAAAGTAAAGTATTTTTTCACCAAACAAAAACAGAAAGTTTTGGTGTGTTATTTCAAGAACTTCCACATGAAAATGAAGAGCAAAAATTAATAACAGAGTCCCTGTGGAATGATATTGATCTTATTAAGTCGGATACTTTATCTGATGGACCTGAGCAATTTTTAAAAAATATTTTTATTCAAAATGATGTTCAAATATTTGAAGAACACCCTGTTGAGCATGAATGCTCATGCAATCAGGAGAAAATCTATAAAACGATAAGCTTAATTCAGGAGAATGAAATCTACTCCTCAATAAAAAATGATTGCATCGAAATGGTTTGCGAATATTGTCAAAAAAAATATACCGTCACCAAAGAAGAGATTGATATTATTTTTAATAAAACTCAACGATTAAATTGATTTAAAAATTGGTAGCCAATTATCGCTGCCGATACTGCCACATTTAGCGACTCCACGTTATTCATCATCGGTAATGATATTTCGTCATGCGGGATATTTTTTAGGTTGGTTGTAATTCCTTGCCCTTCGCTCCCTAAAATAAGTATTGTCTTATAGGCAAAGTTGTAATCAAAAACACTTTGTCCATTCAAGCCTGCAACAACAAAAGAAAATCCATGTGAAATTAGATTACTTATATCTACGTTTTGGTAAATTGGTAGCTGAAACTGAAACCCTTGGCTCGCTCTTAAGGTTTTTGGTGACCAGGGATCAGCACATTGTTCTGATAAAAAAATTCCTTTATGTCCTAGGGCTTGCGAGGTTCTCAAGATGGTTCCAAGGTTCCCTGGATCCTGCACTTTATCCAAAAAAAGATACATGCCATCATGAAAGTGATTTGGGTATGAGTCATTTTGAGGAATCTCAATTAACGCAAGGATGCCTATGGGTGTCTTTAATTCTGATATATCATTAAAAAAATTATCGGGCAGGATATAAATTCTCTCCTCCCATCCCTTTTTAAAATATTCCGGATAATTTTTATTAAATGATTCGGAACAAAATAATGCTAAAAAATCATTTTTTTCATTTAGATAGGCTTCCACTAGGTGTGGCCCTTCAATAATTGTTAGATTATTTTCCTGCCTATATGATTTATTCTGCTGAACCTTTCTGAGCTCCTTTAGGCGTGAATTATCTTTGGAAGTTATATATTGCATATTCTCACATATTAGTAATTAATATTTTTTATCTCAAAACCCTTGTCTTTCAGAAAGCTCAAAACACCAGAGTGGCCACTTAAATGAGATGCTCCAATTGCTACAAATATATTATCTTGTTTCATTGCTTCATATATTTGTTGATTGAAGATGTGATTTCTATCGATTAAGATTTTTTGTTTAATTTTATTCCATAAATTCTCACTCATGATTTCGGATGTGATAGATTCATTCGTATTCATAATAAGATCTAAATCACCATCCATGTATACCTGGATCAACTTTTCATAATTTTTTTCTTTGATTTCCATTGGGGTCATTAACGAATTCTTTAATAACAAAATTTGTTCTTCATCGGTCATGAAATCCAATGCAGAAAAATGATCACTGGTTGACATCAGACCTCGGGTGAGGATTCCAGAGTCTTCAGCATATCGTTTTAATAAATTGTCCTGATTGAATGGTGTTGCAGGCCTTGGAGAGTCTAATATAAATGCAAGTAACCACGGTTTCATTTTAGTAATTCGATCAAAAAACATCACGTGATAATCAGATAACTGTTTTAAGCTATCAAGCTCATCCTCATTGAGTTGATCAATAAAGTTAATGTTAGTCTGAATATGCTTTGGATCGGAGAGCTCATCAGTTTCCATCAAAAAAAGGCTAGAGTTTTTGATAGACACTAATAAATTTTCATTGAATGAGGTTACCCTACTGTCATCAGAGTGAAAGGTGCCAAAAACAAAGTGTATTTTTCCTTCATGATCAGTCACTTCATAAAGTGTTGTTTTTCCAAAAACTTGACTGCTGACAAACCAAATAAGTACAAATAAGAGTTTAAAAAATAATTTAAATAGTTTCATTCATTTATTATAAACATCATGGAGAATAAAATTTTATTAATTAGAGAGCCATCTGATTTTAATAATATTAATTTTGCCAATATTTCAGAAGATGGCCTCGTCGGTATATCTGCTAAATTAAATATCGACCTTATTCTTTCATCTTATAAATTAGGCATCTTTCCATGGTTCAATGAAAATGAGCCCATCCTTTGGTGGTCACCAAATCCTCGGCAGGTATTATTTATTGATAAATACAAACCATCTAAATCATTACTCAAAGAAATAAAAAAAAATAAATTCATATTTAAAATTAATAAAAATTTTCCCGCTGTCATTCGTGCTTGTAAAAGAGTCCAGAGAAACCAGTCTGGGACGTGGATAGATGCAAGAATTATTGATAACTATACAAGGCTTCACCAAATCGGACATGCCCATTCTTTTGAGATATACAATATGGAGGATAGCTTAGTCGGTGGGATATATGGAGTACTTACCAAGAATGTTTTTTTTGGTGAATCAATGTTTCATCTTGAAAATAATGCATCTAAAGTTTGTTTTTATTTTTTATCTAAATGGCTGAAAGAAAAAGGGGTTAGAGTCATTGATGCCCAAGTCGAATCCGAGCATATTTCTCAATGGGGTGGTGAGCTCATATCACGAGATAAATTTATGGATATAATAATGTGATGAGCATTCCAGAGAACAAAGAATTCAAAAAAATTCAATTTTATTTAACTGCAAATTATAATTGTGGATATCTACCGGAAAAAAAAGCACAATCCATCGTTGCCTCACCTTACCAAAATGTTAACCAAAATGAATTTGATAATCTCATCACAATTGGTTTTAGAAGAAGTGGAAATCACGTTTATAAGCCACACTGTCACAATTGTGAAGCCTGCACGCCTATCCGATTAGATGTTTATCGATTCAAACGAAATAGAACTCAGGACAGATGTTTAAAAAAAAACAATCTGGTCGTGGTTGAAGAAGATCTAGATTTTCTTGAAGAAGACTTCCTCCTGTATTCAAAGTATCAAAAGATACGTCACAATGACTTATCCTCCTCCCTTGAAGATCAAAGAGAGGAGTATAAGAACTTTCTACTTACTAGTAATTTCATCTCAAAAAAAATAAAGTTCTATCATAACGACAAATTACTTATGGTGAGCATAGTGGATTATCTCAATGATGGTATCTCTGCAGTCTATACTTTTTACGATCGAAATTACTTGAAGCAGAGTTTAGGTACATACTCTATACTTTGGCTCATTGAGAAATGTAAAAGGGAGAGCTTGCCTTATCTTTATTTAGGATACTGGATCAAGGAAAATGATAAAATGAATTATAAAACTAAGTTTAAGCCATTTGAGCTTTTTGAAGATAAACAGTGGAAAATTTTTAATGAATAAAATTTGTATTATTGGTCTTGGGCTGCTTGGTGGATCTATTGGCAAGGAATGTATTTCAAAAAATTTAACAAAACAGGTGGTGGGTTTTGGTCGAAACAGCGAGTCATTAAAAAAGGCAAAGCAATTAGGCCTAGTGCATGAAATTTCAGAAAGTTTTGAGGATTTAAATCAAGCCGATTTAATTGTCATTGCGACGCCTGTTAAGCAGTACAGTACAATATTTAAAAAAATAAACCCATTTTTATCCCCCACTACATTAATTACCGATGTGGGAAGTACGAAAAAAAATGTAATTAATGATGCGAGTTGCTTCCTTGATGTCCACTATGCAAAATTTATTGGCTCCCATCCTATCGCCGGTTCAGAAAAACATGGTCCGGAAGCGGCTCAACTTGGACTTTTTAAAAATAAAAATATCATCATCACACCGCATGAAAAAAATACTAAAGAGGATATCGGCTTTATTAGTAATTTTTGGAATTCATTGGATGGTACATCATTGATCATGGATGCTGTGAGCCATGATGAAATTTTTTCAACAGTCAGTCATCTTCCTCATGCACTAGCAATGATCTTTATGGGTATGTTAAATAGCAAAAATAATAAGGATGAGTTGTTGAGATTCGCGGCCAGTGGCTTTCGTGACTTTACAAGAATTGCTGCAAGCTCTCCAGAGATGTGGAAAGATATCTTTATTGATAATAAAGAAGCATGTTTAAAAGATTTAAATGAATTTAAAAAACAGATAGAGAAATTTGAATCTATCGTTTCTAATGAGGAAGATTTGGAAAAATATCTTCAATATGCAAGCACTCTAAGAAGTAACTGGAATGAATAAAAAACTGTCTCTTAAATTAGCTCCAAGATCAAAAATTGATGGAGTGATAAAGCCACCTGGATCAAAAAGTATTACCAATAGATTGCTTCTTCTTAGCAGTCTTTGTAATCAAAATATTTCATTGACTAATCATCTCATCTCCGATGATTCAAAATATATGATTAAAGCTCTCAAAGACTTGGGGGTTTCAATAATTTCAGACACGAAAGACAAGATTACAATATTTGGAGATCCAAAAAAATTCAATAATTCCGCTGATCTTTTTCTTGGAAATGCTGGCACGGCATATAGGCCACTGTGTGCTTTATTGTCTATCTTGGGCGGAAATTATCGCCTTGATGGTGTTGAAAGAATGCATGAAAGACCCATAAAAGATTTAGTTGACAGCTTGTCAAGTATTGGTGCAGATATTAAATATCTAAAAAATATAGGATTCCCTCCCGTTCAGGTTTCTGATTTTAAATTTAATGGTAAAACAAATATATCCATCAAAGGGAATATCTCTAGTCAATACCTTACCAGTCTTCTGATGGCTGTTCCTCTCATAGGGCATGATTTTAAATTAAATATAGATGGTGAACTAATTTCAAAACCTTATATTGATATTACATTAAAGCTGCTCAAGCTATTCAATGTCAATTACATTAATCACAATTACACAATTTTTGAATTCAATTGCAATGACAATCCGAATGTGTATTCATTAGATAGTGGATTAATAGACATTGAGCCAGATGCATCCTCTGCTAGCTATTTCTTTGCAGCTGCAGCAATAAGCGGCAACGTTAGAGTCGAAGGTCTTAGTAAAGAATCCATTCAGGGTGATATTCAATTCCTGGAAGTTCTAGAGAAAATGGGTGCTGATATTACTTACAATAATGATTCAATCGATGTAAGAAAATCTAATACTCTAGTCGGAGGTCAATTTGATTGTATTGCGATACCAGATGCGGCGATGACTCTGGCTGCGATGGGATTGTTTACCAGTTCACCAGTGGAGTTATTTAATATTAATAGCTGGAAGGTTAAAGAAACAGATCGGATTGTAGCTATGGAAAATGAGCTAAGGAAATTTGGAGCAACTGTGACATCTACAGACAATTCATTAAAGATAGTTCCTCCCAAGAATATTTTAGACAATGTCTCCGTACATACATATGATGATCATAGGATAGCAATGTGTTTTTCACTTGCTTGTTTAGCAAATAAATCCGTTGAAATTCAAGATCCAGAGTGTGTTAATAAAACCTATCCTAATTACTTCAATGATTTTTTAAAATTATTATCATGAACCTCATAACTATTGATGGTCCTGCAGGATCAGGTAAAGGAACTATTGCAAAGCAATTATCAAAAGAATTAAAGTTAAACTATTTAGATTCTGGTGCCATTTATAGAATTTTAGGATTTCATCTGAAGGAAAATAATATTCTTATTGAAGATGATGTATTAATTAAAGAAAATATTCAAAAAGCAAAAATTCAATTTATAGAAGAGACAATTTATTTAAATGATAGAGATGTAACTGATGCCATCAGAACAGAGTCTATTGCTAAAATGGCTTCATTAATTGCTGCTAAAAAGACTGTTAGAGAAAGTATTCTAGATTTACAAAGATCATTCTTAAAAAAACCTGGATTAGTCGCCGAGGGAAGAGATATGGGGACTGTTGTATTCCCAGAAGCGAAATATAAGTTTTTTCTTACAGCAACTGTTGAAGAAAGAGCTAGTCGTAGATATAAACAGTTGATTTCTAAAGGTTTTGATGTTAGTATGGCCGACCTTGTAGTTGAAATACAAGAACGAGATTTTCGTGATACCAATAGAACTATATCACCATTAGTTCCTGCAGCTAACGCAGTGATTATTGATACAACTGAATTATCTCCTAGCCAAGTTATTGAATTTATACTTGGTGACATTTGAGTTCTTCATAGCTCCAAACTATGAAGTTTGATTAACAACCCCATTGCTAGATGGGAATTGGATATTTTAATGACAACTTTAACGAAAACAACGGAAACAAAGAATAACGAAAATTTTGCAGCAATGCTAGAAGAAAGTCTTGCTCTCAAAGAAATGCGTCAGGGTGAGATTATTACAGCTGAGGTCGTGTCAATTGACTCAGATGTAGTCATTGTTAATGCAGGATTAAAGTCAGAGAGCTTTATTAAAGCTGATGAATTTTATAACGACAAAAGAGAAGTTGAAGTTGCAGTTGGTGACTTTGTAAAAGTGGCTATCGAAAAACTTGAAGACGGATATGGTTCAACAATTCTTTCTCGAGATAGAGCAAAAAAAATACAAGCCTGGGAAGACCTTGAGAATGCGATGAATGATAAGACTACGGTATCAGGTTTTGTTAGTTCCAGAGTAAAAGGTGGCTTAAGAGTATCAGTAAAAGGAATTACCGCATTCTTACCAGGATCATTAGTTGATTCAAGACCGGTAAAAGATACTTCTCCATATGAGAATAAAGAAACTGAATTAAAAGTTATTAAGATCGATAAGAAAAGAAATAATATTGTCGTTTCTAGAAAAGCGGTCTTAGAAGAACAAATGGGAGCAGATCGTGAATCAATAATTGAATCACTCTCTGAAGGCGCAACAGTTAAAGGAATTATTAAAAATATTACAGATTACGGTGCATTTGTTGACTTGGGAGGTATTGATGGACTACTACATATCACTGACCTTGCATGGAAAAGGATTAAACACCCATCTGAAGTATTAAATGTGGGCGATGAAATTGAAGCCAAGGTCTTAAAATATGACCAAGATAAAAACAGAGTTTCTCTTGGCTTAAAACAACTAGGTGATGACCCATGGGTTGGTTTAGAAAGAAGATACCCCGTCTCAACTAGAATATTTGGCAAAGTTTCAAACCTCACTGATTACGGTGCATTCGTGGAAATTGAAAGTGGTATTGAAGGTTTAGTTCACGTTTCAGAAATGGATTGGACAAATAAAAATATTCATCCTACAAAAGTTGTAAATCTTGGAGATGAAGTTGAAGTAATGATCTTAGAAGTTGATGAAGGAAAAAGAAGATTATCTCTTGGTATCAAACAATGTAAAGAAAATCCTTGGCAAGCTTTTGAAAATGATCATAAACAAGGTGAAACAATTAAAGGCTCAATTAAGTCAATCACAGACTTTGGTATATTTATTGGGTTAGATGGAGGTATTGATGGACTTATTCATCTTTCAGATATATCTGCAACTGAATCAAATGAAGATGCTGTTAAAAAGTATAAAAAAGGTGATGAAGTTGAAGCAAAGATACTTGCTATTGATGTTGATAAAGAAAGAATATCTCTTGGAATTAAGCAACTTTCAGCTGACTACACTGAAGATGCTAAAGACGATAGTTTATCAAGCAAAAAAGATGCTAAAAAAGCTAAATCAACTGCTGACAAGGAACCAGAAAATGCTGGAACAACTAACCTTGGTGCTCTTTTAAAAGCAAAAATGAGTGATGCGTCAGATAAGGAATAACTAACCTAGACAATGACACGATCAGAACTTATTGAAAAGCTGTCTTCACAATTTCAGCATCTTCTTCAAAAAGATGCTGAATTGGTTGTGAAAAATATACTAGATTCAATGTCGGATACTCTAAACAATGGAAAACGAATTGAAATTAGAGGTTTTGGAAGCTTTTCATTAAATAAAAGACCTGCAAGAATTGGTAGAAATCCCAAAACTGGTGAAAAAGTTCACATCAGTGAAAAACTTGTCCCCCATTTTAAAGCTGGAAAAGAGCTGAGATCTCGTGTAGATAAGTAACTTTTAAAGTATACTTTCTATAATATTTTCTTTCTAAATTAGTTATGGTTGAATTTGAGCTTTGGTGGCTTTTGCTTATCCCATTTTTTTTTGGGTTGGGATGGATTGCTGCTCGTATCGATATTAAACATATAATATCTGAAACAACTGATCTACCTGCCTCATACTTTAAAGGCCTTAACTTTATACTCTTTCAAGATTATGAAAAAGCATCTGAATCTTTTTCTGATGCACTAAGAATAAAACCAGATTCTCTTGAACTGCATTTCATTCAAGGTAATATATTTAGAAAACTTGGAAAAATTGATCAAGCCATCAATCTTCATAATAAATTACTTGACCAAAAAGAATTAACTCCTCAGCAAATTGAATCCGTAAAAGCAGAACTAATGCAGGATTATTTTACAGCAGGCTTTTATGATCGATGCGAATCACTTTCGAAGGAGCTTTCAAACGAACAATATCAAGAATTTAAGTTAAAGATTTTATTAGATATATCAATCAAACAAAGACATTGGGACTCTGCAATAAAATATTGCAAAGAAGTTGAGCAAAATTTTGGCGTTTCCTACAGGTTACAAATTAGTCATTTTTTATGTGAACTGGCTTTAGAGAAAATAATACAAGAAAAAAAAGATCAAGCAATAAAACATCTCGAACAGGCATTAGATATTTACAAAAATTCAACCCGAGCAAATATTATTCTTGGAGAGTTGGAATTTGAAAAACAGAATTATAAATCTGCAATAGAAATTTGGAAAAGAATTGAATTACAAAAGCCAACTGATTTCATCTTAATTGCCACGAAATTTTTAGAATGCTATGAAAAATTAAACAAACAAAATGAGTGTCTATCATTTCTTTCACACTTAAGAGAAAGTTACGGAATAAGCCAAATAGATATGGTGATCTTCAATTTTATTCTCCAAAAAGAAGGGCCTAAAAATGCTGAAGAGTTTGCAAAAAATAATTTAATTAAAAAACCGTCTATTGAAATCCTCGATCAATTATTTAGTGCAAAGTCTCTAAGTGATGATAGTGATAGTGATATTAAGATGATGCAACAAGTGATTAAAAATAGCATAGGTACAAAATTATTTCACTTATGTAGTCATTGTGGCTTTAAAGCCAAACAACATCATTGGCAATGCCCAGCATGCAACTCCTGGGAGACGGTTTCTAACGAACTAAAAGATATAAGTAAATAATGAATGATTCCAAAGTTATAGTGGCTCTTGATTTTTCATCACTAAATGAAACTGAAGCTTTTCTAAAAAAAATTAAAGGGCAAAATTGCAGAGTAAAAGTTGGTAAGGAGCTTTTTACTAATGAAGGTCCAAATGTTATCAAATTAATACAACGATATGACTTTGAAATTTTTTTAGATTTGAAGTTTCATGATATTCCGAATACCGTATCTCGTGCTATCAAAGCGAGCTGTAATTTAGGTGTATGGATGGTTAATGTGCATGCCTCAGGAGGAAAACAGATGATGCTTGCTGCACGAGAAGCTGCGGAATCCTCATCGCACAAACCACTATTAATTGCAGTTACAATTCTTACTAGTTTTGATAATTCTTCTTATCAAGAATTAGGTTATAAAAATAAATTACAGGAACAAATTGCTTATTTAGCAACAATGTCTGAAAAATCAGGAATGGATGGAATTGTCTGTTCGGCAAATGATGTTCCCTCAATCAAACCGTTAGTTAGAGAAGATTTTCAATTTATAACACCAGGTATAAGAGTTACGAACAGTAATGATGATCAAAAAAGAGTGACTACTCCGGAAAATGCCATATCAAATGGATCCAATTATCTTGTTATAGGAAGACCTATCACCTTTAGTGATGATCCAGCAACTATGATTGAAAAGATCAATCAGAGAATCAAATAATTTTATTTAATTTTCATTCCAGCCTGGGCGCCATCATCAGCCAATAAAATAAATGGTCCATCATTACTGCCTGATGCCGCAAGAATCATCCCTTCTGAGACACCAAACTTCATTTTTCTAGGTGCAAGATTCGCAACATAACTTACCTTTTTTCCAATTAAAGCTTCTGGATTATATTTTGACTTTATTCCAGCGAAAACATTTTTCTTACCTAATTCACCGACATTCAAAGTTACCTGAAGTAACTTATCTGCACCCTCTACATGTGTTGCTTCAAGCACTTCTGCAACTCGAAGATCTATTTTACTAAAATCATCAATTGAAATATGATTCCCTGTATCAAGATCTTCTTTTGTATTATTTTTATTATCCATAATTTTATTATCTTCTATTAATTTAACTAGATTATCTTTATCAAGTCTTTGATATAAGTGTTTGTATTGATTAATTTTTTTTATATTTCCTTTAATTTGTTCGAAGCTACTAAAATCAGTCTCATTAAATAAGCTGGCTACTTCTTTAGATAAATTTGGAAGAATTGGAGAAAGATAAATTATTGAATTTCTGAATACAATTGCTGATGTGGTAAGAATATTATGAAGCTGCTCGCTGTTCTGTTCAAGGTCTTTTGCCAAGCCCCAAGGTTGTTCATCGCTTATTAACTCATTTACCTCTTCAACCAATATGAAAACTTTTCTGACTAATTGGCTATATAAACGTGACTCATATAAGTCTAATATTTCACCTTTAAGATCTATCGATTTAATTACCAATTGAAAATATTTACTGCCAGAGGGCAACTGATCTATCGATTTAATTTTTCCATCAAATAACTTATGAATAAACCCGAATGTTCTGCTTGGAATATTGACTAGTTTACCTACCAAATCAGAATTTACTTTTGACATTAAGTCGTCTAAATTCAAATCTATATCTGACATTGAGTCATTTAACTTGGATGCAAAATAATACCTCAAGAATTCTGGCTCATTAATATTATTCAAAAAACTTCGTGCGGTGATGAATGTGCCTCTGGACTTAGACATCTTCTCACCATTCACAGTTAGAAAACCATGTGCAAAAATTTTAGTAGGCTTTCTGAAGCCTGCGAAATTTAATGTTGCCGGCCAAAATAATGCATGAAAATAAAGTATATCTTTTCCAATAAAATGATAAAGCTCTGTAGAGCTATCGGGTGACCAAAAATCATCAAAGTTAATATTTCCTTTTTGATCAATTAGATTTTTAAAGCTAGCCATGTACCCAATTGGCGCATCCAGCCAAACGTAAAAATATTTATCAGTTTCACCAGGAATCAAGAAGCCAAAATATGGTTTATCTCTCGTAATATCCCAATCTTGTAATCCAGATTTAAACCACTCCTGGATTTTATTCTCTGCTTCAGGTTGTAATGTTCCAGATGCTGTCCAATCTTTTAAAAATTGTTCACATTCAGATAAATTAAAAAAGTAATGCTTTGTTTTTTTCTTTATTGGGGTAGTTCCAGATAATGCTGAATAAGGGTTAATTAAATCGGTAGGTGAATAGGTTGCTCCACAAGCTTCACAAGAGTCGCCATATTGATCTTTTGCATTACATTTAGGGCATTCACCTTTGATAAACCTGTCTGGAAGAAACATCTGTTTATCTTTATCGAAATATTGCTCAATTTCTTTGGTAGAAATTTTCTTATTTCTATCTAAAGATTTAAAAATCTCCTCGGAATAAAACTGATTTTCTTTTGAATCAGTCGAATAGAAGTTATCAAAATTCACATAAAAGTCTGCAAAGTCTTGAGCGTGTTCTTTATGGACATTGGCAATCAATTGCTTCGGGGTGATACCTTCATTTTGTGCCTTAATCATGATCGGTGTACCGTGGGTGTCGTCAGCACATACATAAAATACTTCATGACCGTTCATTTTTTGAAATCTTGACCAAATATCTGTTTGAATATATTCAACCAGGTGTCCAAGATGTATACTCCCATTAGCATAAGGAAGTGCGGATGTAATTAAAATTCTTCGCATGTAAACTTTATAAAAAATTAATGATCGTATTCTAACAAATAATTACTAATTCAACCGAAATAAAGTGCAATGGAAAATATAAAAGACTCAATAGAAAATATTTTTGATCAACACAATCAAATCAAACCTTTTCATAAAAAAAATATAACTGTTAATGAGACTGAAGATCAGTTGGATATCATTATTAAGATGGGTTTTACGTTCAAAAATCTTGAGCAGCATTATAAAAATATGATTACTGAATGCCTAAACAATATTGATAAAAAAATTAATATTTCTCTTGAATTAGATGTAGTAAGCCATAAAACGCAAGGGACGACGCAAAGTATCAAAAATGTAAAAAATATTATTGCTGTTGCTTCTGGTAAAGGTGGTGTTGGAAAATCAACTGTCGCCTGCAATCTTTCAATCGCTTTACATCAGTTAGGTGCTCGAGTTGGTATTCTTGATGCTGATATCTATGGCCCAAGTCAACCATTAATGTTTGGTGCAAATAAAAAACCAGAATCCCGAGATGGAAAAAGTATGGAACCAATTATTTCTCATGGTATTCAAACCATGTCCATTGGATACCTCATTGATCCAGATACGCCTGTCGTGTGGAGAGGTCCAATGGTGACAAATACTTTACAACAGCTCCTGAATGAGACAAATTGGGATAATTTAGATTATTTAATTATCGATTTACCTCCGGGCACTGGGGACACTCAACTTACCTTGGCTCAAAAAGTGCCTGTAACAGGATCTGTCATTGTGACCACCCCACAAGATGTTGCATTAATTGATGCGCAAAAAGGTATTGGTATGTTTGATAAGGTCAATATTCCAAACATTGGACTCGTAGAAAATATGGCTGTTTTTGAATGTCCAAACTGTGGCCATCATGAACATATTTTTGGTGAAGACGGGGGGAAAACGTTAGCGGCTAAAAATAATATTTTATTACTTGGCTCGATACCACTAAATGCAATGATTCAAAAAAAAATGGATTCAGGGGCGCCGCCACTACTAGATAATGAAAACCCATCCATAAACGAAGCTTTTTTATCAATCGCTGAAAAAGTGAGTATCAAAATTGCTCAAATGAAAGAAAATTTCAAAGATAAATTTCCTAAAATTGTAATTCAAAAAGATTAATCAAGATTGCAATAAACGTCGATAAGATTTTCGGACATAATTTTAGAAGCAGGAATGCCTTCGCCTTCTTTCCATGCATTAACTGCGTCTTTCTTTCCATGGCCCGTTACTATAAAAAATATTTTGTCAGCTTTTAAAAAAGCTTTAGGGGTCATCGACACCCTATCCGAAGGAGGTTTAGGTGCATTCGATACGGCAACGACATTTAATTGATTATCCCATTGATGTCCAGGAAACAGGCTTGCGGTGTGTCCATCCTCCCCCAAACCTAATAAAACAAGGTCAAATTGATCTATGTTGTCAATAATACTGTTATATTCACTCGAGGCTTCTTGAGATCCTTTTTCAGTATTGATAGGAAGAAATTTAGGTTTTGAGTCATCCGGCAAATGATCAATAAATGATCTTTTTATCATATGGCTATTTCTGTCTTTAGAGTCTACTGGAAGGCATCTTTCATCTCCAACATACAATTCCCAATCACTAAAATTTTGATTACGAACATCGAGAAATGATTTATATAACTTTTCAGGGGTTGATCCACCTGCCATTACAATTTTAAAACTTCCATTTTCACTTATTGCATTTTTAGCAATATTTAAAATGTCTTGAAGCAATATTGATTCTAGCTGATTTTTATCTTGGAAATCTTTCCAGTTTAGTTTTTGGTGCATATTGATTTAATATAATTTGAAGAATTAAAAAACTATCAGACTACCCCATGGTTTGGTATAATCCTGACCTTAAAATGTAATCCACAAGATTACCAAAAAAATAACTTTAACAAAAGGATAAATATGAAAATTGCAATGCTTGGACTTGGAAAAATGGGTGGAAATATGGCTACACGTTTAATTCGAAATGGAATTAATGTGGTCGGATTTGACATGTCAACAGAGATGGTTGCTAAGCTTGAGCAAGAAGAAAATTTAATTCCAGCTAGTTCAGTTGAAGATGCAGTTAATCAACTTGAAGGACAAAGAATCATCTGGATGATGCTTCCAGCTGGAGAAGTCACGGAAAAACAAATAGATGACCTTATCCCTATGTTAAACCCAGGTGACATCATTGTGGATGGTGGTAATTCAAATTACAAACACAGCGTCAAAATTGGAGCGATGTTAAAAGAGCATAATATTGGCTTTATGGATTGCGGCACTTCAGGAGGAGTTTGGGGCCTAGATAATGGGTACTGTTTAATGGTGGGTGCTGACAATGATGTTGCAAAAGCAGTTGAACCTGTTCTTAGAGCTTTAGCGCCCAATCAGCAAGATGGCTGGCTGCATGTGGGACCAATTGGTTCAGGCCACTATACAAAGATGATTCACAATGGAATCGAATATGGAATGATGGAATCTTTCGCTGAGGGCTTAGAGCTTCTTAAAGGAAAAACAGAGTTTGATATTGATTTAGCAAAAGTAACTGAACTTTGGAGACATGGATCAGTAGTTCGAAGCTGGTTGCTTGATCTAACGGCTGAGTCTCTGAAGGGAGATCAAAACCTAGACAATATCGAACCCTATGTAGCAGACTCAGGTGAAGGACGATGGACTGTTGTTGAGTCTGTTGATTTAGGAATCCCCGCCCCAGTATTAACTCTGGCACTTCAAGTAAGGTTCAGATCTCAAGAAAAACAAAAAGGCTACGGATATAAGTTACTGTCAATAATGCGTAATGCATTTGGTGGTCACCTGTTAAGAAAAAAAGGTTAAGTTATGACGCAAAAAGAAGCTTCTACTCTGCTCTTATTTGGCGCCAAAGGTAACCTGGCAAGAGTAAAACTATTTCCTGGTTTGTTTAAATTAGATCTCGCTGGAAAACTTCATCCAGATATGAAGATTGTTTCAATTGGCCGACAAGAAGAATCACATGAGGAATGGCTGATAAACTTAAAAAGTATCATTCGCGCCAAATATGACAAAGATCTAAATCAAACGGTGTTAGATCGTTTTCTTAATAGAAATATATATCACGCCAACCTACCAGACGATCCTGATGCTTTCACAAAGCTGTCAGATAGATTGATTCAAGAAGGGTTTTCACAGAACTTAGCTTTCTTTTTATCTGTAAGGCCATCCGATTTTGCTTTGATTGTTGATCAACTAGCTGAAGCTAATCTACTCGATGAATCAAGTCACTGGAAAAGAGTTTTAATTGAAAAACCTTTTGGGGTAAATACTGAAACAGCTCAAACTCTTCAGAATTCAATTTCCAAGCACCTCAAAGAATCTCAAATTTATCGCATAGACCATTACCTAGGGAAGTTTGCTTTACAAAACATCTTATTTACACGTTTTTATAATACTCTCCTAGAACCAATCTGGAATAATCAATACATTGATCATATACAGGTAACGAACCATGAGACATTAGGTGTGGGTGACAGAACGACCTTTTATGATGCAACCGGCGCACTCAGAGATATGATGCAAAGTCACATCCTTCAAACCTTAACGCTTGCCACTATGGAGAAGCCAAAAAGTTTTTCTCCAAATGATGTGAGAGAGGAAAAAATTAAGTTACTAAACCAGATTAAACCGGTACCTATTGATGATTTTGAAAAATATGTCTTTAGGGCTCAGTACACTGCGGGAACGATATCAAACGAAGGAGAAGTAAAAGGCTACCTCGAAGAATTAGGTCAAGAAAGTAATGTTGAAACGTATGCAGCAGTTAAATTTTTTATAGAAAATGAAAGATGGAAGGATGTACCTATTTATCTGCGAACTGCTAAAAGGTTACACGAAAATGCAACCTATATTTCAGTTAAACTAAAACCAATGAAAACGCCAAATGGTGAGATAAATGACAACTGGATTATCATTAGCATTCAACCAAAAGAGTCAATTCACATTGAAATTAATACAAAAGTGCCTGGACTTGATGAAACAAAATCAAGAAAAATTCAGCTTGATGGAGGAATAAGATTCGAAGGAGATGAAACCATTGATTCTTATGAAACCTTAATGCTTGACCTTATTGAGGGCAATCAGTCTAGATTTTTACATATTGATGAGGTAAACGCTCAATGGAAACTAATAGACCCTATTATTGAAAAATGGCAAGACCCATCAGTTCCAGTTCATACTTATCCTGCTGGATCAAAGGACCCGATAGACTCAAAAATTATTTTTGAAAATTCAGACCAATTTTGGCGAAGTAGTATTAATATAGAGTAACAATTTTTTAGGATAACAATGGCAATTAAATCTGATCGTTGGATAAGGGAAATGGCAGAAAATCATGGCATGATTTCACCCTTTGAACCAGGACTGGTTCGAGAAAAAGAAGGAAACAAAATTGTTTCTTATGGAACCTCAAGCTATGGTTATGACATCAGATGTGCGAATGAATTTAAAGTATTTACAAATATTAATTCTACTATTGTTGACCCTAAAGAATTCGACCCAAACTCTTTCGTTGAATTTGAATCAGATCACTGCATTATCCCTCCTAATTCTTTTGCCCTAGCTAGAACTGTTGAATTCTTTAAAATACCAAGAAATATACTGACTGTTTGTCTTGGTAAATCTACCTATGCCAGATGTGGAATTATTGTTAATGTCACTCCATTCGAACCTGAATGGGAGGGTTACGTCACCTTAGAGTTTAGTAATACCACTCCCCTGCCCGCAAAAATATATGCCGGTGAAGGTTGTGCTCAAGTTCTATTTTTCGAATCTGATGAGGTTTGTGAAGTATCTTACAAAGACCGTGGTGGGAAATATCAAGGTCAAACTGGTGTTACTCCGCCGAAAATATAATGAAATTCAACTTTCCTATCATTATTATCGATGAAGATTTTAGATCAGAAAATTCTTCTGGTTTAGGAATAAGACTTCTTGCAGAAGCCATCAAAAAAGAGGGTTTTGAGGCAGTCGGCGTCACAAGTTATGTGGATCTTGCCTCTTTTGCACAACAGCAAAGTCGAGCCTCAGCTTTTATTTTAGCAATTGATGATGAAGAGTTTGTCGAAGAAAATCCAAAAGCAATTAAAAGCCTCAAAGATTTTGTAGAAGAAATTCGATACCGTAATGACGAGATACCAATTTTTCTGCATGGTGAAACAAGAACAAGTCGTCATATACCCAATGAAGTTTTACGTGAATTAAATGGTTTCATTCACATGAATGAAGATACACCTGAATTTGTTGCTAAATACATTACCAGAGAAGCGCGATCCTATTTAGATAGCCTTCCCCCGCCATTTTTTCGCGCACTAACTCACTACGCTGCTGATGGCTCATACTCATGGCATTGCCCTGGTCACTCTGGAGGGGTTGCTTTTTTAAAGTCACCTGTTGGTCAAATGTTTCATCAATTTTTTGGTGAAAATATGCTTCGTGCAGATGTTTGTAATGCGGTTGATGAGTTAGGACAACTTCTTGATCACACTGGCCCTGTTGCAGCCTCAGAGAAGAATGCAGCAAGAATATATAATGCTGACCATTGCTATTTTGTTACGAACGGTACATCCACTTCTAATAAAATGGTATGGCATTCAACGGTTGCTCCTGGTGACATTGTCATAGTTGACAGGAATTGTCATAAGTCGGTATTGCACTCTATTACAATGACGGGTGCCATTCCAATTTTTTTAATGCCGACAAGAAACCATTTTGGCATCATTGGCCCCATTCCTAAAGAGGAATTTAGTTGGGAAAATATCCAAAAAAAGATTGACTCAAATCCATTCATTAAGAATAAAGATCAAAAACCTCGTGTCCTCACGATTACTCAATCAACTTACGATGGCGTGTTATATAACGTTGAAGAAATCAAAGAAATGCTTGATGGAAAAATTGATACCTTACATTTTGATGAAGCATGGCTACCTCACGCAGCGTTTCATAATTTTTATGGTGATTATCACGCGATTGGTGAAGATCGTCCAAAATGTAAAGACAGTATGATTTTTTCTACTCAATCGACGCATAAGTTATTAGCAGGATTAAGCCAGGCCTCACAAATTCTTGTTCAAGATGCAGAAAATAATAAACTTGATCGAGATGTCTTCAATGAATCTTATCTAATGCATTGTTCAACCAGTCCTCAATACTCAATCATTGCTAGCTGCGATGTCGCTGCTGCTATGATGGAACAGCCAGGTGGCACAGCCTTGGTTGAAGAATCCATAATGGAAGCCCTGGATTTTAGAAGAGCTATGAGAAAAGTAGATAGCGACTGGGGTCAGGATTGGTGGTTTAAAGTCTGGGGTCCGGATGACTTAACTGAAGAAGGAATTGAGACACGCGACTCATGGATGCTTAAATCTGAGGATAATTGGCATGGTTTTAATAAGCTATCAGAAGGCTTCAACATGCTTGATCCGATCAAGGCGACCATTATCACCCCCGGTTTGAATATGAAGGGTGAGTTTGACGATGATATCGGCATCCCTGCATCAATTGTGACCAAGTACCTTGCAGAGCATGGGGTGATTGTTGAAAAAACTGGCTTGTACTCATTCTTTATTATGTTCACGATTGGGATTACCAAAGGCCGTTGGAATACCTTATTAGCTGCACTCCAGCAATTTAAAGATGACTATGATAAGAATCAACCGATCTGGAGAGTGCTGCCTGAATTTACCCAGAAATATCCTCAATACGAAAGAAAGGGACTAAAAGACCTTTGTAATGAGATTCATGAGGTATATCGAAAATATGATGTAGCAAAACTGACTACAGATATGTACCTTTCTGATATTGAAACTGCCATGAAACCTACTGAGGCTTTTGCAAAAATGGCACATAAAGAAATTGAAAGAATTGCAATTGATGAGCTCGAAGGAAGAGTGACATCAGTATTACTCACCCCTTACCCACCAGGTATTCCATTACTGATTCCAGGGGAAAAATTTAATAAAAAAATAGTCAACTACCTGCAGTTTGCTGAAGAGTTTAATAAGTTATTTCCAGGCTTTGAGACAGATAACCATGGATTAGTGAAAGAGTCTATAAATGGAAAAACGACCTACTTTGTTGATTGCGTGAAAACTTAATTTAAATTTTTCTATAAGTAAGGTAAGAAAACTCAATATCATTTTCATTAAGTTTTTCAGACTGATCAACCAAACTCCACACAGAGAGATCTATTATTGGAAAGAAGGCATCGCCATGAATTTCACGATGAATTTTAGTGACCAATAATTCATCACAACTATCAATCAATTGGCTGTAAATTTCACCGCCTCCAATTATAAAAGTTTTTTTATCAGAATCTGGAATGTCAATTAAAGACCTGATTACATGAACCCCATCAATCTTTAGATCGGAATTTCTTGTTAAGACAAAGTTAACTCTGTTTGGCAATGGTTTACCAATTGATTCATAGGTTTTTCTACCCATCACGATTTGATGACCAGTCGTGATTGCTTTAAATCGTTTTAGATCGCCAGACAAATGCCAGGGAAGAGAATTATTAATCCCAATGACATTGTTTTCGGACATAGCGACAATAATTGAAAAGGTATTCACTAGACTGCAACAGGGGCTTTAATTAATGGGTGAGGGTCGTAATTTAATATCTCGAAGTCATCAAACTTAAAGCTAAAAATATCTTTAACATGCGGATTAATTTTCATGATGGGCAAGTCTTTTGCATCTCTAGATAATTGTTGTTTAACTTGCTCAAAATGATTGCTATATATATGTGCGTCACCTAAGGTGTGAACAAACTCACCAGGGGTTAAATTAGTTACCTGGGCAATCATTAATGTTAAGAGAGCGTATGAAGCAATATTAAATGGGACGCCTAGAAAGATATCAGCACTTCTCTGATAAAGCTGGCAAGATAATTTATCATTCGCAACATAGAATTGAAAAAAGCAATGGCACGGGGGCAACTTCATTTTATCAACCTCGCCGACATTCCATGCCGAGACAATCAACCTTCTCGAATCAGGGTTGTTTTTTATATTTTCAATTAAATTAGAAATTTGATCAATCGTTCTTCCATCACTCGTTTGCCATGACCTCCACTGAGAGCCATAGACTGGACCAAGATCACCATTTTCATCTGCCCACTCATCCCAAATACTTACACCATTTTCTTTAAGGTATCCTATATTTGTTGATCCCTTTAAAAACCAAAGTAGTTCATGAATGACTGACTTAAGGTGTACTTTTTTTGTTGTTAGCAGAGGAAATTTTTCAGACAAATCAAATCGCATTTGGTAACCAAAAACAGAAATCGTTCCTGTACCAGTCCTATCTTCTTTTTTATCACCGTGCTCTAGAACATGATTTAATAAATCTAAATATTGCCTCATAAATTAAGAATGACTCTCAATGAATTGTTTTACTTGGTAAATGTCGTTTTCAATCTCATAGGATTTTTGTGGTAATTGTTCGATATTGGACAAACCATCGGGTCTAGGTGGCTTCAACTTAATTGCCTCCATAACCGTTTCCTCAAATTTTGTTGGTAAAGCAGTTTCAAGAACCACCATCGGAATTTCCTCGGACTGATCAAAATGGTCAAAAGCTGCCTTAAATCCATCTGCCGTATGTGTGTCGATAATTAAATTAAATTTTTCGTGTAATAGCTTAATAAAGTGTAAGCGATTTTGGTGAGAACTAGATGAGGAAGTAAAGCCATAATTGGATACTTTTCCAAAATAGCCTGTGTTTGATAAATCAAAACTCTCACCCTGATCAATTTTTTTCCATAGAGATCTTAAATTTTCAGGATCTCGGTCAATTAGATCAAATATAAATCTTTCAAAGTTTGATGCTTTGGAAATGTCCATTGAAGGGCTCGATGTATGGTAGGTATCATCAGATGCTCGTGGTTTATAAATACCCGTTTTAAAAAACTCATCAAGAACATCATTTTCATTAGTTGCTACAACAAGTTTTCTGATCGGTAATCCCATCATTCTGGATATATGACCAGCACAAATATTGCCAAAGTTTCCTGATGGGACTGTGACATCAATCAATTCATCAGATGAGCTTGTTGAGGAAAAATACCCCTTAAAATAATAAACCACCTGAGCAATGATTCTTCCCCAGTTGATTGAGTTTACAGCCCCAATTTGATTCTTGTCCTTAAATTCAAGGTCATTGGAGACTCCTTTAACAATATCCTGACAATCATCAAAAAAACCATCAATGGAAATATTAAAAATATTGTTATCTTGCAAGCTATACATTTGAGCTGTCTGAAATGGACTCATCTTACCTCGAGGGGATAGCATAAATACGTTAACACCCTTTTTTCCAATCATGGCATATTCTGCAGCTGATCCTGTGTCACCGGAAGTTGCTCCCAGTATATTTAAAGTCTTATTTTTTTTTAGTAAAAGATATTCAAAAATATTTCCAAGAAATTGCATTGCAATATCTTTAAAAGCCAAGGTTGGGCCATTAGATAATGAAAGGAGATATAAATGATTATCCACTTTTGTTAGTGGAGTAATATCTTTTGCATCCTGCGATTCACGAGTATAGGAAAATTTATCTTTAGTATATGTTTTATTGATGATGACCTTTAAATCATCATGAGGGATGTCATCCTCATCAATAAATAGTTTCATGATAGCGAAAGCTAAATCGGGATATGACAGATCTCGCAACTCCTCAAGACTCTCTTTAGATAGTTGAGGATAATTTTCTGGTAAATATAATCCTCCATCTGATGCTAAGCCGGTAATTAATGTATCACTAAAGTTTATTTTTGGTGCTTGGCCACGTGTTGAGATGTACTTCATTTTGCTAACTCTTCAAGTCTAATTTTCACAACATTTCCTACATTCGATTTCATTTTTTGAATGTCATTAATAATGCTATTGATTTCTTTTTCTTGAGCATTCTTAACAACAATAATGACATCATTTTCTGTCTGATTTTTTTTCAGCATTTTTTGGTGCATTTCATCGATTGAAATATTTTTATCAGCAAATAATGATGTTATTTTTGCCAGCACTCCAGCTGCATCCACAAAATTAGCTCTTATGTAGTAACCGGAACTTATTTCATTTATTTTTTTAAATTTTAATGAAGATAAGCTTGAGTCTTCATAGCCGAAGGATGGGATATGAAAAACTTTATTCCCATTAGAAATTGAGCGTGCTAAATCAATTACATCAGATAATACTGCACTGGCTGTTGGGTCAGATCCTGCTCCAGCACCGTAATAAAGGGTCGGACCTAACATATTTCCCATTACTAAGACCGCATTCATCGGTCCGTCTACATTTGCTACGAGCTGTGTTTCAGAAATCAAGGTCGGATGCACTCTCACTTCAATATCTTGATTTACTTTCTTGGCTAGCCCTATCAACTTGATTCTGTAGCCTAGTTCCTCCGCATATGCCACGTCTTTTAATTGAAGGTTACTTATGCCTTCAACAAATACGTCGTTAAAGTTTAATGAAACTCCAAAAGCAATTGAAGCGATAATTGTTATCTTATGAGCCGCATCAATCCCTTCAATATCAAAAGTTGGGTCCGCCTCAGCATACCCTAACGATTGTGCTTGAGACAGAGCTGTTTCAAATGACAATCCATTATTTTTCATTTCAGTGAGAATGTAATTGGTAGTTCCATTTAAAATACCAGCCACCCATTCCACTTTATTTGAAACCACACCTTCACGTAATGCTTTAATAATTGGAATACCTCCAGCAACTGAGGCTTCATAGAGAATTGAAACATTATTTTCTTTGGCTAAATTAAACAACTCAGTCCCATGCAGAGCAATTAATGCTTTGTTGGCTGTAACTAAATGTTTCTTTGCGTTTAAAGCCTTTTTAGCAAAATCAAAAGCAATTCTAGTTCCACCAATTAATTCAAGCACCACGTCAGACGTATTGATTAAATCATCAATGTCTTTTGCGATCAGTTTTTTATCGCCAGCAACGCTGATAATTTTTTCATGGTCAAGGTCCAGTATAGATACAATTTCAAAATCTATTCCTGTCTTGGCAAGAATTTCATCATGATTTTCGCGCAACACATTAAAGACTCCAGAGCCAACCGTTCCAAAACCCAAAATTCCTATTTTAAACTTACTCATTGTTTAACGATTCCTGTAAAAAATTCATTTAATCTTGTAAATGCCACTTTTAAATTATCTTCATCAGGCAAAAAGACAACTCTAAAGTGATTATTATCACACCAATTAAAACCACTTCCCTGGACCAAGAGTACTTTTGTATCAATAAGAATCTTTAAAATAAGTTCTTGGTCATTATCAATTTTGTATTTTTTTGGATCCAGTCTAGGAAACAAATACATCGCCGCATCTGGCTTCACACAGCTTATCCCCGGAATTTGCGACACTAAGTCATAGGCTAAATCTCTTTGTCTGGCTAACCTTCCCTGAGGTGCAACAAGATCGTTAATGCTTTGATAACCCCCTAGAGCTGTTTGAATTGCCAATTGACCTGGCACATTTGAGCACAGTCTCATTGATGCAAGCATATTTAATCCTTCTAAATAATCTGATGCATTTTTTTTATCGCCAGACAAAATCAACCAACCAGCACGATAACCGCAAGCTCTGTAATTTTTAGACAAACCATTGAAGGTTAAAAAAACTATATCATCAGCCAATGATGCGATTGAGGTGTGCTTATTTCCGTCATAAAGAACCTTATCGTAAATCTCATCTGCCATAACAATCAGATTATTTTCTCTTGCAATTTGAATAATCCCCATCAAAATTTCATTAGGGTATAAAGAACCAGTTGGATTATTTGGGTTAATGACCACTATTGCTTTTGTCTTGGGTGTCACTTTAGATTTAATGTCATTTAAATCTGGATACCATTTTTGTTTTTCGTCACATACATAGTGGACTGGTTTTCCACCAGCTAGCCTAACTGCAGCAGTCCAAAGTGGATAATCTGGCATCGGGATCAATACCTCGTCTCCATTATTGATTAGGCCTTGCATGGCCATAACAATTAATTCTGAAACGCCATTACCGATGATAATGTCATCAACATCGACATCTTTTATTTGTTTTTCTTGCGCATAATGCATGATTGATTTTCTTGGAGCAAAAAAACCATGGCTTTCAGTATAGCCAGAAGCTTGGGACATGTTTCTGATTACATCTTGTGTAATTTCATCAGGCGCCTCAAATCCAAAAGCAGCTGGATTGCCAATGTTCATTTTTATCACCTTATGGCCTGCTTCTTCCATTTGCTTTGCATGACCTAATACAGGTCCACGAATGTCGTAACAAACATCATCCAACTTATTAGATTTTTGAATTTTTTTCACTTTTAAATAACTATATAATTAATAAAATTATCAACAAATTATCAGATTATGAAATTCCATGAAATGACTGATAAAGATCTTAATTATATCAGTGCCTACGAAGAAAATTGGTTAAAAATTAATAATAAAAGGTATAACCAATCAATAATTGTTTTACCCAATGAAGTGATAAGCATTGAGAAATTGTCCTCACCAGATGTAGCTCAATTAATAAAAGAAATTCATAAAGAGAGGAATCTCGAGCTAATCATCGTTGCATCCAAAAACAATATCGAATTCACTCGTATCGCTCAATATAAAGAGATTATCTCTATGCAAATTGGTATTGAGTTTATGAAGCTTGAAAGTGGTTATCGAACTTTTAACATCGCCATGTCAGAATTAAGAGAAGCTATCTTGATTGTGACACTTAATTGATTTTGGAAAATAGCAGGGTTGCATTAGTACCGCCAAATCCAAAACTGTTAGACATAATCGTGTTAATTTGTTTATTATCAATTAGCTTGGTTACTATCGGCACATTCTGAATATTTTCATCAATATTGTCCACATTAGCTGAAGCTGCAATAAAATCATTTTTCATCATGATGAGTGAATAAATGGCTTCATTAACTCCAGCTGCACCTAAGGCATGTCCGGATAATGATTTAGTTGAGGCGATTAGAGGAATATCTCCAAATCTCCCTGAGGCAAAAACATTTTTTATTGCGTTAATTTCAACAACATCACCAACTGGTGTGCTTGTGCCATGCGTGTTGATGTAGTCCACTTTCTCCACATTTCCTAACGCCATTATCATTGATCGCTCAGCACCCTCTCCGCTTGGAGCAACCATATCGTGGCCATCTGATGTAGCTCCGTAGCCTGTTACCTCAGCATAAATAGTTGCACCTCTGTTTTTCGCATGCTCATAGTCTTCTAAAACTAAAATTCCTGCTCCTCCAGAAATTACAAATCCGTCTCTATCTTTATCATATGTTCTTGAGGCGGCTTCAGGGTTGTCATTAAACTTTGATGACATGGCTCCCATGGCATCAAAAAGGTAGCTCATAGTCCAATGTTCTTCTTCCGCTCCCCCTGCAAAAACAATATCTTGCTTACCGAGCTGAATTTGTTCAACTGCATTCCCAATACAATGCGCGCTGGTAGAGCAAGCGGAGCTGATTGAATAATTGATTCCTTTGATCTTTGCACCGGTAGCTAAGCAGGCTGCAACACCATTAGACATTGTTTTAGTTACCATGTAAGGGCCAACACGTCTGATGCCCTTTTCGGCCAGCGTTTCTGTTCCTTGCAGCATAGATTCGGTTGATGTTCCTCCTGCCCCAACAATGAGACCTGTCATTGGATTGGATACTAAATCATCACTAAGTTTAGCGTCTGCAATTGCCTCCTGCATAGCAATCCAGGCATAGGCATGGCCTTTTGCCATAAAGCGGAGAAGTTTACGATCTATCAATTCTTCATAATTAATATTGACTGAACCAGCGACCTGGGAGCGAAGCCCTCTCTCCGCATATTCAGGCTGAAAGGTGATCCCTGACTTGCCATGATAAAGGCTATCTTTAACTTCAGACTGATTATTTCCTAAACTTGAAACAATCCCTAATCCAGTAATAACTACTCTTCTCAAATACTTTCCTTAAAAATTTTCTGTTGACTTAAATAAGCCAACTTTCAGATCATTTGCCTCATAAATTACACGACCATCGACTTGCATTTTAGCATCTGCAATACCCATCACCAATTTTCTCATGATCACACGTTTTAAATTGATTAAATATGTAATTTTTTTTGCGTTTGGAAGGACTTGACCAGTAAATTTAACCTCACCACTACCCAAAGCTCTTCCTTTTCCCTCTCCGCCTTTCCAGCCAAGAAAGAAACCAACTAATTGCCACATCGCATCCAAACCCAGACACCCTGGCATCACAGGATCATTTTCAAAATGACATTTAAAGAACCAAAGATCAGGATTAATGTCCATTTCAGCATGGATGAATCCTTTGTTAAATTCACCTTGATTATCATTGATTTCAATAATGCGATCAAACATTAACATTGGTGGCAAAGGCAGTTGAGCATTTCCGGGGCCAAACATTTTACCCTGGCCGCACTCAATCAATTCATCGTACGAATAGCTATTTTTGGTGGTCATGTTATATTTAAATTTATTTAGAATTCATCATTATAAACAATAAAAATAGTTTAATGATTAATTCGTAAACCTTTAGTTTTATAGAAAGATTAAGTAATGGCAAAAAAAAATCTCGCTGATTGGTTAAAAAGTGCAACAACATTAGAGAAACAAATCAATGAAGTTATCCTAGGTCAAGAAAATCCAATACGTCTTATTCTAATCTCAATATTTGCTCGTGGACATGTCTTACTAGAAGGTGATGTTGGAGTTGGAAAAACTACAATGCTGCGTGCTGTTGCTCGAGGCATTGGGGGTGGCTATGAAAGGATTGAGGGGACTATTGACTTAATGCCAAATGATTTGATCTACCATACCTATTTAGGTGATGATGGCAAACCCCATGTTGACAAGGGTCCTGTCTTAAGATCTGGTGAGGATCTAAGTATCTTTTTCTTTAATGAAATAAATCGAGCAAGGCCACAGGTGCATTCTCTTATGCTAAGAATCATGGCCGAGAAAACTCTTTCTGCATTTAACCAAGAGTTTCACTTTCCTCATTTAATTGTTTTTGCAGATCGAAATCAAGTTGAAAAAGAAGAGACATTTGAAATACCTTCTGCTGCAAGGGATCGATTTATGATGGAAATTCCAATCGTAATTCCTAATAACGATGGCTTAATGACTGATTTGATTTTTGATACAAAATTTCACAATGCTGATGAACTGATAACCAAAGTCAAAACAGATCAATTAAGCTTTGATCAGCTAAATAATGTAGCCGCCGAAATTCAAGAAAATATTGATGCCACAAAAGAATTAGAAAAATACGCTTTGAATTTATGGAAGGCAACGATAAAACCACAGGATTTCAATATTAAGATATCTGATATTGATATCAGCAGGCTTATTGTATCTGGATCAAGTCCTCGAGGAATTAGTATGATGATGAAATGTGCTCGAGTTAATGCATGGATGAACAATCGATCATCGGTTCTCCCAGAAGACATTCATCAAATTTTCCATGAAACTATTGCTCACAGATTGGTGTTTAATCCTGTATATGATTTAAGAAGGACTGAAATATCCAGAGAATTAACTACTGAAATAATCAACAAGGTTAGTGCGCATTAATGTCTGTCGAGTTCTTTAACTATCATATTAACTGGAAGTCTAAAGCCATTCATCCAGGAAGACATAAATCGGATCAGCGAGGGATGGGGATTGAATTTGCAGGTCACTCAAATCTTCTTGATTATCCAGACCCAAGAAGGATAGATCTTCGAATGACAATGAGAGACCCGATGGACCAGATTTATGTGCGCATCTTTAATCAAAGAAGCGCTACACCCATTATGATTTTCAATGATTTATCAGCCAGCATGAGTTTTGGTCAAGCAAGCAAGTTAGAGCGAGCAGCAGAAATTGCAAAGATTGTTAAAAACTCTGCTTACCAAAATAGTGATGCCATTGGTCTTGTCGGCTTTCACGATACGGTAGATGATGATTGGGTTGCCCCCTTGTCCTACAGACCATACCTAACCGAGAGTTTGATTAACAAAATTGCCTTAGAAAAAAATCATAATAAAGGTTCTAATGGTTTATTAAAGCTGCATCAATACCTTCCAAAGGATCATACACTGATCTTTCTCATTTCTGATTTTCATATGCCTATTGAAGAGATAACAGTATTCTTTAATAACACAAGAAAACATACTGTTGTTCCAGTTATTTTATGGGATAAGGATGAATATTCTAATTTACCGAAGTTTGGTATTACAACATTCACTGACCCTGAAACGTTTGAAGAGAGAACAATATTGTTAAGAAAAAAACTCATCAAAAATATTATTACTGAATTTAATCAAAGAAAAAATCAATTAACAAAACTATTAAATAGCTTTGATGCCCCGCCTTTTTTTGTAGAGAGTGAGTTTAACCCAGATGATATGACTCACTACTTTAATGAGTATTACCATGCTTAGGTTTATTATATTAATTACATGTGCAAATTTAGTTTTTGCATTTGAAGATCCAAAAAAATACCCTGATCTTGATGAAGAGTTTTACACATTATCAATAATCGAACCTAGTCAGAAAGTTGGTTACCATGTTGGTGATCTCGTACAAAGACAAATTAAATTGACTGTTCACGAACCGTACACCCTCATCGAAGAATCATTACCAATTGTAGGCTATGAAAAACGTTTTAGGGGTCAGCTACTTGGAATTACTCTGCAAAATATCGATAAGAAAATTTACAAGAATGAATTAGATCTGCTTTTGACTTATCAGATATTTACTAACAATGTCGTCGCTAAGCCAGCCTTTATAACTGCCGATTACTACAGGGTCGTTAATAAAAAAAATCCTGAGGAAGTTTTAAAACTAAGGGTACCCGAGCTCACTATTGCAGTCTCCCCTATTGCAATATTTGGAGATATTAAAGTCCAAGAGGATATGAGTGATTTTAGAGGGCCGGTTTTAATTCAACAACAACAATATTTAAATAAAATTTATATCAGTGCTGTTGTCTTTATTTTTTCCCTCTTTGTTCTTTTGTACGTTTATACAAAATTCACTATTCTTCCAGGATTTAGAAAGACATTTTTACCGTTACATAGAAAATTAAAAAAAGATAAAGATATAAAGATTGAAGAAATAATTAAATTGATTCATGGGCAAATAAATAATTATTCAGAAGCGAGTATTTTTGAAAAAAACCTTAAAGATCTGTACACAAAAAATTCGTCTTTTAAGTTTATTGAAAAAGAGCTAATTTTATTTTTTAAAATTTCAAATCAGAAACTATTTACCAAGCAAATGAAAGAGAATGCATCCGTTAGAGATTGGCTGATTTTTTTCTGCTTTCATCTGCATTTATGTGAAAAAAAGATTCCTGTTAAGAATACAGATATTAAATTAATAAAAATATAAGATATGTTTTTTTTGAACCCTTTATTTCTGATCTTAATTCCCTTGGTATTTGTCCCATTTATTTTTAAAGTCATATCCAAAAACTTTTATTCGTGGAACACGCTAATTCCAGACGACTCATCATCGCTGTTCCTATCCATCTTAATTAAAGTTTTTAATAGCTTGATTATTCTTTTTTTAATTCTCTATTTTGCATCCCCTCAAATGCCTCAAGAAACAGTAACTAAAGTTGGAGTTGGTTCTCAGATTGGTCTTGTACTGGATAGAAGTGCCTCTATGGATGACCCTTTCTCTGGATCAACCCAATTTGACGATGAGGGTGTTGGTGAGACTAAATCAGCAGCAGCTGCAAGACTTATTATTAATTTTGTTGAGTCAAGAAAAAATGACATGATTGGAGTTATAACCTTTAGTAACTCGGCAATGTTTGTTTTACCACTCACTCAAAATAAGAATGCAATCACAGGTGCAGTAAATGCTACAGCTGGAAATGCTCTATTTCAAACAAATATCGGTGCTGGTCTTTCAAGCGTCTCAGAACTCTTTGCTAAGGTAGAAGATTCTGGTTCTCGTGCTGTAATTTTATTATCAGATGGAGCTGGGAGAATTGATGCGCCAACACAACAAAAAATAAGAGATTGGTTTGATCGTTTTGATATCGGCTTGTATTGGATTGTCTTGCGACAGCCAGGAGGAATAAGTATCTTCGATGAAAATCTTAAAATTAGAGACGAAACACAACCTCCACCTCAAATAGAACTGTTTGAATATTTCAAAACTTTTAGATCGCCATTTCAGGCTTATGAGGCAGAAGACCCTGCATCACTGGAAAAGGCCATCAAAGATATTAACCTGAAAGAAAAAAAACAAATTTTTTATGAAGAAGTGATTCCAGGCACTAATTATTCCCTTCATCTTCTAATTGGTGCTTTTCTAATGACATTTGTACTATTCTTTCTTAAACTGATTGAGTTAAAAAAATAAAATTATGAAAAAATTAAATCAATTTTTTACAGTTAAATACATTACTAGCATAGCTTTGCTCAGTTTGCTCATTAGCGCCTTGTTCATCCTTATTAATCTTTTTAATCTGTATCAAGCAAATAAATTTAATAATGAAGTGACAACTGGTGAGAATCCATCATTTTTTGAACAGAGCTTTGAGGCAAGGTATTCCACTGCATATTGGTTAGCCAAAAAAGAAATGTTTAAGGAGTCAACAATTTTATTTAATGCTCTGATGAAAGATGCTGATGACGATCAAAAATCAGCACTCCAATACAATATAGGAAATATATTCTTTAAAAGAGGTTTAATCATTAATGGAACAAGTATGACTGTGAGAGATGAGGCTGAATATCTATTTCAACAAGCCAATAAAGCATATCGACAGTCACTTAAATTTGGTCCTTATTATTGGGATGCAAAACATAACCTGGATAGGTTACTTACTATGCTCCCGCCAGACCCCACACCAGGTGTTGGAGACTCAGATGCTCCAGGCCTAATTATGGGTAATATTCCTATTGGGTTACCATGATCTTTTTTGATAAATTTAAAAAACATTTTGAGAAAAAAAGTGATTTTTTTCTCCTTATTAGCTTCATTTTATTGGTGCTAGCATTAATCAATCCATCTATACCAGTTAATCAACCGCTTTATAACTATATTTTGATAGCAGACATTTCTCAAAGTATGAATACAGAAGATATGAAGATTAATCAAAAAACGGTATCTCGATTGGACTACACAAAACACATCATGAGCCGTCTAGTAGAGGACTTTCCATGCGGCACTAAAGTCAGTATTGGAATGTTCGCTGGAGTGTCTGTTTCAGCAACTTACTCTCCAATTGAAGTATGTGAGAACTTTAGTAACATCAATACAACCATTAGCAAACTTGATTGGAGAGCCACTTGGTCAGGCAATACAAGAATTAGAGAATCTGTGATTAATTTAGCCAGGCTTATTAGAAGCTTTCCCGAGTCTGCGCAAGTAGTTTTTTTTACTGACGGTGAAGAGGCTCCAAAACTTCATGTGTTTAATACAAGGGATCTTGAGCAGTTTCAGGGTGGTAATGATTGGTTGTTTGTTGGAATAGGTTCTGATGAAGGAGCACCGATCCCAAAATATGATAATAAAAATCAACTTATTGGGTATTGGTCAAACGATAGCTTTGCTCTTCAACCTGGGATTGCTCAGATATCGGAATCTAATATTGGTGTAAGAGATAACAAAGTAGCTAGTGGCGCAACTGATCGCTATATGTCCAAACTTGATAGTGAATACCTTGAAAAATTAGCTAAGGAAATTGGGGGTTTTTATGTTGATGGACAAAGCTATCGTGCCATTAGAAAAGAAATGAAAAAACAGCCTCCTGCATGGAAAGCACCAGATCAGTTTTATCTTCAGCCTATTTTATGTTTTCTTGCATTATTGTTTTTTATCGCCAGATTCATATCAAAAGCGAATATCACCAGCCTAATTAGAAAAATTACATGATGCTTGTCAATTTACTAGATCGCTATTCAATCATTGAAATTTCAGGGGAAGATCATCTGGATTTTCTCCAAGGTCAACTGACAAACGATGTCAAAAAAAATGAAAAAGAATTTATTTATAGCGGGATGTGTAACCCTAAGGGAAGATTATTTGCGTTTTTAAGAATCTTGAGAGTTCCTGATTTAAACTCAACCTTTTTAGTCATTCCTTCTTCTCTTGCGGATACTGTTCAAAAAAGATTAACGATGTTTATTCTCAGATCTAAGGTTGTGATTCAGAAAGCAGAAAACTTTTACCTATTAGGAATTATTGATGACAGTCCACAAATGAATATACCTACTAATCAGAAATTAAGCTTATCTGATCAAACAAATCGCTCTGTAATAATTTTTAACGATCCCGATTTATTTAATCAAATTAAAAATGAGCATTCTTTTGAAAATATCTCAAATTGGATTAAAAAAGATATTGAATTTGGCATTCCAGAGGTAATGGAACAGACACAAGAAAAATTTTTAGCGCACACATGCAACCTTGATTTAATAGACGCCGTTAACTTTAAAAAGGGGTGTTATACCGGCCAAGAAATAGTTGCAAGAACACATTACCTCGGCAAACCAAAACATCGTAGTTTTTATGGTGTGATAAATTCTAAATTGTCTTTAAGTTATGGAGAACAAGTCTTAGAAAATGATCAAAGCGTTGGAACTGTGGTCAATTTTATTTGCTGCAAAGACAAAACACACGTTCTTTTTGAAAAAACCTTAGACACACAAGATGATAGCTTAAATATTAAGGGTGAAAAGCTCGTGATAACTAAATCATTTGCAAATTAATTTTTTTTATCAATAATTAAAAAAAATGTTTCATTTTTTTTAATTAAGCCCAAATCGAAACGCGCCTTCCCCTCAATAACATCCGTTCCATTTTTTAAATCCTGAACAACAGCCAAAAGAATATCGTTTTCGGACTTTATTAGCTCGTTGACTTTTAACTGTTGATCAATTTGTTTTTGTAACGAAATCACATTTAACCATCCACCTTTGCCAAGCCACAAAGGATACTGTAATGCTAATATTAAAGTAACAAAAATGAATGTCAGAAATTTCATTTAGTTAATTGATAAAATGCGTCAAGACCTGCATATTTAGCCTTGTCTTCTAACTCCTCTTCGATTCTTAGAAGCTGGTTATATTTGGCCACTCTCTCAGATCGTGACATGGATCCGGTTTTAATTTGCATCGCATTTGTCCCCACCGCCAAATCTGCGATGGTGGTATCCTCAGTCTCACCAGATCGATGAGATATTACGGCGGTGTAGTTATTTTCTTGAGCTAATTTAATTGTTTCCAGCGTCTCAGTTAAAGTGCCAATTTGATTCACTTTAATCAAAACAGAATTCGCTATCTTTTTCTCAATTCCCTCTTTAAGTATTTTTGGATTAGTCACAAATAGATCATCCCCAACCAGCTGAATTTTTTTCCCTAATCTCTCGGTCAAAATTTTCCAACCATCCCAGTCATTCTCATCCAAACCGTCCTCAATGCTGATGATTGGATATTTATCACACCATGACTCAAGATAATTCACCATCTCAGCCGAGCTCAATTTAAGATCTTCAGATTTTAAATGATAATGTCCATCACAATAAAACTCTGATGAAGCGCAATCTAAGGCAATAAAAACGTGCTTTCCAGCTTGATATCCGGCATGTTCAATTGATTGCATTATTAATTCTATTGCCTCTTCATTGGAGCTTAAATTAGGAGCAAAACCACCCTCGTCCCCAACTGTTGTAGATAAATTTCTTTTCGCTAAATTTTCCTTTAAGGAATGAAACACCTCTGTTCCACATCGAATCGCATCTGAAAAACTTCCAAATCCAGCTGGCACAATCATAAATTCTTGAATATCTACACTGTTATCAGCATGCGCCCCACCATTGATAATATTCATCATTGGAGTAGGTAGGGAATATGTATTTTCTTTTATCACGGTTTGATACAAAGGTTTTTTTGAAGAATTAGCAAAGGCATGAGCATTGGCTAAAGATACCGCCAATAAACTATTGGCACCCAATCTTTCTTTGTTTGATGTTCCATCAAGATTTATTAAAATTTCATCGACTTTTGCTTGCTCAGACACATCTTGTCCGACAAGAGCCTCATTAATTTCAGTATTTATAAAGTTAACGGCATTGAGCACACTTTTGCCTTTATAAACTGATTTATTTTTGTCCCTTAATTCGATAGCTTCTTTAGAGCCTGTTGAAGCTCCTGAAGGAACAATAGCTCTACCAAAACTTCCATCCTGAAGAATTACATCCGCTTCAACAGTCGGGTTACCTCTTGAGTCAATTACTTGTCTTGCTTTAATTTTTTTTATAATTGTCATGCTTATCCTATTTAAATCTAATCAACTGAACTTTGTTTGACAAGGTGATCAATACCTTGAAGGGTTTTAAGTAAATCTTTCATGTTATCTAATGGCACCGCATTTGGACCATCAGATAAAGCCTCGCTCGGATTAGGATGAGTTTCCATAAATATGCCAGATATGCCAACGGCCATAGCTGCTCTCGCAAGCAATGGAACAAACTCACTTTGTCCACCACTTCTATCACCTTGTCCGCCAGGCTGTTGAACAGAATGGGTGGCATCAAAAACTACAGGGCAATTTGTGGCTCGCATGATTGATAACGACCTCATGTCTGACACAAGCGTATTGTAACCAAAAGAGACACCTCTCTCACACACCATGATGTTGTCAATCCCGCCGTTAGCTTCTTTAGCTTTTTTTACCACCATAGACATATCTTGAGGTGCTAAAAACTGTCCCTTTTTAATATTCACTGGTTTTCCAGATTTTGCCACAGCATGAATAAAATCAGTTTGACGGCATAAAAAGGCAGGAGTCTGTAATACATCTACAATCTCGGCAACACTCTTTACCTGATCTTCAGTATGAACATCAGTAAGTACCGGAAGGTCAAATTCCTTTTTAACCTTTTCAAGAATTCTTAAACCTTCCTCTATTCCATGACCACGGAAGGTATTATTAGAGCTTCGATTGGCCTTATCAAATGAGGATTTAAAAATAAAATTAATTCCTAAGGATGATGTTGTTTCTTTTAATTGTTCTGCAACTGACAAGGTCATTGATTCATTTTCAATCACACAAGGGCCTGCAATCAGAAAAAATGGTTGATTTAGCCCAACTTCAAATCCACATAATTTCACAGCGTATCCTTTTTATGTTCTAAAACATGTTTAATATAATCTAAAAATAATGGATGAGAGTCTTTTGGATTAGAAGTAAATTCAGGGTGAAATTGACAGGCAAAGAACCAGGGATGGTCTTCTTTTGAAAGCTCTACAATTTCGCACAAGTCATCTTCTTTTGTCCAGGACGAAATAACTAAACCTGCAGCTTTTAAATCATCAATATATTTATTATTAACCTCATATCGATGACGATGCCTTTCATTTACTTGTTTACCATAAATTGAACTGGCTATGGTATTGGGCTCAACAATTGCTACTTGAGCACCAAGTCTCATAGTCCCGCCCAAATCTGAACTTTCATCTCGATGCATCAACTCACCCGACTTATCTTTCCATTCCGTAATCAAACCGATGATCGGATTACTTGTTGCTGGATCAAACTCGGTGCTGTTCGCATTTTTTAAGCCAACGACATTCCTGGCATACTCAACAACAGCAAGTTGCATACCCAAACAAATTCCTAGGAAAGGAATTTTATTCTCCCTGGCAAATTGAATTGCTCTAATTTTTCCCTCAGTACCCCTCTTGCCAAACCCTCCTGGTACTAAGATAGCGTCAATTTTAGACAATGGAGATAGATTAGATTCCAGTTCCTCTGAATCAATAAAATGTAATTTTATTTTTGCATGATGATGGAAACCACTATGTATAAGAGCTTCAGTTAATGATTTATATGACTCAGTAAGGTCAACATACTTACCTACAAAACCAATATTAAGCTCAATTCGTGAATCAGAAATAAGTTTTTCAATTTTTTTCCAGCCAGACAAATCAGCCTGAGGTGATTTTATTTTCAATATATCACACACAATGTCATCAATTTTTTGCGCATGAAGCATCTGTGGAATTTTATATATAGAGTCTGAATCGATACAAGAAATAACTGACCCTTTCGGTACATTGGTAAACAAGGCAATTTTATCTTTTTCCTCCTGAGGAATTTCCGTCTCTGAACGGCATAATAAAATATCTGGTTGGATACCAATCTCCCGTAATTCTTTAACTGAGTGTTGCGTAGGTTTTGTTTTTAACTCGCCCGCAGTAGCAATATATGGCAGAAGTGTTAAATGAATGTAACAGGTGTTTTCTCGACCCTCTTCAAAACCCATTTGTCTGATAGCTTCCAGAAAAGGTAGTGATTCAATATCACCAACCGTGCCGCCGACTTCAACAATAGCTACATCCGACCCCTTTGCCCCTTCTTTAATCTGTAATTTTATTTCATCAGTAATGTGCGGGATCACTTGAACCGTTTTTCCTAAATATTCACCTCTACGCTCTTTTTTAATGACTGAATCGTAAATTTGCCCTGTTGTAAAATTACTCTTTTTGGACATTTTGGATGAAACAAATCGCTCATAATGACCTAGATCTAAGTCAGTTTCAGCTCCATCGTCAGTCACAAAAACTTCCCCGTGCTGAAAAGGACTCATGGTGCCTGGATCCACGTTAATGTAAGGATCAAGCTTTAACATAGTAACTTTAATTTTTCTAGATTCTAGAATAGAGCCAAGGCTTGCGGCAGAAATACCTTTACCAAGGGATGAAACAACGCCGCCAGTTACGAAAATATATTTGGTCATGATTTATTAATTGTTTGCTGACGGAATAATATTTTACTTTATTGAGCAGATAACCACAATCGATAAATGGGGTTATATTTCTAAGGATTAAGCCTTAGGGCCATATCCTTGAAATTTATGCATGACCTTGTCCATTTCATCATCAGAGAGAAGGTTTAACTCTCCGATTTTAAGCAACTCAATGTACTGCTGAGATAAATGCTCTAGTTCTTGAGCCAGAAAATAAGCATCATCGATATCAGCTGAAACGACAATAGCGCCATGGTTCGCCATCAAACAGGCTTTGAGTGATCCTAATGACTTAACAACCTCCTCTGAGAGTTCTTTGCTACCAAACAACTTATAGGCGCCACACCTAACTTCTTTACCACCAAATAAAGCAATCATGTAATGAAAAGCTGGTATGTTCTTTCTTAATACACTCAATGTGCTCGCGAACACAGAATGAGTATGAATGATTGCATTTACATCACTTCTTTCCTCATATACTCGTTTATGAAAATGCCACTCACTAGAGGGTCTTTGAGACATGGTTTGAATAAATTCCTCATCCAAAGATAAAGGGCACTTCACTATATCTATTGGCTTTAAATTTTCAGAAACGGTGCCGCTTGGTGTAATGTAAAAATGATCATCTAACCGAACACTAATATTACCGGTGGCGGCATGATTGAGACCTTCTTGGATGAGCTTGTTTGAGATATCACAAATTTTTTCTTGAATAGAATTATGCATAAACAGTTTTCAGCTCTTCAGGTTTAAAAATTCCCTTTTCGGTAATAATACCGGATATCAGATGATTTGGTGTGATATCAAACGCAGGATTGTGTGCATTGAATTCAGAAAAACTGATAACAGATAATTGCTTATTTTCATTCAAACCATTAATTTTTAATATCTCATCAGTTGAGCGATTTTCAATATCAAAATTAATTTCGTCTTTAAAGTTAATGTCTATTGTCGATGATGGAGCTGCTACATAAAATGGAATATTGTTAGCTTTAGCAGCCAAAGCCTTTAAGTATGTTCCAATCTTATTGCAAACATGTCCATTGATTGAAATTCGATCTGCTCCGACAATCACTACGTCAACTTTTTTTTCCATCATCAATAGACCGCCGGCGTTATCCACAATTAGAGTGTATGGAATTTTTTCATTCATCAATTCCCAGCATGTCAGTAATCCCTGATTTCTTGGTCTAGTCTCATCCACCCACACATGAATATTTTGATTATTCGCAAAAGCTTCGAAAATTGGACTCAAGGCCGTCCCATGATCTACTGTCGCCAGCCATCCTGCATTGCAATGGGTAAGAATATTGTTGTAATTATTATCAATTATTAATTGGCCTCCATGAACACCGATCTGATGATTGCATTGAATATCATTTTGAATTAATTTCTCCGCATAATTCCAAGCGAAATCCAATCGTCTTTCTTGCGATATTTTTTGAATTTCCTCATTCATTGAGTTCACCGCCCAAGCGAGATTAACTGCAGTTGGCCTGGCCTTGAGTATTTCTTGAGAAAGATTATTGAGATTTTCATCTGATGAGTCGGTAGACATACCAAGTAATAATGCTAATGCACCAGTAATCCCAATCACCGGAGCCCCCCTTACTTGCATTGTTTTAATGGCATTAATGAGGTCTTCATGATGGCTGGTCGATTTAATGGAAAACTCAAATGGTAACAACGCTTGATCAATAAAAAAAACCTTACTATTTTCTCGATCAAGCCAAATGGTTTGGTAATGTTGGCCCGCAACCTTCATGATGCAGTTCCTAAATCTGGAAAGATATCTGCAATATTATTCTTTAATTGCCAAGATAGATCATTCACAGAGATATTTCTTAATTGTGCAAAAAATTCAGCAATGCCTCTGATTTCATTAGGATGATTTTGGCTAGTAGCATTAACCCATGCTGGCTTCATGTCAGGCGCGTCTGTCTCCAAAACAATCGAGTCAATTGGTAACTCTAGAGCTAATCGATTAATTTTCTTGGCTCTTGAATAAGTCATCGCCCCACCAAAGCCGAGTTTAAAACCCATATTTATAAATTGTTGAGCTTGTTGAAAGCTCCCATTAAATGCATGAGCAATTCCTTTGATATCTGGAAAGTCTTTCAATATCTTCAAGACATCATCGATGGCTGATCTCACATGCAAGATTACTGGTAATTTATATTTACTTGCCAAATCAAGCTGCTGCTGGAAAATTGTTTTTTGTTTTTCTTTGTCCTCATTCCCTAAATAAAAGTCTAATCCTATTTCACCAACAGCGATTGGCTGTGAATTTTGAATCTCATTTTCTAAATACTGAATCGGATTCTTGGGTAAGTCATTCAGATAAAGGGGGTGATAGCCAAATGCATAGACAATACTTTTATTTTTTTGATTTAATTTTTTTAAAATATTAAAACTCTTATGATTGGCGGAGGGACAAATAATAAAATCCAGCAAAGAATTATCAAACAAAGACTCATCTTTTGATTTGTTCTCACTGATAAAATCAAGGTGGCAATGTGTATCAATCCACATAATCAATCTCGTAAATGAAGCGAATATCTTTATCAAAAAACCTACAATCCATTAACTTTAATTGATTTCTAGACTCCATGGCTGAAATGACTGGGTGATTAAACATCTCTCTCGCATTGCCGCCTAAAAGCGATTGTGATTGGTAAATGATAAGTTCATCAATCATTCTATGTTGCAATAAAAGTCCGTTTAAACCTGGGCCGGCTTCAACTAGAAGATTGTTTACCTCCATGGCAGCAATATGTTTCATAATTTCTGTGAAATTGAGAACTCCATCAGCATAAGACACCGGAATACAAATAGCTTTGAGATTTGGTTTGTTAGTAATTTCTTTCGAGTAAAAAATAACTACCTTTTCCTGTTTAAAGATGTGTGCGTCTGAATTTGATTGAAAACTCGCATCAATAATAAATCGGTAAGGTTGCTTTGAACTATCGGCATCCCTTACTGTTAATCGAGGATCATCACAGTTGATTGTTTTATAGGAAGTTAAGATGCCATCAGATAATCTTCTTAATCGCTGGACATCACTTCTTGAAAATTCATTTGAGATCCATTTACTCTCAAAATTATTGAGAGCTGTTTTGCCGTCAGATGACACGGCAATTTTTGAGGTGACTAGAGGAATATTATTTAATATCCTTTTAAAAAAACCTTTATTTAGGTTAATGGCTTGATCCTCCATCAATCCAACATCCACCTCAACACCTTTTTCTATTAATGTTCTAATACTACTACCATTCACTTTTGGGTTTGGATCTTGGGAAGCAATCACAACTCGTTTAATATTATGCTCTAAAATTAAATCTAGACATGGCGGAGTTTTTCCTTCATGCGCGCAAGGCTCCAATGTGACATAAAGAGTGGATTTTTTTAACAGAGTTTTATCTTTGCAGTTATGAATTGCTAAGACTTCAGCATGAGGTCCGCCAAATTGTTGATGATAACCTGTTGCGATTATTTTATCGTCAGCCACAATCACCGCCCCGACAATAGGGTTGGGGTTACACTGACCCAGACCTTTTTTTGCAAGCTTGATCGCCTGCGCCATAAAAAAAAAGTCCAGTTTATTAAAAGTCAATTAATCAAGATCCTTAATGACATTGTTGAAATCTTCTACATCAGAAAAACTTCTATAAACGGATGCAAATCTTATGTAAGCCACCTTGTCTAGTTTTTTTAATTCAGCCATCACTGATTCACCAAGAGATCGTGAAACAATTTCTTTTTCTCCTGAAGCTAATACTTTTTGCATGATATTAGATATGGCTTGGTCTACAAATTCGGCAGGAACTGGCCTCTTATGTAATGCTCTAGAAAAAGATTGTTTTAGTTTTTCTTGATTAAAATCTTCTCTCTTGCCATCTTGTTTGACTACAGCAGGTAGGCCAAGATCAGCGTTTTCATAAGTAGTAAAACGCTTTTCACATTTAATACACTTTCTACGTCTGCGGATTGAATCACCTGCCTCATTGACGCGTGAATCAATCACTTGAGTATCTGCCACAGAGCAAAATGGGCACTTCATTCCTTTTTCCTATCTTTTGTAAACTGGAAATTTCTTCATCATTTCAGATACTTGAGTTTTCACTTTTAATGAAACATCCTCATTTCCAGGATTATCCAAAACATCTGCTATAAAGTTAACTACCTCAATAGCATCCTTTTCCTTCAATCCTCTTGTTGTAATTGCTGGAGTCCCAATTCGAATACCAGAGGTGACGAAAGGACTTTCGGGGTCATTAGGGATGGAATTTTTATTGACCGTAATATGAGCCTCACCGAGTAAACGATCCGCTTCTTTGCCAGTTAATTTTTGACCTCTAAGATCCACTAAAAAAACATGCGACTCAGTTCTTCCAGAGATTACTCGATATCCACGCTGGATAAATTGCTGAGCCATCGCCTGAGCATTCTTTACCACTTGTTGTTGATATTCTTTAAAGGATGGTTTAAGTGCTTCTAAAAATGCAACCGCTTTTGCTGCAATCACATGCATTAACGGTCCTCCTTGAATACCAGGAAAGACCATAGAGTTTAATACTTTGGCATGTTCCTCTTTCGCTAAAATAAAACCTCCTCTGGGGCCTCTTAAAGACTTATGTGTAGTTGAAGTCACAAAGTCAGCGTATGGTGTTGGGTTAGGATACACGCCACCTGCAATCAGTCCTGAGTAATGAGCCATGTCCACCATAAAATAAGCGCCAACTTTTTTTGCAATATTGGACATTCTTTCCCAGTCAAAAGTTAAAGCGTAAGCAGATGCACCCCCTATGATTAATTTAGGTTTATTTTCAATTGCTAATTCTTCCATGTGATCATAATCAATCTCTTCTTTATCATTTAATCCATATGGAATGATATTAAATAATTTTCCGGATAAATTTGCAGGAGATCCATGAGTGAGGTGACCGCCATGGCCTAAATTCATTCCCATGATCGTGTCCCCTGGTTTTAAAAAGGCAAAATAAACCGCTTGGTTGGCCTGACTGCCTGAATGTGGTTGGACATTAGCATATTCCGCCCCATATAATTTCTTAATTCGGTCAATGGCAAGTTGTTCAACTTGATCAACGAATTCACACCCACCATAAAATCGCTTGCCAATGTAGCCTTCTGCATATTTGTTTGTCAGTTGCGATCCCTGCGCAGCCATCACTGCTGGACTAGTGTAATTTTCAGAAGCAATTAGCTCAATATGCTCTTCTTGACGATTTTCTTCACTAATTACCTGCTCATAAATTTCAGGATCAATATCTTTTAATAAATAATCTTGGCTGTTGTACATTTTTTGTTTAGTATCTGATTAATAAGAACACCTATTTTATCACGCTACTCATAGGTATTTGATGACTAAATGAATACAAAAATATTAATTTAAGGAAATTTAATGAAGTGGACAGACTCAAATCTCATTGCTGAAGAATTGTATGATAAATATCCAGACGTAGATCCTAAAACAATTAGATTTACAGATCTTATGCAATGGGTATTAGAATTAGATGGTTTCTCAGATAACGAAAGTAATTGTGGTGAAAGAATTCTTGAAGCAATTCAAATGGCTTGGATCGAGGAATATGAATAAATGCTAGACCAATCAATATTCAAAGCCTATGACATTAGAGGAATAGTTGATGAAGGCCTCACCGATGAAACCATCTTTGCCATCGGAAAAGCTATCGGGTCGGAAGCTGTTGTTCAAAAGCAAACTGAAATATGTATTGGCTATGACGGTCGGCTGTCCAGTCCATCCATCTGCGATACATTAATCAAAGGAATCAATTCCACCGGAATCAACACCATCAATATTGGATTAGTTACCACCCCTATTCTCTATTTTAGTACTTTTTTTCTAGAGACTGATTCTGGGGTCATGATTACGGGCAGTCATAACCCGCCTAATTACAATGGCTTTAAAATGGTGATTAACAAAACGACTCTAAGTTCTGATGACATTCAAAAATTAAAACAAAGAATATTAGAAGATGACTTTATTGTTGGTAAAGGCAAAAGTAAAAATAAGGATATTAAAACAGCGTACAAAGATAAAATTCTAGGCACCATCAAATTAAAAAGAAAAATGAAAGTGGCGATTGATTGCGGAAATGGCGCTGCCGGTGTGATTGCCAAAGAATTATTTCAAGAGCTTGGCGTTGATACGCACATGATGTACGACGATGTTGATGGAAATTTCCCTAACCATCATCCTGATCCATCAAAACCTGATAATTTAAAAGAATTAATTGATGTGGTAAAAAATTCTGATTGCGAGCTTGGTTTAGCATTCGATGGTGATGCGGATCGTCTGGGTGTCATTAATAAAAATGGCGAGATTATTTATCCAGATCGGCAATTAATGTTATTCGCCAAAAGCATCTTAAAAGATAATACTGGAAGAAAAATAATTTTTGACGTGAAGTCATCCAGATATCTTCACTCTTGGATCGCAAAGAACGGTGGTGAGCCTGTTATATGGAAAACTGGTCATTCCTTGATCAAGAAAAAAATGAAAGAGGATAATGCCATCTTGGCTGGCGAGATGAGCGGTCATACTTTTTTTAATGACAAATGGTATGGCTTTGATGATGGAATTTATGCAGGTGCTCGATTGTTAGAAATATTAAGTCACGAAAATCAAGAAATAGAAAAAGTTTTATCCGAACTGCCCAAAGGATTTTCTACTCCTGAAATTAATATTCCGCTGAATGAAGGTGAGCAACACAGTATTATCCATTCACTGCAACAAGAAGCACATTTTGAAAAGGCGCTTGAAGTCATTAAGATTGATGGATTGCGTGTTGAATACAAGCATGGTTTTGGCTTAATGAGAGCGTCAAATACTACACCAGTGATTGTGTTGAGATTTGAAGCAGAAACAGAACAAGCTTTATTAGAAATTCAAGATGACTTTAGAGACAAATTAAAAACAAAAATTAATGAAAGTGACATTCCTTTTTAATAGACACCATTAAATCTCATTACAGGCGATATTAAGATACGCATCATTCACCGTATTATGATTGACCTTAGACCATTCAAAGGGTATTCCCTTAGACAGGATCGGTTCTCCAAATGCCATCTGATTTTTATATACTGAATAGGATAAAACTCTCATTGTTTGGAGACCACAATTGAACTCTGATAACGTTTTCACCGAGTTATAACTTATTTTTTTTTGTCCCTTTTTTGCAATCTCGGGGGCTGTGTAATCCTCTAGCGTCATCATGCGGATTGTCTCTTTCCTTTTATTTAGTGAAGACAAATCAACGTAATACTTAGCATCTGTTTCATCATTAGCAAAAATTAATGTCCACTCAGCAAGGGCTTGTGAGGAAAAAAATAAAAATAAAACTATATAAATTAATTTTTGCATAGAGCTATAATTTTAACAATAAAAAAGCCCGATATACATCGGGCTTTTAGTATAGAACAAATAATGAATTACTTGTTCATTACGTACATGGTTACTTCGAAACCAAAACGCATTTCAGTAGCTGCTGGTTTTGTCCACATAATATTTCTCCTTAAAAGAAAATTAATTAAAAGATTTAGCCGAGCATATCGGGCAAGTACATTGCCAGTTATGAAACGGCCAAAAAGTAATGTCAGTATGTCTACGACGTTGTAATTTCATTAAAAATTACTTGTTGCAAACGTACATTGTTACTTCAAAACCAAAACGCATTTCAGTTGCTGTTGGTTGTGTCCACATAGTATTTCTCCTTGTTTATGTTATAAAAAATCAACATAAACCAGATCATTGAAGATGCAGCAAGCTGCAAAGGTTCAACTTGAGATTTACAATTACATAATATATCGAATGATTAAAAGTAGAATGAAGAACTACATGAAGATTAGCTAAGGAAAATCATTATGACCTGGAGCTTACTCCAGGTCATAGCTGATCAATTACTTCGCCTCACCTGATTCAAATCCGTCTTCGCCAGGCAGTTTAATTGGTGAGTCTTCATCGCCAGTTGGATTGAAGCCACCGTTACCGCCAATTAAAAGCGCATCTGTTGGGTGAAATTCTTTTTCATCTGCAAATACTGATGAAAATACTGCTAGAAAACCTACTAATGTTAAAACTTTTAAATATTTCATTACTTATCTCTCCAAAATAATTTTAAGTACTTAAAATATATGAAAACCTTACATCTCGTTTTCCTACATCACTTATACTTTACAAAACCTACGCATTTTGTCAAATATTTAATTGTTTTAAAAATTCTTTTGCTAAAGAATATTGTAAATCTGCACTTTCTTGAATAAGTTTAAAACCTTTATCTTTGTCTTCAGGGACAATGTATCCGAAGTGATACAAAGTACCCAATACTATTAGTGCCGCAGGATGTTTGTTTTCGGCAGCCACCTTTAACCAAGTAAATGCCGTTAGCTTTGAAACATCATAACCGTTTGCATATAGGGTCCACAAAAGAAACTGTTTGTTTGGGTCATTATTTGCTTCCGCTTTAATCTCTTTAGCCGTTTTTTCCGTATCTTCAATGATTACCATGTCGTGACTTTTTTTAAATTCATTCAGATCTATTGCTTCCTTACAGGAAATATTGCCAAGCAAATAAGAATGTTTAAATAGTGTATTTTTTTCTTCGCCATGAAGTTCTTTCGCATACTTACACATTGATACAGGGTCCCCATCAAAAGCCATTTTCTTTAGATCGTTTGCAGAGATAATTGAAATATGTATTGTATATATTAGGAAAAATAAGATCATTTTCATAAAAGGAACCATTACTTGTTAAATAAATCTATATGAGTAAAATAAAGTTAAATGCTTGTAACTCTAGGTATAAAAAAATGAAAAAAATTCAATTTTTAAATAAATTCTTACAATTTTGGCTTATATCGCTTGTGTCGGTATTCAATGTGTTCGCTGACGCAAATCCTGATATTTGGCCTTACCTTAAAGCCCAGGTCTTTAAGGACCGAGCTATTGAAGAAAATCAAAATTTCTTAAAAATTGATGGGCCGAAGAGAGCTTCAAGTGGTGCGCAAGTGCCAGTGACAATCAGTGTCAGCCAAAATGAGAACAAAATTGAAAAAATTTATATGTACATTGATGCGAACCCTGGGCAGCATGCCGCCACCTATTTTTTAACTGAACATTCCCAGGTAGTAAATATAAGCACTCGTATTAGAATGGAAACAGATTCTTTTGTCCGTGTCATAGCAGAAAATGATCAGGGTAAATTATTTATGGATGTAATACCCATTCGCGCATCAGGTGGATGTAGTGGATATATGGATGTTCATGACCCAGAATTAACGAAAGATTTAGGTAAAATCATATTAAAAGCAGAGAATGATTTTGTCACCTCTCGCATCAAGCACCCCAACTTTACAGGTTTACAAAAAGATCTAGACTCTGGTGGGTTCATCCCTGAATGGATTGTTAAAACTATCGAATTTAATCAAAATGGTGAAAAAATTCTTGCTGTTGAAAACCAAATATCAATCAGCCAAGATCCATTTCTTAAGTTTAGTGTACCGAATAAATTAGATGGTGATATTGAAATTGTTGCCATCGACACCAAAAAGAATAGATTTACATCTCAAATCAAAACCAATTAAAAAAAACCGGCTGTTGCCGGTTTTTTTAGACCATTTTATAAAATTAATTATTTATTCAATAAGCTATACTTTTTTACAGAACAGTAAGCATTTTTTTGATCTTCAGACTTTTGAATCATATCGCGAATTTGTGCTTTTTTTGCTAAATCATAAATTTCAGATTGCGCCTTACAAGCTAAATCATAGTTATTGTTATCTATAGCTGTATTTACTAAATCCTGAAAGCGCAGCATTTTACCAAGCTCTTCATTGGTAATAGCAAATGTCATGGAAGAAAAGGTAACTAAACCTAATAGAAATAATTTTTTCATTATAAATTAAACTCCTTTTGAGAATTAAACGTTAAACCCTTCTTTTGGAAGGAAAATTTTGACTCATGCATTATGCAAAGTTCAATAATTTTTTTGGATTATTTAACCAATTCAGATCATCGTCGGTTTGAGGCTGCCAATATGTTTTATTCATGTTTTTCCTTTTGAGATTGTTGTTTATAAGCCTTCTTGTGGAAAGCATCGTCACTATACAGTGTTTTGATGAAATTATTGTGACAATTTTTTAATTTTCAAGTGTGTTATTCAAAAAATTGCAATAATTAATAAAATAATATAATATAAATTTATATATTATAAATTTATAAATTATTATGACTGATTGTAAAATTCAAAATGTAGAGGCTATAAGAGATTCAGCAGGCCAGGCTTGCTCGATGCTTAAAATTTTAGCTAATGAAGACAGGTTGATGTTACTTTGTCAGTTAACCCAAGGTGAAAAAAATGTGGGGGAACTTGAGGCAGCCACTAATATTCAGCAACCCACCCTCTCACAACAGTTAACTATTCTGAGAAAAGATAACATCGTAAACATCCGTAAAGATGGAAAATTTAATTACTACTCCATAGCTTCTGACGAAGTCATCCAAGTGATGCAGACTTTAGGAAGCCTCTATGGATGCAACAAATAATTAAGGGTTAAATATAATGCAAATTACTAAAATAAATGATTTATATAGTGCAACTGGTCAAATTTACATTGATGATCTAGACCAGATCAGTGAGAATGGATTTAAAACAATCATCTGCTTCAGACCACAAGATGAAGATAAAGAAAATCAGCCAAAACAAGACACACTCAAAAAAGAAGCAAAAAAACGAGGGATTAGTTTTGTGTCCATACCTGTTATTCCGGGACAAGTCACTGATGAAAATATAAACCAATTTAGCAATGAGTTTAGCCAGAATGAACAGCCTATTTTAGGCTATTGTAGAAGTGGCGGTCGAGCTAAAAGTATTTATCAAGCTTATGAGCAACATCAAAAGAATCAATCTCAGGCTGATGTAACCGGCGCATGTAATTGGAGTGATGCCTTTGATGTTGTCGTTGTTGGTGGTGGTGCTTCCGGTGTCGCTATAACTGCAAGCCTATTGAAAAGACGTAAAGCACTTCGAATAGCAGTCATTGACCCAAAAGATGAACACTACTATCAACCTGCTTGGACACTTGTGGGTGGTGGTTCTTATGATGCTCAAAAAACAGTCAAGAGTGTAAAAAAAATATTACATAAAAAAGCCACTTTAATAAAAGGTGCAGTAAAAACATTTAATCCAGACTCAAATAGCCTCACATTGGAAAATGGTGATCAAATCTCATATCATCAACTGGTGGTGTGTCCAGGTTTACGGCTTGCATGGGAAAAAATTGAAGGGCTTGAAGAAACACTTGGGAAAAATAATGTTTCTTCAAATTATGACTTCCATCACTCACAATATACGTGGGAATGTGTCAAAAATTTGAAAAAAGGGGTGGCAATTTTTACACAACCGCCTATGCCAATCAAATGCGCTGGTGCTCCACAAAAAGCAATGTATTTGTCGGCTAACCACTGGGAAAAACAAAATGTATTGTCCGACATCAATGTTGAGTTTTTTAATGCCGGACCTGTGCTATTTGGAGTTGCCGACTTTGTCCCTCCGTTAATGGAATATGTAAAAAGATATAACGCGAATTTGAATTTCAACCATAAATTAACCAAAATTGATGGCAACAAAAAAACAGCCTGGTTTGAGTTTAAAGATCAGGATGACAAAATAAAAATTAAACAAGTAAAATTTGATTTCATTCACGTCGTACCCCCACAAGAAGCGCCTGAATTTATCAGAAATTCAAAATTATGTGATGATGCTGGCTGGCTTGATGTCGACCAACTAACACTTCAACATAAAAAATATCCCAATATTTTTGGGTTAGGTGATGTTATTAACTCTCCCAACGCTAAAACAGCAGCTGCTGCAAGAAAACAAGTGTTTGTTGTTGCAGAAAATCTTATTGCTGCAAAAGAATTAAGAGGTCTTGATGTCAAATATGATGGCTATGGTGCTTGTCCGCTGACGGTTGAAAAAGGTAAGGTTGTATTAGCCGAGTTTGGCTTTGGTGGAAAATTATTACCTACCTTCCCTCTCCATCCACCGGTTGCAAGAAGGTCTTCATGGTATATGAAACAATTACTTATGCCATGGTTATATTGGAATTTAATGCAAAAAGGTATTGAGTGGCTTGCTAAACCATCTAAAAGATAAGTAATGTTAATTCTTATTGGTTTAATCGTCGGTGGTATTTTAGGTATCTTTGGTGCCGGAGGAACAATCTTTGCCGTTCCATTTCTAATTTTTGGTCTCAATATGGATCCAAAAGAGGCTATCCCAATTTCTATGTTTGCGGTTGCTGTGTCCGCCGTATATGGTTCAGTTGACAGTTTATTAAAAAAGAAGGTTAGATATCGTGCTTCGATATTAATTGCTCTATTTGCCATGCTCATCTCACCTTTTGGAATCTCTCTTGGTCAACTCCTCCCAAAGGATCCGCTTATGATTTTATTTTCAATCATTCTCTTTTGGGTAGGCTTTAAAGCTCTTACTAAAAATAAACATATCAATTCTAGAACATCAATAAAAGATATTGAAGAATCATTCCCTTGTGAAATTAATCAAGAGACGAATAGAATTCGTTGGAATAATAAATGTGCTCGTTCTTTAAGTCTTACTGGAGGACTAACCGGTTTTTTATCAGGACTTTTGGGAGTAGGTGGGGGATTTATTATTGTTCCAGCTTTAAAAAAATTTTCCAATATCTCACTTGATAACATCATCCCAACATCAACAGCCGTGATTGCTATTATCGCAACATATAATTCGTCCATATTTATTTACAAGGATCTCCTTAATATTCACGACGGAGTCCTTTTTTGCGTAGGAACAACAACAGGAATGTTTTTAGCAAAAAAAATTACAATTGAAATAAAAAGTTTAGATAAAGCTTTTTCTTATTTCTTAATTCTTATTTCACTTTTATTAGTCATGAAGACTATATTTTTCTAATTTTGGAGTAAAAAAATGAATGATGTAATTCAACAATTTGACCCAGTATCTTTTACATACACTTACATCCTAATTGATCACGAAACTAATGAGGCGGTGATTATCGATCCGGTTGACACAAAGTTAAATCATTTAATTAACTTTATCACTGAAAAAGATTTAAAAATTCGTTATGTCATGGAAACGCATGCTCATGCTGATCACATCACGTCGGCGGGAAATCTTTGTAAAGTGACTGGTGCTACCGCTGCTACACCAACTCACTGTAATATTACTAATGCAGAAATACAACTTAATGATGGCGATGAGTTAAACTTTGGTAAACAACAAAAAATTATTGCTCTTCACACACCAGGACATACAGCAGGCTCGATGTCTTTCATATGGAATGACAACGTATTTACTGGTGATACCTTATTGATTAACGGTTGTGGAAGAACTGACTTTCAGAGCGGATCAAATCAGCAACTTTATGAGAGTATTACAGAAAAATTATTTACTTTACCAGATCATACAAAAGTATTTCCAGGGCATGATTATCATGGAAATAAACAATCAACCATCGGTGATGAAAAAAAATCAAACCCAAGACTGGCTGGTAAATCCTTAGAAGATTTTATAAATATTATGGATAACTTAAATCTGCCTAAACCCAAGCTGATTGATGAAGCCGTCCCTGCCAACCTAACGCTTGGCTTGGTGAGTCATGCCGCAGAATAATTAATGAGACTTCATTTAATTAAAAACAAGAACCAACCATGGCGTAAGTTTCTCTTGCTTATTGCTTTATTCGCCTTATATTTTCTTTACCTAATCTATGAATACGGTATTCAAGATGGTGGGTTAGTAACCCTTCTTACATGGAGTTTTTTTGTTCTTTGTACGCCAGTTGCAGATGCAGGCTTTTTGCTGGATTTTCCGATTAGGCTTTTGTATAAAATAAAAATGATCTATACAGAGATTATTGTTTGGATTTTAGCGATCAGTTTCAGCGCCTATGGAATTATTTATCAGCCCCAAATTTTTGAAGTGAACTATCTTATGAAAATATTTAATGGGATCTTGATTAACCCATCGCCTTACTGGTTGATAATTGTTTTATGCGGCATAGGTACTTTTTTGTCTATTTTTCTTGGCGATCAAATTTATGATGTGTTGGAAAATAAAACAATTAAATTTAACCATCAATTTTTAATCAAGCTCATTGGTTTATTTGTTTTGATTTTGAGTATTGTCTTTCTTTACTATCAACTTTTAAAAGAATTAGGAATTTCATTTTAAAAAGATTCGTTCTCTTTAAGAAAACGCCACTTCCCTATCGGCAAATTAGATAGCTTCACCTTTCCAATCCTAACCCTTTTAAGGCCGACAACTTTTAAACCCACCAATTCACACATTCTTCTGATTTGTCTTTTTTTTCCTTCTTTTAAAATAAATTTGAGTTGATCCTCATTTATCCAGGAAACAATCGCTTTTTTCAATGGTTTGTTATCTAAAGATAAGCCATGGTTTAATAACTTTAATCCGTTTGGAATCAAATTGCCATTTACCCTCACAAGATATTCTTTTTCAATTTCACTGTCTTCCTGGATGATTTTTTTTGCAATGACGCCATCTTCGGTAAGAACTAAAAGCCCTGTTGAATCAATATCAAGCCTTCCAGCTGGGGCTAACTTAAAAGAAAGTTTATCTAATTTTTCATCACCAAAAAAATTTTCCCTTAAAATTAAAGACAGTGAGGATTTATATTTTCCTTCATCATCCGCATGAGAAACAAAACCAACGGGTTTATTTAATATAATGGTTTTTTTATTTTTTTGCAGTCTATACCCATCGCCCCTTAATTCAATTTTTTGTTCTGGATGAGCCTTTGCGCCGAGTTCTGTAATCTTGACGCCATCCACATAAACAAAGCCCAATTCAATAAAGTGATCAGCCTCCCGGCGGGAGCATACGCCTTGGTTTGATAATAATTTTGATATTCGTACTAAAGTCATAATTTGCTATTTAAATTAATAAGGAGTAATGTAATTTTAAGAGAGTTAATTTTAACGTTACTTAGGCTCGTTTCATAAATATAATACATGAAGTTGTAGTTAAAACGGTAACGGTGAGATTGCTACAAAAAATAGCGAGCCTAATGTGCCTGCAATTACAAAAATGTAATGCAAGATGGAATTGTGAGTCTAGGTAGCGTCAAAATTTGTTTTTTGTTGACTGACTTCGCCGCTGATTAATATTTCATGGATGCCATTATTTTGCATAATTTTTAATGCGCCGTCATTTTCTATATCAACGATCTGGCCAGTAATTACCTCCCCACCACTCTTGATAAAGCTGATTGTTTTGTCCTTGAATGCATTGTAGGACAACCATTCCTCCTTAACAGATAAAAATCCATTGTTCTCAAACTCTGATAAAGCGTTAATGATTTCTTTAATTAACATTGCCGATAACTGATTGAGATCTATATCACTATGTAAATATTTTTTTATATTTGTAGCTGGTTGATCAATATTTTTCAAAATATCATTCGATAAGTCATAATTTAACCCTACCCCAATCACTGCTGAGCAACGACTTTCAAGGTCACCTTGAAGCTCAATTAAAACACCAGCAAGTTTTAAATAAGCATCGCCTTCCAAAATCAAAAGGTCATTGGGCCATTTTAAAAATGAATTGTTAATCCCTATTTTTTTCATCAGTCTTTGAATGGCGACCCCAACAACCAAACTTAAACCAGACAATCCCGAGGCTCCCTTATCGAATTTCCATAAAATAGACATCGATAAAGATTCACCTACTGATGCCTGCCAGGATCGACCTCGACGACCTTTACCTTTAGTCTGAATATTTGCTATTACAACCGATGCATGAGGCTTTATATTCGCTGATGTATTTAAATATTTATTTGTGGAGTCTATGACGTTGAGCAGTTCTAAATTGACGAACTGGTTAAGCTCTCCGAGCTCTCTTTGTATATTCTGAATATTAAAAAAAGATATTTTTTTTGGTAAACGGTAACCCTTTTTTTTTACTGAAAAAATATTTATTCCAAGACTTTTTAATTCGGAAATACTTTTCCAGACAGTTACTCTAGAACATCCCATATTTGCAGCCATTTTTTCTCCTGAATGGAAGTTACCATCGGATAATATATGGAGCGCTTTGAATGGGAGATCGTACTTTTTCATACAAAATAAATCATAGCATGCGCTAAGTTAAAAATTTATAAAACGTGTAGAATATCGCATCATGAGTAACGAAAATAAAAATACGGTTCCAACAAATTTCATTCGAAATATTATTGATAAAAATCTTGAAGCAAATCTCTATGCTGAAAAAAAATGGTCAGGGCAACCTGGTCCATCATACGCCCATAAAGATGCACCGATTGATACTGCTAAAATAAGAACAAGATTTCCACCTGAACCTAATGGCTATCTTCACTTTGGTCATGCAAAAAGTATTATTCTGAATTTTACACTTGCTCAGGATTTTAATGGGCGCTGTCATCTTCGTTTTGATGATACAAATCCTGAAAAAGAAAATGAGGAATACGTCAAAAGTATTATCGATAGTGTTCATTGGCTTGGATATAAGTTTGAAGATGAACATGAAAATAATCTTTACTATGCGAGCAATTACTTTGACTATATGTATGAGGCAGCAAAAGTTTTGATTAATGCAGGTTTAGCTTATGTAGATAAACAGACAGCCGAAGAAATTCGTATCAACCGAGGCACTCTTATAGAGGCTGGCAAGGATTCACCATTTAGAGACCAGTCTGTTGAAGAAAATTTAAAGCTTTTTGAAGAAATGAAGAGTGGGCAATATCAAGACGGGGAGATGGTGCTAAGAGCCAAAATTAATATGGCTTCGCCAAACATTAATCTGAGGGACCCTGCTATATATCGAATTCGACATGTATCTCACCACAACACAGGAAATAAGTGGTGTATATACCCAATGTATACTTTTGCTCACCCTATTGAAGATGCTTTAGAGAAAATAACACACTCAATCTGTACATTAGAATTTGAAGATCAAAGACCATTTTATGAATGGGTGTTGAAAAAATTAGCTGAATTTGATTTTTTAGAAAAACCATTGCCAAAACAGCATGAATTCTCTCGTTTAAATTTAAGTCATGTGGTTTTATCAAAACGTAAACTTATTCAATTGGTTGAAGAAAATCATGTAAATGGATGGGATGACCCAAGGATGCCTACTTTGGTTGGAGCAAAACGCAGAGGATATCATCCAAAAGGGTTTAAATTATTTATGGATCGAATTGGTGTATCCAAGTCTGACTCAGTGATTGATTATCAAACTTTTGAAGACTCAATGCGTGAAGTTTTAAATGAGGAATGTAACCGTAAAATTGCTGTTCTAAATCCTATTAAATTGATTATTGAGAATTTTGATGAAAATCATACTGAAATTTGTACAGTACCAAACCATCCGCAGAAACCTGAAGAGGGCACTAGAGAGGTAAAGTTAACTAAAGAATTATGGATTGAAAGTGAAGATTTTGAAATTAACCCACCACCCAAATACTTTAGATTGTTTCCTGGAAATAAGGTACGTTTAAGATATGGTTTCGTCATCGAATGTACAGACTATAAACTTAATGATAACGGTGAGGTTTCTACTGTTTTTTGTAAATATTTTCCAGAAACCAAATCTGGAACTGCAGGCAGTGATGCAGTTAAAGTTAAGGGTAATATTCACTGGCTATCAACAAAATTTTCTAAACAGGTCACTATAAGAAACTATGATCGTTTATTTTTATCTGAAAACCCTAATGAATTTGATAACTTCCTTGATGATATTAACAAATCCTCGATAGAAACGAAATCTGCATATTGTGAAGAAAGTATTTCAGATGTCCAAACTGGAGAACAATTTCAATTCGAGCGACATGGATACTATATAGTTGATCCGGATACTGATGGAGATGAAATAATCTTTAACCGAACCGCGACACTCAGGGATACCTGGCAAAAGTAATCATAATCTTAAGCAAAAAAAAACCCAAACAAGTGTTTGGGTTTTTTTATGTATAAAAGTTTGGCGGTGTCCTACATTCGCATGAAAAAGATCACACTATTATCGGCGCTGAATCGTTTCACTGTCCTGTTCGAAATGGGAAGGAGTGGTTCCAACTCGCTATGTCCGCCAAACAAACTGTTAAGCCGTTAGGCTTGAATCTGTTTGATGTTTTTAACAAAAGAAAGAAGTAAGTTGTAAATTGTAGTGCTTTAGATCTACAACTTTAAGATTTAAAGTTATAGGATCAAGCCTCACGAGCAATTAGTATCAGTTAGCTTCATGCATTACTGCACTTCCACACCTGACCTATCAACGTCCTGGTCTAGAACGACTCTTGAGTGCACTTAAAGTGCAAGGGAAGTCTTATCTTAAGGCAAGTTTCACGCTTAGATGCTTTCAGCGTTTATCTTTTCCAGATTTAGCTACCCGGCTATGCTACTGGCGTAACAACCGGTCCACCAGAGATCTGTCCATTCCGGTCCTCTCGTACTAGGAACAGCCCCCTTCAAACTTCCAACGCCCACGGCAGATAGGGACCAAACTGTCTCACGACGTTTTAAACCCAGCTCACGTACCACTTTAAATGGCGAACAGCCATACCCTTGGGACCGACTACAGCCCCAGGATGTGATGAGCCGACATCGAGGTGCCAAACTCCCCCGTCGATATGAACTCTTGGGAGGAATCAGCCTGTTATCCCCAGAGTACCTTTTATCCGTTGAGCGATGGCCCTTCCATACAGAACCACCGGATCACTATGACCTGCTTTCGCACCTGCTCGACCTGTCCGTCTCGCAGTCAAGCAACCTTATGCCATTGCACTAAAAGTACGATTTCCGACCGTACCTAGGTTACCTTCGCACTCCTCCGTTACTCTTTGGGAGGAGACCGCCCCAGTCAAACTACCCACCATACACGGTCCCCGATCCCGATAAGGGATCTGGGTTAGAACTCCAACAACATCAGGGTGGTATTTCAAGGGTGACTCCACACAATCTGGCGACTGCGCTTCAAAGTCTCCCACCTATCCTACACAAATCTTGTCAAAGTCCAATGTAAAGCTATAGTAAAGGTTCATGGGGTCTTTCCGTCTAACCGCGGGTAGATTGCATCTTCACAACCATTTCAACTTCGCTGAGTCTCTAGAGGAGACAGTGTGGCCATCGTTACGCCATTCGTGCGGGTCGGAACTTACCCGACAAGGAATTTCGCTACCTTAGGACCGTTATAGTTACGGCCGCCGTTTACCGGGGCTTCAATCAAGAGCTTGCACCCCATCATTTAACCTTCCGGCACCGGGCAGGCGTCACACCGTATACGTCCACTTTCGTGTTTGCACAGTGCTATGTTTTTATTAAACAGTCGCAGCCACCTATTCACTGCAACCCCGTCGGCCTACACATGTAAAATGTTTCAACCTAATAGGGCGTACCTTATCCCGAAGTTACGGTACCAATTTGCCGAGTTCCTTCTCCAGAGTTCTCTCAAGCGCCTTAGAATTCTCATCCTGCCCACCTGTGTTGGTTTGCGGTACGGTTTCAATTTAACTGAAGCTTAGTGGCTTTTCTTGGAAGCATGGTATCAATCACTTCATGAACAAAAGTTCACTCGTCATCACGCCTTGGTATTGACTCTCCGGATTTGCCTAAAGAATCTACCTACACGCTTAAACCTAGATATCCGTCACTAGGCTGACCTAACCTTCTCCGTCCCCACATCGCATTAAATTGAAGTACAGAAATATTAATCTGTTTCCCATCGGTTACGCATTTCTGCCTCACCTTAGGGGCCGACTCACCCTGCGCCGATTAGCGTTGCACAGGAAACCTTGGGCTTTCGGCGAGTGTGCCTTTCACACACTTTATCGCTACTCATGTCAGCATTCGCACTTCTGATACCTCCAGCATTCCTCACGGAACACCTTCGCAGGCCTACAGAACGCTCTCCTACCATGCATATAAATATGCATCCACAGCTTCGGTTATGTGCTTAGCCCCGTTACATCTTCCGCGCGAGACGACTCGACCAGTGAGCTGTTACGCTTTCTTTAAAGGGTGGCTGCTTCTAAGCCAACCTCCTGGCTGTCTGTGCCTTCTCACTTCGTTTACCACTTAGCACATCATTAGGGACCTTAGCTGGTGGTCTGGGTTGTTTCCCTTTTGACACCGGACGTTAGCACCCGATGTCTGTCTCCCGTGATTGAACTTGCCGGTATTCGGAGTTTGCAATGGTTTGGTAAGCTCTTATGAGCCCCCTAGCCATAACAGTGCTCTACCCCCAGCAGTTATACACGAGGCACTACCTAAATAGTTTTCGGAGAGAACCAGCTATCTCCAAGTTTGTTTAGCCTTTCACCCCTATCCACAGCTCATCCCCAAATTTTTCAACATTTGTGGGTTCGGACCTCCAGTACGTGTTACCGCACCTTCATCCTGGCCATGGATAGATCACTTGGTTTCGGGTCTACACCCAGTAACTAAGTCGCCCTATTAGGACTCGCTTTCGCTACGCCTCCCCTATCGGTTAAGCTTGCTACTGAATGTAAGTCGCTGACCCATTATACAAAAGGTACGCAGTCACCCCGAAGGGCTCCTACTGTTTGTATGCATATGATTTCAGAATCTATTTCACTCCCCTCCCGGGGTTCTTTTCACCTTTCCCTCACGGTACTAGTTCACTATCGGTCGATTACGAGTATTTAGCCTTGGAGGATGGTCCCCCCATGTTCAGACAAGATTTCACGTGTCCCGTCCTACTTGTCGTTACCCTAGTTCCACTTGCGGGCTTTCGTATACGGGGCTATCACCCTCTACGGCTGGACTTTCCATTCCATTCTACTAACGCGCAAGCTAAAAGTAACAGGCTGTTCCGGTTTCGCTCGCCACTACTTCCGGAATCTCGGTTGATTTCTTTTCCTCGAGTTACTTAGATGTTTCAGTTCACTCGGTTCGCTTCACATCTCCTATGTATTCAGAGATGGATACCCTAAAAAGGGTGGGTTTCCCCATTCGGACACTCCCGGATCAAAGTTTATTTGCCAACTCCCCGAGAATTTTCGCAGACTATCGCGTCCTTCATCGCCTGTAATCGCCAAGGCATCCGCCATATGCACTTATTCACTTGATCCTATAACATTAAAACCTAAATTTCTTTGTTATAAGATTTATTTTTTCTAAAGCAACTTTTAATAAAACTCAATTTATAGAATAACTACAAATCTCAGTGTTAAAAAAGTTTGATTACTACAATCTTACCCAATGAAATCATAATCTCATCACAATCTTATGATTTCAAGTCTTACTTCTTCCAAATTGTTAAAGAACATACTAGCTATAAAAGCCAGACTCAAGAACACAAAACGCTCTTGAGTCTAACCTCTAATACAAAGAAAATGGTGGAGGATGACGGGATCGAACCGACGACCCCCTGCTTGCAAAGCAGGTGCTCTCCCAGCTGAGCTAATCCCCCAAAATATATAATTGGTGGGTCTGGTTGGGCTCGAACCAACGACCCCCGCCTTATCAAGACGGTGCTCTAACCAGCTGAGCTACAGACCCCTCTCGATAGGGCCAATTTACCTTTGATCGCTTAACAACTGATAAGTGTGAGCACTTAGAGAAGAGGATTCTCTAGAAAGGAGGTGATCCAGCCGCACCTTCCGATACGGCTACCTTGTTACGACTTCACCCCAGTCATGAATCCTACCGTGGTAATCGTCCCCCTTACGGTCAGACTAACTACTTCTGGTAAAACCCACTCCCATGGTGTGACGGGCGGTGTGTACAAGGCCCGGGAACGTATTCACCGCGACATTCTGATCCGCGATTACTAGCGATTCCGACTTCATGCTGTCGAGTTGCAGACAACAATCCGGACTACGATCGGTTTTCTGAGATTGGCACCCCCTCGCGGGTTAGCAGCCCTCTGTACCGACCATTGTATTACGTGTGAAGCCCTGGCCATAAGGGCCATGAGGACTTGACGTCATCCCCACCTTCCTCCGGTTTGTCACCGGCAGTCCCATTAAAGTGCCCAACTAAATGATGGCAATTAATGGCAAGGGTTGCGCTCGTTGCGGGACTTAACCCAACATCTCACGACACGAGCTGACGACAGCCATGCAGCACCTGTGTTACCGTTCTCTTACGAGCACTAAAGCATCTCTGCTAAATTCGGTACATGTCAAGGCCAGGTAAGGTTTTTCGCGTTGCATCGAATTAATCCACATAATCCACCGCTTGTGCGGGCCCCCGTCAATTCCTTTGAGTTTTAATCTTGCGACCGTACTCCCCAGGCGGTCAACTTCACGCGTTAGCTACGTTACTCATGGATCTTACTCCACCAACAACTAGTTGACATCGTTTAGGGCGTGGACTACCAGGGTATCTAATCCTGTTCGCTCCCCACGCTTTCGTGCATGAGCGTCAGTGTTATCCCAGGGGGCTGCCTTCGCCATTGGTATTCCTCCACATCTCTACGCATTTCACTGCTACACGTGGAATTCTACCCCCCTCTGACACACTCTAGTCTTGTAGTTTCAAACGCAGTTCCCAAGTTAAGCTCGGGGATTTCACATCTGACTTACAAAACCGCCTGCGCACGCTTTACGCCCAGTAATTCCGATTAACGCTCGCACCCTACGTATTACCGCGGCTGCTGGCACGTAGTTAGCCGGTGCTTCTTCTAAAGTTACCGTCATACTTATAACATATTACGAAATAAGTTTTCTTCACTTTCGAAAGAGCTTTACAACCCGAAGGCCTTCTTCACTCACGCGGGATGGCTGGATCAGGGTTTCCCCCATTGTCCAAAATTCCCCACTGCTGCCTCCCGTAGGAGTCTGGACCGTGTCTCAGTTCCAGTGTGGCTGATCGTCCTCTCAGACCAGCTACTGATCGTTGCCTTGGTAGGCTTTTACCCCACCAACAAGCTAATCAGATATCGGCCGCTCCAATAACGCAAGGTCCTAAGATCCCCTGCTTTCACCCGTAGGTCGTATGCGGTATTAGCTAACCTTTCGGCTAGTTATTCCCCATTACTGGGCACGTTCCGATATATTACTCACCCGTTCGCCACTCGCCATCAGAGAGCAAGCTCTCTATGCTGCCGTTCGACTTGCATGTGTAAAGCATCCCGCCAGCGTTCAATCTGAGCCAGGATCAAACTCTTCAGTTTAATCTTGTCTATTACTATACTTTCCCGAAGGAAAGTTAGATAAATCGCTTTGTGCTTTAAAAAACTCAAATTCATTTACAAGGTTAATTAGCTATAAGCTAATGTGGTCTTGTTCACAAATTTGTGTGTAAGCACTATATTTTTTGAGTGTGATTGTAAACAATCACTGCCTCGTTCAATAAGTACCCACACTTATCAGTTGCATATTGTTAAAGATCATTTCGATTGGTTGCGGGGACAGGATTTGAACCTGTGACCTTCGGGTTATGAGCCCGACGAGCTGCCAGACTGCTCCACCCCGCGATCGAATAAATCACCACCAAATTATCTAATTTTCTGAGTGATTTTGGCACCAGTAGTGCCAAAGAAGCGAAACTATATCAGGTTTAAATTACCCTTGTCAAACACTTTTTCGCTATTTTTTTATTATTTTTTGTAAATAATTTGTAAAAGAGTAAAAAAACATTAAATAAGGAATTTATTCACCTTATTTACATACCCAATTGGGTCATCTAATTGACCCCCTTCAGCTAAAATTGCTTGATCAAAAATAACCGATGAATAATCGTTAAATAATTGATTTTCTTGAATTTTTTCAAGTTTTTTAATAAGCTCATGATTTGGATTCACCTCTAAAATCGGTTTATTTTCAGGAGTGCTTTGTCCAGCTGCCTTTAAAATACGTTCCAAATTCCCTGAAATATCATGTTCGCCAACAACTAAACATGCCGGAGAATTAGTTAGACGATGAGTTACTTTCACCTCTTTTACTTTATCTCCAAGAGATTTCTTGATTTTTTCAACAATACTCTTCGCCTCTTTCTCGATTTTTTCTTTTTCAGCTTTTTGTTCTTCAGTATCTAATTTACCAAGGTCAAGATCACCCTTTGCAATAGATTGGAGCTTTTTGCCATCAAATTCATGCAAACTTGAGACTAACCACTCATCCACACGATCACTTAACAGAAGAACCTCAATGTTTTTCTGTTTGAATATTTCCAAATGTGGGCTATTTTTTGCTGCCTGATGAGAGTCTGCAGTGATGTAATAAATCGACTCTTGCTCTTTTGGCATATTTTTAATGTAGTTTTCAAAGCTCACTGATTGCTCATCCGTTGTGGACGAAGCAAATCGTAACAACTTAGCAATATTTTCTTTGTTTACAAAATCTTCTGCGGGTCCTTCTTTTAAGACTTTACCGAACTCATTCCAGAAGCTTTGATATTTCTCTGGCTCTTTTTCAGACATTGTTTGTAAAGATGAGAGTATTCTTTTAGTCACACCCGATTTTATTGAATCCACCAAAGGTGAATCTTGAAGTATTTCTCTGGAGACATTCAAAGATAAATCTTGGGAATCAATTACGCCTTTAACAAATCGTAAATATTGCGGTATCAATTTTTCATTTGCATCCATCACAAAAACTTTACGGACATATAGCTTGATGGAATTGCTATTTTCACGATCATACAAATCAAATGGAGCTTTTTTTGGGAGATAGAGTAGCGAAGTGTATTCTGTTTTACCTTCTACCCGATTATGGTAGTAGGCCAAAGGTTCTTCTGAATCATAAGACAGAGATTTATAAAACTCCTCATACTCTTTTTGTTTTATTTCACTTTTGGCTCTTGTCCAGATCGCATTCGTATTATTAATAGTTTCTAATTCTTCTAATTTCACCAATTCATCTTTTTTCATGTCAGTTTTGTACATCTGAATTGGAATGGAAATATGATCAGAGTATTTTCTTATAATTGATTGCAGTCGCCACGCATCTGTAAACTCCTTCTCATCGTCTTTTAGTTTAAGAATAACCGAGGTTCCTCTAGATTCTTTTTCTATTTCGTTAATCGTAAATTCACCATCCGCTTGCGATGACCAACTATAAGCTTGCGGGTTTCCAGCTTTTCTCGTTTGGACAGTCACTTCTTTGGCAATAATAAAAGAAGAGTAAAAACCTACTCCAAATTGACCAATTAAGTTTGCATCTTTTTTGTTATCCCCAGACATGTTCGCCAAAAACTCTTTCGTTCCTGAGCGAGCTATAGTGCCTAAGTTATTGACTAAGTCATCACGATCCATACCGATGCCATTATCTGTGATAGTTAATGTGTTTTCTTTCGAATCAAAATCAACAATAACCTTAAGATCAGAATCTCCTTCGTACAGCTTGTCGTTATCTAATGCCTCAAATCGTAATTTATCAGTGGCATCGCTGGCATTGGATATCAACTCCCTAATCGCAATTTCCTTATTGCTATATAAAGAGTGGATCATAAGATTTAATAATTGTTTTACTTCCGTTTGAAAATTAAGTTTTTCTGATTTAGCCATAAGTTATTAATGATAATTGTTAATAAAAAAATTAAATGGGGTTAAGTTGAATTATTTCAAGCTTTTAAGATAATTTTTTGAGCTTCTGAGGCTAAATAAAAACCCATCGTTGCAGTCACCATAACTGATGAACCATAACCTGCACAATTTAAATTGCTTTCAACATTGTCACATTGCTGAGGTTTTGTAATCTGCTCATCTGAAAATATTGCTATTACCTTAGATTTTTTCTTACCTGTGTGTTTTTTCTTAAACTCTTTTCTTATTTTTGCAAGCAACGGATCGCCATAAGTATCTAATAAATCTTTGACTTTGATTTTTTCTGGATTCAACCTCCCGCCTGCAGAGCCAGAAATAACCAGGTTTATTTTTTTATCTGAACAATAGTCTGCTAATGCGGATTTGACTTTAACTTGATCAATGGCGTCAACAACGACATTATGCTCTTCATGTATCAAGGAAGATAAATTATCAATTGACAAAAAATCATCAACTAGAATTAATTCGCAATTTGAATTAATGCTTTGAATTCGATCACTGAGAGCTTGAAGTTTGGACTGGCCAATATTTTCTTCTGTTGCCTGGATCTGTCTATTAATATTAGAAGCCACGATATGATCCATATCAATAAGGGTTAATTTGCCTATTCCGCTTCTAACCAAAGCTTCTGCAACCCAAGACCCAACTCCCCCAAGACCAATTAAACATGCATGGCTATTGGCTAGTTTTTCTTGCCGTTCCTTTCCAATTAGATTTTCAAGGCTTAAAAATTTATCAGAGGTCATTGTCAGGCTTCTAGAACAACAAAAGCGCTGGCGATATTTTTTTCATCGGAAATGCTCAAATGGCATTTGTTAATTTTTTTTTGATCTAGAAATTTTGATATCTCAGCATTAAACTTAAAAAAAGGAGCTCCAAGGTCATTGTGGTCAACCTCAATTCCATGAAAACTAATGGGATCTCGAAAACCTAAACCCAAGGCTTTGGCAACCGCCTCCTTAGCTGCAAACCTTTTGGCCAAAAAATGAGCTGGGGCATTGCTTATCTGAAAAGCCTCATACTCTTTTTTTGATAGGATTTTTTTTGCGAACCGATTATTAAATTTGCTAAATATTTTTTCAATGCGCTGTATTTCAACAATGTCGGTCCCAATGCCAAAAATCATAATGGCTTCCTTATTAAGGATTTCATCTTGGTGATGGCTTGTTCCCATCCCAGAAAAAGAGCTTCTGCCACGATAGCATGTCCAATGTTTAGCTCGTTAATTTCTTCAATTTTTGCAATTGCAGATACATTGTCATAATTCAATCCATGACCAGCATTGACCACTAAGCCCTGTCTATAAGCATAAGATGCAATGTTTTGAATATTTATTAGTTCTTTACCCTGCTCTTCATTAATCGTGTCTGCATAATGTCCTGTATGCAGTTCAATTACAGGTGCTTGGAGTTCTAAAGCTTGATCAATGGAATCTTTATCAGGTGCTATAAATAAAGAAACGCGGATTCCGTTTTTAGTTAACTCTGCAATAAAGGTTTTTAAATAATTAAAATTGGGATTGAGATTTAACCCTCCCTCAGTCGTTCTCTCTTCACGCCTCTCAGGAACTAAGCAAATATCTTCAGGCATTACCTGTAATGCAATTTCTAACATTTCGTCCGTTGCTGCCATTTCAAGATTCATTTTGGTTTTAATTACTGGCTTCAAATTAAATAAGTCTTGATCTTGCATATGACGTCGATCTTCTCGAAGATGAAGGGTGATGCTGTCTGCCCCAGCCAATTCGGCTAACTGTGTTGCTTTGATGATATCAGGATATGATGTTCCTCTGGCCTGCCGGATCGTTGCTATATGGTCTATGTTCACACCTAATTTCATTCAATTACCTATACATTTGTTAAAAAAAGTTCTTTGCTTTTTACTAGATCATGCCCAGTATAAAAGCGCATCAGGTACCTCATCAATAATTTACTTTCCTTTAAAGTATTTAAATGAGAATAGTCATTATTATGCATATCAATCAGAGTCTGACCAATAATTTTTACTCCGTTGGTAGATGCATCTGGCAGTGATGCCCCATACTCGGCTTCATAGTAATAAAATTTCTTAGGATTAATTGGGTTTCCATTTTCATCTTCATCGAGCTTTACTTTATAGCCTAGCTCCTCAAGAAGTTTTAGCTCAAATACCCTTAATAGACTTTCATAACCATTATTTAAAGAAAGCTCTTCTAGTTGTTGATGATAGAAATGAAAAAAATCATTTGAAGACTCATCTTTTGGTAGGAGTTTCATGATCAACTCATTCATATAAAAACCACATATCAATGCTTGGTTTTTAAGTCCTAAATATTTAGAGTTCCATTCAACGTTATATAAAGTTTTTAGCTCACTCACATTCGACCAAGTTGCCTGAATCATCTGAAATGGTTGTAAATAACCCCTTAGTAAAGATCTTGGTCGCCTAGCGCCTTTAGCCAGCAAAGAAATTCGACCAAAGTTTTCAGACAAAGCCTCAACAATTAAACTCGTTTCTTTAAATGGATAGGTATGAAGAATATAAATATTATGGTCTTCAACGCGTTTCACATTAAATTCCTAAAGACTTCAAAGCTCTTGCATCGTCAAACCAATTTTTTTGGACCTTAACCCAAATCTCTAACCAAATTTTGGACTGAAATAATTTTTCCATATCCCTTCTAGACTCAGTTGAGATTCTTTTTAACTTTTCACCATCTTTGCCAATAACCACAGGTTTTTGGCTGTCTTTATCAACAAGTATGGTTGCAAAAATTCGACGAAGATTATCTTTATGCTCAAAGTTTTCAATTTCAACTGCAATAGAATACGGAAGCTCATCTCCAGTTAAGCGAAAAATCTTCTCACGAATAATTTCAGCAGCTAAAAATCTTTCATTCTTATCCGTAATGTCATCAGCATCAAAAATAAAATCTTGTTCGGGTAAAAATTCTGCGATTTCTTGCAAAATAATTTTTTGATTGTCTTTCAATTTTATTGATGCTGGGATGATTTTTTTAAAAATTTGTAATTCAGAGTTAACGTCAATTAATTCAAGGATTTTATTTTTATTTTTGACTCGATCAATTTTATTTATCAAATTAATAACAGGAGTGTCATTAGGGATCATTTTTACTAACTCTATTTCAATTTCATTTAATGTCTTTGGTTCAGACATAAAAATGACAACATCCACATCATGGAAAACAGAAGTCACAGACTTATTCATTCTTTTGTTCATTTGATTCAAAAATTTTTGTTGGTATCCTGGTGTGTCAACAAAAATGAATTGAATATCTTTTTCGGAATGAATGCCTAAAATTTGATTTCTAGTGGTCTGTGCTTTACGTGATGTAATTGATAGTTTTTGCCCTAAAATAAAATTAAGCAGTGTTGATTTGCCGACATTGGGCTGGCCAATAATAGCAATTTTTCCGCATTTTTTTTTGGTCATAAAATTTTTTCTTTGACTAAAGGCAGGGCTATAGTGGCCGCTTCTTGCTCAGCAGCTCGCCTTGAAGATCCTGATGCCTCAGTAGCTATGGACAATTGGGCAATATTGCATTTCACCACAAATTCTTGTGCATGGGCCTCACCTTTAATATCTGCCACCTCATATTTTGGAAGCATTAGCTTTTTAGATTGTAATAATTCCTGCAATGATGTTTTAGGGTCTTTATCAATTTTTGCTGGGTTAATTTCGTTTAACCAGTCTTGAAAATATTGATGGATAAATGTTTGAGATGGCCCTAGACCACCATCCAAATAAAGAGCCCCAATAATAGCCTCAAATGTGTCTGCCAAAATTGAAGGACGTCTCCAGCCTGCGCTTTTGAGTTCTCCTTCACCAAGAAAAATAAAGTCTCCTAATTTAATTTTGGCTGCAATTTCTGCAAGCGTTCCCGATTTTACTAGTGACGCTCTGAGTCGACTTAAGTCTCCCTCAGGGATATTTGGAAATTTTTTAAACAATGCCTCTGCAATTGTAAAATTAAGAATGCTATCGCCTAAAAACTCCAGACGCTCATTATTCTCTCCGTCGAAACTTCGGTGTGTCAGTGATTTTTGGAGAAGATTGATGTCTTTGAATTTATACTGGAGCAAATCTTCAAGCTGTTTAACAATTAAATCATCCATTAATTTATCCAATTTCCAATTCGATTTGGTTCAGAAAAGTTTAACCAGATCATAAAAGCTTTTCCGACCAATAATTCATCAGGGACAAAACCCCAGACACGACTGTCAGATGAGTTATCTCTATTATCCCCCATGGCAAAATAATGTCCATCTGGGACGACAAATTCAACACTCTCAGATGGAATATCATGAATTAAAATTGAATGTCTATAATCTCCGTGATCTTCTACAAATTCCTTTGCAGATACTTCTAAATCTTGTTTTAAACTGTATTTGTAGATACTGGTATATGTCTGAGAAACTTCAACATCATTAACAAATAATTTCTTATTTTCATACTTAATGTTATCCCCAGGAAGTCCGATTACCCTCTTAATATAATCAATGCTGGGGTCTTTTGGATAGTGAAAAACGAATACATCGCCTCGCTGAGGAGATCCTGTTTCAAAAATTAACTTATTGAATACAGGCAATCTTAGTCCGTAAGAAAATTTATTAACAGCAATAAAATCACCAGCAATTAAGGTTGGCATCATTGACCCTGAAGGAATTTTAAATGGCTCAACAATAAATGTTCGAATCACAAAAACAAGCAACAGAATTGGGAAAAATTCTTTCGCTACTTTTACGATTTTCGAAAAAGCTTTGTTGTTATGTTGATTTGAAAATTTAAAGGACAAATCAAAGAGGTAAATTAACCCTGTGATAAGAGTTGAGATCATCAAAATTAGAGCAAAAATCATTTATCATCCACCTTTAGAATTGCTAAAAAAGCTTCCTGAGGAATTTCTACATTGCCGACTTGCTTCATTCGCTTTTTCCCCTCTTTCTGTTTTTCAAGCAACTTTCTTTTTCTTGAAACATCTCCGCCATAACATTTAGCAAGGACATTTTTTCGCATAGCTTTAACAGTCTCTCTCGAGATAATATTTGCACCAATCGCAGCTTGAATAGCAACATCAAACATTTGGCGTGGTATCAATTCTCTCATTTTAGCAGCTAGATCACGACCACGAAATTTACTATTTAAGCGGTGCACAATTGTTGAGAGAGCATCCACCCGCTCACCATTAACTAAGATATCAAGCTTCACCAAATCTGAAGCTCTGAACTCAAGAAAATCATAATCCATAGAGGCATAACCTCGAGATACTGATTTAAGTTTGTCAAAGAAATCTAAGACGACCTCATTTAAAGGTATTTCATATGTGAGCATTACTTGCCTACCCAAATATTGCATATTTTTTTGAATGCCTCTTTTTTCATTTGCCAAAGTCATGACAGGTCCAACATAATCTTGAGGTAGAAGGATATTTAAACTAATAATGGGTTCACGAATTTCTTCGATGGTCGATAAATCTGGAAGTTTTGATGGGTTTTCAATCTGTTTGACTTCCCCATTTTTTAACAATAACTCATATACAACTGTCGGAGCAGTAGTAATCAGCTCCATCTCATATTCACGCTCAAGTCGTTCCTGGATGATATCCATATGAAGCAACCCAAGAAAACCGCAACGAAAACCAAATCCTAGAGCGCTTGAGTTTTCTGGTTCGAAATTGAGAGACGCATCGTTTAAGCTTAATTTTTCAAGAGAGGTTCTTAAAGCTTCAAACTGATTTGATTCTACGGGATATAAACCTGCAAATACTTGTGGCTTAATCTCTCGAAAACCTGGAAGTGGTTTTTTTGCTGGATTTTGAGTCCCTGTAATCGTATCCCCTACTTTGGCCGTTGCTAATTCTTTTATGCCAGCAATAACAAATCCCACTTCACCCGCTACCAACTTGTCTTGAATGAGAGGCTTTGGCGTAAAAATGCCAATCTGATCAGCAGCATAATTTCTTCCAGAAGACATTAAGGTAATTTTGTCTTTGGTTGATAAAGTACCTTCAACAATTCTAACTAGCATGACCACGCCAACATAATTATCAAACCACGCGTCAATAATTAAGGCTTGCAGTGGGTTGTTTGGATCTCCCTTTGGAGCTGGGACAAAACTAACAATCTTCTCTAGGATGTCAGGAATGCCCAACCCTGTTTTAGCAGAGCAAGGGATAGCGTCACTTGCATCAATACCAATAACATCCTCAATTTCTGTTTTAACACGCTCCGGATCAGCAGAGGCTAAGTCAATTTTATTTAATACAGTAAACACCTCAACATTTTGATCCAAAGCCGTATAACAGTTTGCTACTGTCTGCGCCTCCACTCCTTGTGAGGCATCAACAACCAATAAACCACCTTCACATGCAGCTAATGAGCGGCTAACTTCATATGTAAAGTCAACATGTCCAGGGGTGTCAATTAAATTCAAGATATAGTCTTGATTATCTTTTGCTTTATATTTTAATGTCACTGTCTGGGCTTTGATCGTAATGCCACGCTCACGCTCAAGATCCATGGAGTCTAAAACTTGATCATCCATTTCTCTATCAGCTAACCCCCCACATGACTGAATTAATCGGTCAGCTAAAGTCGATTTGCCATGATCAATATGGGCGATTATTGAAAAATTTCTTATATTTTTTTGCATGTACGGCTCTTACATTAAATAAAGAAAGGCGCCAAAGCGCCTTCCATCCAACGTGATTCTACCTGATCCAAATTTAATTGGTTATTTTTATTGGGACATACAGGGTGTCTCCATTTCTGTATATCAATAAGGCAATTGTTTTTCCTTTTTTAACTTTCTTTAGGTCTTGGTTAAACGATTGAACTGAGCTGACTGGATTATTATTTAAACCTAATATCACATCACCTTTTCGTATACCTGCGTTTAAAGCAGCATCAGCGACATCTAATACAAGCACCCCTGCATTCTCTTTAATTTGTTTCTTCTGTTGAGGAGTTAAGTCTTTAACAGTTAAACCAATTCTATTTTTTTGAGTTTGTTCATTATTTTTTCTGGCAACCACCATCTCTTCGGTTGGCATCTCACCAATGGTAATTTCCAACTGCTTTTCTTTACCCTGTCTTAGAATATTTACAGGAATTTTTGACCCTGGTTTAGTGGAAGATACAAATTTTGGCAAATCAGATGAAATTTTTATGTCATTCTCACCAAATTTTAATATTACATCTCCAGGTTTTAAGCCACCTTTGTCTGCAGGAGATTCTTTTTCTACACCAGCAACTAAAGCGCCCTGGGTAGATTTCATATTGAACGATTCTGACAATTCTTTACTGATTTCTTGAATGGCAATTCCTAGCCAGCCTCGAGATACTTTACCATCAGACTCCAGTTGTTCCGCTACATTGATAGCAACATCAATGGGAATTGCAAATGATAAGCCCATATAGCCACCAGTTCTGGAATATATTTGGGAGTTGATACCCACCACTTCTCCTGAAGTATTGAATAATGGCCCTCCAGAATTTCCTGGATTAATTGCCACATCAGTCTGGATAAATGGTACATAATTTTCTTGAGGAAGATTTCTACCCAACGCACTTACCACGCCAACGGTCATCGTACTTTCCAAACCAAAAGGGGATCCAATTGCAGCAACCCATTCACCAACTTTCAATTTACCTGGGTCACCGATTTTTACCTGTGGCAAATTATCTGCTTTGATTTTTAGAACAGCAACATCCGTTCTCTTATCAATACCCAAGACTTCTGCTTGAATTTCTTTTTGGTCGTTTAGTTTAACTATGACAGTATCAGCATCATTCACCACATGAGCATTTGTAATAACAATGCCTTTGGAGTCAATAATAAAACCAGACCCAGTTCCCATCACTTGCTTTTCACGAGGCGCATTTCCATTAGGAGGCATACCTGGTAATCCTGGAATTCCAAATCTTTTAAAAAATTCTTGCAACTGTTCATCGTAAGGAAATGGAGGAGGATTGCCTGATGGAGTAGGCGCATTTTTGATTGATGTAATATTGACGACAGTTTTTCCTTGAGTTTCAGCCAGCTCAGTAAAATCTGGCAGTGTTACAGCAAATACAGAAACCGGAATAAGAAAAACAAATAAGAGACCAATAAATTTGTTTAATTGCATAAATACCAACACTCCATGTAATTGATTAAATTTTACTCACAGTAATATCTAATTCAGCATTCATTGATCGCACAACATAGCGACTCAACAAAAGACCAACGAAAAAACCCAAAATCAAACTAAAAATTGAAATTGGAATGTGATTACCAAATATATATTGGGCTAATGCTAAAAAAATCAATACCGAAAGCAAAGGAATGAAATAAATAATTAATGAAATTTTCAATAATTTTTTTTCATCATAATGCATTTCTACAATATCGCCCTTTTTAAAGTTCTCTTCTGTATTGATTTGAATTTTATTTTTTTTATGGTTGAGTAATTTACCCCATAACGAATTGCCACAGCCTTGGGTTTGTCCACAAAGACCGCACGGTTTATCACGGTAGGACTCAACCGATATTTTATTCATGGAAACATCAACGACAATTCCTTTATCACTCATTAATTCAATTTAACTTTATTAGTGATATAAGAAAGTGTTTGCATAGGAACTGCGCCAACAGCTAAAATTTGATAACCCTTTTTATATTCAGCATGAATATTACTAGAGCCTCTTTTCGATGACCCTACTTGAGGCTTTTGATTCTTCGCTACAGGGTGAATAAATATTGAAATGTAAGAAAGTCCATCAGAATATATGATCTGATGCGCTATCGCGTTAAGTCCAGCATACCTTTTTGCACTATAACTAACCTCTTCAAAGCCGCTGGGGAGATCATTAATTGTCCAAAACTTTCTTACAGTCTCTTCAATATTTTTATTCTCATTGATGCTGTAAGCTATATCGTTGTTAATATTAGGTCTGAACCAGCTGATATCCTGACTTTTGAGAAACTCTATATTCGCAAAAGCGATATTTTCAACCACTTTTTTATTGTTATCGATCACCATCATCTTTAGAGGCAAATGAGACTCTTTATCTAACCAAAGATGATAGTTATATCTGTTTTCATCTATCGGAGATAACACCAACATTTGTGTTGCTCTTCCAGCAACTCTAAAGGTACCTCCATCTCCAATTGAATAACTGTCTTTTAATTTATCTAAATTAGATGGAAATATATTAGGAAAAAGATGAGCATCCTTCTTTTTTTTGATTAAGATCTTATTTTGATCATTATCGTAGATAACAGCATCTGCTTCATGCATTAACAGCAGATTGTCTGCGCCATCAATCTTTTCAATTTTTAAAAACTCTTCACCCTCGTGGTTCACATGAATCATTTTCGTTGATTGAATATCTTGGTTTGAGTCGGTTGTATTAATAATTCCAGAGTAATTAAGATCATGGCTAGCCTTTGAGGCTTCACTAATTTTTAACCACAACTCATTTGATGATGCCGCTCCTGATATAAAGAGGCAAATTAGCAACAGCAGTCTAAACATAATCTATATATTAGGCTGGTAGCCTGCTTCTAAAAAATAATTAGGATTTCTTGTTGTTGTTGAAAAGTGATCTTCAATAATCTCTTGTGAAATCGAGTCAGCAGCTAAAAAATCACTGGAGCTTGATGATCCAATATTTGAGAAATTATTGACTGCCCATGAAATAGCAAAAGCAGCAATCAATCCTAGTGCAAATACTAATAAATATTTTCTGTAATCAATCGTTGCGGTAGATTGATTATTACGGATAAAGCCGTTATTAAACTGTGTTGGTTCGTCATGAATTTTGGACATGATCTTATCAGTTAACTCTGGATTAACATCATAATAATCATTTCGCATAACATCGCTAATCATTTGATAAGTTCTGTAACTTGACAAAGCTGATGAGTGTTTGGAAAGCTCATTCAAACCATGATCAAGGTCTTTTCCTTTTAATTCGTTATCGATAATTGATGAAATGTTTTCTGACATACCTAACTAGTTCCTAAAAAAATATTATTGTTACCATCGTTTATTCGATGTTTCAATTAGTGGTTTTAATTTTTCCGCAATGGATTCACGGGCCCTAAATATTCTTGAACGCACTGTCCCAATAGGGCAATCCATGATTTCTGCAATTTCCTCATAGCTTAACCCATCCATCTCTCGAAGTGTAATCGCAGACCTTAACTCTTCGGGTAAATGCTCAATCGTTTCATTAACGGTTTGGGCAATTTCTTTGGTCATCATTGAGCTTTCAGGCGTCTCATATGACCTTAAATCTGATGCCTCGTCGAAGTTTTCAATATCTTCTATCTCCACCTCATTCATGGCCTTCGGTCGTCGACCAAGTGACATTAAGTGGTTTTTTGCTGTATTAACGCCTATTCTATAAAGCCATGTGTAGAAGGCACTATCACCTCGGAAATTATTAATAGCTCGATAAGCTTTGATAAATGAATCCTGAACGATATCCTCTATCTCGGATTGATCACGCACCATCCTAGATAGTAAACGGTATAATTTTTTGTGGTATTTTTCTACAAGCACACCAAAGGCTTGTTTATCACCTTTTTGTGACTTTTCAACAAGTTTTTGATCTATTTCACGCTCCGGATTTTTCGGAGGAAAGTTCATATTTTCTTTATTTTGTGTGTCAGGTTTTTCACTGTACACTCTTCTTGTAGATTCAACAACTTTTAAATTACGCATATTTAGCCTTTCCTTAATTTAATGGATAGACGAGAGCAAAAAAGGTTCAACAATTTCAATGAAATTTGACGTATTAATTATAGGTGGAGGTCTTGCCGGCTTAGCCACCGCAATAAAGTTTGATAATGCTGTCACAGTAGCACTAATAATCAAAAAAAATTTCTCAACCAGTTCTAGTCACTGGGCGCAAGGAGGTGTTGCTGGAGTGCTCAATAAAGATGATAAATTGGAGCTTCATGAACAAGACACACTTGTTGCAGGAGCTGGGCTATGTAATAAAGATGCCGTTAAATTTGTAGTTGAAAATAGTGAGCAGTCTATCCAATGGTTAATTGATCAAGGCATTGAATTCACCAAAACCAAGGATAATCAATCACTTCATCTTACAAAGGAAGGTGGACATTCGTTAAATCGCATAGCCCATGTTGCTGACTTCACCGGAAAGGCCATACAAGAAAAATTAATTGAACAGGTTAATACAAAAAAAAATATTACTATTTTTGAAAACCATACGGCTGTCGATTTAATTACAAACAAAAAAATTAATCAAAAAAATTCAACCAATAAATGTTTAGGTGCCTATATTCTTAACAATCAAACTGGCCAAGTTATCTCCATATCGGCAAAAAAAACAGTGTTAGCATCGGGTGGAGTATCAAAAGCCTATCTATACACTACCAATCCACCAGTAAGTACCGGAGATGGGATTGCGATGGCTTGGCGTGCTGGATGTGAAATAAAAAATATGGAGTTTATTCAATTTCACCCCACCTGTTTATTCCATCCAATGGAAAGATCGTTTTTGATTTCAGAGACTTTAAGAGGTGAAGGTGGAGTATTAAAACTGCCTAATAAAGAAAAATTTATGCATAAATACCACCCATTAGCCGACTTGGCTCCTAGAGATATTGTTGCTCGAGCTATTGATAATGAAATGAAGCAACATGGTTTAGAGTATGTATTGCTTGACATCACGATGCTTGATGCTGATTTTATAAAAAAACGCTTTCCTAGTATTTATGAACATTGCTACAAACTTGGTATCGACATTACTCAAGAGGCTATTCCTGTTGTCCCTGCTGCCCACTATACTTGTGGGGGTGTCACAACAGACCTTCACGCAAAAACAACTATTGATGGATTGTATGCAGTTGGTGAAACAGCATGTACTGGACTTCATGGAGCGAATCGTCTCGCAAGCAATTCACTGCTCGAGTGCCTCGTTTTTTCATCTGCAGCAGTAAAACATATTTCAAATTGCCTGCATGAATCAAACAATGAAGCACTTCCTTCATGGGACGAAAGTCGGGTTAGCAACCCTGATGAAGCGGTCATGATTTTACAGACATGGAATGAATTAAGAAGATTTATGTGGAATTATGTAGGCATTGTCAGAACCAATCAAAGATTGAAAAGAGCCTTTGATCGCATTGAAATATTAAAGGATGAAATTCAACACTATTATAAAAACTTTATCATCAGCCCTGATTTGCTCGAGTTGAGAAATCTTCTGCAAGTATCAGAGCTGATCATTCTTTCTGCGATATCAAGAAAAGAAAGTCGTGGGTTACACTTCAGCAAAGATTTTCCTGAAAAACTAGATCACGCAGAAGATACAGTGCTAAGATTAGATTAAATTATTAATGGAAATATTATGAAAATATCAATGAACACAGTGGTGACAATTGACTTTGAATTGAAAGACAGTGACGGTCAAACTCTTGAAAAAAGTAATCAGCCGATTTCTTATCTGCATGGAGGTTTTGATAATATTTTCCCAAAAATTGAAGAGTCATTACACGGTAAAGACAAAGGGGATACTGTTGAGGTCTCACTAGAACCAAAAGATGCTTTTGGTGATTATGACGAAAGCCTGGTAAATATTGAATCAGCAGATAAATTTCCAGAAAAAAATGTAAAGGTTGGAATGCAATTTGAAGGAGAGGATGAATCGGGTGAGGTCATAGTTTTTACAGTGACTGACGTTGCTGACGGTAAAGTTGTTGTCGATGGCAACCATCCCTGGGCAGGTCAGAGGGTCCTATTTAAAGCTACAGTTATTGACGTAAGATCAGCTAATCAAGAAGAGATTGAGCATAAACATGTGCATGGGCCTGGTGGGCACCACCATCACTGATTTTTTAACTCCTCGCTCATATTTTTTTGAATAATTTTTATAAAGTCACCGTAAATCTTTCCGTTAGCAGCGACAATATTTCCGGTCTTCATCCAAGCCTGTTTTTCATTAAAATCTGAAACAATTCCACCAGCTTCTTTTACCAGCAAGGCCCCCGCAGCAATATCCCATTTGGATAGTCCAATTTCCCAGAAACCATCAAACCATCCCGCCGCAACATAAGCTAAATCAAGGGCAGCTGAACCTGGTCGTCTCAAACCAGAAGTATTAGTGATCATCTCTTCAAACATTTTTAAATAGCAAGGCAAGTGAGCAAAGTCTCTGAATGGAAAACCGGTACCTATAATAGATTCTTTTAACTTTGCTTTTTTTGAAACACGGATACGCTTATCATTTAAATAAGCTCCTGCTCCTTTAGTTGCAGTAAATAAATCATTACGATTTGGATCGTATATCACTGCATGGGTTATGTCGCCCTTGTGCATTAACGCAATGGATATGCAATATTGTGGAAACTGATGTAAAAAGTTAGTGGTTCCATCTAATGGATCGATTATCCAAATGTAATCAGCATCTTTATCTGAAAATCCAGATTCTTCACCTAAAAAACCATGGGTTGGATAAGCCGTCTTTAGAATGTTAATAATTGCTTCCTCAGAGGCAATATCAACTTCAGAAACAAAATCATTGGCAGATTTGTTTTTTATAGTTAGTTGGTCGATATCTTCGGCGGCTCGTAATATAATAGAGCCTGCCTGGCGTGCTGCCTTAACAGCAGTATTAAGCATAGGGTGCATTGATTTACCGTTTATTTAATTAAATTGTTCAAACTTGTGCCATTTTAAAGGATTTCCATGAATTCAAAAAATGATATTTTTAAAAATATTAAATTTGTCTTGTCACACACAAGTCATCCAGGAAATATAGGGTCATCAGCAAGGGCGATTAAAACAATGGGGTTTGCTCAATTATCCCTAATAAATCCTGAGAAATTTCCACATGAGGATGCAGACGCACTCGCGTCAAGTGCGAAGGATTTGCTGCAACATGCACAAGTTGCCAGCAGCCTCGAAGAGGTTACAGCTGATTGTAATGTTTTAATTGGTTTGACAGCTCGTAAAAGAGAGCTCACCCAAGAGCACCTCTCCATTGAAGAAATTGCTCAGAAAATTATTGAATTAAAAAATAATAAATTTGCCCTTCTTTTTGGCAATGAGACATCTGGATTGAAAAATGAAGAAATACAACACTGCCATTATTTAGCATACATAGACGCTAATAAGAAATACTCGTCGCTTAACCTATCTCAGGCAGTTCAAGTCACTGCGTATGAGTTGAGAAAAAATTTTAATAAGAAAGAATTTGATGTAGCGATTAAAGAAAAAAAGCTGGCTACCTTTGAGGAACAAAACGGTTTCTACGAACATTTGGAATCAACTCTAAATGAGCTTGGATTTCTTGAGAAAATTCAAGGCAAAAGATTAATGCATAGACTTCGTCTGATGTTTAATAGAATCCAGATGGATGAAGATGAAGTAAATATCTTAAGAGGGATACTGAATCAAATTAGTAAAAAAATTGATTAAAACCAAGTATTTTACTCAGTTATTATTTATGATAGTATGCTCAGTCTTAATTAATATTGAATGATCTTAATAATATGATTCTAGAAAAATTTCGTGAAGATTTATCTGTGGTGTTTCAAAGAGATCCGGCCGCCCGAAATTATTTTGAAATTTTAACCACCTACCCAGGAGTGCATGCGCTCATACTTCATAGGCTTGCTCATTTCTTATGGTCAATCAAATTAAAATTAATAGCTAGAATATTTTCTCATTTAGCAAGAATTTTTACAGGTATTGAAATCCACCCGGGAGCACAAATCGGTAGAAGATTTTTTATTGATCATGGAATGGGTGTAGTGATTGGAGAAACAGCAATCATAGGTGATGATTGTACTCTTTATCATGGCGTAACCCTTGGTGGTACAACTTGGAAAAAAGGTAAACGTCATCCGACCCTAAGAGATAATGTTGTCATCGGCGCTGGGGCAAAAGTATTAGGTCCGATAACGCTTGGTAATAACTCAAAGGTTGGCTCAAATGCCGTTGTGGTTACCGATATTCCAAATGACTCTACAGCAGTGGGCATTCCTGCAAAGATTATTGAATCCGGTGAAAAATTGAAAAAATTCAGTGCTTATGCTGTTGAAAAAAACAGTCAAGATCCTGTTTTACAATCGATTGATGAAATTCTCAAAACACTGGAAAAGCAACAAAAAGAAATCAAGGCGTTAAAGAAAAAATAATTGAACTGTTAACGTTAATACTTGATCAAAATAGTCAACTTTTAATATAATACACACTATGAAATTAACAACAAAAGGTAGATTTGCTGTTTCAGCAATTCTTGATATAGCACTTAATCAAAAAAATGGTCCAGTAACGCTGTTAGCAGTTTCTGAAAGACAGGGTATCTCTTTATCCTATCTTGAGCAGTTGTTCAGTAAATTGAGAAAAGGTGAGATAGTATCCAGCATCCGTGGTCCAGGTGGAGGTTATCGAATTAAAAAAGCCTACACAGACATTACGGTCAGACAAATTATTTCAGCAGTTGATGAAAAAATTGATGCGACTCAATGCGGTGGGACAGAAAACTGTCACGACGGTAATCGCTGCATGACCCATGACTTATGGATCTCTGTAAATAGGAAAATCTTAAGTTATCTGGATAGTCTTTCACTTCAAGATTTATATGATAATCATCAGCTTGCTGAGAGTGGAAACCAAAATCACAGAATTGATTTTTTTGAAAATAATCATCAGAAAAATGGAGTGAGGGTTTGAGTTCACTCTACTTTGATAACAATGCCACGACCCCGCTCCATAGTGAGGTTCATGGGGTAATGCTTGATTGTTTAAAGACTCAGTTTGGTAATCCTTCCAGTAATCATACTTTTGGGCGAAAAGCTCATGAGCTTGTTGAGGAATCGAGAGATAAAGTTGCACGATCTATCGGCGCCTTGCCCCAAGAAGTTTTCTTTACCTCAAGCGGCACAGAAAGCAACAACTGGTTTGTTTCTGGAATTAGCTCAGTCTATCCTGATGCTCACTTTTACTATGGCGCAACCGAGCACCCTTGCATTCTCAAACCAATGCAGAAACTAAAAAATAGCGGTATACATGTAAAAAAAATTCCTTGCCTTCCACGGGGCGGTATTGATTTTAAATATTTAGAGTCAATTAATACCGATCACATAAATATCATTAGTCTCATGCATGTGAATAATGAGACTGGTGCTATTACGGATCTAAAAAAAATTAGAAAATTGGTGGGTGATAAGGCAATCATTCATAGCGATGCAGTGCAAGCCTTGGGTAAAATTGACGTTAATTTCCATGAATTGGGGATAGATTTTATGACTATCTCAAGCCATAAAATCAATGGTCCTCAAGGAATTGCTGCTTTAATCATAAAAAACGGTATCGATATCGATCCATTTATCTTAGGTGGTGGTCAAGAGTCAGGAATGAGGAGTGGCACAGAAAATATTGTTGCTATCGCTGGATTTGCCAAAGCTTGTGAATTGAATAGTGAAAAACTTCAGGATTCTTCTAGACAAGGTGCTCTTAGAGATTTATTTGAATCAAAGATTTCTGAATTAGGAGCTGTCATTTTTGCACAAGCAGAGCCGCGAATAGAAAATACATCATTTTTTGGTTTTCCTTCAATCGATGGAGCAACTCTCATTACAGCACTTGATAAATATGGCATTGGAATTGCAAGCGGTTCAGCATGCTCATCCAATAATAAAGAACCGAGCCATGTCTTGATTGAGATGGGGATGGATCCCATGACAGCCCAAAGCGCTGTGCGATTAAGTTTATCAACACTAAATACACAAGACGATGTTTTATATTTAATAGACAAAATAAAATATGAGGTGAAACGACTTACCAGTTTCGCTTCCATACTTAACTGATAGAGGATATTTGAATGAAATTACCTATTTACATGGATTATTCGGCAACAACGCCAGTTGACAAAAGAGTCGCTGAAAAAATGATCCCTTTTATTACTGAGGATTTTGGTAATCCTGCTTCAAGAAGTCATGCATATGGATGGACTGCTGAACATGCTGTAGAAGAAGCAAGAAGAAATGTTGCAAGTTTGGTAAATGCTGATCCTAAAGAAATCGTATGGACTAGTGGTGCAACAGAATCAAACAACTTGGCGATTAAAGGCATTGCGGAATTCTACAGTAAAGATAAAGGGAAACACATCATTACTTGCGCGACAGAACACAAAGCTGTAATTGATGCATTTAGAGAGCTTGAGAGACTTGGGTACGAGGCAACCTATCTAGAACCTGAGGCAAATGGATTGATTGATCTTGAAAAACTCAAAGCAGCTATAAGGCCTGATACTGTTTTAGTTTCAGTCATGCTTGTTAATAATGAGATTGGTGTTATTCAAGATATAACCTCAATTGGCAATATGTGTAGGGAACATAATGTTTACTTCCATGTTGATGCAGCCCAGGCAACTGGTAAAGTAGATATCGATCTGGCTGAACTTCCCGTTGATGCAATGAGTTTCTCAGCGCATAAAACTTATGGCCCAAAAGGTATTGGTGCACTTTATGTTCGTCGTAAACCAAGAATTCGACTCCAAGCTCAAATGCATGGTGGTGGTCATGAAAGAGGAATGCGTTCCGGTACATTAGCAACACACCAAATTGTTGGCATGGGTGAGGCTTTCCGAATTGCTAAAGAAGAAATGCATGCAGAAAATAAAAGAATTAAAACACTCCACGAAAGACTTCTTAAAGGTCTTACAGAAATAGAGGAAGTGTATGTGAATGGAGACCTTGAACATCGAGTTCCTCATAACTTAAATATTAGTTTTAATTATGTTGAGGGTGAATCTCTTATCATGGCGATCAAAGATATTGCTGTTTCGAGTGGTTCCGCATGTACGTCTGCAAGCTTAGAGCCTAGTTACGTGCTCAGAGCTCTTGGTCGGTCTGATGAGCTAGCACATAGCTCAATTCGTTTTTCCATTGGACGTTATACAACTGAACAGGATATTGATCACGCGATAGATGTATTAAAACAAAAAATTGGGAAATTAAGAGAACTCTCCCCTTTATGGGAAATGTTTAAGGATGGAGTTGATTTAAGTAAAGTGGAATGGGCAGCTCATTAATAAATTTTTAGGAGAAAAATAATGGCTTACAGTGATAAAGTTTTAGATCATTATGAAAACCCAAGAAATGTCGGGTCTTTAGATAAAGATGATCCGAATGTTGGGACTGGTATGGTTGGTGCGCCTGCTTGTGGCGATGTAATGAAATTGCAAATTAAGCTTGGTGAAAACGGAATAATTGAAGATGCAAAATTCAAAACATATGGTTGTGGATCCGCCATAGCTTCAAGCAGTCTTGTAACTGAAATGCTGAAAGGCAAGACACTAGATGAAGCAGAATCAATTAAAAATTCTGCTATTGCAGAAGAGTTAGCATTACCTCCAGTCAAAATCCATTGTTCTGTTCTTGCCGAAGATGCGATTAAGGCAGCGATTGAAGATCTGAAAAGTAAAAAGTAAATGGCCATCACTTTAACAAAAAAAGCTGCGGACCGAGTAGAAAAATATTTAGCCAGCCGAGGTAAAGGCATTGGACTCAGGCTTGGTGTTAAAACAACAGGCTGTTCTGGTATGGCTTATACCCTAGAATTCTTGGATGAACCGAATCCAGAGGATCAAATATTTGAAAGTTTTGACATCAAAATTTTCGTTGATCCAAAAAGTCTTGTTTATATTGATGGGACAGAACTTGATTTCGCTAGAGAGGGTTTGAATGAAGGGTTTAAATTTAATAACCCTAACGTTAAAGACGAATGTGGTTGTGGAGAAAGTTTCACCGTTTAATGGAATTTTTTGATATTTATGAAATAGAACCCTCATTTTCTATCTCTGAGAGTGAATTAAAGAACAAATATTTAGTGCTCCAAAAAAAATATCATCCCGATCGTTTTGCACATTCGAACATTGAACAACAAAAAGCTGCTTTAATTAACTCCTCCCTCATCAATGATGCTTACCAAGTTTTAAAGGACGATATTAAAAGAGCGAAATACTTACTTGAATGTAATGAGATTGAAATAACAAATCACACTAATCCTGAATTTCTAATTAAACAAATGGAATACGAAGAAAAAATCGAAGATCACCGCCATGATAAAAGTGAATTAGTAAGTATACAAAAAGAATTACAAGAGGAATTAGAGCAATATAAAGTCAATCTTGAAACTAATTTCAATAAAAAAGATTTTGAACGAGCATCAAAGCAAATTAATGAATTCATTTTTATTGATAAATTACATTTAAAAATTAAAGAAAAAATAAATCAATTGGACTAATGGCATTACTACAAATATCAGAACCAGGGAAAAGTACCGATCCACATAATCGTAAATTAACGATTGGAATAGATTTAGGAACAACCAACTCACTGGTTGCCTCAGTCATTAGTGGTGAAGCAAAAATACTTGAAGACAATAATTATCGTTTGATACCATCCAGGGTGTTATATGAACAGGGTCAGATATTAGTGGGTAACGATATCCCCAACCATGCTCTTACTATAAGCAGTGTTAAAAGATTAATTGGCAAGAAAAAAGATGATATCGACGCAGATAATATTGCGCTAGAACTTGCAGATAGTAATGAAATTTTTATTCAAACTCCACAAGGCTATAAATCCCCTATTCAGGTCTCCTCAGATATCTTAAAAAAATTAAAAAAAATTGCCTCAGATTATTTTGGAGATGAGATTTATGGAGCGGTAATCACTGTTCCAGCTTATTTTAACGAGGGTCAAAGACAGGCGACAAAAGAGGCAGCAAAATTAGCTGAAATCAATGTCCTCAGGTTAATTAATGAGCCAACAGCGGCTGCATATGCATATGGTCTTGACTCAAAAAAAGAGGGAGTATTTGTTGTTTATGATCTTGGTGGAGGCACTTTTGATGTCTCCGTACTGCAATTTAATGAAGGGGTCTTTGAAGTAATTGCAACTAATGGTAACTCTTCACTAGGTGGTGATGATTTTGACCAAATTATCAAAAACTATTTAATTAATAAATATAAATTTAATTCCCAAAGCCTTAAGGATCAAGCTAAATTAAATTTAATTGCAAAAGACATTAAAGAAAAACTAAGTTCACAAGATACAATCAATGAAACAATAAGATTCAATAACCAGGATTATCAGATAGATACATCTCTTAGTGAAATTGAAGAATTATTTACACCCCTTGTAGACAAAACAATCCAGTGTGTGAAAAATGCCTTGAATGATGCTAATTTAAGCACCGATGAGATTGATGGAATCATAATGGTTGGCGGTTCGACAAGGATGCCGACAATTCAAAATCATATTAAAAAATTTTTTAATCAAGACTTATTAAATGACCTGAATCCAGATGAAGTTGTGGCAATTGGTGCAGCGCGTCAAGCTTCTGTTTTATCTGGACAAGCGAATGATGATACCTTACTTCTGGATGTCACTCCTCTATCTTTGGGGATTGAAACCATGGGAGATTTAGTGGAAAGAATTATTCCTAGAAATTCAACTATTCCGATTGCCAAGGCCCAAGAATTCACCACCTACAAGGATGGGCAAACCATGATGAAAATTCATGTGGTACAGGGTGAGCGTGAAAAAGTATCAGAGAATCGTTCTCTTGGAGAGTTTATTGTAAAAGACATCCCCCCAATGCCTGCAGGGGCAGCAAAAATAAAAGTTACATTTCAGGTTGATGCCAATAGCTTACTTACCGTTTCAGCTGAAGAACAGACAACTGGAATAAAAACTGCAATAGAAATTAAACCATCTTATGGTATTGAAGAATCTGAGATAAGAAAAATGCTTGAAGATTCTTTTACCAATGCCGAGAACGATAAAAAATTTAGAAGCTTGGCAGAAGTAATTGTGGATGCAAACCAGATTTTAGAGTTAACCGAGAAGGCCATTCAAGATGATAAACAACTTTTATCAGAATCCGAAAAAAGTACTATTGAAAGATGCATGAATAATTTAAAATCTGAAATCACTAAAAAAAATACTAGTAAAATTAAACTGGCAACAGATGAATTGAATAATGCGAGCATGAGCTTTGCTCAGAAAAGAATGGATAATTCCATATATTCATCATTGACAGGAAAGAATATAAACGAAATTAATAAGTAAATATTATGCCTAAATTAATCGTATTACCTCATCAAGAATTGTGTCCAGAAGGTGACGTTATTGAAGCTAAAAGTGGGGATAGTATATGTGATACTTTGCTTAAAAATCATATTGATATCGAGCATGCATGTGATAAGGTTTGTGCTTGTACAACATGCCATGTCATTGTCAGAGAGGGATTTGACACCCTCCCCCCGTCCGATGACCTAGAGGATGATATGCTGGATAAGGCATGGGGATTATCTCCTAAATCAAGGCTGTCATGTCAATCAATTATTCAAAATGATGATATTACAATTGAGATACCAAAATACACCATCAATTTAGCTAAAGAATAAAAAAGGCTGCATAATCTGCAGCCTTTTTTTTAAACAAAACAATATATTCTTAGTCACGATTTCCCATGAATGCTAGGAGCAAATGGAGAAGATTTACAAATAGATTGTAAATATTCATATATAAAGCCAATGTTGCCATGATGTAATTAGTCTCACCGCCTCTGACAATGCGATTAACATCATACAAAATAAAACCTGAGAAAATTAAGACGGCTATCGCTGATATTGCAAGCGATGCAGCAGGAACCTGGAAAAATAAATTAGCAATTGAGGCGAGTATCAATAGAACTAAACCAATGACTAAAAATTTACCCATAAAGCTAAAATCTCTTTTTGATGTAGTAGCAATCCCTGAGAGGACTAAAAAGATCGTTGCAGTACCGCCTGCTGCAAGTGTGACAATTTGACCACCATTGCTCAGGCTAAAGGCGAATTGCAAGATAGGGCCTAACATCACTCCTAGAAAAAATGTTAAGGCAAGAAGAAAAACAACTCCTAGACTACTATTTCTATTTGCAGATATTAGAAAAAATAAACCAAAAATTCCAGCAAACATAAGCAGAGTAAACATGATGGGGCTTTGTGCAGCAAACCCAAAACTCATACTCATTCCAAGTAAGGCGCCTATCACAGTTGGTATTAGAGAGAAGCCCAGTAAAGCATAAGTGCTTCTTAAAACTTTATTACTTTGCACCGCCGATGCAGATGAAGCAATATTAAAGTTATCTTGCATAAAGTTTTTCCTTTGTAATTGATTAATAAATCTAAAGTTATAGATTAATAAATAAGTCAAAAAGTTTCAAGGCGTGTGGATAAAATTCATATTTTTCATGAGATTTTTAACATCCTCAACATCCAAACCATCGATAGAGGAGTTTTGATTTTTTTTTATTCTTAATTGGCTTAAATCAGGAGCAGTAAAATCATCATAACCAGTTTGATCTAAAAATTTATCTACATCATCAGGTTTATTGCAAATTAATACCACATCGCAACCTGTAGTTAAAGCTTGTGACACCCTTTTTGATATATCGGGAATATAATCAGCCACGCCCTTCATGCTTAAATCATCAGAAATAATTATACCTTTAAAATTTAACCTTTTCCTTAAGTAATCTTTTAACCAAAACGAAGATAGACTAGCAGGATTGTTATCTGCCTTTTTATATATAACATGGCCGGGCATAATCGCGCCTAATCCATAATTAATCAAAGATTCAAAACAATCAATATCATTTTCCATTTCGGCTAAACTTCTGTTATCTATCGAAATTTCTTGATGTGAATCTTCATGAATAAATCCATGACCAGGGAAATGTTTCCCGACTGAGTTCATTCCAGCCTGATGTTGACCATCAACAAATGCCTTAGCTAATTCGATAATGGCTTTGGGGTTATCAGAGAATGAGCGGTTTCCAATCACGCTGCTCTTTCCATAATTAATATCAAGTACAGGGGAATAATTCAAGTCGATATGTAATTCCCCTAACTCTCTAGCAATTAACCACCCAGCATATCTTGCAAGCCTTAAGCCTTGTTCAGAATCATGAGCATACGAATCACCCAATTTACTCATCGAGGGCATAGCATAAAAATTTTCTCTAAATCGCTGCACGCGACCGCCCTCATGATCGACGGTGATCAAAAGGTCGTCACGAACTGACTTGATAGATGAAATTAAATTTTGAATTTGATTTTTGTTATCATAATTACGAGTAAATAAAATAACTCCACAAACCATAGGATGAGACAGTCTTTGAATATCTCTCTGGGTAATTTCTTTCCCTTCAATATCAATAATGATTGAGCCAGTCAGCATTTATATTTTTAGTTTAAATGGGTTAAAGTTTGTCTGATGATCATAATAGTCAATATTCTCTTTTCTTTTTAAAAAATTAATTATCTTGTAGATAAATGGAGTGAAGGCAACTTCTACCATGGTTTTTGCAAAAAATTGAGCAACAACAACGAGCAATATTTTGTCGTTAGGAATAATGCCTGAATTATAAAAAGCTAAAGGGTAAAATAATATTGAATCAACTCCCTCGCCAGCAATTGTTGAAGAAATTGTTCTAAACCACAAATGTTTTCCCTGAGACCATATCTTCATTTTTGCCATCACCCAGGAATTAATAAATTCACCTGCGGCAAATGCTATTAATCCGGCCAATGCTACCCTCCACGCTGATCCAAAGGCAATTTCATACACCTCTTGGTTATCCCAAAAAGGGGCTGGTGGCAGGGCTACAATCACCCATGCCATTAATGATGCAAAAGCTAATCCAGCAAATCCAGTCCAAATGACTCTTCGAGATGCCGCATAGCCATAAACCTCAGTTAAGATATCGCCAAAAATAAAGGATATTGGGAAAAATAACACCCCTGCCCCAAACGTGATTGTCCCAATCATTGGAAGGTCGAGTTGAGATATTTTAGCTGGCCCAATGATATTAGCAGTTATTAAAACTGTCACAAATGCAGCCATGGCCAAATCATAATATTTATAATTTTGGGTTGGGTTACTTATTTTCATTATTCAACAGCCCTGCACCAATCGCGTTAAAAGATAAGATCATACTTATGATACAGAATGACACAATTACCGCATAATGGGGAGCAACTAATAAGTAATCTACACTATCCCTAAGCATGGAGCCCCATGAGGGAAATGGTGCCGAAACTCCTAAGCCTAAAAATGAAAGTCCTGCTTCAGCAATAATTAGATTCGCAATAGTAAAATTTAGCTCTACGAAAATAGCATTAAGAATATTAGGAAAGATATGTTTCTTTATAATTCTTAATTTACCAGACCCCATAGAGACTGCTGCTTTTACAAAGTCAGCCTCCTTTAAAGACAAAGTCTGGCTTCTTGCAATCCTTGCAAAACCGATCCATGATGAAACTGTTAATGCAAATAAAATACTTAAGAAGCTTGTTTCTAAAAAAGCAGCAACGGCAATTACTAATAAAATACCAGGGAATGCCTGGATAATTGTAATAACACTCAATAAAAATCTATCCAAATATCCACCATAAAATCCGGCTAAGCAGCCCAAAAATGTTCCAAAAGTAAAAGTGATCAAGGTAGCCAAAATTACAATTTGAAAAGATGATACGAACCCATTAATTAAGCGAATAAAGATATCTCTTCCAAAGTCATCGTATCCGAACGGTGCATTCCATTGTGGCGTTTCAAGAATTAACTCAAAATTCATGAGGTAAGGATCCCAGTTAAAAGAAAAATTTAATACCACAAGGATTAAAAAGATAGCAGGAAAAAATAAACTAATTTTCATCATTTGGATCATCTGATTCTTGGGTCTAACTTACGATAAATAAACTCAAGAATAAAATTTATAGCCACAAAAGTTATTGCAATAAAAAAAATTGCTGCTTGGGTGATTGGGTAGTCTCTTTGATGAATAGAATCAATCAAAATTTTCCCAACCCCGTCCCAACTAAAGATCATCTCAGTAATGATAGCCCCTGATAGCAAACCCCCTAGCTGCATGCCAATTGCAGTAACCAATGGAAGGCTAATCAATCTCAAAATATGGATAAAGTAAATTTTTTCAATACTAAGTCCTTTTGATCTCGCAGTTGTGATTATGGCATTCTCTTTAAGGTCGTTAGCGCAGTCTAGGGTCATGTTAGCTAGGTAACATAACAAACCCAAGGCAAGAGTTAATGATGGTAAGACAATGGACAAATGACCATCCATGCCGCTGACAGGCAACCAATTTAATTGCATTGAAAAAACAAGAATGAGAATGGGTGCCAAGATAAATGATGGTATGGCAATAATAATATTACATATTTTTTTTACTATATTTATGATTTCGTTTTTATTAGTTAAAGAAACAAATAAGCCTAAGGGAATACCAATTAATATACTGATGATGACTGCAGTTACAGCGAGTGTGTATGTATTTAAAAGTGCTGGTTTTATTATGTCATTAACTGATAATCCTTGATGGATCGACAAACCAAAATCGAACAAAACAAGATTTTTAATTGCTGTTTTTAGCTGACCAAAAAAGCTTTGCTCTAAACCGAGTTGTTGTTTAATTAAAGCAACATCAACGGATGAATTCCCTATACCAGCTAAAATATCAACTGGATCACCAGGAATCAATCTGACTAAGAAAAAAGATAATAAGTAAACAGATAAAACCAAAAGAAAAAAATGAATCGTTTTTTTTACAAAAAAATTATTCATTGATAATGACTTCTTCTCCAACATTCACTAAATCAAATAAGTTGATGACGTCTTTGTTTTTCATTCTAATGCATCCGTGAGATACAGGATGTCCTATATTTTCCTCATCATGAGTGCCGTGAATATAGATAAATCTTTGCATCGTATCCACATTTTCAAGACGATTAAAACCAATCTCTGTGCCAGATAACCATAAAATTCTTGATAGAATAAGGTCCTCAGAGTCTATTTTGCCATCAGGATCCCATAGCTCTCCCTTCCATCGTCGTGCATGAAAAATGGCATGCATTGGATAACCTGCTCCGATTTTTGCTCGAATGATATGATTACCAAGCGGAGTGCAATTGCTATTTTTTACCTGACCAACACCCTTTTTTGCTGAGGATATCGGATATCTCGAAATGATTACTTTATCTCTAAAAAGTGTTAATGTTTGTGTTTTAATTGACACCTCAATCATGGCATAACCTAACATCATAAAGACCTAGCCAACTGCCATCTTCTGTTAATTGATAATCGCAAATACTGTCAAGAGAAGCCATAAAATTTCCTTCATACCATAATGGGTAAATAAGCACATTTTGATGAATGTAATCTAATGCGCCTTCCCAATTTTTTTTATCATAACTTTCTTTTATTAAATTATCGATCATTTCATCTTGCAATAATCCCCTGTTTAAACCAGAAGGCGGAATCATGCTGGAATGAAATATTTTTTTGTAAATATCAGGAGATTTAAGTCCAACCCAAGTCAGTGAATACAATTGAAAATCTCCATTCTGAATATCTTTAAAAAAGGTCCCCCAGTCTAAACTTTTTATCTTTAAATTAATACCAATGGCTTCTAGTTGTGCTTTAAGGATTGTTGCAATTTTTATTCTAAAGGTGTCTGTAGAAGTCTTAAACTCAAGTTTTAGAGGGAGTTTATAACCAGCATCGATTAATAAATTTTTACTTAATTGAGGATTATATTCGTGGGGGCTTAGGTTTGAAGAAGACCAATGTTTCTGACTTAAAATTTGTGACGCAGCTTGAGTGTCCTGATTAAAAAAGAATTTGATAATCTCTTCACGATTTATAGCATGTGCTATTGCTTTTCTCACTACAGGGTCTTTGAGCAGTTCATGTTGATGATTAAATCCAATATAGGAGACATTGGTACCAGGTGATGAGCGCGTCTTGAGTTGATGATGTCCTTCTAAATAATTAATAATTGGAAGTGATAAATCATTCTGAAGAAGATCAATTTCTTTGTTAATTAATTTTAAGGCTCTTACTGATGGGTCTTTTACTTCTTCAAACTTTATCCTCTGTCCATCTTTTCTTAATAAAATCAATGGTTTATTAGAAATTATTTGATATTGATTTGATCCTAGTGATGAATTCGATAAGTCAATTTTTAAATCATCTAAATCATAAGGAAGGATTGGCAAACTTAATTTTTCAACAAAGAGAGGGTCTGGCTTCTTCAGTTTGATTTTAATTATTGAACCATCAAGTGAGATGTGTTGAATGTCTTTTAAATCTTCAAAGTACTTCGATAACGGGTCATGATGGTTTTTTTTGATAGAAAAATATAAATCTTTCAGCACAACCTCTCGTCCGTTTGAGAAATTGCTTGAGTAAGGCTTTGCAGTAAAAACAAAGTCAAGATCATTAATATTTTTCCAAGATACAAACTTTGAAGTTAATCTATATTGCTCATTGTAATTAAAAATTTTTTCATAAACTAAATCAGTAATTTTCTCTGATGCAGCATCTCTCCCATATAGAGGATTAATATTTTGTGGATTTTGTGGAATACCAAAAGTTATCTCTTTTGAAAAAACTGATATTGGACCTAAGAAAATGATGATTAAGATAAATTTGAATAACTTAATCTTCATAGGTAAATAATGAAATTGATTCAATATGAGAAGTATGAGGAAACATATTTAGTATGCCTGCAGATTGATAATTATAACCTTTATCATTCACAAGGATATTTGCATCCCTGGCTAAAGTTGCAGGATTACATGAAACATAAACGATGGTTTCTGGGAGCACCGTATCTTTTGATATTAACTCTAATAATTGCATTGCTCCATCTCGAGGGGGATCTAATAACCATTTGTTTCTATTTTTGAGAGAGTTAACAAAATCAACATCGACTTCAAATAAATTACTATATTGAAATGAGACATTATTTAGTTTATTTAAGTCAGCATTTTTCTGACCTAAATTGACAAGATCTTCACTTCCCTCAATACCGATTACGGAGTGAGCGTATTTAGCCATTGGTAGAGTAAAGTTCCCAAGGCCAGAGAAAAAATCTACAACCTCATCTTGAGGATTTAGGTTTAGCAATGCTAGTGCTTTTTCAATCATGAGCTGATTAATGTATGGATTTATTTGAATGAACCCAGATGGATTAAACTCTAGATTTAATCCATACTTAGCAATTGGGTATGAGATTATTTCAGAATCCCTCTCTGGAAACAAAGGCTTCACTGTCTCTGGCCCTTTGCTTTGCGTCCAAATCTCAATATTTCTTGCATTTGAAAATTCACTTAGTTTTTTTATATCATCATCAGATAGCGGATCTAATATTCGGAAGATAAAAATATCCCTTTCACCATTGGATGCATATTCTATTTGGGGCATTCTGTTATAAATACTCAAATTTTTAATCAAGGATTTTATCTCTCCTAAGCATGATGAAATTCTGCCCGGCAACACCTCGCAAGAATCCATGTCTGTTAAAAAATGAGTTAATCGTTCATTAAATCCCACTAAAACCTTATCCTTCTTATCAACATATTTAGCTCGTAATCTTGCTTTGTGTCGATACTCAGAAAATTCAAGAAAGATAGGCTCTATTTGACTCTCTGGAACAACTTTTCCAATATGCTTTAATGTTTGAAAAAAAGCATTATTTTTAAATTCTATTTGGGATGAATGTTTAAAATGTTGCATTGAACAGCCACCACATACATTGTAATGAGGGCAGCTTGGATCAGCTCGAACTGGGGATGGATTTTCAATATGAGTTGCAATCCCAAAAAAGATATTTTTCTTTTTTTTTAAAATTTTGTACTCAACTTTTTCATCAATCAGGGCATTGTGAATAAAAAAAGTTTTTTCTTCCTTTTTTGCTACACCTCTTCCTTCGTGATCAATATCAACAATATGAAGTAAATCATTGCTCATATTTTTCCCATGCCGTTAAGAATTCATTCCAGTGCATTAAACTCGATGAAGATAACTTACTCTTAACTTTTAATATTTCCGCATCATACTCTTCATCAGTGAGCTGATTTTTTAGATAAATTAGTCGAAGATAAACAAGGTAAGTATTCAAGACATCAGTTTCACAATAATTCCTTATTGCTTCAATTTTACTGTCTTGAAAATTTTGATACACATCACCGCCATCCATATCCAGCTTCCCAGGAAAACCGCATAACTTTGCAATATCATTTAGCGAAGCGTTAGCACGTCCGCCATAGAGTGCTAAAAAATCCATCACATCTGTGTGTCGAGAATGATATCGGCTAATGAAATTATTGTACTTAAAGTCATGATTATTATCTCCCTGGTCCATATAAACACCGCCATTGATTTGGTGAGCTAATGCACGATAATTAATAACGGGTAGATCAAAACCTGATCCATTCCAGCTAACCAATGTGGGAATAAATTTATTAACACCATCCATAAAACGTTGTATTAACTCCTTCTCAGAGCTATCAGAATTTCCAATAGACCAGATCTCAAGCTCGTCACCTCTTTTTAAAACACATGAAATAGCGACAATTTTTTGAAATTGTAGTGGTAGAAAATCAGATCCTTTTTTTTGCCTGTAATAATAATTTGCAATTAAAACTGCATCTAAATCACTATAGCGATCGGAAATGTTCAAGGTTCTCCTCAGACCATCAACATCAGGAATGGTTTCTGTATCGAAAACAAGAGTGGTGGGTAAAATCATTCGCTAGGGAATAAACCAGTAGATAAATATCGGTCGCCACGATCGCATGCGATAGAAACGATGTTAGCATCAGGATTTTCTTTTGCTAACTTCATCGCAACAAACAAAGCACCACCAGTAGATGCGCCGGAAAAAACACCCTCAATTTTCGCCAAATCTCTCGCTGTTTCTTCTGCTTCTTGTTGGGTTACATATCTAATTTCATCGATATTTTCATTTGTAAAGATTTTTGGAACATACTCTATTGGCCATTTTCGTATTCCTGGGATTTGCGAACCTTCCTCAGGCTGTACGCCAATAATTTGAATATCCTGGTTTTGCTCTTTTAAATATTTTGAGGTCCCAACAATTGTGCCTGTAGTTCCCATACTGGAAACAAAGTGGGTGATTTTTTTCTGAGTTGCATTCCATATTTCTGGCCCTGTTCCCTCATAATGTGCCAAAGGATTGTCTGGATTAGCAAACTGATCGAGAATAATTCCTTTGCCTTCACTTTGCATCTTTTCAGCTGTGTCTCTTGCCAATTCCATACTGCCTTCCTGGCTTGTAAGGACTAGTTTTGCCCCATAGGCTTGCATCGTTTGACGACGCTCTACAGATTGATTTTCAGGCATTACAAGGATCATTTTATAACCCATAACTGCCGATGCCATTGCCAGAGCTATACCGGTATTACCTGAAGTTGCCTCAATGAGCGTGTCACCGGGTTTAATTCTTCCTTTTTCTTGAGCTCTCTTAATCATTGAGAGAGCTGGTCTATCTTTTACAGAGCCTGCAGGATTATTACCTTCAAGCTTTAAAAAAACATTGCCATCCGAAGGTGAAACCATTCTTTTAAGCTTAACCAAGGGCGTATTACCTACATAATTCTCTACATACATATCATTTAAAGACATGTTAATTATTCCTAAAGTTAAATATTGATAAAATTGCGAAGATCAAAAACCATATGGCAGACCATTCAGGTATCGTCAAATTTAGAAGAGTCCAATCGATCTCAGAGCAGTCACCAGTTCCTCTAAATACTAGCTCGAAAACTTGCTGCAGAGGAAAATTGTCAAACATATATTCAAGATCAATGCCGCATTCAGCAGGAATTTCAATAATTTTTTTTTGTATTAACACATGCCTTATCGCAAAAACAATACCAACAATATTAATTGATAGAAGAGTTATCAGCTCGATGACTTTATTCAGAGGCCTAAAAGCAAAAAATAAAAAAACCACACCCGAGATCAGAAAAATAACTCGTTGTGTTATGCATAGCGGACAAGGTTCGAGTTGATATAAATGTTGAATTGCTACACTGAACACCACCAATAGGAGGGCAGCAACGCCTGAAACAAATTTTATATGTTGGGTAAAGTTCTTCATAGACAATAATGCATTATAATTTGTATAAGTGTATTCTACGATAAACCATTCAATAATAAAAAAATTGTGTCTTCAAATAATCATACAAATCTGGTTGACGCTGAAAAAGTTTTTAAAATTTCAGAAATTAATCGAATTGTAAAAAATATCCTGTTGAGCCATCTTGAAAAAGTGTGGATAGGGGGTGAAGTATCTAATTTTGTTGAAGCCAGTTCCGGTCATTGGTATTTTTCACTGAAAGATTCATCCGCTCAAATTAGATGCACCATGTTCAAAGGGTACAACCATCTCTCTTCGATTACGCCTAAAAATGGTGATCAGATCGAGGCATTTGGTGCCATTTCATTGTATGAGGCCAGGGGTGATTATCAAATTAATATTGAACAAGTTCGAGAAAAAGGAACTGGTAATCTTTTTGAAAAATTTCTCCAATTAAAAGATAAATTAGAAAAACTTGGTTTATTTAATGAGGAAAATAAGTTACCAATTCCGGCTTATCCAAAGAACATTGGTATCATCACTTCAGCATCAGGAGCAGCATTAAGAGATGTCTTATCAGTATTAAATAAACAACAAAATTACAATCAAATAGTTATTTATCCTTCAGCTGTTCAAGGAAAAGAAGCTGCCGATGAAATATGTAGCGCTATTAGCATTGCAAACGCACAAAAAATGGTTGATGTATTAATACTGTGCAGAGGGGGCGGCTCAATTGAAGACCTTTGGTCCTTTAATGAAGAAAAGGTAGTTCATGCAATTGCTCAATCTAAACTTCCCATAATATCCGGAGTTGGTCACGAAACAGATTTTACTCTGACTGATTTTGTTGCAGATATGCGCGCACCGACTCCCACAGCTGCTGCATCAGTTATCCATGAGAAGCTCAACAAACTTGATGAATATTTTGAGTATTACCTCTCTAATCTTCAAAAAAATATCTCTAATTTATTAAAAAATAAAAATCAAGAGCTAGACTTTCTCGAAAAAAGAATCGTCTCGCCAAAAGATAAATTGAAACGTTCTCAAGAATTTATTGATAGCCTAAGAAAACAATTCACCACCATATTAAAAAATCAATTTTTTAACGCCGAAAAAGAAATTAATACCCTTCGTAAAAGACTATTAGCGCCTCAGGAAAAAATTAAACGGGCAGAAGACAGAATCAAAAATGCTAAAAAAGATTTAAACTACACTGCTATAAGAAGTATCAATGAACAACAATCTAAAATAAATTTTATCGATGAAAAATTAAATATTCTAAATCCTAGAAATATTTTAGCTAAGGGGTATTCAATTGTTTATAATGGGTCTGATGTTGTAAAAGACTCTAATAAAGTAGATTTAAATGACACTCTCGATATTCAATTACATTCAGGAACTTTACTTGTTCAAGTAAAGAATAACAAGAAACATTGAGACCACAACAACCAACAAAAAAACAAACTGCTGTTCTATCTTTAGCTGCCCTTGGAGTCGTTTTTGGAGATATTGGAACCAGTCCTCTTTATTCAATTCGAGAAATCTTTTCAATTGGAAATAATATCCTTGAGCTGAATATTCTTAACATGCTTGGCGTGTTATCCATGATTTTTTGGTCACTCATTGCTGTTGTTTCAATCAAGTACATTACTTTCATCATGCGTGCCAACAATAATGGCGAGGGAGGCATCATGGCTCTATTGGCCCTTGCACACAGGAATGCCAAAACCAAAAGGAAGCGAATGTTAATAGCGATGATTGGCATCATGGGAGCCTGTATGTTTTATGCTGATGGGATGATTACGCCAGCCATCTCAGTCCTCTCAGCGATTGAAGGCATTGAGATCGCATTGCCAGGTTTTCATGATTTTGTTATTCCCATCACGCTAATAATCATCTTCTTTCTATTTTGGTTTCAAAGCAAAGGAACCGCGTCTGTAGGTTTTTTATTTGGCCCCGTGATGCTGGTTTGGTTCTCGACCCTCGCTGTTTTAGGAGTCATCAATATCATAAATGAGCCGTCGGTCCTTAAGGCCCTAAATCCGTATTATGCTTATTTATATCTTCATAATAATTTTGCAATAGCCTTTATTACTATGGGAGCTATAATTCTTTGTGTCACTGGTGCCGAATCACTTTATGCGGATATGGGACACTTCGGAAGAGCGCCCATACGAATTACGTGGTTTAGTTTTGTTTTTCCTGCTCTTACCCTAAACTACTATGGACAAGGTGCACTAATACTGCAAAACCCTGAAAATATTATCAATCCATTTTATTTAATGTCCCCCGAGTGGTTTACAGTCCCCCTTATTTTTCTAGCTACAATCGCCACCATTATTGCTTCACAAGCATGTATTACTGGAGCTTTTTCAGTATCAAGGCAAGCTTTGCAATTGGGCTTTATTCCACGAATGAGAGTTGACCACACATCTGAAAACCAAGAGGGTCAAATTTATCTTCCTCGGGTTAATTTTTTACTGATGGTTGGTGTAATTGCGGTTGTTCTGATTTTTCAAAAATCATCAAATTTAGCAGCCGCTTATGGGGTTGCCATTACTATGGATATGGTCATTGCATCGCTGCTATCCATTATTGTGTTTGCCGAAATTTGGAAAACTTGGACTAAAACAATCGTTGTTTTTTCAATCTTTCTAGTAATAGATCTTGTTTTCTTTGCTGCAAACATAATCAAGGTTCCTAATGGAGGATGGTTCCCATTACTCATCGGTATAATTCTGTTGATCTTAATGACCACATGGAGTAAAGGTCGGTCCATTTTGTATAACAAATTAAAAAATGAATCGATGCATATTGATGATTTTATAAAATCATTTAAAAGAAGTTCCATAACCAGAGTAAAGGGAATTTCTGTGTTTATGACTCCAAATTCTAATGGTGTGCCTCACGCCCTTCTCCATAACTTAAAACATAATAAGGTGATGCATGAAAAAGTTGTCATTTTGACCGTAAAATTTTTAGACATTCCCCATGTAAAACAAAAAAATATGTTGAATATTGTCAAACTGCCTAATAACTTTTACCAGGCTACCGTAAATTATGGTTTTAGTGATGAGCCAAATATTCCTCGAGAGTTATCTAAATCAACAATTAGAGGGTTAAAATTTGAACCAATGGCTACTTCTTACTTCATAGGAAAAGAGAGTTTGGTAATTACAAAAGATCAGAACATGGGTGTGATTAGAAAAAGAATATTTTCCTTTTTATTTAATAGCTCAGAAGAAATTACAAACCAATTTAAACTTCCTGTTAATCGCGTCGTTGAATTAGGGAGTCAAAATAACTTTTAAAATGAATAAACTAATTTTATTTTTTTTTGTTTTGATTTCTGGATGCACGTCTACAACGCTAAAAACAGATTCCGATATTACCCGCAAGCAGCTTGTTATTCTTCCTGAATTTATGGCTTTATCGATGGCCAATCAAGGTTACCAAGAGGCGAAACAAAAAGCACAAGAAAATGATCAGTTAAACAAAGATACATACATGCTCAATGAGATTAGGAAAATTAGCTATCGACTTATTGATGAGGTGAGATATTTTAGAGATGATGCAACGTCTTGGAATTGGGAAATAAATTTACAAACAAGTGATCAAATCAATGCTTACTGCATGCCTGGTGGAAAAATTATGGTCTATACCGGATTGCTTGATAAAGCAGCTAAAACCAATGATGAAATTGCTGCGGTGATTGGTCATGAAATTGCTCATGCCCTGCGTGAACATGGTCGTGAAAGAATGTCTACCGCCCTGATACAACAGTTAGGTATATTAGGGTTTGCAATCTATATCAGCGACTCATCGCACAATAGACAATTGAAAAATTTAGCCGTCCAAGGTGTTGCCTTAGGTACAACATTGTTTTTTGCTCTTCCTAATAGTAGAGAGCAAGAGCGAGAGGCAGATAAAATTGGTTTAGAACTTGCTGCCCGAGCTGGGTATAACCCGCTTGCAGCAGTCAGTTTATGGAGAAAGATGGATGAACTAAAAGAGGTAGAACCTCCTGAGATTCTTAGCACGCACCCTTCTAATGAAAATCGTATCGAAGACATTCAAGAACACTCAGAGAAAATTATGCATTTATATAAAGAAAACAAAATTCGTTTTAACTGAAATTATTAAGTTTTTTTATGTAAAATAAACCCTGCAAAAAATCACAACACTATTAATAGAAGGTCAAGAATGAGTAATTTACAAGATATTATTGAACAAGGTTTTGAAAACAGATCTGAAATAAACCCATCAAATGCTCCACAAGAAATAGTTGATGCTGTTTCTGAAGTGCTAAATAAATTAAATTCTGGAGAATTGAGGGTAGCCAGTCGCATTGGAGATAGTCAAGATTGGGAAACTCACCAATGGATAAAAAAAGCTGTGTTATTGTCATTTAGACTAAAAGACAATGAAATGATGCCTGGTGGCTCCACCAGTTATTTTGACAAAGTGGATTCAAAATTTCGTCATTTTACAGAACAAGATTTTAAAAATGGTGGGTACAGAGTTGTGCCTAATGCAATTGCTCGTCACGGAAGTTTTATTGGTAAAAATGCTGTACTAATGCCTTCTTATGTAAATATTGGTGCCTATGTCGATGAAGGAACAATGGTGGATACTTGGGCAACAGTGGGGTCTTGTGCTCAAATTGGTAAAAATGTTCACTTATCAGGCGGTGTTGGGATTGGTGGAGTACTTGAACCAATTCAAGCAGGTCCTACGATTATTGGTGATAATTGTTTCATTGGGGCGAGAAGTGAAGTTGTAGAAGGAGTCGTTGTTGAAGACAACGTCGTTATCTCCATGGGCGTATATATCGGTCAATCTACAAAAATATTGGATCGTGAAACTGGTGAAATTACCTTTGGACGTATTCCAAAAGGTTCAGTAGTGGTCTCAGGAAATTTACCTTCCAAAGATGGATCCTACAGTCTCTATTGTGCTGTTATTGTGAAAAAAGTTGATGAAAAAACATTAGGTAAAGTCGGTATCAATGAATTACTTCGAGGTGTTTAAAATTGATAGAGCTTTTTGGTATCAAAAATTGCAATACGGTAAAAAAAGCTCTTGATTGGCTCGTATTAAATAAGATTGATTTTAATTTTATTGATGTCAAAAAAGATTTAACCTCTGAGCATCTAAATCAATGGTTTCAAAACTTACCACATGATTTAAATCCTTTGATGTTTGTCAATCAAAGAGGGATCACCTGGAGAAATTTAGCTGATAGTGACAAGCAGCTCATTAATACAAACAAAGGTATTATCGAGTTAATTCTTCAAAAGCCATCGGTGATGAAGAGACCAGTCCTGGTCAATAATAAAAATGTAGTACTTTTAGGTTATGATGAAGAAAAATACCAAAAAGAATTTACATGACAAAAACTTTAGATATTGCTAAGCGCTTAATTGAAATTGAATCCATTACTCCTAATGATAATGGTTGCATTAATATCATCAAGTCTGAATTAAAAAATCTAAATTTTGAATACCAGAGTATTGATAGCAATGGAGTGTCAAACCTTTATGCCAAAAGGGGAGAATCAAACCCTTCTGTTATTTTTGCAGGCCATGTTGATGTCGTTCCTCCAGGGCCATTAGACAAGTGGCATAGCAACCCTTTTATTCCTACAGAAAAAGACGGTTTACTCTATGGAAGGGGGTCAGCAGATATGAAATCATCTATTGCTGCCTTTATTGTTGCAATTAACGAGTTCACTGCTGAATTTCCAGATCATAAGGGATCGATAGGTTTGTTTATTACTTCCGATGAGGAAGGTATTGCTACTGATGGGACTAAAAAGATTGTTGAACATTTTATTCACAATAATCAAGACATTGATTACTGTATTGTTGGTGAGCCCACCAGTGCTCAGAAATTTGGAGATACTATAAAAAATGGTAGGCGTGGCTCCCTTTCTGCAACATTAATTGTAAAAGGAATACAAGGACATATTGCATACCCCCATTTGATTGATAATCCGATTCATCGATCTGCCTCAATCATTAATGAACTTAAAAAAATATCCTGGGATAATGGAAATGAATATTTTCCAAAGACATCATGGCAAGTTTCTAATATCAATGCCGGAACAGGTGCCACAAATGTTGTTCCTGGAGATGTAACAATACAATTTAATTTTCGTCATTCAACCGAATGCACTCCCGATCAATTGAAAAATGAGGTGGAGATGGTTGTTAAAAAACATGCCGATGAATATGAGCTAAATTGGGAAATTCCGAGTGAGCCTTATTTGACTGAAAAAGGGATCCTAACAGATGTATTAACCTCTGCCATATCTGATGTCACTGGTTTAACGCCAGAAGTCTCTACAACAGGTGGGACATCAGATGGTCGTTTTATAGCAAAAATTTGTAAGCAGGTTGTTGAGTTCGGTCCAATTAATGCCTCAATCCACAAAATAAATGAACACGTAAATATAGATGATATTGAAAAGCTCAAAGAAATTTATAAGTTATCGTTGATTAAAATTTTGTGTAGTTAATTCTTAAACTTAATTCCGCTCAACTCATCCCAAGCATTTTTAAAATCTTTTCAAGATTTTTCTTTTCAATCTCCATGAACTGTCCTCGCTTTAGATGAGATGGAAGATTTAATGGTCCATATCGTGTTCGAATCAGTCGACTAACTTTTAAATTCTGTGACTCAACTAACCGCCTTATTTCTCTATTCCTACCCTCTTTTAAAATAATCCTATACCATTGATTAGCACCTTCACCACCAGTATGTTCAAAGGTGTCTACATGTGCAATACCATCATCTAGCTTAACCCCTTTTCTGATGTTATTAATTATGTCCTCGGTCACTTCTCCCAAAATTCTTACCGAGTACTCTCTATCGATTTGTTGACTGGGATGCATCATGTGATTTGCCAATTTTCCATCATTGGTAATTAGCAATAGTCCGGAGGTATTAATATCGAGCCGGCCAATAGATATCCACTTACCATTTTTGACTTTAGGTAATTTTTGAAAAACAGTTTTTTGATGTTTAGGGTCAGAATGAGAGACGATTTCACCCTCAGGCTTATGATAAATAATTAAACGGGATTCTCTTTTTTCGGTATTCTTAAAATATATTCTTCTACCATTAATATGAATGATTTCATTACCGTAAACCATATGTCCTAAATCAATTGGTTTTTGATTAACAGTAATCTTTTTCTGTTTAATGAGCTCCTCGATAGACCTTCTTGAGCCCATTCCCATGTTGGCAAGAAATTTTTGAATCCTTTCCTTTTTATTCTCCAACTCTTCGACAGAGCTATTCTTGGCCATCTGATGACTCATTCGAGGTTGAGACTTGCGAATCATTTTGCTCGAGATTTTGATTTCCAACTAAATCTAAATTGAGCTGTTCCTCAAATTTTTCAATATCTGGTAAATCTGATAGGTTGGTCAAACCAAAATCATTTAAAAAGTGTTTTGTAGTTCCATACAAGCCTGGTCTTCCCGGAGTCTCCTTTACGCCAACAATATCAATCCATTCTCTTTCAACTAACTGTCGAATGGCATTGGGGTTTAGGGCTACTCCCCTTATTGACTCAATATCACCCCTTGTTACCGGCTGTCGGTATGCAATGATTGCTAATACTTCCATAACCGCTCTAGAGTATTTTGGAGCTCTGTCAGGGTTCATTCTCATCAAATTTTCAACAAACTGTTGTTTTGCTTCAAATCTATAGCCTGAAGATACCTCTATTAAATTTAGTGTTTTTTTATCCCAGTCATTTTTTAGTTCATCCAGGAGCATGCGTAAAGTTGAACGCTCTATTTTTTCATCAAAAAGTTTTTGCAAATCATCAATCGATAGTGGTTTTTGTGTAGTTAGAAGAGCGACCTCAAGGACATCTTTTAATTTCGAATTTATTTCCATACTATGCTCTCATCAAATATATTTTTGAATAATTACTTTGTTGAAAAATTTTTATCAGTGACTCTTTTGCTAACTCTAAAATTGCAAGAAAACAGACTACCATCTTTTGTAATGGCTGATCTTCTTTTAAAAACAAATCATCAAAGTCAATCTTCTCGTTATCATCAAACATTCTCAAAACTTCACTCATGTGTTCCCTAACAGACAGTTCGGATCGATCAATGGTATGATTTTTTAATTGCCTTGCTCTCTTGACAACATTTTGCCAAGCTTCAAAAAGGTCATGAATAGAGACGTCAGGATAATGATTTTTAATCTCTCTTTGATAATACACCTCAGGTGGAAGCCTATCGTGACCTAATTGGGGGATGGTATTCAAATTAACTGCCGCTTCTTTTACAAGCTCATACTCAATTAATCTTCTTACTAGCTCTGATCTTGGGTCTTCCTCATCATCCTCAATTGAATCTGGCTTTGGAACAAGCATTCTAGACTTAATTTCAATTAACATAGCGGTCATCAAAAGATAATCTGCGGCAAGCTCCAATTTAATCTCTTTCATTTTTTCAACATAAGCCATGTACTGTTTTGTCAGACTTAGCATTGGAATGTTAAGAATATCTAAATTATTTTTTTTAATTAGATATAAAAGTAAATCTAGGGGGCCCTCAAAAGATTCAAGATAAACTTCTAGGGCATCCGGAGGAATGTACAAGTCTTGAGGAAATTCCGCAATTAATTCGCCATGAATTTTGGCTTGCAGATTTGGATTGATAAGGTTATCTATCGTTTCCATTAAAAATCAAGACCCATAGCTTCACGAACTTCACGCATAGTTTCCCGTGCTAATTTACCTGCTTTTTCACAACCCTCAGCAACTACACTTTTAACCAAATCTGGATTTTCAACGTAGTGAATTGCTCTTTCTTGCATAGGCTTAAGTTCTTTGGTAATTGCATCTATGATAGGTTGTTTACACTCAATACAGCCTATTCCAGCTGAAGAACACCCTTTACGAGCCCAGTCTTGAACATCATCTTTTGAGTAAACTTGATGTAGTTGCCATACTGGACATTTGTTTGGATCTCCAGGGTCTGTTCTTCTAACTCTTGCAGGGTCTGTAGGCATTGTTTTAATTTTTTTCTGAACATCTTCAACTGATTCTCTCAGAGCAACTGTGTTGTTATAAGATTTCGACATCTTCTGTCCATCTAAACCAATCATTTTTGAAGCAGGTGCCAGTTTGTATTCAGGTTCGAGCAGGATAATCTTTCCTCCACCTTCTAGATAACCTAACAACCTCTCCTTGTCACCAATACTTAGACTTTGATGCTCTTCGATCAGTGATTGTCCAGCCTCTAGGGCTTGATCATCACCTTCTTCCTGGTAGGCATCTTTTAATTCATGATAGAGCTTTCCTTTTTTTGAGCCGAGTTTTTTTATGGCTAGTTGTGCTTTTTCCTCATAGCCTGGTTCCTTTCCATAAAGATGGTTGAAGCGTCGAGCAACCTCACGAGTAAATTCAACATGAGGAACTTGATCTTCGCCTACTGGAACCTGAGTGGCTTTATAAATTAAAATATCTGCACTTTGTAATAAGGGGTAACCTAAAAAACCATAAGTTGATAAATCCTTTGCGCTCAGTTTTTCTTGTTGGTCTTTGTAAGTAGGGACACGCTCTAGCCATCCCAATGGCGTAATCATACTCAACAGTGTATGGAGCTCCGCATGTTCAGGAACTTTTGACTGAATAAAAACAGTGGCATGAGCAGGGTCAATTCCAGCAGCCAACCAATCAATAATCATCTCCCATACATTTTGCTCTATCACCTCAGGAGAATCATAATGGGTGGTTAATGCATGCCAATCAGCGACGAAAAAGAAACATTCACTTTCATGTTGAAGTTGTATCCAATTTTTTAATACGCCGTTGTAATGACCCAAATGTAAATTTCCGGTTGGTCTCATTCCGGAGACAATTCTTTCAATCGCCATATTTTTTTAAACTATCCTTTAAATTAAACAAAAATACCAATCAATGTCCCTTGGAAAAATCTTAGTAAAGGCAATAGAATTGCTGATAGCAATCCACTTACAATTAAAAAAATTAATATGAACATTCCATAGCGTTCAAGTGATGCTAGCTTATACGACCATGGTGAAGGAAGTAAGCTTACCGCCATTCTCCCTCCATCTAATGGTGGAATGGGTAATAAATTCAGCAACATTAAAACTAGATTGATCATGATTCCTACCTGAGCCATTCCAATAATAAATAATGCATAACTGGCCCCAGATGACTTAAATAAGCCTAAAACAATGGCCCAGATAATTGCCATAGCGAGGTTGGAGGCTGGTCCAGCAAGTGCCACCCACATCATGTCCTTTTTTGGGTTATTTAAATTTGAGAAATTAACTGGCACAGGTTTAGCCCATCCAAAAAGAAAAGGAGCGCTCAATAAAAGCAGCATTCCAGGAATAACAACCGTCCCAACAGGATCAATATGTTTTATGGGGTTTAATGTAATGCGTCCAAGAAAATAAGCTGTCTTATCCCCGAAGTGTTTCGCTGCATATCCGTGAGCTGCCTCATGAACTGTGATGGCCAATAAGACTGGAATGATCGAAATAGTAAAATATTGAATTGGGCTGAGTTCCATAGTTATGAATTATATCAATTTGTGGTCAAAAATTGAGACCATATCGGTTTTACTTTATCCGGAAGCTGGTAAGTTGGGCCAAGATCTCTGTGGGAGACCCCATACCCGTGAAAATCTGATCCTACTGAACCATATAGCTCATGTCGTTCTGCGTAGTCCGCAAAATAATCAATTTGATTAAGACTTTGACTGCCAGAAATAACCTCAATCCCTGCCCCGCCAAGCTCTTTAAATTCTTGGAAAAATTGTGGGTACAATTTACTTCCCATGTCATAGCGTCCTGGATGCGCTATCACTGCTTTTCCTCCTGCATTGGTAACCCAATTGACCGCATCTTCAAGGCTAGCCCATTGATGATCGACATAACCTGGCTTGCCTTTAGTCATGTATTTATTAAAAACCGTTTTGACATTCTTACTAAAACCCTTGGACACTAAAAATTGTGCGAAATGGACCCGGCCTATTACCTGGTGGCTAGCAAACTTTTTGGCCTCATCATAAGCGTTTGGGATACCAACCATAGCTAATCCGTATGCAATTTTTTTTGCTCTTTCAATCCTTCCTTCACGAATTTTCTCTAAACCCTGAGCTAGATCTTTATTTTTATGATCAAAATCAAGCCCAACCATATGGATGGTTCGATTTCGCCATGATACAGATATCTCAACACCATTAATAAATTGGATCCCCAATTCAGCAGATTTTTTTTTGGCAATCTCCAAGCCCGCAATATCATCATGATCTGTTAGGGCAAGCATATTAACTTTTTTTTCTGCAGCGTAGGTTATTAACTCATCAGGATTCAAAATACCATCAGATACGTTAGAATGAGAATGAAGATCAACTATATACATTTAATTTAAATGTACTATAGTTTCAACAACATGTCAGTGATTTATTATGAAATTTTTTATAGACCTCTTACCAGTAATTATATTTTTTGTCGTATACAAATACACAGATATTTTTTATGCTACTTTTAGTGCAATTATAGTTAGTATCTTCTTAGCAATCACCACTTATCTAATCAAGAAAAAGATTGAAAAAATGGTGCTCATCAATACCTTGCTCATTACTATTTTGGGAGGTCTAACCATATTATTAAAAGATAATACTTTCATAATGTGGAAGCCGACTGCTATTTATTGGTTATTTGCATTAGTCTTGATTGTCAGTCAACTTTTATTCAAGAAAAACTTAATGAAGCAAATGTTGGGAAAACAAGTTACGCTGCAAGACCATGCCTGGAATCATATCAGCATGAACGTCATTATATTTATGATTGGTATTGGCATTTTAAATCTTTATGTCGCATTTAATTTCGATGAGAATACCTGGGTAAATTTTAAATTATTTGGAATTACCTTTTTACTATTCATTTTTATGATTTACCTCGCAATATATATTTCTAAGGAAAATAAATAATGTGGTATGTGATTCACAGCCAAGACAATCCGAACTCACTTGAAAAAAGATTAAATGCAAGGCCTGATCATATTGAGCGTCTAAAAACTCTGTTAAACCAAGGAAGGCTCATGGTTGCAGGTCCTTTACCTGCAATTGATAATGAGGATCCAGGACCGAATGGATATGAAGGCAGTTTAGTTATTGCAGAGTTTGACTCTCTAGAGGATGCAAAAGAGTGGGCTCAAAATGATCCCTATGTGACTAATGGGATATATCATTCTTTTACTGTTCAGCCGTTCAAGAAAGTTTTTCCTTAATCATGATTGACGAAATAAAAAAAAGACTCACATCACTTAACCCAGCGAGACTCGAAATTATCGATGATTCACATTTGCATCATGGGCATGCTGGAAATTCAGGGGGTGGTCACTATACCATCATCATCAAAAGTGATTTATTAGAAAAACAAAATCGCATTCAATCACACAGACAAATTTATGCTTTACTTGAAGACCTAATCCCTCAAAAAATTCATGCATTACAAATTAAAGTTGAAAAATGAAATATCAATTTAATTTAATCATATTGTTAATTTTTATCTGTCCTTATCTTTTTGCCGAGACAACGATTACAGTTAATTCCCAGTCATTAAACCCTAACTTAATTGATTACATTTCCAATGAACTAAAATCCCAAGGAAGAGAAATCGATGAAGAAATGAAGAAAAATATTATTGATAGACTGATTGAGCTAGAGATATTAACCGATGCAGCCACAAAAGAAGGCATTACCAGCGACACAAAATTTCTCTCAAAAGTTGAGCTCACCTATATGGAGATGGCTTATACAGAATACTTAAAAAAATACATTAAAGAACATCCCATTTCAAATGAAGATATTGACTTAGCTTATAAAAATTTTACAAAGCAATTTAATGAACAAGAATACAAAGGACAACATATTTTAGTAAAAACTAAAAACGAGGCCCAATCTTTAATTGGTAAAATTGAAAAAGGAAATGATTTTTCAGAGCTGGCTAAAAACTTTTCTATCGACAAAGCCTCAGCTGAAAAAGGCGGAGATCTTGATTGGTTTAGGTTGGAGGATATGGTTGAATCTTTTGCTAATGAAATCAAGAATCTTCAAATAAATGAACTAAGCGGCGCTTTCCAAACTCAGTTCGGTTGGCATGTTTTTAAATTAACCGACAAAAAACCACTCACACCTCCAGAGTTGAGTGAAATAAAAAAACGCTTGGAAGATGACTTAAAAAAAAGAAAATTAAAAGATCACATTAAAGAATTGAGACGAAATGCAGAAATCTCAAATTAGATTATTATCCGAACTTTCTCAAAATTCTTTTGCAACTGTTGTTGAAATTGATCACCAACCCTCATTTACATTAAAAGCCGCCGCATTAGGATTAAAAATTAATAAGACGGTGTGTGTGCTTCATAAATCCAATAACGGTCCAATATGCATCAAGGTGAATACATCATCTTTTATGATTCGAGCTGCAGATGCTGCAAAAATTAAGGTCATTCCTCAATGAAAAAAATTGCTCTCATAGGAATGCCTAATTCAGGAAAGTCTACCTTCTTTAATTCAATCAGTGGAGCATCGGCAAGAATTGCAAACTGGTCTGGAGTGACTGTAGATATTGAAAGTGTTAGAACATTTATATTTGGCGAAATTGTAGAGCTTATAGACCTTCCGGGTATTTACTCGTTACATTCTGGATCTGATGACGAAATTGTTGTCCATGAATTCTTAAAAAATAATCAAATTGATGAAATATTTTTTATTCTGAATTCAACTCAAATTGATCGACAAATTGTTTTAGCTACCGAATTATTGAATATGGGATTCAACCTTCGAATTTTATGCAATATGCATGACGAAGCGAAAAAAAATGGAATTCAGATACATTTTGAAAAATTGCAAACCAGGCTTCAAGTCCCCATCCATCCCATTAGTGCAAAATTTAAAGAGGGGTATGAATTTTTATCAAAAAAACAAAAATTAAAAAAAATAACAGAAAAGCCAAAAAAATTCTCAGAAAGTGAAATTAAAAATTACGTATCTTTTCCAAAAACATTGGATACCTCAACTACTGAGAAACTGGATAAATTTTTTCTTCATCCTTACTTAGGGTTACCCATTTTCTTTATTACGCTTTTTTTTCTATTTCAAATTATTTATGGTGTAGCAGAACCAATTCAGGATTTCCTTGGAGGTGTGTTTGATTATTTTGGAGGCTTATTACAATCAAATTTAAATTTATGGTTGCCTAACCTACTGTCCTCTTTTGTGTATGATGGAATATATCTCGGCATCACAACTGTGCTTACCTTTGTGCCCGTTATCGTTATTTTCTTTCTAATGATGTCATTTATTGAAAATAGCGGCTATCTTTCTAGGGCTGCATTCGTAATGGATCGTCTGATGGAAAAAATGGGTCTGGATGGTCGCAGTTTTGTGATGATTATCTTTGGTTTTGGATGTAATGTGCCAGCTTTGATGGGAACAAAAATAATGCGCTCTAAATCCATCCGCTATCTTTCCATGCTCATTATTCCATTTTCATTGTGCTCTGCACGACTGCAAGTCTTTTTATTTTTTACAGCGATTTTTTTTGAACCAAGAATTGGTGGATTGGTTCTTTTCTCCATGTATATCATCAGCTTTTTACTGATCCTTTTCACTGCAATAATTTTTAAAAAAGACCAAGCGGATAACGAATCAGTACTTATCGAAATGCCAGCCTATCAATTACCAACCATAAGACAAAATATATTAACAGCCACTCATGAGGTCAAACATTTTTTAACAAGAGCATCAAAATTTATTTTAGGAGGGGTTATTGTCGTTTGGCTTCTGACGAACATCTATATTTCACCAGAATTAAGTGTTGCTGACTCCATTGGCAAAGCGCTTAACCCAATTTTTGATCCAATCGGGATTAATGACAAGCTAATTATTGCTCTGATTTTTGGTTTCATTGCAAAAGAAATTGTAATTGGAGCTCTTGCAGTTATTTTTTCTGGGAATGACAGCACTCTTCCAGATTTGCTGTTCAATTACATAACCTGGCAACAAGCCATAAGCTTTATGATTTTCACTTTAATTTATACTCCATGCTTGTCAACCATTGCAGTTATTAAGAATCAATCAAAAAGCAAAAAATTAGTCCTGACATCGCTGATATGGTCTTTATTATTGGCATGGGTTATTAGCTTTGCAACCTATCAAAGTTTATTATTTTTATACTGATAATTGAGCAAGATTGTCGCGGAAAAAAGCATGCTATCTGTTAAAATATTACTTTAATTAATATATTTATCATCAAGTGATTCATTATCATTTAAGCCAGACAGCGCTTTCCAAAAATCAAGAAGAAAAGCTACTAAAAAAGATTAGCTCATCGCATAGTCAGATTGTTAATATCCATACTCAATATATTCATTATGCTGAATTTATTAATGAGCCATCTTCGGATGATATTAAAACTCTTGAAAACCTACTTATCTATGGTGAACCAAGAGAAAGCGGCTCAACATCAAAACATAAATTTATTATTATTCCAAGATTCGGAACCTTATCACCATGGGCCTCAAAAGCAACTGACATTGCTAAACGATGTGGTTTAAACATTACAAAAATTGAACGTGGACTATTAATAAATTTAATCGCAGAAAATGATTTGGTGCAAAAAGAAATTGAAGAAATTTCACGAAACTGTTTTGATCGTATGACTGAAACTGTCATATATAACCAAATTGATGGGCATAAACTTTTTATTCAAGAGAATCCTAAACCCCTTCAGTCAGTAGATATCCTGAATAATGGAATCAAGATTCTTCATGATTACAATATTAAAAATGGTTTAGCTTTGTCAGAGGATGAAGTGCAGTACCTATATCAAAACTTTTTAAAAATTAACAAAAACCCTACTGATGCTGAACTGATGATGTTTGCACAAGCCAATTCTGAACATTGCCGTCATAAAATCTTTAATGCTTCATGGAATATTGATGGAAAAGATCAAGAAAAATCTTTATTCCAAATGATTAGAAATACGCATAACAAAAATCCAAAAAAAACCATCGTTGCTTACTCTGATAATTCCTCAATCATTGAGGGTAAAAAAATTAATCGTTTTTATCCAGGCAAGGATAATAAATTTAAACCTCACTCGGAAAAGACTCATTATCTTATGAAGGTTGAAACTCATAATCATCCAACAGCAATTTCCCCTTTTCCTGGAGCGGCTACAGGTTCGGGTGGTGAAATAAGAGATGAAGGAGCGACTGGACGAGGATCAAAGCCAAAAGCAGGTCTGACTGGATTCTCCGTATCGAATTTAAACATACCCGACTACCCTCTTCCATGGGAAACGACTCCTGAAAAACCAGATCACATATCCTCGCCATTAGATATTATGATTGATGGTCCGATAGGGGGCGCATCATACAATAATGAATTTGGACGACCCAATATTGCAGGTTACTTTAGGGTGTTTGAGCAAAAGGTTGATGGAAAAAACTATGGATACCATAAGCCCATTATGCTGGCTGGCGGCGTAGGCAACATCAGTGATAACCATACACACAAGAAGCTACTTGATGAAAATGTATTATTAATTCAACTTGGTGGTCCTGGCATGTTGATTGGGCTCGGAGGAGGAGCTGCATCCTCAATGGATAGTGGATCTAATGACGAAAGTTTAGATTATGCATCAGTGCAAAGAGGTAATCCTGAAATTCAACGAAGAGCTCAAGAGGTTATTGATCGTTGTTGGCAGTTACAAGAAGATAATCCCATTTTAAGCATCCATGACGTTGGTGCTGGAGGACTTTCTAATGCTTTCCCTGAGCTTATTAATGATGGCGAGGTTGGTGCAGATTTTGATATTAGAAATATTGATACCGAAGAAAAAGGTATGGCGCCTCATGAATTGTGGTGCAATGAATCTCAGGAAAGATACGTATTAGCCATTGATCATCAATCGCTTAATTTATTTAAAAAAATCTGCGAAAGAGAGCGTTGCCCTTTTAGAGTGATAGGTAAGGCGAAGAAAAATCGTCATCTTCACGTTAAGGATAATTTACTAAATCAAGATGTTGTCAATATGGAGCTTGATGTTCTGCTTGGAAAACCACCCAAATTATTAAAAAAAATTCCAAAAAAAATAGAAAAGGATATTCCAAAATCATCCAAGATAAATGACAAAGATTTACATAAGAAAGTTATTTCCCATCCTTCGGTAGCTTCCAAGAAGTTTTTAATAACGATTGGAGATAGATCTGTTACTGGACTGGTTGCTCAAGATCAAATGGTGGGCCCATGGCAAACCCCGGTATCAAATGTTGCTGTGACAAAATTTTCTTTTGAAGATGTAACAGGCGAGGCTTTTGCTATAGGAGAAAGAACCCCATTAGCCATATCCAATGCAAAAAAATCTGCTCGCATGGCTGTAGCAGAAGCTGTTACCAATATAGTTGCCGCGAATATTGGAAATATTACCAATATTAAATTATCAGCCAACTGGATGGCAGCAAGCGGTGATGATGATGAAGATAACAATCTCTTTGCTGCGGTCCACGCTGTCGGTGAGGAGCTTTGCCCACAATTAGGGATATCAATTCCTGTCGGCAAAGATTCCATGTCAATGACGACAAAATGGAATGATAAGGTCGTCACCTCCCCTCTTTCACTAATTGTTACAGCATTTTCTGAATGTGAAAATACTCAAAAAACATGTACGCCTGAATTTATTAGGCAAGATGATTACATCTTCTTGTATATTGATTTAGGTTTAAATCAATACAGAGTCGGTGGATCGATTGCTGAGCAGGTGAGTAACACTATGTCATCAGAATGTCCTGACATTGATGATCCAAAATTATTAGTTGGCTTCTGTGACGTTATTCAACAACTCATAAATAAAAATCTAATTTATGCCTATCATGACCGATCCGATGGTGGTTTGTTTGCGACCTTGTCTGAGATGGCATTTGCCTCTCGTTGTGGAATTGATATCGATTTATCTCAGATTAATGCAGAATTTCCAAATATTTTATTCTCGGAAGAGCTTGGAGCAGTCATACAAGTAAATAAAAAAAATGAAGAGGAAATCGTTAATTTATTTCGAGAAAAAAATATTCAGCATATCTTCAATGTAGGAAAAATAAATCATTTAAATCAAATCAATATTAAACACGGTTCAGATTGTATTCGGGAACAAAGATCTGAGCTTGAAAAAATATGGTCGCTAAATAGTTACCACATTCAATCAATTCGTGACAATGCCAAATTAGCAGCACAAGAATTAAGTCTTGTGGATGACAACAATGATCCTGGAATTCGAACAGATATAAAATTTGAGTTAAATTTTCCATCCATCAAGGGCACCAAAAAACCACAAATAGCGATCCTTCGTGAACAGGGGGTTAATGGTCATTATGAGATGGCAGCTGCATTCTATTACGCCGGATTCGATGCGATCGATGTTCATATGCAAGATCTTATGGACGGAAATTATGCCATTACAGATTTTAGAGCTTTTGTTGCTTGCGGCGGTTTTTCATATGGTGATGTCTTAGGCGCAGGAGAAGGTTGGTCCAAAGTGATCCTCAACAACTCTATGCTGCGGGATCAGTTTACGTCCTTTTTCAATCAGTCAAATTCAATAGCCTTGGGAGTTTGTAATGGTTGTCAGATGATGTCAAACCTTAAATCTATCATCCCGGGTGCAGACAAATGGCCAAAATTTGTGAAAAATTTATCTGATCAGTTTGAATCAAGAGTGGTTACGGTAAAAATACCAAAAAATAATTCTATCTTTTTTAATGAAATGGAAAACTCCTCTATTCCTGTTATTACAGCCCATGGCGAAGGAAGAGCTTTCTTCTCTAATCCAAATGATCATAAAGAAATGAGTCAAAAGGAACAAATTACATTACAATATGTCACAAACTTGCATGAGGTAACAACAAACTACCCATTAAATCCCAATGGCTCGGTTGATGGTGTAACTGGTTTTACCAATGATGATGGACGTTTTAATATAATGATGCCTCATCCGGAGCGTGTGTTTAGATCGGATCAAAATACTTGGTCTCGAGATAAAAATAGCGAATACGGACCTTGGTTTAAAATGTTTACTAATGCATATAATTATTTAAAGAACAGTTAGGAATGTTATGAAAAAGTTATTTAGTTTATTTTTATTAATTTTAAGTCTTAATACATTCGCAGGATTAACCGATCCTGAAGAATTGGAATTTACCGGTGCGCTAAATGATGGTGACTTAAAAACGGTCAAGATGTATGTTGAACAAAAAGCTGTCCCATTAGAAGACAAATATTTTGCATGGACTCCATTCTTAATTACTGCTGCAAAAAATCAATTTGAAATCCTAAAATATTTAACTGAAAAAGGTGCTGACATTAATTACATTCACCCTGTGACTAGGATGACTGGTTTTCATCATGCTGCATTTAATGGTAACAAAGAAATGGCTAAATACCTTGCAGAAAAAGGTATTGATATTAATAAGAAGCTTAAAGGTGATGTGTCTATTGTGAGGGCACTTAAAGATGATGGGAAGGAAGATATGGCTAAATTTCTCATTACACTGGGAGTAAGCGAAGAAGGTTGTGAAGGCAAGTGCTTTTAATTAATAAACACTAGTATTTTTAAAAGCATCTCAATGAGATGCTTTTTTTTATTCTCTTTCCATATACTTGAATAGATCTAAAAGAGTTTTGTAATAACCTTTTTTTACCGACCAGGTAACAAGATTATCCAATACTGGTTTTCCATGCATAGATATACTCAAGCCAGATTCATTAAACATATTAATATCATTCGCACCATCACCTATCGCCATGATTTGATCTTTCTTAATACCGTGTTGGTTTGCAATTTTTAGGGTCAGTTCAGCTTTTTTCTCAGCATTAACTATCTCACCAACCAGATTTCCAGTTAATTCATTATTAAAAACTTCAAAGGTATTAGAAAAAGCATAGTCCATAGATAAAGATTTTTTTACATAATCAACAAAATAAGTAAAGCCACCAGAAACCACAACAGTAATTAAGTGATGTGATTTGGCATAATTTATCCATTCATTGACATGAGGCTGAAACCTAATTTTTTCATTAATAATTTTTTCAAATGATGCAACATTAATTCCTTTTAGTAGCTCTACCCTTTTCTTTATACTTTCATCGAAACATAATTGTCCCTGCATGGTTAACTCAGTGATTTCAGATATTTCTTTTTTTAAGTTAAGAAGTTCGGCTATTTCATCAATACACTCATTTTGAATGAGTGTGGAATCCATGTCACATACAAGAAGTTTAAAGTCTTTAATTGTTTTTTTTATGTTGAGAAAAAATTGTGTCTCAGATGAAGTTAGTTTTTTCTTATTCTCTATAAAAAAATTAGAGTTACTTTCAAAAGTGCTAAATTGATTATCAAGTTTTTTTACATCACCCTCAAAATGACTAATTTTATGTTCATCAATAAATCGATGAAGATCATCGTTACATATCAAGTAATTTTCCATGCACACATTATACAACTCTTACCAATCTGATATCATTATGTTTTAACTGGTTAACGACGATGAATTTACACGAATATCAAGCAAAAGAGCTACTTCGGAAATATGAGATTCAAACCCCTTATGGCCAAGTTGCTGAGACTTTAAATGAAGTAAATGCTTTAGCAAAAGATATAAAAAATCCTGTCGTTTTAAAGGCCCAAATTCATGCGGGTGGAAGGGGAAAGTCTGGAGGCGTTAAAGTTGTAAAATCTAAAGAAGAAGCGCTCGAATTTTCTTCTAAGCTTCTGGGAAAAAATTTAGTTACGTATCAAAATCAACCATCCGGACAACCCGTTCATAAAATTTTGTTTGAAGAAACAGAAAATATTATCAATGAGCTTTATTTTTCTATCCTAATTGATCGTGAAGAAGAAAAAGTTTGCCTTGTTGTTTCAAGCGCAGGCGGCATGGAAATAGAAGAGATCAGTAAAAAAAGTCCTGATTTAATACTTAAAGAATTTTGTAACCCTATAACTGGCTTAATGGACTATCAAACAAGAGAGTTGGCAAACTCATTAAAATTTAGTGCTGATTTAGCAGGGAAATTTAATAAATTTGCTAAGTCGGCTTATAAGCTTTTTACTGAAAATAATTTATCACTTTTAGAAATTAATCCATTAGTTATTAATGATGCTAATGATTTTGTAGCCCTTGATTGCAAGATTAGTATCGATGATAACGCCCTTTATAAACAAAAAAAATTAAGTGAACTTCGCGACTGGTCACAAGATGATTCAAAGGAAGCCGAAGCTCATCATGCTGGATTAAATTATATTGCCCTAAATGGTGATATTGGTTGTATGGTTAATGGTGCAGGACTTGCAATGGCTACCATGGATTTGATACAACATTCTGGAGGATCCCCTGCAAACTTTTTAGATGTCGGTGGTGGTGCATCTGCAGAAACAGTTTCAAAAGCATTTAAAATTTTACTTTCCGATAAAAATGTAAAAGTTGTTTTGGTTAATATCTTTGGCGGGATCATGAGATGTGATGTTATTGCCGAAGGTATTATAAATTCTGCGAAAGATGTTGGTGTTTCGATACCGATTGTTGTAAGACTTGAGGGAACTAATGTAGATGATGGTAAAAAATTACTTAAAGAGAGCAAACTCAATATACACTCAGCAGATAATTTAACTGATGCAGCAAAAATTGCTGTGACATATGCCAAGGATCAAAAATAATGTCTGTCCTAGTTGATTCAAAAACTCGTTTAATTTGTCAAGGATTCACTGGAAAACAAGGCACTTTCCACTCTGAGCAATGTTTAAACTATGGGACTAATTTAGTGGGTGGTGTCACGCCAGGCAAAGGTGGAGGCATACATCTTAATTTACCAGTTTTTAATACTGTGAAAGAGGCTGTGAATCAAACACAGGCGAATGCAACCATGATCTATGTTCCACCAGCATTTGCTGCAGATTCTATCATTGAGGCTAGCGAGGCTGGAATAGAGATTATTGTCTGTATTACTGAAGGTATCCCTACTTTTGACATGCTCAAAGTCAAATCAATCATTAATAGTAATCGCTCGATCTTAATAGGTCCTAATTGCCCAGGAATAATTACACCAGGGGAATGTAAAATAGGAATAATGCCGGGCAGCATTCATCTTCCTGGGAAGATCGGAATTGTTTCAAGATCTGGTACCCTCACCTATGAGGCCGTCAATCAAACAACCAACAACAAATTAGGTCAATCAACATGTATCGGCATTGGTGGAGATCCGATTAAAGGGCTAAATTTTATTGAGTGTCTAGATTTTTTTGAGAATGATCCGGACACCCATGGAATCATCCTTGTTGGCGAGATTGGTGGTAGTGATGAAGAAGAAGCTGCAGATTATATCAAAGAAAAAATTACAAAGCCTGTTGCGTCATACATTGCAGGTATGACAGCTCCAGAGGGTAAAAGAATGGGGCATGCAGGGGCAATAATTTCAAAGACCAGCGGAAAAGCAATTGATAAAATTAATGCCTTAAGAAAAGCAGGTGCTGTAATTGCTGACTCCCCAGCGGAAATTGGTGATGCTATTTTATTAGCAATGAATAATGCATAAATTCATTTTTATTCTTGCCTTTGTTTTCTTTTCCTTACATTCTTCCTCTGAAGAGGTTAATTATCTTTTAACTGCATCAGCAAAAGATGATATCGAGACAGTAAAAGCCATACTAGAGAGTGGTGCCGATGTTAACGTAGTCGACTCTAACAATCTGAATGCCTTGATGTATGCAGCAAGAAAAAATAATTCAGATATTATTAATTTACTAATAAAGAATAAGATTAAAGTAAACCATACTGATGATTCTGGTTGGACAGCATTGATGTATGCAGCAAAAAAAAATTATACTGAATCTATAAAATTGTTGCTAAATGCAAAAGCCGATCCAAAAATCACAGACCCAGACGGATGGTCCGCCTTTGGTCTTGCTGCATCTGCTGGACATAGCGAAACTATTGATTTGCTAATCAAAGCAGGAATTGACCCAAATAATAGAAATAACAGTGGTCAGACAATTTTAATGATTGCGGCAAAAAAAGGAAATTTGGCGGTCGTAAAAAGTCTTCTTGACAATAAAGCAAACTTTACTTTAAAAGATCCTAATGGGAAGACAGCCTTAATGATTGCATGTGCCAATGGCAACATTGATGTTGTAAAAATGCTGCTAAATCGGGGTGCAGATATCCATACAGAAGACAAGTCTAAATGGACCGCATTAACTTGGTCTATTGAAAAGAAATACCCAAAAATTGCAAATATTCTTCTTGAACGAGGGGCTGACCCCAATCATAAAGATGATCAAAAAACACCCTTGATTCATTTTGCTGTATTTAATAATGATTATGAATCAGTAAAATTGTTAATTGAATACAACGTTAAATTAAAAGCACGTGATCAATATGGACTTACTCCATATGTTTATGCGTTAAAAGAAAAAAATAAAAAAATTGTTGAAATTATCAAAGATAATGGTGGGACTTATTAATGAAGGTCTGTCTAATTCAATCAAACCCAATAATGGGGGATATCAAAACTAATTTTAATTGGATTAAAAAGCAGATTATTTCAAATGATGCAGATATCTTCATTGCACCCGAACTAGCCCTAATTGGCTATCCTCCTGATGACTTATTATTTGATAATGAATTTATTAAGAAACAAGAACAAGCCTTTAATGAATTTCAACCACATTTGAAGAATAAACTATTAATAATTGGCGGTGTGCTTTTAAAAAAGAATAAGATATTTAATTCAGCCTTTATCATTTCTCAAAACACTATAAAACATCAGCACAAACAATGCCTCCCCAATTATGGAGTGTTTGATGAAAAAAGATACTTTACACCAGGTGATCATCAAAAAATAATTACATATAAAAATAAGAAAATTTTAATCCTTATTTGCGAGGACTTTTGGGATAAAGATTTAGAAAAAAAATACCTAGATAAACAAATTGATTTTTGCATCGTCATTAATGCCTCCCCTTTTGAGATTGATAAGCTAAATCTCAGAGTCAATAGGGCAAAAAAAATTAATAGGAAAATTAAATCAAATTTAATTTATTTGAATATGGTAGGTGGTCAAGATGATATTGTCTTTGATGGTGGTTCATTTTTGTTAAATAAAAATAATAGTATCTGCTGCCAGTTAGATCACTTCAAATGCCAGACAAAGGTAGTTGAGGAATCCTCATCAGAAAAAACACTTCAAGCATTATCAATTGAAGAGAGTGTGTTGAATGCATGTATTTTAGGCACTAAAGATTATATTAAAAAAAATAAAATAAAAAATATTTTCCTTGGCTTATCTGGTGGAATTGATTCTGCTCTCGTTGCATATATTGCATCAAATGCAATAAATAAAGAAAATATAAATTGTATTATGATGAGATCAAAATACACCTCTAAAATAAGTATTGACGATGCAAAAGAACTTGCAAAAAATCTAGGAGTAAATTTTATTGATAAAAATTTATCCACATTGATAAATCAAATTAATCTAAATCTAAAAGACGATTTTAAAAATCTCAAGCCTGACATCACAGAGGAAAATATTCAAGCAAGAAGTCGAGGGCTTATTCTTATGGCTTTGGCGAATAAAAAAAATGGAATTGTGCTGTCAACATCCAATAAAAGTGAATCTGCAGTTGGTTATTCAACGCTTTATGGAGACATGGTGGGTGCATATGCTCCTATTAAAGATATCCCAAAAACATTAATTTATAAGATAAGTAAATTTATTAATGCTAATGAAAACATTATTCCGGAAAGAATTATCACTCGTGCACCATCTGCTGAATTGAAACCGAATCAAACAGATCAAGACTCATTGCCGGCATATGATGAGCTGGATAAAATCATTGAGCTTTTCATTGACGAAGGACAATCGGCAGATGAGATTATTGGCATGGGCTTTAAGGCACAAACAGTGAAAAAAATTGTAAAATTAATATTAAGAAGTGAGTTCAAAAGAAGGCAAAGTCCCCCTGGACCAAAAATAACAAGAAAGGCATTTGGAAGAGAGAGGCGTTTTCCAATCACTAATAACTTTTTAGGATAAAAATATGAAGAAAATTGATGCAATCATAAAACCATTTAAATTAGATGAAGTTCGTGAAGCTCTAGCTGAAGTCGGTATTGAAGGCTTAACCGTGACTGAAGTTAAAGGTTTTGGAAGACAAAAGGGTCATACCGAGCTCTATCGTGGTGCTGAATATGTAATTGACTTCTTGCCTAAAATGAAACTTGAGATTGTTGTATCAGATAAAATGGTAGACAAAGTAATTGAAACTATAAAAAATACGGCTCACACTGGAAAAATTGGTGATGGAAAAATTTTTGTCTCCCCTGTTGAGAAAGCTATTAGAATTAGAACCAGTGAAACGGATGACGACGCAATTTAGCCAAGTAAAATTTTAACTTTATTAAAATCTTCGATCGTATCTACTCCTATCATTTCTTCACCATGATACTCGATCATCTTAATTGGAATGTTATTGAAAATTGCCCTCATTTGTTCTAATTTTTCAAATTTTTCAATTTTAGGGCTATCTATCTGACAAAAATCATTAATCTGCTTGACTGTATAAGCATAAATACCAAGATGGTGATAAATTAGGTCATCAATAAAGTTTTCATCACTTAAATTGCCAATCATGCTTCTTGAAAAAGTTACTGCCTCATTTTTCACATTCAGAGCTACCTTTACATTATTTTTATTCTTATAATCTTCAAAGCTTTTAAATTTTTGATAAGCGGATACAAATTGGTTGTGATTTGAAATATTTTCAGCAAGCTCATTAATTAATTTAAAATCTACTAGAGGCTCATCCCCTTGAACATTTACTAATACATGATCATCTTCAAGGGAAAGCATTTGTGCTGCCTCATTAATCCTGTCAGTTCCTGATTGATGAGATTCTGAAGTCATAATAGACATAAATCCAAAATTTTCTGCTATATCCTTAATACTTTGATTATCTGTAGCAATATAAATGTTAGTGGCTTTTGATTTAGATACTTGCTCAGCTGTATGAATAAACAGCGGTTTATTCTTTATTTGTAAAAGAAGTTTATTTTCTAGTCTTGTGCTATTTAAACGAGCAGGTATTACAACAGTAAAACTCATTTGATTTTTCTTGCCTCAGATACAAGCATTATGGGGATCCCATTTTTTATAGCATAAGCTAAGCCTGCTCCCTTTGATATTAATTCATTATTTTTTTTATCGTAAACAAGTTTTTCTTTCGTCACCGGGCATACGATTAATTCAAGTAAATTTTTATCCATTTAAAATTTTTCCAAGTAATTTTTTTTCAAACACTGGGCACATCCTTGGATCGGATTTTAGTACCCAAATATTTTTATTTTTAATATTTGTGCATTTCACTGAATCTTTTTCAGTTATAAGATAATTAAAGTTATCTTTAAAATCATTATTTGTAAAATAATAATGATCATCATAAATCCGATATTTAAATTGACATAGTTTTTTTAATGAGTTTATTAATCGATACGGATAACCAATACCAATTGATAAATGTAGATTAGGTAACTTATTCAGAGCAATCTTTTCGTTTGTCTTTAAATTAGTTACTTTATTATTAAGAGAAAAGTTAAAAAAGTCTTTTTTGGATTCTAAGCTATTTGATACAACTAAAGTATCATTATCGAGAATTTTCGACAAGGGTTCTCTAAACGGCCCCGCTGGAAGAAGCAAATGATTGGTTACATACCGATCATCATTTATTAATATTTTATAATCAAAAATTAAACTTCTATGCTGAAGACCGTCATCTGAAATAATTACATCCGTATCACTGTATTTTTTTATTAATGCATTTCCTGCCTCAAATCTTGATTTACTTATAAATACAGGGATATTTAATTTTTGTTTTAATAACAATGCTTCATCACCGACATCAACAGGGTTCGAATTATCAAAGACTTCAGTTGTATTTTTAAATTTTCCTTTGTAACCACGAGAAATGATTCCAACATTAATATTATTTTTTTTTAATAATTTAGCCAAGTAAATGACAAGCTGGGTTTTGCCTGAGCCACCAACAATTAAATTCCCTACAACGATCGTCGTGACTGGTAGTTTTTTTTGTTTAAAAATATTAAACCTATAAAGACCAGCCCTTAAATAATAGATAAAATAGTTTATTAATGAAAGAGGGGCAAGTAACCATATTAAATTGGCTTGTTTGTAATACTGATCGGTAAAAAATTTCTCAATTGACATGACTTTTTTTAAGATAATTCTTTTTTATACAGTTTTGAATAGAACCCTTTTTTTCTTATTAGTTCGTCGTGATTCCCAGATTCAATAATTGATCCCTTATCAAGAACAAAAATCTTGTCAGCATTTTTTACGGTTGATAATCTATGAGCAATAATAATGGATGTTTTGTTCTTCATTAAATGATCTAATGCATCTTGAACAAGTTTTTCAGACTCTAAATCAAGAGCTGAGGTTGCTTCATCAAGAAGCAAAATAGGAGCGTCTTTGATAATTGCTCTGGCAATTGCAATACGCTGCTTTTGCCCGCCAGATAGTTTGACCCCACGATCACCAACCAAATTATCTAACTTTTTAGGAAGCTTTTCTATAAATTCTCTACAGTTTGATTGATCTATGATTTCATTCAATCTTTTATCGGAAATTTTTCTCGTTTGATTTCCATAGCATATGTTATTTCGTATTGTGTCGTTAAATAAAATAGTATCCTGAGTAACTAGAGAAAAAAAGCTGCGTAAATTATCAAGTTTTAAGTCTTTTATATTTACTTTATCAACTAAAATGTCACCCTCTTTAAAATCATAAAATCGTGGAAGAAGATTCATCAAGGTTGTTTTTCCTCCACCTGATTTGCCAACTAATGCAATTTTCTGTCCTCTCTTTATTTTCAATGATATTTGATTTAAAACACTTCTATCATTATCTCCGTATTGAAAAGAAAGGTTTTTGATTTCTATATCGCCTTTGACATTAGGTAAAACTTTTTTTCCTTGGTTTTTTTCATTCCTCTCATTTAAAACATTCATAATACTTTTTGCTGCAGCAATGCTAACCTGTAATGATTCATTAACTTCGGTTAGGCTTTTGATCGGCTTGATCATCATTAGCAACGCGCCAACAAAAGCAGCAAATTCACCAGTGGTAAAATTTGCCAACGCATAGTAAACAATTACGCCTAAAGCAATTGAGGCAATAATTTCTATCAACATGCTATTAAATAGAGAGAGTTTTGCCAATCTAATTTGCATGTTCATATTTTTTTTGACAATCGATGTAAATCTTTGCAATTCATAATTTATTGCACCAAAAACTTTTATGACCCTTTGTCCGGTCACAGCCTCTTCTGAAGCAGATGTCATGTTCCCCATTGTTTCTTGCACCTCAAAACCAAAAGACCTAAGCCGAGGTGATACTTTCTTTAAATATCTTATAATTACTGGTGTCATTAATAAAAAAACTAAGGTGAGAAACCAATCCAAATAAATCATGTATATGAATAATGCAATGACAGTAAAAGATTCTCTGATTATGGTTATACCTATCCTGGTTATAACTGCTGATAATTGATCTGCTTCATAAGTTAATTTTGAAACAAGCATTCCTGCATTGTTGTTATCAAAATATGACACCGGAAGTTTGAGATATTTTTTGAAAGTATCAATCCTGAGATCTGCAACCACACCCCTTGAAGTTTTCCTCATATGATACCCAGACATAAATGATGAACAGGCCCTAATAAGCATTAGCACCATCAGTGAAATGGGCAACATTATTTTTATGGTCGAATTTCCAGTATCAAAACCATTATCAGTAATCTCTTTAAGCAGTGCTAGAAAACCTGTATTGGTTAATGAAAATATCAGCATAAATACGATACTCAATAATAAAGAAAATTTATAATTGAGCGCATATCTTAAAAGTTGTTGATATATTTCTTTGAATTCTGAAAACTTTAAAGGATGTTTTTTTAACTCTGGCATTGAGAGGTTTAATTAACCTTTGTGGCAAAAGTAACTTTATTAAGACCAGACAGTCTGGCTGCCTCCATAACATTTATCACAGATTGGTGGTTGGACATCGCATCAGCATTAATAATGACTGTAGGGAGATCGTTATTAAATTTTGATTTTAAATTTTTCAATTCCTCTAGGATACCAGCAATGGTATTGTCCGTGATTTGTACTTCGTTAATAAAGTACTGATTATCACTGGTAATTACAATATCCACTTTATCAAGATCTTTGTCTTGAGGTATTGCCTCAGCAGTTGGAAGATTGATTTTTAATTCACTAAATTTAGAGAACGTTGTGCTTACGACAAGAAAAATAATGATCACCAGTAAAACATCTATAAGAGGAATAAAGTTTATCTCCAATTCATCTTCTTGACTGCCTCTTCTGAAATTCATTAGTTATTTTCCTTTATGATGAATGATTTCAACCAAGGTAATGGCCTGCTGTTCCATCTCAACTATAAGTGACTCAACTTTATTTTTAAAAAATCTGTACATAATCATCGCTGGAACAGCTACAACAATTCCACCGGCTGTATTGTATAAGGCTATTGAAATCCCCCTAGCAAAAACAGTAACATCGGCACCGCTGCTTGTGAATGAGCTAAACAATTCAACCATACCAATAATAGTCCCAAAAAGACCAAGTAGTGGAGCAACTGTTGCAATGGTTCCTAAAGTAGATAAGTATTTTTCTAATTTATGAAAAACTGCCCTTCCAGTTTCTTCAATTGATTCTTTTATCAATCCAGGAGAACTAGAGATATGATCAAGCGCGGTAGCAAATATTTCACCTAAGTAGGAGTGCTCCCTCAACAAGTCAATGGATTTCTTATTGACCCCTTTTTGGTCAATTAATGTTCTGACTTCATTCAATAAATTTTTTGGTGCAATTATTTCTGCCCTTAAGGACCAAAATCTTTCAATGATAATTGCTAGAGCAAGAATTGAAGCAAAAATTAAAGGCCAAATTGGCCACCCAGCACCTTGAATAATATCCCACACTCTACAACTCCTTAATAAGCATTAATGATTCAAAAAGAATATTAACATTTTTTCAATTTTCCATCGACAAACTCAAGTTTGTTTTTAAATTTTTTTAGCACAGATAAGTCATGCGTCACCATTATCAATGAGATTGATTTTTCCTTAGCTAGCTTAATTAGCAAATCAATGACTATCCTAGAATTTTTTTTATCCAAATTTCCAGTAGGTTCATCTGCAAATATAATTTTTGGATCGTGGACAACAGCTCTACACACTGCAACCCTCTGCCTTTCACCACCAGATAATTGATTCGGAAAATGATGCAATCTCTCGCTTAGCCCTACCTGATGAATTAGATTTTTTGCTTTTTTTGTAGCTTTATCATCATCGTACCCATTCAATAATAAAGGTATCTTTACATTCTCTAGAACATTAAAATCATTCAATAGATGATGAAACTGGTATATGAATCCAAATTCTTTTCTTCTAAAGGTAGTCACCTGAGAAGAACTTAAAGAGCTTAAACTCTTTCCTAGTACAGCAACATCTCCCTGATCGAATGTATCCAGCCCGGCAATGATTTGCATAAAAGTTGTTTTCCCTGACCCAGACACACCAGTTATGACTGAAGATTCATTGATTTCAATTGATAATCGATCAAACAGCGGCTTTTCCAAAGATGGAAATCTTTTTGTTAAATTTTTAATCTCAACAACATTACTCATTTTTTAAAATTTCACCAGGATTTAATTTTGCTGCCATTTGGCTGGGGTAAATGGTAGCAAACAAAGACAAGATAATTGATACCAGTATTACAGAAAGTATATCCGTAGGAATAATTATTGAAGGAAGTTCATTGATGTAATAAATATCTTTTGATAAAAATTGAATATTAAACAAACCTTCAATGAACGGGACAATGGTATTAATATTGGACGCAATTACAACTCCAAAAAACAAGCCTAACAAAGATCCTATAAACCCAATAATGAATCCTTGAAAGACAAAAATTCTTATAATTTGAAATTTTGAAAACCCAATAGTCATCAATATTGCTATATCCTTTTTCCTATCCTGCACGCTCATTGCTAATGATGCCACTAAATTAAATGCAGCAACGGCGATAATTAAAGTTAAAATTATGGCCATTACTCTCTTTTCCATTTGAATCGCACTAAAAAAATTTTTATTTTTATTTGTCCAATTACTAATAAATGAATTGATATTCAGATCCATTAGAATTTTTTTTATATCAGACTCAACATTTAACGTTTTATTAGAATCTGTCAATTGAATTTGCATTGCAGAGAATTTTGTTTTTTGATTTTTAAAAAAAATTTTCTGAGCATCTTGATAATCAATTAGCGCTAAACTGCTATCGAACTCATAAATACCCGCATCAAAAATACCAACAATATGAAATTTTTTTATTGTTGGATAATTTCCGATTGGACTAAAATTGAGTTTAGGAATCAATAATGAAACATCGTCGCCAATATCAACGTCTAATAATCGTGCAAGATCAACACCAATGATTATCTCAAACGGCTTGCTTGAAAATTTTTTAGAGCCTTTGACAACCTTATTTAAAAGCTGGTTAACATTATTTTCATATTGAGGATCTATACCTTTAACCAAGACCCCTCTATTGACAGATCTGTTTGACAAAAGACCCTCTCCTGAAACATATGGTGAAACTGCTTTCACATGTTTCAAATCAGTGATTTTTTTTATTAATAGATTAATTTCATCTTGATTATCTAGGCCGCCAGTAATTTCAATGTGAGATGTGGCATCAAGGATTCTTTGCTTTAACTCAAAATGAAATCCATTCATAACTGACATCACAACAATTAATGCCATTACACCAATAGATATTCCTAAAATACTTGAGAAGCCAATAAAAGATAAAAAACGATTTTTACTACCATTGATTAAAATTTTTCTGGATATCCAAAAATCTAAAAGTAAAGATTTCATTTGAAAAAAATCATTTGTTAAATGATGATGAGTTGATCTGTTAGAATTATGGCATGTTTACAGGGATTATTAAAACAATTGGTAAGGTCATTAGTATCAAAGATATTGATACTGACATACAATTGACGATTGAATATGACGGAAAATTTAATATCGAGCTTGGTGATAGCATTTGTGTCAACGGGGCATGTTTGACCGTAACACACTTTACTAACAATACTCTTGATTTTTACTTGTCCCAAGAGACACTTACAAAAGTAGTTCCATTTTATTTACATCAAGAAGTTAATTTGGAAGAGTCATTAAAAATTGGGGATAAAGTCGGTGGCCATTTTGTTTTTGGTCATATTGACTCAAAAGCTATCTTAAAAGACATAAAAAAAGCATCTGATTCGCAAATTTGGGTTATGGAGATTCCGAGCGAATTTCAAAAATTTATAGCTGTTAAAGGATCGGTAGCGATAAACGGAGTTAGCCTGACAGTTAACAAAGTTGATAAAAACAATTTCTTCCTTAATCTTATTCCTCATACAATAGAGCACACAACATTTAAGAATAATAAAATAAATGATCAATTTAATTTTGAAATTGATATGCTTGCTCGCTATGCATTAAATGGTTAAATTATGTTAGATAATATTGAATCGATAATTGAAGACCTTAAGTTAGGAAAAATGGTAGTCCTGGTTGATGATGAGGATCGGGAAAATGAAGGTGATCTGTTTATTCCAGCTGATAATGTATCACCTGAAATTATCAACTTTATGGCTAAATTTGGTAGAGGATTAATTTGTCTAACACTCACTGAAGAAAAAGCACGCCAGTTAAATCTGCCCTTAATGGTGCAAGAAAATGAAGCAAAACTAGGAACTAATTTTACTGTTTCCATAGAGGCTGCTGATGGAGTAACGACTGGAATTTCAGCTAGCGATCGATCAACTACAGTCAAAGCTGCCATTCATCCTAATGCAACAAAAAATAGTATTGTTCGGCCTGGACATATCTTTCCATTAATATCACATTCAGGTGGAGTCCTATATAGAGCAGGTCATACAGAAGCTGGTTGTGATTTGTCACAAATCGCTGGATTCCAACCTTATGGTGTAATTTGTGAAATTCTGAACGATGATGGATCGATGGCTCGTCTCGATGATCTAAAAGATTTTGCAAAAAAACATCATTTAAAAATTGGCTCCATTGCTGACCTCATTGAGTATAGAAGAAAAAAAGAAAAACTTATTTTAAGAACTGAAGAGGATGTTGTTTCAACAGCATTTGGAGAGTTTAAACTTATTACTTATAAGGATAAAATTTCTAACAGTATTCATTTAGCTTTTGTAAAAGGAGAAATTGATCCCAATGATGACGTCATGGTGAGAGTGCATGAGCCATTAACAATTCTCGACTTTATTGTAAAAAATGACAAACATTCATGGACGCCTAATGAAGCTTTTAAAAAAATATCTAAAGAAAAAAATGGAGTCATGTTATTTCTCAATTACGGCTCTTCAACTAATCTGAAGAAAATTGGTGATCTAGACCAGCAGCCAAAAAATAAAGAAAATGATCTGAGAAATTATGGAATTGGCTCTCAAATACTGGTTGATCTTGGTATAAAAAATATGAAACTATTAGCATCACCCAGGAAAATGCCTAGCATGATGGGTTTTGGTTTAGAGGTAAAAGAATTTATAGAAAAATAAAAATTGTGTTATTATTCAATGCGTTGAAATACACCTACAAAAAATCTAAATTCAACTTTGGTTTTCTTAAACCCTTCCCCATCTTTTTTTTAAATCATGACGAAATTAAATAATTATGATCTTAAAGAAATAAATGAAAGAAAAGGATCAGTGCTTGCATTTGATTTGGGTATAAAAAAAACTGGTGTAGCGGTTGGTAATAACGTCCTTAAAACTTCAAGAAACCTGGTTACTTTTTATTCAAAAAATAAAAATCAGCGAATTGACAAAATTAAACAACTTGTTAACGAATGGCAGCCAATATATTTAGTCCTAGGACTGCCATCAAATCAAGATTCAAGCTCTAATGAAATGACAAAGTTTTGTTTAAATGCAGCAAGAGAAATCGAAAAAAATATAAATCTACCCATTTTCTTTGTGAATGAAAATTACAGCTCAACATCTGCTGAAGAGTTAATTAAAAATCTGGGTAATAAAAAACAAAAAAACAATATCTCTCTTGTTGACCAAATAGCTGCAGACATTATATTGCAATCGCACTTCAATGAAGTTGATAAACAACTAAGGTCTTCAAATGCATAACATTCAACTAAATAACGGACAACTTCAACATTTGTTGTGTATTGAGGGTCTCTCAAGACAAATTATTGAAGAAATTTTCACTAGAGCTGATTCATTTTTAGATCTTGAAAATAACAATGTCAAAAAAACTGATTTATTAAACGGAAAAACAATTTGTAATTTATTTTTTGAAAATAGCACTAGAACCAGAACCACTTTTGAAATTGCAGCAAAAAAACTTTCAGCAGATGTTATTAACCTTAATGTAAGCACCTCATCACAATCAAAAGGTGAGTCTATTCTTGATACGATAAATAATTTAATAGCAATGCATGCTGACATGTTTGTGATTAGACATAACCAGTCGGGTGCTGCTCATTTCATAGCAAAACATATCAATAAAAATATTAAAGTTGTTAATGCAGGTGATGGTTATCATTCACATCCAACCCAAGGATTGCTAGATGCATTTACAATTAGACACTATAAAAAAGACTTTAAAAAATTAAAAATTGCAATTGTCGGGGACATTAAGCATTCTAGGGTTGCTCGTTCCGAAATTAATGCGCTGAATATTCTTGGTGTACCAGAAATAAGAGTGATAGCGCCGCAAACTCTAATGCCTTATGGTGTAAAAGATCTTGGGGTAATCCCATTTGATAATCTTGATCATGGAGTTAAGGATGTAGACGTGATCATGATGCTTAGGTTACAAAAAGAGAGGATGGATAGTGCATTAATTCCAAGCCAAGAAGAATATTTCAAAACATATGGTTTAACATCAAAAAGAGTTGATCTGGCTAATCCTGATTGCATTATTATGCACCCAGGCCCAATGAATCGTGGGGTTGAGATTGAATCCTCAGTTGCAGACTCCAATAAGGCTGTGATCCTTCCTCAGGTCAGTTTTGGAATTGCAATTCGAATGGCTGTTATGTCTTTATTGATGGAGAAAAAATGAAATACCTCATCAAAAATATTAATGTTTTTGATTCTAATAGCGAAATACAAACTAATCAGAATATTTATATCAGCAAAGGCAAGATTGAAAACTTCTCATACAACAAAAATAATAATGACAAGAAATGTCAAATTATCGATGGTGCTAATAAATTATTAGTTCCTGTAATAACAGATCTATATTCAAATCTTAAAACTCCTGGTGAGGAGCATAGGTCAATATTAGATCAAGAGATATCCGCTGCGATTGCTGGAGGGATTACTAATGTATGTTGCCAGCCAGCCACCGACCCAGTTCTTGATGAGCCTAGTCTAATAAAGGATCTTATATCAAAAGCAAATAAAATCTTTCCAATCAACATTAAACCATTTGCAGCAATAACAAAAAATTTAGCCGGAGAACAGTTGTCGGAAATGAAAGAGTTATTTGACGCTGGAGCTATCGGATTTTCACAAGCTGAAAAACCCATTATAGATACCAAAGTTCTCCTAAGGGCTTTTGAATATGCCAAAACTTTTGGATTTACTCTCTTTTTGCGTCCAACTGAAAATTACTTATCAAAAAATACTTATGCAAATGAAAGTTCAATTGCGACTAGGCTTGGTTTGAAAGGATCAAATAGAAATTCAGAAATTATTGAAATTTTAAAATATATTGCCTTATCAAAAGACATTGGTACAAAAATTCATTTATCCAAAATTTCCTGTAAAGAGTCGCTTGAAATTATCCAAAAGGCAAAAAATGAAAATATTAATGTTACCTGTGATGTTTCTATCAATCAGCTTTTATTTAGTGAGCAGGATATTGATGGGTACAACACCAACTATCATCTAGTTCCCCCATTAAGATCAAAAATTGACCAAAAAGAAATTTTTAATAATATTGAAAATGATGTAATTGATGCTATTTCATCAGATCACTGCCCAGTGGATCTAGATAAAAAAATGCTGCCTTTCGAAGAATCAGAGCCTGGAGCATCATCCTTTGAAACGTTTCTACCATTGATATTTAAAATTGCACAAGATCAACAGATTAATATTACGAAGTTACTTTCAAAAATTAGTTTGGAACCGTATAAAATTTTAAACAATAAAAAATATGATCTTAATAAATGCGCCAATATAGATTTTTGTTTATACGACGAATCTCTAAACTGGATTCCATCACAAAGCTCAATTAAAACGTCAGGGAAAAATATTCCATTCGAATATGAACTTCAAGGAAGAGTGAGCCATACATTTGTGGATGGAGAAAAAATCTATGAACTTTAGTTTCTAATAACAAAATACTTGCATCATTAAATAGAAGCAATATAATTACCATTCATTCTTTAATGTTATTTTCAGGGAGTAAGAGAGATATGTTAGAAAAATTAATTAATGCATTATTGGGTAAAGATACAAAATCAGAACCAAAGAAACCAGCAGCTAAGAAACCAGCAGCTAAGAAACCAGCAGCTAAGAAACCAGCAGCTAAGAAACCAGCAGCTAAGAAACCAGCAGCTAAGAAACCAGCAGCTAAGAAACCAGCAGCTAAGAAACCAGCAGCTAAGAAACCAGCAGCTAAGAAACCAGCAGCTAAGAAATAATCAAATAAAACATATCTCTATTAAAAACCAAGCATTTGCTTGGTTTTTTTTTATAATTACATATGGATTTTAAAAACTATAACCGCATACGAGAAGAAATACAGATTTTTGAAGAAAATCATAATAGAAAAATCAGTTTAATTGCTGTCAGTAAAAAACAATCAATTGAAAAAATTAACAATTTAATCGATTATGGTCACTTAGATTTTGGAGAAAATTATGTACAAGAGGGAGTGGATAAAATTAAAACTATTTCAAACCCTTCTCTCATTTGGCACTTTATTGGCCCGATACAAAGCAATAAAACAAAGCTAATAACAGAACATTTTAATTGGGTTCATAGCATCGATCGATTAAAAATATATGAAAGAATAAAAAATGAGGCGAATAGTTTAAGGAAAAGAATCAACTTTCTAATCCAAATAAATATTAGTAAAGAAAATACAAAAAGTGGTATCAATATCAATGATCTTGATGGAATTTTAAATAGTATTGATCCAAGCGATGATTACCTATGTTTTAGAGGAATTATGGCTATTCCAAGCAATACCTCAAATATAAACCTCTTAGAAAAAGAATTTTCGCTTTTAAATAAAGCTTATATTTCTTTGAAAGAGCGTTTTCATACCGTTGACACATTATCCATGGGAATGTCTAATGATTATCATTTGGCAATGGATCATGGCTCAACAATGATAAGAGTTGGATCTAAAATTTTCGGAGAACGTATATGACAAAAATAACATTTGTTGGATGTGGAAATATGGCGCAAGCTATGATTTCTGGTCTTCGTGCGTCAAAACAAAAATTTCACATATACGTGATAGAAAAAAATAAAGAATTAAAAAATAAGATTCAACAAGAACTAAAAGTTGAAATTATCGATAATCTAGATCATCTTCAAACCGATATTGTTATCTTATCTGTTAAGCCTAAAGATATAGCTGTGGCGTGTAAAAACCTTAATGTAGATGAATCAGTTGTAATTAGTATCGCTGCAGGTATAGGATTAGACACAATAAAGAACCATCTTAACGGACACCAAAAGCTAGTCAGGGTTATGCCTAATTTAAACGCATTCGAGGGAAAAAGTATTAACGCTATCTACTTTGATGCGCTCATTGAACCTGAGGATAGAAAAATTATAGACAGCATATTTTCTAGTATTGGTCATAATATTGTTTTTGATGATGAATCAATGATCGATCAATCGACTGCTGTTTCAGGAAGTGGTCCAGCATATGTTTTTTACTTAATGCAATCATTTATTGAAGCAGCGAATAAGATTGGCCTTCCATTAGAAGAATCCAAGAAGCTGGTTTATGAAACATTTGCAGGCGCATGTGCTACTGCTAAAAAAAATCTTGATGATCTTGATATGTTAATTGAAAACGTTTCATCTAAAGGTGGTACAACAGAGGCTGCAATAAAAACATTTGATGAAAGAAATTTAAAAGAAATTTTTAATCAAGCGGTAAAAAAAGCATACAGCAGAGCGCTTGAAATAAATCAAGAAAATAAAAATTAATCAATGAAAAAAAAGAACATTATTGTTGGTTTATCTGGAGGTGTTGATTCTGCAGTTACTGCACATATTCTAAAACAACAAGGACATAATGTACGCGGTTTGTTTATGAAAAACTGGGAAGCGGATGATGACGATGAGTATTGTTCTAGTAAGCAAGACTTAATTGATGCCATAAGTGTTGCTGAGAAAATTGGTATCGACATTGAAATTGTTAATTTTGCAAAAGAATATAAAGAAAAGGTATTTAACCTTTTTATAGATGGTTTAAAAAAGGGCTTTACTCCAAACCCTGATATTCTGTGTAACTCAGAAATTAAGTTCGAGGCTTTTTTAAATCATGCAATGCAACTGGGTGCTGATTATATTGCAACAGGGCATTATGCTGATGTTTTTGAGAAAGATGGTTTATTTTATCTTTTGAAAGGTGTGGACTCGACAAAAGATCAAAGTTACTTTTTACATAAACTTAACCAACAACAGTTATCCAAGTCAATTTTTCCTTTAGGAAAAATATTAAAATCAGATGTTAGAAAAATTGCTAAAGATAATAATTTACACAACCATGACAGAAAAGACTCAACAGGGATTTGTTTTATTGGAGAAAGACCCTTTGCGGAATTTTTAAATCAATTTATACCAAAAAATCCAGGCGACATTGTCACAGTTGATGGGAAAAATATTGGAAAGCATAACGGTCTTACTTTTTACACTGTTGGACAAAGACAAGGTTTAGGAATTGGCGGAACATCTTCTGGAAGTGGGGAGCCGTGGTTTGTTGCCAAAAAAGATATGAAAGAAAATCAGTTGATTGTTGCTCAAGGAAAAAATCACCCAGCTTTATATCACGATGCAATAGAGGCTGAAGAAATTCACACCATCTCGAATTCGTTTCCAATACAAAGTGTCATTGGTGCAAAAATTAGATACAGGCAGCCTGATGCCGCATGCCAAATCAATGAAATTAATTCAGATAGATTGGTTTCATTTTTTGGTCAAAAACAATGGGCCGTAACCCCAGGTCAATATATTGTTTTCTATGACAGCAATATTTGTCTTGGTGGAGCTGTGATTAAATCTGGATTTAATAGTTTTCAATAATTTTCATGACTATTCCTTTTAAAAGATTACTTGAAAATGAAATTAATCGTAATATTCTCATTGCTTTGAAAGAGGATATTGGCAAAGGTGACCTCACTTCCAACTTTATTGAAAAAAATTCGTTAAGTACAGCTAAAATTTTTTGTAATGAAAATGCCATTTTTTGCGGGAAAGCATGGCTTGATAAAATTATTAAAAAGCAAAAAAGTTTAAAAATAAAATGGCAGGTGAAGGATGGTGACTTTATTCAAAAAGGTCATTGCATTTGTGAAATAAATGGGTCTACTCGAGAAATTTTATCCATTGAAAGAGTGTGTCTTAATTTTATTCAAACTCTTTCTGGAACTGCAACCCTGACAAATCAATTTGTAAATATCATTAAAAAGACTGAATCACAAATTTACGACACCCGAAAAACTATACCTGGGATAAGATTTTCACAAAAATATGCAGTAAAAATTGGAGGTGGTGGAAATCAGAGACTGGGGCTTTTTGATATGGCCCTTTTTAAAGAAAATCATTTTTCAGCAAATGGCACTTTTGAAACATTGCTAAACAAAATTAAAGCAAAAAATCTCACCAACTCAATTCAAATTGAGGTTGAAAACTTACATCAACTAAAAATTGCCCTTAAATACTCTGTAAAAAATATACTTTTGGACAACTTTTCTAATTCACAGATTAAAAAAGCTATTGATATGGCAAATAAAAATACTATTCTTGAAGTTTCTGGAAATGTGACTCAAAAATCCGTACTAAAAATTGCTAAATTAGGTAAATTAAGAATATCAATTGGATCGTTGACAAAAAACATTCAAGCTATTGATTTTTCAATGTTAATTGAAGACAAAAAGTCACGTTCTACTTGACCAAACCTATGCAAATAGGTTATTTTAGCGGTTTGGTTTAAAAACATAACATGAGCGCAAAAAAGTTTACCGGAGCTGAAATTGTTATTCACTCCTTGCATAAAGAAAACACAGAATTTGTCTTTGGTTATCCAGGTGGTGCGGTTCTAAATATTTACGACGCCATTTTCCAATTAAAAAAATTCAAACACGTACTAGTTCGTCATGAGCAAGCCGCTGTGCATGCAGCTGACGCTTATTCTAGATCGACTGGAAAGGTCGGTGTAGCACTCGTCACATCTGGTCCAGGTGCAACCAATGCTGTAACAGGTATTGCGACAGCCCACATGGATTCAATTCCTATGGTGATCATTTCTGGTCAGGTCCCAACTCATGCCATTGGCCAAGATGCTTTTCAAGAATGTGACACGGTTGGAATTACAAGACCCTGTGTCAAACACAATTTTTTAGTTAAAAAAATTGAAGATATTGCGCCAACAATTAAAAAAGCTTTTCACATCGCCAGATCCGGAAGACCTGGTCCAGTTGTAGTTGATATTCCTAAAGACATCACTGCTGAAGAATCTGTCTTTGAGTATCCATCTGAAATTGAATTAAGATCATATCACCCAGTTGAAAAAGGCCATCAAGGTCAAATTACTAAGGCACTCGAATTATTGATTTCATCAAAAAAACCGATGGTTTACACTGGTGGAGGTGTAGTTTTAGGAGATGCTTCTGAAGAATTAACCAAGCTTATTAAAAAATTAGGATTTCCAGTTACAAGTACTTTAATGGGCTTGGGTGGGTTTCCTGCCAATGAAGAACAATTCTTAGGCATGCTTGGTATGCATGGAACCTATGAAGCGAATATGGCCATGCAAGAGTGTGATGTATTAATTGCCATTGGTTCAAGATTTGATGATCGAGTTATTGGAAACCCAGACCATTTTTTATCAAAACCAAGAAAAATTATTCACATTGATATCGATCCAGCATCAATATCCAAAAGAGTTAAGATTGATGTTCCAATCGTTGGTAATGTCAAAAGCGTCCTTGAGGATATGAATGAAATTTATTCAACATTAGAAAAAAACCATGATAAAAAGATCCAATCTGATTGGATGAAAACGATTGATGAATGGAAAGCTAAAAAATCACTATCATACAAAAACAGTGACGAAGTTATTAAACCTCAGTATGTAGTGGAAGAACTACATAAGGTCACCAATGGTGATGCATTTATTACATCAGATGTAGGTCAACACCAAATGTGGGCTGCTCAATACTATCCGTTCAACAAACCCCGCAGATGGCTTAACTCAGGTGGTCTAGGAACAATGGGAGTTGGGCTTCCCTACGCCATGGGAGCACAATTGGCCCACCCTGAAGCTCAAGTTGCATGTATAACGGGTGAAGCATCAATTCAAATGTGTATTCAAGAACTATCTACCTGCAAACAGTTTCATTTGCCAGTAAAAATTATTAATCTGAATAACAGATATATGGGGATGGTCAGACAATGGCAGGAATTTTTCTATGGAAATCGTTATGCAGAATCATACATGGACGCCCTTCCTGATTTTGTAAAACTAGCTGAATCATATGGACACATAGGTTTACAAATCGAAAAGCCTTCAGAGGTTACTGATGCTCTGAAAGAAGCATTCTCTAAGAAAAATAAAGAACGTTTGGTTTTTCTAGACTTCCTTACTGACCAAACGGAAAATGTTTATCCTATGGTACCAAATGGCAAAGGATTGTCTCAGATGATCCTATCTGAGGACTTATAATGCGACATATCATTTCTTTACTAATGGAAAACGAAGCTGGTGCGCTATCCAGAGTTGCCGGACTTTTCTCAGCGAGGGGCTATAATATTGAGTCTTTAACGGTAGCTCCCACTGAAGATTCCTCTTTATCAAGAATGACTATTGTCACTTCGGGTTCCGATGAAATTATCGAACAAATAATTAAACAACTGAATAAATTAATTGATGTTGTCAAAGTTTTAGATTTAAATGACGGAAAACATATTGAAAGAGAATTAATGCTTGTAAAGGTCAAAGCAAGTCACCAATACCGTGAGGAAATGAAAAGAATTAGTGATATTTTCAGAGGAAGGATTATCGATGTCTCTGATAATACATTTACAATCGAAATTACTGGATCATCTACTAAATTAGATGCCTATCTTGATAGTTTAGACAAATCAGCAATTGTTGAAACTGTTAGAACTGGAGCATCAGGAATTGGTAGAGGTGATAGAATACTGAAAATTTAATTTAGGATAAGAAAATGAAAGTTTATTACGATCAAGATGCTGATTTAAACATCATAAAAAATTTAAATGTAACTATTGTTGGTTACGGCTCACAAGGCCATGCTCATGCTGCCAATCTTAAAGACTCAGGTGTTAACGTCACAATTGGTCTTAGAAAAGATGGATCGTCATGGGCTAAAGCTGAAAATGCAGGTCATGCAGTAAAAGAAGTTGCAGATTCTGTTAAAGATGCTGATATCGTAATGCTCCTTATTCCTGATGAAACTATGGCAACTATTTATAAAGAACAAATTGAACCAAACTTAAAACCGAATGCAACACTGGCTTTTGCACACGGTTTTAATGTGCACTATAAATTTATTGCGCCTAAAGATGATGTTGATGTAATCATGATTGCTCCAAAAGGTCCTGGACACACAGTAAGATCAGAATTTCTTAAAGGTGGTGGTGTTCCTACACTGATTGCTGTTTATCAAGATAAATCTGGACAGGCTAAAGATAAGGCACTTTCTTACGCTATGGCTAATGGAGGAACTAAAGGTGGTGTGATTGAAACAGACTTTAGGGAAGAAACTGAAACCGACTTATTTGGTGAACAGGCAGTTCTATGTGGTGGAGCAGTTGAGCTTGTTAAAGCTGGTTTCGAAACCTTAACAGAAGCCGGTTATGCTCCTGAGATGGCCTACTTTGAGTGCTTACATGAATTGAAGTTAATCGTTGATTTAATGTACGAAGGTGGAATTGCCAACATGAATTATTCAATTTCTAATAATGCAGAATTTGGAGAATATGTTACTGGTAAAGAAGTCATCAATGCTGAATCTAAAAAAGCAATGAAAAAAGCATTAGAAAATATTCAAAATGGTACTTATGCCAAACGTTTCATTGATGAAGGTAATGATGGTTACCCTGAAATGACAATCCATAGAAAAGAAAACAGTGATCATCAAATTGAAAAAGTTGGATCACAATTGAGATCAATGATGCCTTGGATTGCGAAAAATAAATTAGTTGATCAATCTAAAAACTAATGAACAAAAATTATCCCATTCTTGCTCGTGAGGGTTGGCCGTTTATTGCCCTCACAGTTTTTTTATTTTTAATTTCAATTTATTTTATTAATTCAATAGCTATTTGTTTTACGGGAATAATTTGTTTATTCGTAATTCAATTTTTTAGAGATCCGCAAAGAAAAATTGTTGCTAAATCAAACGAAGTTGTATCTGCAGCAGACGGGAGAGTGATTGCTATTGAAAAAACAAATGACCCCTATAATAAAAGAGAAGCGATAAAGGTTAGCGTGTTCATGAATGTTTTCAATGTACATTCGAATAAGGCTCCAATTTCAGGAAAAGTAATCAATAAAATTTACAAGCCTGGAAAATTTCTTAACGCTGCTCTTGATAAAGCATCAAGTGATAATGAACATTGTGCCATTACTATCAAAACACCCAAGAATCAAATTATTACCTCCGTTCAAATAGCTGGTTTAATTGCCCGAAGAATTTTATGTTATGCAAATGAAGGGTCAGAATTAAAACAAGGTGATCGATATGGTTTTATTCGATTTGGGTCAAGAGTTGATCACTACATCCCAATAAACTCTAAAGTAAAAGTAAAGTTGGGGCAAAAAGTAAAAAATTCTGTGGATGTTCTTGCAGAAATTTAATTTTTAGTTTCAACAAATTGCCACAATTCATTTAAAGCAGCTGAATATACTTCTTTTTTAAAATCTACTACATCTTGAAGGGGGTACCAGAAGTTTTCCCATTTCCAATCATCGAATTCAGGTGAGTCATGCAGGTTCAAATTAATTAAATCATCAGATCCAATAAATTTTAGTAAAAACCAAATTTGTTTTTGTCCTTTATACCTTCCCTGCCAATAGGTTTTTACAAACCTCTCTGGAACGTCATATTTTAACCAATCAGCCGACCTTCCCAGTATCTCAAAACTATTTTTTTTCAGGCCAACTTCCTCATATACCTCACGATACATGGCTTGCTCTGGAGTCTCACCTTTCTGAATACCCCCTTGAGGAAATTGCCAATTATCTTCATCAACCCTCTTGGCCCAGAGAATTTTATTATCTTTATTAATAATTACTGAAGCCACATTCGGCCTATATCCATCTTCATCAATCATTGTTAAACTTTAAATATAAATTTTATTTTCTAATTTTTTCATACTAATCGACATTGATAAATAATTTTTTGAAACTTTTTATTCTTTTAATATCACTTGTTATCTTTCTAGGCTGTAAACAACAGTCCTTTGCCATTATTACTAACCAAGGTGAGGATACGGTATCCATTGTTGATTTACAAAAATTAAATGTCATAAAAACAATACATACAAAGCCTGGGCCATTAGCAGTTGAGATTCTCAAAAATAACTTAGCAATAATTTCTAACACAAAAAATGAATCCTTAGAGTTAATAGATTTAGATAGCCTAAAGATTATTGATAATGTAAATTTAGGTTTTACTCCATTAGGAATTGTTTTTATTGAGGACAAAGATTTACTTTATATATCCTCATGGTATGAAAATAAGTTGTATTGCTATGATACCAATTCATGGGAACGAGTTGGTGTGATCCCAGTTGGTTTGACCCCGTCAGGAATCATCTATGACAAAAAAAGAGACCTGATTATTGTCTCTAATAGAGATGAAAATTTGTTAACAATTATTCAAGACAACAAAGTTGTTCAAACTGTTGAGGTTGGTGACCACCCCTTTGGAATTTTCTTATCCGATGACTCTGTATTCTCTGTGAATGTTTACTCCAACGATGTTTCAAAAATAGACTTAAACACTTTTGATTCGTTTAAATTTAATGTTGGGGATCATCCCTATAACATAATCTCTTTTGATCAATACCTGTTTGTGACTAACACTCAAGATGACTCTGTCAGTGTAATAAATAAAGTTGACTTTTCTATACAAAAAACGCTCAGAACTGGTGAGGTTCCTGAAAATCTTGGCATTGATTCGCTAAACAATCAATTAATTGTTACAAATTGGGGGTCAAATTCCATCAGCGTATTCGATTTAGATAGTCTAGAAATCATAAAGAATATTCCTACCGGGAAAGAAAGTCGCTCTTTTGGAAATTTTATTTGGACAAAATAATTAAAAGTAATCTGTAATATAGTAATATGGTGTTTGTTTTGAAAAATGTTAAGGATTATCAATGAAGAAATTAGTATTACTTATCACATCACTTTTATTCGCATTCACTATCTTTGCTCATGGACCAACCCCACAAAAAGTGCAAAAATCTGTAAAAATTGCTGCAAGCCCTGATAAAGTTTGGGAAGTGGTTAAAGATTTTGATAACGCAAACAAATGGCTCCCTTTCGTATCCGATATCAAAGTCGAAGTTAAAGGTGAAGATAAATTTAGAACTTTAACTTTAAAAGAAGGTGGCAAGGTCTTAGAAAGATTAAAAGGCATCGATGATGACTTAATGAAAATTAAGTTTGAAATTGTAGAAGGTGATGTGCCAGTTGCTGATTGTAATATGTATATTACTGTTGCAAAAGGAGGAAATGATAATGAGTCTGAGGTACAATGGACTGCAAGATTCTACAGGGTTTATAAACTAAATCCTCCTATACCAGAAGGTCAAGATGATGAATCCGCTTTAAATGCAATGAACGCAGTGGTGGATGCAGCATTACCTGAATTGAAAAAATTTATTGAATCAAAATAAAGCTATTTAATATTGCTTCATATAAATTCTGGTTCTGCGTCTAATAAAACACTTATTTGGTTACATGGATTAGGCGCAGATTCTAACGATTTCGCTCCTTTCTTTTCTAATCCCTTATTTAAGGAATATGAAATCATTCTCCCAAACGCACCATATCGAAAAATAACGCTTAATCAAAATTTTGAAATGCGTGCATGGTTTAATATGAAAAGCTTAAACCTGGATGATTTAAACGAAGAGGACTTTATTGAATCATCAAAAGCGTTAGACTTAATCATAGAGGATAAATTAAAAACCAATCCATCATCTAAAATATATATTGGTGGTTTTTCTCAAGGTGCCGCATTGTCAATTTTTTACGGTCTAAAAATGATTCATAAAATTCATGGCATGGTTTCCTTTTCTGGTTTTGTCCCAAAATTTAATTATCAAAATACAGTAATTACGAAACCAATACTTAAAATTCATGGCATCTATGACGATATTATCAATTTTCAAACATCTGAAAATACTTTTGATTTGTTAAATTTCTCCAATTTAGTATCCAAGAGTTACAATATGGGTCATGAGGTTATTGAAGACCAAGTCGTTGATCTTCTATCTTTCTTAAAGGAAACATGATGTCTGAAAAAAATAAAGGTTTTGATGAAATTCTAGAGGAGCTTGAGTCCATAGTAGAGTCCATGGATGACGGGAGCTTAAAGCTTGAAGAAACGATTGAGTCGTATGAAAAAGGAATCAAGTTAATTAAGCAAGCCCAAGCATCTTTAAAGAATTTTGAAAAAAAGGTTCAAATTTTAAATAGTAAGAATGACTTAGAAGATTTTAATGAACCAGAGTAAAAAATTTGTAACATTTAAATCTGAGTTTAATAAATTTCTTTCATTACAAATACCTAACTCCAATGACTTAAATCATAAGGCAATAAAGTATGCTATTTCTAATGGTGGAAAAAGAATAAGGGCATACCTTCTCTTTACACTTGGAAAACATTTCGGCATTTCAAAAAATATTTTAAATATCCTTGGTGCTTCTATTGAAATGATCCATGCCTACTCTCTCGTGCATGATGATCTCCCCTGTATGGATGATGATGACCTTAGAAGAGGAAAACTTACTTGTCATAAAAAATTTGATGAAGCTCAAGCACTGCTCGTTGGTGATGCCTTACAGTCACTTGCCTTTGAATTGCTCAGCTCAAATAAATTAAAAATTGATCCCGAATTGAAACTCAAGTGCATCAATTTATTGGCTTCATCAATTGGCTCGCAAGGAATGGTTCTTGGGCAATCGCTTGATATGATCTATGAAAAAAAGAAGCCGACAAAAAAAATTATTGAAAAAATACACAGAAACAAAACAGGTATGTTAATTTCAACATGTATCCTCATCCCATCAATAATATCTCGACAAACAAATTCTACTCATAAAAACTTAAAAATTCTTAGTGAAAAGTTAGGCCTTTTATATCAGATGGTTGATGATTATCTTGATGCAACATCAAATGTTGAGAAACTTGGTAAAAATCCTGGTAAAGATCACCAGAGAGAAAAAGTGACCTACTTCTCTTTGTATGGAAAAGAAAAATTATTAGGCATCATTAATACAACCAAAGAAGAAATCGATAAAATATCGTTTAAGCTTGAATTACCAGATGAATTTAATTTTTTAATTAACAATATCTATGACCGAATCAAATAAAAAGATATTAAATCAGATTAACTCCCCAAAAGATTTAAAAAATCTCAGCAAATCAGAGTTAATTTCATTGGCTGCTGAAATCAAAGATTTTCTTATTACCTCGGTTCAGGAAACAGGTGGCCACCTATCATCAAACTTAGGTGTAATTGAGCTCACCATAGCTCTTCATTACGTCTATAACAGTCCTGATGATGTTTTGATCTGGGATGTTGGTCACCAAACTTATGTGCATAAGATCCTCACAGGAAGAAAAAATAAATTACATACATTAAGGCAGTTTAAGGGTATTTCAGGGTTTCCAAAAAGAGATGAAAGTGTCCATGATCATTTTGGAACTGGACATTCAAGTACTTCTATATCAGTTGCTCTTGGAATTTCTGAGGCAATGCTTAAAAATAAATCTAATAATAAATCGATTGCAATTATTGGTGACGGAGCGATGACTGCCGGTATGGCTTTTGAAGCCCTAAATAATGCCGGAGAATCAAAAAGCAATATTCTAGTCATACTCAATGACAATGACATGTCTATCTCAAAAAACGTTGGAGCGCTAAATAACTACCTAGCTAGATTATTAAGTGGGAAAATTTATGGTGGAATTAAGTCTACCAGTAAACAAATATTTGAAAAAGTACCCTCAATTCTAGAACTGGCAAAAAAAACAGAAGAGCATGTTAAGGGTATGGTGACGCCTGGAACATTATTTGAGGAATTTGGTTTTAATTATATCGGTCCAATCGATGGCCATAATATAGATATTCTTGTGGATACTCTTGAAAATATTAAATCCTTAAATGGTCCACAATTCCTTCATGTGGTCACTAAAAAAGGTCATGGTTACCTTCCTGCAGAAAAAGATCCCAACAAATTTCATGGAATATCAAAAAAAAGCTCATCCCAAGTCAATCAAAAAACTTTTACTCAGGTGTTTGAAGAATGGATGCTGAGCTATGCAAAAAAAGATAAAAAGCTAATAGCCGTAACACCAGCAATGGCAGATGGCAGCGGGTTAACAACATTTTCTAAAAAATATCCATCACGTTTTTATGATGTTGGTATTGCTGAGCAACATGCTGTCACATTCGCAGCTGGTTTAGCTATTCATGGATACAAGCCAGTTGTAGCAATCTACTCAACTTTTATGCAAAGAGCTTATGATCAAATTATTCATGATGTTGCATTACAAAACATCCCCATGTTATTTGCAATTGATCGTGCTGGATTAGTTGGTGCTGATGGTGCCACACATACTGGTAATTTTGATGTTTCATTTATACGATGTATACCAAATACGGTCATTATGCATCCAACTAATGAAACAGAATTAAAATTGATGTTGTCTTTAGGATATGAAAGCAGAAATATCTGTTTTGTTAGATATCCCAGAGGTTTTGCAAATGATTTTAAAAATCAAAAAAGCGTAAAAATTGGGAAAGCTGAGATCATTAGAAAGGGGAAAACTTTAGCCTACCTTTGCTTTGGTCCTTTAATCAATCAAATTTTACCTTTGGCTGAAAAATATGATCACACTGTAATCAATATGCGATTTTCCAAACCCCTAGATCATGCCATGATTAAGAAAGTTGCCAGCGAACATGAATATATTGTAACCCTTGAGGATAATGTTATCTCAGGAGGAGCAGGCTCTGCTGTTTTAGAAAATTTATCCGCAAATCATTTAAAAAATAAAACCCTTCTTCTCGGTTATCCAGATTATTTTCCTGAGCATGGTTCACAAGATGAAATTCTTAAGACGTATCAATTGGATATTGAATCAATAGAAAATAAAATTGTGAACTTAATTACCTGATGTTAGACTTACATCCATGAATAAGATTACAGACAAAATCGAAGACGTACAAAATACTCCTGACAAGCGCCACTTGGATATCGATAAGGTAGGAATAAAATCCATTCGACATCCCATATCTGTAAAAGACAAAACTGGTGGTGATCAATCTACGGTCGCGATGTTTGATATGTATGTTCATTTGCCTCATAACTTTAAAGGCACACACATGTCTCGATTTGTTGAAATTTTAAACGAAAATGAAAGAACCATTAGTGTCAAGAATTTTGAAAAGATCTTAAGAGACATGCTCGATCGCCTTGAAAGTAAAGCGGGTGATGTAGAAATGACGTTCCCATATTTCGTAAACAAGAGAGCGCCAATATCCGGAGTCGAAAGTCTCCTGGATTACGAAGTCACCTTTATCGGCTCAATTAAAGATAATCAATTTATCAATCAAATTAAAGTGATAATTCCAGTGACAAGCCTGTGTCCTTGTTCCAAAAAAATCTCTGACTACGGAGCTCACAACCAGAGATCCCACGTTACTGTGACGGTTGAAACAAATGATTTTGTTTGGATTGAAGACATAATCGAACTTGTTGAAAAAAATGCCTCATCCGAACTTTATGGGTTACTAAAAAGACCTGATGAGAAATATGTGACAGAAAAAGCATACGATAATCCTAAGTTTGTTGAAGACATGGTTAGGGATATCGCTACAGACTTAAATCAAAATAATAAAATTACTTCCTATACTGTGGAATCTGAGAATTTTGAGTCAATCCATAATCATTCCGCTTACGCCATGATTCAAAGCTCTTAGGAAAATAACTTGGCATTAAATTTATTTGATTTAATACCAAAGGCCACAATAATAAATCCAAGCAATGGGAATAGAGCTGATAACAAAAATGCACTCGATGCTGAGTAAGTTTGAATGATAAAGCCTCCTCCAAGACCACCTAAGGCACCACCAACTCCGTAAGTAATGCTGTTATAGAGTGCCTGGCCTTTTGCATGATTTTTGCCTGGAAAAAATTTATTTACCATTTCAATTGAAGCCACATGAAATGCGCCAAATGTAAATGCATGCATCATCTGTGCCAGGATAATAAGAATTAAAAAATCAACATAATTTCCAATGATAAAAAATCGAATTACGGCAATAAACAAACTGATCATTAGGATCTGTTTGAAATTAAATAATTTGAGTATTTTTGGCATGGATAGGAAAACTATAATTTCACAAACTACGCCCAGAGACCAAAGAAATCCAATGGCAGACCTTGTATAGCCCTGCTCATCTAAGTAAATGGAAAAGAAATTGTATAGTAATCCGTGTGACGTCACCATTAAAGCGCAAGAAGATAAAAGGCATATCACCTCATTATTTTTAAGAGTCTTAAAAAAGCTTAAATTAACACTCTCCCCTCTTTCATAAGCTTTTTCAGGTATCCCATAACTAAATATAAAAATTAGTACCTGTGTAATAAGAAGAGTAACCAATAAATGTTGAATTCCTAGAAGATCAAAGACAAACCCGAAGCCAAAAGAGGCGACAATAAATCCAAAAGAACCCCAAGCTCGAATTCTACTGTAATGTCCATTGGTTGTTGCCAAGTGAGACAAAGTTAAGGACTCAGCTAAAGGCAGAGTTGAACTGGTAAAGATAGACATTGCCATCATAATGAGGAACACCTCAAAAAAATTATCGGCCCAAAAAATTCCAAAAAAACCCAAACAACCAAAGAAAGCAGTTAACTTAATCCAAAGAGATCGTCTTTCTGTACGGTCCGCAAGCCAGCCCCATATATTCGGTGCAAAAATTCTACTTAACTGAAAGAAGGAAAGCATAAAGCCTATCTGAATTGGCGTAAATGACTTAAATGTCAGAAACAAGCCCCAGTAAGGAACAAATAGTCCAACAAAAAAATAATATATAAAGTAAAAGCGCGAGAGATTGAAGTGAAGTTTATGTGTCAACTAATTATTTTCTTTTGACAGAATAATTTTGGGCAACATCTCTAAGTAAATGATCCATTAGCACCAGTGCCATCATTGCTTCAACTATAGGAACAGCGCGAATAGCCACACAAGGATCATGACGGCCTTTGGTCTTCATCAAGACTGGTTTATTTGATTTATTAATTGAGTGACGATCTTGAGGAATGCTGGAGGTTGGTTTAAAGGCGACATTCGCTGTAATTGTTTGCCCCGTTGATATGCCTCCTAAAATTCCTCCGGAATTATTTGAGGAAAAACCTTTAGGAATAATCTCATCGGAATGTTCGGAACCTCTCTGTTCAACCGAAAGGAAACCTGCTCCTATCTCTACCCCTTTGACAGCATTGATACTCATCATAGCATGAGCTATATCAGCATCCAGACGATCGAAGATTGGCTCACCCAAACATTTTGGAGGATTAGTAACCTGCACATGCACTAAAGCCCCAACAGAATCTTTTTCTGATCTAATTTGATTTATATAATCTTCTAACGTAGGAATTATTTTTACATTAGGTGCAAAAAAAGGGTTTTGGTTTACATACTTCCACGCTGCAAATGGGATATCAATTTCTCCAATTTTCTTGATGCACGCCTGGACTTTTACCTTGTGTTTTTTCAATAGCCATTTTTTTGCGATTGCGCCAGCAGCAACTCTAATTGCCGTTTCACGCGCACTAGAGCGTCCGCCTCCACGATAATCACGAATTCCATACTTTTGCTGATAAGTTATATCCGCATGACCTGGTCTGAATGTGTTCTTTATTTCAGAATAATCTTTTGATCTTTGATCTTCGTTATAAATAATTAAACCAATTGGGGTACCAGTTGTTTTCCCCTCAAAAACCCCTGACAAAATTTGCACTTTATCTGATTCTTTTCTCTGCGTTACAAATTTTGAGGATCCTGGTTTTCTTCGATCAAGATCAATTTGCAAATCTTTTTCAGAAATCTCCAAACCTGGAGGGCAGCCATCAATAATTCCGCCAATGGCAACTCCATGAGACTCACCAAATGTTGTTAATGTGAAATTTTTTCCTATTGAGTTACCAGACAAAATATATTCCTAAAAATTTGATTAATTATACCATCTAACTTATTTTTACTTGATGATTTGATAATCTCCGGGCCGTAATTTATTAAGATAGTAGTCGTCCACATGATATCGAATTAACCTTAATGTTGGAAAGCCAACAGCTGCAGTCATTTTTCTTACCTGCCTATTTTTACCCTCCCTAATTTGAATCTTGACCCATGAGGTTGGTATATTTTTCCTAAATCTAATAGGTGTTGATCGTTCCCAAATTTCTGGTTCATTAATTTTTTCAACCTTGGCTGGCAAAGTGGTGAAGTCTTTTAAATTGATACCATTTTGTAATTTTTGAATTGCCTCATTCTCAATGTCACCTTCTACTTGAACCCAATATCCTTTATACTTATGGCTGTTTGGAGATGAAATTTCATGCTGGATCTTCCCATTGTCTGTAAGCACCAAAAGTCCTTCGCTGTCAGTGTCGAGTCTTCCAGCAGGGTAGATATTGGGGATATTCAGATAATCCTTTAATGTTGGGTGAATTTCATGCTTGGAGAACTGACAGACGACACCAAACGGTTTGTTAAATAACACTATCATATGGATTGGAAATAAAATGAGTCAAAATTTAATATCTCAACCTAAAGGTGAGCCAATAACTATACATAATAATGAACTCAATATACCAGATTTTCCAGTTATTCCATTTATTGAGGGTGATGGGATTGGTCAGGATATTTCACCAGCAATGCAAAAGGTTATTAATGCTGCGGTTTCAAAAGCCTATGATGGAGCTAAGAAAATTGATTGGTTGGAAATATATGCAGGTGAAAAAGCAGCGAATTTATACGGTCAAGATCAATACTTACCAGAGGAAACTATCGATGCATTAAAAAAATATATCATCTCAATTAAAGGGCCTTTAGCTACACCAGTTGGAGGCGGTATCAGGTCTCTTAATGTTGCTATGAGACAAAAGCTTGATCTGTATGTGTGTTTAAGGCCAGTGCAATACTATCAAGGAGTTCCGAGCCCTTTAAAAAATCCAGAAAAAACCGATATGGTGATTTTTAGAGAAAACACAGAGGATATTTATGCTGGGATTGAATATTCTACAGGTACAAAAGAAGCTCAGGAAATACTCAATTTGCTCGAGCAATTTAATGATAAAAACAAAGTAAGATTCCCAGAAACATCATCCATTGGCATAAAGCCAGTATCAGAAGATGGAACAAAGAGGCTCACCAGGAAGGCTATTCAGTATGCCATAGACCATAAGCGTAAATCGGTGACATTTGTTCATAAAGGAAATATCATGAAGTTTACTGAAGGTAGTTTCAAACAGTGGAGTTATGATGTTGCAATAGAAGAGTTTGGCGCTAAAAAGAATAGCTCTGGGGAATTAATGATTCATGATTCAATTATCATCAGAGATTGTATTGCAGATGCATTTCTTCAAGAAATTTTATTACGTCCGGAACGTTATGATGTTGTTGCCACATTAAATCTTAATGGCGACTATATATCTGACGCGCTTGCAGCACAAGTTGGTGGAATTGGAATTTCACCAGGGGCAAACTTATCGGAAAAACTCGCTATATTTGAAGCCACGCATGGGACTGCGCCTGATATCGCTGGAAAAAATATTGCCAATCCAAGCTCTCTAATTCTCTCAGCACAAATGTTACTGTCATACATAAAATGGGATGCAGCATCATCTGTGCTTGATAAAGCTTTTAGGAAAACTCTTGATGAGAAAAAAGTTACAGCAGATTTTTCAAACCACATGGGAGTAACAGCATTATCGACAAGCGATTTTGCCGAAGCAATAATTGAGAATATTAAGTAAAACTAAGCTTTTTCTATGTTAGATGCTTGTTTACCTTTTGGTCCATCAGTAACTTCAAAAGTTACTCTTTGACCTTCTTTCAAGCTTTTATATCCATCGCCTGAGATTGATGAAAAATGAGCAAATAAATCCTCAGAACCATCATCAGGAGTGATGAAACCAAAACCTTTTGCATCATTAAACCATTTAACTGTACCTTCAGCCATAAAACTTCCTACATATGTTGTTGGGGAGGCGCCCCTTAAGTTTGGATTAAGGAAGCTTGGATACTTAATTTTGGAATCAGAATACAAAACAACTTAATGCAAACACCTTGAGTTTCATAAGTTACGGAAAAATCATGTTAAAGTCAAGAAATTCTTGTTATAACAATGATTTAAATTCATCCATTGGTATCGCACCAGACACCCTTCTACCGTCTTCAAATACAATTGTTGGAGTTGATTGAACCCCGTATTTCTTTGCAAAATTCTGAATTTCATTAATCGGTGAGGCACAGTCACCCTTATTGTCTGGTAAATCAGCAGTTTTCATAAATTTTACCCAATTGGCAGCAGGGTCATCAGAGCACCATATTTGTAATGACTTTTGCTCTGCCTCAGGATGGATGGCCAAGGGAAAAATAAAAGTATAAATCTCGACATTATCCAACTTCATCAACACATCTTTTTCTAGTTTTCGACAAAAAGGGCAGTCAATGTCTGAAAAAACGGCCACCTTTTTTTGACCGTTACCCTTTTTAATTTTGATTGCTAAATCCATGGGGAGTTTTTCAAAATCAATTCTTTGAAGGTCTGCTAATCTTTCCGCTGTAATATTTGTCTTGGTTTTTGGGTCAACTAATTGGCCTTCAATAATTAAAAATTTGAATGTTTTGTCTGTATAGATGATTTGATTTCCCAAATAAACTTCATACAAATCATTAAAGTTAGTTTTTTTTATGCTTTGAATTTTAATATCTGGATATTGTTGCTCAATTAGCTTCTGGAGGTTCTTCTCATTGGCTTGCAGACTACAAATATTAACTAAAAAAATAAAAATAAATAACTTAAACATTTAAATCATCTTCCTCACTATGGATTTTTTTAATAATTCTGAGTTCTCAATTAACTTAATAGGATACTTGAATAAATTTGAAAATACATCATTGTTATTGACCAAAGCCTCATCAAGACGATCTGTGAGATTCATAACGAGAGATTCATCTACAGAGCGTGATATCACATATTTTTTTATATTATTTTCCTGTCCAAGATCTATAATTCTTTTATCAGAAATGAGATTTTCTAGCATTTGAATATCGCCTAATCCCAGGTTTAATCCTTGCCCAGCCAGGGGATGAACTTTGTGTCCGGCATCACCAATAAATAATGATCTTATCTTTGCATCATGTTTTATTTTATAGAGGGTTAATGGAAAGCGGTTAATCTTAGATAATAACTCTACTGAAGCTAAAGCAGTTTGTTTTTTAATAAAATTAATCAATTGGTCACCTGCATCATCAACCAATAATTCATCACCTTTTTTTAATCCAGATAAAACAATCGAAAACTCATGGTCTGAAAAAGGAAGAATAGCTAAAATTTTTCCCCCTCTAAAATACTGCACTGCCCTATTCTCTAAATTATTATCAGTTTTAAAGATAGCTGTGACAGCAAATTCATCGTATTCCTTTTTTTCTTCTCTATCGGGCTTTATGTTAAAAAATTTATTGAATCGAAAATCTGTATTAATAATAAGTTTTGAGGATATTTGATAATTTTTTAAACTTACCTTTTCATTGTCAAACACGAACTCCAAATCCTCATCTGACTTGATCACTTTATCTATATCATTTAGATCTTTTGAAAAAGATTTAAATAAATAATCGCTACTCATGATATTAAAAAGTGGGAATGGTTTGGTTATACTATCTCTCAAATTGAGCTCTTCATTGTCAACAAAAATTTGAATATGCTTTATAGCGTAATGGTTATGAAGATCTTCATTAAAACATTCACTGTACCATTTTAAGAATGTTGGTTTAATTGCAAAGAATCGTCTTTCAGTTTCTTGGGCTGGATAAGCAAAATTCAAATAGTCAATCTTATTTTTTATAAGTATTCTTCTTAACAAATTTGAGATTAGATTGTTCCCCAGAACAAGAATATTAGTTTGATCCATAATTAAATTTATTAATAAAGTTGTCTTTAATTATTTTTTGATTATCTAGCAGGAAAAGTGACAGGCTGCGTATTTTATTTATCCCGACGTAATCATTAGAGAATCCCTTCACTAAAAAATGAGTCAGTTTCATAAATGATTTCATTTCTTTGACACGATTGTCAAAGTATTCTTTGAGAGTATCTTGATCAATTTGATATTGATTTTTCTGTAAAAGAGTTGTGAGGTATGCAATGTCGCGAATAGTCAAGTTTAAACCCTGGCCTGCTACTGGATGCATGGTATGAGCTGCATTTCCTAATACAAGAATATTTTCTGTATATGGTTTGAGCATATATTGTTGTCGCAATGGGTACACTATCTTTTCACCAATTTCTTTAACTTGCCCCAACCTCTCACCAAAATTTTCATGAATTAATTCAATAAATTCATTATTATTTAATTTTAGTAAGCCTTCTATAAAATAATTATTCCCTGTCCAAACTAATTTAGATAATGAATTATTATTAATTGGTAATAACGCAATTGGGCCATCCGGGGTAAAGCGCTCATAGGCTATATTCTCATGCTTTAATTGAGTATCTACTTCGCAAACTAACGCTGAATAATTTGCCATTTCATTATCAATGGAAAATTTAAATTGGTTATCAAGCAAATTGCCAATGCCATCAGAGAAAATTAAAAAATTATAATTATATTTTTTATCATCAACGTCTCTAAAGAAACTTTCCTTAACATTCATATCAATAACTTCAGATTTAAAATGAATAGAAATATTTTTTTTAGCGTTTATTTTGTCTAATAAGTGTTTTATCAAATGATCGTAACGTATTACAAACCCAACAGGATCCAACTTACCTTGATCAATTATCACCCTTCCGAATGATTGTTTTTGACTGGTATGAATTTTATTAATTGGAATAAAATCTAAATTATTTTTAGGATCAATATTTATCTTTTTAAGAATGTCGATGGAACTAGCTGACAATGCAAGCGCCCTCGATTGGTTAAGAAGCTGATCAAGATCTAATTTTTCATGGATAACAATTTCATGCTTCTCAAGGGCATTAAGTAATGCAAAGATCAGACCAGCTGGCCCTCCCCCGATTACTCGGATTAATTCAATATGACTATCCTTTGCCAATGATTGATTCCAATTCGTCAATCTCTTTAGGACAGCTAGATGTTAAAACATCCGCTTGATTATTGTTAACCAATACATCATCTTCAATCCTAATCCCAATATTTCTAAAAACTTTAGGCACTGATCTGTCATCAGGAAAATATAATCCAGGCTCAATCGTAAGAATCTGTCCATTCATTAACCTGACTGGTTTACCTTTAGGATCAAAGTAGTCACCGACATCATGAACATCTAGGCCCATCCAATGCGATGTCCTGTGCATGTAGAATTTTTTATATTCTTCTTTTTCAATAATCGTATTCACAGAATCTTTTAAAATTTTTAAATCTCTAAGGCCTTGAGCCAATACCTGAATAGCTGCAATGTGTGGGTCATTAAAACTATTATTTTTTTTCACTTGGCCAATGGCTGCTTTTTGGGCCTCCAAAACAACAGAGTAGAGATCTTTTTGAGGTTCACTAAATTTGCCACCGATAGGGAATGTTCTGGTAATGTCTGACGCGTACCCCTCAAACTCACATCCTGCATCAATCAATATGAGTTCGGATTTATTAAGTTTAGATTGATTTTCAATGTAATGTAATGTGCACGCATTTTTACCAGAGGCCACTATTGAACTATAGGCCTCATTCCTTGCATTATGAACCCCAAAAAAATATCTCAATCGCGCCTCAACCTGATACTCATATGAATCAGAGTGTATATTTGCCATGACAAATTGATGTGCTCTTGATGAAATATTGGCTGCATGCCTGATGACTTTTAATTCATCAGTAGACTTTATAGACCTCATTTGGTCAGAAAAGGAATTTAAAGAAATTATTTCATTTTTTAAAAAGGCATCGGCTCTTTTATTCTTTGATAGATGATTTAATTTTTTTGAAACTAAGTTTCTTAAATTTAAATCTTCTTGGAGCAGGTAAACTTTGGAATTTTTTGCTAATAAATCCGATATTGAGTCATCAAAATACTTGAGATCAAGGCCTTGATCAAATAAAAACTCTTTTGCAGCTGCTTTCGATCCATAAATAAAGCCATCCCATATTTCTTTAGTTTTATCTTTTGTTTTTGAAAAAATCCAAGTTTTAAAAGGTTTACAATTAATTACTATTACTGCATCAGACTCTGGAAATCCCGAAAAATACTCAAAATAACTATTCGATCTGAATGGATAAGTGGTGTCATTTGATCGTATTTGATCCGATGAATTTCGAATGATAACGATACCATCCCCTAATGTTTTAGCTAAATGTTTTCTTCTTTGTTTGTAAACTTTATTATTTATAATCATTTTTCTTATTCTCAAACTCAAGTCGCTCTGCTGTGCCTACATCTGACCAATAACCGTGGTATAAAGATCCATCAATCTTATTATTTAAAATATAGTCATCGAGAATTGATTTTAACTTTATTTTTTCACCTTTTTTAAATCCCTGGAACATTTCTTTTCTGTATATTCCGATCCCAGAATAGGTAAAATCTTTGGTAAATGACAATTTGTTACCTTCCAAGCCATAATCACCAACTTTTTTAAATTCAGGATTAGGAACTAAAATTAGAAAGGCTGACACATCATCAGATAGCTTATGCTTGAGAAGAACACTGTAATCAAAATCAGTAAAAATATCAGCATTGGTAACCAGAAAAGGGTCGTTATCAAAAAATTCTAGAGCGTTTACAATGCCGCCAGCAGTCTCAAGAGGTTGGTCTTCTTCAGAGAATTGTATTTCTAAATTCGATGAATTTTTATATTTATTTGATACAAATTCGATGATTTGGTCGCCTAAGTAAGACACATTAATTAAAAATTGACTTATGCCTGCTTGTATTAATTTATTTAACTGAATCTCTAGCAAAGTTTGATTACCAATCTTTAAGAGTGGTTTTGGGGTATTTTTGGTCAAGTATCCCATGCGAGATCCCATGCCAGCAGCAAGGATCATTGCTTTCATCTATGCATCTCCAGCTCTCTTTTTTTTAAGATTAACTCTTTTAAATAGCTTAGGTTTGGATATTTTTCAGAAACATCAATAACATAATCCTCAACCAGCGGAATATCATTAAGGTACTGATCTTTTCCGTCTCGTAAAAATAATCTTTTAAAAATACCTAGAATTTTTAGATGTCTTTGCACACCCATCATTTCAAAATCAACAAAAAAATCACCAAAATCAGAAGGCACGTCAAAACTACTTCTGGCCAATTCCCAGTACTTAATACAAACATCAATAATTTGGGCCTCATTTTTCTTATGATACGCATCTTTGAGATAGGAAACTAAATCATATGTAATTGGGCCTATTAGAGCATCTTGAAAATCTATAAGACATATTTTTCCATCATTTATAAGCAGATTTCTGCAATGGAAATCACGATGTACAAACTTTTTAGTTTGCTGTTCTATTATTTCTATGAGGAAAGAATAAATGCTTTCTAATTTTTTTTGCTCAAATTCTAGGTCTTTTAGATACCACTCATGAAATAGGCTGAGCTCATTTAAGAGAATCTGTGATGAATAAATTGGCACGTCAATATCCGAGCAACTTTTTTGCAAATGAATAATTGTTTCATTTAAATTGTCATAAATAAGATTGTCATTTTTTTTATCAGGCTCTTGGTAATGATGCATCAATGAATAACTACCAAAGTCTTCCTGCAAAATGACGCCAAGGTTATGATCGAATGCATACACTTCGGGAGCCCTTGCAGACCTTGCTTTCAGTGATTTAGCAAGAAATAAAAATTGATCTAATGGCTCCTTGTCCGGCGGAGCAACCATTAAAATCATTGTTTTATCTTTATCTTGCACTCTGAAGTATTTTCTGAAGCTTGCATCTTCTGAAGCCTTGGTAATTGAAAATTCTGCGCCAACATTCATTTGAATAAATTCATGAACATCGTTATTAAGGTTTAAGGTTTCTTTTTCCAATTTTTGCCAAAAAAAATTAAATGAATTAATTGATATAAATTATTGATTTTATTTGATTTATTAAAAATATCATTTAAAATATATCCCCCAGTTATAGGATTTTAAAATTCTTAAATTTAATGCATAAGAAAATTATCATACATTTCATTTTAACCAATGTAGTTTTTTTTGGTTGCCTCTATGCGAATTTTGTTTCAGCAATCGACAATCCTAACGACACTGATTTAATTATCGAGGGAGAGACTCTTGAAAATATTGTAGATAAACAAATAAAAGCCAAGGGCGAAGCTGTTCTAATTAAATCAGGGAAGCGTATTGAAGCTGATCAGATTATATTTGACCAAATTTCTAATGAGCTTGAAGCTGATGGAAATGTAAAATTAAAATCTGGAACTACTCTAATTTCCGGGGAAAAACTAATCCTTAATGTTGATGATTCAATTGGTGAAATACCAAATGCATCATTTGATTCGGACACAGAGAATAAATCTGCGATTAATCAATCTATACGAGGATATGCAGACAAGCTTTCCATTCTTGGGTCAAATAAGACCAGTCTAGAGGGTGCTGAAATTACAACTTGTGAGGTTGGTCAAACTGATTGGTTTATTAAAGGTACAAAGATAGATATAGACAACAAAACAAAAACTGTTGATGCCACTAATGCAAGAATGGAATTTAAGGGAGTCCCAATTCTATATTCTCCTAAGGTCAACTTTTCATTTAATAATCAACGTAAGTCTGGCTTTTTAAGTCCTACTTGGGGAACAACTACCAAAAGTGGTTTTCAAGTCAAAACACCGTATTATTTTAATATAGCTCCAAATAAAGATGCCACGATTACTCCAAGATATATGGGTAAACGGGGATTGCAAATTGGTGGTCAGTATAGATATCTAGGTGATAATCATAGCGGTGAAGCGAATGTAGAGTTTCTTAACAATGATTACATGACGAACCAAGAAAGGTATTTGCTGAACCTAAAACATAAACAAAAATTCTCTGATAATTTTTCAGGCTTTTATAGATACCAAAAAGTTTCTGACAATGACTACTTTGCAGACATGTCCTCACTGGTTTCAAAAACTTCTAGGGTGATCTTACCTCAAGAATTTGGGTTGGATTATAAAATCGGTTCATGGAATACCGGACTGAGAGTACAAAAATTCCAATCACTGACCACAAGATCTCCTTACGAGAAGTTGCCGCAAGTTTTTTTAAATCGAACTGATGAGTTTTATGGAATTCAGTCTTCAAGTCAATTTCAATTCACGCAATTTGATGCTAATAATTCACACAATAAATTTGTAAGTGGTGACCTATTACCAAGAGGTTATTCTGTTGGAGATTTCAAGCCTACAGGCAGTCGATTTGTATATGACCAATCTTTTCAATCCACCATTCATGAAAATAGTTACTCATATATAAGGCCAAAAATTACAATGAATTTTAGGCAGTATGATATCAATCATGGAGCTTTGTCGACCAATGAGAGTTTTGTAATACCAACTGCATCAGTGGATGGTGGTATGTTTTTTGATCGCACATTTAATTTCTTCGGTAACAATTTAACTCAAACACTAGAACCAAGAGCTTTTTATTCTTACACACCATATCATGATCAATCGATGATACCAATTTACGATACCAGACTGATGGATCTAAATATGTATAATATTTTTTCTGAAAACCAGTTTATTGGTTATGACCGTATACAAGACTCCAATCAAATAACCACAGGCTTAACCTCTAGATTCATAGATTCAAATTCTATTGAAAGACTATCCCTGACTTTTGCACAAAGATTTTATTTAAGCGACCGTCAAGTTTTAAATGATCCTCTTTATTCGAATGCTGGCTCAAGTCTTGAAAGAGCTTCTAGTGATTTCTTATTTGGAGCAAACGCAAGACTTACAAAAGACCTCACCTTTAGAACAATGACGCAATATAATCCTGAACAAAGTTCTACTAAGCGGGTTCAATATGGGTTTAAGTACAACCCAAATCCAGGTAAATTACTTAGATTCGATTATCGATTCATTGAAAATGCTTCGACCAATGAAACAAGACTCAAACAGGCCAATATTTCTGGTCAATGGCCACTTGGAAAAGGATATTATGCAATCGGTAGATATAATTTCGATTTAGACAATTCTAAGGTCACTGAGTCACTCGGAGGTTTAGAATATGACGCGGGTTGCTGGACATCGCGAGTTATGCTTCATAGACTATCTCTTGCTACCGCAGAGGAACCAAACTATAGTTTATGGTTTCAGTTAGAATTAGGTGGTTTAGGAAGTATAGGCTCTGGCAAAGCTAGAAAGCTTGATAGAGTCCTTATGAGAAATGTTCCTGGAGCAGCATGGGCTAGTACATTAGATGATGAAATACGACGACAAAACTATGACTAACCATATTACAAAAATTGTAATTTTTCTTTGCCTATTAGTAAATTTTAGCTTTGTATCATCCTATCAAGAATTAGACAGGATTGTTGCCGTTGTTAATAAAGATGTTATTACACTAAGTGATCTTGCTGAAGGAGTTGATAAAGCACTTCTTTTTTTTCAACAAAATGCAATAACGCCACCAGAGAGCAATGTTATCGAAAAAAAAGTTCTTGATGAATTAATAGAACAAAAAATTATTGAGGGTTATGCAGAAGACTGGAATATAAAAGCATCCCAAGAAGATATCGATTTACTTATACAAAACATTCTCTCAGCGAACCAAATAACACTTGATGAATTGAAATCAAACCTTAAGCAACAGTCATCTTCTTATGACAAGCTAGTTAAAAGCTTAAAGTATGAAATCATTTTGAAAAAAGTAAAAAACCGTGAAATTAGTTCTAAATTAAATATATCTGATTATGAAATAAAGAAACATAAAGAAAAAATGGCAAAAATAAGACCTGATATATTTGATTTGTCACATATATTAATCAAATTTTCACCAGAACCAACAGCAGAAGAAAAAAAAGAGAAGCGAAAACTTGGAGAGGAAATTTTTAATAAATTAAAAACAGATGATTTTGGTAAAATTGCATATGAATTTTCCGACTCTCCTGATGCCAGTGAAGGTGGGGCGCTAGGAAAATTAACACAAAGCGAGCTTCCTGAAATATTTATTGATCAATTAAATAATCTAAATTCTGGAGAGTATTCAACACCTTTTGAATCAAATAATGGAATTCATATTATTAAGATTAATCAAGTTGAGAGCTACAACGAATCAAAAAATTCTTCACAAAAAATAAAAAAATATTTTATTAAACAAATCGTATTGAAAACAAATGAAGTTTCATCTGAAGACGATGTCATTAAAAAGCTAAAAAGATATAAGAATGAAATAGATTCAGGTGCTGATTTCAGTGTTATAGCAAAAAAGTACTCTGAAGACTTTTCTGCAACCAATGGTGGAGAAATTGGCTGGATTAACGAGGGACTTCTTGACCAAAAATTTGATGAACAGCTAACAAGTATTAGTCAAAATGAAGTTAGTGAGCCCTTTAAGACAGATCTTGGTTGGCATATCATACAATATACAGATTCTAAGTTTGAGGATCTTGCGTCAGAAAATATAGACAACAAAATTAAGTTTGAATTAATTAGCGAAAGAACAGAGCTTCTTTACCAGGATTGGTTTTCATCATTAAAAGCTGAAAGTTTTATCGAAATTAGACAATGAATCATACAACAACTCTTGCTGTTTCAGCTGGCGACCCAGATGGAATTGGTTATGACTTATGTGCACTTCTTTATGAAAAACATCTACATTACTATGTTGATATTTATGGAGATAAGGAAATTCTCCTGTCTAGAGCAAAATTACTTGGCCTAAAAAATTTACACAATGAAAAAATCACCATTTATGATGTTAAAAATAATAAAAAGATAAAACACAAAAGAGAATTAGTCTTAGACAGTATCAAAAGTGCAGCTGAGTCTTGTATACAAAAGAAGTCTGCTGCTTTGGTGACCCTGCCGGTTAATAAAGAAAAATTATCCACGTCTAAAAAATTATTTACTGGTCACACTGAGTATATCGCTGAATTTTTGAATGCTCGCAATGAGCCAATTATGACTTTTATTGGAAATAAAAAACTAATAGTAGCTACCCATACAACACACATGAGTCTTCTTAATGCTATTAAAAAAGTTAAAAAAAATAACTTAATAAATAAATTACAACTGCTGCACTCCTCCTTAAAAAAACAATTGAAAATCAAAATTCCAAAAATTTTAGTAACTGGCCTCAACCCTCATGCTGGAGAAAATAACTTGTTTGGCGATGAGGAAAGCAAGCATATCATTCCGGCAATAAATAAACTACAAGAATTAGGTATGCATATAGATGGTCCTGCGCCAGCTGATACTGCCTTATTAAAAAACAATATGAAGAAGTATGACTGTATTTACTACATGTATCATGATCAGGCATTATGTGCTTTTAAAACTTTATTTTTCGATACCGGAGTTAATCTAACGCTTGGATTGCCCATTATAAGAACATCTGTAGATCATGGAACTGCTGAAGAATTGGTTGGCAAAAAGGAGAAAATATCTATAAAAAGTTTTTTAAATGCCCTTGATATTGCAGAAAAATTTTCTCAATAATGGTTAAAGCAAAGAAAAAATTTGGGCAAAATTTTCTTATCGATAGTCAAATAATTAAGTTAATTGTTGATGAAATAAAATTTTCTGATACAAATAAATACCTCGAAATAGGTCCGGGCATGGGCGCATTAACCAGCGAACTTCAAAAAAAGACAAAAAATTTAGATCTTATCGAGATTGATCCAGACATGATCAAAATTCTAAGAGCAAAAATAAATGACAATACACAGATTTTTGAAGGAGATGTGCTAGGTTTTGATGATAATTTTTTTGAGGGATATAACGTGGTTTTGGGAAACCTTCCATATTATATTGCAACAGAGATAATTTTTAGATTTATTACAATTAGTAATGTTAATACTTTATATTTTATGGTGCAAAAAGAGGTTGCAGATAGACTAGTGGGTAAAATGGGTACAAAAGAAAATTCCATTTTAACTAATCTTGTCGGTTTTAATTTTAGAACTGAAAAATGCTTTGACATTAAGCCAGAATCTTTTGATCCTGCTCCTAAAGTTACCTCAAGCTTTATCAAATTAACAAGGCATAAAGACTATGTAAATGAAATTACATATGCTGACTTTAAGAGAATAATAAAAGAGTCATTTAAGTTTAAAAGAAAAAATCTAAAAAATAATCTAAAAAATATTTTAAATCTTAACGACTTTGAAAATCTCGAAATCTTACCTACCAACAGGGCAGAGGATCTATCAATTGAAGATTTTATTAAAATCACCAAATACATGATCTCAAATGCATAGAGAAGTTCTTGTTGATATAATGTTAAAGTTTTTTTATAAGGAAAAAGTATGAATGTTATTCTTCTTGGTGCGCCCGGTGCAGGTAAAGGAACTCAAGCTTCTTTTTTAAATAATGAATATCAAATCCCACAAATTTCAACTGGTGATATGTTAAGAGCTGCTGTATCAAACAAAACTGAGCTTGGCATTGAGGCAAAGAATTATATGGATGAGGGCAAGCTTGTACCTGACTCTTTAATAATTAATCTTGTCAAAGAAAGAATAGGTCACGAGGATTGTAAAAATGGATTCATGTTAGATGGCTTTCCTAGAACAATAAATCAAGCTAAGGCGATTGATGATGCAAAAATTCAAATTGATTACGTTTTATCTATATCTGTTCCCGACGAAGTCATTATCGAAAGACTTTCCGGAAGAAGGGTCCATCCTGCATCTGGAAGAACATACCATATAAAATTTAATCCACCCAAAAATGACAATAAAGATGATGTCACAAATGAAGATCTCATTATTCGCGATGATGATAAAAAAGAGACAATTATGACAAGACTTAAAAATTATCATGAAGCAACAAAACCTTTAGAAGATTATTATAAAAACAAGTCTAATTTAAACTTCATTGATATTGATGGAACCCTTCAAATAGAATCTATTAATCAATTTTTAAAAAATACAATTAAATAAAATGTTCGAAACGTATAATTTTCATGAGATTGAAAAAGAATGCCAATCTTCTTGGTTCAGCTCTAATAAGTTTGCTGCAAAAAAAGATTCATCTAAAAAGAAATATTATGTTTTATCAATGTTCCCCTATCCTAGCGGCAAGCTTCATATGGGTCATGTGCGTAATTATACAATTGGTGATGTAATTTCTAGATTCAAAAGGTTTCAAGGATATAACGTAATGCAGCCTATGGGATGGGATGCTTTTGGACTCCCTGCTGAGAATGCTGCTATTAAGAATAATACACTTCCTGACAAATGGACATACCAAAATATTGATGCGATGAAGCAGCAGTTAAATTCCCTCGGTTTTTCCTTAGACTGGAGTAGAGAAATTGCAACGTGCGACCCCAACTATTACAAATGGGAACAATGGCTTTTTATAAAGCTATTTAAAAAAGGGTTGATTTACAAAAAGACTTCAAAAGTGAATTGGGATCCTGTTGACCAAACAGTCTTGGCGAATGAACAAGTAATTGATGGTAAGGGATGGAGGTCTGGTGCCCCTGTTGAACAAAAAGAAATTCCACAGTATTTCTTTAAAATAACTGATTTTGCAGAAGAACTTGATAAGGATATTAACAGTCTTGATGAATGGCCTCCGCAAGTAAAATTAATGCAAAAAAATTGGATTGGTAAAAGTTTTGGTTATAGAGTTGAGTTTCAACAAAAAGAATTTAATTCCATTGCTGTTTTTACAACACGCTTGGACACTCTTTATGGAGCTACTTTTTTAGCTATTGCTATTGATCATCCAATATCCATTGAGTTAAGCCAAACAAATAAAGAAATTAGTGAATTTATAAATGAAAATAAAAAAAGTGGGGTATCTACCGCCGAATTGGAAAAGGCTGAGAAAAAGGGTTTTTTTACTGGTCTATTCGCTACCAATCCCATTAATGGAAAATCTATCCCTGTCTGGATAAGTAACTATGTTTTAATGGGATATGGTGAAGGTGCGATTATGGCTGTGCCTGCACATGATGATAGAGATTTTGAATTTGCTAAAAAATATTCTCTTGATATTATTCAAGTTATCGAATCTGATCAAGAATTATATACAGGCAAAGGGACTCTTATTAATTCAGAAGATTTTAATGGTCTGTCATCAGATGATGCAATTAATAAGATTGGCAAACAACTTTCGAGTAATAAAATTGCAGAAAAACAAACCAAATATCGATTAAGAGATTGGGGTATATCAAGACAGAGATATTGGGGTTGCCCTATTCCAATTATTCATTGTAATGAATGTGGTGAAGTCTGTGAAAATGAATCAAACCTTCCCGTCACGCTCCCACAGAAAAAAAAGTTTGATTTTGATAATCAATCAATTAAAACCGAGATCGACTTCATTAATTGTATTTGTCCTAGTTGTGGTAATCAAGCTCAAAGGGAAACGGATACCATGGATACATTTGTTGAATCCTCATGGTACTTTGCAAGATATGCATGTCCCACTGAGGATAAATCCATGTTAAATGATGAGGCAAATTATTGGTTACCAGTTGATCAATACATAGGCGGAATTGAACATGCTATTCTTCATTTACTTTATTCTAGGTTCTTCAGCAGACTTCTGAGAGATGAAGGATTGATAAACTTATCTGAGCCTTTTAAAAATTTGCTGACCCAAGGAATGGTCCTAAAAGATGGGTCCAAAATGTCAAAATCAAAAGGAAATACAGTTGACCCAGGAGAATTAATAGAAAAATTTGGTGCTGATACTGCCCGTTTATTTATAATGTTTGCAGCACCCGCGGACCAAAGCCTAGAATGGTCTGATAAAGGTATTGAAGGTTCGCATAGATTTTTAAAAAAGGTATATACACAAATATTTAATTTTAAAAAAATCCTAGATAGTCAAAGTGCTTTTAACAAGGAAGAATCAAATCTTGATAACGAATTTAAATTTCAACTCAACAAAACTATTGATAAAGTGACTGACGATATCGACCGACGGAAAAGCTTCAATACTGCAATTGCTTCGTTAATGGAATTTGTTAATTATTTAAGCTCACTCGATAAACAAAAATCACTAAATGAACTTTATCTTGGTTATAAAAATTTGTTGATTATGTTATCGCCATTTGTTCCACATTTTAGTGAATATATATTTATAAAACTTACTGACCATAGTATAGATAATGAACCTTGGCCCTCAGTGAATAAGGATGACCTTGTTCAATCAACACAAACAATAGTGATCCAGGTAAATGGAAAAGTTAGAGATAATATTGAGATTGAAAATAATGCACCACAAGAAATCATTGAGGAAAAAGCTTTTGCAAGTGAAAAAGTGTTAAGATTTGTAGAGGAAAGAACTAAAGTGAAGAAAGTGATTTTCATTAAAAATAAAATACTTAATATTGTTGTATGAGAAAAAATAAATTTTTAATTTTTTGTTTATTATTGCTTCTGATATTAAATTCATGTGGGTTTCAATTAAGAAAACCATTAGATCTAGACTATCAATCTTACGCAATTACTGGTGACTCTTCCGGGTTATCAAAACTAATTCATAGACAGCTTTCTTTTACAGATATCAAAGAAAAAAAAGATGGTAGCGCAGACCTGATTATTGAAATAATGAGCAATAATTTTGAAAAGAGAATCTTATCGCTTGCAGGGAATGGTCAAGTTGGAGAATTTGAGCTTGTCCAAACTATTGAATACAGATTGAAATCAAGTGGCAAATGGTCTGAACCTAGAAGATTGGAGGCTATTAGAGAGTACACATACGACCCTACCTTATATAATGCTGCTGCTGCTGAAGAAATATACCTTAAAGATTCAATGATTGAGCAACTTTCAAGATCACTCATTACCGAAATTAATAATATAGGAAAATAAAATTGAAAGTTTTTGATCTCACGTCTGATGTGATTAAAAAACATAACATTTTTTTCTTATATGATCATGATTCATGCATTTCTGATCATTGCTTGCATCAAATAAAAGTTATTTTAGAAATTAGAAATCTATCTATAGAAATCAATGAAATCTCCTTTGAAGATGAATTGAATCAATACCTTTCATCAGATTTGTTTGGAGAAAGGCATCTGATAAAAATAAATATAAAAAATATAAAAAATATTCCCAAAATTAAATCGATATTAAAAGAAAATTCAAGTGATAACATTTTCATTATCAAATACTCAAAAAAGGATAAGTTTGATTTTGAAGGACTAGATTCATTATTTATTGACACAGAGATCAAAGAATTTGAAAAAAATAAATATCTTACTTATTTGATAAACTCTTATAGAATCGACTTAACATCAGACGAGATAAATTCAATTGAGGTCGCTACAGCAAATAATTTTTTAGCGCTCCATAATGTTTTGAAATTAAAAACCTTATACACAAAAAATAATATTGAGAACCAGTCAAGCTATGAAGGCTTTGATATCATTGCATCCATTTTTAAGGATAAACAAGAAGTATTTATTAATAAAGTTGATAAATTTTTACAATCCTTAAATGATCCAATTCAATTCAATAGTTTATTGTTTTGGTTTTTTAAAGCTGTTTATCGCCATAAAAATGATTCAAGCGTTAATTTGAAAAATTTAAGGTTATTTGGAGATCTTTCAAAATTTTGCCAAGCTGCTTCGTCAAAGATGAGTCTCAAACTTTTAGAAAATATTATTCAAAAAATTCACTTAGTTGATAAAATAAGTAAAGGTCAATATATTGATCTTGATGCTAAGTTGGAAATAAAAAAAATTTTACAAATTTGTTTTTTAAAGACACGTAATGGATAAATATATTAAAAATCTACTTATTAATGCAAAAACAGACTCGGCCTCAATTGCAAATGCATCATCATTATCTAAAAATGAATTTCTTTTACATCTTGAAAAACAATTAATGTCTAACAAGACAAAAATTATTAGTGAAAACAAAAAAGATTTAACCCTGGCCAAAAAAAATGATTTAGATCCAGCCTTTGTTGATCGACTAGTTATTAATGGTAAGACGGTAGATTCAATGTGTGAAGGTTTAAGGAATATTCATACTTTAAATGACCCGATAGGAAATATTGGAAATATCAATGTTAGGCCAAATGGTTTAAAAATTGGAAAAATGCGAGTCCCACTTGGAGTTATATTAATAATTTATGAATCCAGGCCTAATGTAACTATTGATGTAGCTGCCTTAGCGGTTAAATCAGGAAATTCTGTAATCTTAAGAGGCGGTTCTGAGGCTCTTCACTCAAATTTATTTTTGGGGAAATTAATTCAAAAGGCATTGCAATTAGCAAAACTTCCTCCAAATGCAGTACAAATAGTAAATAAAACTGATCGATCATTAGTTACCGACCTGATCACGGCAAAAGACTATATTGATGTCATCATTCCTAGAGGCGGGAAAGGTTTAATCAAAAATATTAGTGATAATGCCAAAATACCGGTTATTAAACATCTTGATGGAAATTGTCATATTTATGTTGACGAGTTTGCGTCACTAAATCAGGCGATTGATATAGTTGAAAATTCAAAAACCCAAAGGTATGGGACATGCAATACGCTCGAGTCACTTGTTGTTCATAAATCAATTGCTGATCAATTTTTAAAAAAAATTGCATCCAAATTTAAAAAACATAAAGTTGAAATGCGCGGCTGTAAAGAGACATGCAAGATACTTACCAACATTACAAAAGCCACTTCTGAAGATTTTTTTGAAGAATATTTAGCTCCAATTATATCCATTAAGATTGTTAATTCTCTAAAAGCAGGGATAGACTTTATTAATAAACACTCATCTAAACATACTGAAGCTATAATCACGGAAAATTATACTCATGCACAAACTTTTTTAAAGTTAATAGATTCATCTAGTGTGATGGTTAATGCCTCAACAAGATTTGCAGACGGTTTTGAGTATGGTCTAGGAGCCGAAGTGGGGATCTCAACTGATAAGTTTCATGCTCGTGGCCCTGTTGGCCTTGAGGGATTAACGTCAGAAAAATATATTGTCTATGGCGAAGGGCAAACCCGCTCATAATGCAAAATAATATTGCGCTGTTTGGCGGTGCTTTTGATCCCTTTCATAATGGCCATCAATATATTATCAATCAACTCAAATTATTAAATTTTAAAAAAATTATTCTTGTCCCAACCGGAGTATCTGCCTTCAATAAAAATTTAACGGAAGCAAGACATCGTATTAATATGATAAATGCTGCAACCAAAGATGTTGAAGTAAGTAATTATGAGGTGAATAAATTAAACCAAATCACCTTTTCAATAGATACCATTAAATATTATCTAAAAACATATCCACAACTTGTTCTTGTGATTGGAGAAGATTGTTTTTACAGCTTTAACAGATGGAAAGACTGGAAAAAAATTATTGAGTTAGTAAAAATAATTGTTATTAAAAGAAAATCTGACATTGATGACTTTCTTCGGATAGCAAAAACAAAAAAGATTGATGTAGTAAAAAATTTTAAAGAATTTCAAAGTCAACAAGATAACTGTCTGTATTATCATGACGGAGATGGATATGATGCTTCATCTAGTGAAATAAAAAAATTAATTAAAAATCAGCGCATCGAAGATGTTCAGAATTTAGTCTCCGATGATGTGCTTCATTACATCACAAAAAATAAACTATATATCTAATTTAAAATTAGAATCTTTGTACCTAGTTATGCCTAGGCAATTCGATTTGATATTTTGTTTTAAATATTCAATATTTTTGTCAACCTCATCCATCTTAGGATCAATTTGGTTCCCGATCCATCCAGCTGTCTTAATACCATTTGATTGGAGTGCGTGCTGAGTTAGTAAGGCATCATTTATACATCCAAGTTTTAAACCTATAATTACAATTACAGGAATATCTAGATGGCGAATCAGATCTAGATTCGTCCTAAATTGGTCCACCGGGGATAATAAACCGCCAACACCCTCAATCAGAATATGGTCGTATTCTTTTTCTAGATCATTTATCTTTTGTTTAATAAGATTAAAGTCAATTTGTATGTCCTCCTCTTCTGTTCCAATATGAGGGGAGACAGCTTTTTTTAATGAGTAAAAATTAATTTTATGATGGTCATTAATTGAAGTCTGGCAATCTAAGAGGGTTTGGACATCTTCATTTATTAAATCCAGACTATATCCGGCAGCAATGGGTTTAATACCAATAATTTTTTTTCTCGATAAGATATTTTTTAGAATGACCGAGGTAATATAGGTTTTACCAATACCTGTACCAGTACCGGTTATAAAAAATTTTTTCATTACTTCATTATCCTTATAACATGCTCTTCAGCATTGCGAATTTTCCAGGCATGACCCAGAATTACTTCGTAACTAAGAATATTCTTATTATTTTTTTTAAATTGATCTAAATGGTCAATCAGTTTTGATAAATAATTTTTTCCTCTAAGGCTTTTATGAGAATCCTCAGATTTTGTGACTCCAATTTTTTTTAAATCACGCAATGCTGACAATGCATCGTCATATTCATTTTGGTACTCATCTCTTATTAAAACTGGATCGTAAAAATTACTATTATTCAATATCTCAGCATATTCTTGAATAGTTAAGAAATTTTGGGTCAATTCATTATCTTTAAAATGTTGTAATTCAATTAATGTATTTTTTAAAAAAGAGGAAAATAAAAATAAGCCATCTATAGTTAATAAATTATTAATATTTTTGAATAGTTGATTAATATCATCAGACCATTGAATTGAATTGCTTGAAATGATTAGATCAAAGGTACTTCCATAAAATGGTAACTCATCCATATCAGCATTAACAAAATATCTTTTTTTAGATGAAAACAATTTCTTTAAACTTGTTCTTTTATTCATAGATACTTTCAACATATCTAACGAAAAATCAAGCTCATATATCTCTGCATCAGGAAAGATCTTTTCCAATAAGATAGAATTTTTTCCTGTTGCAGAACCAATATCCAAAATTCTTTTGGGATTTATTTTTATATAATTTAGTCTTTCGATCAACTCCTCAGCAATTATCGATTGCATTACTGCGTCCCGATCGTAATGCTCTGCTGCACTATTAAAATCTTTAATTTTTTTTAATTTATTCATGATATATATCATCAAGATAGGTGGCACATTCTTCAGGATGAGATAAAAAGGGAAGATGCGAGGCTTTATTAATAAATAATGTTTTTTTTACATTCCTTATATTTTTTTGCATGAATGTTTGTGATTGGATAGGAACAATTTTATCTTGATCCCCAGCAATTAAATGTATATCACAATTCATATTATCCATAATTGTTAAAAAATTATTATTTTTCATATGCGATAAATAAAATTTAAGTGAATCAATATTTAGGCCCTGGGTTGCTACACAATTTGTCAAATAATTTAGGATTTCTTTTTTGTTTTCTTGACCTAAGAGTTGTAGATTAAAAAAATTTCTCAAAGTTTTCTTTTGATCATTAATGATCGACCTTGCAAAATTTTCAAAAATCTCTTCGTTGAGTCCAAACTCCCATACATCATTGTTGACGAAGAGCGGGGTTGATGAAACAAGTATAATTTTCTTTACTCTTTCCTTATTTAATCGACAAATTTCTATTGCAACTTGGCCACCTAAGGACCACCCAAAAAGGTCAAAAGAATCAAAATTAAAATCTTGTATCGCATCACTGATCTGGATGATGCAATTCTCCCAGTCATCATTTTCATCCATTTCAGGCAAATCAAAGAATAGAAGTTGATATTTATTTTTATCAAGCTTTTCAAAAAATGGCTTGAATACATCTTTATTCATGGCCCATCCATGAATGAAAATTATGGGATGACCTGCGCCTAATGACTCAATTAACATGTGATAGTGAATTATTCAGGGCCTCAGCTAACTGAATAATGTCATTTTTTGAATGTCTTGCAGATATGCTTACCCTCAGTCTTGATTCTGATAACGGGACTGTTGGAGAACGAATGGCAGCTACATGAATATTTTTTTCTAAAAGTTCTTTTTGGATATTAATTACCATTTGATTATCATTTATCAAGATAGGTTGTATAGGTCCATACACATTCAACAATAGCTGTTTCTTATGAATCAAATTACGAAATAAATTAATATTTTTATTTAACTTCTTTCTTAATTTTTCGCCTTCCATTATTAAGTCAATTGACTTTAAAATCCCATCAGCAAGGTATGGGGGTGAGGCGGTTGTATAGATATATTCTCGTGATTTTTGTTTTAGGTAATCTATAATTTTTTTTGACCCACAAATCACAGCTCCCGTTAACCCTGCAGATTTTCCAAAGGTCGTAAGGTGGATAATGTTACTTTTATCCATATCAATCATCATTTGACTCTCAAGCAACCCTAATCCCTTTGATCCATAGACTCCAAACCCATGAGCATCATCAATGTATAAATAAGTTTTATATTTTATGGATAATGAATACAGTCTTGATAAATCTGCGATATCGCCATCCATGCTAAATATACTATCGGTCACTATAATTTTATTTTCTTTTGTTGAGTTTTTTAATTTTTGCTCAAGAGACTCATAATCAAGATGTGGGTAACGTGTATATTTTGATTGAACTGATAATATTCCATCATAGATAGATGCGTGACAAAGTTTATCTAGAAAAATATCAAATTCGTCTTTTATTATATTTTTAAAAAAAGATACATTCGCGTTGAAACCGCTGTGATAAAAAAGGCCATCTTCAAAATGAAGTATGTTTGCTATTTTTTGCTCTAGATTGGTGTGGCTTTGAAAGTGACCTGAAATAAGATGCGATGCGCCTGAGCCATTACCAAATTTATCGATTGATTTTTTCATGGCTCTTGAAATGCTTTTATTTTTTCTAAGCCCAAGATAATCGTTATCTGAAAAATTTAAATAGTCGTTATTTCTATCTTCCCTATTTCTCAATAAGTTTTTTTCTTCAATATCTTGAAGTTCTAGAGCTATATCTTTTTCAATCATTAACTAGTTGGTTTTTATTCCAAGTTTTCTTAACAATTCCTGATCCTTTTCGGATGCTGGATTATCTGTGGTTAAGAGCTCATCACCATAAAAGATTGAATTAGCACCAGCAAAAAATGCCAACGCTTGTGTAGATTCATTCATTTTTTCTCGTCCTGCTGACAAGCGTACATAGCTCTTGGGCATAATGATTCTGGCTACAGCAATTGTTCTTACAAAATCAAAATGGTCTAACTCCGTTTGACCAAATAGAGGCGTACCTTCTACTTGTGTCAAAAGATTGATAGGAACGCTTTCCGGCTGAGGTGTGAGATTGGATAGCTGAGCCAATAACCCAGCCCTTTCATTAAGCGACTCACCCATCCCAACAATTCCGCCACAACAAACATGAATACCCTGATCACGAACATTCTTTAATGTGTCAAGTCGATCCTCGTAGGTTCTGGTGGTTATAATGTCTCCGTAAAATTCTGGCGAAGTATCTAGGTTATGGTTATAGTAATCTAACCCAACGTCTTTTAACTGCTTTGCCTGATCCCCATCCAGCATACCAAGCGTTGCGCATGATTCCATGCCTAATTTTTTTACTTCTGTAATCATATCTTTTACGAGATCTAAATCTTTTTGTTTTGGACTTCGCCAGGCTGCGCCCATACAAAAACGTGTTGCACCGGAAGCTTTTGCTTCTTTAGCTGCATAAATAACCTCTTCGAGTGCCAATATCTTTTCATTTTCTACATCAGTGTCGTATCTTGCGGATTGGGGACAGTACGCACAGTCTTCTGAACATCCGCCAGTTTTAATTGATAGCAATGTACTTAACTGAACTTGATTGGGGTTAAAATTTTCTCTATGCACTTGATGCGCCTCAAAAATTAGATCATTAAAAGGTTTTTCAAACAAAGATCTAATATATTCAATTGATATTGACTGATCGCTTGATAAATTCTTATCAATTTTATTAAAATGAATGGGTTGGTCCATATTAATCCTTTTTATTATTTTAAACATTATAATATCAGATGAAGTAAACTAAAAATGAAAATAAATTAACTAATGTATAAAAAATAATCAAATGTTTAATATTGTCCTATATGAGCCAGAAATTCCACCTAATACCGGAAATATTATTAGACTTTGTTCCAACTCTAATTGTAAATTGCACCTCATAAAACCTCTTGGGTTTGAATTGAGTGAAAAAACTTTGCGTAGAGCTGGTTTAGATTATATAAAAGATGAGTTATTTGTCATCTATGAGAACTATTCGGATTTTTTATCAAAAAATAAAAATATCAACTTGTTTGGAATATCAACCAAGGGAAAAAATTATTACCACTCAGTAAGTTTTAAACCTCATGATTTCTTTATGTTTGGCCCGGAAACTCGGGGTTTGCCTGATTCTATACGAAATCAAATTGAACCTCATCATTTACTAAGAGTGCCGATGGCAGAGAATAGTCGGAGTATTAATTTAGCAAATACAGTGTCTATTATTTTATACGAAGCCTGGAGGCAAAATAATTTCTTAAGTGGTATTTAATTTTCTGTTGTTAGTGATCGTGACAACAGATTTTTTACTGCATCTTTAGCAGATATCTCATTAGTCAATACACGATACACTTCACAAGTAATAGGCATATCAATGTTTTCATGCTTAATTCTATTAAATACTTCATAACAAGCATTAACACCCTCGGCAACATGACCAAGAGATGAAAGAATTTCATCTAAACTTTTACCTTCCGCTAACCGAATACCGACCTCACGATTACGTGAGTACTGGCCGGTACATGTAAGCAATAAATCACCAATTCCCGCTAAACCTATAAAGGTTTCTTCAGATGCATTCAATGCCTTTCCAAATCGGGTTATTTCAGCTATTCCTCTAGTTATTAAAGCAGCCCGCGCATTATTTCCAAAACCCATACCATCAGATATTCCAGAGGCTATTGCAATAATATTTTTTAAGGAACCACCAACTGTTACGCCAGCAATGTCATCACTCAGATACACGCGCATGCTGCCATGGTGGAATATTTTTGCTACGGAGTTAGATAATTCTGAGTTAGTAGTTGCTAGTGTCACTGCCGTTGGAAGATCTCTTACTAATTCAGCTGCGAAACTTGGTCCCGATAAGACGCCGTAAGCAAGTTCTTTGTTCACAAGGTAGTCTTGAATTATTTCATGTGGAAAAAGACTAGAACCAGCCTCAAGTCCTTTGTTAGTCCATATGATAGGCTTGTTAGGGTCAATAGTTTGAATTTTTTGAATTATCTCTGCAAAAGCGGATGTTGGCACCGATGAAATAACTATATCTGATGATAATACTGCTTCATCTAATGAAGATGTTAATTCAAGTTGATCAGGGAAAGTAAAATCACCAAGATACTTTGGATTGGAACGGGCTTTTTTCATTCCAGAGATATGGCCAGAGTCTCGGGCCCATAATTTTACCGGGAAGGCTTTTGCCGCCTGAATTGCCAAAGCAGTTCCCCATGCGCCTGCACCTAGAACCGCAACCTTCATTATTTAATACCCCACAAATCAGAAGCTTTAATAAAACCCTCAATATCCCCCACTTTGGAGTAAACTTTTACCCAATCATCAATGTTTTTTGCATCTAAAAGCTCAAGCGTAACGTTCTCATTTACCTTTGCAAGGATAGGGCTTGCTGATGAAGGTTGTAGGTAAATTGAATTATCACCCTTTAAATTCAAAACTGTTCTTTTGGATGATAAATCACTCGTTTTGATCCAATTGATCAATCCCTCATGATCCTTCACTTTTTTCCATTCTTTTAAGCTGACAATCACCTCAAGCGGATATCCTTTTGTAACAATAAAAGTTTTTTTTGTTGATCCTGATGGTGCTTCATGAAGAAATGCTTGATCAGCATTCACTGACATAAAATCCGCATAAGCAAAAGAGCTTATGAAACAAAAAAACAAAAGTGGAAACCACTTTTGCTTTTTAATCATTCTTGTTTTGCTCTTGGGCTTGTTGTTGTTTTTGCTGAAGATATAAATTTTCAAAGTTAATTGGGTTCAAGAGAACTGGTTGAAACCCTGATTTCGTTACCATGTCAGATACCGCTTCCCTTGCATATGGAAAGAGAATATTTGGGCATGTGATCGCGAGTACCATTTCTAAACCCTCTTCTGGGATATTATTAATTTGGAAAATACCAGACTGAGTTACTTCAACGAGAAAGGCCACTTTATCATCTTGTTTTGAAGTAACAGTCACTTGCAGCGATACATCATAAAAACCATCCGCTAAAGGTTTAGCTGTATTATTCAACTCGATACCAATTTTAGGTGCTTCGCGATTCGTAAAAATCTCTGGAGCATTTGGTACTTCAACTGATGCATCTTTTAAATATAATTTTTCAATTGCAAATCCTGGTTGTTGTGCCTGTGATGGATCAACGCCTTTCGCATTACTTTTTTTTGTTTTAGTTGCTTTCTTTTTTTTATCTTCTGCCATATTTATTCCAACTTAATTTTTTAAAAAGTGATTTTACACTTATAAATGTGTAAAACATAGTCTTAAATCTTTGAATCAGAAATCACTTTGTCTAATTCACCGGACTGGTCAAATTTTCGTAAGTCATCAAATCCACCAATATGCTGGTCATTAATAAATATTTGAGGAACGGTTCTTCTTCCAGTTATTTCTATCATTTGTAATAGATCATCTTCTGATTTATCTATAAAAATTTTATTAATATTATTTAGTCCTTTTTTGTTAAGCAATTTCTCGGCATTTGTGCAGTAAGGACAAAAATTGCTCGTATACATTATCACTTTCATATTATTTATATGGGTCTTTATTTTAAAAATTCAATACTTTTCAAAAAACTAATCTTTGGTTATATATAGACGATTTTTCAAATGATATAATTCAACCTATGTCAAAGAAAACAATCACCTTATTAATCCTTGATGGATTTGGTCACTCCTCTAACCATGACCATAATGCCATTTCTCATGCAATAACTCCTAATCTTGATTTTTTAAAATCGAATTATCCAAACGGCCTCATTAATGCTTCAGAAAACCATGTAGGCTTACCAGATGGTCAAATGGGAAATTCTGAAGTTGGCCATATTAATATTGGTGCTGGTCGTGTAGTTTATCAGGACATCCAAAAAATAAACAACTCTATCAGAAACAATGATTTACAAAATAATGTAACCCTCAAAAATAGCTTCAATGAGCTCAAGAGAAATCAAGGTAGATTGCATTTTCTTGGATTACTTTCTGATGGTGGTGTTCATAGTCATTACGATCACTTTGAAGCTTTCCTGAAAATTGCAAAAGATAATGGTATAGAAAATACCTTCGTTCATGCATTCCTTGATGGACGAGACACTCCTCCTAAGAGTGCTAAAAAATATCTAGATAAATTAGATACATGGATATCATCAAACGATTACGGCACCATTGGATCCATAAGTGGTCGATTCTATGCAATGGATAGAGATAACAGATGGGATAGAGTTAAACTAGCTTACGACATGCTTACAGCAGGCAAAACTGATCATGTTTATCAAAACAGTATCAAAGCTTTAGAATCTGCATATCATAGAGGAGAAACAGATGAGTTTGTCTTACCCTCGTTAATAGATTCTAAAAGCACAATTCAAGAAAACGACATGGTGGTCTTTCTTAATTTCCGATCTGATCGTGGCAGAGAGTTAACTCGTGCCTTTAAAGATAAAAGTTTTACCGAATTTGAAAGATCAACCAAATTAACCAACCTCAATTATTTAACAATGACCTGCTATGATCAGTCATTTGAAAATATTTCAGTATTGTTTCCCCCAGAAAAACTTACAAATACACTCGGTTCATATTTAGCTGACAAGGGTTTAACTCAGCTTCGAATTGCTGAAACAGAAAAATATCCTCATGTGACATTCTTTTTTAACGGCGGGGAAGAAGCCAAATTTAAAAATGAAGATCGAATTCTCATTCCATCTCCTGATGTTAGAACTTATGATTTAAAACCTGAAATGAGTGTATACGAAGTTACTGAGAGATTAATTGAATCTATCAATTCAAAAAAATATGATGTTATCATTTGTAATTTTGCCAATGGCGATATGGTGGGTCATACAGGTAATATGGAGGCAGCAAAAAAAGCTGTCGAAGCCATGGATAAATGTATTGGTGATATTATCTCAGCAACAGAAAATATATCTGGCTCCTTAATAATTACAGCTGATCATGGCAATGCTGAATTGATGCTCGATGTTGAAAACAATCAAGTCCACACACAACATACAACTAACCTAGTTCCATTTATTGTCATGGACAAACGAGCAAAGAAAGTTTCTGATAGTGGTAGTTTATCTGATATCGCTCCAACAATACTTGCCTTGATGGATATAGAGGCGCCTAATGAAATGACAGGAAAAAATTTAGTCACCTTTTAATGAAAATAATTTTTATTACCCTTTTTCTCCTTTTTTATTTTTCCCCTGCAACAAGTGGCATCGATGAAAGTACAAAAGACTTAGATAATGTAAAGAAACAAATCAAGGATATTGATAAAGAAATCAAAAAAAATAAGGATAAAAAGAAAAACATTGATAATGAAATAAAACAACAAGATAAGAAAATTAGTAAAACGCGAAAAGAAATTCATAGCATCAATAAGAAATCAAAACAAAATCAAAAAAAATTAGAACAACTCAATCAGGATCAAAAAAAATTAGAACAAGAGATTGATAAGAAAAAAATTTACCTATCAGCCTTCTTTTTAGACATCCATAAAAAAGGTGATTCGTCATACTTAAAGTCAATTATTGATGGTGACAATCCAGGTGATATTTTGCGAGATCAAAAATTAAAATCCTACTTCACTAGTGCACAAGTTGAATTAATCGATCAATTACAGACAGACAAAAAAAAATTATTAGATACTAAAAAAATTATCAATAAAACCATAGCTAAAATTGATCGTCAAAAAAAAGATAAAAATAAAATAAAAAAACAATTAGAATCTGAAAAAAGTAATAAAAAACAATTACTTGCGAGTGTATCCAATGAGATAAAAAATAAAGAACAAGCGAAGAAAAAATTAATTGAAGATGAAAAAAAATTAAAATCTATCATTGATGAGTTGGTTAAAAAAGCAGTAAAAGAGGAAGAAAAGGAACAGTTAAGAAAAAAAGAAACAAAAAAAACAAAATCAACTGAAAAGGTTGTGCCTTATGAAGGTGGATCTTTTGGTAAGCTAAAAGGGAAGTTAACACTTCCTCTTAAAGGAAAAATTAGATATAAATTTGGAACAAAAAGAAAAGATACTGGAGTTGTATGGAAAGGGATCTTTATTGAAGGCAAGGAAGGTCAAGATGTTAAATCGGTTGGTCATGGCAAAGTCGCTTATGCAGATTGGTTGAGAGGTTTTGGTAACCTCATCATCATTGACCATGGTCAAGGGTATATGAGTCTATATGGTTACAATGAATCAGTTTTATTGAATGTAAATGATGAAGTTAAAGAAGGTGACATTATTGCTACTGTTGGAAATACTGGGGGTCTAGGTATAAATGGTTTATATTTTGAACTTCGTAAAAACAGTAAGCCTTTTAATCCATTAGGTTGGACAAAGAAATAATCTTATTCACCGATAATATGGGTAGCAATAGATCGATTGTGAGCTGAAAATCGATGCTCATACAAGAAAATTCCTTGCCATTGACCAATTTGTAAGACACTATTTTGAATAGGAATTGATAGATGCGTCTGCGTCAATGCTGTTCTAATGTGTGCTGGCATGTCATCAGCACCTTCCATCGTATGAATAAAGTCCGAAGAACCATCCGGCACTAATTTTGAAAAAAATGTTTCCATGTCAACCAAAACATCTGGATCATAATTTTCATTAATTAATAGGCTAGCCGATGTATGTTTGATATAGGCTGTAAACAAGCCATTATCAATTGCAGAATTTCCTACAATTTTTTTAATATCGGCGGTAATGTCATAAAAACCGCGACCTCTATTGGTTGTTATTTTTATATCGTCAAACTTTTGCATGATCTAATTTATTAAATAAAAATCTATCATTATTAAAATCAATTTCTAAAACGTCTTTATCTAAAAATTTACCAGATAAAATTTCTGTTGAAAGTTTATTTTCAATTTCATTTTGAATGGCTCTCTTTAGAGGTCTTGCACCATAAATAGGGTCAAAACCGGCCTTACCAATTTCAGATACTGCTCTGTCTGTCACCTTTGCCTGTATTCCAATTTTTTTAAGCTTAAGTAATAGATTCTCTAGTTGAATTTTTGTTATATCACGTAAATGTGTTTCACCTAGCCCATGGAAAACAACAACATCATCTATTCTATTGATAAATTCAGGTTTGAAATAATTTTTCACCTCTGCCATGACTGAAATTTTAATTACCTGATAATCATCTTGGCTCATTTTTTGAATTAAGTCAGACCCTAAGTTAGAAGTCATAATAATGACCGTATTTTTAAAATCGACAGTTTTCCCCTTGCCGTCAGTAAGTCTACCTTCATCTAAGACCTGAAGAAGTACGTTAAAGACATCAGGATGAGCTTTTTCAATCTCATCAAGCAATATCACACTATATGGCTTTCTTCTGACTGCTTCAGTTAAATAGCCGCCCTCTTCATAACCAACGTAACCAGGAGGAGCGCCAATAAGTCTAGCAACAGAATGCTTTTCCATAAATTCAGACATATCAATGCGAATTAGATGCTCTTCACTATCAAACAGAAAGCTAGCCAATGATTTTGACAGCTCGGTCTTACCCACCCCGGTTGGTCCTAAAAATAAAAACGATCCGTATGGCCTTCCCTCGTCACTCAATCCTGACCTTGATCGTCTTATGGCATTTGAGATTGATTTAACTGCCTCATCTTGACCAACGACACGCTGATGCAAAACAGACTCCATATTAATTAATTTTTCTTTCTCGCCTTGCATCATTTTTGCTACTGGAATTCCGGTTGCTCTTGAAACAACTTCTGCAATTTCATCAGCCCCGACTTCAGTTCGCAGCATTTTATTTTGTGATGCAGGTTTTGTTACATCAGCTTTTTTTAATTGTTCTTCAAGTTGAGGGATTTCACCATACTGCAGTTCAGACACTCTCTGCCAATTACCTTTCCTTTTTTCTTCTTCCATAGAAATTTTTAGAGATTCCAATTTCTCTTTTATATCTTTAGCTCCAAGCAAGGATGCTTTTTCTGACTTCCAAATCTCCTCTAAGTCAGCAAATTCTTTTTCAATTTTTTTAATTTCAGATTCAATAATCTCAAATCTTTCTTTTGAGGCAGCATCTTTATCTTTTTTTACTGCTTCTCGCTCAATCTTCAGTTGAATCAGTCTTCTTTCTAATTTATCAAGCTGCTCAGGTTTTGAATCAATTTCAATTTTTATTCTTGATGCAGCCTCATCAATGAGATCAATCGCCTTGTCCGGAAGAAATCTATCTGTGATATATCGATTAGATAATTCAGCTGCAGCAACAATTGCTGGATCTGTAATCTCTACATTGTGATGTAACTCATACTTTTCTTGCAATCCTCTTAAGATGGCAATGGTTGCTTCCACATTAGGTTCATCTACCATGACTTTTTGAAAACGACGTTCTAATGCAGCATCTTTTTCTACATACATTCGATATTCATTCAGGGTAGTTGCCCCGACACAATGTAATTCACCACGCGCTAAAGCAGGTTTAAGCATATTGCCAGCGTCCATAGCCCCTTCAGTTTTGCCGGCTCCAACCATGGTGTGAATTTCATCGATAAATAAGATAATGTTTCCTTGGCTAGCGTTAATCTCTTTTAATACTGCCTTCAATCGTTCCTCAAAATCACCTCTGTATTTTGCGCCGGCCAATAATGCCGCCATATCCAGTGACAGCACCTGTTTATTCTTTAATGAATCTGGCACCTCCTGATTCACTATTCTTTGTGCAAGACCCTCAATGATTGCTGTTTTACCAACTCCAGGCTCCCCAATTAATACTGGGTTATTTTTACTTCGGCGTTGTAACACTTGAATTGTTCTTCGAATTTCATCATCTCGACCAATCACCGGATCCAACTTACTATCTCTTGCCAATTGGGTCAGATCAATCGTATATTTTTGCAAAGATTGACGATGATTTTCTGCATCTGGAGTTTTGATATTTTCTTCATTCCTAGCACTCATAACAATCTCCTTTAACTTATTAAAATTTATTCCGTGATCAATTAGGATTTCTTTGAGACCACTTTTATCAGTCTCAAGACTTAAAAGAAATAAATCCGTCGATATGTAATCATCTTTCAACTCAAAGGCTTTTTTTTCTACCCAATTAAGGAGAGAATTTAATTGTCTCGAAATAGTCGGCTCATTATCATTGGATTGCGATTGTGGAAAATTTATAATCAGCTGCTCAATGGAGTTATAGGCCGTATTTTTCATTCCTGATAAACGGAGATAATCCTGAATATCATAATTATTGGAAGATGAAATCAATGCCTTTAATAGGTGTGCTGGTTCAATCTGAGTATGATTAGACACATTTGCCAAGGACTGAGCCTCAGCAATAGCCTGTTGAAACTTGGTGGTTAATTTATCAAATCTCATCTTTCATTTTCCATATAAGAATTGTTCATATTTCTTATATGGTGATGAAATTTATTTTTTCAAATTTTTTTATGCTAGAAAGAATACTCAATAGATGTGAAGATAGACCTGCCCATACCTGGAACATTTACAGCGTTGGCGTATGTTAATCCAGCGCCGGCAGTATTCATCGTTTTTCCTTGACCCATGTAAATACCGCCTAAAGGATGGTCGTAATCTCGATCAAATAAGTTATAGATACCCAGATTCAGTTGCAGGTTTTCTATTTGGTACGTGGACTTCAAGTCAACCAGAGCATAGCCGCTAGTTTTCATCTCCTGACGAATATCATTAACATTTTTCTTGCTATCCACCAATTGGATATAGATCCCGTTATTCCAATGATTAATCTTTTGGCTAAAGATCAATTTTAAATTGGTTGGCATCACATGATACAGGTCATCATTCGCATCGGTATTAACCCCTTTGACATGACTGAGTTTGGAATCAAAATAAAAATCCCCAAGCCTAGCAATATTGCCTAAATATTGGGAGGACTTCACATCAAACCCCCATAGGCGAGCATTTTGATTACCAAGGGTCAGTGTTCGAAATCCGTCCGCCCTGGAAGTATAGGACACAGCATCAATATAGTCATCAATATAAGTTAAGTAAGGCTTGAAATGAACATTCCATAATTGCTTATCAGCATCATGGAATACGGCGGCGTAGGCAAAGGTATGTGCTGTTTCTTTATCCAAATTCACATCGCCCACGTATCCATTTCCATCCCCAAACCAGTTCGCCATAGAAGCTGCCATGGCATTGTTAGACCACAAATACCTTTCTTGCAAGGTTGGTGATCTATTCTTCATGGAGTAGCCAAACTCGTGGGTCTGATTCAGATTAGGAGAATAGGCAGCTGATAAGGATAAATCAAGATGAGTATCATCTTTTTTATGATTGAGCGCATTGAAGCTATTTGCATCTGCAGCATAACCCATGTTGTTATAGCCTTGCACATCGTTGGTATCCATCTCGACCTGGGTGAGTCTGATCCCAGACTGGGTAAACCACTCTTTGGACCATTGGTGGTCTAACTCTGTAAAGATACTATACCTATCTCGCTTACCGTCGTTAATATTTTTCATAACGTTTGGTGACATCATGCCTCCGGTGGGATCCCAGATATCATCTACCTCATAAAACTGCGTTTCTAATCCGGATCGAAGCGTACTTTTGTCATTCAGGTAAATATCCGATACCGCATTAAACCCAGTGGTGAAGCCGTGATGCGTCATGGACATTCCAGGTGTTCCAGAATAATTGAAGTTTTTATTTTTTCCAAAATTCATTTTAGTTTCTACTTGGTGGTGATAGGCCTGAAGCTCTAGCTTTCCCCATTCATAAGAAATTGTGTCGTTAAGTTGAATCTTATGGGTGTGTTGGCCCACCACATCCATCCGCTGATTCATAAAACCTTGGTATGGGATAGATTGATAGTCAAATTTAATTTCAAGTAGATGATTATCTAACTGGTAGCCATAACTCAATTGATGATTCTCCATTCGATATCCGCTGGAAGCGATTTCATCATCTCGAATTCCGCCTTTATCCGATGTTCCACCGTAATTGGCCGCCTTAAAATCATCTGCACTGGAATAATTATTTGACTGAGAATAACTCCCAGAATATTTAAAATATGCGTTACCAGAAGCAACAGAAGATTTGAAATGAATCCCTTGTTCGTCATTATTACTTTTGTAAAAACTTTTAATGTTGGTCGAATAAATTAATTGGTCGTCTTGGCTAAAGGTAGGTTTCTTTGTCTTTATTTTTATACTGCCAGCAATGCTGTCACCCCCCATACTCACTGGTGTGATTCCCGCAAATACTTTAATAAAATCAACATCATTGATATCAATAAAGGATAGATCGGTGTCTGTATGGGACGTACATGCAGAATTGAGATCCACGCCATCCACACTGATCCTTATTCTGTCATCATTCAGTCCCTGCATATATGGAATCGAGGACACTGATCCGTTTGCGGCATTATCAATCCCCGTAAAATACTCTAAAAGTGACGAAGTGTCCTGCTTGAATTGCTGATTAAGTTTCGATGAACTGATGCTCTCACCCGAGGTTATTTCACCCGGGGTAACAACATCGGTGATGACATAGATCTCTCGTAGCGATAAACCCTCATCTGCCATGATGGCAAGACTCAAAAAAAGGGAGGAAATTAGAAATAAAAAGGATATTAATTTCATGAAATATTCAAAAAAGATTGCAGCATGATTATAAATAATCGCATCAGAAAATGGAACAGGAAATATTCCTATTTATTTGGAATACCTCTGTTCAAGCCATGGATCAGCGTCGTTGTGGTAACCCCTTTCTTCCCAAAAGCCTGGACGATCTTCATTGTGCAACTCAATCGATTTGATCCATTTCGCACTCTTCCATGCATATCGTTTTGGCACAACAATCCTGACAGGTCCGCCGTGTTCTTTTGTTAAAGGCTGGTCGTCAAATTCAAACGCCAGCAACACATCTTCATCTAAGATCGCATCCAATGGAAGATTGGTAGTGTAATCGTCATAGGAATGAAAGGTAATAAATTTTGCATGTTCAAGAGGATCAGCCAATTTTAAGAGGTCTCTAGGTCTAAAGCCCTTCCACTTCAGATCAAACTTAGACCAATGGGTCACACAATGAAAATCAGATACATCTTCAACAATATCGAATTCGCTCTTTAGGCTCTCATAATTAAATTCGAGCTCATGTGTAACTTCACCAAAAATTTTTAAAGTCCAATCATTTAAGCTAACCTCAGGTGTAATGCCCAAGTCTAGAACCGGAAATTTTTCTGTCAATGTTTGCCCGCTAGGTAAGCGTGTGCGTGACTCTTTTCCTATTGGCTTATTATTCGATTGAGCTTTTTTAATTTTTTCCTCAAACAGTTTATTAAATGTCATTTAATTTTTCCTTTTAGCAAGCCTAAAAGATATATGATTGCTCCAATCGTAATTGCTGAATCTGCCACATTAAATGCTGGCCAATAATATTCATTGATATGCAGATAGATAAAGTCCGTCACATGCCCGTTTGAAAATCTATCAATTAAATTTCCAATAGCACCACTAATAATTAACATGATTGATATCGACCCATATGGACTGGATATATTTTGTCTATATAAATAAATTAAGTAAGTTAAGATAGCTAGGGTTAAGAGAATAAAAAAATTGTTTTGCCAGCCAGATGCGCTATCTAAAAAGCTAAATGCAGCACCTGTATTTTGAAAATGAACAATCTTAAAAAAATGATTTATTTCCAAATATTCCGTGAAGGGGATATTTTTTTCAACCCAAATCTTAGAGAGCTGATCAATAAGTATGATGCATAAGCCTATAAGAAGCTTACGCATACTTTCTTTTTTCTCCATCTCCAAAGAGATTTGTAATACAACGTTCGCAGATGGAGGGATGTTCTTGGTGAGTGCCTACAGAAGATTCGAAATGCCAGCATCTGTCACATTTGTCATGATTAATTTTTTTAACACTGACAGAGAGTCCTTGTTGCTCTTCAACCAAACTCACGCTTGATACGATAAAGATGTAATGGAGCTCTGATTCATAAGGTTTTAAAATTTGAAAAGTTTCTGGCTTACATGACAGCTGAATATTACACTCCAGAGCAGAACCTACTAATCCCTTCTCTCTTTCAGCCTCAATACTCTTATTCACTATTGGCCTGATATCTTCAATCTCTCGCAAAAATTGCAGTTCTTCTTGATTTAAAGAGGAAGGCGTAAATTCGTACCATGATTCCTTAAAAATATTTTGATCATCAGTTATCGTCTGCCATAACTCCTCAGCAGTAAAGCTTAAGATAGGTGCAATCATTCGTGTTAAGGCGTGAGTTATGTGATACAAAGCAGTTTGTGCTGAACGTCTTTCCAGAGATTTCTCTGGCATGGTGTACAGTCGATCTTTAATGATATCTAAATAAAATCCTCCCATGTCCTCAGAACAAAAACTGACTAATTTTTTTGTTAGATGGTGAAAGTCATAGCTTTCATAAAGATGAGCTATTTCTTTTTGGAGTGCATCAGTTTTAAGAAGCGCGTATTTGTCCAACAATAACAAATTGGATTCTTCTAACATCATAGAAGATTCATCAAAATCAGATATATTGGCACATAAAAATCTTAGTGTATTTCTAAGCCTTCGATAACCATCGGCGGACCTTTTAATGATCTCGTCAGAAATATTTAATTCTCCTGAAAAATCAGTCATTGCCACCCAAAACCTCAGAATATCGGCACCATACTGGTCCATTATTTTTTGTGGGGCAATCACATTCCCTTTAGACTTACTCATTTTTTTCCCTTGACCATCCACCACAAAACCATGAGTTAGCAAAGCTTTATACGGGGCCTGCCCAGAGATAGCGGAGGCAGTTAGTAAGCTGGATTGAAACCAGCCTCGATGCTGATCTGACCCTTCTAAATAGAGATCGGCAGGGTAATTTAAATTATCATTAGTTTTTAACACTGATTCATGAGTAGTCCCAGAGTCGAACCATACATCTAAGGTGTCCGTCACCTTTTTATAATATTTTGCATCATCTCCAAGCCATTCATTGATATCCAAATCAAACCACGCATCAATACCATGCTCTTCAATCAACAGAGCAATTTTTTCAAAAAACTCGTCAGTCTTAGGATGCGGCTCATCTGTTTCTAAGTGGGTAAAAATAGTGATGGGTACTCCCCAATTTCTTTGCCGTGAGATACACCAATCCGGTCTATTTTTCATCATTCCCTCAAGTCGTGCTTTTCCCCATGATGGAATAAATTCTGTTTGCTCAACCTGCTCTTTGGCAATATCTCTTAAATTCTTTTGACCAAGTGAGAGATTCATGCCGATAAACCACTGTTGTGTGGCTCTAAATATAATTGGGGTTTTATGACGCCAACAATGTGGGTAACTATGTTCAAACGATTTTTTAAAAATAAGTGCATCATTCTTTATTAACAGATCGATAATTTCAGAATTAGCTTTCCATATATTTTGTCCTGCAAAGAACTCCACATTACTCTTAAAGCTTCCCTCCTCATTGACTGGATTTTCTACAGGCAGGTTATATTTCATGCCAACAACATAATCATCTAAGCCATGCGCTGGAGCAGTATGCACTAATCCCGTTCCATCTTCAGTTGTCACATGATCTCCCAATATAATTGGGACATGCTTTTCTTCATAGAAAGGATGATTGAATAAGAAGTTTTCTAGCTCCTGGCCTAGGGTTGAATTTATTTTATTAACTGTTTGACCGGTTCTTGCAGTAAATTTATCAACAAGCTCATCTGCAATAACTAACAATTTTTCTTCTAGCTCAACAAGAACATACTTTAGTTTTGGATTAACTGAAATAGCCTCATTGGCCGGTAGTGTCCAAGGTGTGGTTGTCCATATCACAGCGTAAATGTCTTTTTCAAGCTTTGATGAATTAAATAATTGATGCAAGCCTGTTTGATCAACCCCTTTAAACGCCACATCAATTGATATTGAGGTTTTATTTTCATAATCAACCTCAGCTTCAGCAAGTGCGGATCCGCAATCAAGACACCAATGCACAGGCTTGTTACCTTGATACAGCATATTATTCTGATAGATTTTTCCAAGTGAGCGAACAATATCCGCTTCTGTTTTTTTATTTAATGTTAGGTATGGGTTATCCCAGTCCCCCAATACGCCTAACCTAACAAAATCATTTTTTTGATTAGCCACTTGCAGGTTTGCATAATCCCTGCACAATTGCCGAAACTTTTTTGAATCAAGGTTCTTACCATGCTCTTTTTCAATAGCTAACTCAATTGGAAGGCCATGACAATCCCAGCCAGGGATATAGGGAGCATCATAATCTAACAATCCTTTAGATTTAATAATAATATCCTTTAATACTTTATTAACCGCATGACCAATATGAATATTCCCATTGGCGTATGGTGGACCATCATGGAGGATAAATTTAGGTTTCCCTTTTTTTACATCCCTAATTTGTTGATAGTATTTTTTTTCCGCCCATGAAGATACCCAACCTGGCTCACGCTGAGCCAAATTACCCCTCATAGGAAATTCTGTATCCGGTAGATTTAAGCTATATTTTTTATTGTCATCACTCATAATTTGAAAAATTGTTTTACGTCATTAACATCAGAAGCTATTTGGGAAGACAATTCATTTGTAGTGGAAAATTTCTTTTCATCACGAATTTTTTTAAAGAAAGTGACATGCACATGTTTTCCATAGATATTCTTATCAAAGTCAAATAGATGAACTTCTAAAACTAAATTTTTTACACCGCCAAAGGTTGGTTTTAAACCTAAATTAGCAACCCCAAAAAAAGAATCTAATTTTACAGCAAACACTCCCGTCAATGGTGGGCTTTTGTGAAACATATGGACATTTGCTGTTGGATATCCTAAAAGTCTGGCTTTTTTTTCTCCGTGAATCACTCTTCCAGCGATAACATAAGGCCTGCCTAATAAAGATTCAACCTGATGAAAATCAGCATCTTGCAGTGCGTCTCGAACCCTAGAGCTGGAAATTCTCTCATCATTAAGAAAAATTGTTCCTGGCTGAGTGACTTGGATGCCAAATTGTTTAAGCTCATTTATTCCAAATTGTCTTTTCTTACCAAAACGAAAATCATCGCCAACAATCAAGCCCTCTACCAACAATTTGTTTTGTAAAATCTCAATAAAATCATTTCCTTCAAGGCTGGAAAACTTCTTATCAAATCTGATCACATAAGCTCTATCAAGTTTGTGTGAGTGAAAGAATTCTAACTTTTCTCTTAGACTAATCACTCTTTTTGGTGCAGCCTTAGGTTGAAAGAATTCTTTAGGATGTGGTTCAAATGTAATAACTGCTGACTCTAAATTTTTTGCCCTTGATTCAGAGATAACATGATTTATTAGTGATTGATGGCCCAAATGAATGCCATCATAATTTCCAATAGTGGCTATGCATGGACTACTGGCTTGTTCAAAATGACGGTAGATTCTCATACTTTATTTTTACTTAAGTTATTTAATTTAATGCCTTGTAAGAAAAGTAAGCTCACAAAAACTAGAGCACCTAGTGCAACTAATGCAAGCAATAAAATCATCCTATAAAGAAAACTTATACTCACCCAGTACTGAAAATCAGGATTGATGAAGTATAAAATTATTCCCATCGCTAATGCAGACAAAATAACCTTAATTAAAAAGATGAATGTTGTGGGTTCAATTTTAAAGTCATTCATTTTCTTTATTGATAAAAACAACATGGCTGCGTTAAATGTTGCACCGACACTAATAGCAACCGCAAGTCCGACATGCTGAAAATAAGGAATTAAGATTAAATTCATTGCTTGTGTAACAAACAGTGTGATAACAGCGATTCTGACTGGTGTTTTTATATTTTTTTGAGAATAAAAGACTGGAGCAAATACTTTGATCATAATTAATCCGATTAATCCAAAACTATATGCGAACAAGGCCTTGTGTGTCATGACTAAATCAAGTTCACTAAATTTTCCATAATAAAATAATGTTGTAATTAAAGGTATTGATAACACTGCAATACCAATTGCTGCTGGTATTGACACAAGAAGTCCTATCCTGATGCTCCAGTTCATGAGCTTGTTAAATTCTTCATATTTTTTATTGGAGAATGATAAGGATAATGCTGGTAAAAATACAGTGCTTAATGCAACCCCCAAAACACCTGCAGGGAACTCCATCAATCGATCTGCAAAGTATAACCAAGACACACTCCCCTGCTGAAGAAATGAGGCAAAAATAGTATTAATTAATAATGAAATCTGGGTAATGGAAACACCAATAATAGCTGGCCCCATCAATTTGAGAACCTTCCAAACACCATCATCTCTCAAATCAAGATCTAATCTAGGAGACCAGCCTATTTTTAAGATAAATGGATATTGAAATAGTAATTGAATCACTCCTCCAAAGAATACAGCCCACGCAAGAACAGTAACCGGCTCATCAAAATAGTCGTGAAAAAATAATGCCGCAAGAATAAAACTTAGATTGAGGAATACTGGCGAAAATGCTGGAGCGGCAAATTTTCCAAATGTATTTAATACTCCTCCAAACATAGCTACAATCGATATAAGGAAAATGTATGGAAAGGTAATTTTTAAAAGGTCAGATGCTAAGTTAAATTGGTAAGAGCCATACTCAAATCCTGGAGCACTTATATATATCAACCATGGTGATGCGAAGACTCCTATGAGAGTAATTAACAATAAAATAGCACTTAACAAAGTAACTACCTTGTTTAAAAATGCATTGAATTCTTTTTTGGACTTATTTTTATAATCTGAAAGAGTTGGGATAAATGCTTGAGTAAAAGCACCTTCAGCAGTGATTCGACGTAACATGTTAGGTAGTTTGAAAGCTACAAAAAAGGCATCAGTTGCTATGCTGACACCAAATGCTCGTGCGATTATCATATCTCTGACAAAACCTAAGATTCTGGAGATAATTGTTAAGCTGCTGAAACTTATTAAATTGTTTACGATTTTTGTTTTCATCTGATTTATTATTATCGCAGATGACGGTATTTAAATGATTTAAAACTTGAAAAAAAACAATGTTTTCGCTAGAATACCCAATCTTATAAATTTTGAGTAATTATATATGGCAAATACTGCACAAGCACGAAAAAGAGCAAGGCAAAATGATAAGCAACGCGCTCATAATGCGAGTTTAAAATCAGCCTTCCGAACAGCAATCAAAAAAGTAATTAAGGCGATTTCCTTAGGCGATAAAAAAGTTGCTAAAGAGACTTTTGATGCTAACGTGGCTATTATTGATCGCATTGCTGACAAAAAAATTGTGCACAAAAATAAAGCTGCACGTCATAAAAGCAGACTGAATTCAGCAATTAAAGCTCTTTAAAGATAATCAATTTAAAAAAAAGGCGCCTATGGCGCCTTTTTTTATAGACTTTTCTTTATTTTTTGAAGTCTGTCAATTTCATCTTGATTGATGGTTTCATTACTTAGAAAAGTAACATGTCCCATTTTTCTTCCGACCCTTGGCTCTTCTTTGCCATACAAGTGAAGGTTGAAATTATTTTCGTCCATTATTTTAGTCCATTCAGGCTCATGAGGACTTGGCAATTCCCATGAATCACCTAACAGATTAATCATAAATGCATTTGAATGATTCATCGGGTTTCCAATAGGCATTTCAGTAAGGGTCCGTACTTGTTGATCAAACTGGGAAGAATAACAAGCATCAATAGTATAGTGCCCAGAGTTGTGTGGTCTTGGAGCTATCTCATTTACAAATATCTCTCTTCCAGAAATAAAAAATTCAACAGCCATGACCCCAACGTAATTTAACTTTAATGCCACCATTTTTGCTAAATCGTTAACATTTTTTTCAGTAAGTTGATCAATATTTGCAGGAGCAAGAGTACTATCAAGAATGCCATTAACATGCACATTCTCAGCTACTGGGTGGCATTTAATCAGCCCATCTGCGGATCTTGCTAACACGACAGATACTTCCTTATCCAGACTGACTCGCTTTTCAAGTATGCAAGGTTTTTTTTGAAATTCATCAAAAGCTTTTGTTAAAGATGTCTTACAATCGATAGGCTTTTGCCCTTTTCCATCATAACCAAACTCAGCGATTTTTAAAATTCCTGGAAATAAATCTTCTGGAATATTTGTAATATCCTGTTCCTCATTAATGATGTGAAATTTTCCAACAGGAATAGCATTTTCTCTTAAGAATGTTTTTTCTCTAATTCTGTTTTGTACCACCCTTACTGACTCACCATCAGGATAGACCTGAATTTTTTGTTTTAAATAATTTAATGAATCTGCAGGGATATTTTCAAATTCAGTAGTTGCTGCCTCGCATGTGGATATAATCTCATCAAGTGCATTTTTATCATCGTAGGCACTACATAAATGAACATCGGCAATTCTTCCAGCAGGGCTTTGAGGGTCTGGATCCAAAACTGTAACTTTGTAACCCATCTTATGAGCTGACATCACAAAATATCTACCTAATTGACCGCCACCAAGCATGGCTAACATTTTTTTTGGAGCAATTATCAAATCAGACTCCCTGATCTAGCTTCATAGCTTTAACTTTTTCTTCTTGATCAATTCTAAATTTTTTCAACTTTTCTAATAAAGCATTATCCTCTTGTGCAAAAATCGAAACGGCAAATAATGCAGCATTTGTTGCTCCAGCCTCACCAATCGCAAAAGTAGCCACAGGGATTCCCTTGGGCATTTGAACGATTGAATATAGAGAGTCTTGCCCATTTAGATATTTCGTTGGAATAGGGACACCCAATACTGGCACTCTTGATTTCGAGGCAACCATTCCTGGCAAATGAGCAGCGCCACCAGCACCAGCTATAATTAAACCAATGCCATTATCATTTGATGATTCTGCAAAATCAAACATTAGATCAGGGGTTCGATGAGCTGAAACAACTTTTGCTTCATATGGGATATTGAATTGATCAAGAATATCAGCAGCATGTTTCATTACTGGCCAGTCACTATTCGACCCCATGATGATTGCAATTTTTTTTTGTTTCATAATTTTTCCAATACTAAATAATAACCAAATTGTTACGGTGAATTAAATTTTCCTCAAATATATTTTCAAGTGGTTGATTTATGCAATCTGTCTTTTGTCCCATGATTCTCTCAACATCTACACTCGAAAAATTTGATAAACCTCTAGCAACCTCAACTCCATCTTGATTCATGCATGATATCAGATCGCCTCTCTGGAAATTTCCCGAAAAACTTTTTACCCCAACTGGTAATAAGCTTTTTTTATTCTCTATCAAAGCCTTAATTGCTCCATCATCAAGAAATAATTGCCCTTTAGGTTTGCTATTGTCAATCATCCAAGTCTGTTTAGCATTAATCTTTTTTCGATTCGGGGAGATAATTGTCATCTGAAGGTTATTGTCAAATAAATCCTTGAAGAAATTCTTTAACATGCCTTTTCCTATGATCGTGGATGTTCCCCCACGAGCTGCAGTTTTAGAAGCAAGGATTTTTGATCTAATTCCTCCAGAACCAATTCCTGAACTTGAAGATGTATTTTGAGAAATGTCTTCTAAAAACGGATCGTCTGACTGAATCTTCTCGATAAGTTTTGCATCAGTATGTTTTGATGGGTCTTTATCATAGAGTCCATTTTGGTCAGTGAATATCACCAATAAGTCTGCTTGAATAAGGTTGGCGACTCTTGAAGCAAGAATGTCGTTATCACCAAATTGAATTTCATCATATGCAACAGTGTCATTTTCATTAACAATTGGAACCGCGCCACTATTTAATAACTCATCTAATGCATTTTTTGCATTTAAATAACGTTCTCTTGAAACTAAATCATCATTGGTTAAGAGCACCTGGCCAATTTGAATATTTTTATTTTTTTTATGAAATAACTTTTTATACGCCTGCATCAATTCAATTTGCCCAATAGCTGCTAAAGATTGAAGCTGAGCCAATTTTGCTGGCCTTCTTTGTTTTCCACTGACATGCAAACCCATAGAAATTGCACCACTTGAGACAAGGATAACCTTAACACCATGTTGTTTTAACCAATTGATTTCATTGACTAAAATATTAATATTTGACTGATTGAGGCCATTCTGGATCGATGAAATTGAACTAGAGCCAATTTTTATGACTATTTTTTTTATTTTATTGATCTTCATTTTCTAAAAAGTATGCAATTTCTTTTATCAATTCCTTACAACCTTGTCCGGTAAGAGATGAAATAACAAAAATTTTATCATCCCATCCTATTTTATCTTTAATTTGTTTCTTCAACGCATCTGCATCATAGTTAAGATCGATTTTATTCAACACGATCCATCGAGGTTTATTGAACAATGTTTCCTCATATTTTTTTAGCTCGCCAATGATCGTTTGTGCATCATCAATTGGATCTGAACCACTTATATTAGATAGTCCATCAATTAAGTGAAGTAGTAATCTGGTACGAGTTAAATGTTTTAAAAATTTATCCCCTAAACCTACCCCATCAGAAGCACCCTCAATTAATCCAGGAACATCTGCAATCACAAAACTTTTATCAATATCAAATTTAACAACGCCCAAATTTGGTTGCAATGTTGTAAATGGATAATCTGCAACTTTTGGCGTTGCTGCCGATACTTTTCTTATAAAGGAAGATTTACCTGCATTTGGCAAACCTACCAGACCAATGTCCGCAATAAGTTTTAATTCTAAAAATAATTCAAATTCCTCGCCTGGTTCACCGTGCGTAAATTGCCTTGGAGCTCTATTAATACTTGATTTAAAATGTATATTCCCTAGTCCGCCTTTACCGCCCTTGGCAACTAAAATTTTCTGACCATGTTGTGTCAAATCACCAAAAATGTTTTCTGAAAAACTATCTTTAATAACTGTTCCGACAGGAACTTTAAGAACAAGATCCTCTCCTGCCGCCCCATATTGATCAGAACTCCTTCCATTTTCACCTCTTTGAGCACGATGTTCCTTCTTAAATCTGAAATCAATAAGAGTATTTAAATTTTCATCAGCTTGGAAAAAAACAGATCCTCCTCTACCACCATCTCCTCCGCTAGGACCTCCCATAGGTTCAAACTTTTCTCTTCTGAACGAAGCAATGCCATTGCCTCCATCGCCAGCAAATACTTTTATTAAAACTTCATCTATAAATTTCATTGGCTACACCAAATAAAAAAGCCCTATCAAATGATAGGGCTCGAATCAAAGATTTTATTCAGATCAATTAGTAACAATATTTACTAGTTTTCTTTTTAAATGACCTTTAACACTAAAACTTACCTTACCATCCGCTTTTGCAAATAAGGTATGATCTTTGCCCATACCAACGTTTTCGCCCGGATGCATCTTAGTACCGCGCTGTCTCAAGATTATCCCTCCAGCTTTGACAAACTGGTCGCCAAATACTTTAAGTCCTAAACGTTTAGCGTTTGAGTCTCTTCCGTTTCTTGAGCTTCCGCCCGCTTTCTTATGTGCCATATTATTTTCCTAAATATTATTTTGCGTTAATTTTAGTTACTTTAAGCTCAGTAAAGTTTTGTCTATGTCCCTGCGTTTTTCTGTAATGCTTACGTCTTTTCATTTTAAAAATCATAACTTTGTCATGTTTTCCGTGGGAAACGACTGATACATCAACATTTGCACCCTTAACTGTTGGAGCACCAATTGTAGTTTTATCACCGTCGACAAGAGCTAGGACGTTTTCTAATTTTAAACTTTCGCCTTCTTTAGCAGTGAGTTTTTCTACTTTGAGGATATCTCCCTCGGATACTTTATACTGTTTTCCACCAGTTTTGATTACAGCTTGCATTATAATTCCTATTATCTAAACATTTGTTTGTGTCTAAAGACCGGACATTATATGAAAAAACTTGAATTTAATCAACAAAATAATCATATTCAACATAGTATAATAATTGTCTTAATAAGACGGCTAAATAATTTTAAGTTGCAAACAAATTAAAGTGAAAACCATATCCCAACAAAAAGTAACATTAAATAGCGATCAACAAGATCATCTAGAAAAAGTAAATGATGTCATCAGGTCTTCATTAGATTCAGAGGTTCCACTAATAAATCAAGTAGGTAAACATATTATTGACGGCGGTGGTAAGAAAATGAGGCCTCAATGTTTGATAAATTTAGCCGGTCTCGCAGGTGATGTAAAAGATATTCATTACCAATTAGCAGCCATTGTTGAATTTATTCATACAGCCACCCTACTTCATGATGATGTTGTGGATGACTCGGATACCAGAAGAAGCTCCCCTACTGCAAATATACAATTTGGGAATTCAGCAAGCATACTTGTTGGAGATTTTATATATTCAAGATCCTTTCAGATGATGGTTGAATTAGATAATATTGAGATAATGGATATTCTTGCCTACACCACAAATAAAATTGCTGAAGGCGAAGTTCTTCAACTTATTAATAAAAATAATTTTGATATTTCCCAGGATGATTATTTTAAAGTTATTAAAGCAAAAACAGGGGTTCTATTTGAAGCATGTGGAAAATTAGCCTGCATAGCAAACAATTGCACCTTGGATCAGAAAAAATCACTATCCTTAATTGGCAAAATCTTCGGTGAAATATATCAATTAATTGATGATGTGCTTGATTATTCAGGCGATGCTGCGAGAATTGGTAAAAATTTAGGTGATGACCTAAAAGACGGGAAAATGACTCTCCCACTTATATTTGCTGCTGAAAAAGCAAATATCAATGATCGTGAAATAATAAAAAATGCGATTAATCATGGGGATTTAAGTCAATTAACAAGAATCATATCGATTATTGATAAAACAAATTCCATTGATTCCGTCAAAAAAATTATTAAAGCAAAGTTAGCTGATCTCGAACTTGAAATTTCTTATTTTAAAGATAATACATATAAAGACCAGATGATGACTTTCATCTCTTCATCTATTAAGAGGGATTTCTAGATCATCGAGCCAAAAAATATGCTAGGGAGAAAAATTTTAATCTATGGCTCTATTGGTTCTGGAAAAACTACTTTTTCAAAAGAAATTTTCAGCCGCCTTCCGTTGTTAGAGTTAGATGAAATTAATCGAAATTTAATCGAGCCAGGAAACCCTGGATATATTCAATTAAAAAAAAATCTTAGTAACGAGTATTTCGAAACTGATGGTCAAATTAATAAAAAAAAATTAAAAAATAATTTGTTCAATGACAATGTATTTAGAGAAAAAATTGAAAATATCTTACATCCACTAATATTTTCTGAGCTTCAAAAAATCATTGAAAAAAAAGATTCTTATGTTGTGATTTCTCCACTAATTAAGTTGTTGTCAAAAAAAATAAAGTTTGACCTAAAAATAAAAGTTATTTGTAATATTAATGATCAAATAAAAAGAGTAGAATCAAGAGACAGTTTAGAAAAAAATATAATAAAAAAAATTATTGCTTACCAAGAGAACAACTATGAGTTAATACAACCTGATTTCATATTTGACTCGGCGGGTGATCTTGAAGAACAACTTATTAAACTTAAAAAAATTTTATGATTAATGTTGAATTTCCAATAAATGAAAAATATAGAAAATATCTAAAAATTGAATATTTGTTTAATCAGTTCCATTTTTTTATTAAACAAAAACATTCTGATCATATAACAAATATTCTTTTTCAACTCTTATTTAAACTTAATGCAAATGCCGCTCGAGCAGACATCAAGGTTGAATTAATAAATGATCTTCAAAGAATCATAACAAAATATAAAAGCCATATAGATGATGCATCAAAGCTTAAAAAAAGCCTTGAGAAGATTAATTCTTTTTCTCCCTTTGCATTAAATAATAATAAAATGATTCAAGAATTAAGGGTTAGATCAGAATCTCCACAAGGAATAAATGATATAGATTTTTCTAAATATAAAATATGGACTGAACTGCAAAATACCAAAACTCGTAATTTATTCTTTAAGGATTTATTTAAAGATTTATTTATTATCAATGAATCCCTTTCGTTCATTTTAAAAATTTTAAGAAAACATTCCGTAAAAGAATCCCTAACTGCAAACAATATGGTTGCTCAATTAAAATTAGATCCATTAGTAAAATTTGATTTACTGACCATTAATCTAAAAAGTAACTCGATATATGAACCATCAATTTCGGCAAATAAATATGCTATAAATATAAACTTTACGCACCCGGTTGATGACAAAAAAACAAAACGAATGATTAAATTCTCAGTATCACTTCATAGCTTATAGAGGTAAAAAATGAAAAAACTGATCACAATAACTCTCCTATTATTTTCAAATTATTTATTAGCTGATATTGCTTTCAAAAACCCAATTATAAAAAATAATTTTGGTAAAAAGGTTACCGCTGGATTTGTAACAATTAGCTCTGATGAAGAACTTGAAATAATTAATATATCTTCAAACATCAGCAAAAGAATTGAAATTCATACTATGTTAATGGAGGGCGATGTCATGAAAATGAGAAAAATTGAGTCTCCAATTATTACTAATAAAAAGCCACTTGAATTAAAGAAAAGTGGTGATCATCTTATGATCTATGATCTTACAGAAAATCTTGATGATTTAAAAAATATTACTCTTACTTTTAGCTTTAAAAACAACAGTGGTGAAGTAATTAAAAAAGATATTGATTTCTTAGTTCAATAACTTCCATCCTTCTCTTTGTGATGAGATTCCCACAGCCCCGTTTTTTTGAGCATCTGCCAAATCTGACAAATTCAAACCTCCAAGCGCATACACAGGAACATCTGAATAATTAGCAAGCTCCTTAAACTTGTTCCACCCCATTCCCTCTCTTTCAGGATGGCTGAGTGTTTTTTTAATCTGAGACAAAACAACAAAATCAAAACCAAGTTTATTAGCAAGTTTGAGCTCATTAAGACTATGGACTGATGCTCCATTAATAATGTTCTTGTCGAGCTTTTTGACCTTGTTTAAATCTGTTGATGTATAGTGAATTCCATTATTGTTGATTAAATCTTTATGTCTAGAATTAATTAAAATTTTTGAAGCACACTTTTGTTTTAAAAACTCATAAAAATAATGAAGTTTATCAATTGATAGCAATGGTTCTCTAAATTGAATCCAAATATCTTTTGAATTAATTGTTTTTTTTATAGATTTTTCATCTTCAAAAAAATTTGTTATTAAATAATATGGGGGTAATGCAAGCGCTTTAAGAATATATATATTTTTTGGAAGTATTTTTTTTGGCCATGAATAAATATTTTCAACATTAATCCACCTGTAATCATTCACTTCTTTTTTTTGAATTTCACCAGTCCATCGAGTGATTTTAAAGAAAGTAATCTTTATTACTCGATTATCTTGAAAAAATTCTCTTGTGATCCACTCGGAATATGAGAGAGGATTAATGTTTATTTCTTCAAATAACTCCCTTGATAAACATTGATCTAGTGATTCATTTCCTTCTACTTTACCGCCAGGAAACTCCCAATAACCAGGCCAAGGTTGAGAGGTCAATCTTTGAGAAATAAGAACTTCGTTTTTACTATTTATTAAAATTCCTGCAACAACTTTAGTTATTTTAGGTTCTATACTCTGCATTAATTTTTACATATTCATAAGATAGATCTGTTGTAAGGATTGTCGCCACCTCTTTTCCCCTTTTCAGATCAATACTTAACTTAAATTCTTGGGATTTCATCGCATCGATGGCTTTCTTTTCAGAGTATCTTTTTGACAGCATCCCATTTTTAACCACAATGTTCTTATTAAGATATAGGTCAATAATAGAAACATCAAGATCGGTTAGTTGTGCATTGCCAATGGCTGACAAAATTCTGCCTAAGTTTGGATCTGAAGCAAAAAAAGCAGTCTTTACAAGTGGAGAGTTTGCAATCGCCTTACCAATAATCTTCGACTCACTCAAATTTTTTGCATTTTTTACTTCTATCTCAACAAACTTTGTGGCTCCCTCGCCATCTCGAACTATTTTTTCTGCTAAATCTTTTGCAATCTCAAGTACATTACTTCTTAACTTAATATACATCTTATCTTTTTTGGTTATTACTGGATTATCAGCATCATTCGATGTTGATATAACAAATGAATCATTTGTTGATGTATCGCCATCCACACTGATCAAATTAAATGATCTGTCAGCCACATACATAACCAAATCTTTAAGCAATGTTTTGGAAATTTTCGCATCAAGAAAAATAAACCCAAGCATCGTAGCCATGTTTGGATGAATCATTCCTGACCCTTTCGCAATTCCTGTGCATGTAATCTCATTTTTTCCAAGATTAAATTTTTTACTTACAGCTTTTGGGACAGTGTCTGTTGTCATAATTGACTTTGCAGCGTCAATCCAATTTGATCCATATTTTATTTTTGTTAAATTACTCTTAAAAGAGTCCTTAATTCTTTCAACAGGAAGATTCTGTAATATGACGCCTGTCGAGAATGGCAAAATTAAATTTGGATCCAATGAAAAATATTTGCCAAGCTCTGTATTTATTTTCTTAGCGTCTTCAATTCCTTTTTGACCTGTTCCAGCATTAGCATTTCCAGAATTAATAATGAATAGCTGAGGGTCATTTGACTTTAAATTATCTTTTGCAAGTAAGACAGGAGCTGCACAAAATTTGTTTTTGGTAAAAACAGCCGCCGTTTTTGATTTTTTACCGAGCTCCACTATGACAATGTCATTTTTTATATTTTTTAATTTTATTTTTGCACCAAAGGTTAAAAATCTGAATCCAGGTACATTGAGTATATTTTTCTTTTGTGGAGCTTTTAAATTTACTGTCATTTGATTCTCCAAACAGTACCATTTGCTGTATCCTCTAAAACGACACCTAGAGAATCAATTTGAGTTCTTAATTCATCAGCTTTTTGGTAATCCTTTTGCAATTTTGCCTGCGCCCTCTGTTGAATTAATTCTTCAATCTGATCATGATCAATCTTGCTTGATTTAGTGAAAAACTCTTCTTGAGGTATTGCCATCAAACCAAGAGCTTTTAACACGCTATATATTTCATTTGCTAAATCATTATTAGCCCCTTTATTGAGCTGATTTATAAGCTCAAATATTATTGAAATAGCCTTTGGAGAATTAAAATCATCATCTAAAGCATCTTTAATTTTACTTAAAGATGCTTTAGACCAATCCAGATCAACTTGAATACATTTGTATGGCCTAAGTGCTATATAAATTTTTTCAACTGCAACTTTTGCGTCATTAAGATTTTGGTCTGAATAATTTAATGGACTTCTATAATGAGACTTGTAAACAAAAAATCTTATGACCTCACCACTGTATTTTTTTAAAACATTTTTTAATGTAAAAAAGTTTCCCAAAGATTTAGACATTTTTTCATCATCAACATTAACAAAACCATTATGAATCCAGTAATTAGCCATTTTATGATCGTGACAAGATTCTGATTGCGCAATTTCATTTTCATGATGAGGAAAAATTAAATCCTGGCCACCGCCATGTATATCAAAACTTTCTCCAAGAATATCACTACTCATTGCTGAGCATTCAATGTGCCATCCGGGTCTTCCCTTGCCCCAAGGTGATTCCCAGGATGGTTCATTTTCTTTTGATAGCTTCCATAAAACAAAATCACCAAAGCTCTTTTTATTATCATCAATCTTTACTCTTGAACCAGCATCAAGATCATCAACATTTTTTTTAGACAATTTTCCATAATCTTTAAATTTTGCAATTTCAAAAAAAACATCTCCATTTTTTCCAACATATGCAAAGCCCTTGTCAACAAGGATACTAATCATTTTTATCATAGAGGCGATTGCGTCAGTAGCTTTTGGTTGAAATGTTGGAGGAATTACGTTTAGAGCTTTCGAATCCTCATGCATTGAGTCAATATATTTATCTGTCAATTCATGAAATTTGCAGCCTTGATCATTCGATTTATTAATTATTTTGTCATCAATATCAGTAATATTTCTTACATATTGAACATCATAACCAGAATTTAAAAACCATCTGTAAATTAAATCAAAAACGATAAGCACTCTAGCATGACCCACATGACAATCATCATAAACTGTCATGCCGCATACGTACATCTTCACATGATTCTCGGTGATTGGCTTGAAATTTTCTTTTTTACTAGTAAAGGTGTTAAAAATTTTAATCATAAATAGTATGAGACAAGCTTATTTGGTAAAATAAAGTATGTTTTTTGGGATTATAGTATGTCAAAACGTTTTTTAATAGCAGTTCTCTTTTCTGTAATAGCTTTTTCACATTATTCTTTTGCTGACATTTCAAAATTAAATAAACTCATAGAGGATAAAGATTACTTAGAAGCAAAAGAAATTGTTGAACAGCTTCTTAATTCTGATAAAGAAAATCCACAATTACTTTTTATTAACGGAGTGTTGCTATCAGAATTAGGTGAAATTGATAAAGCCATTAATGTATTTGTTTCATTAACAAAATCTCATCCTGCATTACCTGAGCCTTATAATAATTTAGCAGTCTTATATGCACAGAATGGTGATTTTGATTTAGCAAAAACAGCATTAGAGAAATCAATTAAAACTCATCCAAGCTATGCCACAGCTCATATAAACCTAGGCGATTTGTATACACGTATGGCAAGTGAATCTTATAATCAAGCACTTCAAATTGATAAATCTAATAAAAATGCAAAAACAAAACTTTCGTTAATAAAAAAATTATTTAATTTTCAACCCATTAATAAAAATATTGTTCTTGCCAAAGACACTGAACAAAAAACACAATCATTAAATGAAATTAAAAATAAAGAAGATATTATCAATGAAAAGATTTTTGCAATGATTGATAACTGGAAAAATGCATGGATGAGTCAAAACTTTGATCAATATATTGGATATTACTCAGATAATTTTAAAAATAATAAAGGGATGGATTTGGAAAAATGGAAGCAATTTAGAAAACCGAGAGTTATCAATAAACCTTCCATTAATATAAAGTTAGAAAATATAGAAATTTCAAAAAATAAAAATTTATATAGCGTTTCTTTCACGCAAATGTACCAATCTGGTGATATTGATTCAACCACTAAAAAAACACTTTTAATTGAATCAATCGACGATCAATACAAAATAGTCAATGAAATTTCTTAAAAACCTACTCCTAACTACTTTTTTATGTAGTTACTCCGTTGCTTATGGTAATAATTACCAAGCTGATAATATTGAAAATCTTTTAATCAAATCTTTATATGAAATATCTGAGGGTGATCTGAGTGATGCATTAATTACAATAGATGAAATAATCAAACAAAAACCAAACTTTAAATTGGCTCATCTTATTAGAGGAGATATATATCAGGCCTATGCCCATGGAATTTCAGATTTTGGATCATCAAGTATCATTTCAAAAGAAAAAATTGACGATTTAAAGGATGAAGCAAAAAAAAGAATCGAAAGTCATTTGCATAATGCCACTGATATCATTAAATCACCTCGAGTAACCCTCCCTCAAAGCATAAATAACTTAATTTATGTTGATACAAATAAGTCTAGATTGTATTTATTTGAAATCAAAAACCATACTTTAGTAAAGATCTTTGACGAATACGCTTCCATTGGAAAAAATGGATCAGGTAAAAACTTTGAAGGAGACAAAAAAACACCATTGGGAGTGTATACACTTGGAAAAAAAATAACTCAGCCTTTAAGTGATTTTTATGGTGACGGTGCTTTTCCAATTGATTACCCCAATGTGTACGATAAGCTATTAAACAAAACAGGTCATGGCATCTGGATTCATGGAACACCAAAAGATACATATAGCCGAGCTCCAAAGTCAAGCGATGGTTGTATTGTTATTTCAAATGAAAATTTGAATATTTTAGAAAGTATCCTTAAAGATAAAAATACAAAAGTTATTGTATCTAAGTTATCTTATGATCAATACTTCACCGCCGAAAATAAAATAGATAATCACAATACTTTCATGAGTTATTTTGAATCGTGGATCAACAATTGGGCATTACAAAATTACTCAGCATATATAGCGTTTTATGATACCAATGCAAAATATAACTCAACAACTTTTGACATATGGTCCTCAAAAAAGAAAATGGTTTTTGAAAATACCAATGATGTTCAAATTGCCATTGATAATCTGACGATTATTGATTACCCTGAGGAAGAAGATTATGTGAAGTATGTTGAGTTTACTCAAACATACAATAGTGATCTATTAAAACAGATATCCCAAAAAAAACAAATATGGAGAAAATTGAATAATGAATGGAAAATTATCAGTGAATCAACTCATTAAATTTATATTAGTTTGTATTGTTTCAACATGTTCAATTTTTGCTCAAGCTGAGCAAGTATTTTTAATAAAAACTTCCAAAGGCGATATCGTCATTGAAACTTATGCAGATAAGGCACCAATCACTGTAAAAAACTTTGAATCTTATGTTGATTCAGGTTTCTTTAATGGAACAATTTTTCATAGAGTAATCGATGGATTTATGATCCAAGGTGGTGGCTTCGACAAAGATATGAATCAAAAAGATACAAATGATCCAATCAAAAACGAAGCAGCCAACGGTTTGAAAAATTTAAAATATACCATCGCTATGGCTCGAACCAGTATTCCTGACTCAGCCACGTCACAGTTCTTTATCAACGTAGCTGATAATTCATTTCTAGATTATCCAGGACAAGATGGTTATGGGTATTGTGTATTTGGTAAAGTAGTTGAAGGTATGGATGTAGTAGACCAGATTGCGAAAGTACCTACTACTTCAAAAAAAGGGCATGCAGATGTGCCCATAAGAAAAATAAGCATCAAGCAAATAATTAAAAAATAATTTAAATAGGGATAATAATGATTACATTTAAAACTTCCAAAGGCGATATCGTCATTGAAACTTATGCAGATAAGGCACCAATCACTGTAAAAAACTTTGAATCTTATGTTGATTCAGGTTTCTTTAATGGAACAATTTTTCATAGAGTAATCGATGGATTTATGATCCAAGGTGGTGGCTTCGACAAAGATATGAATCAAAAAGATACAAATGATCCAATCAAAAACGAAGCAGCCAACGGTTTGAAAAATTTAAAATATACCATCGCTATGGCTCGAACCAGTATTCCTGACTCAGCCACGTCACAGTTCTTTATCAACGTAGCTGATAATTCATTTCTAGATTATCCAGGACAAGATGGTTATGGGTATTGTGTATTTGGTAAAGTAGTTGAAGGTATGGATGTAGTAGACCAGATTGCGAAAGTACCTACTGGTAATCATCCATCGGGTCATCAAGACGTACCAAAAGAATCAATTATTATTGATGAAGGCTCCAAAAATTAATATATCTGATAGTGCTGTATTCATATCTGATTTGCATCTTGCTGATAATGCAATAAATAATGTATTTCTAAATTTTCTTGAACACAGTTTAGATTTAACAAATAATCTCTTTATTTTGGGTGATCTTTTCGATTACTGGGTCGGTGATGATTCTGGGATGTACCCAAATGAAATTAGCGCTTTAAGGAAGTTCGGCGAACAAAAAAATATATATTTCATTCATGGCAATAGAGATTTTTTAATTGGCAAAAATTTTTTTAGAGAAAATCAAATAACAATTCTTGATGATGAAACCCAAATTACTCTCGGTCATCACCAAGTTTTAATTATGCATGGTGACACTCTTTGTAGTGATGACCAAGATTATCAAGCTTTTCGTAAAGAAGTGAGGTCAAAAAAGTGGCAAGAAAATTTTTTAGCTAAAAAATTAGATGAAAGAATAAAGATTGCTATTGATCTTAGGGAACAAAGCAAAAAATTAAACCTCAACAAGCCAGAAAATATTATTGATGTAAATGAAAAAACAGTAAACTCAGCAATTGAGAGGAATCATCCAATTAAGATATTAATTCATGGGCATACTCATCGCCAGAATATCCATCGATATAAAACATTTACAAGATTTGTTTTAGGTGATTGGAAAAAAAATCAAGGAAATTATTTAATATGGAAAGAGACTGAGGGTTTTGAATTTAAAACGTTCAGTTAATTTCTAATGCTCTGTACTTTTTTGCCACCTTATCAAGTGAACCATTAACAAATTTAAAACTTTCCTGACCACCAAAACTCTTTGTGATCTCTAATGCTTCATTAATTGAAACCTTAAAAGGTATATCAACTCTTGTTTTTAATTCATAATATGCAACCACTAGAATTGATAACTCAATTGGATTCAGTTCTTCTTTCTTTTTATCCATGAAATTATTTAAATCTTCAATAATTTCTTGGTAGCTCTCTTTGATTCCATCAATTAATGAGTTATAAAATTCCTCGTCACATCTGCAATAATCGGGATCCTCTAGAATATCTTTTTTAATATCAATGAAATCAAATGTGTTCATTATTCCCCGATAAATTGATTTCATTACCAGTTCCCTTGATTTCCTTCTGCTGTTGATTTTTTTCATTAAGTAAATATTAACTAATTAAATTTAGGGTATTTAGTGTTTCAATCAAGCCGTTGACCACCTCAATACCTTTTGTGCCTGTCCTTAAAATAGTCTCGTCATCGTTATTCGTGGTTAAGACTGCATTCATAATAGGAATATCATATTGCAATTGAACATTCATAATCCCCATCGCAGATTGATCTGATACAACTTCAAAATGATATGTTTCACCTCTAATAACTGCACCAATTGCAATCAATGCATCAAATTTTTTTGATTTGCAGCACCTTGATAAAATAAGCGGTAATTCCAAGGCACCAGGCACATAAAACTTATCTATATTATCCTGGTTGAAACCACACTTTAGGAGTTCATCTGAAACAGAATTCTCCAAAACTGAAACATGATCATAATTAAACTTTGAAATGCAAAGTGCAACCTTTAAATTACTGTAGTCCATATTTATTTAGGTTAATAGAAAATGACTAAAGCTTTATCAAGCGTATTGTAAATTGCAAGAACCAATGGAATACCCACCACCATCCAAGCAATAGGTAAGATAAGTTTTTGTAATCCGACATTGCTGGATTGTGTTTTTATAGATCTTGAATTTGATGATGTCATGACCTTTCTTTCTTTATCAAGCTCAGATTTGCTCATAAAATATTTTTTGTTGACTGGCTTCACAAGCAGGTTTGAAATTAAACCTATAACTAATAAACCAGCCAATATATACATACTTAAATTATAAGCCTGAGAAGGATCGACACCCTGTTCAATTTGATACTCTCTTAGGTAAAAAACTAACATTGGACCAAGAATACCTGCCGTAGCCCAAGCGGTGAGAAGGCGGCCATGAATAGCTCCCACATGCTGGGTTCCAAAAATATCTGCTAAGTAAGCAGGTATAGTAGCAAAACCTCCTCCATACATTGTTAAGATAATACAAAAAATTAGAGCAAATAGGGGAATATTTCCAGTGGTACCAGCCCAGGGTGAGCTGACATACATTAAAAAACCTAAAGCGAAGAATATGAAATAAGTATTTTTTCGTCCCAAATAATCAGATGATGAAGCCCAGAAAATTCTTCCAAGAATATTTGATAAAGATAATAATGCAACGAACCCAGCTGCAATTGCCACAATCTGTCCTTGATCAAAAACATTAACGGCCACTTCTTGGAACATTGGTGAGGCCACACCAAGCACCCCAATCCCAGCAGAAACATTTAGACAAAGAACAACCCATAAAAGCCAAAATTGATTTGTCTTGTGAGCATTCTTAACATGCACATGGTCGTTGGTGATTAATTTATTTGTTTTTTCCTTTGGGACCCAGCCAGATGGTTTCCATCCATCCGCTGGCACTCTATAACCAAATGAACCAAGAAGCATAGCAATCAAATATACTGTTCCCATAATGAGAAAGGTCTGCCAGACTCCTCCATCAACTGATGAAAAATGATTCATTAAATATTCTGCAGATGGACTACCAATCATTGCTCCACCGCCAAAACCCATAATAGCCATGCCAGTTGCCAATCCTCTTCTGTCGGGAAACCACTTGATTAGAGTAGAAACAGGCGAAATATAGCCCAGACCCAGTCCGATACCGCCAATAACACCCGTTCCTAACCAAATAATCCAAAGCTGATGCGTGTAAACACCTAAGGAAGTCACGATTAATCCCCCACCCCATGCCAACGCTGCAGCTACACCGGCTTTCCTGGGTCCTGCTTTTTCAAGCCAGTGCCCGAAAATTGCTGCAGACGCCCCAAGAAAAACAATGGCTAAGGAAAATGTCCACCCTAAATCACTCATTTTCCAATCACAGGATGTTATAAAAATTCTCTCAAAGAAAGTAATATTGTCCGCGCATTGTTGGCCCACGACCTCTGTGAGCCTTTTCCAGAAAACACTGAAGCCATAAATCATACCAATCGATAAATGAATTAGAAGCGCCGCTGGCGGAACTAACCATCTATTAAAATTATTATCTGCAATAATATTTTCTTTATTCAATGAGCTAAACATGTTTAAACATCCATATGTATATTAATAACTAAACCATAATGAAAAATCCAAAAAAAATCAAAGCCTATTTTCCCATTTTATAGCTTTTAATTAGTTTACAATTACGATTAGAAATATATATTTCTTTTATAAACTTATGAAAAAGCCAAATATATTAATCGTTGAGGATGAAGAATCTATCTTAGAGATGATAGCTTTAAATCTTCATCATAATAATTTTCAACCACTAAGGGCGATCAATGCTGAGATTGCTGAAAGTTTTTTAAAAAAAAATAAAGTTGATCTTATTTTACTAGATTGGATGCTTCCTGGCATGGATGGTATTGATTTTCTCAGGCGGATTCGAACAAACTCTAACACCAAAGAAATACCTGTAATGATGCTCACCGCTAAAAATGAAGAAGCAAATAAAATTGAAGGCTTTGATGTTGGCGCTGATGACTACTTAGCAAAACCATTTAGTCAAAAAGAGTTAATCGCTAGAATAAAGGCGATACTCAGAAGAAAGAATCCAGAATCTATTGCTGAACAAATTAAACATGGAAACCTTCAAGTTAATCCTGATAGTCATGAAGTTTTTCATCAATCTAAATTTATAAAACTTGGGCCCACAGAATTTAAATTATTATATCTGTTATGTATGAATAAAAATCGAGTCCTCTCTCGTGAAATCATTGTTGATAAGATTTGGAATAACGAATCTGAAATTGATGCACGAACAATCGATGTACATGTTAAAAGATTAAGATCCACATTAAAATCTCATGGTATTGAAAATAGTATTGAGACCATCAGGGGTGCTGGTTACAAGTTATCGGATGAAATAAATTTTGAATAAGATATTCACCAAAGTTATCACACAATTGATTGTATTATTTGTGTTCTCTTTTTTTGTTGGGATGCTTTTTACAAAAGTATATGGCTTATTATTTTTTGCTTTTCTTTTGATTCTTTATACTCTCAAACAAGCCTATTCTTTAGTAAGTTTGGATAAATGGCTTAATCGGCCATCTCAACATACTGTTCCTATTGGAGATAGTTTATGGGAGCCTACCTTTTCGAAACTTTATAAATTTCATAAAAATACCATCAAAATGAAAAAGGATTTAGGTCTAGCATTAGATCAATTTATACTCGGTGCACAAGCGTTACCCGATGGTGTATTGTCACTTGATCAATCAAATCATATTTTATGGGCCAATAAAAAGATCCAGCATATGTTGGGAATCAGGCTGCCAGATGATCTTAATAAGCCAATCACTTATATTTTCCGTGATACCAAGCTATTAGATCTAATTGAAACGAATGACAACAAAAAATCAATATCAATAATCATCGATGACAATAAATATCAAATCAATTTAATTGAATTTGGCATAGAAAATAAATTATTAATATGTAGGAATATTAATAATGAAGAAAAATCTGAGGCAAATCGCAAGAGATTCATTTCAGATGTTTCGCATGAATTAAAGACTCCACTAACAGTAATTATGGGCAATAGTGAGCTGATGCTTAATGCTGATATCGAAAAAAAACAACAAAAAGTTTTGTTACAAGCAACTTTAGAGCAAACACAAAGAATGAATGCTTTAATCACCGATCTTATCTCTTTAAGTAGTATTGACTCTACAAAAAATATTCAGAGGAACAATAAAGTCATCGTTGACGATTTGAAAGATCAAATTCTCAATAATCTATCATCTTTGAAAGAGAAAAAAGGTATTTCATTTGAATTTAACCTAGACTCTAAAAAAAATATTCTTGGATCATTTTCTGAAATTTATAGCGCGCTAGAAAATTTAGTCTCAAATGCGTTTAGATATACAGATAAAGGATCTATTTCAATTAACTGGTTTGTTTTAAAAGGACAAGGTATCTTGTCTGTTACCGACACGGGCATAGGGATTTCAAAAGAACACCTTGAAAAGATTACCGATAGATTTTATAGAGTTGACGCCGATAGAAGCAGAAATTCAGGGGGAACGGGCTTGGGATTGGCGATCGTCAAAAATATTATGGATCATCATAATGGATCAATTGATATTAAAAGCGATATGAACAAAGGAAGTAGCTTTTGGCTTATCTTTCCTAAAGAAAGAGTTATATAAGGAATGTTAAACAAGATAATTTATCTACTTATAGTAATCTTCATTACCTCGTGTTCTTCAAACCAAATTAAATCCCCTACATCACAATATGATAAAAGCTCAGTGAATCAATTCGCAAAAACAGACTTCGATCGGATGGCTGACCTTGAGATTAGAGAAAATCTGCAAAGCCTGGAAATCTTGGCCTTGAAATTCTACAAACGCAACCCTAATCAGTTAAAGAAAACGACGCAAGATGATGCAGAAAAAATGGTAAATTGGATTTTCCATGGTGATCATAGTGACGAATTTGAGCAATTGCAAAATAAAAAAGATGTTGAGTGTTTGAATTTGGTTTTTGATGAAAGTTTTAATGGGGACAGGGTCTTGGCTTTGATGATTGGTCTTAAGACCATGCTCCTTGAATCGCATGGCAATAAAACAGATTTCTATCTTTTTGATAAATTAGACCCGCAAAATATTTACAATGTAGCCCGAAATATTGAAGTGGTCTTGTGGAAACTATCTAGTAAGAAAATGGAGAATGGAGAACCTTTTTTGATTTCAAATTCAATCAATGAAAACGAGCAAAATTTAAGCTTTGAAAGAGAATTTGGGAAAATTATCGGGCGAACTGATTATTTTGCCTTCACGTTGTCTGAAAAAACTGAACGGACCATTACTAGGGCAGTACAGAGTGTATCAACAAGGCTATTTTTACCCTTCATTTAAAAAACTTGATCGCGAAATTATAATAAAACCTTCTCAATTCCTCCGTTGTTTGCCTTCTCGACGTAATCTTGTAACCAGTTAGCTCCTAGATTATTTTTTGCAATTTCAACAACAATATAATCAGCATCCGTTCCAGTTTCATCCCCATACCTTGATAGGCCTTGCAGACATGATGGGCAAGATGTAAGAATTTTGACATCATCTTTATTATCTTTAATAAGAACTTTTTTGTCTTTTGTGATTTCTTCGGATTTTCTCATTTTTACCTGAGTTGCGATATCAGGTCGAGTTACAGCAAAAGTCCCAGACTCGCCACAACATCGGTCATTCTTTTTAACATCTTTATTTAACAGTGATTTTGTAACATTAGCCGATGCATAAGTTTTCATGGGGTTATGGCAAGGCTCATGATACATATATTGCACGCCAGTTACATCATTCATCTTAACCTGTTTTTCCATCAGGTATTCGTGAATATCAAGCAAGCGACAACCAGGGAAAATAGTTTCAAATTGATATTTAGTCAGCTGGTCCATACATGTGCCACAGGAGACAATCACAGTTTTAATATCTAAGTAATTAAGAGTGTTTGCAATCCGATGAAACTGCACCCTATTATCAGATGATATTTCATGGCCTTTTTCAATATCCCCCGAAGAGGTTTGAGGATAGCCGCAACATAAGTAGCCTGGGGGCAGGACAGTAATTGCACCCACTTCATATAACATCGCCTGAGTGGCTAAACCAACTTGAGAAAAAAGTCGTTCAGATCCACATCCAGGAAAATAAAAAACGGCATCAGAGTCATCTGTTACTTTGTTATGATTTCTGATGATTGGAACAATCTTGTCATCTTCAATTCCAAGCATAGCTCTTGATGTTTTTGTTGGAACATTTTTAGGCATCGGTCGATTAATAAAGTGAATGACTTGAGATGCCACATTGCCTTTACCTACAGTTGAAGGTGGATTTTTAGTAAACATTCGACTACCGAATGTTAATTTTTTAGCCACTTTATGGATAGTGCTTTGTACACGATATCCAATGTTAATCATCAATTGATGCATGACCTTGATTGTTCTCGGATCTTTTAAATTAAGATAGGTCATACCCACATAACTGCCTAAATTAAATTTTTTCTTATTCTGCCTCCGCAGGAAGTTTCGCATCTGAATACTGACCTCACCGTAGTCAATGTTCACCGGACAAGGATTTAAACATTTATGACAAACGGTGCAATGATCTGCAATATCATTAAACTCATCAAAATGTTTCAGTGATATACCCCGACGAGTTTGTTCCTCATATAAAAATGCTTCAATTAATAACGATGTTCCAAGAATTTTATTTCTTGGGCTGTACATCAGATTAGCTCTTGGAACATGCGTCGTGCAGACTGGTTTGCATTTTCCACATCTTAAACACGAACTGATCGAATCGGCAATTTCACCCATTTCAGACTGTTCCATGATGATAGACTCTTCTTCAAGCAGTCCAAAGCTTGGGGTGTATGCTTTTGTGAGACCAGATCCTGGAAGGAGTTTACCCTTATTAAAATGCCCATTAGGATCCACTTTGTCTTTATATTTCTTAAAGACCTCAATCGTCTCATTATCTAAAAATTCCATTTTAGTGATGCCAATACCATGCTCACCTGAAATAACCCCATCCAGAGACTTTGCTAGCTTCATTACTTTGGAAACAGCAATTTGTGCGTCATTCATCATCTGGTAGTCGTCTGAGTTTACAGGAATATTGGTATGCACATTCCCATCACCAGCGTGCATGTGTAAAGCAATAAAGACTCTAGATTTTAATTTTTGTTGGTGAGTTTTAACAATGCCTGTAATTATCTTTTCAAATTCTCGACCAATAAATATTTCTTTTAAAGGTGCCAACACCTCAGCTTTCCATGAAATTATAATCTCATGACTCTGAACAAGATTAATGATTGGTGTGTTTGGATATTGAGCATCATAATTGAGAAATTTATTCAAATCATCGCCCATCAGATCCAGGGAATTGATAATCCAATACCACTTAGATTTTACTTTTTCAATTAAATTGAAAGCGAGAGCGGATTTATCTTTAAAAAGGTCCTCATTAAAGTCTTCATCCTCAATTACAGGTTTATAGTTATTGATGAAATCTTTAACATCATCAAGTATGGATAATTTATTTTTTATAGATAACTCGATATTGAATCGTTCGATGCCATTTGAATACTCACCAAGCCTTTCCAAAGGAATCACAACATCTTCATTAATTTTGAATGCATTGGTATGTTTGGCTATCGCAGCTGTTCTCGCACGATCAGCCCAGAAATTTTTTCTTGCTTCCGGCGAAACAGCAATAAAACCTTCACCAGATCTTCGATTAGCTATGGTAACCACCTGAGAACATACCTGGCCAACGATATTTTCATTATCAGAGGCAATGTCTGCAATCAGAACCATTTTAGGCCTTTGTGATCTAGCCGCCTTGGTAGAATAACCTACTGCCTTGATATAACGATCATCAAGGTGTTCTAAGCCAGCAAGAACAACACCAGAGGTATCATCTATGTATTTTTTTATTTCCACAATCGATGGAACCGCGTCACCAACTTGACCAAAAAATTCTAAACAGACTGTTCTGACAAATTTTGGCATTTTATGCAAAATAAATGTAGCAGAGGTAATGAGGCCATCACACCCCTCCTTTTGAACACCAGGGAGTCCACTTAAAAATTTATCTGTAACATCTTTACCCAATCCAATTTTTCTAAACTTATGTCCCGGGATTTCTAAAATTTCTTTAGCTTTAATTTCTTTTGATGTTTTTGAATCAATGAAAGATATTTGAAATCTTGCATTATCAATATCATGGATTTTCCCAAGGTTGTGATCAAGGCGCTCAATGATGATCCAATCCCCATTAGGATCCACCATTTTCCATGATGCAAGATTATCAAGAGCTGTTCCCCATAGAACAGCTTTTTTACCCCCAGCATTCATAGCAACATTTCCACCAATGCAGCATGAATCAGCCGAGGTTGGATCAGTTGCAAACTCTAAGCCTGCAGCGTTAGCCTTTTCCATGACTCTTCTTGTAACCGCACCTGCACCGCAATGAACCACAGGTACCTTGCTGTAAACTCCTGGAAGATCAATATTTGAAACCTCAGAAATGGAATCCAGCTTCTCTGTATTGATAACTGCAGATTTACTCGTCAAAGGAATAGCTCCCCCTGTGTATCCAGTCCCACCACCTCTAGGAATAATTGTTAAGCCGAGCTCGATTAATTCTTTAACCAATGCAGGAATTTCATCTTCATTGTCAGGATTCAGGACGACAAAGGGAAATTCAACCCTCCAGTCAGTAGCGTCAGTTACATGAGAAACACGAGCCAGCCCATCAAACTGAATATTGTCTTTATTCGTGTGTTTTTTTAAACTCTTGAGAACTTTTTTACGCATCAGCTTTGTTGACTTGAATGATTCTTCAAAATCATCAACAGCTTTTCTAGAAGAGACAACCAATTGAGAAACTTTAATGTTTCCAAAACTTCGCGATTCAATTGAATTAATTCTATGATGCAGTGCTTCAATCAGCTGTTTCAGCCTTTTAGGGTTATCTAACAAATCATCTTGAAGATAAGGGTTTCGAGTTACGACCCACAAATCCCCAAGGACCTCAAAGAGCATTCGGGCTGAGATTCCTGTTTTTCTCTCAGCTCGAAGTTCTTCAATAGCATTCCACATCTCTTCCCCAAGAAATCTAAAGACTATTTCTTTGTCAGAAAAAGAAGTATAGTTGTAGGGAATCTCTCGAATTTTGCTAGCAAATTTTGATTGCGCTTTGAGAAAGTCTGTTGAAATTGGTGCGTTCATTAATCTTATTGAAATAAAACCTAAGAATACCATGCGGGCTTGCTTGTATCAACGCCGATCACAGTAGGGTTATTCGTTTTTTAAGGATTATATATGCTTTGGATGAAGTCTTTACACATTATATTTATGGTAACCTGGTTTGCCGGCTTGTTTTATCTCCCCAGATTGTATGTCTATCATGCTGAAGCTAAAGATAAGATCAGTGATGAAAGATTTAAGATTATGGAACGTAAACTTTTTTATGGAATCATGACCCCTGGTGGGATCCTCACAATTTTTTTTGGCTTATTATTAATCATAAATTACGACTATCAAGGTGTGTGGTTAACCTATAAATTAATTTTGGTCGCACTGTTGGTCATCTATCATTTCTATTGCTGGAAATATTTAAATTTATTCAAAAATAATATGAATAATCATAGTCATGTTTTTTATCGAGTATTCAATGAGATTCCTGTGATAATGCTCATTGCAATTGTTTTTTTAGTTATCTATAAACCTTAACGGAGTTCTGAATGAGTATTTTAGTTTGTGGTTCCATGGCCTATGATTCAATTATGGTATTTAGAGATTACTTTAAAAACCATATCATGCCAGATCAAATTCATAAACTCAGTGTGGCTTTTTACACCCCTGAGATGGAAAAAAACTATGGTGGTACAGCAGGCAATATTGGACATAACCTTCATTTACTTAAAACCGATTTTTTCATCATGAGTACCGTCGGCACAGATTTTGATACCTACAGTGATTGGCTGCAAAAAAGAAAAATAAATACAAAATATATAAAAAAACTTAGCGATCAATTCACAGCTCAGGCTTTTATTACCACTGACCTAGATGACAATCAAATTACTGCATTTCATCCTGGCGCAATGACTCAGAGTGAAGTGAATTCCTTATCTGACATAAGTGAAAATATTGAAATTGTCCTTATTTCACCAGATGGCAAGGAGGGAATGATTAAGCATGCCAATGAAGCTTATAACAAAAAGATACCTTTTATTTTTGATCCGGGCCAGGGTCTGCCTATGTTCAACGAGCAAGAATTGAAAGATTTTATTGAGAAAGCTACTTATATTACAGTAAATGATTATGAGGCTGAATTACTGAGCAAAAACTCTCATATGTCCCTAGATGAAATACAAAAAAAAGTTGATGCTCTTATTATTACAAAAGGTTCAAGTGGTTCAACTATTATGACTTCATCTGACAAAATACAAATACCCGCGTTTAATGTTGAAAACCCGGTTGATCCGACAGGATGTGGAGATGCTTATCGGGCTGGAATTGCCTATGGAATAGTGAATAATTGGGATTGGGAGAAAAGTGGCAAATTGGCATCTGCCCTTGCCTCATTAAAAGTCAATCATAAGGGTGGACAAAATCATAATCCGAGTATTGATGAGATTCAGAGCCTAGCTGGTTTCAATATTAATTAACTAAATCTTTTGGGTTAGCCGCTACTTTAAAAGTTTTTTGGCTATCCAAACAAAAAGCTGTTAATTTCTGACCCCAAACACACCCGCTGTCTATTGATATTCCATATTTATGTTTGTGAACCCCAATTGCTGACCAGTGGCCAGTAATGATGTATTTAGAGTTATCTATTCTTTCAAAATCAAACCAAGGTCGATAAGACTTACTATCAATTTTTTTTGGTATTTTTCCCTTAAAGTCATAATTTAAACTTAAGTCTAAATTCAAGGCTCTCATTCTGGTCATAATATTAATGGTCATCCTTCTTCTCAGCGATTTTTTTAAATCATCGCTCCAATACCCCGGTTGATTACCATACATTTTACTTAAAAAATTAGCCGGATCCTTATTCAAGGCCAAGTGAACCTTGTCTGCCAATTTTATAGATTTATTAATAGACCAATCAGGATGAATTCCAGCATGCACCACGAGATAGTCATCTCTGAGCATTGCTAAAGGTTTTTTAATAAGCCATTCAATAAAATGGTCTACCTGTTTTGAATTTAAAAGTTTTTTTAAAGTATCAGTTTTTTGATGTTTTTTTTGATCAAAATAGATAGCAATTAAATGGAGGTCATGATTGCCTAAGACCGTTTGAATATTTGATTGATTAGCTAGGCACCATTGAGAAAATAAATCTGAATTTTGACCCCGGTTTACCAAATCACCAACAAAGATAATTTCATCTCTGTCAGGTTTAAATTTTATCTTTTGAAGAAGGTCTAGAAAAGAAAAATGGCAGCCTTGCACATCACCGATTGCATAGACTGCCATAAAAATGGATTGTTAGATCTATAAATTAAAAGTTTGCACCAGCCGCATTAGCCATATCGATAACAGCAGCCGCGACTTCCTCATCGCTCAGTTTAGCGTTTCCACCCCTAGCAGGCATAGTACGAATACCATTGATTGCATGACTTACTAGTGTGTCTTTACCTTGTGCTATTCTTGGAGCCCATTGCTCTTCACTACCAATTTTTGGGGCTCCCATTAAACCGCCCTCGTGGCACATCGCACAGTTGGCTGCAATAATTTGTTTAGCATCAATCACTTTATCTGCAGCACCTTCTGATTGATCGTCAACTTCTACCTGTGCTACAGGCTCTGTTGTTGATGCATCCACTACTTTCTCAGCAGCAGGCTCATTTGAAGAATAATCTTTAGTCAGAAGGACAATTAAAATAACAGCAGCTACAAAGCTACCAATCACCACTGCAGTTGTCTCAATCACACTTCTAAGTTCACTATTTTTACTCATAACAATCCTTTGTATCTAAAACTATATAAATTTAAATTTAAAATAATGGTCAATCAGAAAAGCTAAGAAAATTAGCCCTAAATACCATATTGAATATCGAAATATTTTCATGCTTAGTTTATCAGAATATTCGCGATATAGCATCACTGTATAGAACAAGAAATAAGCATTCAGTAAGGTGGCGAAGATGATATAAATTAACCCTGCCATTCCGACACTGAACGGCATCATGGTCACGATAACTAAAATAATTGTATATAGAACGATTTGCAGTCTCGTATACTTTTCACCGTGAGTCACAGGGAGCATCGGCATCCCAACCTTCTCATATTCTTTTCTACGATACAACGCCAGAGCCCAAAAGTGTGGTGGCGTCCAACAAAATATAATTAAGAAAAGGATTAATGATTCAGGAGTAACTTGATTAGTAACTGCAGCCCATCCAAGAACTGGAGGCATCGCACCAGATGCCCCACCAATCACTATATTCATTGGCGTTGCAGGTTTTAGAAAGACTGTATAAATTACCGCATAGGCAAAGAATGTTAATAAAGTGAGCCATGCGGTTAATGGATTGACAAAGACATAAAGGAGGTACAACCCTAACCCGCCAAGCAAACTTGAAAAGATTATGGTCTCCCTCTGGGAAACTTGACCTAGCGGCAGTGGTCTTCCTCTCGTTCTGGCCATCATGGCATCAATCTTTTCTTCGATTAAGCAATTAAATGCAGCAGCAGCCCCTGATACAAAGGCAATACCGATAGATGCAAAAAATAAAACATCCACCGGAACCATTCCAGGTGTTGCTAAAAACATACCAATGATAGCTGTGAAAACGATCAAGGCACACACCCTAGGTTTAGTTAAAGCATAAAAGCTCTTAAGGGCATCGAGGCTTAATAATGGCCTCATATTTGTTGTGCCTAATTTTGCCATGGTTTTGTAATTCTTGAATTAATACCAACTAAAATCACTACCAATAATGCTGCACCTAAATTGTGAAGAGTAGCAAGAACTATTGGCAAATGTAGTAAAAGATTGGCAATACCTATAATAAATTGCAAACTGATGACAAGGATTAATACATTTCTCCACATATTAAAACCTTGATTCACTTTAAGGATATACGCAACGAACAGTAAGTATCCTAAAAGTACAATGGCTCCTACCCGGTGAACCCATTGAATCGCATGAAGTGCCTCTAGTGACAAAGGCTCTCCTAATGATGTTACTCCAAGCTCTCGAAAAATAGTAAAGGCATTAGAAAAATCCATCTCTGGTATTAAGGAGCCATGGCATGTTGGATAGTCTGTACATGCCAGCGCAGCATAATTGGTACTGGTCCATCCACCTAAAGCAATTTGAATAAATAATAAGACTAGGGAAAATCTGATGATCTTTCTTTCAAAGCGATTAGAAACAAAATTTTCTCTATGCGTTCCATAATTACGATGCATCAGGAAAGTTAAGATGCCAAGGACGGTCATACCTCCAAGTAAATGTGACGAGACAACAGCAGGCTTTAAGAGTAAGGTCACTGTCCACATTCCAAGTGCGGCCTGAAAAATTACTAATCCAAGTAAAAAAAATGGCCATTTAAGTGAGTAATTAATTTGGTCTCTGAGTCTGATTGACATGAAAGCGATCACTAAAATCATGACACCTAGGATTCCGGCAATGTAACGATGGATCATCTCTATCCATGCTTTTTCAGGTTCAACTGGGCTGTCAGGGTATACCGCCTGCGCCATTTCAATCTGATCAATACTCTCTGGCACACTCAAGGTTCCATAGCAGCCAGGCCAATCTGGACAGCCAAGACCTGAGTCAGTCAATCGAGTGTACGCCCCAAAGGACACCACAATTAGCGCGAGGAGTGTTGCAAAAAGAGTTAGTCTTTTATAAAAATTCATTTCTTTGTGATTGTAACGATTATTGATAAAATTCGAACGTTTGATTATAACAAAGTCTCAGTATTGATATGCAAGAAAATAAGAAAAATTTAATATACTTATTGATTCTAGCAGCGCTCATAGTGCTTCTTTTTTTTCTCATTCGACCAGAGAAGATTTCTTCAATGGAGTTTAATATTATTGATGATGAAAAATTAAGCAGTGATGATATTGATAAAATTTTAATCCTTAATTTTTGGGCCACCGATTGTCCAACCTGCATCAAAGAAATGCCTGATTTAGCCAAAATCCATCAAGAGTTTAAAGATGATATTGAGCTCATAGCAGTCGCCATGCCTTACGACCTTCCCAGCCGGGTGGTTAACTTTAAAAACAAAAACGAGTTACCATTTAAGGTAGCCATTGACCCTGAAAGTAAAATTTTAGGAGAATTTGAACAGGTTAAATTAACACCGACAACGATTATTTCTGACAAGAATAAAGTTATCAAACAGACCATCATAGGTGAGATAAATTATGAGGACTTGAAAGAAACTATTTTAAAATTAAGATGAGTTTTTGATCAGCCTCTCAACATCTTTAATAATCCCCTTTGGATTTATACTTCTGTCATAGCGCATCATAATGAACCCATATGGATCGATCAAATAGACATCACTGGCATCAAAATTTTCTATTTCTCTAAATTTATTCATTAATCGATCGTACTCCTCTGGATCTTTAACCACCTTTTGACCCTTATACTCTTCTTCATAGCCGAGTACTTCATCACTATCTGTTAATACCAGTCGTCCCACTTTATCTAAATTTTTTCCTAAAGCTAACCTTGTTTGTCTTAATGTATACAATAGTTTTTCACAATCTGTATCACAGCCACTTGAAACAAATCCAGTTAAAGTCCATTTGCCAAGTAATTTTTGTTTTGTTTCATCGCCAATAGCTATAGCCTCAATTGCACCAACTTCGATGACAGGATGGATCAATGAGCCGTTTTGTACCCCAATATCATTTTTTTTAAAATCTGTATAAAACACGAGATACCATGAAGCGATGAACGGTGCAGTAAACAATGCAACGATGACTACTAACGAAATTCTTGCTTTAACTACTTTTGAAATCATTTATTTTTTTTCCTTAACGTAATAAATATAATCAGCAGGGTAAGGGCGAACGCGAACCACTGAAATGCATATCCATAATTTTTTTCTGAATTTGATACTGGCAATATGAGATGTCTTTTAAGGTTTTCATCAATCGGTGGGTCCAGTGTTAAAACGAATGGATATATCTCATACTGAATATTCAATGCTTCTTTTATTTCATCAACATCTATTCTTTGTATGCGAATTGAAGAATCATTGATATTTTCTATGTTCTCAGTATTTAAAATAATGCCATGAGATGGGACCTTGGTAAGAATTCCGCCGATAACATTGTCTTCAGCTTTTTTTACATCCGGTAATTCATTACGATCTTCTATAAGATCATGCCAACCCCGGTTAACTAATATGACTTTATTTTCTCGAGTTAAAAAAGGTGAATAAATCACATATCCTGCTTCGCGCTTGTAGGTTTGATTGTCTAAGTAAAGATTGGGTGATGTAAATTCACCCTCGATTGAAAACTTACCCCATAAGTTTTCTTCATTAATATCAGTTTCATCAAATACCTCCAGGGAGGATTGGCGTTCCAGATAATTTTGATTTATTTCATTTTTTTGATCTGCTCGATCTAGTTGCCAAAATCCCAGTCGGAGGAGAATTAAAAATGTGACGACAAACAATATGTCCAACAATAAACTTTTATTTTTTACTTTCAATGTCCCGGATGTTCCTATAATATGAGCTGATGGATGTTCAAGCTATTTATAAATCAATCGTAATTATTCTTTTAATTGTCGTTATTTTATCACTAACAAGCGGCCTACATTTCTTAATGAAGGATGTCGATCAGAGTAAAAAGATGGTGACCTCTTTAACTATTCGAGTCACGTTATCTATTATTTTATTCCTTATGATCATCATCGGTTTTAAGCTTGGGCTAATTCAACCAAATCACATGTAACAAAAAAAAACGTTACCATCAGGTAACGTTTTTTTTAATCCAATAAATAGTTATATCCAATAAACGAATATAAATAGACCAAGCCAGACCACGTCCACAAAGTGCCAGTACCAGGCAACAGCTTCGAAGGCAAAATGATCTTTTTTGCTGAAGTGTCCTTTAATGGTTCTTAATAAAATAACTAAAAGCATAATGGCACCCATGGTCACATGGAAACCGTGGAAACCAGTTAACATGAAAAATGTTGATCCATAGATCCCTGAACTTAGCTTAAGGTTCAGATCGCCGTATGCGTGCGCATATTCTTCAGCTTGGAAATAAACAAAAATAAAACCAAGAAGAACTGTTGCCGCTAACCAAAGATTTAAGCTCGATCTTTTATTGTTTTTAAGTGCCCAGTGAGCAAAAGTCACTGTAACACCACTGGTTAAAAGAATTAAAGTGTTAATGGCTGGTACACCAAAAGCAGGAATCACATCCTTAGGCTGATCGTAGTTTGTAGGATCAGGAGTTACGCTCAGTGGCCATGCTGCTTCAAAGGCAGACCATAAGAATTCATGGGTTGCCGTGCCTGAACCAAGTCCGCCTAACCACGGAATAGAAAACATTCTCGCGTAATATAGCGCACCAAAGAATGCTGCAAAGAACATCACTTCCGAGAAGATAAACCAGCCCATTCCCATTCTAAAGCTGACATCAACTTGTCCATTGTATTTACCTGTTCGACTTTCACCGATCACGTCATTGAACCAACCGACAAACATGTATGCAACTAAAGCGATGCCGATGTAGAGAACCACGTTTGCATTGGCATTTCCATTCATTAATAATGCACCACCAATAAAAAGCACAAATAGTGCAAAACTTCCAAAAATTGGCCATTTGCTGCCTTCGGGAATGTAATAAATATCTTTAGCTGCCATAATAAATCCTATTCAAGTTTATGAATTATCGCCTTTTGCTCTAAAGAAAGTGTAGGAAAGAGTTAGCGCTCCAACATCTTTAGGCAAATCTTGATCTACCTCAAATCTTACCAGCATGTCTTTGGTTTCTCCAGGCTCTAGCACCTGATTCACAAAGCAAAAACATTCTGATTTCTTAAAATACAATGATGCTATTTGGGGGGATACACTTGGTATAGCCTGACCCACTACAGGTACATCAGCCATATTAGTCACAGTATACGTGGCATCGTAGAACTTTCCAGGTTGAACTTTCAACGATTTAAGTGAAGGTTTTAATCTCCACGGTAAATCACCATTTACATTGGAATCGAAAAGTATTCTGACTTCACGATCAATTAAAGGTGACGCCTCCCCTGCACCTTCGGTTACCCTTTGTGTTTTGCCATTCAAGCCAGTAATCTGACAAAAGGCATCATACAAAGGAACCATTGCATAACCAAAACCGAACATCAAAATTGTAACTACAAATAAGATGGTCGTAGTTTTTTTTACGCCTCTCTGTTTTGAAACCATTTTATTTTATAAATGACTCAAAACAAAAAATAAATAAAAAGAAAGGGCGACCAGTGCTAATACTATGGCTAGTCGCTTATTCTTTTTTGCTAAATTCTTTTTATCCTTTTCAGCTAATGCCATCAATTAGTTTTCAAGCATTGATTTAGTTAGCTTAGGAGGAGTTTCAAATGTGTGGAATGGTGCTGGTGAAGGAACAGTCCACTCAAGACCTTTAGCGCCTTCCCATGCTTGTGCCTTAGCTTTCTTGCCACCCAGTGCACATTTGATAACAATGTATACAAACAGTAACTGACTGATACCGTAAGCAAATCCACCGATACTTGAGATCATGTTGAAATCTGCGAAAACAATATTGTAGTCAGGAATTCTTCTTGGCATACCAGCTAGTCCAAGGAAGTGTTGTGGGAAAAATAAAACGTTTGCAGCAATCGTAGATAACCAGAAGTGTATCTTCGCAAGCTTCTCATCGTACATGTAACCTGTCCATTTTGGTAACCAATAGTAAGCCGCTGCCATTAGTGAGAATACTGCACCAGTTAAAAGAACATAATGGAAGTGAGCCACAACAAAATAAGTGTCGTGATATTGGAAATCAACTGGTGTAATACCAAGCATCAGTCCTGAGAAACCACCAATTGTAAATAAGATAACGAATGCGATTGAGAACAGCATTGGTGCTTCGAAGGTCATCGCGCCTTTCCACATTGTTGCCATCCAGTTAAATACTTTCACACCAGTTGGTACAGCAATCAACATTGTTGCATACATAAAGAACAATTCACCCTTAATTGGCATACCCACTGTAAACATATGGTGAGCCCAAACAAAGAATGAAAGAATAGCAATCGATGCTGTCGCGTACACCATTGATGCATAACCAAATAATGGTTTTCTAGCGAATGTAGGAATAATTGTTGAAACGATACCAAATGCTGGAAGCGCTAAAATGTATACTTCAGGGTGTCCGAAGAACCAGAAGATGTGTTGGAATAATACCGGATCACCACCGCCAGCTGCATTAAAGAAACTTGTGCCAAAGTACTTATCGGTTAATAACATTGTCACTGCACCAGCTAACACTGGAAGTGAAGCAATAAGCAAGAATGCTGTAATCACCCATGTCCATACGAATAAAGGCATTTTCATCAATGTCATACCTGGAGCACGCATGTTAAATACGGTTGCAATAATGTTGATGGCACCCATGATCGATGAGACACCTAAAATATGCACGGTAAATATTAAGAATGGAAAAGCATCGCCTAACTGCAACACAAGTGGTGGATACATAGTCCAACCACCAGCTGGACCTCCGCCATTCATAAATAATGTACTGATCAATAAAGCAAAACCAAAAGGAAGAATCCAGAAACTCATATTATTCATACGAGGAAGTGCCATATCAGGGGCACCAATCATTAGAGGAATCATCCAGTTTGCTAACCCAACGCCAGCAGGCATGACGGCACCAAAGATCATGATGAGGGCATGAACGGTAACCATTGAGTTATAAAATTGTGGATCAACAAATTGTAATCCCGGTTGAAATAATTCAGCCCGAATAATCATTGCCATTGCACCACCGATGAAGAACATCATCAATGAGAATATTAAATAGAGTGTTCCAATGTCCTTATGGTTGGTTGAAAAAATCCAACGTTTTAGACCGGTTGGAGCATGATGATGATCATGTTCGTGTGCTACTGTACTCATAATATTTTCCTCATAAAATATTTGTTTAGTTTATCAAAGTTTATTTTCTTTCAGCTGATACGTCAGCTGCTTGAACCATATCTCCAGTATCATTACCCCAAGCGTTACGCTCATAAGTTGTTACTGCAGCAATATCTCCATCATTTAACTGTTCGCCAAATGCAGGCATCAAATTCTTTCCGTAAAGAATGTGAGTGATATGTGTTTTTAAGTTCTCAGCTTTTGTAGCAATCTCACTGCCTGCAAGAGCTGGGAATACGCCTTGAACGCCTTGACCGTTAGCTTGGTGGCAAGCCAAACAGTTAGCTTTGTAGACTGCCTCGCCTTTAGTCATTAACTCTTCCATAGACATCTCTTTATTTGATGCCGCGGCAGCTGCTTCCTGTGATTGTTTTTTCTCTGCTACCCATGTTTTGTATTCGTCCATGGAAACGGCTTTAACAACGATAGGCATATAGCCATGACCCTTACCACAAATCTCAGCACATTGACCTCGATATGTACCAGGCTCATTAATCATAGTCCAGTTGTCGTTAATGAAACCAGGAATTGCATCACGCTTCCATCCAAGATCTGGAACCCACCATGCGTGAATCACGTCATTGGCTGTAGTTAAAATTCTAATTTTAGTATTGGTTGGTAAAACGAGTGGTTCATCTACATCCAATAAGTAATCAGGATGCTCCATTGGATTAACAGAATCATCACGTTGACTTAATTCAACACTTTTTTCATCCAGGTTACTGTAAATAGTTAAATCGTCTTCAAGATACTCATATTTCCATTTCCACTGATAGCCTACTGCCTTAACAGTCAACGCTGTATCGGATGTGTCATCCATTTCAATAAGTAGTTTAGTTGCAGGAATAGCAAGACCGATAATAATAAGTAGAGGAATAGCTGTCCAAATAATTTCAACTGTTGTGCTGTGAGAAAATTTTGCAGGTTTTACGCCTCTTGATTTTCTGTGGTGGAATATTGACCAGAACATGATACCGAACACTACAATACCGATGATTGTCACAACCCATAAGGACACCATGTGCATGTCATAAACTTTTTGGCTGATTGGTGTGACGCCCTCACGCATGTTAAGACCCCATTCAGCAAACACTGATAAAGGTAAAGTTATTAACGCTAACGCTTGAATGAATTTTTTGAAAATACTTGTCATGCTTTCTCTCTTCGCAATGCTTAATTAAATAAAAATAAAGATTTTTTTAACTGTGTAAATGTAACTAATTTGTAACATTGTTGTCAACCACTTCGTTCAAATGGTTTTAATTAAATTTTTTAACTTTTCTCGCTCTTCATCAGTAACTCTTTGACCTAAAAAGATTTTTTTTCCATCTTTAATAAAATAAAAATTTGAGTGTTTTAGCCTGGTTGGAGGCTCATACTGAAAATTAGTCCAATTTCTTACTAATTCATACTCCTTAATTTTTTTTCTCATGACGAATCTGACTTTTATATTATGCGGACTAATTAAAATTTCCTCATAAAAAGTACTTTTTAAAGCTGTAATATAAAGAGCATAACCTAAAATTAAAAATTCAATCCCATAAAAAGGAATGGCTAAATATAAATTAACATAGGTTAAGGCAATTGCTATTAATAGAATGAAACAGCCAAAATAAAAATAGACCTTCTTAATAATGTCCCATGGCATGGATGGATTAGGTCTAATAATTATTGATTGAGTGTCTTTCTGTTTATCAAATTTATTTTCAATCATCTAATGTATAATTTTGTGAAATGGTGCCGGGAGCGAGAATCGAACTCGCACGCTGTCGCCAGCGCGGGATTTTGAATCCCGTGCGTCTACCAGTTCCGCCATCCCGGCAGAATGGAAATTATAACAAGCTTTTATTAAATGAATATAGAAGAATTTAATTACACACTGCCCGAAGAATTGATCGCACAACACCCGACAGATAAACGGTCCGATAGTCGATTACTGCAGCTCAATCCAAACACTAAAGAAATTATTGATAATAATTTTACAAATTTTTTATCTCTCATTAATCAAAATGACCTCCTCATTTTTAATGATACAAAGGTAATTAAAGCTCGGATTCATGGTCATAAAAAAAGTGGAGGCAAGGTCGAAGTATTAATCGAAAAAATAATCAATCCAAATTCATTTGTTGGTCATATTGGAACATCCAAAAAAATCAATGCTGGATTAGAAATTATGGTGGGTAATTTTAAACTTACCGTTAAGGATCGGGATGAAAATATGTTTATCATCGAGACCGATGATGATATTTTTAGCATCATCGACCGTCATGGAAAGCTTCCCCTGCCCCCATACATCAGTAGAGATAACGAGGATTTTGATGATGATCGTTATCAAACTGTTTTTGCTAAACATGATGGCGCAATAGCTGCGCCAACGGCCGGTCTTCATTTTGATGATCAATTTTTTTTAGAATTATCAAAACAAGACTTTAACTTTTGCTTCATCACGCTGCATGTTGGTTCTGGAACATTTCAACCTGTTCGTAATTCAAATATAACTGACCATAAAATGCATTCTGAAGAGTTCATGATTAGCCAAGATGTATATGATCGCATAGAGCAAACAAAAAAAAATGGTGGTCGAATCATTGCAATTGGTACGACTGTTTTGAGGGCACTGGAATCGGCTTACGCTCAACCTAAGAAAGATACGATCTTTCAAAAAACTAACATTTTTATTTATCCAGGTTATCAGTTTAGAATTGTCGATAGCCTATTCACCAATTTTCATTTACCAAAGAGTACTTTAATTATGTTGGTCTCTGCATTCGCTGGTCATTCGTTTACAATGACAGCCTATGCACATGCTGTTAAAGAAAAGTATCGATTTTTCAGTTACGGTGACGCAATGTTTATTGAACAAAAATTAACCACAGAAGACAAAAGAGAAACCTAAATTAAAGAAGAGAACGTTTTATGAAAACCATCTACACCATTTTATTTACACTTTTTATATCACTAAATATTCAAGCTGAGATTCTGACTGATGCCAAATTAGAAATGAAGATTCCTTTAGCTAAAGAACCTTCAACACGACCTATGACGGTTGCTTACATTCCAGGTGAAAAAAAGTACTACATTGCCGATGGGGGATTATCACCTGTAGGGAATGAGCCTTTCTCAAAATCACAAGTTCATGTTTATGATGAAAAGGGAACCTACATCAAATCGTTTTCCCCAGGTTTTGATAATCGTTCAATTTATTACAATGAAAATTCAAAAACTCTAGAGACTGTTACCTACAATGTATCGAGTGCAGCGGGATTTTTTCCAAATACAGGAATCTTCAAGCTTGAATTAGATGATCAAGGCTTACTAACAAACAAGTCTGACACTGTATCAAGATTTTCTGAAACTTTTGGTAGCGCTGGAACCATGCCTACTTATGATGCCAAAAATAATCAGTACTTTGCTAAGCAAGAAAAAAGTAACATCGTTAGAGTCATAGATGGGACTTCGAATGACATTAAAAAAGAAATTGCTCTCGATTTTTCTGCTGCTGAAGTTGAGCACCATGATGTGACTGACCACTATGCTGCATTTACAAATGTTCCTGGGCACGAACTTATTTTACTTGACGTAGACCACAAAAGGTTTTTGATATTCAATTTAGATGGAAAGCTAGTCGGGACTTCAGAGCTTGCAAAGGATTTGAAAATTAGAGCAAAAAATCATTTCAATGGATTAGGATATACCAATAACGGCTTGTTCTTTTTATATATTGATTCTGAAGGTGAATTTGGGACTTATCACGCATACAAGGTATTGAATTAATCTTATATTTTTGATTTTATAAATTGAATAAGATCGGAAATGTTAATCATTTCCGAATTCGATTCTGATCTCGATTTAAATTCCACTTTGTTTTCGTTAAGGCTTTTTTCGCCTATCACTAATCTATTTGGAATGCCTATCAAATCAGATTCTGCAAACATAATTCCTGGACGTGCATCACGATCATCTAGAATTACATCAATACCACTTTCCAATAAGTCTGCATAAATTTTATTAGCCTGAGCTCTGACATTATCATTTTTATGATACCCAATTGGTACAATAATCAATTCAAAAGGAGCAATACTTTTTGGCAAGATCATGCCATTCTCATCATTATTTTGCTCGATGGCTGAAGCTACAATTCTTGACACACCAATGCCATAACATCCCATCGTCATGGTTTGAGATTTGCCTTCTTCATTGAGAATCGAGGCTTGCATAGATTCAGAGTATTTCTTTCCTAGTTGAAAGATATGACCTACTTCAATTCCTCTGCAAAATTTAAGCTTACCAGATTCATCAGGACTGACATCTCCCTCTACCACATTTGTGATATCCACAAATTTTTCAGTATTGATCGATTGAAAGTTTGTGAAGTGATAATGTTCCTCGTTTGCTCCACAGACCATATTTTCCATTTCAATGATGGAGTGATCAAACAACTTTCTGACATGTTCATTCCCCTCAGGCCCAATAAATCCAGGAATTAAACCATGCTTTTTCAGCTCCTCATCTTTTGCCACCCTGAAGCGGTTGCTACCGATTACTTTTTCTAGTTTAACCAGATTAATTTCCCGATTGCCCGGCACAAAACAAATGACCAGCTCATCATCGTGGTTAAAAACGACCGCCTTTAAAATACTTTTTGTATCTATTTTAAAAAACTCTTGAAGAGCCTCTATCGTTGTTATTTCCGGAGTGTGTACTTTTTCAGTAGGTACATTATTTTCTTTGGATGCCTTTTTAAATACCGTTGATGCCTTTTCAATGTTTGCGGCATATTCAGATTGATCAGAATAAGCGATTACATCCTCTCCAGAATCAGCTAACACATGAAATTCATGTGATGCATCACCACCAATCGCCCCAGAGTCAGCAGCTACTGATCTAAATTGAAGACCAATTCTTGAAAAAATTCGATTGTAAGTTTCAAACATCAATTCATACATTTTCTGCAAACAATTTTCATTCGCGTGAAAGGAATAAGCATCTTTCATTAAAAATTCTCTGGCTCGCATTACACCAAAACGAGGACGAATTTCATCACGAAATTTTGTTTGGATCTGATAGAAGTTGATAGGAAGTTGCTTATAACTATTAAGTTCTTTTCGGGCAATGTCGGTGATGACTTCTTCATGTGTCGGGCCAAAACAAAATTCATTCTCATGCCGATCATTTATTTTGAGCATTTGTGGACCAAATTGCTGCCATCGCCCTGTTTCTTGCCATAGCTCTGCAGGCTGAATCGCTGGCATCAATAACTCTACCGCCCCAGAAGCATTCATTTCATCTCTGATAATATTTTCAATTTTTCTTAACACCCTCAAGCCAATTGGCATCCATGTGTAGAGTCCTGAGCTCAATCTCTTAACATAGCCAGCTCGAACCATTAATTGATGACTTTTGAGTTCAGCATCTTGAGGAGCCTCTTTCAGGGTAGATATAAAGAATTGACTTGTTTTCATAGATTTAAACCACCTTTAATGGCCTTCCATAGTTCTTTTTTTAATTCGGCATCTGTACACATTTTTTTTAATGAAGCTAATTGCAAAACATCAGGAGATAAAGATTTAGCTTCATCAGACAGTAAAATTTTAACAGAATCCTTAAACGGTTCTGACAAAAATCCAGAAACACTCATGTCCTGTAATTTAAGTGAGCCTATTCCTTTCAAAAACAAGTTAATACTTCTCATTAAGAATGTACTCTCTGTATCTTGTTTTGGAATATCATAAATCATTAGTAGTGTTTTGTTATCAACCTCCAGGACGGCGCAATTATAATTTTTTTCTTTAACTTTTAGGGATGAATCATCGAGCCTATCAAACTTAGATTGATACATTTCAAAAACGTTTAGCAACCCAAGCTCTTCTAGCTGATCGCGTTCATTAAAAATCATGACAAATCTCTTCCCATAATGATGGCATCCTCATAACCCTTTTTGGTCAGGTAATAATTTGGGCGAACTCCAATCTCATTAAAATCAAATTTTTTGTACAAACTGATGGCCGGTACATTTGAAGTTCTAACTTCTAAAAAAATGTTTTTGATACTTTTATTATTGCATTCACCAATGAGTGCGTCCATAAGCTTTGAGGCAACTTGGTTATTTCGCATGCTTTTAGTTACGCCAATATTTAAGATTTCACACTCGTGTTGAATGAGTCTTGCCACAATAAAACCAACGATAGTTTTATTTATGAAAAATAGTTTAAAGAAATGCTTTGCTAATATCGAGTCTTGAAAATTTTTTAAGCTCCATAACTCAACCTCATTTTCTTGTTCTATCGCGTGTACTAAATTCAAGTCTTCATCTTTTGGATCTTGCATGAATTCCATTATTTATTTTCTTTCGTCAATGGTTTGCGCCACCTTGTTTCGGACATAAATAGGCTGAATTCCATCAAAGGAGAATTTGTCTGGTAGCCGATCCAATGCAATAGAAGCCATGAAGCTCGCCATATTTTTTTTTACATCTTGTTGTTCTAAAGTATAAGACTTGTATCTATCATTGAAGTGATCTTTAAATATTTCATAACCTGAGCCAATCACTGAAAATCTATTCCTAATTTCATCAGGCGGATTAGGTAATTTATCTGGTGCAGCTACCATAGGTTCTGAGAGAGGAATGATATTTTTATCATCACTTTTTTTAAAGAACTGCAAATAGACTTCATCCATTCTTGCGTCAATGGTCGATAAAATATAATCTGTCTCCGCCATTGATGCAGTAGTTTCCAATGAACTGATTCCTATTAAAGGAATTTTGTAAGAATAAGCCATTCCATAGGCAACGCCACAAGCTATTCTAATCCCAGTGAATGAACCAGGCCCTGCAGAAAATGCGATCACATCTAAATCTTTAATGGCGATATTTACTTTTTTTAAAATTTTTTGTATCTCACTTAAGGCAACTGAAGAATGAGTCATGCCCGCGTTGAATTCAATATTTTCTTTTCCATCTGAATGAACGAGACATAAAGAAAAGTTGGTAGAAGATGTGTCAATTGCTAGCAGATTCAACGAAGTTCCTCAATAAAATTTAAAACCTGATTATAATCCTGCACCAATTGAAAAGGGGGTAAGGATTTTAAAATTTGTTTTCCGTAATATTTTTTTTGAATTCTGTTATCACCGAGTATCGCCACACCCTTATCAGAAAAATTTCTTATTAGCCGACCCATCCCCTGCTTCATCAATAAGGTTGTCATTGGAATTTGAGATTTCATAAAAAAATCTTTTTCATTCAATAAATTTATTTTTGCATCCACGATAGGGTCATCGGGTGATTTAAACGGTAGCTTATCAATAATTAATAGGGTTAAGTTATCCCCAATGAGATCAATACCTTCCCAGAAAGAAAAAGATCCGATCAAGACAGAATTTTGGCTATTTTTAAATTCCTCAATTAACAATTGATTTGGCAACATTCCCTGTCTTAATATATTTAAGGTATCCATATTTCTGTTGTTAATAAACTCGAACTGATTGGCTACTTGTTCAACACCATTTAATGAAGTTGTTAAGAATAATGTTCTCCCTTTATTTAATTTTATCGCTGGGTAGACATAATCGACCAAGGATGAAAAAAAATCTTTTTCATTGGGGTTCGGTAAACCCATAGGAATATGTAACAAAGCATTTTTCTCATAGTTAAAGGGACTTTCAAAGACTCTTGTTTCTATGTCTTTCAATCCTGTTAAATCTTTAAAATAATCAAAATTGTTATTGGTCGTCATTGTTGCCGAGGTAAATACCATCGAGTCACTGGAGGCTGTTGTTTTTGAAAAAATTCCTTTGACATCAATTGGGGTGATATGAATGGAGATGGAGTTATTAAACTTTTCCAACCAAAGTGCATTTTTTTTCTCTGAGGGATTAATGATATTTTTTAAAAGCTCAATAAAATTATTAAGTTCCTTGATTGAAGCATCTATATCTTTATTAATAAATCCCGGCTCTTTAATCGAATTAATGAGCTCCTCAAGGTTATTCATAATTTCAATTAAGTGATCTTTGAAGGTTGTCAGTTGACTGAGTTTATACAAAGAAATTTTTTGTGGTTCATCTTTGACCAAATCAAGGAGCTGGGATATTGAAAAATTATATCGATTAAAAATCATCGAAAAATTTTCTAAGCCAATAACTGAATTTTTTAAATGATTAATGAGATCATCAAGAACGCGATTCAATTTTAGGGAAGAGAATATTTTACTGGAGTAGAGCATCGCTAAATCAATTAAATTATGCGCCTCATCAAAGACAATGACATCTGACTTTGGTAATAAGTTATTGGCATCATCATTTTCATTAAAAAAATCTGAAAAAAATAAGTGATGATTCACTATAATTACTTCAGCAGAATGCGCCCTCCTCCTTGCTTTATTTACAAAACAATCATTGCTAAACTTGCAATCACCAAAAAGACAATTCTCACTCGTTGATGTGACTGCATGAGTTATATTCCCTGATAAATTTTTTTTTAATTCAGCAACATCGCCGGTATTAGTTTTTTTTAAAACACCTTCAATATCAGAAAATATCGAAGCATCTGCTTTTGAAAAAAACATCTTGCTGTGATTGTTAATTCGATGATGACACAGATAATTAGACCGTCCTTTTAATATAGAAACATTAAAATTGAGCTTCAATGCTTTTTGAAGGATTGGAAAATCTTTCTCTAATAATTGCTCCTGAAGGTTCTTTGTTGCTGTAGAGATAATAATTTTTTTATTTTGGCGCACCAGCGGTAATAAATACCCTAAGGTCTTGCCTATGCCTGTTCCAGCCTCTATGACCACTGTTTTTTTTAATGTAACTGATTCATCGATGAACTGAGCCATTTGAACCTGACCATCTCTTTTTTGATAGTTAGTAAGATGGCTGGCCAATGGACCTTTTTCATCAAAAAAATGATCGAAAAAGTTTGGTTTATCTGACATTATCTACGTGGCCCAAATTTCTATCTGGATCGATCAAATCTCGTATTCTTTGCTTAATAATAGCGACATCAATAAAACCATTTTCCTCTTTTCTTGAGAAGATTAAACTTTGATTACAAGTAATATCAAAAACACCCGATTCTGAAGGAACTAACGTTACAGATGATAAGTCGGATTCGAAAGTGCTTAATAATTCCTGAGATATCCATGAGGCTCTAGATAACCATTTACATTTAGGGCAAAACTTGATTTCGATGTGATGTTTTTTTTGCATAAGTAGTCAATTATTCGTCAGAGATCTGATGTAATATTGTACATGTTTAAAGTTAGTCATCTATTTAAGGTTTGGTATGAAAAATAAATTTAAAAGTCTTACTCTCATCACTTTCGGACTTGTGTTCGGTATTTTAATCAGTGTTAACCTGTCTGTGTTTGCTGATAAAAAGAGTGAAGCTAAAAAGCTTCCCGTTGAAGATTTAAGAATTTTTGCTGAGGTATTTGGCAAAATTAAAGCGGACTATGTCGAAGAGGTTGAGGATAAACAACTATTAACTGAGGCGCTAAATGGAATGTTAGCTGGACTTGACCCTCATTCTACCTTTCTTGATCAAGATCACTTTAAGGAAATGCAACAAGGCACAGCAGGAGAATTTGGTGGACTAGGAATTGAAGTGGGCATGGAAGATGGTTTTGTTAAGGTTATATCCCCGATTGAAGATACTCCAGCATTCAAAGCTGGTTTACAAAGCGGTGATTTAATAATTAAGTTAGATGACAAATCAACCAAAGGGATGTCTTTAAATGATGCGGTGAAGATCATGAGAGGTAAGCCAGGCACTTCATTAAATGTTCAGATTTTAAGAAAGGGGCAAGATACACCTTTTGACGTAAAAATTACTCGCGCACAAATTAAAAGCCAAAGCGTCAAAGCTAAATTGATTCAGGAAGATTATGGATATATTCGTGTGACACAATTCCAAGAAAGAACCGGTGAGGATGTTGCCAAATCGATCAATAAACTTTTTGATGAAAATAAAAAGCCATTAAATGGCCTTGTGCTTGATATGCGAAATAATCCTGGTGGGCTTCTTAATGCTGCAGTGGCGGTTTCAGCAGCTTTCATCCCTGAGGGTGAACTTGTTGTTTACACCGAGGGACGAGCTAGAGATTCAAAAATGCACTTAACTGCAATCCCAGAAAATTTTATTCGTGACCCAAAAAATAACTACATTGAAAAACTACCAAGTGAAATTAAAAAGACTCCTTTAGTCGTCCTTGTGAATAATGGTTCTGCATCTGCATCAGAAATTGTTGCCGGAGCACTCCAAGATCACAAAAGAGCATTAATTGTTGGTACAAAAAGTTTCGGTAAGGGTTCAGTGCAAAGTATTTTACCGATGAATAATGGGACAGCAATCAAGCTCACCACTGCTAGGTACTTTACTCCTAATGGTCGTTCAATTCAGGCTAAAGGTATTGATCCTGACATTGTTGTCGAAGATGGCTTTAGTGGATTAATGTCTCGGGAAGCTGATCTTAGCCACCACTTGTCTAACCCAGAAGACAAAGACTCAAAGGACGAAAGTGCAAATTCAGAAGAACCTCAAAATGATGAAAAACAAAAAACATCAACCAAAGCCGATGATGGAGGTGAAGCTCTGAAAAGCTTTAAACCAGTCGAGTTTGGTACAGCTGAAGATAAGCAATTTCAAGAAGCTTTGAACATCTTAAAAGGTATAGATATTTATAAGAAAATTAATTAATTCATGATTGATAAGATAATTTCTGAAGTTGATTTCGCCCTAAAGCTTTTTACTGTGCCACAAAAAGGTTTAAGAACCTCTCCTTCAGAAAATGTTTCGAACAGCAATCATGAGCTTTCTGATGATGAGATAAAACAAACTGCTCGACTGATGAGAGTCAACCACACTGGCGAAGTTTGTGCACAAGCACTTTACAGAGGCCAACTGTTTTTTAATTCTGATGAAGTCACTGGAAAAGCTTTAAAGCATGCTGCCATTGAAGAAATTGATCATCTCAATTGGTGTGAGCAACGTATAGAAGAATTAGGAGGAAAGACAAGTTTTCTCAATCCAATATTTTATATGAGCTCTTTTAGTCTTGGGGCAATTGCAGGAAAAATTGATCATAAATTTAATTTAGGTTTTCTTGAGGAAACTGAAAAACAAGTCACCGCACATCTCGAAGGGTATATAAAAAAAATATCAAAAAATGATAAAAAAACGCATGCTATTTTAGAACAAATGAAATATGATGAGCAGTGTCATCAGAAAACAGCCAAATCGCTTGGTTCAAAAGAGCTTCCAAGCTTTTTTCAGAAAATAATGAATGCAACTTCTAAGCTGATGACTAAAACAACCTATTGGATTTAAATTAATGCAAAACTTTAAAGAAATATTAGAAACGCTCAACTCCGCAGATCATATTAAAGAGATTCAGTTGTTTCATGATGAAGAGCTTCACGGGGTGATTAAAAGCAAACCAGGCTCAATGGGTTCTATTAAAGTGTATTACTACTTATATGAAACTTTTGGTGTAATCAACAGTGATGCTGCCATGGAAGGGATTGATCTATACGCAGAACATACTGAGGATGCTCAAAATAATCCAGGGAAACACCCAAATATTGATAGGTTATTAGACGTTATTGATTCTGATATAACCCTGCAAGTAAAAATAATTGAAAATTAATTTTTTCAAGCCGCAATAATTTCAAACCCATGCGTTATATTTACACTTTTACTGAGCATTATTGATGCCGAACAATACTTAGTGGCAGACAGCTCAATTGCACGAGCCACCTTTTTTTCATCTAAATCTTTTCCAGTGACTTTGAAGTGGATGTGAATGTCCGTAAACACCTTTGGAACTGTTTCTGCTCGCTTTGATGAAATGACTGCCTGACAAGCAGTCACATCTTGTCGTGATTTCTTTAAAATAGTCACCACATCAAATGATGTACACCCTCCCATGCCAGATAACAGAACCTCCATTGGTCTCATGCCCAGGTCTTTTCCTCCTAGATCCTCTGGACCATCCATTAACAAACTATGGTGAGATTCAGATTCAGCTCTAAAACAAACGTCTTGTTCCCAAGTTACGGTCAAATTCATCTTAATTTAACCCTAACAATTCAACATCAAAAATTAAATCACTATTCGGTGGAATAACCCCTCCTGCACCTCTTGATCCGTATCCCAAATCTGATGGAATAATAATTGTTCTTTTGCCACCGATTTTCATACCTTGTACCCCGATATCCCAACCTTTAATGACTTGCCCTATGCCTAAAGTGAATTCTAGTGGGGCATTGCGATCAAGTGAACTGTCAAATTTTTCACCTTTATTATCCTTTTTATTTGCATCATATAACCACCCCGTGTAATGAACTTTGACAATAAGTCCAGGCTCAGCTTCTCTTCCATCTCCGACCACATTATCAATGAGCTGTAATCCCTTATCGTAGACCTTAGCAGATTCTTGTTCCATACCTTTTTCCTTTTCTCCTATTAATTCAATTGAAAAAACTGATGACGTCATGATTAAAAAAATCAAAAAATAATATTTCATATAAATCCCTAATTAGTTTTAATGTTGATACAAATAATCTAGGCTTTGTTCAATGAACTTTAAGAAGGATTGATATTGAGGTCCATTTAATACGAATGTTACTATATATTCCTCGCCCTTGCTTGACTTCATAAAACCTGACAAAGCAAATACATTTTTAAGACGCCCAGTTTTAAGATGAGTTGCATTGGAAAAAGATTTCTCTTTAAACATAGTCTTTAATGTGCCATCGATACCTGCAATTGGAAGTGAGCTGATAATTTCTGATTTCCAGTCAGATTCTTCAATAAACGCCAAGACTTCTTGAAATAAAAAAGTATTAGCATGACTGCTTCGTGATAACCCCGCCCCATTCTCTATAAAAAATTCATTGGCATTGATTCCCTTCTTTTCAAACCAGCTTTTAAAATAAATATCGACGTTAAACTCATCAGCGTCAAACTCTGTCTTTTGTTTCATTGCAGTCAAGGCAAGGTTTCTTGAAAATAGATTAAGGCTGTACTTATTCATCTGATACATCAACTGATTCAAAGGATCTGAAAAATGCTCATCTAGCAACACAAAACTATTTAATTCTTCATCAGCAAAGCCTTGCTTTTGTATTTCACCAGCAAATTCAATCCCCACCTCATTTAAAATATTGCTGATGGCAACCTTCATGTATTCATCCTGATCCAATGCATTAAGGTATAAAGATTTATTTTTACAGTTCTTGCTAAAAGATCCATTAAGACTGACCTGTATCGATTTATCCATGAATATCACTTCAGGATGAATCTTGGACTTCCAATCCTCACATGCTTGATTTGTTATCTTTAAATTATTAATAACCTCGACTCCTTCAATGGAAGGTTTGTTATAAAGTCTCAGCTTATTGTCCTGATTCAAAAATTGAATCTCAATCGCTCCTGCTTCAACTAATAAGGACTTAGGTTGAACGTTATAAGCTCGGTAGCTTAGATCATCAATATATTCTGGGTTAGGTTGAAATTTAAAGTATGAATCATCTAAAAAGATATTGCCTGTAATTTGATTAATCCCTCTCACCTTAAGTCTATAAAAAATATCTTTTAAATTTTCAATTGATAGAGTTGGATCACCCTCCCCTTTGATGATCAAATCTCCAGGTAATGTATTCTCCTTGATTTGTTCGCTTGAGAAGAATAATGTTCGAAATTTAAAATCTGGGCCTAATTCATCGAGTGCAATGGTGGCAGTAATCAACTTATTTACAGATGCAAAATTAAATGATTTATCAGCACCCTTACTCCATGACTCGCCTGTTGAAATATTTTTTATTGAGTAAGCAAAATCTTGCGGATTAATTTTATTTTTAATGGCAAGTTCTTGAGAATATGCTGTTGTGATAAAAAGACTAATGATTAAAAGAAAACGTATCATTTAATATCCATCTGCAGTTTTTTAAATATTTTCTCTAAAACCTTTACTACAAATTTTATATCAGACAAAGTGCTTGTGTAAGGGGGCATGATGTATACACATTTACCAATCGGTCTGATTAACAACCCTTCCTCACGAGCTAGAGACTCAAATTTCATAGACTCCTGAGTTTCCGGTAAATCAAAACGCCAAATCATGCCGATATTAAAAAAATTTCTAATGTTATATTTTGTTAACTTCTTCATAATCTGATTAAACAGCTGAGACTTTTCATTTACCTTATCCATGCTCAACTTGTTATTAAAATAATCTAGAGTTGCAATGGCTGCAGAACATGCAAGAGGATTCCCAGTAAAACTATGAGAGTGTAGAAAGTTTTTCTCAACATCCGGATTTAAAAACTCTTGATATATTTTTTTGGATACAAGAGTTGCTGCCAAGGGAAGATAACCTCCAGACAAACCCTTTGATAAACACATAATGTCTGGTTTAATGTTGGCATGCTGACATGCAAACATTTTACCTGTGCGGCCAAAACCAACAGCGATCTCATCTGCAATAAAATGAATATCAAGCTTAGAACATAATGCTCTTAATTTTTTCAAGTAAATGGGGTGGTAATAATTCATGCCTGAAGCACATTGAAGAATCGGCTCAATAATCAATCCAGCAATTGTTTTATGATGTTTATTTAAAATTACTTCCGCTTTTTTAAAACTCTCTAATGCAAACTCTTTAAGTTTTTTTTCAGATTCATAATTTTTTGGAGACGGATTGGGAAGAATAATATTTTTATTTAACAATGAATGATAATTCTTAGAAAAAATATCAACATCAGTCACAGATAAAGCTCCCAAGGTTTCGCCATGATAGCTATTTTCAATTAGAGCAAATTTTGTTTTCTTCTGTCCCCTATTTCTCCAATAGTGGTAACTCACTTTTAGTGCAACCTCGACCGCGCTAGATCCATCACTAGAATAAAAACAGTGGTCCATATTTGCCAGCGCATTGAGTCGTTTAGATAAATCAATTACAGGTTGATGGGTCATGCCTGACAGCATTACATGTTCAATTTTATTAAGCTGGGTAGTGATATTTTTTTTTAAATAAGGATTATTGTGACCAAATAAATTTACCCACCATGAGCTAATGGCATCAAAATAATCTTTGCCATCCACTGACCTTAACCAGCTCTTGTTACCTGACTCAATGGCAATTAAATTTTGATGATTGTACTGATCCATTCTTGAACATGGGTGCCAGACATTTTCGATGCTCTCTTTGATTATTTTTCTATTGACCTTGCTCATTGTCTCTTAAGGGGCCGGATTCATTACTGATAAATGAATTTGTTCTATTTCATCTAATATGTCATCCGACAGCTCTATAGAATAACTTTTTACATTCTCTTTTAGCTGATGAAGCGATGTTGCTCCTAAAATGGTTGACGTCATGAACCATTGCGACCTAACAAAAGCAAGAGACATTTCTGTCAAAGATAGATGGTGCTTCTTTGCCAATTGAGCATATTGTTTGACTGCATACCTGACCCCAGGCTTATCAAATCTTTTTGCATAACCTGGAAAAAGATTGACCCTGCCAACTGCTTTTTCATCTTCAATATATTTACCTGTAAGATATCCAAAAGCTAAGGGCGAGTATGCTAAAAAACTCAATTGTTCACGATATAAAATCTCTGTTATGCCAAACTCCGCTGTGCGATTTAATAGACTATAGCTGTTCTGTAATGCACTTATAATTGGTAACTTGTGTTGTCTTGCGACTCTAATAAACTCCATTAAACCCCACGGCTGTTCATTCGAAAGTGCAATTGTTCTAATCTTTCCTGAGTCAATTAATTTTGACAGAGTTGTGAGTTGATCATAAATACTCACCCAGGGAATTTGCTTACCATCCTCTTGATCTCCTTCTGGGTCGAATTTATATTGTCCAAACATGGGAACATTTCTTTCAGGCCAATGAAGGTAGTAAATATCTATGTATTCTGTTTTTAGTCTTTTGAGCGATGCATCCACTGCATTCACAATATTTTCTTCATTTAAGGAAGATGGGCCGCCACGTATCCAGTCCAACTTTCTTCTAGGACCAGCCACCTTGCTTGAAATAATTATTTTTTCACGATCCTGTGTTTGTAACCAATCTCCTAAAATAGATTCAGTTTTAGTATAGGTGTCTGCTTTAGGAGGAACTGGATATAATTCAGCTATATCAATGGAATTTATGCCAACATCTAAAGCAAAATCCAACTGTTCATACGCCTCAGCTTTGCTATTTTGGTCTCCAAACGTCATGGTGCCTAGAGTAAGTGGTGATATTTTGATATTACTATTACTTAATTGGCGATAATCAGTCGCTGAAAACATAAAAAAACCTTTTTTTTGATAATTACCCTTGAAATTAAGAACAATCGTCCCTATTATTAGCACTCTTAGTTATAGAGTGCTAATTTATAACTAACATAATAACAAGAATACACTATTAGGAGATCTAACAAATGAAAATTCGTCCTTTACATGACCGTGTAATAGTAAAACGTGTTGAAGAAGAACGTACAACTGCTTCAGGAATTGTCATTCCTGAAAGTGCTTCAGCAGAAAAACCTGATCAAGGCGTTATTGAAGCAGTAGGCAACGGCAAAATCCTGGAAGACGGAAATACCAAAGCTCTAGACGTTAAAGTTGGAGACAAGGTTCTTTTTGGAAAATATGCAGGGCAAACAGTTAAAGTTGATGGCGAAGAGCTTCTAGTTATGCGTGAAGACGACATCATGGCAATCATTGAATAATTTATAACTAATTACGGAGAAATATAATGGCAGCAAAAGATGTAAGATTTGGTGATGATGTTCGCCAAAAAATGGTAAAAGGAGTAAACACTCTCGCTAATGCAGTTAAAGTTACTCTAGGTCCAAAAGGTCGTAACGTTGTTCTTGAAAGATCTTTTGGGGCACCAACGATCACTAAAGATGGTGTATCAGTCGCTAAAGAAATCGAATTAAATGATAAATTTGAGAATATGGGCGCTCAAATGGTAAAAGAAGTTGCATCCAAAACATCAGACAATGCAGGTGATGGAACAACTACTGCTACTGTTCTGGCTCAGGCGATTGTTCGTGAGGGCATGAAGGCGGTTGCCGCTGGCATGAACCCGATGGACCTAAAAAGAGGGATTGATAAAGCTGTGGAGACAGGTGTTGCTGAACTTCATAAGTTAAGCAAACCTTGCAATACAAGTAAAGAAATAGCTCAAGTTGGATCAATTTCAGCAAACTCAGATGAGTCCGTTGGACAGATCATTGCTGACGCAATGGATAAAGTTGGTAAAGAAGGTGTGATTACTGTTGAAGATGGATCAGGCCTGAGCAATGAACTAGATGTTGTTGAAGGTATGCAATTTGATCGTGGCTATCTATCACCATATTTCATTAATAATAATGAAAGACAGATTGCACTTCTTGATGATCCATATGTGTTATTACATGACAAAAAAATTGCAAATATTAAAGATCTTCTACCTACATTGGAACAAGTTGCAAAAGCAGGTAAACCTTTACTGATTATTGCTGAAGAAATTGAAGGTGAAGCTTTAGCAACATTAGTTGTTAACAACATTCGTGGAACAATTAAAACTGTTGCAGTAAAAGCTCCTGGCTTTGGTGATAGAAGAAAAGCAATGCTTGAAGATATCGCTATCCTTACTGGTGGTACAGTAATTTCTGATGAAGTTGGTCTTACCTTAGAGAACGTGAAGCTTGAAGATCTTGGCCAAGCAAAGCGTATTGAGGTAGGTAAAGAAAATACGATCATCATTGACGGTGCAGGCAAAGCAGATACTATTAAATCACGTATTGAAACTATCAAAACGCAAATTGCTGAATCAACCAGTGATTATGATAAAGAAAAACTTCAAGAGCGAGTAGCTAAACTTGCTGGTGGTGTTGCAGTGATTAAAGTTGGAGCGGCCACTGAAGTTGAAATGAAAGAGAAAAAAGCTCGCGTTGAAGATGCACTTCATGCAACACGTGCTGCAGTTGAAGAAGGTATTGTTCCTGGAGGTGGCGTTGCATTGCTTAGAGTTCAAGATGCAATCTCAAAAACCAAAGGTAGTAATCCTGAACAAGATGCAGGTATTCAAATTGTTGTTCGAGCCATTGAAGAACCACTTCGTCAAATTGTTACAAATGCAGGCGAAGAAGCATCTGTTGTCATCAACAATGTGAAATCTGAAAAAGGTAACAATGGTTACAATGCGGCCAATGATACTTATGGCGACATGGTAGCCATGGGTGTTTTAGACCCAACTAAAGTAACCCGTTCAGCATTGCAAAATGCTGCTTCTGTTGCTGGCTTGATGCTAACAACTGATTGCATGATTGCTGAACTGCCAAAAGAAGATGCACCAGCAGCTCCTGATATGGGTGGCATGGGTGGCATGGGTGGTATGGGTGGTATGCCTGGCATGATGTAAGTCACAAATCCTACCATTAGGATACAAAAAAGGGCCTCATATGAGGCCCTTTCTTTTTTCTGGTGCATTGGGGAGGAACAATGCTAAATCCAGAATTAAACGTCTGATTTAAAAAATATAAAAAAGTTCGAATAAGACTTTAAAAATAAAAAAAATAAGGTAGCATCATGATCCATGCAATTAGATTATTTAAAAGACCTTAACGAGAAACAGTCAGAAGCAGTTCAACTTCAAAATGAATCAGCCCTCATCTTAGCCGGCGCGGGTAGTGGTAAAACTAAAGTACTGACATCAAGAATTAGCTGGCTGATACATAACCAAATCGTTTCACCCAATGGTATTTTAGCCGTCACTTTTACCAACAAGGCGGCAAATGAAATGTTATCGAGAATCTCCTCCCAACTAGGAATGAATCCACGTGGGATGTGGGTGGGAACCTTTCATGGTTTATGTAACCGTTTTCTAAGATTGCATTACAAAGAGGCGAATCTTCCACAGACATTTCAAATCTTAGATAGCAGTGATCAGTTATCTGCTATTAAAAGATTGTGCAAAATTTTACAAATTGATCCGGATAAAATCACCCCAAAGGAAATTCAGTATCATATTAACGGATCAAAAGAAAATGGGATGCGTGCAAAAGATGTTAAAACCTATGATGCGCACACTCAAAAAATCAATGAAATATACCTTGAATATGAAAAGCAATGCCAAAGAGAGGGCGTGGCCGATTTTGGAGAGCTACTTCTTCGTTCTTATGAGCTTTTAATCAGCAATGAAACCTTGCGAACGCATTATCAGAATAGATTTAATCATGTCCTTGTAGATGAATTCCAAGATACCAGCGAACTTCAATACCGATGGTTAAAATTATTAACAGGTAAAAATAATATTATTTTTGCTGTTGGTGATGACGATCAATCGATTTATGCATTTCGTGGAGCAAATGTAGGAAATATGCAATCTCTGCAACATGATTTCAACATAGAAAAAGTAATCAAACTGGAACAAAATTATCGCTCAAAAAATAACATATTAAGTGCGGCAAATGAAATTATAAAAAATAATGAAAAGAGATTAGGCAAAGACTTATGGACCGCCTCAGGAGATGGAGATCTTATTAAAGTCTTCAGAGCGCTGTCTGACTCTGATGAAGCCCAATATATTTTAGATGAAATCAAGATGTGGCATAGAAAAGGAAAGTCTTACCAAAATATTGCCATTTTATACCGAAGCAACGCTCAATCAAGAATCCTTGAGCACAGCATGGTATCCAATAATATCCCCTACAGAGTGTATGGTGGGTTAAGATTTTTTGAACGTGCAGAAGTGAAGCATGCCCTAGCCTATCTCCGTTTGATTGCCAACAAGCAAGATGATAATGCCTTTTTGAGAATTGTAAATTTTCCAACAAGAGGCATCGGTAATCGATCTTTAGAGTCACTTCAAGACATCTCAAAAATAAATAATACAAGTTTGTGGGAAGCTGCTAAATCATCTTATAAAACTCCTACCTCAGAAAAAGGAATTTCTTATTTCATTGATTTAATTCGAAAAATAGAAGATGAGATTCAAGGCTTAACTCTTGCGGAATCAATGGATGTCGTTATTAATTTTAGTGGATTAAAAAATCACTACATGAATGACAAGGACGGGCAAGATAGAGTATCCAACCTGGAAGAGTTGGTGTCTGCAGCAACAACTTTCTCAGAAAATTTTAATGGGGAAGATAAAAATCTAGAGTTAACAGAATTCCTAAACTACACCTCTCTTGAAAGTGGAGAATTACAAGCCAAGGCAAATCAAGATGCCCTTCAATTAATGACCATTCATTCAGCCAAGGGCTTAGAGTTTGATATTGTTTTTATTACTGGGCTTGAAGAAGGCTTATGCCCTCATGAACAAAGCTTAATCGAGGCAGATGGTTTGGAAGAAGAAAGAAGATTGATGTATGTCGCTGTAACCAGGGCCCGAGAAAATTTATACCTCACATATGCACAATCAAGACTGATGTATGGACAAACACAATACAATCTATCCTCTAGATTTCTCGATGAAATTCCTGAGAATCTAATTAAAAAAATTAATGTAGTAGAAAGTCCTCAAATTAAACAATTTAACCAACCAAAACAAGTAACACAAAGCTTCAGTCACTCAGAATATCCATTCAAGATTGGATCACAGGTACTGCATAAAAAATTTGGTAATGGAGTTGTATTGTCCTTCGAGGGATCATCTAATGATCTGCGTGTTCAGGTCCAATTTGCTAATGCCGGAACAAAATGGCTTGCCCTTGAATTTGCTAAATTAGAAAAACTATAATTTAAATATCTGCTTATATCCAAGAAACTGAAAAATAAATAAAGCTGCAATATACACTGCCGTTAAACTAAAAATTATAATCGTAGATATTGCAATATATGCTGCTTGCGATAATCCAAAAAGTAATAAGAAGTTTTGAAAGACATAAATTAATACTGCAAAAATAACAATCATCGAAACCCAAGTCAGCAATAGAGGAATAATAAATATTAAGATTGCTGCAATACTTGATTTTAAAGCTTTGAATACACCCTCACCCCTGTAAACAACAATCATTGGTGAAAACCAGGTGGCTGCAAACAAAGGCAACATGAATAAAAATAACTTTACTATTAATTTTAAAAAGACCGCTGCATCTAAAACACTGTCACCAGCATTCGCTTGTTCTACAATACTCTGCATTTGTGGTGACAAAAATGTTGATATAACCAAGGCATAAAAAAAAGTAATTAGGCCAATTCTCAGCAGCTGGGGGATGCTTTTTTTTATTTGGCTATCAAGCTTAAAAATAGAAATTTTTTTATTATCTGGACTTCGATAAAAATTGATGATTTGTACCACCGCCACAGGCCATAAAATTATCACAATTGGGGATAAAAATTGAATAAGTGGTAATGATGGTAGCACCAGAAAAATAAATAAATATGTGTACCCAATAACCAGGGAATGATTTTTTGTTTTTTTTAAAATCAGGAATATATCTCTTAACCAAGATTGGGTTTGACGTATTGAACTCAACTCAAATTCTGCCTTCTATTTTTTAAAATTTCATAAAAGAATAATGGATCTTTGATCGTGTTTAATTCAGCATCTTTTGCATTAAACTGATCTCTAAACCTTGAAATCAAAAATCTCATCGCCGCCAATCTGAGATATGAATTTAATGCATCATGCTCATTGTTATTAATTTTTCTGACAGAATCGTAGGCTTCAATAAATAATTTTTTTCTTTTCTCTTCAATTATGCCATTGTGATCAATACACCAATCGTTAATCACTATGGCAATATCATAGATAAAAAAATCATCACAGGCATAGTAAAAATCTATAATTCCACCTAATCTGTCTTCCTCAAAGAGAACATTATCTCTAAATAAATCCGCATGTATCACTCCTCGAGGAAGGTCTCCGGGTATATTTTCCAGGAATGATAACTCATCACTAATCAGCTCTCTTTGGTCTGAAGAAATTTTATCAGCGAACATGGAAAAGGTATCTTTCATCCACTGCAAGCCTCTCTCATTTTTTTTCCGAGTTTTAAACTTAAGTGAAATCAGATGCATTTCAGCAAAAGATTTTGCAAGCTCAATAAGTTGTTTATCACTTATCTCTTCAAAAACTTTTCCTGACAGTTTAGATATTAATGCAGCAGGCTTACCTTTTAAATCATGAATATAATTATTATTAATGTCCGGTATGGGACTGGGACAAGAAAATCCATGAGATGATAAGTGTTGCATGAAGTTGAAATAATAGCCTAGATCTTCAAAATTCAATTCTTCAAAAACAGTTAAGACCGCCTCACAGTTATCTGTATTGATGAAAAAGTTGCTATTTGTGATCCCACCAGAAATACCTGTGTAGCTTTTTAATCTTCCAATATTGAATTTACTAATAAAATTTTCAACTTCGGACTGGCTAAGTGATGTATAAACCGCCATAAATGATTTTTAAAATTCGCCAATTACCCACATTGGTAATGAGATTGCTTTTCCTTCAGTATCTTCCCTAACCCAATCTCCATTCGGATCATGTTTTATCAAGTAATATGAAGGCATATTTTTCGGAGTGACTTTCATCATGTATAGATTTCCATTCATTCTATACTCTTCGATATATTCATCTTTTTCTTCTCTAATGGTAATCTCCGGTTGATCTATAGATGGATCATAGTCGTAATTACTTTCAGGCGGATCAAGCTCATCAGCTGCATTCGTAACTGTTGCGAATGGAAAAATCGCTACCAATAAAAATATAATGAAAATTTTTGTCATGCTTTTAATAATCCTTTAAGTTAGTATGCTAATTATAAATGAATATTCAGGTTATTGCTTTTAAAAGAAAGGTCATTATCTTTTCTGTAATAACAATCAAATATAAAATTTACAATATCATCCGGATCGTCGCTCATTTTAAAAATGCTCAAATCTTCTTGATCAGCAAATTTTTCTTGAATAATTTTATTCTGAAACCAATCTTGCAAACCTTGCCAAAAATCTACGCCAACCAAAATAACAGGAACCTTCTTTGATTTATTGGTTTGAATTAAAGTAAGCACCTCAGAAAATTCATCGAGAGTCCCAAAGCCACCGGGTGCAACTACATACGCAAAGGCATATTTTACAAACATCACTTTTCTCATGAAAAAGTATTTGAAATTAATACTGATGTCTTGGTATGTATTCGGGTTTTGTTCCTTTGGGAGAATAATATTTAAACCGATACTTTTGGATTTTCCATTAAAAGCACCTTTACTTGCGGCTTCCATCAGGCCAGGTCCACCGCCAGTAATAATGTTAAATCCTGACTCGGATAATTTAAAAGCAATCTCTTCACTCAGTTTATAAAATTTATCTGATGGTTTAGATCGCGCACTTCCAAAAAAAGAAATTGCAGGTGTAATTCGGTCCAAAGATTGGGTAGCACTCACATATTCAGATACAATTTCAAAAGCGTGCCATGACTCATTGTCAAATTCATTTTGCATCAATAAATCTGATAAATTATTACTAGGATTTTTTTTTGATTCGGCCATAATAAAATTATATGAAAAAAATACTGCTTATCGATGGATCATCATATCTGTATAGAGCATATCATGCTCTTCCTGATTTAAGAAATCAAAATAATGAGCCCTCCGGGGTTATTTATGGTGTTCTAAATATGTTAAAAAAAACCATGGCAGAATATACTTCAGACTTTGTTGTTTGTGTCTTTGATGCCAAAGGTAAAACTTTCCGAAACGATATTTATTCTGATTACAAGGCAAATAGGCCTCATATGCCTGAAGATCTTGCTGTCCAAATTGAGCCCTTAAAAAAAGCCATACACGCACTTGGAATATCAATGTTGTCCATTGAAGGAGTAGAAGCTGATGATGTCATTGGAACACTTGCGGAAGATGCAGTAAAACAAGATATGGAAGTCATTATTTCGACAGGTGATAAAGACCTTGCTCAACTTGTCAATGAGAATATTACTCTTGTTAACACGATGACTAATGAGGTTCTTGATGTTGAGGGTGTGTTAAAAAAATTTGGAGTTCCCCCTGAACAAATTGTTGATTATTTAACCCTCATAGGAGACAAGGCTGATAATATTCCGGGCGTTGATAAGGTAGGTCCAAAAACAGCGGTTAAATGGCTCAATGAATTCGGTGACCTTGACAACATCGTAGCCAACTCCGATCAAATTTCTGGAGCCGTGGGTGCCCACCTCAAGAGTGCCATTGACTGGCTCCCAACGGGCAAATCACTCATTACTATAAAAAAAGATGTGGAAATGAATGTCTTGTTTAATAACTTTCTAAAAGCCGAACAAGACAAAAAAGAACTTCTTAAAATTTACCAACACTACAACTTCAGCTCATGGCTTAAGAAAGAGTTTGAAGATGCTGATAATGAAGTCAGCAACACTTCAAACAGTGAAGTTCAAGCAGAATTTAATAAAAATAAAGATTATTCTATTGTGAATGCAGAAAGTGATCTTGATTATTGGATTACTCAAATCGAACAAAATAATCTCTGCATACTGGACACAGAAACAGACTCCCTGAATTTTATGGAAGCACGACTGGTTGGTGTTTCTTTGGCCTATCAGGCAGGCAAAGCATGCTATATCCCCTTGCAACATCAAGACATGTCGATACCCCAACTGCCGTTAAATTTAGTTTTAAATAAAATTAAATCAATTACTGAAAACGAAAATATAACCAAAGTTGGCCAGAACATTAAATACGACATGCATGTTTTAAAAAATTATGACGTTACCTTTAAAGGACCAATTGAAGATACCATGATCATGAGTTATGTCATTGACAGCACTGAATCTCACGGCATGGACAAGCTTGCAAAAAAATATTTAGATCATGATTGTATTAGCTTTGAATCGGTTGTTGGAAAGGGTGTAAAACAACTCACCTTTGATCAAGTATCAATAGATGATGCATACTTATATGCGTCAGAAGATGCTGATGTCACATTGCAACTCTACGAACATCTCAATAAAAAAATTATTGCTGATTTAAAATTAAATTACATCTATAAAGAAATTGAAATACCCTCCCTGCTCACGCTATTTTGTATTGAACGCAACGGCGTATTGATTTCTGAAAAAATCTTACATGACCAAAGCCAAGATCTGGGTTTAAAAATTCTCAATCTCGAAAACGAAGCATATCAAATAGCTGAACAACCTTTCAATTTGTCATCGCCGAAGCAGTTGCGTGAGATTCTTTTTGACAAGATGAAAATAATTCCTACAAAAAAAACTCCAACCGGCACACCGTCAACGAGTGAGGATGTGCTTGAAGAGCTGTCACATGATCACGCACTGCCAAAAGTTATTTTAGAACACCGCAGTTTAAGCAAGCTAAAAAATACTTACACTGACAAACTCCCCAAGATGGTCAACCTCAACACAAAAAGAATCCATACCAGCTACAATCAGGCCGTTGCAATCACTGGAAGACTAGCCAGCTCAGAACCTAATTTACAAAATATTCCCATCAAGACAAAAGAAGGCAGAAAAGTTCGAGAAGCTTTCATTGCAAATACTGATAGTCAGATTGTCTCTTGTGATTATTCTCAAATTGAACTAAGAATTATGGCTCATTTATCTAAGGATCCAGGACTTTTGGATGCCTTTAATCAAAATGAAGATATTCACAGATCAACGGCAAGTGCAATTTTTAACACCAATGATGCATCGGTAAGCTCTGAACAAAGGCGGTTTGCCAAGGTCATTAATTTTGGTTTGATTTACGGGATGAGTGCCTTTGGATTATCACAAACCCTTAATATTGATAGAAACTCTGCTAAAAACTTTATTGACCAATACTTTGAAAAATATCCTGGGGTTAAAAACTATATGGATCAAGGAAAGTTGGTTGCAAAAGAACAAGGATATGTTGAAACAGTCTTCGGCAGAAGATTATGGGTCCCATTAATCAATAGCTCCAATGGGATACAGCGAGCAGCTGCGGAAAGAGCAGCAATTAATGCTCCGATGCAGGGTACTGCAGCTGATTTAATCAAGATGGCAATGAACAATGTTCAGCAATGGATAGTAGATAATAAACTGGAAACCTTGATGGTCATGCAAGTGCATGACGAACTAGTTCTAGAAGTTCCAAATGCCGAGCTAGATATCATCAAAACCGAGATTCCAAAAATCATGTCAAATGTAGCCACGCTAGATGTTCCATTGATTGCTGATTTGGGATCAGGGATAAATTGGGAAGAGGCTCACTAGATGGAAGATAATGAAATACATTTAGTCATTATTGGCGACGAAATTCTTTCAGGTAAAAGAGAAGACAAACACTTCAAAAAAGCCTTAGATGTTACAAAACAACATAACTATATAATTAAAAGCGTCAGCTACTTGCCCGATAGTGAGCATGAAATTCAATCAAAAATTGAAAATTTAAAAGATAAAATCGTCTTTTGTTTCGGAGGAATTGGAGCAACGCCAGATGATCACACAAGATCAAGCGCCGCAAAAGCTCACCAAAAGGCTCTAAAACGACACACTGATGCAGCAAAACTAATTGAGGATAAATTTGGTAAGGAAGCTTATCCTAAAAGAATTTTGATGGCTGACCTTCCAGATGGGTCTGAGTTGATCCCGAATGAAATCAATATGATTCCAGGTTTTTATATAAATAAAAATTTTTTTATGCCGGGGTTTCCTGAAATGTCATGGCCGATGATGGATTGGATATTTAAAAACAAGCTTCCTCAATCCAATAAAATTGAATTCGATCGGTCAATTATCATTCCAGATATTGCAGAAAGTCTACTTATTGATTTAATGAACCAAATTGAAAATGATTTTCCTTTAGTTAAAATGTATAGTCTGCCCAAAATAACCCCACAAAGACAAGTTGAATTTGGTATTAAAGGTGATAAAGAGCAAGTACTGAGCGCAATGGAAGTGGTAAAAAAATACGTAAAAGAATTAGGTTATCACTTTTAAAAATCACTGATTGCCTATAAAATAGGCAACTCATTTTATTCAAAAATTTAAAGATGCGAATAGGTCCATACACTTTAAAAAATAATATTGTTGTTGCTCCAATGGCTGGGGTTACAGACCGTCCATTTCGCCAGCTATGCAAAAAATATGGGGCTGGGATGGCAGTGAGTGAAATGGTTACCTCTAACTCGCTGCTTTATGGAAGCTCAAAAACTATTCGAAGAGCAAACCACGATGGCGAGGTTGAGCCTATATCTGTCCAAATTGCTGGAGCTGATCCCCAAATGATGGCTGAAGCTGCTCAGTACAATGCTGACAAGGGAGCTCAGATTATCGACATCAACATGGGCTGCCCAGCAAAAAAAATATGTAATGTCATGGCAGGTTCAGCACTTCTTCAGCATGAGGACCTCGTTAAAAGAATTTTAGAGGCGGTTGTCAAAGCATCGCCTATTCCCGTCACTTTGAAAATCAGAACGGGATGGGATAAACAAAACAAAAATGCGATTACCATTGCAAAAATTGCAGAAAATTCAGGTATTCAGGCTCTTGCTATTCATGGTCGAACCAGAGCGTGCCACTATACCGGAGATGCTGAATATGAAACAATTGCAGCTGTAAAAGATCAAATAAAAATTCCGGTAATTGCTAATGGTGATATCACTTCCCCCGAAAAAGCATTACATGTTCTAAAAAAGACATCTGCTGACGGAGTCATGATTGGTCGCGCTGCTCAAGGAAGACCTTGGATTTTCCGTGAAATTGACCACTACATTAAAACAGGAGAACACTTACCTCCTCCCTCTATTGATGAAGTTGAAAAAACAACCATCGAACACGTAACTGATCTCTATGATTTTTATGGAGAAGACTCTGGTCTTAAAATCGCTAGAAAGCATATCTCCTGGTACACAAAAGGGTTAAAGAATTCAGCTATGTTTCGTGCAAAAATGAATTTAATCAATGACAATCAAGAACAACTTAATTTCATAAAAGAATTTTTTGAAAGTCAAAAACAAATTTCTAACTTTATATCCTACGAAGACATTCTGGAGCCAGCATAAAACATGGATCAGAACCTTCAAGATAAAATAGAAACACTATTAGATAAGTATTTTAAAGATCTTGACGGTGAAAATCCTAATGATGTCTACGATATGGTTTTACATTCGGTTGAAAAACCACTTCTCATCTATATTATGAATTATGCTCAAGGTAATCAAACGAGAGCAGCAAAAATATTAGGCCTTAATCGGAATACATTAAGAAAAAAACTAGAATTCTACAACCTTAATTTTTAACTATGAGTAAAATAAAAACAGCATTAATTAGCGTATCAGATAAATCAGGCTTAGTTGAACTCGGAGCCGCTCTAAACTCTTTTGGAATTAAAATTCTTTCCACTGGTGGAAGTGCTAAAACTTTAAAAGAAGCAGACATCGACGTCATTGAAGTTTCGGATCATACCGGTTTCCCAGAAATGCTTGATGGACGAGTAAAAACACTTAATCCGATAATTCACGGCGGGATTCTCGCAAAAAGAGAATCAGATGATCATATGCGCACACTCAAAGATCATAATATCGAGACTATCGATCTGGTTATCATCAACCTGTATCCATTCGTCAAAACAATCGAGAATCCAAATTCAACATACGAGGATGCCATTGAGAATATTGATATTGGTGGTCCAGCGATGATTCGTTCATCAGCAAAAAATCACAAAGATGTCACAATAGTAACCAGCCCAAATGATTACCAATCATTAATTGATGAGTTGAATAAAAATAATGGGGAAGTAAGTTTTGATTTAAAAAAAGAGTTTGCCTTGAAAGCATTTGAACATACCTCAAACTATGATCAGGCAATATTTCAATACCTACAAAATGATAATAATGGTAGCGATAAATTTCCACAAAATATTTCAATTCATCTCGAAAAGGCAATGAACATGAGATATGGTGAGAATCCACATCAACAGGCTGCTTTTTACACACATAAAACAAACTATGCAGGAGCACTATCAAACTTTAATCAAATTCAAGGAAAAGAGCTGTCCTTCAATAACTTAAATGATGCAGAAAATGCATGGGAGTGTGTAAAGAATATGTCTGCATCATCTTGTGTTATTGTAAAACATGCCAATCCTTGTGGTGTGGCAATGGCAGATAAGCCAAAAGAAGCATATCTTAGAGCTTTTATGACAGATCCAACATCAGCCTTCGGAGGCATTATTGCTTTTAACTGTAACGTTGATGGAGAAACGGCTGAAGAAATAAATAAACAATTTGCAGAAATAATCATTGCCCCAAGTTTTTCTGAGGATGCTCTTAACATCTTTGATTCTAAAAAAAATCTTAGGGTTTTAGAAATTCCTAATAAAGCAGGATCTGATGACTTCGATTTTAAAAAGATTGGAGGCGGTTTCTTAATTCAAACACCCGATCAAATTGATTTCGACATTAATGCATGTGAAGTTGTGAGTGAATTAAAACCGAATCAAGACCAACTCAATGATATGAGCTTTGCTTGGCATGTGGCACAGTATGTGAAGTCAAATGCCATTATTTTTTGTAAAGATAATATGACCTTGGGAGTGGGTGCAGGACAAATGAGTCGTGTTGACAGTACTCGAATTGCCGCCATCAAAGCTGAGAACGCAAACCTTGACCTTAGCAACAGCGTGGTAGCTTCTGATGCTTTTTTTCCATTTCGAGATGGCATTGATGTCCTAGCAAAATTTGGTGCCAAATGTGTCATACAACCAGGCGGCAGTGTTCGCGATGATGAAGTGATCGAAGCTGCAAATGAACTTGGACTGGTAATGCTATTTACTAAAGTTCGTCATTTTAAACATTAAAGATATAAAAAAATGAAAGTTTTAATTATTGGAAGCGGTGGTAGAGAGCATGCACTCGCATGGAAAATATCCCAAAGTGAGCATGTGACAAAAGTTTTTTTGGCTCCAGGAAACGGTGGTTCAGATTCTGAACCAAAAATTGAAAACATCGATATCACAGACCATGATGAATTAATTAAATTTGCTCAGAATAATTCTATTGAGCTCACTGTAGTGGGTCCTGAACAACCCTTATCAGAAGGTATAGTTGATAAATTTGAAGCCCACCATCTGAAAATATTTGGCCCTTCACAGGAAGCGGCTAAATTAGAATCCTCAAAAAAATATGCAAAAGAATTTATGATCCGACATAGTATACCTACTGCATTTTATTCGTCTTTTAGCGATCCTCAGTTAGCTCATCAGTATATTGACCAACAGAAAACCGTACCTATTGTTATTAAAGCTGATGGTTTAGCAGCAGGTAAGGGTGTAATTATTGCGAATTCATTAGAGGAAGCTCATCAAACAGTAGACTTTATGTTGGAGGATAATAAGTTTGGGCATGCTGGATCCTCGATTGTTATTGAGGAATTTCTCCGAGGCGAAGAAGCCAGTTTTATTGTTATGAGCGATGGTGAAAATATTTTTCCTATGGCATCCAGTCAAGATCATAAAAGGCTTCTTGATAATGACCTTGGTCCAAATACAGGCGGAATGGGTGCATATTCCCCCGCCCCAATCGTTACCCCTGAACTTCATGAAAAAATAATGCATGAAGTCATACATCCAACTATTTCTGGATTAAAAAAAGATGGAATTACCTTCAAAGGGTTTCTGTATGCTGGCTTAATGATTGATGAGAATAATATAAAGGTATTGGAATTTAACTGCCGAATGGGTGACCCTGAAACACAACCTATTCTATTTAGAATGAAAAATGATCTTTATGAATTAATCAAGGATGCATGCGATGGACAGCTAAACAAACATGTTCCCTTATGGGAGGATGATTTTGCTCTAACTGTGGTATTAGCTGCTAAAAATTATCCTGACACTCCTGAAAAAGGTAAGAAAATTTTAAATTCTAATTTTAAAAGTCCAACACAGTATGTCTTTCATGCTGGAACAAAAAAAGAAAATGGTGACATTCTGACTAATGGAGGAAGGGTACTCGGCTTGACTGGAAAAGGCATGAATCTTCAATTAGCATTTGATGAGGCCTATAAACTCACTGATATTGTTAACTTTGACGGCGTTCAATTTCGAACAGATATAGGAAAAAAGGCATTAAACTAATTTGCTTACACCTCGCATTCAAAGAAAAGTACTCACAGGGAAAATCTTAATTCACCCAACTGAATCCTGCTTTGGGCTTGGCTGTCATCCAAAAAATATTAATGCACTTAAGAAAATACTAATCATAAAAAAAAGATCCAAGAATAAATCTTTTTTACTTATATCAGATAAGGTGCAAAAATTTTTTCGATATGTATCTCTTTCAGAAAAAAATTTGCAACATATTTCTGACTGGCCAAAACATACTTCCTACTTATTTAAAAAAAATCCAAGAAGTCCAATGTTACTCTCTCCCAAAAAGGAAAAGGTTGGGTGTCGTATTCCAGATCATAAAAAAATAAAAAGAACTTTAGAAAATTTAAATTTTCCTATTACATCAACCAGTGCAAACTTTTCTGGACAAATAAGTTTAAAGTTATGGAGACATTGTTGCAGAAAGTTTTCTAACAAATCTTGTATCATAATGAATGAAAGGGTAGGAAGTTATAAAAAGCCCTCAACAATTATTGATTTTGAAACCAAAAAAATAATTAGGAAATAATATTGGTTAACAAAGAATTAGTGAACGATAAGTTTCAATCGCTCCAGCATAAGATTATTGAAACAATCGAAATGACAGAATCTAAAACCTTTCTTCATGACTCATGGCAAAGGCCTGAGGGTGGTGGAGGCAATACCTGCATTCTTGAAAATGGGGAGGTTTTTGAAAGAGCAGGAATTGGATTTTCCCATGTTCATGGCTCTCAACTTCCTCAATCCGCCACTGATGCACATCCCGAGATAGTTAATCGAAAATGGGAAGCAATGGGCGTTTCTCTTGTTTTCCATCCTTTTAACCCTTTTATTCCTACAGTACATCTAAATGTTCGTTTTTTTGTTGCATCAAAAGAGGGTCATGATGATATATGGTGGTTTGGAGGTGGTATGGACTTAACTCCGTATTACCCATTTGAAGAGGATGTGATTCATTTTCATCAAACTTTAAAAGATGGATTAGATAAATTTGACACGAGTCTCTATGCTGATTATAAGAATCAATGTGACGACTACTTTTTTTTAAAACATAGAAATGAGCCGAGAGGAGTGGGTGGAATATTTTTTGATGATTTAAACAAATTTGGTTTTGCAGATACCTCAAAATTTGTTTTTTCGATCGGGGATTTATTTTTAAATGCTTATATGCCAATTGTGCAAAAAAGAAAAAAAGAAAAATTTACGGAACATCATAAAAATTTTCAGCATTACCGAAGAGGTAGGTATGTTGAATTTAATCTTCTCCAAGATCGTGGAACATTGTTTGGCATTCAATCTAAAGGAAGGACCGAATCTATCCTCATGTCTATGCCGCCCAAAGCAAACTGGAGTTATGACTGGACTCCTGATAAAGGTAGTGCGGAAGAAAAACTTTATAAAAATTTTTTAATTAAAAAAGATTGGTTAAAAAATGTTTGAAAGGCTATTTAGAAAAAAAAGTATTAATGCTGGTGCAACTGGACTAAAAAGATGTCTCTCCACCTTTGACCTAACTCTGTTAGGAGTAGGCTGTATTATTGGAACTGGTATCTTTGTTCTAACAGGTATTGCAGCAGCCAATCTTGCCGGCCCTGCGGTAGTTTTATCATTTGTTATCTCAGGCCTAGCCTGTACCTTTGCAGCTCTGTCTTATGCCGAACTTTCCTCCTCAGTGGGTGGATGTGGAAGTGCTTATGGCTATGCTTACGTTACTTTTGGTGAGCTTATTGCATGGATGATTGGTTGGATTTTGTTACTTGAGTATGGAATGTCAATCGCTGCAGTAGCCAATGGTTGGTCAGGTTATTTTCAGAGCGCGTTAGTATCAATTGGGCTAGAAATTCCTGAGGTATTATCGAAAGGTCCAAGCCAGGGAGGATTAATTAACTTACCGGCTTCATTAATCATAATCCTAATTATGATTTTGCTCATCATCGGTGTTAAAGAAAGTGTTAAATTTAATGCCCTTATGGTTCTTGTAAAATTAATAGCCATATTCACATTTATATTTGTTGCTGCTTTTAATGTTGATATTTCAAATTGGCAGCCCTTCATGCCTTATGGATGGTTTGAAAAGTTAGATAATGGCAACACGATTGGTGTCCTAGCAGGTGCATCCATTGTCTTTTTTGCTTACGTTGGTTTTGATGCGGTATCAACTGCAGGAGATGAGGCTATCAATCCTCAACGTGACCTCCCACGAGGAATTATTTATTCATTAATTTTTTGTACCATCATCTATATTATTGTTTCAGCTTTATTGACAGGCGTTGTGAACTATCAAGAGCTGGATACATCCTCCCCTGTCGCTTATGCTTTAATGAAAATCGGATTCAAAGGGGCGTCGGCCCTTGTTGCTACTGGAGTCATATCCGGACTTACAACAGTCATCCTGGTGCTATTTTATGCTTTAACCAGAATTCTTCTGGCTATCAGTAATGATCAGCTGATTTCTAAAAAATTATCTTTGATCAACAATAAAACAAGAACGCCCGTCCGTATAATTTTAATCACAGGGATCTTGATATCAATTGTTGCTGGATTGATTCCCCTCGGTGACTTAGCTGAAATTGTTAACATCGGCACACTAACTGCATTTATTTTTGTTTGTATCGGCGTGATCAGAATAAGAAGTCAAAACATTATCAAATCACAAAAGGTTTTCAAAAACATATATCACCCATTGATTCCTGTATTGGGCGTTCTATCTTGCTCTTCTCTCATCTTTTTTCTTCCCACAGACACGTGGTTGAAATTTATTGTTTGGAATCTAATTGGTTTGGTAATCTACTTTATGTACGGGTTTAAGAACAGCAAATTAAATTGATAAAATCCAAGTAACTATCTTTTCAATATCTTTTTCTTTTAATTTTGGGTGTGGTGGCATCGGCACATTGCCCCAGTTACCCTTTCCCCCATTTTTTATCTTTTTTACAAGCATGGTCTTAGCTGTTTTATCTTGCTTATATTTTTTTGCGACATCCTGATAGGAAGGACCTAAAACTTTAGTTTTTACAGAATGACAAGCTAGACAACCACTTTCTTGTGCTAACTGCTTTCCCGTTTCATCAGCATATGAATAAGAGCAAATAAATACTAAGGAAAATAGAAGATATATTTTTTTCATTAAAACTTTGTCAAAATAATTAAGGTTAAGTTCCAACAGGATTTTATAGATTTATAAGTGTTAATACTCTTGGACTGCAATCTCTGAACCAATGGTATGTGATTTTCCAGGGTATATAACAACATTATTTTCCAAAGCATTAACTGCTTCAACACAAACCATCCTTCGCCATTCACCCTCAGTTCCCATGTCACCCATTTTTTTTGCCTTATTCTCTCCTGGTGTCCAAATCACTGTGGAATTACTATTAGATTTTTTGACGGTAATTACTCTATTAAATTTTTCATCCTCAATGAAGATGTCGTTACTATTATTCAAATAAACTTTATCAAATTCAGAGTCACTAAAAGTAATAGTCTCCCCTTCTATATCTTTTTTAAAATTATTTACCTTATCTGTTAGGACCGCACTTTCTAAACCTTTTATTTTAATATTTTCAATATCAGAAATATAAAAATAAGTATGAAAACCCTCAGAAATAACAAATGGAAAACTTGAGTTATTAATTGTCGTAAGATTCGTACTTAAACTTTCACCAACAATAATCACAAGCTCTAACGAAAAGTCATAAGATAATTGTTTTTTTACTTCTTGAGTGGGCACCATTCTTAGTGAAAGTTTTGTTGCTCCATTTTTTAAATCTTCTGATTTAACTAACTCCCAAGGAATGACCCTTGCAAAACCATGAATACAATAACTGTTATCGGTGGGGTGCTGTCCAAACCAAGGCCAAATAATAGGCACTCCACCCCTGATTGACCTTCCTTTTTCAAAACGAGCATTGGTTGAAAGCCATAGAACATCCTCCGTTGTTGACTTAGGTCGCCACCAAGACACATGCGCCCCTTGTAAGGAGACAGTCGCCTCAGCAAGTGGATTGTCAATTTTAAGATATTGCAATCCATTACTTTCTTCAATTTTTAAGTATTTTGATGTCATTTTATGATGATTTAATTTGATTAATATCACGAACTGCACCCTTAGCCGCACTGGTTGCCATGAGTGCATACGCTTCGAGTGCTCTTGATATTTTTCTTTCTCTTGGTTCAGGTTTCCATGCTTGGGCGCCTTTACTTTCCATGCGTAGTCTTCTTTTTTGAAGCTCATCATCCGATAAAGAAACATTGATACTCCTATTAGGAATATCAATCACGATCTCATCCCCCTCTTCAACCAAACCTATTTCTCCACCTTCAGCAGCTTCAGGCGAAACGTGGCCAATACTCAGACCTGATGTGCCTCCAGAAAATCTACCGTCTGTCAAAAGAGCGCATGATTTACCGAGACCCTTGGATTTTAGATATGAGGTTGGGTATAACATTTCTTGCATGCCCGGACCCCCTTTGGGTCCCTCATAAGTAATGAGAACAATATCTCCCTCTTTGATTTGATCACCAAGGATTGCATTAATCGATGCTTCCTGAGACTCAAAAAGTCTTACTCTGCCAGTAAATTTTAAAATATCTTCATCTACACCGGCAGTTTTAACAATACACCCCTCTTTCGCAATATTCCCATATAAAACAGCTAATCCACCATCCTGGGAATAAGCATTTTTAATATTTCTAATACACCCCCCTTGTCGATCATCATCTAATGTTGGCCACAATTTATTTTGTGAAAAGGCCTCAGTTGTTCTAACGCCTCCAGGAGCTGCTCGAAAAAAATTTTTAATATTTTCATCCTTAGTTGTCACTATGTCATATGTCTGAATGGCCTCTCCCATAGTTTTTGAATGTACAGTTGGTACATCTCGATGAACGAGGTCACCCCTATTGAGCTCAGCTAAAATTCCAAAAACTCCTCCAGCCCTATGAACATCTTCCATATGATATTTTTGAGTTGCCGGAGATACCTTTGCAACACATGGTGTCTTTCTTGAAATTTGATCAATATCACTCATCGTAAAATCTACTTCAGCTTCTTTTGCAGCTGCTAGAAGATGAAGTACGGTATTGGTCGAACCGCCCATTGCCACATCAAGTTTCATTGCATTCTCAAACGCTTTTTTTGATCCAATTGATCTTGGTAAAACAGAGTTATCGTTGTCCTCATAGTAACTTTTAGTGATCTCAACAATTCTTTTACCCGCCTCAAGGAATAAATTTTTTCTGGCTTCATGAGTTGCAAGCGTTGAGCCATTGCCAGGTAAACTTAATCCAAGCGCTTCTGTTAAACAGTTCATTGAATTGGCAGTAAACATTCCTGAACAGGAGCCACATGTTGGGCAGGAAGATCTTTCTAAACTTTCGAGTTGAGATTCGGAAACATTATTATCTCCAGAGGCAATCATTGGGCTAACTAAATCAACTTTAACTTCTTCGATATCCCACTTAACTTTTCCAGCCTCCATTGGACCGCCTGATACAAAAATTGTTGGGATATTTATCCGCATCGCAGCCATAAGCATTCCGGGAGTTATTTTGTCACAATTTGAAATGCACACCATCGCATCTGCACAATGAGCATTGACCATATACTCAACTGAATCTGCTATGAGGTCTCTGCTAGGCAGACTATAGAGCATACCATCATGCCCCATTGCAATACCATCATCAACTGCAATGGTATTGAATTCCTTGGCTACACCACCATTTTTTTCAATTTCACTGGCAACCAGCTGGCCCAGATCTTTTAGATGTACATGGCCTGGTACAAACTGAGTAAAAGAATTAACCACTGCAATGATAGGTTTTTCAAAATCGCCATCACCCATCCCCGTTGCTCTCCAAAGGGCCCTGGCTCCAGCTTGGTTCCTACCATGTGTTGTAGTATGTGATCTATATTTTGGCATTATGCTTCCTTAAAAAAACATTATAATATGACGATGGTTAACTACCCAGAAATAAATCCTATAGCTGTGGATCTAGGAATAATCAAAGTCCACTGGTACGGATTAATGTATTTCTTTGCCTTTATTTTATTCATCCAGCTTGGAAAATATAAAATCAAAAATCATCCAAACCCAAGCAATTTAAATGAGAAAATCCTTGACGATTTATTCTTCTATGGCGCGCTGGGCGTCGTTCTAGGTGGACGTCTGGGATACGTTTTATTCTATCAACCAGTGTATTTTTTTTCAAACCCATTTGAGATTTTTGCAGTGTGGCAGGGTGGCATGTCCTTTCACGGCGGTTTATTGGGCGTTATTGGTGCATTAATCTTCATTGCAAATCGGTATAAAAAAAAATGGTTAGAGTTGACTGATTTTGTAGCTCCCCTTGTTCCACTGGGTTTGAGTTTAGGAAGATTAGGAAACTTCATTAATCAAGAACTGTGGGGTCGTCCAACAGATATCGCATGGGCAATGATCTTTCCCAACGTAGATAGCATTCCTAGACACCCGTCTCAGTTATATCAATTTTTCCTTGAAGGCATATTACTCTTCTTTATACTTTGGATATTGTCTAGAAAACAAAGACAGATTGGCTATATTTCTGGATTATTTCTGATTTTTTATGGATTCTTTAGGATTACTGCTGAGTTCTTTAGAGAGCCCGATTCTCATATTGGTTTACTTATGAATTTCTTCAGTTTTGGGCAAATACTCTGTATTCCAATGGTACTTATAGGTATTTATCTCATTAAACCTAGCAACAACGATTAATCTTATTCCATTTTTTTTCAATTTGATGGAGATAAAATTCTTTTTGGGTCATTAGTTTAAGGGGTGCGTGTCTGTTCTGGGCATCTTTGAGGTATCTTTGGTAATGATTCTCCCCAGCTAATTCTTTCACAAAATAAAAAATATTCTTAAATAGTTTTTTCACTATTTTTTCTCCAAAAAATAAGCTTAAAAACATCAAAGACCACAATCCACAAGATGACCACTAATAAGGAAACAATCACCACATTAAGATGAAGATTAAAAGACAGTTGTTGCAATACATTAATATCAATATTTGAAGAATTACTCGTGATTTGATTTTCTATATTTTTTGCTGCAGATAAGAACCCAACTCTTACATCACTACTAAAAATCTTCTCAAAGGCTGCCGTCGTTGTGATCACTAACAACCATATGAGCGGAATCCCAGTAATTAAGGCATAAATTTTATTTCTATATTTTAGGATCATGGCAGTGACTACACATAATGCTATCGCAGCCAACATTTGATTTGCAATCCCAAATAAAGGCCATAAAATATTCACTCCCCCATTAGGATCAATCACACCAATATATAAAAAATAACCCCAGCATAAAACAACAAATGAACTTGTTAAGATATTCGAGGTAACTGATGAATGATTGCCAAGAGGTTTATAGTAGTTTCCTAAGATGTCTTGTAACATGAAGCGCCCAACACGCGTTCCAGCATCTAAAGTCGTTAAAATAAAAACGGCTTCAAACATGATGGCAAAGTGATACCACATGGCTAATAAATGTTTACCGAAGGCCTCAGCAAAAATAGTCGCCATACCGACAGCCAGAGATGGTGCTCCTCCCGTCCTAGCAAATAAGGTGCTTTCCCCAACATCGTCAGCCAATTGTTGCATTTGCTCCAGCGTCACACTAAAGCCCCAACTGTTAATCGTCTCAATCGTTTCTACAACCGTTGCGCCAACAACTCCTGGAGGGCTGTTAATTGCAAAATAAACACCAGGCTCTAAAACACAGGCTGCGACAATGGCCATAATGGCCACAAAACTCTCAAGCAACATGCCACCATAACCAATCATGGGAATATATTTTTCATTTGTGATTAGTTTTGGTGTTGTACCTGATGAAATTAGAGCATGAAAACCTGAAATCGCACCACAGGCAATCGTAATAAAAACAAATGGGAAGAGCGAACCACCAAAAATTGGCCCCGAACCATCAACAAACTGTGTAACGGCTGGCATGTTTATTTCAGGTCTTATGATAACAATAGATATGGCAAGAAAAATAACTGTGCCTAATTTTACAAATGTCGACAAGTAATCTCTGGGTGCAAGAAGAAGCCAGACAGGAAGGACGGCTGCACAAAAACCGTAGATAATGACTGCGTAGGCAAGCGTTAAACCATCATGATCAAAAAGGCTTCTGAGTGATTCAGACTGATCAATCTCCCCTCCATAATAAACTGCGCATAAGAGAAGAAAAATTCCTATGCCCGTTGCTTCTAAGACTCGGCCTGGTCGAATGTTTTTTAAATAAAGTCCGATAAGAATCGCGATCGGAATGGTAGCAGCTACTGTAGATGTCGCCCATGGACTATGCTTCATTGCATTGACCACAACCAAACCAAGCACAGCAATAAGAATTATCATTATCACAAATGTACCCAACTGAGATGCTATTCCAGCAAGTTTGCTTAACTCATCCCGCGCCATTTGTCCTAGACTTTTTCCATTCTTTCTAATTGAAAAGAATAATACGGACATATCCTGAACAGCTCCACCAAGGACACCGCCAACCAAAATCCAAATCGTTCCAGGCAGATAACCAAATTGTGCAGCCAGAGTTGGGCCGACGAGCGGGCCTGGACCGGCAATGGCAGCAAAATGGTGGCCAAAGACAATCCATTTGTCGGTGGGGATGAAATCCTTGCCATCGTTATTTCTAACTGAGGGAGTAATCTTACTAGAATCGATCACAAGTGCTTTCGCAGCAATCCATGCAGCATAAAATCGATACGCGATTAGATAAATACAAACAGCGGCAACAATAAACCAGATTGCATTGATCGACTCATCACGAGCCAGAGCAATAAAAGAAAAGGCAATAGCTCCGGCAATACTTATTAGAAACCAAATTATTTTTTTCATTTAAAAACTTATAGACATATTTTTTAAATCATCATCCACTATCATTTCTGAAGATTTATTATATAGCTTTAAACCTACATGCAAAGTCACAAATGCATCCAAAATATCATCGTCTTTAACAAATTTTTTGGGATATAGTGCTCTGTATCTATCAAATCTGAAATTTTTAAATATTTTATTTATCAATTTCACTCTTATTTCAAAACCTTCTTTATCTTTCTTCTTTTGGGACAAAACTTGATTGTTATTTAAATTCATAAAAGCTAACTCGGGGTGTGATTCAAAAATATTGATTTTAGGATGGGTCTTTAAAAAACTTTGGACCTCACGTATTTTAGGGAACAAATTAAAACTTTGGACGCTTAGTTTTTTTCCAGTAAGTTTAAAGTTTTCTGCTGAAGCTAAAATATAATCATTTTTAATTAAAGCATCCTTTGCTGGAGCACTAAAGATGGTTGATGCCCTCCTTCCCAATAATTTTCTTGCTTTTTGATCAACAGAACGGGGTCCATTCTGTAAAATCACGGGCATATCAATTGCAATTATTTTAGGCTCATCATATATGTGATTAATTTGCTCAAGTCCGTCAATTAATCTTAATTCCACCTTGCTAGTTTTTAAATTTTTTGATGCAGATACCCAGCCCGCCGAACATCCATCAAGACCAATAATTGTAGGCATTTTTGTTATAATATTGTGATGCAAAAAACTATTATACTTGGTGTTTGTGGAGGTATTGCCGCATATAAATCTGCTGAGCTGGCACGTCTGCTAGTTAAAAGTAATATCAATGTTCAAGTGGTAATGACTGATGCAGCTAAAAAGTTTATTACACCCCTTACTTTTCAAGCAATAACAAACAACAAGGTTCTCACCAATGAAGATTTTTGGACCACTAATTCGAATGAAACAATGGAGCATATTCATGTGTCAAGAAATGCTGATCTTATTCTTATTGCGCCAGCAACGGCTAATTTTATTGCAAAAATAAATCAGGGAATCTGTGATGATCTTCTAACAAATATTTGTGCTGCAAGAAATTGTAACCTTGTTATTTGTCCTGCAATGAATACCTACATGTACATGAACCCTCCAAACCTAAGAAATATAGAGCAATTGAAAAATAATGGAGTTACTTTTATCGGTCCTGAAACAGGTGATCAAGCATGCGGGGAAACTGGCCTTGGGAGACTAACTGAACCACAAGATATATTAATAAATCTTAACCGGTATTTATCAAACTCAAAACTAAAAGATCTAAAAATTTTAATATCAGCGGGCGCAACCTCTGAAAATATCGATGATGCACGAATTATTACCAATCATAGCTCTGGGAAAATGGGTATTTCAATAGCCAATGAAGCTTTTGACCAAGGCGCAGAAGTAACTCTAATTAAAGGTAAAACGGAAGTGTTGCCTCATAAAGGAATTAAGATAATTGAAGCAAATAATCATCAGGAAATGGAACAAAGTGTGCTTAATGAGGCATCAAATCATGACATTTTTATTAGTGTTGCCGCTGTTTCAGATTACAAAGCAGATCACGTTTTTGAAGGCAAAATCAAAAAAGATCAAAATGTCCTTAACTTAAAATTAATTAAAACAAGTGATATCTTAAAGTCGACAAAAAAATTATTTCCAAATCTTTTTTGTGTTGGATTTGCGGCCGAAAGTAATAATTTAATTAACTATGCTAAACAAAAATTAGTAGAAAAAAACCTAGATATGATCATAGCCAATGAACTTCAAAAAACTATGGGTGAAGATACAGCCGAAGTTATTATTCTAGATAAGAAACAAGAAAAAATTCTACCCAAAATGGAAAAAAAACTTTTAGCGAACAGTATTCTTACTGAAATTTACGATAGGTTTAAAACCAATGAAAATTAATGTAGATATAAAAATTATCAATGAAATGATCAAAAAACATCTGCCAGATTATGGATCAATAGGCTCTGCTGGCTTGGATTTGAGGGCCTGTATCAATGAGGAAACGACAATTAAACCGGGAGAGACAGCTTTAATTCCAACCGGGTTTGCAATGTTCTTAAAAAATCCTGATTATGCTGCATGTATTTTGCCAAGATCAGGTTTAGGCCACAAACATGGTATAGTTCTCGGAAATTTAGTAGGTTTGATTGATTCCGATTACCAGGGTGAATTAATGGTGTCATGTTGGAACAGATCTAGTGAAAATTTCACCATTAAACCTCTTGATCGCATCGCTCAAATGATGATTGTTCCAGTCATGCAGGCTAATTTAAATATAGTGGAAGATTTTGAGGCAACCGACAGAGGTTCGGGAGGCTTTGGAAGCACTGGAAAGAACTAAAAAACACTTGGTTTTAGGCCCATTTTATGGTTTAATAACCGTCTTTCAAAAATTATGTTAAGAGTTTTATTATGGCAAAAGAATGTCAAGTTACAGGCAAGAAACCAGTAAGCGGAAATAACGTTTCGCATGCAAATAACAGAACTAAGCGTCGTTTTATGCCAAACCTACAAAATAAAAAGTTTTGGGTTGAAAGTGAAAATCGTTGGGTTTCTTTAAAAATAACTAATGCAGCATTAAGAACTATTGATAAGCTAGGTATTGATGCAGTGATAGCTAAAATGAAAGCTGAAGGTAAAAAGGTATGAGAGAGAAAATCAAATTAGAATCTACAGCTGGTACTGGTCACTTCTACACAACGACCAAAAACAAGAAAAATACGCCTGATAAAATGGAAATAAAGAAATTTGATCCAAAGGCTAGGAAACACGTCATTTACAAAGAAAATAAAATTAAGTAATACTTCTACAATTTTTCTTTGTTAACAATCTCAACAGTTCTATAAGGGTAAGGTATTTCGATACCTTCCTCTTGAAATTTCTTCCAAATCTTACGATTTATATCTGATTTAAGACCCCAAGAGCCTTCCTCTGGATCTACAATATAGAAGGATAACAGCAAATCAATACCGCTGTCGCCAAATCCTCTCAAATATGTTGCAGGTTCTGGATCTTTTAAAACCCTCTTTTCAGATTTTGCTGCATTCAACATGATTTCAAACGCTTTATCAACTGAAGACTTATAGCTAATTTGCACCTCAATCGATATTCTAGCTTTACGATCAGAAAACGAGTGATTGATAATGTTTTCTGATATCAAAGTCTCGTTCGGTATGATTACCTCAATACCGTCTAATTTTCTTAATACAGTATATCGAGATCGAATTAAAGTAACTACGCCATAATGTTCGCCAACAAGAAGTATATCGCCAATATGGATTGATTTATCCATCAATATAATAAATCCACACACGTAGTTACTGGCTATTTTTTGAAGACCAAAAGCCAGACCAACACCAAATGCTCCGCCAAGAACGCTTAAAAATGTAAGATTAATTCCAATGGATGATAACGAAACTACAACAGCGACAAAGTATAGGAATATTCGAAAAACTTTACCTAACATTACCCGAGCATTAGGGTCAAGCTGTGAGGTTTTTAACAATTTATTTTCAATAAACTTGCTTATTGTCATAGCAACTAAAATAGCTATAAAAATTGCAAAAACTGCTTGAATCATAACTAAAAGGGATAATTTTTGCGCCCCTATTTTAAATGTAATGTTATCTAACGCATCAATTATTTGAGGAAGTATTCCAGATATCTGTAAAAGGAAAAGAATCCAAATTATTATTGAAATTACGTTTTCAAGAGATCGAATTATTGAGTTTTGATTTGTTAAATATCGAACCAAGTAAACTGATGTCCTTATTATCAAAAGAGCAATCAGTAGCTTCTGACCAAGCAACAACACTCCTTGTATAAAGAATAATGATGTTATTGTTTGTGCAATACCTATCAGTATTATTGAACAGAGTGGAAACAGTATCCTCGCTAAGCCATCTTTTAAAATCTTAGATTTTGCTTTGTTAGATACAAATCTTTTTAAGTTATCAGCGACAAAATAATAAGATAGTAAAACAGAGGCTAAAAGAATTAAAAATTCAATTAATGTGTAAAAATTTAAGTACGCATCAAAACTAGATAATTGAAAGTTCATAAAGTTAAATTAAAATTAATGTTGCCAATCCCAAGAAAATAAAAAATCCTCCACTGTCAGTCATGGCTGTGATCAAAACACTGGATCCAACTGCTGGGTCCCTGCCTGACTTGCTTAATGTGAAAGGTATCATAACACCCATTATAGCTGCAAGAATTAGATTTAATGTCATTGCAGTTGTCATGACAAGAGCTAAGCTTGAATTTCCGTAAAGATAAAATGCAATAAATCCAAGGACGCCTCCCCACAATATTCCATTGAGAATTGCTACACCAATTTCTTTGAATAACAGCTGCCTCAAGTGACTCACTGACACTTGTCCAAGGGCAATTGCTCTCACAATCATCGTTGTTGTTTGATTGCCTGAGTTTCCGCCAACCCCAGCGACAATAGGCATTAATGCAGCTAGAGCAACTACTTTTTCAATTGATCCTTCAAAAACACCAATAACTCTGGATGCAATTAAGGCAGTGATGAGATTGATTGCCAGCCATGCCCATCTGTTTCTGACTGATTTCCAAATAGAAGAAAAGATATCCTCACCTTCTCGTAAACCAACCATAGACAGCGCACTGCTATCAGTTTCTTCACGAATATAATCCATCACAGCATCCACTGTTATTCTTCCAACCAATTTGTTTTGATCATTAACAACAGGGGCTGTTACCAGGTCATACCTTTCAAATGCTTTTGCTGCTTCCGCAGCATCATCACTGTCTTTAAATAAAACAGCGTCCTGTGCCATTACATCCTTCACCATCAATTCTGGCTCATTCACCACTATTTTTTTTAAGGATAGGACACCTAAAATTTTTTGAGATCGATTAACAACAAATAATTTATCGGTAAGCTCTGGAAGTTTTTTTATCTTTCTTAGATATCTCAGGGCAACTTCTATTGAAATATCATCCCTAATCGTAACAATATCAAAATCCATTAGAGCGCCTACTTGATCCTCGGGGTATGATAAAGCTGATTCTAGTCTTTCTCTATTGTTGCTATCTAAGCTTTGCAAAAGATCTTGAAGAACGTCCTCTGGCAGATCGGCTGCAATATCCGCAATTTCATCTGTATCAAGCTGTTCAGCAGCAGCTAACAGCTCTGTACTATCCATGTCCGCAATAAGTGTTTGACGAACACTATCTGATACTTCCAGAAGAATTTCACCATCTCTATCTGCTCTAACTAAATCCCATACAATCAACCTATCATCTAAAGGCAATGATTCTAGAATAAAGGCGACATCGGCTGAGTGAAGTGAATTGAGAAGCTTTCCTAATGCTGATAGATTCTGCTTTTGAACCAAATTCTTAATTAACTTCTGTTTTGGCATTTCTTGCTTATCAACCAAATCTTCTACGATTTTGTTTTTGCCAAGAAGATCGTTAACATCCTGGAGTAACTTACTTAAATTTTCTTTATTTTTTGGATCCATAGAGTTTTAATTTAATTATGATTTATTTATCCAAATAATCAAAACATTAATTACAAAAAAAAAGCCGGTATAACCGGCTTTAATCGAAAAACAAATAGACTTATTTTTTCTCAGCTGCTGGTTTAGCTGCTTTTTTCTCAGCTGCTGGTTTAGCTGCTTTTTTCTCAGCTGCTGGTTTAGCTGCTTTTTTCTCAGCTGCTGGTTTAGCTGCTTTTTTCTCAGCTGCTGGTTTAGCTGCTTTTTTCTCAGCTGCTGGAGCATCTTCAACTTTTTCTGCCACTAGCGGTCTATCAACAAGCTCAACAAATGCCATTGGCGCATTATCACCTTTTCTAAAACCACATTTTAATATTCTTAGATAACCACCATTACGTGTTTTATATCTTGGTCCTATTTCACCAAATAGTTTCGCGACTACTTCATCATTTCTTAATTGTGCAAAAGCTTTTCTCTGATTATGAACAGAGCTCTCTTTTGCTAATGTAATTAATGGCTCAGCATACTTACGAAGTTCTTTTGCTTTTGGCAATGTTGTTCTAATAACTTCATTAGCAAGCAAAGATGCAGCCATATTTTTAAACATTGCTTTACGATGACTGCTTGTTCGATTTAATTTTCTATGACTGTTTCCGTGTCTCATAATATTTCCAAAATTTAGTTAGTTTCAACACCTTGAGGTGGCCAATTATCAACTTTCATACCAAGCGATAAGCCTTTCGTGGCTAATATATCTTTAATTTCATTAAGTGATTTTCTTCCAAGATTTGGTGCTTTTAACAAATCATTTTCATGTCTTTGAATTAAATCGCCTATGTAATAAATATTTTCTGCTTTTAGGCAGTTTGCTGAACGAACAGTCAATTCAAGATCATCTACAGGTCTTAAAAGAACTGGGTCAATTTGAGGAGCTTGCTGTACTTCAACCTCAGTTAATTCACTCTCTAAGTTTGCAAATACAGATAATTGCCCCATTAAAATTCTTGCTGCATCTCTAATGGCTTGTTCAGCATCAACTACACCATTTGTTTCAACATCCATAATTAACTTATCGAGATCTGTTCTTTGTTCAACACGAGCACTTTCAACTACATAACTGACTTTGAAGATTGGACTAAAAGAAGCATCAATCATTAAATGGCCAATTACATTGTCCTGATCTTTATTAACACGTTGTGGAACTGGTTGATAGCCTCGTCCCATTTCAACTTTAGCTTCAATATTAAGATTGCCGCCTTTGTTAACATTGGCAATTACTAGGTCTTTATTAACAATCTCAACATTATGGGGAAGCTCAAAATCAGCGGCAGTAACTTCACCTTCAGAATCTTTTTTTAAGTGAATTGTTGCTTCTGCACCATCGTGAATTTTAAGAGCAACTTTTTTTAAGTTTAATAAGATGTCAACCACATCTTCTTGAACACCATCAATTGTTGAATATTCATGAACTACGCCATCAATTTTTACTTCTGTAATAGCAAATCCAGGGATAGAAGAGAGCAACACTCTCCTTAAAGCATTTCCTAATGTAAAACCAAAACCGCGCTCCATTGGCTCAAGCACAACTTTAGCTCTATTTGGATTAATTAAATCAACTTCAACAATTCGAGGTTTTAAGTACTCTGTTGGACTATTTTGCATAAAAATCCTTATAAAATATTTAGCTTATTTTGAATACAATTCAACAATTAAAGATTCGTTAATTGTTGGTGGTAAATCATCTCTTTGTGGTTTGTTTTTGAATGTTCCCGTAAGCTTTTTAACATCAACCTCAACCCACTCCGGAAAACCTCTTTCGTCAGCTGCTTCTGTTGCAGCTTTAACTCTTAACTGGTTTTTAGAAGCTTCAGCAACAGCAACTTGGTCGCCGGGTTTTACCTGATATGATGGAATATTTACTCTATTGCCATTAACAGTAATTGAATTATGTCTCACAAGCTGTCTTGATTCAGATCTTGAAACTCCAATACCCATTCTGTAAACAACATTATCAAGTCTCGATTCTAAAAGTTGTAAAAGATTTTCACCTGTAACGCCTTTCAGACGATCTGCTTCTGCATAATATGAACGGAATTGTTTTTCTAAAATACCGTATATTTTTCTTAATTTTTGTTTCTCGCGTAATTGCACGCCATAATCAGACAATCTTCCACCACGTCTTTGACCGTGTTGACCAGGAGGATAACTTCTTTTTTCAATTCCGCATTTGTCTGTGAAACATTTTTCACCTTTCAGAAAAAGTTTTTCACCTTCTCTACGGCATTGTTTACATTTTGGATCTAGGTTTCTTGCCAACTTTAATCTCCTTAAATTCTTCTTTTCTTAGGTGGTCTACAGCCGTTATGAGGAACCGGTGTAACGTCTTGAATAGCTGTAATTTTCAAACCTATTGAATTAAGTGCACGAACTGAAGATTCTCTTCCTGGGCCTGGGCCTTTGATTCGAACTTCAACATTTTTCACTCCATACTCTTGAGCAGCTTTACCAGCTGCCTCTGCCGCTACCTGAGCAGCAAATGGTGTACTTTTTCTGGAACCCTTAAAGCCTGCTCCACCTGATGTAGCCCAAGATAAAGCATTACCTTGTCTATCAGTTATAGTAATGATTGTATTGTTAAATGATGCATGAACGTGTGCTATACCTTCAGCAACGTTCTTTTTAATTTTCTTTTTAACTCTTGTATTAGATTTTGCCATAACAATTAGCCTCTATTTTTTAATAGCACGAATAGGACCTTTTCTGGTTCGTGCATTTGTTTTTGTTCTTTGGCCTCTTACAGGCAACCCTCTTCTATGTCTTTGGCCTCGATAGCAATTAAGATCCATAAGACGCTTAATATTCATGGTAACTTCTCTTCTTAAGTCACCTTCGATCTGGTATTTTGCGATCTCATTTCTTAATTTTTCAACAGCAGCATCATCTAGATCTTTGATCTTAGTTGCCGCATCAACGCCAACAGATTTACAAATGTTTTGCGCTGTTGTTCTTCCAATACCATAAATAGCTGTTAATGCTATATCAGCATGCTTATTATCTGGTACGTTTACACCTGCTATACGAGCCATAATTTCTCCAAAATATTAGGCAATTTACTAAAAATAAAGCCGTAAATTATATCAATTTTTGTGTGAATATACAATTACTTAACCTTGTCTTTGTTTATGACGAGGATCCTTACAAATTACTCGAACAACTCTTCTTCTTCGAATAACTTTGCAGTGTCTACACAATGCTTTTACTGATGCTCTCACTCTCATAATCTTTCCTTATCTACTCTATTTTTTTACTTTTCTCTAAAAGTAATTCTGCCTTTGGTTAAATCATAAGGCGTCATCTCAACTGTAACTTTATCTCCAGGAAGAATGCGAATATAATTCATACGCATCTTGCCGGATATAAAACCCAAAACCTCATGTCCATTTTCTAACTTAACTTTAAAAGTTGCATTTGGAAGGTTTTCTAAAATTTCGCCCTGCATTTCTATGATATCTTCTTTAGCCATTACCTAATCATTCCTTGTTGACCACGGAAGTTTGCTTTTTTAAGTAAACTATCATACTGATAGGACATCATTTGTGATTGCACTTGTGTCATAAAGTCCATAGCAACGACTACAATAATCAATAAAGATGTTCCCCCAAAATAGAAGGGTGTATTAAATTTTAAAATTAAAAACTCTGGAAACAAACAAACCAAAGTAATATAAATTGCACCAACTAAAGTCAATCTACCCATGATGGTATCTATAAATTTTGCTGTTTGCTCTCCTGGTCTAATACCAGGAACAAAGGCACCAGCTCTTTTAAGATTTTCAGCAGTTTCCTTAGGGTTAAATTGAAGAGCAGTGTAAAAGTAGCAGAAAAACACAATAGCAACTGCAAAAAGAAAAATATAAATTGGTTGACCAGGTGATAATAATGCCGAAATATCTTTCAACCAAAATAGACTTTCACTTGATCCAAACCACCCAGCAATAGTAGCAGGGAAAAGAATTACACTTGATGCAAAGATTGCAGGAATGACTCCAGCTTGATTTATCTTAAGAGGCAAATGAGAAGACTGACCGCCATATAGTTTGTTACCAACTTGTCTTTTTGCATAGTTAATAGTGATTCTTCGCTGAGCTCTTTCAATGAAAACCACTATGGCAGTTACAAGTACCACTGCAGCGATTAAGAAAAAGACTAATGGAATGGAGTATGCGCCTGTTCTAGCAAGTTCTAAGGTGTTTCCAAGAGCGCTTGGAAGTCCTGCAACAATACCAGCAAAGATAATCATAGAAATACCATTGCCGATTCCACGGGATGTAATCTGAGTTCCAAGCCATACTAAGAACATTGTTCCGGTAACTAAAGTTAACATTGCAGTGATACGGAACATAAAGCCTGGATCAAGAACCAAACCTGGCTGCGCTTCAAGGGCTACAGAAATACCAAGGGATTGAAATGCAGCAAGAACTAACGTGCCTTGTATTGTGTATTTAGCAATTTTCTCTTGACCAGATTTGCCTTCTTTTTTTAATTCTTTTAATGAAGGAGACATTGCTTGCAGAAGGTTCATGATAATTGAAGCTGAGATATATGGCATGATTCCAAGGGCAAATACAGTAAATCTACTGAGTGCTCCACCAGAAAACATATTAAACATACCTAAAATGCCGCCACTTTGACTGTCAAACAATTTCTTCAATTCTAGTGGATCAATACCTGGTACAGGGATGTGTGCTCCAAGACGAAAGACGATAAGAGCACCTAATAGGAATAATATCCTACTCTTCAACTCTGTCATACCACTAAAATTTAAAGGATTTTGTGCCATTATCTTATGATTCTATTTTCCCACCAGCAGCCTCGATTGCTTCTTTAGCTCCCTTGGTAACACCTAAACCAGAAATGGTATATTTATTTTTAACTTCACCGGATAAAAATATTTTTACTGACAAGGCTAACTCAGATACCAGGTTTTCTTTTTTAAGAGTTAATAAATCAATTTTTCCAGCAGGTAATTTATTTAACTCAGATGTTCTGATTTGATCCTTATAATCTTTTTGTAAAGACTTGAAACCTCTTTTAGGAAGTCTTCTTTGAATTGGCATTTGACCACCTTCAAAACCTACAGCTACAGAACCTCCAGCTCTAGATTTTTGACCTTTATGGCCACGACCTGCTGTTTTACCAAACCCAGAGCCAATACCTCTTCCAACTCTTTTAGCTGATGGATTTGATCCTTCTGATGGTTTCAGTGTATTAAGTTTCATATTAATTCTCTACTCTTAATAAATAATTGACTGAATTAATCATGCCTCTTACTTCAGGGCTATCAACTAATTCAACAGTATGATTGATTTTTCTCAAGCCTAAACCTTTGATGGTGGCAATATGTTTTTTGCCTGCGCCTATAGTGCTTTTTACTTGCGTTACTTTGATTGTTTTATCTTTAGCCATTATCATCAACCTCTAATTTCTTCTACTGTTTTTCCACGTTTAGCTGCAATCTCTGCTGGTGTATTCATATTTGCTAAACCGTTAAGTGTTGCTCGAACAATATTGTATGGGTTTGATGACCCAAAGCTTTTTGCAGTAACGTTATGCATTCCCATCACTTCAAAAATTGCTCGCATAGCACCGCCCGCAATTATTCCTGTACCTTCAGTAGCTGGCTGGATCAAAACTTTTGCAGCTCCATGTTTACCTATGACTGCATGCTGCAGTGTGCCTGTTTTGGTGAGGTTAACTTTTAACATACCTCTTTTCGCTTCTTCCATTGCTTTTTGAACTGCTAGTGGAACCTCGCGAGCTTTACCCTTACCCATTCCGATTGATCCATCACCATCACCAACAACTGTTAATGCGGCAAAACTCATAATACGGCCACCTTTAACAACTTTGGTGACACGATTAACTGTGATCATCTTTTCTTTAAGACCGTCTGTTTGTTGTTGTAATCCTTGATCTTGAGCCATAGTTTATTTCCTAATATTTTTTAGAATTTAAGTCCGTTTTCTCTAGCTGCATCAGCAAGAGCCTTTATTCTTCCGTGATATCTGTACCCGGAGCGATCAAAAGCAACATCTTCAACGCCTGCTTTTTTAGCTTTCTCAGCAATTCTTTTCCCAATCTCAGCTGCAGCCGCAATATCGCTTGTCTTTTTTAGTTTTTTTCTCATATCAGCTTCGACCGTAGATGCGCTAGCAAGAACTTTGTTTGTTGCGCCATCTATAACTTGAGCATAAATATTTAAATTCGATCGATAAACAGTCAACCTTGTGCGACCTAGCTCAGCAATCTTAGCTCTTGTCTTCCTTGATCTTCTGATTCTTGATTGTTCTTTATTAACCATAATTAATCCTTATTGTTTCTTAGCTTCTTTCATGACAACGCGCTCATCAGCGTAACGGACACCTTTGCCTTTGTAAGGCTCTGGTGGTCTGTAGCCTCTAATCTCAGCTGCAACTTGACCAACAACTTGCTTATTAGAACCCTTGATAACAAGTTCTGTTGGTGATGCCGCCTGCGCAGTAATGCCCTCAGGAAGATCATGAATGATTGGATGTGAAAATCCTAAATCTAAATTGACTTTATTGCCTTGAACTTGGGCTTTGTATCCAACACCGATTAATGTAAGTTTCTTTTCAAAGCCAGCCGATACACCGGTGACCATATTATTTACCAATGCTCTCAAAGTGCCAGACATTGATTTTGCAAACTTTGATTCATTATTAACTTGAAAAGTAAGAACATTATCTTCTTTGTTGATTTTTACATCACCTGTTAGTGACTGATTTAACTCTCCCAAAGGTCCTTTAACTTGCACGTTATCTTGAGAGATAACAACTTCAACCTTTTCAGGAATGTTAACTGGCATATTCGCTACTCTAGACATATTATTTTCCTTATGAAACGTAGCAAAGGATCTCGCCACCAATACCGGCAGATCTTGCTTTAATATCAGTCATTACGCCTTTAGAGGTAGTTACAATAGCAACACCCAAACCGTTCATCACTTTAGGAAGGTTTTCGGCCCCTTTATAAATTCTCAAACCAGGTTTACTGATTCTCTCGATTTTTTCGATTACTGGTCGTCCAGCATAATATTTCAACTCAACAGTCAATGTTGGTTTGCCATTATTTTCACTAGTGCTGAAGTCTTCAATATAGCCTTCGTCTTTAAGCACTTCGGCAATCGATTTTTTTAATTTTGATGCTGGCATGGAAACGTGGACTTTGTTAGTCATCTGTCCGTTTCTAATTCTTGTCAACATATCTGCTATAGGGTCATGCATACTCATACTGTTTTCTCCTACCAACTCGCTTTAATAACGCCAGGTACTTCGCCTGCCATCATTAAATCTCTTAGTTTTCCACGAGCGATTCCAAACTTTCTAAATGTGCCACGTGGTCTTCCAGTTAAAGCACATCTATTTCTTAATCTCACTGGGCTAGAATTTTTTGGCAGTGCTGCTAATTTAGCTCTTGCCTCATTTTTTTGCTCACTTGTAGATTTAGAGCTCTTAATAATTTCATTTAATTCAGCGCGCTTAGTCTTAAATTTATCAACCATCTTGCGGCGCTTTATTTCACGTTCTGTCATACATTTTTTAGCCATATTCGTGTTACCCTCTAAATGGAAAACTAAATGCTGATAATAAACCTTTGGCTTCATCGTCAGTTTTAGCTGAAGTTGTTATAGTGATATTCATTCCTCTTAAAGCATCGATCTTATCGTATTCAATTTCTGGAAAAATGATTTGCTCTTTAATACCCATGTTGTAATTGCCCCTGCCATCAAAAGACTTAGCAGATATTCCTCTGAAGTCTCTAATTCGTGGAATAGCTATTGAAATAAGGCGATCTAAAAATGTGTACATGTTATTTTTACGGAGTGTTACCTTGCAACCGACAGGATAGTCATCACGAATCTTAAATCCAGCAATTGATTTTTTTGCTTTAGTAACTAACGGCTTTTGACCAGCGATTTTCTCTAAATCACTTACCGCATTTTCCATTACTTTTTTGTCAGCAACAGCTTCACCTACACCCATATTAAGTGTAATTTTTTCAATTCTTGGAACTTCCATTACTGATTTGTAATTAAATTGCTCCATTAATTGCTTTACAACTGTTTCTTCATAATATTTTTTTAAACGAGCCATATCTTATCCTTATACGTCAATCGCTTCATCGTTTGATTTATATACTCTGATCTTCTTACCATCCTTCAGAGTTTTAAAAACAACCTTATCGGCCTTATTAGTCTTGCTATTAAAAATTGCAACGTTGGAGATGTCGAGTGGACGCTCTTGACTAACAATACCACCTTGAATACCTAAATTTGGATTTGGAGAAACGTGTTTTTTCACCATATTGATGCCTTCTACCAAAACTTTACCATTCGCAAGAATTGAAGAAACAATACCGTCTTTCCCTTTATCTTTGCCTGTATTGATGAAGACTTTATCGCCTTTACGAATCTTATTCACTGTTTACTCCTTATATAACTTCCGGCGCTAATGAAACGATTTTCATAAACTTTTCTGTTCTAAGTTCCCTTGTAACAGGTCCGAAAATACGTGTGCCAATAGGTTCTAATTTATTGTTCAATAAAACAGCTGCATTGCCATCGAATTTTATTAGTGAGCCATCAGGTCTTCTAACACCCTTTGCTGTACGAACAACGACAGCGTCATAGACTTCACCTTTTTTAACTCTTCCTCGTGGCATAGCTTCTTTGACACTAACTTTAATAATGTCTCCAACGCTAGCGTAACGGCGTTTTGAACCACCAAGAACCTTAATGCACTGAACGGAACGTGCACCAGTATTATCGGCAACCTCTAATTTTGATTGCATTTGTATCATGAAATATTCTCCAACTTAATCCGCTATTTCAACCCAGTTTAACTAACTGCTTTTACGGTCAGTATTGGGGTGCTAAGCATGCACCACATTAAAAAAGACGCAAATTTTATAATATTTGCCTGTAAAAGACAAGTACTAATTAACTTGCGGAGCTTTTGATAAAACTTTAGTAACCACCCATGTTTTCGTTTTTGACATTGGTTTAGACTCAGCAATTTCAACTAAATCGCCTTCGCCAATCTCATTTTTTTCATCATGAGCATGAAATTTATTGGACAGTTTTATCACTTTACCAACGACTGGATGCTTTACTCTTCTTTCAACCAGCACTGTGACTGTCTTGTCCATTTTGTTACTTAGAACCTTGCCCTGCATAGTTCTAATATTTTTTTGAGCTTCAACCATTATTTAGCCTCCACTTTTTCAGCCATCACATGTTTTACACGCGCAATGTCTTTTTTAATTTTAGATATCTGGTCAGTTTTATTTGACTGCTGCATTGTTAATTGCATTTTTGCGTTAAATTGAGCCTTTCTCAATTCAATTAACTCTTTACCAAGATCTTCAACAGATTTTTTTCTTAATTCAACAGCTTTCATCCAACTAACCTCCAATGTGTCTTGTTATAAATGTTGTTTGCACTGGAAGTTTAGCAGCTGCAAGCCTAAAAGCTTCTCTCGCTAATTCTTCAGGTACGCCATCCATTTCATACAACATTTTTCCTGGTTTGATTTCGGCAACGTAATACTCAACACTACCTTTACCTTTACCCATACGAACCTCAGCAGGTTTTTTTGAAATCGGCTTATCTGGGAACATACGTATCCATACACGGCCGCCCCTCTTGATATGTCTAGTCATCACTCTTCGAGCAGCCTCAATCTGACGGGCTGTAATTCTTCCGCGAGTAATTGCCTTAAGGCCGAACTCACCAAAGCTGACTTTGTTACCAGTAGTTGCGATACCAGTATTTCTGCCTTTATGTTGTTTTCTAAATTTTTGTTTTGCTGGTTGTAACATAATTAAGCCTCGTTATTATCTTTGCTTGACTCTTCATTTGAAGACTCTGTGGTATCAGCTTTATCCGTAACTACAGGTTCCTCTTTCGCTTCAGTTTTCTTCGTAGCAGCTTTTACTGTTGTTTTCTTCGTAGCAGCTTTAACTGTTGTTTTTTTTGCAGCTGGTTTTGCTGCTTTTTTTGCCGGTTTATTGTCATCTAAAGATGTATCCCCAACAATATCTTTTGTAATTGGTGATGCAACTTTATCGTCTTGAAATACTTCACCTTTATAAATCCAAACTTTAATTCCAATAATTCCATATTGTGTTTGAGCTCTTGCTACACCATAGTCAATATCTGCTCGTAGTGTATGAAGCGGAACTCTTCCTTCACGGTACCATTCTGATCGAGCAATTTCGATACCATTAAGTCTTCCAGAACTCATAATTTTAATGCCCTGAGCACCTAATCTCATTGCATTCTGCATAGCTCTTTTCATAGCTCTTCTAAACTGAACACGTTTTTCAAGCTGTTGAGCAATACTCTGAGCAATCAAAGTAGCATCGATTTCAGGCTTTCTTACCTCTTCAATATTAAGCTGAACAGGAATACCCATTAATCCTTGAAGGTCAGAACGAAGATTCTCAATATCCTCACCTTTTTTACCAATAACAATGCCCGGTCTGGCTGTCATTATTGTTACTTTCGCATTTTTTGCTGGACGCTCGATGATAATCTTACTCACTGCGGCATTAGCTAGCTTTTTATTTAAGAATTCTCTTACTTTAATATCATTATTTAAAAATACAGGGAAATTCTTAGTGCTAGTAAACCATTTAGACGACCAGTTCTTTTGAACACCTAAACGAAAACCAATTGGATTAATTTTTTGACCCATAATTCTCTCTTAACTTCCTACTGTCACTTTGATGTGACATGTTGGTTTAATAATTCTTCCAGCACGGCCTTTTGCACGAGCTCGAATCCGTTTGAAGACCATACCTTTATCAACGGTGATGGTTTTAACTTTTAATTCGTCGATATCAGCGCCATTATTATTTTCAGCGTTTGCAATAGCAGATTCGACAACTTTCTTAATAATTTCAGCGCCTTTTTTTGGGCTAAAAGTCAGAATATTTAAAGCATTATCAACTTTTTTTCCTCGAACCTGATCAGCAACAAGACGCGCTTTTTGAGGAGAAATTCTCACACCTCTTAAGATTGCAGAAACTTCATTAGTAGCCATAATTATTTCGCCTTCCTGTCGCCGGAGTGACCTTTAAAAGTTCTTGTTGCAGCAAATTCACCTAGTTTGTGTCCAACCATGTTTTCAGTAATTAAAACTGGAACATGTTGTCTACCGTTGTGAACTGCAATGGTTAAACCGATAAAGCTAGGTAAAATCATTGATCTTCTTGACCAAGTCTTAATTGGTTTTCTATCTCTTGTTTCTTGAGCAACATCTACTTTTTTAGATAAATGCGCATCAACAAAAGGTCCTTTTTTAATTGATCTTGACATAATTAATTACCTCTTATTAGCCGGTCTGCGGCTAACTCTCATGTTATCAGTACGTTTGTTATTTCTAGTTCTGTATCCCTTCGTTGGAACACCCCATGGGCTTACTGGATGGCGTCCACCAGAAGTACGGCCTTCACCACCGCCATGTGGGTGATCGACTGGGTTCATCACAACACCTCGAACAGTCGGTCTCACACCTCTCCATCGAACAGCACCAGCTTTGCCGAGTTTTCTTAATGAGTGCTCGTCGTTTCCTACTTCACCAATTGTTGCAATGCAGTTGATGTGGACTTTTCTTACCTCACCTGATCTTAAACGCAACTGAGCATACTCACCTTCTCTAGCTAATAGCTGAACAGAGGTACCAGCTGATCTAGCAATCTGCGCACCCTTGCCTGGTTTAAGCTCAACACAATGAATAGTAGTACCGACAGGAATATTCTTAATCGGCATCGCATTACCAGTTTTGATTGGAGCGACTTGTCCAGTTAAAATCTCTGTTCCAACTTCTAGGCCACGTGGAGCAACAATGTATCGTCTTTCTCCATCTGCATAGCATAAGAGAGCTAAGCGTGAACTTCTGTTTGGATCATATTCGATACGTTCAACTTTGGCTGGAATATCGTGCTTGTTACGTTTAAAATCGACAATACGGATGTGGTGTTTATGACCGCCTCCGCGATGACGAACCGTTATTCGACCATTATTATTTCTTCCGGACTTTTGAATTTTCTTTTCAAGTAAAGGAGCATGTGGTTTACCTTTATGTAAACCCTCAGTAACTACTTTTTGTAATCCTCTTTGTCCTGGCGTTGTAGGTTTAACTTTTAAAATAGACATATTCGTTAATCTCCAACAAAATTAATTTCTTGACCAGGCTTAAGAGATACATAAGCTTTTTTCCAGTCAGCGCGTTTACCAAAATTGTTACCACGTCTTTTAGTTTTACCCTTCATGTTCAGAAGATTAACTGCAGTAACTTCGACTTTAAACATTAATTCAACAGCCTCTTTTACTTGATCTTTGGTTGCTGATTTTCTCACTTTAAATGCTACTTGGTTGAATTTATCAGCCACGTAAGTTGCTTTTTCAGTGATTTGTGGAGCAACAATTGCATTAAGTGTTTGGCTGTTTTTGATAGTTATTTCACTCATGCAAACATCTCCTCAATAGTCTTAAGCGCTTGCTCAGTTACGATAACTTTTGAAAAATGAACAAGGCTTACTGGATCAATATATCTAGCTTCAACAACAAGAGCTGTCGGAATGTTTCTTGATGATAAATATAAATTTTCATCAAACTCATTCGTGATTACTAAAACGTTGTTTTCAATATTAAAGTTTTTAATTAGCTCATTGAAAGACTTTGTTTTTGGCTTATCCACTTTGAATTCCTCAACCACTGTAAGGCGGTCTTGGCGAACCAGCTCAGAAAAAATGGATTTCATTCCTGCACGATAAGCTTTTTTATTTACTTTCTTAGAATAATTTTCATCAGGGCGATTTGGGAATGCACGGCCACCAGATCTCCAGATAGGGCTTGATGTCATACCTGCACGAGCATTACCTGTTCCCTTTTGTCTAAAAGGTTTTCTTGTGCTGTGTTTTACTTCGGCTCTTGTTTTTTGAGCGCGTGTAGCAACACGGGCGTTAGCCATATAAGACACTACTAGTTGATGAACTAATGATTCTTTAAAATCGGCAGCAAATATAGCATCAGACGCCTTCACTTTTTTTGTAGATGCCTTACCTTTATTATCGACTAATTTAATATCCATTATTTAGTCTCCTTTGCTTTTACTGCAGGTTTGATTGTTACATTAGAACCAGCTGAACCAGGAACCGCGCCCTTAATCATAATTAGATTTCTATTCTCATCAACTCTAATCACTTCAAGATTTTGCGTAGTTCTAGTAACTGAACCCATATGTCCAGCCATCTTCTTACCTTTAAAGACGCGGCCTGGGTCCTGACACATACCTGTTGAACCTGGAGCATTATGTGAGATGGAGTTACCATGAGTAGCTCGTTGTGAGCCAAAATGATGGCGCTTAATTCCGCCTTGGAAACCCTTACCAATTGTAGTACCAGTAATGTCCACTTTTTGGCCAGCCTCAAAAATTGAGACTTTTAATTCGCCGCCTAGTTGGAAATTATTTAATTCATCACCAGTAACTCTGAATTCTTTGAGTCCATCAATCGAATCAACACCAGCTTTAGCTAAGTGTCCTTTAATTGACTTATTTAATTTTGAGGATTTAGAATTGCCATAGGACACTTGAAGTCCATTATAGCCATTATCATCAATTTTTTTGATCTGTGTCACTTTGTTAGGAACAACCTCAAGTACTGTGACAGGAACACTGTTTCCGTCCTCAGTAAATAAGCGAGTCATCCCCACTTTGCGACCAACAAGCCCTAAGCTCATGATCTTTTCCTTTATCTTATTATTATTAAAAAAACTAATTACAATTGATTAGTTTCTGCTTTATTACATTTAAGAGCGTGAATTATACATAACTCTTAAAATATTACAACTTGATTTCGACATCCACACCTGCAGCGAGTTCTAGTTTCATTAGAGCGTCTACAGTTTTATCAGTTGGATCTAGAATGTCCATTAATCTTAAATGAGTACGGATTTCAAACTGATCTCTTGATTTTTTATTTACGTGCGGTGAACGAAGTAAATCATATCTCTCTTTTTTAGTAGGTAAAGGAATTGGTCCTTTAACAATAGCACCAGTACGTTTTGCTGTATCAACAATTTCCTGAGCTGATTGATCAATTAACTTATAATCAAAAGCCTTTAATCTAATTCTAATTTTTTGGTTTTGCATTTCCATTTACCTTTCAAAGAACGAACGCCCCACAAAAAGTGAGGCGCTTTTTTATTTTATTTATTACTCAACAATCTTTGCAACAACACCCGCACCAACGGTACGACCACCTTCACGGATAGCGAAGCGTAAACCTTCTTCCATCGCGATCGGTGCAATCAATGTTGCTGTAATCGATACGTTGTCGCCTGGCATTACCATTTCTGTACCTTCTGGTAACTCCACTGCGCCTGTTACGTCTGTTGTTCTAAAGTAGAACTGAGGACGATATCCATTAAAGAATGGAGTGTGTCGACCACCTTCATCTTTACTTAAGCAGTAAATTTCAGCAGTAAATTTTGTGTGTGGTGTAATTGAACCTGGTTTCGCAAGCACTTGGCCACGTTCAACATCTTCACGTTTTGTACCTCTTAAAAGCACACCCACGTTGTCACCTGCTTGACCTTCGTCAAGTAACTTACGGAACATTTCTACACCAGTACATACTGTTTTTTCAGTTGGTTTAATACCAACGATTTCAATCTCTTCGTTGACTTTAACAATGCCACGTTCCACACGGCCAGTTACCACAGTACCTCGACCAGAGATAGAGAACACGTCCTCTACTGGCATCAAGAAGGTACCATCCACTGCACGTTCTGGAGTTGGGATGTAAGAGTCAAGTGCTTCTGCAAGTTTAAGAATTGCTGGCTCACCAATCTCAGATTGGTCACCTTCAAGAGCTTTAAGAGCAGAGCCCATAATGATTGGAGTGTCATCACCTGGGAATTCGTATTTATTTAATAAGTCACGAACTTCCATTTCTACTAATTCGAGTAATTCTTTGTCATCCACCATATCAGCTTTGTTAAGGAATACAACGATGTATGGCACACCCACTTGGCGTGATAAAAGGATGTGTTCACGAGTTTGTGGCATTGGGCCGTCAGCTGCAGAACATACGAGAATCGCACCATCCATTTGAGCAGCGCCGGTAATCATGTTTTTCACATAATCCGCGTGGCCTGGGCAATCAACGTGAGCATAGTGACGTGTTTCAGTTTCGTATTCAACGTGAGCAGTATTAATTGTGATACCACGAGCTCTTTCTTCAGGAGCTGAGTCAATCGCTGCATAATCTTTAGCTTCACCACCGAATTTCTTAGTCAGAATCGTTGTGATCGCAGCTGTTAATGTTGTTTTACCATGATCCACGTGGCCAATTGTGCCGACGTTAACATGGGGTTTGGTACGCTCAAATTTACCTTTAGCCATAATATATTCCTTAAAAAATTACTCTTTGTTCATAATTGCTTCAGCCACATTTCTAGGAGCTTCGGCATAGTGTTTAAATTCCATTGAGTATGTTGCTCTACCCTGACTCAATGACCTTAATGTTGTTGAATAACCAAACATTTCTGATAGAGGCACTTCAACAGTAATTACTTTTCCAGTAGCATTATCGTCCATCCCTTGCACAATACCACGTCTCGATGATAAATCGCCCATCACATCACCCATATACTCTTCAGGTGTTTCCACTTCCACAGCCATCATTGGCTCAAGAAGAACAGGGTCGGCTTTTCTGCATGCATCTTTAAACGCAAAGGAAGCAGCCATCTTAAAAGCGTTTTCGTTAGAATCCACATCATGGTATGAACCGTCATATAAGGTTACTTTAACGTCTTCAATTGGATAACCTGCAAGAACACCGGCAACAATGGTCTCTTGAAGACCTTTATCCACGGCCGGAATAAATTCACGAGGCACTGTACCACCTTTAATGGCATCAACAAATTCATAACCCTTACCTTGTTCATTTGGCTCAACTTTTAACCAAACGTGACCGTATTGTCCTTTACCGCCAGACTGTTTAACAAATTTGCCTTCAGCATCAACAGATTTTTTGATCGCTTCTCGATATGCAACCTGAGGGGAGCCGATGTTAGCTTCAACGTTGAATTCTCTCTTCATTCGATCAACCAAAATTTCTAAATGAAGTTCGCCCATACCTGAAATAATGGTCTGATTTGTTTCTTCATCTGTTTTAACTCTAAATGATGGGTCTTCTTGCGCTAATCTGTTTAAGGCAATACCCATTTTTTCTTGGTCAGCCTTGGTTTTTGGCTCAACTGCAACGTGGATCACTGGGTCTGGGAAAATCATTCTTTCGAGAACAATATCTTTACCTACAGCGCATAAAGTATCACCGGTGGTTACGTCTTTTAGACCAACAGCTGCAGCAATATCACCAGCACGCACTTCTTTGATCTCTTCTCTTGAATTAGCATGCATTTGCAGAATTCGACCTAGACGTTCTTTTTTTCCTTTAACAGCATTTTGCACTGAATCACCAGCATTAATGACACCAGAGTAAACCCTGAAGAATGTTAGTGATCCTACAAACGGGTCCGTCATGATTTTAAATGCAAGTGCTGAGAAAGGTTCTTCATCACCAGGTTTACGTGACATCTCTTTCTCACCTGAGATATCTGTTCCCTTAATTGCTGGAACATCAACAGGGGATGGCATTAGCTCAATAACTTTATCAAGCATAGCCTGAACACCTTTATTTTTAAAAGCGGAACCGAGCATCATTGGTACAATTTCGTTACCAATGGTTCTAAGTCTTAAACCTTCAAGGATTTCTGCTTCAGATAAATCACCTGTTTCAAGGTATTTATTCATTAATTCTTCATTTGCTTCAGCAGCCGTTTCAACTAACTCACTTCTCCACTTATTACAGGTGTCAACTAAGTCAGCAGGGATATCACGATAGTCAAATTTCATACCCATTGAAGCTTCATCCCAATAGATTGCTTGCATCTTAATGAGGTCTACAACCCCTTCAAACGTTTCGGCAGCTCCGATCGGAACTTGCAATGGAATAGGATTAGCTTTCAGTCTAGTTTTCATTTGCTCATGAACTTTAAAGAAATCAGCTCCCATTCTGTCCATTTTATTAACAAATGCGATACGTGGAACATTGTATTTGTTGGCCTGTCTCCACACAGTTTCTGATTGAGGCTGAACTCCACCTACGGCACAATAAACCATACATGCGCCATCAAGAACTCGCATAGATCGTTCAACTTCAATGGTAAAATCTACGTGTCCAGGAGTATCAATAATATTAATGCGGTGCTCATTAAACTGCTGAGCCATGCCAGACCAAAAGCAGGTTGTCGCGGCAGATGTAATTGTAATGCCTCGTTCTTGTTCTTGTTCCATCCAATCCATGGTAGCTGCACCATCATGCACTTCGCCAATCTTGTGGCTTATACCAGTGTAGTAGAGAATACGCTCGGTGGTTGTAGTTTTACCAGCATCAATGTGAGCACTAATACCTATATTTCTATATCTTTCAATGGGAGTTTTACGAGCCACTTAATTTATCCTCAAAAATTATTAAAAACGGAAATGTGAAAACGCTTTGTTAGCTTCAGCCATTCTATGTACTTCTTCTCTTTTCTTCATGGCATTACCTTTATTTTCTGATGCATCCATGATTTCATTCGCTAGACGAATGTCCATAGATTTTTCTCCACGACCTCTAGCTGCATCACGCAACCAACGCATTGCTAATGCTTGTCTTCTAGAAGGTCTAACTTCAACAGGAACTTGGTAGTTAGCACCGCCAACTCGACGACTTTTTACTTCCACCAAAGGTTTAAGGTTATCTAATGCAACAGAGAATACTTCGATTGGATCTTTACCGCTCTTACCTTGAACTTGATCAAATGCACTGTAGATGATTCTTTCAGCAACTGCTTTTTTACCGCTAGTCATCAATACGTTAACGAATTTGGAAACCTCTTGGCTTCTAAATTTAGGATCAGGTAGGATCTCTCTTTTTGGAACTTCTCTTCTTCTTGGCATAGTTTTAACCTTTAATTAATTAAGCCTCTTTAGGACGTTTTGCACCGTATTTAGAACGGGCTTGTTTTCTATCATTAACACCGGCAGTGTCTAAACTACCGCGAACAGTATGGTATCTCACACCCGGAAGATCTTTTACACGACCTCCTCGAATCAACACAACTGAGTGTTCTTGTAGGTTGTGGCCTTCACCACCAATGTAACTAATTACTTCGTAACCAGTGGTTAATCTCACCTTAGCCACTTTTCTTAAAGCAGAGTTAGGCTTTTTCGGAGTTGTGGTGTAAACACGAGTACACACACCACGTTTTTGTGGCGATGCTTCAAGTGCTGGCACCTTACTTTTCTCAACGATTCGCTTTCTTGGCTTACGAATTAATTGGTTAATGGTTGGCATAAGTTTCCTTTAAATTTATCAAGTTCATTTTCTAATCTTGCACTTTTTCCATCTTAGAAAAAGCACAAGATTTTATTGTTCTTCAAGATGATTGTCAACTGTTTTATTCTTGATTCTCATCCACATTTGACGCCTGTTCTTCTGATGGTGCTACACCCTCCTCAACAGGAGCTTCTGTCTCAGTTGCAAATAGAGCTTCAGCTTCTTTTAATTCTGGGCTTAGCTCATTTTGCTCTTCAACAACATGATTATCAGGATTCATAACGTCTGCATTTTCTTTTCTTGCTTTATGATAAGCAAGGCCTGAACCTGCCGGTATTAATCGGCCTACAATAACGTTTTCTTTCAATCCTCTTAAATCATCTCGTTTTCCAAGGATTGCAGCTTCAGTTAACACTCTTGTTGTTTCCTGGAATGATGCCGCAGAAATGAATGAATCAGTTGCTAAAGACGCTTTAGTAATTCCTAAAAGGACATACTCATATTCAGCAGGTCTTTTATCTTCAGCAACTACCTCATCGTTACGATTTAATACAACCGCTCTTTCAAGCTGTTCACCAGGGATAAAGCCAGTATCACCAGCATCAGTAATCTTAACTCTTCGAAGCATTTGTCTAACAATCACTTCAATATGTTTGTCATTAATTTTAACGCCCTGAAGTCTATAAACATCCTGAACCTCATCAATCACATATCTTGCAAGCGCCTCTCTACCTTGAAGCCTTAAAATGTCTGCAGGATCAGCTGGTCCATCTACAATCACCTCGCCTTTGGTCACAACTTGACCATCATGAACAGTGATATGTTTATCTTTAGGAATTAAAAATTCTTGAGCTTCGCCATCCGAATCAGTAATTACTAATCGCTGTTTACCTTTAGTATCTTTACCAAAAGAAATTGTTCCGGTAATTTCGGCCAACACACCTGCATCTTTTGGTGCACGTGCCTCAAAAAGTTCTGCAACTCTTGGAAGACCACCAGTGATATCTCTTGTTTTTGACGACTCTTGTGGAATTCTTGCAATAACATCACCCACATTAATATCTTGACCATCAGATACGGTAATAATATAACCCAACTGAAACGTCACATTTACAGGGTTATCGCTGCCAGATAATTTCACTTCATCGCCTGCTTTATCTAAAAGCTTAATTTGTGGTCGACTTGTTTTAGATTGTGTTCCTTTTTGCTTGGAATCAATAACCACCAATGTTGACAGTCCAGTTACATCATCAATTTGTTTTGCAACTGTAATGCCCTCTTCCACATTTTCAAATTTAACTTTTCCAGCGTATTCTGAAATGATTGGTCTTGTGTGAGGATCCCAGTTGGCTAAAACTTCACCAGCTTTAACTTTTTTACCATCCATCACAGATAAAGTGGCTCCATAAGGGACTTTATGGCTTTCTTTTTCGCGACCATTTTCATCCTCAATTATAAATTCCCCGTTACGTGAAATAACAATTTGTTCATTTCTTGCGTTGGTAACGTATCTCATAGTTGAGGCAAATCTAACAGTTCCTGAAGATTTCACTTCAATTTGGCTTACTGCAGCAGATCTTGAAGCTGCACCACCGATGTGGAAAGTTCTCATCGTCAACTGAGTACCTGGCTCACCGATTGATTGAGCAGCAATCACGCCAACAGATTCACCCTCACTAATCAAGTTACCGCGACCTAAATCACGGCCATAACAATTGGCGCAAATACCATGACGTGTGTCACATGTCAGAGCCGTTCTCACCTTAACTTCATCAATACCTAGAGATTCGATTTTTTCAACCTCATCTTCTGTTAGCAATGTTCCGGCTGGATAAATGACTTCTTGCGTTGAAGGATCTTGAATATCAAGAGCAGCAACTCGTCCAAGAATTCTATCTCCAAGAGGTTCAACAACCTCACCGCCCTTGATGAGCGCTTTAGTAACTAAACCTTCCTCAGTTCCACAATCTTGCTCAGTCACTACTAAATCTTGAGTAACGTCAACTAACCTTCTAGTTAAGTAACCAGAGTTAGCGGTTTTAAGCGCAGTATCAGCAAGACCTTTTCGCGCACCATGGGTTGAGATAAAGTATTGAAGAACATTAAGTCCATCTCTAAAGTTGGCTGTAATAGGGGTTTCAATAATTGAACCATCAGGTCTAGCCATCAACCCCCTCATACCTGCTAACTGTCTCACCTGAGCAGCAGAACCTCGAGCACCAGAATCAGCCATCATATAAATTGCATTAAATGATTCTTGTTTTAATACATTACCTTGCTCATCTTTCACTAACTTGCCGTCCAAGTCATAGACGTCCTCTTCCTTAAGTTGCTTCATCATTGCATCCGCAACTTTATCTCCAGCACGACCCCAGATATCAACTACTTTGTTGTATCTTTCACCCTGGGTTACCAATCCTGAGGAATATTGATCTTGAATTTCTTTCACTTCAGCATCAGCACTTTCGAGGATTGAAGATTTTTCTTGAGGAACCAGCATGTCATGAACACTAATCGACATTCCAGCTTTAGTCGCATAAGAATAGCCTGTGTACATTAATTTATCAGCTAATATCACCGTATCCTTAATACCAATTTTCCTAAATCCAGTATTAATTAATTTTGAAATTTCTTTTTTCTTCAAAGCTTTATTAATGAGCTCAAAAGGTAAGCCTGCTGGCAGAATTTCACTTAGAATCGCTCGGCCAACTGTGGTTTCATAACGATTAGTTTTTGGAGTCTTGCTACCATCAAAATTTAGCTCGAATTCTCTAATTCTCACTGTAACTTTGGCGTGAAGATCAACCACTCCGTTGTCATATGCTCGCTGAACCTCAGCAACATCACTAAATATTTTACCTTCACCCTTAGCGGCAATTTTTTCTCGAGACATATAATAAAGTCCCAGAACAATGTCTTGTGATGGCACGATAATTGGTTCACCATTTGCTGGTGATAAAACGTTATTCGAGGCAAGCATTAATGTTCTTGCTTCCATTTGAGCTTCTAGAGACAAAGGAACGTGAACAGCCATTTGGTCACCGTCAAAGTCAGCGTTGAAAGCTGCACAAACCAATGGATGTAGCTGAATTGCCTTACCTTCAATCAACACAGGTTCAAATGCCTGAATACCTAATCTATGTAGAGTTGGCGCACGGTTTAATAATACTGGATGTTCTTTAATCACTTCTTCCAAGATATCCCAAACCTCCGGGCCTTCTTCTTCAACTTTTTTCTTTGCTGCCTTAATGGTTGTTGCTAAACCTAATAGCTCTAACTTGTTAAAAATAAATGGTTTAAATAACTCTAAGGCCATTTTTTTTGGTAAACCACATTGATGAAGTTTTAACTGAGGACCAGTAACAATTACTGAACGACCTGAATAGTCAACTCGTTTACCTAAAAGGTTTTGTCTAAATCGGCCGCCCTTACCTTTAATCATATCTGCTAAAGATTTTAAAGGTCTCTTGTTTGCGCCTGTCATTACCTTGCCTCGTCTACCATTATCTAGCAGTGAGTCAACAGACTCTTGAAGCATCCTTTTTTCATTTCTTAAAATAATTTCAGGAGCTCTCAAATCAAGTAATCGACGTAGGCGGTTATTTCTATTAATCACTCTTCTATACAAATCATTTAAGTCAGAAGTAGCAAATCGTCCACCATCTAGGGGCACAAGAGGTCTTAGCTCTGGTGGCAATACAGGTAAAACATCTAGGATCATCCATTCAGGTTTGATGCCAGATTTTTGGAAAGCTTCAAGTACTTTTAATCGTTTTGCGATTTTCTTAATTTTTGCCTCGGAATTTGTGCTACTGAGCTCTTCACGAAGGGCGTCAACTTCGGAATTGATATCCAAAGAAGCTAGTAATTGTTTTACGCCTTCAGCGCCCATTACCGCTTCGAATTCATCACCATATTCTTCAATTTTTGCATGGTAATCATCTTCAGTTAGCAATTGACCCTTTGTTAATGGAGTCATACCAGGGTCCACAACCATATATGCTTCAAAATAAAGCACTCGCTCAATATCTCTTAGAGCAATGTCGAGAACCATTCCGAGTCGGCTTGGTAAACTCTTAAGGAACCAAATATGAGCAACCGGGGTTGCAAGATCAATATGGCCCATTCTTTCACGACGAACTTTTGAAAGTGTTACCTCAACTCCACATTTTTCACAAATAACGCCTCTATGTTTAAGTCTTTTATACTTTCCACATAAACATTCGTAATCCTTCACTGGACCGAAAATTTTTGCGCAAAATAGACCATCACGCTCAGGCTTAAAAGTTCGATAGTTAATTGTTTCAGGTTTCTTGACCTCACCAAATGACCAAGATCTAATTTTTTCAGGAGATGCAAGGGCTATCTTAATTGCATCAAATTCCTCTTCATGGGTAACCTGCTTAAATAGGTCTAATAAAGCTTTCATGCATAATCTCCTTAATTAATCTCTGTCTAAATCGATATCAATCGCAAGTGATCGAATCTCTTTTGTTAAAACATTAAATGACTCTGGCATTCCTGCATCAATCTTATGTTCGCCCTTAACGATATTTTCATAGACTTTCGTTCTTCCAGAAACATCGTCAGACTTCACAGTTAACATTTCTTGCAGAGTGTAAGATGCTCCATACGCTTCAAGAGCCCACACTTCCATCTCACCAAATCTCTGTCCACCAAATTGCGCTTTACCGCCAAGTGGCTGTTGTGTAACGAGTGAATATGGTCCAGTGGATCGTGCATGCATTTTGTCATCAACCAGGTGATGCAATTTAAGAACATGCATATAGCCAACTGTTACAGGTCGTTCAAACGCCTCACCAGTTCTACCATCAAATAACTGTAATTGAGTTTTCTTGGCAGAAAAATTCAGCTTCTTAGTTAATTCATGGTCATCCGGATACGCTAAATCAAGCATGTATTGGATGTCGGACTCAGCAGCACCATCAAAAACTGACGTTGCAAAAGGTACACCTTGTTTGAGGTTATGAGCCATCTCAATGACTTCGGCGTCTTTTAAGCTCTTAATGTCTTCTTTTTTGCCTGATGATTCGTTATATATTTTTTCTAAAAGGTCTCTTACTTCAGCAACCTTTCTTTCTTCTTTTAACATTTCATCAATACGATTACCAAGACCTTTTGCTGCCCAACCCAAATGAACCTCAAGAATTTGTCCAATGTTCATTCGAGAAGGAACGCCTAATGGGTTAAGAACAATATCTAGAGTTGTTCCATCGGCCATATGTGGCATATCTTCAACTGGCACAATTTTTGAAATAACACCCTTATTACCATGTCTACCAGCCATTTTATCGCCCGGCTGAATTCTTCGTTTAACCGCCAGATAAACTTTCACCATTTTTTGAACACCAGGCTGAAGTTCATCGCCTTGAGTTAATTTTTGTTTCTTTTCCTCGTAGCGAATATCAAAATCTTTCTTCGCCTTATTCAAATTCTCTTTGAGAGACTCAAGAGATTTAGAATCCTTGTCATCAGCTAGACGAATATCAAACCAATCGTATCTTCCAATCTCTTTAAGCTGGTCTTTTGTAACTTTATCGCCTTTTTTAATGCCTTTAGGGCCTCCAGACACAGTTTTACCAACCAGTAATTTTTCAATCCTAGCGAAAGTATCATCCTCTACAATTCGTAATTGGTCATTCAAGTCTTGTTCAAAATTACTTAACTGCTCTTGAATGATTTGTTCTGCTCTATCATCTCGATCTATACCCTCACGAGTAAACACTTGCACATCAATGACAGTTCCAGACATCCCAGAAGGAACACGAAGGCTGGTATCTTTAACATCAGAAGCTTTTTCACCAAAAATAGCCCTTAATAATTTTTCTTCTGGTGTTAATTGTGTCTCGCCTTTTGGAGTGACTTTACCGACCAACACGTCACCAGCTTCAACCTCGGCGCCCACATAGATTATTCCAGACTCATCCAGACGACCTAACATTCTTTCGGACAAGTTTGAAATATCACGAGTAATTTCTTCTGGTCCAAGTTTAGTATCTCTGGATACCACAGATAATTCTTCAATATGCACTGAAGTGTAACGATCATCTGCAACAACCTTTTCCGAGATCAAAATAGAATCTTCAAAGTTATAACCATTCCATGGCATAAAACCAACTAGCATATTTTGACCCAAGGCTAGTTCACCAACATCAGTAGAAGCGCCATCCGCAATAATATCGCCACGGGCAATCGTATCACCGATTTTAACTAAAGGTTTTTGATTAATGTTTGTGTTTTGATTAGAGCGAGTATATTTGGTCAAATTATAAATATCTACACCCACATCTTCAGCAGAAGTTTCTTTATCATTGACTTTAACCACAATCCTTCTTGAATCAACATAATCAACGACACCACCACGTTCTGCTTGCACTGTTGTTCCAGAATCCATTGCTACTGTTCTTTCAATACCGGTACCAACAACCGCTTTTTCAGCTCGCAAACATGGTACAGCTTGACGTTGCATGTTTGCTCCCATCAACGCTCGGTTTGCATCATCATGCTCAAGGAATGGAATTAATGACGCAGCCACAGAAACAATTTGACCAGGAGCAACGTCCATGTAATTAATTTCATTATTATTTGATAGAACGAATTCATTTTTGTATCGGCTGGATACTAACTCTTCTTTGAAGTTAGATTTTTCATCTAATTCTGAGTTTGCCTGGGCAATTGTAAATTGACTCTCTTCAATTGCAGACAAATAATCAATTTCTGCTGTTACTTTTCCGTTCTCTACTCGACGATACGGTGTTTCTAAAAATCCGTATTTATTTGTTTTAGCAAATAGTGCAAGAGAGTTGATCAGACCAATATTCGGTCCCTCAGGCGTTTCAATCGGACATACACGACCATAGTGTGTTGAGTGAACGTCACGAACCTCAAATCCAGCTCGCTCTCTTGTTAAACCGCCAGGGCCTAGTGCAGAAACTCGACGTTTATGTGTAATTTCTGACAATGGGTTAGTTTGATCCATAAATTGTGATAACTGCGATGAACCAAAGAACTCTCTTATGGCACTTGAAATTGGTTTTGAATTAATCAAATCATGAGGCATGAGGTTATCAGCTTCAGCCTGACCGAGTCTCTCTTTAACTGCTCTTTCAACACGAACAAGGCCTGTTCTGAATTGATTCTCAACAAGCTCTCCAACCGAACGTATTCTTCTATTACCAAGATGATCGATATCATCAATTTCGCCACGCCCGTTTCTAAGCTCAACCAGTATTCCTACCACAGCTAAAATATCATCGACAGATAAAATTCCAGCACCCTCATCATTTTGTTCACCAATTCTTTGATAAAATCTTTGCATCCAGCCAGCTGATTTTTCAAATGATTTAGGATAGGCGCGTCGATTAAATTTCATTCTACCTACATTCGATAAGTCATATCTATCTTCTGAGAAAAACATGCCTTCGAATAATGCTTTCACTGAGTCTTCAGTTGGAGGCTCACCCGGTCTCATCATTCTGTAGATTGCCACACGAGCTGAATATTCATCAGGAATTTCATCAGTTGATAAAGTATGAGATATGAAGTCACCTTGATCTAAATCATTGTAGTAAAGGGTTTCAATTTCATTTAAAGACAGTTCTTTAATTTGCGCCAACAGCTCTTCTGTAATTTCAGCATTAGCTTCCGCAATTACCTCTCCTGTATCAGCATCAATAATACCTTTCGCAAGCTTCCTGCCGAGTATGAACTCTTCAGAAACTTCAATTTTTTTGATGTTCGCTTTTTCGATTTCTCTGATGTGCTTAACTGTAATTCTTTTGTCTTTAGCAACAATCAACTCACCCTTTTTGTCAACAATATCAAATTTTGCAATCTCGCCTCTTAGTCTTTCAGGATATAACGTGAAATTAACTTTATTTTTATCAAACGAGAATTGATCAAAATCATAAAACGTTGATAGTATTTCTTCCGAGGATAGGCCTAATGCTTTAAGCAATGTCGTTACAGGCATTTTTCTTCTTCTATCAATTCGGAAGTATAAATAATCTTTTGGATCAAACTCAAAATCTAACCATGAACCACGATATGGAATGATTCTTGCAGAGAATAGTAACTTACCTGAGCTATGGGTTTTGCCTTTATCATGCTCAAAGAAGACACCCGGGCTACGATGCAACTGTGAAACAATTACCCTCTCAGTACCGTTAATCACGAATGAACCATTGTTTGTCATTAGTGGCATTTCACCCATGTAAACTTCTTGTTCCTTCACTTCTTTAACTGTAGGCTCAGAAGCATCCTTATCCATGATTGATAAGCGAACCTTCACTCTTAATGGAACACCAAAAGTTAGTCCTCGAAGTTGACATTCTTTAACATCAAAGACAACTTTACCAAGTGAGTATGAAACAAAATCTAATTTAGCATTACCAGAATGGCTTGAAATAGGAAATACAGAGTTGAATGTATTTTGTAATCCCTGATCTTTTCTTTCATCAGCTGGGACATCCATCTGGAGATAATCTTTGTAGGATTCCAGCTGCATAGATAATAAGTAAGGAACTTCAGCAACTGTTTGTCGTTTTGCAAAATTCTTTCTTAAGCGTTTCTTCTCGGTAAAGGAATAGCTCATAGCGTCTCCAAAGTTAACAAATGTATATAAAAAAATATTTTTTATATAAACTCGCTTGTAAAAATAACTAAAGGCTGACACACAAAATAATGTGTGCCAGCCTCTAATCAATAAAATTACTTCAGCTCAGCTGTTGCGCCTGCTTCAGTTAATTTTTTAGCTGCTTCTTCTGCGTCAGCTTTTGCAAGTCCTTCTTTAATTACTTTTGGTGCTCCGTCAACTAAATCTTTAGCTTCTTTTAAGCCAAGACCAGTAATTTCACGAACCGCTTTAATCACGTTCACTTTTTGGTCACCAGCAGCAGTTAGATGAACATCAAATTCTGATTTTTCTTCAGCAGCTCCAGCGTCACCACCAGCAGCAGCGCCAGCAGGCATTGCCACAGCAGCAGCAGCAGCTGAAACACCAAACTTATCTTCCATTTCTTTGATCAATTCAGATAAGTCAAGAACTGACATAGATCCAATTGCTTCTAAAATTTCTTCTTTTGAGATAGCCATTTATATTTCTCCTTAATAAAAATTACGCTTGAGCTTCTTTTTGATCACGAACAGCAGCAAGTCCACGTACAAATTTCGTAGGTACTTCGTTAAGAGTACGAACAAATTTTGCAATTGGTGCCTGCATAGTGCCCATCAATTTAGCAAGAAGTTCTTCACGACTTGGTAACGAAGCAAGAGCTTTAATCTTAGCTTCATCCATTTTTTCGTTAGGCAGTGCGCCAGACTTAATAACAAATAAGTCATTTTCTTTTGCAAAGTTATTTAAAACCTTAGCTACCGCAACAGGATCTTCAGACATACCAAAAATTAATGGTCCTGTCATATCTCCTGATAGATCTGCAAATGGAGTTCCTTCAACTGCTCTTTTTACAAGAGTGTTTTTTAAAACTCTCAAATACACACCGGATTCGCGTGCTTTTGATCTTAAATCAGTTAACTTAGCAACTCCCACACCACGATATTCAGCAAGAATTAACGCTTGTGCAGACTCTACTTGTTTACTAACTTCAGCAACAACAGCCTTTTTTTCTTCAAGATTCAGACTCAAAGTCTTCTCCTTCCGTATTTAAAATCAAAGTGTTTTCACACTCACCTTACGGCGGACTTTATCAGGATGCTATCCCTTAGGTTTCGCCATCTGCGTAGGTAATCACTTATTAAACCTTTCGGTACCTACGGTCTTTGATAACCCCGTCTCACGACGGACCCAAAGCTCTTATTGGTCAATGACCAAAATTCGTTATGCCAATAAATTGGCTTGATCTACCTTAATACCAGCTCCCATGGTGCTAGAAATAGATACTTTTTTAATAAATACACCTTTAGCCGACGCTGGTTTTGCCTTGTTCAGAGCATCAATTAAAGTTGTTAGATTTTGTTGTAATTTGTCAGCATCAAATGAAGCTCGACCAATACTGCAGTGAATAATACCTGCCTTGTCAGTACGATACTGAACTTGTCCAGCTTTTGCATTTTCTACTGCTTTAGCAGGATCAGGAGTCACTGTACCCACTTTTGGATTTGGCATTAAGCCCTTAGGACCTAAAATTTGTCCAAGAGCGCCAATGATTTTCATTGCATCTGGTGTCGCAATAAGAACATCAAAATCCATGTTTCCTTTTTTGATATCATCCGCAAGATCTTCATAGCCTACTTTATCAGCGCCTGCCTTTTTTGCAGCTTCGGCAGCATCGCCTTCAGCCATAACGGCAACTTTAACTGTTTTACCAGTACCGTTAGGAAGCACGATCGCACCTCTCACTAACTGGTCAGATTTTTTAGCATCGATACCAAGATTGATTGCAGCATCAATTGACTCATCGAATTTTGCTTTTGCATTTTCTTTTACCAGCTTAAGTGCATCTGCGACTGAGTAAAGTTTATCTGCATCTACTTTTTCAACGATTGATTTCATTCTTTTAGATAAACTCATTTACACACCCTCCACTTCAATACCCATACTGCGAGCAGTGCCTGCCACAGTTCTTACGGCCGCATCCATATCAGCAGCTGTTAAGTCAGGTTCTTTTGCTTTTGCAATTTCCTCAGCTTGAGCACGTGTAATTTTTCCAACTTTGTTTGTGTGAGGAACAGGTGAGCCTTTTTGCACTTTAGCCGCTTTCTTAATAAGAATAGCTGCCGGTGTTGTTTTCATTACAAACGTAAAACTCTTATCTGAGTATGCAGTAATAACAACTGGCACTGGAAGGCCCGGTTCAATATTTTGTGTTTGAGCGTTAAAAGCTTTACAAAAGTCCATAATATTTAAACCCTGCTGACCAAGAGCTGGGCCAACTGGTGGACTTGGGTTTGCTTTACCCGCTGGGATTTGTAACTTAATGTATCCCTGTATTTTTTTTGCCATAAATTTTCTCCTTTTGGTACAAACGCTTGTTAAGTCAAGCTCCCAAACGTCTAAACTTCTTTTTGAATCTGACCAAAGTCAAGCTCTACTGGAGTAGCTCGACCAAAGATGACCACTTCAACACGAAGTTTATTTTTTTCATAATTAATTTCTTGGACTGATCCAGAGAAATCCTTAAATGGTCCATCAATTACTCGAATTGATTCACCAACTTCAAACGTTAATTTTTGTGTTGGATTAACTTTACTGTCATCCATACGACGAAGTATTAACTCGACTTCTTTATCTTTAATTGGTGTTGGTTTTAGCGCGGAACCACCAATAAATGCGGTCACCTTAGGTGTACTTCTCACCAAATGCCAGCTATCATCGTTCATGTCCATCTGAACCAAAACATATCCAGGATAGAGTCTTCGCTCACTAATTGTTTTTTGCCCGGCCTTCAATTCAACAACTTCTTCAACAGGAACGAGAACATCACCAAATTGATCTTTTATGTTTGAGATTTCAATACGTTCTAATAAACCTTTTTGAACGATTTTTTCGTATCCCGAATAAGCCTGAACTGCATACCATCTTTTCGTCATATTTATCGTCCCAAAACTAAGTTAACAATATAAGTAAAACCAATGTCTACTAATGCTAAAAAGATAGCCATCAAAACAACTACCACAAATACCACCAGTGTCATTTGCACTGTTTCTTTTCGTGTCGGCCATACAACCTTTTTTGCTTCCAAAACAACACTGTTTAAAAAAGTAAATAATTCGTTACCTTTAGCTGATTGCTTAAAAATAAAAAGTGACAAACCTAATCCAACAAGCACGCTAAGCACTTGCAAGACAAGTGGCTGGCTATCTAAGGCATAGAAACCCACAATTCCTAATGTGAAAACAACAATCGCTGAAGTTGTTTTTAATTTATCACTCAAACTATTTACTCCTATCAAATAATGGCAGGCCAGGAGGGCTTCGAACCCCCAACCCTCGGTTTTGGAGACCGATACTCTACCAATTGAGCTACTGGCCTAAATCCTTACTCAACAATCTTTGCAACAACACCCGCACCAACGGTACGACCACCTTCACGGATAGCGAAGCGTAAACCTTCTTCCATCGCGATCGGTGCAATCAATGTTGCTGTAATCGATACGTTGTCGCCTGGCATTACCATTTCTGTACCTTCTGGTAACTCCACTGCGCCTGTTACGTCTGTTGTTCTAAAGTAGAACTGAGGACGATATCCATTAAAGAATGGAGTGTGTCGACCACCTTCATCTTTACTTAAGCAGTAAATTTCAGCAGTAAATTTTGTGTGTGGTGTAATTGAACCTGGTTTCGCAAGCACTTGGCCACGTTCAACATCTTCACGTTTTGTACCTCTTAAAAGCACACCCACGTTGTCACCTGCTTGACCTTCGTCAAGTAACTTACGGAACATTTCTACACCAGTACATACTGTTTTTTCAGTTGGTTTAATACCAACGATTTCAATCTCTTCGTTGACTTTAACAATGCCACGTTCCACACGGCCAGTTACCACAGTACCTCGACCAGAGATAGAGAACACGTCCTCTACTGGCATCAAGAAGGTACCATCCACTGCACGTTCTGGAGTTGGGATGTAAGAGTCAAGTGCTTCTGCAAGTTTAAGAATTGCTGGCTCACCAATCTCAGATTGGTCACCTTCAAGAGCTTTAAGAGCAGAGCCCATAATGATTGGAGTGTCATCACCTGGGAATTCGTATTTATTTAATAAGTCACGAACTTCCATTTCTACTAATTCGAGTAATTCTTTGTCATCCACCATATCAGCTTTGTTAAGGAATACAACGATGTATGGCACACCCACTTGGCGTGATAAAAGGATGTGTTCACGAGTTTGTGGCATTGGGCCGTCAGCTGCAGAACATACGAGAATCGCACCATCCATTTGAGCAGCGCCGGTAATCATGTTTTTCACATAATCCGCGTGGCCTGGGCAATCAACGTGAGCATAGTGACGTGTTTCAGTTTCGTATTCAACGTGAGCAGTATTAATTGTGATACCACGAGCTCTTTCTTCAGGAGCTGAGTCAATCGCTGCATAATCTTTAGCTTCACCACCGAATTTCTTAGTCAGAATCGTTGTGATCGCAGCTGTTAATGTTGTTTTACCATGATCCACGTGGCCAATTGTGCCGACGTTAACATGGGGTTTGGTACGCTCAAATTTACCTTTAGCCATAATATATTCCTTAAAAAATTACTCTTTAAATAAACAAACTACTCTGGTGCCCATGGCGGGAATCGGACCCGCGACCTCTCCCTTACCAAGGGAGTGCTCTACCACTGAGCCACATGGGCGATTCCTTTAATTCTGGAGCGGGCGATGGGAATCGAACCCACGAGATCAGTTTGGAAAACTGAGGTTTTACCATTAAACTACGCCCGCTTTATCCTCCGAATACCCATGTAAAATCTGTCTTACAGAATTAAATGGTGGAGGGGGTAGGATTCGAACCTACGTACTCAGAGAGAACGGATTTACAGTCCGTCGCCTTTAACCACTCGGCCACCCCTCCCAACCGAACCCGAAATTATCCATTTAAATTATTGAAATGTCAAACAAAAATAAGGGTTTATGATGATTTTTTTAAATAAATTTTTTTGTAAAAGTGGTGCCGGATGTCGGATTCGAACTGACGACCTTCGCATTACAAGTGCGCTGCTCTACCAACTGAGCTAATCCGGCAATTGAAAAGAACGATACTATAACAACTTTTTTACGAAAATTGAACAAAAATTTACTTGATTAATTTTAAATGAGAGTTTTTGTTTGAGTTTTCTTTAAGGTCTTCATTATTTGCGGGAATTTCAAAGAGGAGCCCATCCCCATCTTCCTTTGAAAATATTGCAGTAATTTCATTGTAAGCTATAGACAAATGTTCTTCCGCCCCATTAAATCTTGCTTTAAAAGAAATATCGTTTTTATTAAAAGAAAGGTCTTTTGTTGCTGAAGCTGAAATGTTTAACGTCAATTCAGCTTCATTTATAAATTGAACTGGAACAATAGACTTACCCATTAACCTGACCGACAAGAAAGGTGTTGTATTTTCATTTGAGCACCAGTCATATATTGCCTTGATGAGATAAGGTTTTTTTTTATCCATGTTAAATTGGATTATGAAATTACTTATCTCATTGCTTTTTCAGCTGGTGTCATCGCTTCATCAAATAATGGACGATTAAATAATGAATCAGCATATTTCATTAATGGTTTTGCACTTGCTGGAAGTTTTATACCGTAGTGATCTAACCTCCAAAGTAATGGAGCCATTGCCACGTCAAGCATTGAATACTCATCGTATAAAAGATATGGTTGTTTATTTAAAATTGGAACTAATTGAAGCAGTCCTTCAGTAATAGTTTTAAGTGCTTTATTTTTTTTTGCAGTATCAGCACCCTCCACGTCTGTCATGTGTATAAAAAGCTGATTTTCAAAATCTTTTAAAAAGAGCCTTGCACGAGCGCGCATAATCGGATCAGGTGGCATCAACTGTGGATGCGGAAATCTCTCATCAATATATTCATTGATGATATTAGGATCGGTAAGAACCAAATTGCGTTCTATCAATACTGGAGAATCAACGTATGGGCTCAGTGTAGTCAACTCATCAGGTTTATTATCCATGTCAACATCGATCACCTCGAAGTCCATACCTTTTTCAAATAAAACAATCCTACATCTATGACTCAGAGGATCAGTGGAATGCGAATAAAGCTTCATCATAATTATTTAATATCTTTCCAAAATTCTTTTTTTAAATTAATTACTAAGATCAATAAGATTAAAAGAAAACCAATGACGTAGTAACCTATTTTATGTCGTACCAATTTAGCTGGCTCTGACATAAAAACCATATAGTTCGTTGTATCCAACACGAACTGATCATATTCCTCAGCTGACAATAACCCGGACTTGGTTAATTTTAATTTGTTGTCTTCTAAGTTCTGAACGCCTTGTAACTCCCATAAGACATGCGGCATTGCTGCGTTTGGATAGACTAAGTTATTCCATCCAAGCTCTCTAGATTCGTCCACATAAAATGTTCTTAAATAGCTATAGATCCAATCTTTACCTCTAGATCTTGCCGTAACAGTTAAATTGGGCGGGTTAGCACCAAACCATTTTTTAGCTTCTGTGCTGTCCATGTTGATATCCATCAACTCACCTGTTTTCTCTGCAGTGAAAAGCAAATTCTCTTTAATCACATCATCGCTCAGACCAATATCAGCTAGCCTGTTATATCTCATGTAGTTAGCGCTGTGACAATTTAAACAATAATTGATGAAATTCCTCGCTCCTCTTTGAAGAGATTGTTCATCGTCTAAATTTATTTTTGCATTATCTAAATGATAGGAACCATCTGCTGAAAAAGAAATACTATTATGTAAACCCATCAAAAGGGCAATTAAAATTGCGATAAATTTTTTCATTTGTATGTCACTCTCTTCGGAACTGGTTTTGTCTTATCTTTTTTGCTATACCAAGGCATTAAAATAAAGAAAGCAAAGTAGATGACAGTAAAAATTCTAGCAATAAATGTTGCCCAATCAAGCCCGCCTAGAAGAGGAATGAAATTCGGCATTTGTCCCCAGATATTGGATGGAACAGTCCCAAGATAACCGAGCACTAAAAAACTAATGACAAAAGCAATAATCCATTTTTTATATAAACTTCCTTTATATCTGATGGACTTCACTTTGCTTTTATCCAACCATGGAACAAGGAACAGGATTAATACTGCAGCGCCCATTGCAGCGACTCCCGGAAATTGGCTATTCAAAATAGGAGGAACAGCACGCAAGATTGAATAGAATGGCGTGAAATACCATACTGGAGCAATATGGGCTGGAGTCACAAGCGGATCAGCTGGAACAAAGTTATTATGTTCTAAAAAGTATCCACCAACCTCAGGCATAAAAAATATAATGGAAGCAAAAACAATCAAAAACACAGTAAGACCAATTAAATCCTTAACAGTATAGTAAGGGTGAAACGGAATGCCATCCAAAGGAATACCGGTCTTCTTATCTTTATTTTCTTTGATTTCAATACCATCAGGATTGTTCGAACCTACTGAATGTAATGCGGCTAAATGAAGGAAAATAAGGCCAGCTAATGCAAGCGGGAGTGCAATCACATGAAAAGCAAAAAATCTGTTAAGTGTTGCGTCTGAAACGAGATAGTCACCCCTAACCCATTCTGCTAAATCTGGACCAATAAAAGGAACGGTAGCAAAAAGATTGACAATGACCTGAGCTCCCCAATAAGACATCTGACCCCAAGGAAGTAAATACCCAAAGAAAGCCTCTGCCATGAGTAATAGGAATATTAGTACTCCAAAGATCCATAACAATTCTCGAGGCTGTTTATATGATCCATAAATGAGCGCCCTAAACATATGCATGTAAATCACAACAAAAAATAATGATGCTCCTGTCGAATGCATATACCGAATAACCCAACCAAACGAGACATCTCTCATGATGTATTCCACCGAGGCAAATGCATGAAGCGCATCTGGTTTATAGTGCATAGTAAGAAAAATTCCTGTCAAAATTTGCAGAACAAATAAGACGATAGCCAACGCTCCAAAGAAATACAGAAAATTAAAATTTTTTGGCGCGTAGTAGTGTGTTAAGTGGTTTTTAATAAAAGATGAAACAGGAAGTCTCTGATCAACCCAACTCATAAATCCATTATTTTTTTGCATTATGCTTCATCCTTTGAATCTTCACCAATCAAAATAGTATTTTCATCAATATATTTATGTGGAGGGACTACTAGGTTTGTCGGTGCAGGTGAGCCCTTATAAACTCTTCCCGCAAGATCAAATTTTGATCCATGGCAAGGACAGAAAAAGCCTCCAGACCAATCATCCCCCATATCACCTTTTGGTTCTATTTTGGCCGATGGTGAACAACCAAGATGAGTGCATATTCCAACTACAACCAACATATCGGACTTAATCGAACGTGTAGCATTTTGACAATATTTAGGTTGTTGGGAGGTCACTTTAAGATCTGGATCTGCCAAGTTTTTATCTAACTTTGGAAGTGATTGGATCATCTCATCTGTTCTATTTAACACCCAAACAGGTTGACCTCTCCACTCCGTAGTAATTAGCTCGCCCTTTTTAATTTTTGACGTGTCCACCTCTACAGATGCTCCCGCGGCCTTAGCTTTTTCACTTGGAGTCATACTTGAAACAAATGGGATTCCAGCTGCTGCAACTCCCAGACCACCTGTAAGAGCAGTAGCGGTTAACAAAAATTTTCTTCGGTCTTTGTCAAAACCTTTATCTTTTTTCGACATTAATTTCCTTTTGAGAAATGTAAATTCAGAATTGAGGGACTATTATACAAAATTTGACTCACTAAATTCAACCAGTAAATGAAAATGGTTTATTTTGATATAACTTTAGATAAGATCAGACCTAATTCAAATAGTAAAATCATTGGAAGTGCTAAAAATATTTGTGATAACACATCTGGTGGCGTAAGAATCGCAGCAAGGATAAATGAAAAAACATATAAATACGGTCGCGCTTTTTTTATTTTAGAAATATCAAGAACTTTCAGTTTAACCAAAAAAATTACAATGACAGGTATTTGGAAAGCTATCGTAAACGCAAAGATTAAATTTACAAGGAGTTCTAGATAAAAATTAATATCAATTTTTAAATTTAAACCATCAGGGGCAAAGCTCATAAAAAAATTAATGATTTCAGGAAATACGACATAAAAACAAAATACAAAAGCTGTAAAAATTAAAACCGTACTAATTAAAAATATTTTTTTTGCAAAACTTTTTTCTCCTTCATACAAACCCGGCTTAATAAAAAACCATAACTCAGTAATCAAATATGGGAAGGTCAAATAAAACGCTGATAAAAAAGAAAGCTTCATGGGAACAACAAAAGTAGATAACAGTTGAGTGGCAATTATCTCGCCACCAAAAAGGTTAATACCTCTTAGTAAAGGATTAGAAAAAAAATCATACAAAACTTGGTGGTTGTAAAAAAAGAGTGAAAGTAATACTGAAAAAATAATAATTACTCTTAACAGGAGTTTTTTAAAAATAAAAAAATGATCAAGAAAACTAAATTTATTTTTCATTCTTTGAAAAGATTTCTTTTTCAATTTTTTTTAACTTCTTAAATGTCTCCTCACGAAAAATTTCTTCTTTGACATTAAAAAATAGATGGTTAATTTTTTTAAATATTGTTCCGAGGTAATGAGAAATTTTTGGAATATTTTTTGGATTTACGAACAATACAAAAACAACGACAACAAGAATAAATTCAGAAAAAGATATATCAAACATTATTTATCTTTTTTATCCGACTTATCAGACATACCCTCTTTGAAATTTTTTATGGCGGCCCCAAGATCCTTACCAATATTTTTTAATCTTCCGGCACCAAAAATAATCAATACAACTACTAAAATAATTAATAATTCTTTAAAACCAGGCATTCTCAATCTCCTTATATTTTTTTGAGTTGACTGCTACCACCATATACATGGAAATGGATGTGAAATACTTCCTGACCTCCACTGGCGCCAGAATTAATCATCGTTCTAAAACCTTCCAAACCACTTTCTTTTGCAAGCTTGGTCCCAAGCATCAGCATTCTTCCAAAAATTTCTGAATCCACTCCGTCTTTTTCAGCAGAGATTAGATTTTCAATATGTTGTTTGGGAATGATTAGGATATGGACTTTATCAATGGGGTTAATGTCATTAAATGCCAAAAAGTCATCGTCTTCATAGACAATAGTTGCTGGTAATTCTTTATTGACGATTTTGCAAAAAATACATGAAGTCATCACTTGTTCCTACTTGCTTTTTCCTCTAGTCCAGACATGCCAGATCTTTTCTCAAGCTCACTGATTACCTCTTTTAAGCTAACTGATTTTTCTGATAACAGCACCAGAAGGTGATAAAGAACATCGGCTGTCTCATTAATTACATTTTTTTTATTATCTTGATTAGAAGCAATAATTAGCTCAATTGATTCCTCGCCAAATTTTTTTTGAATTTCTTCAATTCCTTGAGAAAATAATTTCGCTGTATAAGATAGTGATGGGTCGCTATCTTTTTTACTTTCTATTAATTGTTGTAATTGTTCTAACTCGCTCATGACTTTATTTCTTGTAAATTAATTTTGGGTCTTTCAATACTTCTTCAATAATATTTATTGTATCTCCATTATCAGTAATTTCATTATAAAAACATGAATTCCTTCCCGTATGACATGATATGCCACTCTTTACATTAACCTTAACAAGCAATGAATCAAAGTCACAGTCTACAAGAATACTCAACACGTTATGAAAATTACCTGACTCTTCCCCTTTGAGCCATATCTTATTCCTAGATCGGGAATAAAAATAACACCTTTTAGTTTCAATAGTCTTAGATAAAGCTTCTTTATTCATCCAAGCCATCATGACAACCTTCAAAGAATTATTGTCCTGAATTATGGCGGGGATCAAACCTTGATCATTCCATTTTATTTGATCAAAAACATTCATCATCTAACCTCAATCTTTTTGTGGCGCATATGATTTTTAGCTTCAGTTATAGTGTATTCACCAAAATGAAATATGCTGGCTGCTAAAACTGCATCCGCTTTACCTTCTATTATGCCATCAACGAGATGATCTAAATTACCTACGCCACCAGAGGCAATAATTGGGACATCCACTTCTGATGAAATGGCAGCATTCAACTCATTGTCAAAACCAGATTTTGTTCCATCTTTATCCATACTGGTAATTAGCAACTCCCCCGCACCTCTTCTCACCATCTCTTTTGCCCAAAAAATAGCATTTAATCCTGTTGGATTTCGCCCTCCGTGAGTAAAGATCTCCCACTCGTTTCCAGTTTTTTTTGCATCGATGGCAACAACAATACATTGAGAACCAAACCTATCCGCAGCATGAGATACAAGTGATGGGTTGTTTATGGCTGCTGTGTTAATACTGACCTTGTCTGCTCCCGCATTTAAAAGTCTCCTTACATCATTTACAGCCCTGACCCCTCCGCCAACTGTTAGAGGAATAAATACCTGCTCGGCAACACGCTCAATAATACCCAAAATCAAATCTCTATTATCTGAGCTTGCAGTGATATCAAGAAATGTTAATTCATCAGCGCCTTGGTCGTTGTATTTTTTTGCGATTTCTACCGGATCACCAGCATCAATCAAGTCGACAAAATTAACGCCTTTTACAACTCGGCCATTTGTAACATCAAGACAAGGAATAATTCTTTTCGCTAACAATATTTTATCCAGTCAGTTGCTCGGCTAGTTTATTAGCCTCACTAAAATCAAGGGTCCCTTCATATATTGACCTTCCGGCAATCACCCCTTTTATTCCAACATTGGCTACTGCACATAAATCTTCGATATCTTTGATATTTGATAATCCTCCGCTAGCGATAATTGGGACATTTCCTCGCTCAGCTAACTCAACTGTTGCGTCAATATTGATTCCTTCTAACATACCATCCCGTCCAATATCTGTATAAATTATTGAGGCCACTCCATAATCTTCAAATTTTTCAGCCATCTCAAATACCGTATGGCCTGTCATTTTTGCCCATCCGTTAATTGCCACCTCACCATTTTTTGCATCCAATCCTACAATAATTTGGCCTGGAAATGCAAAGCATGCCTCATGCAAAAAACCTGGGTTAGTTATTGCTGCTGTACCGATAATGACTGAATCAATTCCTGCATTAATTAAACTCTCAACGGTATCTAAATTTCTGATGCCGCCGCCAAGTTGAATGGGAACTTCTCCCATTTCTTGTATCACCTCACGAATTACTGGTAAATTTTTTTGTTGGCCCGCAAAAGCCCCATCTAAGTCAACTAGATGTAATCTTTTAGCGCCCTTTGATTTCCAGTGGGCAGCCATTTCTGCTGGATGTTCTGAAAATATGGTTGCCTGGTCCATTAGTCCCTGTTTAAGGCGAACACACTTTCCTTCTTTTAGATCAATCGCAGGAATTACTTGCATAATTTAAACTTTCCATCTTGTAAAATTTTGTAATAATTGTAGCCCAGCCTGAGAGCTTTTTTCTGGATGAAATTGAACTGCAAAAATATTATCTTTACTGACAGCGCAACAAAAGGGCTTCTCATAAACACATTCACCAGCCACAAGATCTCTGCTTTGAGGCTGAACGTAATAGCTGTGGACAAAATAAAATCTCTCGTTATTAGGTATGCCATTCCACATGAAATGATTTTTAGGGCGGTGGACTTCATTCCAACCCATATGAGGTACCTTGTTGAAATGATTTTTAGGTTTAAATTTTAAGACTCTCCCATCGATAATCCCCAACCCATTAATATTTCCCTCCTCAGAAAAATTATTTAACATTTGCAAACCAATGCATATTCCCAAAAATGGCTTATTTCTTGCCGCATCAATGACCGATTCAATTAAATTTCTTTCTGATAGCTCCCTCACACAATCAGGCATCGCTCCTTGTCCAGGGAATACTACCTTATCCGCTGCTTGTATTAATTTTGGATCAGAAGTGACTAAAATCTTTTGATTAGGCGATACTTTTTTAAACGCATTAAAAACAGATCTAAGATTACCCATCCCATAATCAACAATTGCAATCATTGATCTTGCTATAAAGCCCCTTTTGTTGAAGGAAGTTGATCGGCCTGTCTTGGGTCAATGGTGAGAGCCATTCTTAGTGCTCGAGCGAATGCTTTAAAGATTGTTTCTACCTGATGATGAGCATTATCCCCCCTGAGATTATCAATATGTAAGGTAATTAATGCGTGATTGACAAAACCTTGAAAGAATTCATATATCAAGTCAACATCAAATTCCCCAATCAATGCTCTTTTGAAATTAGCGTTTAATTCAAGGCCTGGTCTACCTGAGATGTCTACTACAACTCTGGACAACGCTTCATCCAATGGAGCGTAACAGTGACCATATCGAGTAATGCCTTTTTTATCCCCGACTGCCTTGGCAAAAGCTTGTCCCAAAGTAATACCTATATCTTCAACTGTATGATGCGCATCAATGTGTAAATCGCCCTTAGCCTGCACCTCAAGATCAATTAATCCATGACGGGCAATTTGATCAAGCATATGATCCAAAAAACCAATGCCTGATTCTAATTTGGAAATGCCTGTGCCGTCTAAATTCAAATTGATTTTGATTTGCGTTTCTTTGGTATTGCGCTCTACTGAAGAATTTCTACTCATAATGTCTCGTTATTATTTTTAATCAAATTTTAACTTATATTAAACAAATTATTTCACTGGTTTATTATTTTTTTTAGCTCGTCAACAAATAAATCCATTTGCTGATCAGTCCCTATTGTAATTCTTAAAAAATTTTTCAATTTTTCAGGTTGATTAAAATATCTTACCAAAATACCCACATCTCTTAGTTGGGAGTAAATTGTATTTGCCGATAATGGCGATGGTGGTTGAGCAAAAATAAAATTGCCACCAGATGGCAATACAGAAAATTGAAGATTTTCTAAAGCTTTAATAAAACGATTTCTTGTTTCAATAATTTTTTTACATGTCTCATTAAAATATTTGTCTTCCTGAAAAGAGGTGACGGATGCTTTTTGGGCAATTCTATCAAGTGGGTACGAATTAAAACTGTTTTTTATTCTTATTAATCCATCAATTAAAGTTGTATCCCCAATTGCATAACCAACTCTTAATCCTGCCAGAGATCTGGATTTTGACATAGACCTAGTCACCACTAAATTTTTATATTTTTTCACCAAATTCACAGAAGAGTCCGTACCAAAATCAACATAAGCTTCATCTACCACAATAATGGATGATGGATTATCTTGCAGAAAATCTTCTATTTTTTTTCCGGGAATTGGAATGCCTGTTGGTGCATTTGGATTGGGAAAGATGACTGCTGAATCATCGTGATAATACAAAGATAAATCTATTTCAAAATCATTATTTAATGGAATTTTTTGGTAACTAATGTCAAATAATTTGGCATATACCGGATAAAAGCTATAAGTGATATCAGGAAATAGTAAGTTCTTTTTATTTTTAAAAAAGCCATAAAAGATAAAAGCCAAAATTTCATCAGAACCATTGCCAACAAATACATTCGATATATCAACATCATGGTATGTTGCAATTGTGCCTCTTAAAATATTGGACTCAGGATCTGGGTATAGATTTATTCGATCTGCTCCATGATTTTGGATCTCTTCGATAACTGTCGGTGCTGGTGGGTATGGATTTTCATTTGTATTTAATTTTAATCTTATCTCACCCTGGGGCTGCTCACCTGGGATATAAGGATCCAAATCTTTAACAAACAGGCTCCAGAATTTACTCATCAGCCTTAACTCTGTAATCAGCTGATCTAGCATGAGCGAATAAGCCCTCACCCTCAGCCATCACTGAAGCAATTTTCCCAAGTCTTGTTGCCCCTCTCGCAGATAAATTTATGATGCTAGATCTTTTTTGAAAATCATAGACACCCAATGGAGAAGAAAATCTTGCCGTTCTAGAGGTAGGTAATACATGATTCGGTCCAGCACAATAATCTCCAACAGACTCACATGTATTTACTCCCATAAAAATGGCGCCTGCATGATTAATATTTGTTAATAATGATTCAGGATCTTGAACAGATAATTCCAGGTGTTCTGGTGAAATGTAATTAGATACCTCGGCTGCTTCATCTAAATTATCAACCTGTATAAACAATCCCCTATTTTCTAATGAGGTGGAGATAATCTCTTTTCTTGGCATTGTATCTATCAGTTTATTAATACTGAGCATCACTTTTTCAAAGACACTATGGTCCGATGATATGAGGATTGCTTGAGCTAACTCGTCATGTTCGGCCTGAGAAAATAGATCCATCGCCAACCAGTCTGGGTTAGTCTTTCCATCGGTAATGACTAAAATTTCTGAAGGGCCAGCAATCATATCAATACCTACAGTTCCAAAAACTATTCTCTTAGCCTCTGCAACATAAGCGTTCCCTGGGCCAACGATTTTGTCAACTTGGGGAATTGTGTGCGTTCCATAAGCAAGTGCAGCAACAGCTTGAGCGCCACCAATAGTGAATACTCGGTCCACATTGGCTACATATGCGGCTGCTAAAACTAATGCGTTTCTCTCACCATTGGGTGTTGGTACAACCATGACAAGATTTTTTACACCTGCAACCTTTGCCGGAATTGCATTCATTAAAACTGAAGATGGATAAGATGCTTTTCCACCAGGGACATATAATCCAACAGAATCCAAAGCTGTAATTTTCTGACCAAGAACGGTCCCATCCTCTTCTTTGTAGCTCCATGAGTCTTGCACTTGTTTTTCGTGATAATTTTTAATTCTTTGTGCAGATTCATTAAGCGCATTTTGTGTTGAAGTATCTAATGAATCATAAGCTTCTTTAAGAATACTGCTTGGGAGCTCTAGATCGCTTGGATTATCTAAATCCACTTTATCAAATTTTTTTGTAAACTCTAAAAGTGCTTGATCACCATTAGCTTTTACAGCTTGAACGATATCTTTTACCGTTTCTTGTATCTGGCTATTATCTTCTTCATCAAAAGATAGAGCATTCTCCAAAGACTGATAAAAATTACTATCGGCTAGCTTTAAGGTTTTAATTTTCATTTGACGCTATTTTTAATTACATTAATGATGGGTTGTATTTCATAATATTTTAACTTTAATGATGCTTTGTTAACGATAAGCTGGGATGAAATATCAGAAATTTTTTCATAATCAACCAAATTATTTGCTTTTAGGGTCTGGCCTGAGCTAACTAAATCAACAATCAAATCACTCATTGAAACGAGAGGTGCTAACTCCATGGACCCGTAAAGTTTTATAACGTCGATATGAATTCCCTTTTGAGCAAAAAATTCTTTAGTAATTTTTGTATATTTAGTTGCCACTTTTAATCTTGACTTTTGTTGCATCGCTTTTTGATAGTCATAACTCTTTGGTCCGGCAACCATCATTTTACATTTAGCAATTTTAAGATCACAAATTTGATAGAGATTAGCAGAATCAAACTCATCCAAAACATCTTTTCCGGCAATACCAATGTCTGCTCCACCACATTCCACATATGTTGGAACGTCGGATGCTCGAACAATTAATAATCGAATGTTCTTATTATTTGTATTTAAGATTAATTTTCTGGATGTTTCCGGATTCTCTTTACACTCTATCCCGGCCCCTTGAAGGAGGGGAAGTGTCTCTTGAAATATTCTTCCTTTAGATAATGCAATTGTTAACATTTAACTCAATCTTTCAACTTTAGCGCCAAGCTTATTTAATTTTTCCTCAATTCTCTCATAACCTCGGTCCAAGTGGTAGATCCGCTCAATAATTGTCTCCCCTTTGGCCGCTAAACCAGCAATCACAAGTGAGGCTGATGCTCTTAAGTCAGTCGCCATTACGTTAGCTCCTTCAATGGCTTGAACACCCTTCACAAAAGAAGTGTTTCCTTTAACATCGATATTTGCTCCCATTCTTACCAGTTCTTGGACATGCATAAATCGATTTTCAAATATCGTTTCAGTAACTTCTGATGGACCATCCGCGAGAACATTGATTGCCATGAACTGAGCCTGCATGTCAGTTGGAAAAAGTGGATAAACGCCCGTTCTGATATTCACTGGATGTATTGGCTGATTTTCTTTTTTAATCGTGATCTCTGTCGATCCCTCAATTACATTAGCACCCGTTTGTTTAATCTTTTCAATAATAGATTCCATTTTACGAGGATCAACATTTTTTAATTTTACTTCTCCACCACTGACAACTGCAGCAGCCATATAAGTTCCCGCTTCAATTCGATCAAACATTACTTTATATTGGGATCCATTCAATGCAGCGACGCCCTCAATCTCAATGACATCAGTTCCTAATCCTTTGATTTTGGCGCCCATGCTGATTAAAAGATTACCCAGATCTTCCACCTCAGGTTCCCTTGCTGCGTTCTCAATAAATGTTTTACCTTCTGCCAAAGTTGCTGCCATCATTATATTTTCAGTGCCCGTTACACTGACTTGATCCATAAAGATTTTTGTACCAATAAGTTTTTTATTAGGCAGATGTTCTGTGCTCGCATCAATATATCCATTATGAATAGAAATATTAGCTCCCATTTTTTCTAACGCTTGTATATGCAAATCTACGGGACGGGCGCCAATTGAACAACCACCCGGCAAAGAGACATGAGCTTGGCCAAACCTTGACAACAGAGGACCCAAAACCAGAATAGACGCGCGCATGGTTTTAACTAAATCATACGGTGCCTCAGTTTTTGAAATATTGTTAGCTATTAATGATACATTTCCGTCAGAGTAATCAATACTGATTCCCAAGAACTGTAATAATCTAATGGTTGTATCTATATCTTTTAGCTTTGGTACATTTGAAATATCAACCTGATTAGAAGTTAATATGGAAGCAATTAAAATGGGTAAGGCAGCATTTTTAGCCCCAGATATTTCTACCTCACCATAGAGTGGAAAGCCTCCCGTTATTTTTAACTTATCCAACTTGTTCCAACAGCTGTTTCAACTCACCAGATTCAAACATTTCTCTCATAATGTCCGCGCCGCCAATAAACTCGCCATTAACATAAAGTTGAGGTATGGTTGGCCAATTAGAGAACACCTTGACGCCCTCCCTAATTTCATTATCCTCCAAGACATTATTGGTCGTATACTCCACACCAACATGATCAAGAATCTGACAAGCCATTCCTGAAAAACCACACTGAGGAAACTTTCGATCCCCTTTCATAAACAACATGACTTTGTTTTCATCAATCATGCTTTTTATTTTTTCTTGAGCACTCATTTACTTATTCTCCTTTAATTTGATCCCATTCAGAAAGATCGTATAGTTTTAGTGATAACGCGTGTATCTTTTCGTTCATTAAATCTCCGAGAGATTGATATACCAACTGATGTCTCTGGACCCGGTTTAAATTTAAAAACTCATTGCTAATTATTAGTGCTTCAAAATGAGCTCCATCATCACCCATAACATCTATATGGTGACAATCAATACCTTTTTCAATTATTTTTTTTATTTCATCTTTATGCATGACTATCCTCTTAATTTATATCCTGTTTTTAAAAGACGGATTGATAAACTGGCTAGCATGATAAAAAAAGTAAGTACTATAGCCATACTTATATATGGTGAGATATCGGATTGGCCAAAAAACCCATACCGAAAACCATCGATCATATAGAAAAATGGATTAAATTTAGAAATGCTTTGCCATACTGGGGGTAGTGAATGAATCGAGTAAAAAACACCTGATAGAAACGATAATGGCATAATTACAAAATTCTGAAAGGCTGCCATTTGATCGAATCTGTCAGCCCAAATCCCAGCCAAAATACCGAATGTCCCAAGCAATGCCCCACCTAAAATTGAAAATGAAACAATAAACCATGGATGCATTAGTGGTAAATCAATGTAAATTATCGCTAGTAAATAAATGGCAAGGCCAACAAATAATCCCCTAACGATTGAGGCTATCAAGAAGGCAATGAAAAATTGAATGTAAGTTAATGGGGTTAATAAAATGAATACAATATTCCCCATTACTTTGGATTGAACCAAGCTTGAAGAACTATTTGCAAATGCATTTTGCAATAATGACATCATAATTAAACCTGGAATCAAAAATGCACTGTATGGAACTCCTTCATATACCTCTGTCCTGCTATCTAGAACATGAGAAAAAATCAGCAAATATAAGATTCCAGTTATAACTGGTGCTGCGACCGTTTGAAAGACAACTCGCCAAAATCTCAACAACTCTTTTTTCAGAAGAGTCCATGTACCTTTTAATTGTATTTTCCAATTAATCATTTTTTGTAATTTGTAAAAACACTTTTTCTAAGTCAGGCTCTGTAGTTTGTATATCAAAAAAATTTACTTTATTTTTTTTCAATAATGTAATTATGCTATTCAATTCATCTATTTTTTCTAATGTAATAGTGAGCATCTCATCCTCAATTAATACATCAAACCCTTTTAGGGTTTTTAAGATTTTTCCTTTATCTTTTTTATCAATTTTAATATTTAAATTTTTAGATGAATTATTTCTGATTAATTTTTTTGTATTATCTAGAGCAACTAATTTACCATGATTGACCATTGCTATTCGTCCACATAAATTTTCTGCTTCCTCTAGATAATGGGTTGTTAATACAATGGTGTGACCCTGCGAATTCAATTCCTTCATAAATTCCCAAAGTCTTTGTCGCAATTCAACATCCACACCCGCAGTAGGTTCGTCTAAAACAATAATTGGAGGACGGTGAGCTAAAGCTTGAGCAATCAGGGCTCTTCTTTTCATTCCGCCTGACAACTTTCTCATATTTGTTGAAGCTTTGTCTTGAAGGTCTAATTTTTCTAGGACCTCATCAATCCAATCATAATTCTCTTTACCTTTACCAAAATATCCGGCTTGAAATCTCAACATTTCACGAACATTAAAAAATGGGTCAAATACTAATTCTTGTGGGACTATGCCAAGAGAATGTCTGGATTCTTGATACTGCTTCTCAACATCAAAACCCATTGCCTTTATTGTTCCAGATGTTGGCTTGACAATCCCTGCCAACATATTAATCAGAGTTGATTTACCAGCTCCATTTGGTCCAAGTAGCCCAAAAAATTCGCCTTGCTCGATTGACAAATTGATTCCCTTTACAGCTTCAAAAGAGCCATAGGTTTTTTTTATGTTTTTAAAAACAATTGCTTTTTTCATTTTTATTGGTAAGAGTTACTTCAGATAATTCTCGACCCCATACAATGAGGCAAGATTCAGTAAATTTTTTGGTAATTTATTAAGCATTACTGATTGATTTGATAAATTAGCTTTTCTCTTTATTTCAAAAATAAAACTTAATAGCGAAGTGTCGATATTTTTTAATTTTGAAAAATCTAAGGTAATCGGCTGGCTTATTGAAATTTTATTTAATTGATCAATATGCTGAGGAATCTCTGCGAAGGTATAATCGCCATTAAACACCCATTTGTTTTGACTAATTTCCATTAGTCTCCTTTGCTATTTTTTTCAGCTAGTTTTGTAATTAATGAATCAATTCCATTATTTTTTATTTCACTAGCAAATTGAGATCTATAGTTAGTGACCAAACTGACTCCTTCGATCACAATGTCAAATACTTTCCACTCATCATCCTTTTTTGCCAGGGTATAATCTACCGATATGGGTTGCGCTCCCTCTTGAATAATCTGTGTTTTGACCGTTGCTTGTTTATCAGTCGGTTCCATTCGCAGTGGTTTGAAATCAATTTCTTGGTCTTTATATTTTCCTAATGCTACTGCATACGTTCTAAGCAACATGGTTTTAAATTCTGATTTAAATTGTTGTTGCTGATCTTCATTGATCTTTCTCCATGTTTTTCCAAGCACAAGCATAGAGATGCGATCTAAATCAAAATTTGGTAGGATTTTTTCTTCAGCTAATTTATAAATCTTTTCTTTATCTTGTTGTATCGAGTCATCTGCCTTTAAAACCGCCAAAACATCATCCGCAGTTTTATGAACTAATTCTAAAGGGCCATCAGCTGCGATTAAAAAGGATGAAATTGAGACAAAAAAACCTAAAATTAATAATTTAAACAACCTCATTTATTCTTCCTCCTTGGAAGCTTGATTATATAGAAACTGACTAATGAGCTTCTCTAGAACAACAGCGTCTTGAGTTTGGGTAATTTTGTCATTGGCTTCTAGATTATCTGGATCACCGCCAGCTTCAAGGCCAATATACTGCTCACCCAAAAGTCCTGCTGTGTAAATATTAGCAAACGTATCTTTTGGAAAAACATATCTCTCATCAATACTCATGGTAACGATCGCCTCATAAATTTTTGTATCAAATACAATTGAATCAACTCGACCGACCACTACCCCAGCAGATTTAACTGGAGCTCGTGGTTTTAAGCCCCCAATGTTTTCAAAATTTGCTGTGACATAATATGTAGTCTTAATGTCATTAGATGTTAAGTTGCCAACTTTCATTGCCAGGCCCATTAAAGCAATTAATCCAAGTGCAACAAATATTCCAACCCATGCATCTAATTTAATTCTGTTCATAAAATCTCCCTACCTATACTGTTAGCATAAATGAAGTTAACACAAAATCCAATCCAAGAACGGCCAATGATGATGTCACAACCGTTCTGGTTGTTGCACGACTCACGCCTTCAGCAGTGGGTGGTGCATCATAGCCCTCAAAAAGAGCAATGATGGTACATGCAATTCCAAAAACCACACTCTTAATAAATCCATTCACAATATCATAATTAAAGTCGACATTAGCTTGCATTTGTGACCAAAAAGCTCCCTCGTCCACGCCAATCAGCGGCACTGCAACAACATATCCTCCTAAAACACCGACCATCGAAAAAATTGAAGCAAGAAGTGGCATGGTTATAATGCCTGCCCAGAAACGAGGCGCCACAATTCTAGCAACAGGACTAACGGCCATCATTTCCATTGCCGATAATTGTTCGGTCGCTTTCATTAGTCCAATTTCTGCAGTAATGGCAGTTCCAGCCCGACCAGCAAATAATAGTGCTGTTACAACAGGGCCTAATTCTCTCACAAGCGCTAAGGCCACTAGAACACCAATGGCTTCCGAAGATCCATATTTTTGTAATGTGTAATACCCTTGAAGGCCTAATACCATGCCAACAAAAAATGCGGACACAACAATAATGACCAAGGATAAAACACCGGTGAAATAAATTTCTCTAATGGTGAGATTAAATCTTTTAAAACTATCTGATGAATAACTAATAATGCTAAAAAATAATCGTGTCGCTGCGCCCAAACGAGTTATTTTTGATCTAATGGCGCCACCAATTTTTTCAAAAAAACTTAACATCTTATAGCCTTAAATCCTGTAAATAGTCATTAGCTTGATAATGGAATGGAACTGGACCATCTTTTTGCGAATGGACAAATTGTTTTACAAAGGGAAGTTGAGATTTTTTAAGATCACTTGGCGATCCTTCAGCGGCAACAATACCATCAGCAATAAAATAAATATAGTCGGCAAATGCAAAAGTCTCAGTGACATCATGTGTCACAATAATCGATGTTGCTCCCAAGGCATCATTCAAAGTTCTAATTAAATCGCAGATAACGCCCATCGATATAGGATCAAGTCCAGCGAAAGGTTCATCGTACATGATGATGTCCGGGTCTAATGCCACAGCTCTGGCAAGGGCAACTCTTCTCGCCATACCTCCAGAAAGCTCTGTCGGCATCAATTGATTTGCTCCGCGAAGCCCAACCGCATTCAGCTTCATCAGAACCAAATCTTTAATAATCTCTTCACTTAAGTTTGTATGCTCCCTAATCGGAAACGCCACATTTTCAAAAACACTTAGATCACTAAAAAGGGCTCCGTGTTGGAATAACATTCCCATTTTTCGTCTCAGCTCATAAATGCCCTTTCGACCTTGTTCATGAACTATTTGTCCATCCACTTCAACATGTCCTGATGTGGGTTTAATTTGACCTCCAATTAACCTCAGTATTGTAGTTTTGCCACAACCACTTCCACCCATAATGGCAACTACTTTGCCACGATGGAAATTCATATTAATTTTTTTGTGAATTTGTCTTTCGGCATACCCGAAGGCTAGATCTTTAATTGAAACGATTAAATCCTTTTGCATAGTAAGGATATTTTACATGATTTTAAAGTTGAAAACTTATAAGCTTAAAGCTCTCCATAAGAGTGAAGTCCTGATAGGAAAAGATTGACCCCGATGAAGGCAAACGTTGTTATGAGCAGTCCAATCACAGACCACCATGCTAAAACGTCACCTCGCAGACCTTTCACTAACCTTAGGTGAAGCCATGCGGCATAGTTTAGCCAAACAATAAGTGCCCAAGTTTCTTTTGGATCCCAAGACCAATAACCGCCCCAGGCTTCTGCCGCCCAGATGGCCCCCAAAATGGTTGCAATTGTAAAAAAGATAAACCCAACGGCGATTGATTTGTACATCAAATCTTCCATCACATACTCACTCGGTAAAATATTTTTTACTACAGACTGATTTCTTAATAAATAGGCTACTGCTATCATTGCTGAAATTGAAAAAGCTCCATAACCAATAAAATTGGATGGGACATGAATTTTCATCCAATAAGATTGCAGTGCAGGTACAAGAGGCTGAATCGCATCTGCATTTTTAGCAAAGGTATACCAAAGAATGAAGGCAACAGCTGCATTAATAATGATTAAGACAAAGCTGCCTAACTTTTTAGTTTGTGACTTTTGCTCATAATAGAGATACATTGCTCCAGTGATTAAACAGAATAAAACAAATACCTCGTATAAGTTACTAATTGGAATATGCCCTACATCCAAACTAATGAGGTAGGACTCATACCATCTTACCATCAGGCCAGTAAAGCCTGATGTCAGAGCTATCCATGAAAAATTAGACCCTAAGTTTGCACTAAATTGATTTGATTTAAATGATGAATATAAATAGGATGCAAGACTCAACGGGAAAAAAAATGTCATCCACATGATCAACGATTGGCTAGACAAAAAATATTTCAAGAAAAAGTTTGTCTCCTGCATTTGGAGATCGTTTTGAAAGATGTATACAGAAAGAATGGTTAGAACGAATGTCGCTAGAAATAATTTTCTAAAAGAACTCCAAAAGTTACCAAGCCAAATAAAAACTGGCACTGAGAAAACAAGAATTGCTATCTCATAAACATCCATAAATTCTCTGAAATTAATAAAGCTATAAATTCCTGAAAACAAAATACATAAAATAAATAGTATATTTAGGATCATTTCTATTCCTTAACCTTAAATTTTTCCGTCAACTGCTTACAATAATTATCAAAGTCGATATGTTCGCGATTAGAAGCCATCGCTACAGCAAACTTCCTCGGTGATTTTTTTATCAGCCACAAACGAATTTCTTGGACATAAATCATACAAAAAATTCCAATCACTAGAAATAAAGATCCAATATACACCCATATTTTCCCTGGATCTTTGGTTAATTGCATTCCACTGGCATAAATTTTTTGATATTCATTCAAAATGAGGAATGGACTGTCGCCATAGAAAAAACTGTCACTATAAGCATTTAGGGCGTCTTGGAAAAAATCATTTTCCACTAAGTTATTGGTGATTAGTTCTTGATTCATCGTCTCAGCAAGAAAGTAAATGATTTTAATATAAGAGTCAGCAACTGACTCTTGATTCTCAACTGCAACTGAATCTTCAATCATGTTTGCAAGACCAGAATACCCACTTTTCAGATAGACATTAAATATATCTTGGGTATTTTTTTTAAAATTATCTTTTGCCTCAACACTACTGAGTGAGCTTGCTTGATCAGCGAGTTTGTTTATATTTTTTTTTAATAATTCTTCTGATCGAATATTTTTTAAAAATATTTGATAGCCCTGAAGCGAAAGATCATTATCTGCAGGGAGACGTAAAAACTTAAGTTCACTTTGTAAATCTTCTCGCACCCCGCTCATAAAAAAGAATTTTTCATTTTCAGGAATCGGGTTTTGATATGTTTGATACTCCACAGCTTGGCCGGAAGAGTTTCTGAATTTATACACCACACTCGGACCTATATTCTGTGTTATTAATTTGCCGTCTTTTTCGATCTGAAAAATATTAAATTCTCTAAAATCATCAAACTCAAAAACATATTCTTTCTGATCGGAATTAAATGAATTTTCTTTATACACTTCAGAGGATAAGCTCATGGGTTGGTAGCGATTAAATAGATCCATCAGCGTTAAATCTAGTTTAGAGCCACCATCTTGAAAGTCAGATTGATAAATCGTTATGCCATCCATAGTAAACGGTTTATTAACAGAAATGGTTTCTGTGAACTCCTGCCCGTCTTTGCGAATTTTAATATCACTCAAAAAAGCTTTTGGTTGACCAGTGGAGTAATGCTCAATATGAAACTTATCCAATTTAATTTCAAAAGGAAGATGCTGAACAAGATAGCCATCTTTTACCCTTAACAGGGCCTTGTCATTTTTTTCTTGCTCTTTTAATAATAGTGTTGCTCGGTAGGAAAAATTATTAATATCTAACTGACTCTCACCTGGGACCTCACTAAACTTGAGATTTCTTGATTCAATTTTTTTGAACCCAAATGATTCCTGAAGCTTGAAGTAGAGATTTCCATCTAAAATACCACCAATACTTATTACAATAATGGCCAGATGAGTAAATATGTATCCAAGTTTTTGTAGGTCGCCTTTTTTTGCTACAAGAATATCCTTATCCTTTCCAACTTTGATTCGAAAACCCTCTTTGTTAAGTATTTCTGATATGGAATTTAAAGAATGACTTGAAGAAAATTCATAATAATTTTTAAATTTTTTAAAAGAATTGTGACTTAAAGCACTCTGAAATCGACGAATATCTTTAATTATTTTCGGAGAGTTTCTCGACACACAAAGGGAAGTTGAGACTACTAAGAACAATAAAATTACTAAGAACCAAAAAGCCTGGTAAATATTATAAACATCAAAAGCTTCAAAAATTGGAAACCAAAATTGTCCAAATTGAATGAGGTAGTTATTGTAAGGCTCGCTTTGCTTAACAACTGTACCGATGATGGATGCAATTGCTACAACGCTAAGCATTGTGATAGCGAAGCGCATCGTACTTAAAAGATGTAAAAATGATCTTGTTTTAGCCACCACAGATTTAAAGAGGATTGATCAAAAAATTAATGACAAAAGATATTCACAAATGTTCGAATGATTATTGTAAACCTTGAATGTAATCAGATACTGCATCCATTTCTTTTTCTGATAATTTTTCTGCAATCATTCTCATGACTTTCTCAGAGTCATTTGCTCGCAACCCAGCTGAAAAATTTTGTAATTGAGTTTTTATGTAATCAGCATGCTGTGCATTTAGTCTCGGAAATTTTGAGGGAATACCGTGTCCAGAGGGTCCATGGCAACCTGCACAAGCTGGGACTTTCTTTTCCTTAATGCCTGCTCTAAAGATTTTTTCTCCAAGACTTCCTTTACCATTTGAAGTTGCCTTAGATAACTTAAGATCTTGTTTAGAAAAATATTCTGCCAAACCTTTCATCTGGTCTTCGGACAAATTAGCAACTATCCCAGCCATCACTGCATTATCTCGCTCACCAGATTTATAATTCATCAATTGTTTATATAAGTAGGACTCGTGCTGAGCTGATAATTTTGGGTTTGCAGTAATAACGCTATTACCATCCATTGCATGACAAGCCACACAGACATTTTGAACTATCTTTTCAACATTAATAGGTTCTGCTGATGCCATGTTTAGAAAAATTAAAGTAATAATAAAAATTAAATGTTTTTGAAACATAATGTACCTAGAACTGTAATTAATTTAAGAAACATAATATTAAACCAAAAGCTTTCCCAATAGTAGTTTGATATCATGTCGATATGTCAATAATTCACAATCTTAAATATATCCACTCCGCTCATTTCATCGATGATCTGCCTGAGGATAGCGGATTTGAAATCGCTTTTGCTGGTCGCTCGAATGCCGGCAAATCTAGCGCTATTAATGCATTGGCAAACCATAACCGATTAGCCTATGTGAGTAAACAGCCGGGTCGGACTCAATTAATAAACTTTTTTCAATTACATCATAGTGAGAATTTTAAGATTGTAGATCTTCCGGGGTATGGTTTTGCAAAAGTAAATATAGACATGAAGAAACATTGGGATATTGTTTTACCTCATTATTTGCAAAAAAGACAGGCATTGGTAGGTCTGATTATTGTTATGGATATAAGGCATTCGTTAACCCCGCTTGATGATCAAATGATTCGATGGTTTATTCCAACAGGCAAGCCAATCCATATTTTATTAACCAAAGCGGATAAATTATCTAGAAACCAGACCAATCAAGAACTACAAAAATTTAAGCAAAAATTAAAAAATTGTAATTTTGAAGCGCCTATTTCTTTCCAAAGTTTTTCTAGTCTCAAAAAAGATGGGCTTGAGGGCGTGGAGGATATTTTTCTTAAGTGGCTACCCTTTAGTGGCTAAGATATCCCAAACTGCGTGACCAAGACGCATCCCTCTTGATTCATACTTCGTTTCCGGTCTAAATTCGGGTCTTTCGTGAAAGTTATTGGTAGCTAATGTTAAGTTATCACTGGTTTTTATAACTTCAATAATTTCTAGGGCATAAGGCTCCCAATCTGTTGCGATATGAAGAACCCCACCATCTTTCAACTTTTTGATAATTAAATTTAAATTATCTACATTCACCAGCCGTCTCTTGTTGTGTCTTTTTTTGTGCCAGGGATCAGGGAAGAAGATATTAATTTTTGATAAAAAATTGTCTTTGATCATGAACTGCAATACCTCAAGTGCGTCATGGGGAATAATTTTTATATTCGTTAAGTTATCGGCGCTTGATAATTTAATTAAATTTCCAATACCAGGTTGGTGCACATCAGTCACAATGTAATTGATATCAGAATTATTATGAGCAATCTTATGAGTTGCGTCTCCCATCCCAAAACCAATCTCAAAACAAAGAGGTTGTTCTGTTAAAAATAATTGCTCTACTTGTAACAGCTCTTCTTTAAATTCTATTAAGAATGAGGGGCCATGAACTTCTATTGCATTTTTTTGGGCTTTGGTCAGCCTACCCTGCCTCTTTACATAAGTTCTAATCGGTTTTTTTTGTTCCATACATTACAGAAGATGAGTTTTGTCGAAATTTAAAAAGCCATTTAATGACGATTGGCAATTTTTTGAAATGGCCATCACTTTAATCAACTCTCCCATTTCGGCTGGGCTAGTCAATAAATTAATATCACTTAATAACTTCAAATGGTCCTTCATTTCACTGGTATCTTCAATCTCTAAACCTAGGTTATTAAGGAAATGACTTTGGTGAGTATACCCTAATATATTAAGGTTAAATTTTTGAGTTAAAAAGGCTAGGTGAGTAAAGTTCACGTGGTATGTGATATCTTGCTCTCCTATATTTTCAAATATTTCTGTTAGAAGATTTTTCTTAAAGCCTCTTAATGTGCCATTCGGTCGACTTGAATGGAACAATTGCCTTTCATCCATGCCATAATCAAAGATAAAGCACACCATTTGTTCTGCCCTAGCAAATTTTGTAAAAATTTTGTGATAGCCTGGTGAATATTCAAAGTCAAAAGCTCCATCTCCAAGAGACAATTGGTAATCAAATTGTTTCTTATTTTCAGACAGCGCCCAAGAAAAATTTTGGTTATCTACCCTAACCTTTTTTTCCATTATTTCGTTTTCAAATGAAGAAAATACATCTGTAGGAATTGCATCAAACAACTCATTGGCAATAATGACACCATTAAATTGATCGATAAACTCCTCAACCCATGTTATTTTTTTAAATAATTCGATTGGTAATTTGTCTTGTAATGTTTGAAGTTGGTATTGTTTTAATTCTTGGCTTTTCTCAAGAATATAGTAATTATCTAAATAAATATTTCTTTCATGTAAGTTAAGAATCACATCTATTGCTAGTTGTGCATTACCCGCACCAATCTCTAAAATATTTTCCCGAACCTCTGAAAAGCATTGTTCAATTTGCTTTGTTAATGTGATGGCAAACGTTTGGCCTAACATTGGGGCCGTAAAAAAATCACCATGTTTCCCAAACTGATTAAACTGAGAAGAATAATAACCATTATCTGGGTCATAAAGGCACATCTCCATAAATTTTGAGAATGAAATAGATCCATCGATTTCATTTTGTATTGTTTCACGAATTTTATTTTTAAGAGCTGACTTCATTTTTGATCAATAAAACCATCGTATAGACAATTGCATCATTTATAATAAGTGAATGACAGAGAATATCACAAATAAAACTGCACTCATTACAGGTGGGGCTAGAAGAATTGGCGCTCACATTTCTGAATATTTGCATGGGAAAGGAATGAATGTTCTGATTCACTATCGGCAGTCAGAAAACGAGGCAAAAAAATTAAAGGTAAAACTCAATAAAAGAAGAAAAAATTCAGCAGAGATTTTTCAAGCTAACTTAAATGATGAAAATGTCTATAAAGATCTTATCGACTTTACAACAACACATTTTAAGAGACTTGATTTTTTAATTAATAACGCATCATCTTATTATCCCACCCCGCTGAATAAATTAAACATCGCTGACTGGGACGATCTTTTGGGAAGTAATTTAAAGGCTCCATTATTTCTAGCCAAATATGCTGCACCTTACCTAGAAAAAACCAAAGGATCGATAGTGAATATTACCGACACACATATCAAGAGTCCTAAAAAAAGTTATATCATCTACTCAATAGCCAAAGCTGGGTTAGTGACCCTAACTCATTCTTTGGCTCAGGAATTATCTCCAAATATTAGAGTAAACGCTGTAGCCCCCGGTCCTATTCTATGGCCTGAAGATAAGAATGAATTTTCAAAAACTTATCGAGAAAAAGTTGTTAAAGAAACATTATTAAAAAAAATAGGTGATCCATCTGATATTTCAGAAGCCATTTTTTATTTGTTAACTAGCGCTTCCTACACCACCGGTCATGTTCTAGAGGTGGACGGTGGCAGATCATTTTCATTATGAGCAAAGACCCTTTTTTACCCAATAACGTCAGTGGAAATTTTATTAAATTAAGAAATAAATTAATCTCTGCAACCGGAAAAGCAATTGCAGACTTTAATATGATCGAAGATAAAGATGTTGTAATGGTGTGTCTCAGTGGGGGTAAAGATTCTTATACACTACTCTCACTTCTGTCAGCTCTCAAGAAAAGGGCTCCCATTGATTTTTCAATCATTGCTATGAACCTGGACCAAAAACAGCCAGGGTTTCCAGAAAATGTCCTTCCCGATTATTTAAAGAGTCACAATGTTGATTACAAAATTATTACTGAAGACACCTACTCTATCGTGAAAGAAAAAATACCTGAAGGCAAAACAACTTGTTCATTATGCTCAAGACTAAGAAGAGGCATTATCTATAGAGTTGCCAGAGAAATTGGGGCCAATAAGATTGCATTAGGGCATCATAAAAATGATATTGTTGAAACATTTTTTATGAATATGTTTTTTGGTTCTAAATTAAAATCGATGCCGCCAAAATTGTTATCTGATGATCAGACCAATGTTGTTATTCGACCCCTAGCTTACATTGAGGAAAAAGATATCATCTCCTTTTCCAAAACCATGAATTATCCAATTATTCCATGTAATTTATGTGGATCTCAAGAAAACTTACAAAGAAATAAGGTGAAGTCCATGCTTAATTCTTGGGAAAAAGAACAACCTGGGCGTATAAATAATATTTTCCAATCACTTATGAATGTTGAGCCCTCTCACCTTGCAGATACAAATCTTTATGATTTTAAAAATCTAAAAAAATTAAAAAAAGTTTTTGATATTTCTAATCATTAATTTTTTTCAAACTTGTCATTTTAATTTTTTCTATTTATGATGCTCTTTCGATTTGAAAGATAAACTATGAGCAAACTATTAATTGTTGAATCACCATCCAAAGCAAAAACCATTAATAAATACCTTGGAAGTGACTTTAATGTTCTCGCATCCTATGGGCATGTCAGAGACCTTTTACCAAAATCAGGTGCAATTAATACAGAATCCTTCGAAATGGAATACGCGCTCATTGATCGAAATAAAAAATATCTTGATGCCATTATTTCCGCCGCTAAGAAGTCTGATGAAATATATCTCGCCACCGATCCTGACCGCGAAGGCGAGGCCATTTCATGGCACATTGTAGAAATTCTTAAATCGAAAAAAATTTCTGCCGAACAAAAAATCATTAAAAGAGTGATCTTCGAAGAGATTACCAAAGATGCAATTCAGCAGGCAATCACAAAACCAAGAGATGTTTCTATGTCTTTAGTCAATGCTCAACAAGCTCGAAGAGCGCTTGATTATCTCGTTGGCTTCAATTTATCTCCCTTGCTATGGAAAAAGATACGACGCGGCCTCTCAGCCGGAAGAGTTCAAAGCCCTGCCCTCAGATTAATTTGTGAGAGGGAGGCTGAAATTCAGAAGTTTGAATCAAAAGAATATTGGAGTATTCATCTTGAAGCCACAAAAAAGAGTGCGCAGTTTTCTTCAAAATTAATTCAACTAAATAATGAAAAAGTTGAACAATTTACGATCACATCAGAAAAAGATCAGGAACAAATTGTTGGTGGTTTGCTTTTAAAGTCATCGGGCAAATGTCGTGTTGGTCGAGTGGATAAAAAGAAGAGAACCCGGAATCCAGCACCGCCTTTCACAACATCCACATTACAACAAGAGGCCGTAAGAAAGTTGGGATTTACCACCAGCAGAACGATGCGAATCGCACAGCAGTTGTATGAAGGAATTTCTTTAGCGGAGGGAACTGTTGGGCTGATCACCTATATGCGAACAGATTCTTTCAGCTTATCCAATGAAGCACTCGGTCAGATTAGAAACTACATTAAAACAACCTATGATGAAAATTACCTTCCATCAAATTCAATCGGTTATAAGACAAAATCTAAGAATGCCCAAGAAGCGCACGAGGCAATTCGTCCAACAGACATTCAGAGGGTGCCGGCAAAAATTAAACAATTCCTCACCCCAGAACAATTTAAACTTTATGAGATTATTTGGAAAAGAGCCATCGCTTGTCAGATGACTCCGGCACAGTTTGATGCGGTAAGTATTGACCTTGAGGTTGGCAAAGGTGAGTCAATTTTTAGAGCAAATGGGCAAACACTGCGCTTCCCTGGATTCATGGCACTCTATATTGAGGGTAATGATGATAAAGAGAATGATGATACCGATGATAAAAAAATACCTGATCTAGAGATTGGTGAAGAGTTATCCATAAAAAAAATCTATGGTTCACAGCACTTTACTGAACCTCCACCTCGATATAGTGAGGCAAGTCTAGTGAAGACCTTAGAAGAGTATGGAATAGGACGTCCATCAACTTATGCTTCAATTATATCTACTCTTCAAGATCGTGAATATGTCTTACTTGATAAGAAAAGATTTACTCCCACCGATGTTGGAATCGTAGTAAATAAATTCTTGACCGAACATTTCGATAAGTATGTAGATTATGAATTTACTGCGAATCTTGAATCAGATCTCGATGAGATTGCTGCCGACACAAAAGAGTGGGTTCCTATTCTGAAAAATTTTTGGCAGGACTTCAATCAACAAATATCTGATAAAGAAAATATTGATCGAGCAGCTATCACCCAAGAAGATATTAATGAATCTTGTCCAAAATGTGGTCAAGCATTATTTTCACGACTTGGTCGTAGAGGAAAATTCATTGGTTGTTCTGGTTATCCAGATTGTGATTACACACGTAATGTTAATGAAGAGGATGGTGCGAATGAGCCACAGGTCGTCTTTCATGATCAAGAAACTAACAAGGATGTATTGCTCTTAAAAGGTCCTTATGGGCCCTACCTTCAAGTCGGGATGCCCGAAGAAGATAGTAAAACCAAACCTAAGCGAGTTTCAATACCCCCTAATATTCCTATTAGCAGTGTCAACGAGGAGGTTGCCAAACAATTAATGAGCCTCCCTTTGACGCTAGGAGATTACCCAGAAACGGGAAAACCGATGGTTGCAAATATTGGTCGATTCGGACCCTATGTCAGCCATGACGGAAAATTCAAATCCATACCCAAGGCTGATAATATCTTCGACATTACTTTCGATAGAGCAGTTGAGCTGGTTGCAGAACTAATTGAAAAAAATAAACCCCTAAGAGTAATTGGGACAGACACCAATACATCTGAGGATATAGAAGTACTCAAAGGAAGATGGGGTCCTTATTTGCAGAGAGGAAAAGCTAAGGCACCACTAAGCCAGAAGTATGATTATGAAACAATCACCCTTGAAGAAGCGATGCAGATAATTGATGCTAAGCTGGATCGAGAAAAAACGACTAAGAAAAAGAAAAAGAAATAAGTTAGTTTGACGCTAAATTAGCTTGTACGTGAACACTTTCTAGCCACTTCCTGACTCTTTTTGCGTCAGCAGTTCTTGTGTATTTTCCGTAGGACTTCAAAAAAACCATGATGATCGGCTTATCCATGACTTTTGTTTGCATTATCAGACATTTTCCAGCCTCGCGGATGTAACCAGTTTTGGAGATATCAATATCCCACAATCCCTGTCTTACTAATAAATTAGTATTGTTATAGTTTAATTTAATTTTTTTATTCTTTATGTGGGCTTCATAATAGGATGATGTTGATAATTCCCTGATGAGTGGATACTGCTGCGCAGCCTGGGTCATTTTAACCAAATCAATGGCAGTGGAAATATTATTCTTATCCAGCCCTGTTGGATCTGCAAATGATGTGTCATCCATACCTAACTGTTTTGCCTTCACATTCATCGCCTGTACAAAAGCTTTTTTTCCTCCTGGGTAAGAATTAGAAATCGCAGATGCTGCCCGATTATCAGAGGCAATTAAAGCAATAGACAATAATTCCTTGCGTGACAATTCAGACCCTAACCATAAACGTGACGAGGTTCCTTTGATTTTGTCAAAATCACTCTTTGTAATGGTTACCTTTTTATCTAAATCTAAGTTGGAATCTATGAGCACCATCGCAGTCATTAATTTTGTTAATGAAGCAATTGAGCTTTTTTCGTTAGCCTTTTTTTGATAAATGATATCACCTGATTCAGCATCATAAACAATAGCCTTTGGTGATTTTACTGTTAACTGACTATAGTATTTTGAATAGTCTAACTGCTGTGCGTGAACTACATTATGAATGAAAAAAATGAAGGTAGCGAAAACTAAGTTTTTAAGCATGGCTTTTGAAGTTTATTTATTTCACTAATCATATACAATTATTTTTTCTTTGTCACACAAATACATATGAATACAGATAAATTATTATTAACTAAGGATCATATCTGGATTAAACCGATAGAAGGTAACCTAGTTCAGGTAGGTATTTCTGATTACGCTCAAGATTTATTAGGTGATATCGTCTTCATTGATCTTAAAGAAGATGAGGTTGTATCAACTGGGGAACCATTTGGCGTGATCGAATCAGTCAAAACAGCCTCTGACCTTGTCAGCCCCTGTGACCTAAAAATAAAACGAATTAACTCGGATCTGATGGATAACTTAACAGATGTTAATGATCGCCCATATGAAGCATGGATTTGCGAAGTTGAAGTCCTAGGTAATTATGAAACGATGAGTATTGATGAGTATGAAAAATTGATTGGCTAATTAGTCGCATCGATTAATTTAACTTCATACCCACAATCTCTGTATTTTTTCAGACGGTCTCGTGCATTAATTTTTTCATTATCTGATTTTAATACCAACTCAACACTCTTTTCATAACGGCTAAAGAATATGCATTCCTGACCTGATACATTTATCAAAAGCTCATCAAAATTTTTATTGAATTGATTGCCGATTAAAAAATTTTCACTTAACTCAACATCTGATGAAAGCTGTTCACTCATTATGGTGTTTGGATAAAAACCCGGGCACTTCCATAAGGAATCAGAAAACTCATGACTTTTTTTTTCGTTATCACAAAAAATCAACGTCTTCTGATTCTTATATTGCTTATCTAAAATTAGAAACAACCCATCTTCGTAAGAATCTAAGTTATAGATAAAATCTATCTGGGTCATTTAGTCTTCAGGCGGTTCAAAAGAAATTCTGATAAAAGATTTACGGGTCTACCAGTTGAACCCTTTGCTTTTCCTCCAGAAATCCATGCAGTTCCTGCAATGTCTAGATGTGCCCAATTATATTTAGTTGCAAAGCGAGATAAAAAGCATGCGGCTGTAATACTTCCTGCAGCACGTCCACCAATATTCGCCATATCGGCAAAGTTACTGTCTAGTAATGGCTGGTACTCATCCCACAGTGGCATATGCCATGCTCGATCATTTGCTTTTTCCCCTGCACTAATTAACTCATCGGCCAAAGAATCTAAATTTGAGTACACCGCACTTGCTTCGTGGCCTAAAGCAATAACACATGCACCAGTTAATGTTGCTACATCAATCACTGAATCTGGCTTATACCTTTCAGCATAAGTTAAGGCGTCGCATAAGATTAATCGTCCCTCAGCGTCGGTATTTAAAATCTCTATCGTTTGTCCCGACATGCTTGTAACCACATCTCCCGGCTTTACAGCCAAACCGTCAGGTAAGTTCTCACAACTAGGCACCAAAGCCACAATATTTAATGGAATTTTTAGTTGGCCAACGGTATGCATCACACCCAATACGGTTGCGGCACCGCCCATATCCCATTTCATTTCATCCATATTTAAACCGGGTTTCAAGGATATTCCACCTGCATCGAAAGTTATGCCCTTACCGACTAGAACAATAGGTTTTTGATTCTTACTACCCTTCATATGCTCAAGGACAATAAACTTTGGCTCTTCGCGACTGCCTTTTGCAACAGATAGAAATGAACCCATTTTCAACTTGCTGATTTCTGTCTTTCCAAGCACCTTAACCTTCATCTGATTATCTTTAGCTATTTTTTTTGCTACAGAACCCAGATATGTCGGGGTGCAATAATTTGGTGGTAAATTACCCAGATCCTTGGTTAGATTTGCCCCATCAGCAATGGCCTGACCTAACTTGAGGCCAAGTTTTGCTTCTTTCAGATACTTACTATTTAAATGGATGGTATTCTTAACAATAGCCTGAGAAACTTTCTTGCTCTTGACTGCATTAATCTTGTAGAAATTATGTAAAGACGCTCTGACATACAACTTAACAGCTTCCTCAGCTCCAACTTCAGTTCCAGCAAACTTACACAAACACATTTGGACAGTCTTGAAAGACAATTTTGATAAATGTGCAAACGTCTTATTAAAAACTTTGCCCAATCTTTTAATATTCATATTCTGAAGATCAGCAATGCGAAGTAAAAGGTATTGTCTTGATCCAGTTGAATCATTAAGAATCACCGTTTCTCCCTCAGGCTGGCCGAGAACATCTTTTTGTAAAGATTTTTTTACTAGAGACTCATCAACCTTGCTGATGCCATTCCCATTGATAAGGTTATTTTTATCATCAATTGCTAATATGATAATATCCGATGAATGGGTAATTTTTTCGGTTGAGGTAATATCAAATTTCATACAGTATCCTTAATAAATGTTATATCAAAACAAATTAAAAAATGAGTTATTTTTCAACTCTCTCTCAACAATACTAATATTATCCGGTATCGTTGTTGCTCAACGAGGTGTTGTTGTTTTTCGGCTTGCATCGAAGGGTATTATACCCAATGATTCCATACTAACTATATTGGTTTTTAGTTTACTAAAATATCTACCAATCTTACTCACTCTCACACTCTTTTTAACGATTCTATTAACATTGAGCAGATGGTTTAGAGACAGTGAGATGATGATCTGGTTCAGTTCAGGTTTGGGCTTAACCAGCTTCATCAGGCCTATTCTTTTCTTTTCATTACCGATAATTTTGTTGATAGGCTTTTTGAGTCTTTATTTAAGTCCATGGGCTACTCAAAAATCCGAAGAATACAAGGCTGGTTTAAAAAATCGGGATGAATTGGCGACTATTTCCCCTGGGTCTTTTAAAGAATCAAAAAATAAAGACAGGGTTTTCTATGTTGAGGGTTTTGGTGATTTAGGTTCGAAAGTAAAAAATGTTTTTGTTCAATCTGAGCAAAATGGAAAACTTGGAATTATTGTTTCAAATGAAGGCAGTCGAGTTTCAACAAATACGGATGATGAATACATTGTTCTAAAAAAAGGAAAACGTTACGAAGTTAATCATGAAAATAATAATTTCACAGAAATAAAATTTAGTGACTACGGATTCCTAGTCGAAAAAAAACTACCGCCTATAATTGATGTAAACCAAGTTGAAGCGATGCCAACACTCCTCCTTCTTATGACAAAAGGGAATCGTGAGATTGCAGAATTTGTCTGGAGAGTTTCATTACCCATATCGGGAATAGTTTTAATAATCTTGGCTATACCACTCAGTTTTATTAACCCAAGGTCAGGAAGGTCGGTCAATATCATCATTGCGCTTATGATTTTTGCTATCTACAACAACCTGATGGGTGTGACTCAGAGTTACATCAATCTCGGTAAATTAAACCCTTATGTTGGTGGGTCGATTGTTCATTTATTAATCATAATGATAGCCAGCTATCTGATGATGAGAAGGAATCTTAATCTACCTTTAGTGCCATCAAAAGTAAGAAATCTGAGACGGAAAAAATGAAACTGGCGCGGTATATAAATTTTGAATTTTTTATCAATATTAGCCTTGTAGCCATCGGTCTAGTCTTTCTGTTCGCTTTTTTTGACTTTTTACAGGAGATTGGAAATCTCAATTCTGGAAAATATGACCTCTCAAAAATTATTGTATTTATTACTCTGAGCATGCCCGGTCATTTATATGAAATTATTCCCCTGTCTTGCTTAATTGGCGCAATGTTTACAGTAGGTCAACTCTCTGGGAATTCAGAATTAGTGGTGATGAGAACGAGTGGGATGTCAATAAAAAAAATCGCCTCTTCACTCATTTTAGTTTCCTTATTCTTTAGTGCGATGACTTTTTTAGTAGGTAACCTGATCACCCCTATTAGTGAAAAAAATGCACAACAGATAAAAATAAGCTCGACCGATGGTTCCGTCACAACAGATTTTAAGTCTGGTGTCTGGATGAAAGATGGTAATAATTTTGTCAACATTGAAAATGTACTGCCAGATGCCTCATTAAGAGATATTCATATCTATGAATTTGATAATGATTTTTCATTACGATCCATTGTTGATGCAAAGAAAGGGAAGTACCAAAATGGCGTATGGGAACTAGAAGAGATTAAACAATCTTTTATTCTTGAAGAGGGTTTTGATGTTAGAACGATCTCATCAGGCACTTGGAAATCGATGATCAAACCTGAGATGATGAATGTCTTGCTTATTTCACCGGACCGGATGTCTGTTTTTGATCTCAATGATTTTATTAATTATCTAAAAAAGAATAATCAAAAAACATCAAGGTATGAAGTGTCGTTTTGGGAGAAAATTATCCAGCCAATGATGCCCATCATTATGATTTTATTTTCAGTTCCTTTTGGTTTTTTTCAAGAACGGTCAGGTGGTAAATATTTAAAAATGTTTTTAGGAATAATTTTTGGGATTGTTTATCAAATCATGAATTCGATGATCCGCCACATTGGCGTCCTTAACGATTGGGAACCGATACTAACGGCCATCGCACCATCATTGTTTATCCTAGGAGTTGCTATTTATTTGATGGTTTATTTCGAACGTCAATAATCTGATTTTGTGTTTTGATGTCGTGTAAAAATTTATTTTTTAAAACTAACACAGCTAAAAAATTGATTGGGAAAAAAATCCAAAATATGGACACCTTAATGTAACGTAATAATAAATATTTATAGCTAATGCTCTCCAAGTTGATTTTGAATTTCCATGAACGCATTGGCAGTGTCTGCCCAAACTTTTTCCAACTAATGACAAAATATGCGCCCCAAGCGGCCCATATAAGGAACTGGTGTAGATACCTTAAGAGGTCATTTTCAAAACTGTCAAAAAAGATTAGGAATACGAAGCCAACGACAAAAGAAATAGCAATGAGGAGGAGGAGCTCATAGAGTAAAACAACAAGTAGCCTTATATAGAACATTAATTTGACTAATTACAATTTTGATTTTCTTTTTTTTATTTCAACAAAGATGGGGATAAAAATTAATGTTGCCATACAGCCGATAAAGGTACCCCAGGCAAAATCAATTGCAATCGGTACTCCGCCAAGGAAGTCACTCACAGCATTTCCAATCCCGGCACCAAATACGGTTCCAATACCTTTATGAAAATATTTTGGTAGGTATTTTTCTATACTTAGTCCAAATAGTGCGCCAATAATTAAAACTCCGTTATCGATGATCCCAAATATAATCCCATCAAAAAAGTGCATATTTTTTCCTTGTAAGTTAATTTAGAAATGCTAATCAATTATAATTACTATTACTATGAAGCAAAACAATTTTTTTAGTGCTGACGGCTGGTATTCAGAGTGTAAACATTTAGCCTCACCTAATTTCAATTCTAGGCCTAAAAATACTTCAGAACATATTATTGTGATTCACTCCATCAGCCTCCCTCCAGGCATCTATAACAATAACTACATCGAAGATTTTTTTCTAAACCAGTTAGATGTCAATGCAGATCCTTATTTTTTACAAATTAAGGATTTACAAGTCTCCGCTCACTTCCTTGTAAAGAGGGCTGGGGAGCTAATTCAATTTGTCTCATGCAATGATCGTGCATGGCATGCTGGAGAATCACATTATCAAGGAAAAGAAAACTGTAATGATTTTTCAATCGGCATTGAGCTTGAAGGTGACGACGAAACCCCCTATGAAGATGATCAATATATTAAACTAATAGAGTTACTTGAATGTCTGAAAAAAGAATACAATATCCTAGATATTGTTGGTCATTCAGATATTGCGCCCAGCAGAAAAACTGACCCAGGACCCTTGTTTGATTGGAAAAAAATAAAATAATGAAACTTAATATACTTACCCTATTTTTTATCTGCCTGCTGGTGTCATGCGGCAAAACTGATGAGCCTGAAAATAAAGATAAAAAATCAAAAGACATATACGTCACCACCACAAAATCAAAGATGATGGAATTTCGGTATCAGGAATCTGCCATAGGAAGCATCGAAGGAATCATCGACCCCACTGTAGCCTCTGAAGTTGCCGGAAAAATTACAAAGATTTTTGTTCGCCCAGGAACAACCGTTAAAAAAGGTCAGATCATGGCTGAAGTTGATAATGCGGATACCAGTTATCAACTGTCACTCTCTGAGGCAGAGGTTAAGAAATTAAAAGCAAGATTAAGTAATCAAAAAATTACATACGAACGTAATTTAAAGCTGGTTGATGAAAATTTTATTTCCCCAAATGCTCTTGAAACTATTGAGGTTCAAATTGAAGAGACTCAGGAAGAACTTAATTCTGCAGAAGCTCGACTAGAGATTGCTAAGTTAAACAACAGTCGAACTAAAATTTTTGCACCCATATCTGGAAAAATTGAGAAGCAAATTATTTCAATTGGTGACTATGTAAAAATTGGTGACCCGCTCTATCAAATCATCAACAATAAGAAACTCCGGGCGCATGTAATGTTCCCAGAAAAATTAGCGTATCTTTTAAAACCTGGGATTGATATAACATTAGAAACACCCACCACCGACGTTCCATATACGACCGTAATCCAAGAACTCAAACCACAAATTGTTGCAGACAGTCGATCAATTGATGTAATTGCCGATATCGAAAAACAAGATGACTGGCAGGCAGGTGCGAGTGTTAAAGGAACCATTGTTTTTAATAAAAAAGACTCAGTCTCTGTTCCAGAACCATCAGTTGTATTGAGGCCATCAGGTAGTGTCGTTTATGAAGCTGTCAACGGTAAAGCTGTTGCGCGGAATGTAAAGACGGGTATCACACAAGATGGTTGGATTGAAATTATTGATGGTCTAGAAGTAGATCAAGATATCATTGTCGATGGTGCCGGTTACCTGACCAACGATGCAAACATAGTTCTAAAACAAAATGACCCTGCCTGAAATTTCAATAAGGAGGCATGTGTTTGCCTGGATGATTTCGTTTATCTTCATCCTTTTCGGCTACATAGGTTACCAAAAAATTGGAGTTGATCGTTTTCCGATGATCGAATTTCCAGTGCTCTCAGTCACAACCACGCTTGAGGGAGCTAATCCTGAAATTATTGACTCCTCTATTACCAACCTGATTGAAACTGCTGTAAATACGGTTACCGGAATCGAGTCGATCAAGTCACAATCTTCGCCCGGAGTCTCGGTGGTAACCATAACCTTTGATTTAGATAAGGACATTGAAGTCGCTTTCAATGAAGTCCAATCCAAAGTTAGCCAATTAAGCCGAAGGCTGCCTGATGATATTGTTCCACCCGTCGTCAGGAAAGTGGAAACAAACGCAAGCCCCATCATGTGGTTAGGTCTAACAGGTGACCGGACCACGCAACAACTTAACTTATATGCAAATAATATTCTCAAAAAGAAAATCGAGACCATTGATGGTGTAGGAGAGGTTCAATTAGGTGGGCGACGTGATCGAACGATTCGCATCAATCTTGACCTTGAAAAGATGGCATCCCTTAATGTCACTGCTGAAGACCTCAAGTCTGCTTTTAGAAAAGAACATATTCAATTACCGGGTGGTTATCTGGTCCGAAATCAGTCTGAAAAAATGTTTAAGCTTGATCTTGAATTTCATAAGGTAAAAGATTTAGAAAATTTGGTTGTCAGTCATCGAGATAAAACGAGCATCAAGTTAAAAGATATATCTGATATTGAAGATGGACTGACCGATTATCGTCAGATAGCGCGCTACAATTTTAATCCCTCCATTGGTCTTGGAATAGTTAAGGTAGCAAACTCAAATACAGTACAAATCATCGATAGAGTTAAAGAGAAAATTGATACAGAAATTCGCCCTAATCTACCCCCAGGACTAAACCTTGACATATCAACAGACGATTCAATTTTTATTAAAGAAATGATCAAGTCACTCATCGACCACATCATTGAGGGGACCCTTTTAGCCGCACTGGTTGTGTTCATATTCCTCCAATCAATCCGTTCAACATTTATTATTTCAGCAGCAATTCCTATTTCTCTATTTGGCGCAATAGCGGTGATGTATTTCTTTGGATATACATTCAATAGCATGACACTTTTAGCACTTATTCTCTTAATCGGAGTTGTTGTAGATGATGCTATTGTTGTTCTGGAAAATATTTTTAGGCATCAGAGAATTGAAAAAAATAATATCGAGGCTGCCATCAAAGGAAGTCGTGAGGTCGTATTTGCCGTCCTCGCTTCATCCCTTGCCTTGATCAGTATTTTTGCGCCAGTCATTTACATGGACGGGATTATAGGCAAGTTCTTTGAATCCTTTGCGGTTGTGGTTACGGTAGGAATCATTGTTTCTCTTTTAGTATCCCTGACCCTTACGCCTATGCTCTGCTCGAGGTATCTAAACAAACAAGATGCTAAAAAAAATTATTTTAATTTTTTAAATTCTTTTTTTGAAAAGCTAGAACAAAACTATAAACATACTCTTCAATACGTTCTCAAGCATCGGTTAAAAATCTTACTCATTACATTACTAATTGTTTTAACATCTGGATTCTTTTTTAAAGCTGCCAAGAAAGAATTTGTTCCCGAGACTGACGAGAGTCGCTTTACTGTGACTTTTAAAACTCCACTTGGGTCAAATATGGATTATACCGTCAGTAAATTAATGGAAGTTGAGTCTGTTATTCAAAAATATGATTCTGATATTGCCAGCGTCTTTTCATCTGTTGGTCTGGGGAGTCGAGGTCAAGTAAATAGAGGATACATTAGCATTCGCTTAAAAGAAAAAGGAGAGCGGGATAGAAGCCAAAAAGAGATCATGGAGCTCCTTAAACAAGATTTAGCATCGCTATCTGGGGTAAGGGCTTTCCCTGCTGGAGTGTCTATTGCTAGAGGAAATCGTTCAGAAAAATTACAATTCTCCCTCATTGGTCCTGGGATTGAAAATGTTTCTAGTTTGGCTGACCAGTTAAATGAAAAATTATCACTCATTGATGGCATGGGTAACATTGATCTGGACCTCCAACTTAATTTGCCACAAATGATTCTCGATATTGATCGTGATAAAGCAGCCTCATTTGGGATATCAGCCGAACAAATTGCTGACAGTGTTTCTATTCTCAGTAATGGCTATGACATTGCAAAATATAATGACGACCCTGGAGATGGTCAACGATATGAAATTAGAGTAAAAGCCAAAGAGGGTTCATTTGAAAATATCCAGGATCTTAACAAAATTTACGTGAGATCAAAATCAGGTGAACTTATCAGGATTGATAATTTCACGAAGTTTAAGGAAGAATTGGGACCCGCTATTATAGGTCGAGAAGAATTGCAGTATGCGGCCAATTTTTATACCAACCCTAGCATTCCACTTGGAGAAGCTATCGACAATATTGAAAATATTAGCAGCCAGATCATACCGAGTGAATACGCAATCAAATATTCTGGCCAGGCAAAGGAGTTTGGTAAGACATTTTCGAATATTATTTTTATCTTTTCTCTAGCCACGGTTCTTTTATACATGGTTCTCTCCAGTTTATTTAATTCTTTCTTCCAGCCGTTTATTGTGATGCTTGCACAACCGCTTGCGATTATTGGCGGAGTTTTTCTTTTATGGCTTACAGGAAATAGTTTGAATATTTATTCCATGATTGGACTCGTCCTGCTTGTTGGCCTTGTAGCTAAAAATTCAATTTTACTGGTTGATCTAACTAACCATCATATCCAAGAAGGTAAAAAAGTAGATGAGGCTTTAATACTCGCATGCCCGGTTCGACTCAGACCCGTACTGATGACATCTTTGACTTTAATTCTTGCTCTTCTACCAGCTGCATTTGGGGTTGGGGCAGGATCTGAAGAGAATGGACCTCTTTCTGTAGCAATCATAGGAGGTATGATTTCTTCAACGTTGCTTACTTTAATTGTAATACCAGCAGCCTACTCAATATCCTCTGAGCTGATTAATAAAATTAAGACTTAAAGTACTTATCTATAATTAGGGCGCCAATAACATCTCCCTCTACATTCACAGTGGTTCGAAACGTATCAATGAGGCGGTCTATTGGGATAAAGATGGCCACATACTCCACAGGAAGATTTAGTGTGCTAAGCACGATGGCCAAGGTTACCATTCCTGCACTCGGAATAGCCGGCGCACCAATAGAGGCTGCCATTGCTAAAAAGACTAGAAAAATTTGATCATATAAGCCCAGGGTTACTCCAACCATACTAGCTACAAATAACGCCACTGCGGCTTCATAAAGTGCAGTCCCATCCATATTTATGGTTGCTCCCAGTGGGAGCATAAATCGAGAGACCTTTTTATTTACCTTGAAATCATTTTCTAGAGTACGCATGGTCACAGGAAGGGTGGCTGCGGATGAGCTTGTGGCAAAAGCTGTTATAAGCACATTTTTGATACCCTGCCAAAAACTTTTTATGCTCTCGTTTGAAAAAACTTTTAAAAGTAGTGGTAAAAATACTACACCATGGAATGTGATAACCCCAATAACAAGGGTAATAAAATAACCAATCTGATAAAACATACTTAATTCTTGTTGAATAATCAGAAGGCTCAATAAAGCAAATACTCCCACTGGGGCTACCTTCATAATGCTATTGACTATATTCATTACCACCTCAAAAAGCCCATCCACCCATATTTTTACTTTCTTGACATGTTCATTATCTGATCTCAACGCCATACCAAAAAAGATCGCAAAAATTACGACAGCCATTATATTTCCTTGTGATAATGCCTCAAATGGATTCTTAATAAGTGATCTAATGGAGTCTTTAACTGAGTGTGGTTCTTCAGAATTGAATATCGACTGGGACTCATTACCCTCTAACACAAACTGACTTCCTCCTAAGTTGTCTTGAAATAAATTCATTACAACCATCATCAAGATAACTGCAACAACCATCGTTGATAAATAATAAAATATAGCTCCCTTCCACAACAGCTGAGAGCTTTTATTTTTTTTCAAAGAAGAAATGCTACTTGTTAATGAAAAGAAGATTAAGGGGATCATGATCATCTTGAGCAGCAGAATAAAGACTTCACCAATTAATTCTAAGATTGGAATGATAAATTCAACCAACTGAAATGATTGATAGTGTCGCAAAATAAGGCCTAATAGAATAGCTAAAATAACTGCTATACCAATCTTTTGATTAAGCGTCTTCATTAGCTCACTCTCTCTAACACAGCTGCAAAAAACCCATCCATATCATGCTCGTCAAATTTAGTTTTAAAAAAGTCATCTGAACTCACCGCTATATCATACTTATCAAGTATGGGCTGAATACTCATTGCCTTAAAACCTGAATTATCTTTTAAAAAAGTATTTACAACATCTTCGTTTTCTTCTGGCATAAAGCTGCAGGTTGCATAAATAAGTCGTCCGCCTAACTTAGTTAATTTAGAAGCTGCCGTGAGAATATTTAATTGTTTTTTTTGCATCTCAAAAATAGAATTCTGGTCATGTTTCCATTTAAGATCTGGATTTCTTCTAATCGTTCCAAGTCCGGAACAAGGAGCATCAACCAGGACTCGATCAAACTTTCCTCTCAATCTCTTAATACGGATATCATTTTCATTATTGATATGATGGCACACGGTATTGGAGAGTCCAGATCGTTTTAATCTTTTTCTCAAATTCGTTAACCTTTTATCATTCACATCAAATGCATAGAGACGACCTGAACCAGACATCATAGCCCCAAGGGCAAGAGTCTTTCCACCGGCTCCTGCACAAAAATCTGCCACCATATGTTTTCTATTGGCATCAACAATGAAGGATAAAATTTGACTTCCCTCGTCCTGAACCTCGATTAAACCCTCTTTGAAAATTTGTAAGTTTTGTATTTGCGATCCCCTAGGCAGACGAATACCAATCGGGCTAAGATTTGATTCAGTTATTTTTTTTGGATTGATTGATAAATTATCTTTAAGGTTCTTAATTATAACTTCTCTAGATTTTTCTTTTATTGTATTAACCCTGACGTCAAGATAAGAGGGTGAGGTTAATTTATTAAGAACTAGTTTTATTTTTTTTTCATCATATGATTCTACTAACTTACGAAAGATCCATTCAGGTAGGCTATAGCGGATCCATGGATCACTTATTTTTTTTAATCTATCTTTTATAGCTTGCGTTGAAATAGTAAAGTCTGGGAATAGAACCTTAATCTCTTCATCGGAATAACTTTTCTCGATGATCAAGTGCGCAATGACTAAATCCTCTGGCTGGCTTGATTGCATTAGGTTTTCATATAAGAGCTTATTTCGAATGATCCCGTAGTATGTCTCTGCAACCTCGCCTCTTTCTTTGACACCCAAATTGGTATTATTCTTAAAAAAATAACTGAGATTGAAATCCGCTGGATGTTCTGAATTTAGATGATCTTGAAGTGCAGATGAAATCTTTTTAAATAAAAATATATTCACAATAGTGGGCTCACAATAAGTTTAAGATATTCCCTTTTGAGATTACCTGGTCAACCACAAGCCCAATTGGCGTGGGCGTGATAATTCTCACTGGGATATGATTTTTTTTTGAAAGCCAAATATCATGTGTTAATTCTTCATCATTCACCCTCCCCTGATATTTGATGCATTCTATAAATCGATCATTTATTTTAAGATTCTCTTCTTTAATTTTTCGGTAAGTATATTTTTTATACTCATGGGAGTCTAAGATAAAAAATGAATGATTTTCTTCTAATCTCTCAAAACCGTTAAATTCAAAAAAATAACTCAAAACGTCTTGGGTGTCTTTTTTTAATTGATATTCCTTTGATTTTTTTTCACTTTGTATTTGAATTAGATCTTTTTTGTAATCAATTGTCGTTATTGTTTTTTTATCTTTTTTTAAATTTTTTCGCACAATCGAGTCCGGGAAATAATGATTACCTTTGATATGACCGCTGCTAATCAATTGATAGTTTCCTAAAAGGTTCATGGCACCAAGGAAATTTGATGACGCAATTATTTTATATCGACTCTTTTCTTTCCTGTATTTAACATCAATAGATCCCAGAGGTTTCTTTTCAAAACTTAAATCATATGTGATGTTAATTGAATTCGGTAAATCCTTGGCAAGGATAGAATGACTTAGTAGTAAGCTAAATATAAGTGACCAAACTCTCATTCGACTCTCGCTTTTCAATTTGTCCCAGTTGAGTTACTTCTTCGCCATTAGCTTCAAGTATTTCTCTAGCCTTAGGTACATCTGATGAGTCGACTATAACTACAAATCCGATACCACAATTAAAAGTTCGATACATTTCTTCAATATTTAGATTTGCTTTTTCCATAATCCATTCAAATATCGAAGGCATTTTCCAGCTTTTAGGATCGATCTGTGCTTTAAAAGAATTAGGATAGCTTCTGGGAAGATTTTCAGTTAATCCACCTCCTGTGATATGAGACATTGCCTTGATTTTTACTTCTTTTTTCAAGTCTAAAATTGATTTGACATACAGCCGAGTCGGCTCCATCAATAGGGTGGCGATAGTTTGTTCACCAATTTGATCATGAATATTAATGTCATGACTTTCAATAATTTTTCTTATCAATGAATACCCGTTGGAATGTGGTCCTGATGATTTCAAGCCTAGTAACACATCGCCATCTTTTATATCTCTTCCATCAATGATTTCATTCTTTTCAACTATCCCGACAGCAAAGCCAGCCAAATCATAATCGCCCTCATTGTACATACCTGGCATCTCAGCTGTCTCACCCCCGGCTAATGAACATCCTGATAACTCGCAGCCTCTTGCAATACCCTCAATTACACTTGCTGCCTGGTCAACCTCAAGCTTTCCACAAGCATAATAATCTAAGAAGAATAAAGGCTCTGCCCCCTGCACTAAAATATCATTAACACACATTCCAACCAGGTCCTGTCCGATTGTATTGTGCTGATCTAATTCAATTGCAAGTTTTAGTTTTGTCCCAACGCCGTCTGTTCCAGATACCATGACAGGATTTTTATATCCGGCTGGAATTTCAAAAAGTGATCCGAACCCCCCAATCGAACCTAAGAGTTCTGGTCTAGAAGTTTTTCTTGCAAATGGCTTGATTCTTTCAACCAAACTCTCTCCTGCATCAATGTCGACACCGGAAGATTTATAGTCAATTTTATTGGGAATAGTTTTTTTTTCAGACAATTGATTTCCTGGCTTGTAGTAGAATTATTTATTACTGAATTTTAACTCATTTTTATTTACCAAGATATATTTCATGGATCAATTATTGCTAAACATCCTTCCCGTGCCACAAAAAAATTTTACAAATTTTGTTGCTGGGAAAAATATTGAAATAGTTTCATCACTTAAGGCATTTAATGATGATTCAGATTCAACACAACTTGTTTTTTTATGGGGTCCTGAAGGATCAGGAAAAAGTCATTTAATAGGTTCCTTAACTAATACCAATATCGAGAAAATTGAAGATATACAACAATTCAGCCATGATCAGAACAGGGAGCTCTTCATGTTAATAAATGACATCAAATCACAAAACAAGAAGCTCATTATTACCTGTGATCGATCGCCAGACGAACTCAATGAAATTGATGATGATTTACATAGCCGATTAAAATGGGGTTTGGTTCTTAATTTATCCCCGCTCACAGATGAAGATAAATTTCAAATCATAAAAATTAAGTCACAAGAAAATGGTTACCACATTGAGGACAAGGTAATCAATTACTGTCTTCGTCACCTGAGACGAGATCTTCACACCCTGATTAACACATTTCAAGCTCTGGACGAGTGGTCGCTCAAATCCAAAAGAGCCATTACCATTAATCTTATAAAAGACTTACAAAGAGAAAATATAATCTGATTAGTTTCTGATCAGGTAGTCAAATGCCCCAAGGGCTGCTTTTGATCCCTCGCCCATGGCAATGATAATTTGTTTGTATGGAACGGTCGTCACATCACCCGCAGCAAAAATTCCTGGAACAGAAGTTTCACCATGATCATTGACCTCTATTTCTCCATACTGGCTTAATTTAATATCATCTTTTAACCAATCCGTATTGGGAATCAAGCCAATTTGAATAAATACCCCTTCAAGGGCAAGCTCTTTCTCTTCCTGAGAAACTCTGTCCATGTATTTAATTGCTGAGACTTTTGTATCACCTAAGATTTCCTTGGTCTGCGCATTTAAAATCACATCAACATTTTTCAATGAATATAATCGATCTTGTAGCACCTGATCAGCTTTTAAATCGGGCATAAATTCAAATAAGGTGACGTGACCAACAATACCGGCTAAATCAATGGCTGCTTCAACGCCTGAATTTCCACCCCCTATAACTGCAACATGTTTACCCTTGAATAACGGACCATCACAGTGAGGACAGTAAGCTACCCCTTTTCCTTTAAATTCTGTTTCTCCAGGAACTCCAAGCTCTCTCCATCTTGCGCCAGTTGATAAAATTAATGTCTTGGATTTTAATTTAGCGCCATTTTCCAACTCTAACTCAAATTTTTCCTCTTTATTTTTGGGGATATGAATTTTCTTCGCTCGCTGATGATTCATTACATCAACCTCATAGTCGAGCACATGCTCCTCAAGAGCCTTCACAAGTTTAGGGCCCTCTGTTGCCTTGACTGAAATAAAATTTTCGATACCAAGCGTATCCATGACTTGTCCACCAAATCGTTCGGCAACAATACCTGTTTTAATACCCTTCCTTGCGGAATAAACAGCTGAAGAAGCTCCGGCAGGGCCACCACCGACAATCAGCACATCAAAATCTTCTTTTTTATTTAATTTTTCTGATTCAATAGAATCATTTCTAGAGTCAATTTTGGCAACAATCTCCTCTAGCTCCATTCGACCTTGATAAAACTCTTCATTGTTTAAAAAAATGGTCGGCACAGACATGATCTTTTTATTTTTGACTTCGTCTTGGTAAACATCGCCATCAATCATCGTGTGAGTGATGTTTGGATTAAGAAGGGACATTACATTTAGAGCCTGAACAACGTCAGGGCAGTTATGACAACTCAAAGAAATATAAGTCTCAAATTTATATGATCCACTTATTGATTTAATTTGTTCAATTAACTCTTTTTCAATTTTTAAAGGGTATCCTCCTACTTGCAAGATAGCTAGGATGAATGAAGTAAATTCATGGCCCATAGGCACGCCAGCGAAGACTATTCCGGTTACATAATCAGGCTGATTAACTTGGAATGCGGGACTTCTGTGAGAAGTGTCTTCTCCCTTTTTGATGGTAATCATTGATGACATCGCATCAACTTCTGTCAATAGATCGACCATTTCAGCAGACTTATCGCTTTCATTTTCAAAATATATAATCTCAATGGGATTTTCAATCTTAGCCATGTAAGTTGATAATTGATTTTTGATATTTTGATCTAAAGCCATAATATTCCTCTAAAAATTGAAAAAGGGACTCAGTTTTAACCAAGTCCCAAATTGAATTAAATCTTACCTACAAGATCAAGAGATGGTTCAAGAGTTTCAGCACCTGGTTTCCAAGATGCTGGACATACTTGTCCAGGATTTGCAGCAATATGTTGTGCAGCTTGTACTTTTCTAACAAGGTCTGCTGCTGATCGACCGATACCTAGATCATTCACTTCAGCTGTTTTAATAACGCCATCAGGATCGATAATAAAAGTTCCTCTTAACGCAAGGCCTTCTTCTTCGATCATTACGTCAAAGTTTCTTGAAATTGCACCTGTTGGATCACCTAACATTGGATAGGTAATTTTTTTGATGGTTTCTGAAGCATCATGCCATGCTTTGTGAGTAAAGTGAGTATCTGTGGATACACTGTACACTTCAACACCCATCTTCTGAAGCTCTTCGTAGTGATCAGCTACATCACCAAGCTCAGTTGGACAAACGAATGTAAAGTCAGCTGGATAGAATACAAAAACGTTCCATTTCCCTTTTAATGTTTCTTCTGTTACTTCGACAAATTTACCATTGTGAAAAGCTTGTGCTTTAAATGGTTTTACTTGTGTATTAATTAATGAAGACATACAAATTCTCCTAAATAAAAATGAATTGAATTCGTATTCTAGATAATAATATTAGATATGTATAATTAATAATTATTATATTTTTGATAAGAAAAACTTATTAAAAATTATCTATTTTTTTCTTCCCTCTTCTAACATTAATTGTTCTGCTTGGAGTTGTTTTAATCTCGACTCGACACGAGACTTAGCGTAAAAATCATTACTTCGTATATTTTTTGCAATACCAAATTGGACAATAGCATCCTTTAAATTATATTGATAATAAAAGTATTCACCCATATTTTCATGGTACTCAATATCCTTATTCAGGCCTTTGAAAGCTTTTGCCAATAGCTTATATAGATTCGAGTCAGACCTATATTTAAAGATATATTGCTCTATCATCTCTTTCACCTCAGAATAATTACCTAAGGATAAATTTACCTCAGCCAAACGATAAACATATGCTCTATAGAAAGGGTGTTTTATTAATAGCTTTTCAAGCGCTTGCTTAGCCTCTGCAAGCTCATTTTTTTGCAATAAAATATCAATATGTAAATTATCAATGAGAGGATTTTTTACTTCTTTTAGATTTGAATATATTTTTTCTGCATCATTAATTTTTTTATCTTTTAAATACGCAAGAGCAAGGGCATATTGCTCACCTTCTAAATTAACGTAAGTTTTGTTTTTTATATTTTTTTCAAAAGTTTTTATACTGTTCTCGTTCGAGTATAGAGCTCGAACTTTTCCACGAATAAAATGAAAATAGTTACTGTTATTAGTGTATCTGTAAGGATAATCCTTCAAACGATCGCTGATATCTGAAATACGATCAGAGGTAATTGGATGCGTTCTCAAATATGATGGAGCAGAAGAAGAATATCTACTTCCCTTTTGAAGGGTATTGAAGAAATCTATAGCCGAACCAACGTTATATCCAGACTTATACAAGATATCGATGCCAATACGATCAGCTTCCTGCTCATGCTCCCTTGTATAATCTAAAAAATTTTGTACATTCATTGCTTGTGATGCCATCATCGCACCCGCAGCTGCTTGAGGATTTGATCTTGCAGCTAACAGACCTAATGCAAGTAAAAAAATACTTTTATACTTATCCCTATCCTGTTTAGCAATGACTCTTTGCAAATGTTTTTGAGTCACATGAGCAATTTCGTGCCCAAGGACACTTGCTATCTCAGACTCGTTATCTGCGCTAATAAATAGACCCGTATGAACTCCTATTAAGCCTCCTAACATTGCGAAAGCATTTATAGAGTCATCTTTTAATACAAAAAAAGTAAAATCTCTTTGCGGAGCATCGCTGTTTGAAACTAATTTGTCCCCCAGGTAATTAAGATAATCATTTATTTCTTCATCCTGAACTACCTCTGGACTAGAATGAACTTGATATAATATTTCCCTGGCTATCATTTTTTCTTGATATGGAGTGATAAATTGATCACTAAACTCGCCCAGATCAGGTAAATTATTAGCCCATGATAGATGGCTAAATATTATAAAAATTATAAAAAAATTTTTGGGTAAATTCATTTGATACTCTATAAGGAGCTTACTAAATGCTAACTCATTTAGATAAAAATGGAAATGCAACTATGGTTGATATTTCTGATAAAAAGACAACAACTCGTACCGCATTAGCATCTGGAGTTATTCACATTACACCAGAAATCTTAGAAGCCATCAAAAAAGATTCAATAAAAAAAGGGAATGTGTTTACAGTAGCTAAAATAGCGGGAATAAATTCTGCAAAAATGACTGAGGCTATTATTCCCTTATGTCATCAAATTCCCTTAGATTATATTGATATCAATTTTGACCTCCAAGAAGAAAATTTAGTAATTGAAGTATTAGCCAGTGTCAAAACTTCTCATAAAACTGGAGTAGAGATGGAAGCCTTAGTAGCCGTGAATGCATCTTTACTTACGGTTTATGATATGTGTAAAGGTGTTTCTAAAGATATGCAAATAACCGATATTAAGCTATTAAAAAAAACAGGCGGCAAATCTGGCGACTGGGAAACATCATCAAAATAAACTAATTAGTTTATTCACAGATGCTGGAGCCATTGAGATTCCGTATCTATAATGACCAACGTTATAAAATTTTTCCTTTATTTTTTTGTCCTGAACAATGATGGGAATGTTATCCTTTGAGCCAGGCCTAAACCCACACCAATGATTTATTACTTCAAGTTCACTTAATTCCGGAATTATTTTCTCTGCATTTTTCTTAAGCAACTCTAAATCTTGATCGGTTAAATTATCATCAAAACCAACATTTTCTAATGTACTCCCTGCGATTAATGCTCCATTCTTTCTTTGCAGAAGATAAAAACCATCTTTATATAAAATATGGTCAAGTTGAATATGATTAGTATTTTTATATTCGATCAGCTGACCCCTGACTGGGAAAATTTTATCTCTCATATCATGGTCCAAGTCCCGAGTCCAAGCACCCGAGGCTAAAATAAACTTATCACCTGGAATTTTTTTTCCATTTATATCAATAAAATTATTCTTCAAGTCAGTGCTAATTAAATTATATTCAAGAATCTGGACCCCAAGGTAATCTAGATATTTTTTCAGGCCTAGGATTAATTTTTTTGGATTGATCTGATACACATCATCTATCGTAATTGCGTTAAATGATCTAAATTTTTCTCTTGAAAATGATAATTTATTCTCTCTTAACCAGAATTCAATGTCTCTTAAATCATCAAGGATAACGGTCATTCCTGATCTTAAATATTCGATATCAATATCAAATTGTGAATTAAGTATGTCACTTAATTCTAAATAATATTTCTTAGAATTATCTATTAAGTCAAACACCTCGGATGAATAATAATTAGGAAGAAGTGGAAATAAGATACCAGCGCCGTAAATTGATGACCCTGAGCCAATTGTATCTTTCTCATAAATTGTCACTTGGTGGCCCAGTTTGTTTAATTCAATTGCTTGAATACAACCAATAATCCCACCACCAATTATGTTAATTTTCAAATTACTTTCCATTTAAAGAATAATTCTCAAATAACCTTATTTCTTCAAAATGGCCTAAGACCACTACAACATCACCGGTATTTAATCTCAAATCATCTCTTGGTTCTATATCTTCTAGCATATTAGGTCTTCTAAGATGATGAATAGAAATACCATATTCTTCAAAAGGAATATCAGACAATAGTTTTCCATTAAGAAAACTTTTATTCTTTATCTCAATAGAATGAAGTTGGTGTTGATTTATTAAATCATCCTTTTCATCAGAGATGCCCTTGAAATAGCCCTTAAAAATCTTATATTTTGATTCCCGAAATTCTCTAATTTTTTTAATTACTCTGGACAGAGGAACATCAAAAATTACCAACGCATGTGACGCTAACATCAAACTCCCCTCAAGAACTTCAGGAACAACCTCATTTGCCCCAGCGGCTCTTATTTTTTCTAGGCCACTTTCATCCATTGTTCTTACAATCACAGGAATATCTTTATTATAACTTCTGACAACAGTTAAAACTTTCTCAGAAGCTCTGTCATCTGCGTAGGTAACTATTAATCCCTTAGCTCTATCAATACCTGCGGCTTTAAGAACCTCCAACCTACTGGCATCACCATAGACTACATTTTCACCTGCAGCCGCAGCATCATTTACTCTAGTCATATCTATATCAACCGCGATATATGGGATGTTTTCCTCAGAAAGGAATCTTGATAGATATTGGCCACTTCTACCGAAACCACACAAAACTACATGATCATTGAATTTATGCCCGAGCTCTTCAATATTCTTTATATTATCTTGACTATTTTTTAAGTAGGTTTTGGATAATTTTCTAGCGATTCTTCCATTAAATTGAATGATAAATGGTGCAAGTAGCATTGATAGTAAAGCCACTGCAAGCACAACCTGAGAAACAAAATCATTAAGTATTTTTTCTTGTTGTGCCAGGGCAAGAATAACAAAACTGAATTCTCCAGCATGAGCTAATATCACTCCGGTCCTAATTCCAACTCCTGTCTCATAACCAAAAATTTTAATTAAAAATGTAATAAGCAGTGATTTAAATAAGATAAGGATTATTAAAAAGGCTAAGATCAATAGGATATTTGAAAAAAGTAGATTTAAGTCAAGCATCATTCCAATAGTGATAAAAAACAATCCCAACAAAATATCCCTAAAAGGAGCAATATCTGATTCAACTTGAAATCTATAGTGCGTCTCTGAAATTAACATACCGGCCACAAAAGCACCTAATGCAAAGGAAAGTCCAAAATAATCGGTTACATAAGCAAAGACAAGTGTAACCATTAAGACATTCAAAACAAAAAGTTCACTTGATTTTTGCCTCGCGATAATTCCAAACCACCAATTTAGAACTGGTTTACCAACCCAGAAAACAATCACAAAGAGAATTGTTGCTTTGATTAGAACGATAGAAAATGATTGAAATAAATCAAAATTCGGATTTGCAAGCGTCGAGATTAAAATTAAAACGGGGATAACGGCTAAGTCCTGAAATAATAAAATTCCTATCGATAATTTTCCATGCCTGGTATTCAAATCCAATCTCTCCATAAGAATTTTTGAGACGATTGCAGTTGAGGACATAGTTACAGCTGCTCCTACAACAAAACCATCAATGAGGCTCAATCCAACAAACATTGCTAACATGGTTGATATCAAAAGCGTAATTCCAACTTGAGTTAAACCTACACCAAAAAGAATCTTTCTCATTGAGTTTAGTGTCGGCAAACTAAACTCAAGTCCAATAGTAAACATTAAGAAAACGATTCCAAATTCCACCAGATGACGGTTCGACTCAGAATCAGTTAAAACCGCCAATCCACTAGGCCCTAATATGAGGCCAACAAGGAAGTAAGCAATCATGGGTGGAAGCTTTGCATTTCTTAAAAGTGCAACCAGCCCAACCGAACAAAACAAAAGAAGGATTATTAATTCTAGCGATGAATACATTTAATAAATTTATATTTAAGATTTAATTAACTATAATAAAGATTATTATGAATGATATAAAACAAATAATCACCGACTCTGCAAAAAAAGTCTTAGAAATTGAATCGATAGAAATCAAGAATGCTCAAAAATTTATCGATGAAAATTTTGCCGACATAATTATTAAACTTAGTGAATGTAGTGGACGAATCATCTTAAGCGGAATGGGCAAGTCTGGTCATATTGCAGGCAAAATAGCCTCAACTTTATCTAGTACCGGATCCCCTGCATTTTTTATGCACCCTGGTGAAGCAAGTCATGGCGACCTCGGAATGATAACTCATGATGATATTGTTGTTTTTCTATCAAATTCTGGTGAAAGCGATGAAATCTATAACCTAATTCCAAGTATAAAAAGAATTGGGGCATCAATAGTTGCTATCACTAGTAATGAAAAATCTGAGATTGCCAAATATGCTGATCACCATATTTCTTCAAAAGTTTCTACCGAGGCATGCCCATTAGGTTTAGCTCCTACCGCAAGCTCAGCACTGATGTTAGCTATTGGAGATGCAATAGCTATTTCCTTATTCCAACTAAAAGGATTTACAGCTGAAGATTTTTTAAAATCTCACCCTGGTGGAGCCTTAGGAAAAAATAAATTTATAAAAGTTAAAGAAGTTATGAGAAGTATTAGTGAAGTGCCTGTAGTTAATCCGAGCGATAGTCTAAAACAAACCATTAAATTAATTACAGAAAAAAAAGTGGGTTATGCCATTGTGGCTGATAAATTAAAATATTTAGGTATCTTTACTGATGGAGATCTGAGAAGATCCATTTTGAAAGAGGCTTCTATTTCAGATGAAATTTCAAAGTGGATGAGTACGAATCCTTTTTTTATTAATGAACATAATTTAGCAACATCTGCAGCAGAATTAATGGAAAAAAATAAAATATCCAGTTTAGTAGTCGTTGATAACAAAGATGATCTTGTAGGTGTAATTAATTTCCAAGATTTATTGATAAATAAAGTCATTTAATTAATGAGTAAATATTCAATTTTTTTTACAATGATTTTTCTTGTAATAATTTCAATTATTTCATTCTGGCTAAATAATGAAGTAAAAAAAGAATTGAATATTGAAGAAAAAAAATTAACTAATAATCCAGATTATTTTTTAAAAAATTTTATCTCCAAACAAACAGATGATCTTGGAAACCTAAATTTTTCTCTAGAAGCCATACAGATGAATTATTTTTCTTACAGTGATGAATCTATTTTAAAGAAACCGGTATTTAAAAAATTTGAAGAAAAGAAAAAAGTTTTAGATTTGATAAGTAACAAAGGCGTCATATATGAAAATGGTGAAAAAATAAAAATGCTTGATGATGCACAGATGATAAGGCATGAAACCAAATCAAAAAAAGTAATGAAACTATTATCAAATGAAATCACAATCGAGCCTGATAAAGAAATTTTATCCTCGGATCAAAAAATTAAAATAATTCAGGAGCCAAATATAGAAATTGACGGAGTAGGTTTTAACTATAATAAAAAAACAGGCATCATAAAAATATTTGATTCTGTGAAAGTTCATTATGACAAATAAATTTATTTACATAATATTATTTATATCTTTCTGCTCTTTTGCTGAAAAAGCTGACAAAGATCAACCAATTATTATTGATTCAGATGAATTGATAATTGATGACTCAAAAAATATTAGCACCTATTCTGGAGATGTCATTTTGCAGCAAGGGACATTAATTATTCGAGGTGATAAATTGATTATCAGAGAAGACAAACAAGGTTTTCAACACTCCACCTCAGAAGGAAAACCCACAACCTTTAAACAAAAAATGGAAGGAAGTGATGATTACATAGAAGGACAAGCTTTAAGGATCGAGTATGATGGCAATATGGATAAGATACATTTGTATAGCAAAGCACGTGTAAAAAAAGGAAATGATTTAGTTATCGGTGACTACATAATGTACGATGCAAGCTCAGAGTTTGCGCAGGCAATGTCAGGAAATACTAAAACAAAAGATGGAGAAGAATTAAAAAAGGGAAGAACACGGGCTATTATTCGTCCTGATAAGAAATAAAATGACGACTTTAAGAATACAAAATATAAAGAAAAGCTATAAAAATAAAGATGTTGTTAAAGATATTTCTCTAGAAATATCTAGTGGGGAAATTATTGGTTTATTAGGTCCTAATGGCGCAGGAAAGACCACATCCTTCTATATGATTGTGGGTTTAATTCAACCTGAACATGGATCAATATTAGTTGATAATACTGATATTACAAAAAAACCCATTCATGTTCGCTCACAACTAGGTCTTGCCTACCTTCCTCAAGAACCATCCATTTTCAGAAAAATGAATGTTGAAGAAAATATCATCTCCATTTTGGAGTTAAGAAAATTAAATAAAGATGATATTAAAACAAAGCTTAATCTTCTACTCACAGAACTTGGCATAGAGCATATCAGAAAAAATTCTGCCATTTCCCTATCAGGTGGAGAAAGAAGAAGGGTTGAAATTGCCAGGTGCCTTGCAACGAATCCAAAATTCATTCTGCTTGATGAACCATTTGCTGGAATTGATCCAATTGCAGTCTTAGACATACAAAAAATTATTAAATTTTTATCCTCCCGAGGCATTGGTATTCTCATCACTGATCACAGTGTCCGCGAAACACTTGGCATTTGTAATAGAGCTTACATTGTCAATCAGGGTAAAATTTTTACTTCTGGCACACCCAATGAAATTGTAGAAAATGAAAGTGTAAAAAATATTTATTTAGGCCAAGATTTTTCTCTTTAAATACTATGGCATTAAGCGCTCATTTAGCCCTCAAAAATTCACTTAAATTATCACCCAATATTGAACAATCCGTTAATTTACTGAAATCTAATGAAATTGAAATTGAGTTATTAATTAATGACCTTTTATCCAAGAACCCTTACTTGCAGCTAGATGATTCAGAAAAAATTAATCTTAATTATTCCGCTAATGTTATTGAAAATAATGAAGATAATATTTCAGAAGATAATATTTATGGGTTCAGCCTTAAGAGTTATTTATTAAATAATTTATTCGATTTAGGGCTTGATTATGAAGATGAATTATTAGCACGGCTAATTATTGATTATATTGATGACAATGGTTATTTGAAAGAAGGCTATGATTTTTTCATTACAGAATTAGCTCTTGATTCTGACACAGCTAACAAAAAAATTAAGAATCTTATTTTAAAATTAAATACTATTTCGTCTCCAGGTATTGGTGCCAGAAATTTACAAGAATGTTTGGATTTTCAACTTGATCAATTTATTCAAAATCAAATTGTATTGGACTCAAAAAAAATTATTGAAAATCACTTGGTAGACTTAGCAAACAAGAATTTCAAAAAAATTGCGACAAATCTAAACCTTCCAACTGATCACATTATTAAATGCAATGAGTTTATTGTCTCCCTTAATCCAAAACCTGGACTTGCTTATCTCTCATCAGATACATCTCAATTTATCACCCCGGATATAATTGTAAAAAATAATGGAGATAAATTTAATGTTTCACTAAAAAATAATTATGACTCTCTTAAATTATTTAATTTAAAAAAAGATGAGATTAATGATAAGGATGCATACAATCAAGCAAAGTGGTTCATTAAGAATTTAAATTATAGAAAAATTAATATTATTCGGGTTGTCAATGCTATCTTCTCTCATCATAAAGAATTTTTAAATGAAAATATTTTAAAGTCTCCTTTAAATATTAAAACCATTGCGAATCAACTGGAAATTCATGAATCAACGGTTAGTAGAATTGTAAATAATAAATTCATTGAAACACCCCATGGTATTTTTGAACTTAAATATTTTTTCATAAATGAAGTAAATAATACTTCGAATAAAACCATATTAGATAAAATTAAAGCTATTATTAGAGATGAGAATAAAGTCAAACCATTGTCTGATTCTGAAATTCTCTTAACACTTGGCCAAGAAAATATTACAATCAGTAGGAGAACAGTTGCTAAATATCGCGAACAACTGGGGATACTATCTGCCTCAAAACGAAAGAAAGGTGCTTAAATAAATGGATATCACAATCACAGGCCAAAACATTGAAATTACTGAAGCTCTTGAATCACTAATTCATGAAAAATTTAATAAAATAACAAGGCATTTTGAAAATATTACTGATGTTAAATTTATTTTAAAAACAGAAAATCATAATCACATTGCTGAATGTAAATTACATCTAATGCATAACGAAATCTTCAGCGATGCATCTGGATCAGACATGTATAAAGTTATAGATGATTTGATTCAAAAAATAGATAGACAAGTTATTAAAATTAAAGAAAAGGCAAAAGATCACCACCAGTCTGAGGGGGTTGTTAGAAAACACAACCAATAAATTTTGAATTTATATATCATTACAGGATTGTCTGGTGCAGGTAAAACGAATGCACTAAGAACTTTTGAAGATAATAACTATTATTGTATTGATAACCTGCCTGCCAAACTTTTACCCAATGCAATTCAAGATCTAGAAAATAACCAAATCAAAACAGTTGCAATAAGTATTGATAGTCGATCTCTCAATATTGAAATGCTTCCAGAAATATTAGAAGAATTAAAACTTTTAAAAATTTCATTTAAGTTAATTTTTTTAACAGCAAGTATTGAACAAATTATCAAACGATTTAATGAATCCAGAAGAAAGCATCCACTTAGCAAAAATAAGACAAGCTTACGAGAAGCCATAGTTAAAGATCAAGAAATTTTAAGCATGCTAGAGGACGATTATATTCATATTGATACCAGCAATCTAAACTTAACTTCACTTAATGTAAAAATAAATGATCTTATTGATTCAAAATTAAGTTTTCATATTCACCTTTCATCTTTCGCTTATAAAAAAGCAATTCCATTAGATATTGATTTTATTTTTGATGTAAGAGAATTACCAAACCCATTTTATAAAGATGATCTTAAAAATCTTACAGGATTAGATTTGCCTCTTAAAAAATACTTACTAGAATTCGAAGAAACCAAAGAAATCATTCAAGATATCTCATCTTTTTTGAGACCACGAATAAGAAAATATGCGCTCCTAGGAAGAAAATATCTTGCAATTGGATTTGGATGCACAGGAGGAAGACATAGGTCAGTCTTTATAACAGAGGAAATTGCAAATATTATTAAAAATAATAATAATGATCTGCATGTATCCACTTTTCATCGAGAATTAAATGTTTAGATTTTTATTAATTACTCATGGTAATCTTGGTCAATCACTTGTTGAGTGTGTTGAGAAGAATTTACAAAAAAATTGTAACAACATAATTGATATTATTTCTTTAAATTCTTCAGATATTGATGAAACAAGAAAAGAGCTTGATATATACGTTAATAAAAATAAAGATTGCGAGATAATTATTCTTACGGACTTATATGGCGCTTCTTCTAGCAATATCGTCAAAAAACATACATCACAAGAGAATGTTTATGCCATATCAGGATTGAATTTGCCAATGTTAATGAAAGCCGTTACATTAAAAACAAATGACATACAAATCATGGTAGATGAAATTATTAAATGCGGAAACAAATCCATCATTAATTTTTTATGATTAAAAAAAATCTTACTATCAAGAATGAACTAGGCCTTCACGCAAGAGCTTCAAACAAATTATCAACTGAAGCTGCTAAGTTTAAATCGAAGATTGAAATTATCTTTAATGATCAAATTATTGATTGTAAAAATATGATGGACATTCTTCTCCTATCAATTGGAATTCATGATTCTTTTACCATCAAAATAAGCGGCGTCGATGAGAAAAAAGCATTAGAGTCAATAGAAAAATTAATTAATAATTTATTTGGTGAGGGGAAATAATTGTTAATTGTCTCAGGCATCCCTGTCAGCTCAGGTGTAGCAATTGGTAAAGCATATATCTTGGCTCACGCATTAAATGAAGTCGAACCTTATACTATTACTGAAAAAAATATTACAAATGAAATTAAACGTTTTAACCAAGCCATTAAACAACTTAAGAGCGAATTATTAAGTTTAAAAAAAGAGCTAAAAAAAAATAAAATGGGTGAATATGGATCATTCATCGATGTGCAATTAGCCATAATTAATGACCCAAAAATTTCAAAAAATCCATTACAACTCATAAAAAAATCTAAGCAAAATGCTGAGTGGGCATTAAAAGTTCAAATGGAAGAAATCATTAATAAATTTAATTCAATTGAGAATAGTTACATTCGTGAAAGAAAAAATGATATTTATCAAGTCTGTGAAACATTGATTAAATATTTAATCGGACATGAATCTAGGCAATTATCTAATGATAAAAATAGAATTATCGTTGCACATGATATTTCTCCTGCAGATGCTCTTAAATTTAAAAATAGCAACAATATTGCGTTTGTTACAGATATTGGAGGAACCACATCTCATACTGCTATTTTGGCGAAAAGTATCAACATACCCTCAGTCGTTGGAACACAAAACGCAAAAAACTTGATATCAAACGGTGATAATTTGATTGTTGATGGAGACCATGGCTGCGTAATTATTGACCCAACCGATGAAGTCATTAATGAATACAAGTTAAAACAAAACTTATATGAATTAGAAAGTAAAAAATTACTTAATCTACAAAAACTCACATCAAAAACCATTGATAAAGTGCCTGTAAATTTATATGTAAATATTGAAGATACTAATAATATTGAACCTGTGCTTGAAAATAATACTAAGGGTGTTGGATTATTTAGAACTGAATTTATTTTTATGGATAAACATCGTATGCTCGATGAAAATGAGCAATTCACGATTTATAGAAACTTAACAAAAGCCCTACCTAATAAAACAATCATCATTAGAACACTAGATTCAGGTGGTGATAAAGTTATTGAGCATATGCCCAATACAAATCAGAATCCTGCACTTGGTCTTAGAGCTATAAGATTTTGTTTAGCAGAGCCTGATGTGTTTATCACACAAATTAAAGCATTACTTAGAGCCTCACATTACGGTGACATTAGAATATTAATACCAATGTTGAGTTCTGATAACGAACTCAGGCAAGTAAAACTCTTAATTCAGCGAGCAAAAGATATACTTACTTCAGAAAGAAAAAAATTCAATTCCAAAACGCTAATTGGGGGAATGATTGAAGTACCGGCAGCAGCCATTGATGCTGAAAGTTTTGCTTCTCAATTAGACTTTCTTTCAATTGGTACAAATGACTTGATTCAATATACTTTAGCTGTTGATAGGACAGATGATGCTGTATCTCATTTGTATGATTCATCCCACCCTGCACTTCTTAAATTAATTAAAGGGGTAATAGATGCCGGAACTAAAGCAGGTATCGAAGTGTCTCTTTGTGGTGAGATGGCAGGAGATCCAAAGTTAACTAAATTACTCATTGGGCTTGGTTTAACAAATTTTTCAATGCATCCGTCAAGCCTTCTAAAAGTAAAAAAAGTAATCTTAGAATCTGAGTTTTCAAAACTAAAATCGAAAGCTAAGAAAATCCTGAATACTCACGATAAAATTGAAATTGAAAATTTAATCAATAATCTTAATAATTAATAAATAATATGAACAATCCTATTCTAGAACAAATAGACTTACCAGTCTTTGACCAAATTAAATCTGAACATATCTATCCAGCAATTAAATCTATCATCAATGAAAATAAAACTAAGATAAAAGAGATTGAAAATTATGATATTTCTAAAATTGACTATAAGTTTGTCGATGAGTTAAGCCTTCTAGATTACAAACTGAGTAATGCTTGGTCACAAATTGGTCATCTAAATTCAGTGATGAATTCTGACGAATATCGAGGCGAATATAATAAATGTCGTGAGCTTATCACAGACTATTATTCAACCTTATCCCAAAATACAAAAATTTTTAATTTGTACAAAGAATTAAAAAAATCGACTATTTTTGAATCATTAAATGCAATACAGCAAAAAATAATTAATGATGAAATTAAAGACTTTCAACTTGGTGGGGTAGATCTGGATGAAGATAAAAAGGCTGTATTCAAGGAATTACAATCAAAACTAGCAAAATTAGCATCAAAATTTGAAGAGAATGTTTTAGACGAAACCAACAACTATACTTTAAATATTACTGACGACAGTTTACTAGATGGCATACCTGAAGATATTCTTGAATCTGCAAAGTCCTTGGCAAAAGAAAATGATCAAAAAGGTCATACATTCACTCTTCATTTCCCGTGTTATGTCCCTGTTCTTCAATATGCAAGAAACAGAAACCTAAGAAAAGAAATGTATGAAGCCTATGCCAAAAAGGCTTCAGAGTTTTCTGATAGAAAGTTTGATAATACAACGATCATCAAAGATATTCTTAGCCATCGTGCAAGCATTGCAAAATTATTGGGGTTTAATAATTATGCCGAATTAAGTATAGATAGAAAAATGGCAAGCAGTCCAGATGAAGTTTGTTCTTTTTTAAGAGACTTATCCAGTAAAGCAAAACCATATGGTTTGAAAGATTTTGATGAACTTAAAGAAGCTGCAAAAAAAGATGGGGTTGAAGATCTTGAAGCCTGGGATGTGGCATTTTATTCTGAATCAATTAAACAAGAAAAATACAATATCAACGACCAAGAGATAAAACAATTTTTTCCTGAGAATAAAGTTGTTGAAGGTTTGTTTAACGTAATTAAAAATTTATATGATATTGATATTATCCAGTCAAAAGCCGCAATTTGGCACAAAGATGTGAAATATTTTGAGCTATTACAAAATAACAAAATCATAGGTTCTTTTTATCTTGATCTATATGCACGTAAAAATAAACGGGGTGGCGCATGGATGGATGAATGTATTTCAAAAACTAAATTTAACGTAAATATTGATTATCCAGTTGCTTATCTCACATGTAATTTTTCATCCCCCATAGGAAATAATCCCGCATTATTTACACATGATGAAGTGATTACACTATTCCACGAATGTGGGCATGGGCTTCACCATCTTCTAACCGAAATTTCTGAGTTCAATGTTTCTGGAATTAAAGGAGTTGAATGGGATGCCGTTGAATTACCTAGCCAATTTATGGAGAATTTTTGTTGGGATTGGAATGTGATAAAAAATATGACTCAACATATTCATACCAAAGAATCCATGCCAAAAGAATTATTTAACAAACTCATAGCAAGTAAAAACTTTCAATCAGGAATGCAGTCCCTTCGTCAGATCGAATTTGCATTATTCGATATGTTAATTCACATGGAAACTAATCCAGATAATTTAGATGTTATAAGTACCCTTGAATCCGTTCGAGATGAGGTTGCAGTTGTTCGCCCTCCTCACTGGAATCGATTTCCACATAGTTTTAGCCACATTTTTGCAGGTGGGTATGCTGCCGGATACTACAGTTATAAATGGGCGGAAGTGTTATCAGCAGATGTGTTCGAAGAATTTGAAAATAATGGGGTATTAAGCAAAGATATTGGCGCCAGATTTAGAAAAGAAATTTTAAGCGTTGGTGGTTCGCGGTCAGCAAAGGAGTCATTTATTAAATTTAAAGGTAGAGAACCTTCTGTAGAGGCTTTATTGAGATATAGTGGGCTTGCTGCATGAAAATCATTTCATGGAATGTCAATTCTCTAAAGATTAGACATGACCAACTTGTAGATATAATTAATAAACATAATCCTGATGTCATATCTTTACAAGAAACAAAGTCTCAAGATGAAAACTTTCCAATTGAATCTTTTAATAACCTTGGTTATCAATCTATCTTCACTGGACAAAAAACATTCAATGGGGTCGCCATAATAACCAAACTCCCATTTGAAAATGTTTTGTTAAATATTCCTAATTTTCAAGATGAGCAAAAAAGGTTTGTTTCTGCTGAGGTAAAGTTTGATGATCGAAAAATTCTAATAATGAATGGATATTTCCCAAACGGTCAATCATTAGATAGCGATAAATTTATTTATAAACAATCTTGGGTTAATGCTCTTATAAAATTCATTAAAACAAAAAATTCAGATTCATTATTGATGGGCGACTTTAATATTGCCCCAGATGACATCGACTGTCATGATCCTGAAAAATGGGTTGGGACTGTTCTTACAAGTGATATTGAAAGAAATTTATTTAAAGAAATCATTGAATGTAATTTCACCGACACCCATCGCTATCTAAACAAAAATGAACCAGGATTTACTTGGTGGGACTACAGGATGGCAGCCTTTAGAAGAAACCTCGGATTAAGAATTGACCACATACTTGCTTCACATGATTTAATCAATTTTTTAAAAGACTTCAGTGTCCTGAGTGATTATAGAAAATTAGAGAGGCCTTCAGACCACGCACCCATAATGCTTACTTTGAATTTTTAAGTCCTAGTTGTTTTAGTTTTCTATAAAGATGAGTTCTTTCAACACCAGAAACAATTGATAAGTCTTTCATACTCACGTTGTTATCTAAATGATGTTTTAAGTAAAGTTTATCAAATTCTTCTCTTGCACTTTTTAGCTCCATGCCATAAAGATGCTCAATAGGATTATTTTGCTGCTTTGTAGGCTCATTAAAATCAACTGGGCTTAATTTAATAGCATTAAGATAGTCTTCCTCATCAATGATTTCTCCATCAGCAAATTTTAAGCAATTTCTGATAATCTGATCAAGATATAAAATATCATAGCAATTTTTGTCCGATCTAATTTTGTTTAAAAAAGTAATATCAAACTCCTTGTATATTTTATTTGAAACAAAATTTAAATGATAAGTAAGAATATCTTTAGCTGATTTGATAAGCTTATCCTCATCTTGCGAGCCAAAGACTTTGAAGTCAGTAATTGAAAAATCTGAGAAATTAATTTTTTGTTTATATTCTTCCGTTAAATCAACATCACTATTAATGGCTATTTTTACGTTATATTTTTTTGTCTTAGATTCAATGATCTTAAATATCGAGATGGCATTATCATTATAATCAGAAAAATTTTCAAAAATTATTAAAGAATTTTTCTTTTCCTCTAAAAAAGATTCGCAGTTATCAATTTTTTTTATTGATGATTGATCAATCTTAAATACTTGATCTTTATTTGAAGATAAAAAGAAATAAAGGGCCTCTTTACAATTAGTTTTAAAAAATTGATGGTTTTCTTTATCGTCTAGCTTTTTAAATAGATCAAACAATTTTTTATCTTTGTTATTTTTTAAAAACTCGATGGATATGGTATTAAAATCTATTGACTCATTAATCGCATCATTCAAAACTTTCAAAACTTTGTGTAGCGAAATTGGCTTTTCAATAAAATCAAAGGCGCCATTTTTGGTCGCGTCAATTGCTGTATCTATTGTTCCATGGCCTGACATCATAATAATGGGTTGTTTTAATTTTTGACTGACCTTTAGCTCTTTAAGCAAGGTAATTCCATCGCAGTCAGGCATCCAGATATCTAACAAAATAATATCTATATTATTTTCTTGCTTTATTAATTTTCTTGCTTCATTTGCATCTGCCGCCAAATATGTTTCATATCCTTCATCAAGTAATATTTCTGATAAGGACTCTCGGATATCTTTTTCATCATCAATGATAAGAATTGTTGATTTATTTGCCATAATTAATAGCTAAAGTGTATTTCTACATTTGCCCCTGATATTTTATTATTTTTAATAGTGATAGATCCATCATGCTCATCAATAATTTTTTTCACAACAGCCAGACCTAATCCAGTACCGGTTTTTTTGGTCGTCACATAAGGCTCGAAAATATTTATGTCATCATTCACGCCAGTACCATTATCAATAAAATTAAGAATCAAAGCATTTCTTGTTTTTCTGAGCTTGATCTCAATTTCACAGGAATTATCTTCTTTTTTTGCTTCGTATGCGTTGTTGATAAGGTTTACAAAAACTTGTCTAATTTTTATTTCATCACAAGTAAAGTTAATTTTTTTTGACCTGGATGATATCTTTATTTTGAGATCTTCTTTTTGAAACAAATTCACTAGCTCATTTAATAAATCAACCAAATTTATTTCTGATTTTGTTAATTCAGGTGATCTAGAATATTCAGTAAACTCATTTACCATTTTTTTGATCGCATCAACCTGATTAACGATGGTTTTCGTAATGTCGCTCAGGATAGTTTGATCTTTTTTTTCTAATTGTTTTGAGAATTTATGATCGATTCTTTCCGCAGATAACTGAATCGGAGTTAATGGATTTTTTATTTCGTGTGCGAGTCGTCTCGCCACTTCAGACCAAGCTTCATTTCTTTGTGCAGCTGTAATTTCAGAGATATCATCAATTAATATAATTTTATTTTTATTTTTTCCAGTGCCCTGTTCTGTTAACTGAATCGATAAAATTCTTCTTTTAAATTTCAACGTAAGTGCTTTTTCTTTATAGCTATCTTTGCTTTTATTTATCAATGTTACTATTTCTTCAAATTGAGCCCCATGTTCTAAAATTTGGTTAAATCTTTGACCGATTAGTAACTCTAGATTTAATCCTAAAAGTCTTGAAGCTAATTTATTTGTAAGCCTTATATTACTTTTTGAATCTATAACAATGATCCCCGATGACATATTGTTAATAATGCTTTCTAAGAAGTTTCTTGACGACTCAATTCTTTGCCTATTAAGCTCAAGCGTCTTATTGGCACTTTCAAGCTTAGTTGTCATTGTATTAAATGATCTCACTAACATTCCCAGCTCATCTCTTCCTTGATCTGGTATTTTTTTCTTGAAATTACCTTTTGCAATACTCTGTGTTGCTTCAGACAAGATTGATAAAGGCATCGTAAATCTTCTACTGAAATAAAGAGCTAATGATATTGAAAGAAGGATTGCCAAGAAAAGGATGATACTTAATGTTATCTGATAAATTACCTTTAATGAGTTCCTGCTAAAAGTTAAGGCTTGATAATCCTCAAAGACAGATTCAACAGATAACGCAGCCTCTGAAATACTTTCAGGAATTTTTTGTGTAATGATTAAATAAAATTTCTTCTGTATTTTGTCATCAATTAAAATATAAGGCTGGAATGTTTTTAAAAAAATAATATTTTCTTGAGTAATATCTATCTTTCCGTGAAAGCCAGTATTTGCAAGAATCAAATCTTGTTCATCAGGTAACACTGAATCAATGTCGATATTATCTTTTGATGAAATAGCCATAATTCGATTTTCTTCATCGATTATCATTGCATCATAAATATCAAATTTTTCAGTGAGATCCGAAAGAACTGGGTTAAATTCTTTAATTTTTGAATTTGATAATGAATAACTGATACTTCTTGACTTCAACTCAACATCTTTTCTTAATATGTCTAGCGTCTTTTGACCAATATTTAATCCACTTTCTAACGCCGACTCAACTCGAACATTAAACCAAGACTCTATTGATTTAGTTAAAAAATTCACAGAAACAAAATACAGAACCATCAGTGGAACTATAATCATGATGCTGTAGGAAATGACCAACCTTAATGTCAATCTGCTGCCGGTGACTTCTTTTTTAACCTCCTTAAATAATCGATAAACTTGTAATGCAATAAATATAAATAGCAGAACCACAAATGCTAAATTTATTTTTAAAAGTAACTGAAAAGTTTCGCTGCTGATAAAATCAGAATTTGAAAGCGATCTTATTAAAATCACTAATAGCGATAAACTTATTACTAATGCTGAAGTAAGCAGGTATCTCATAAATTATGTTTTAAACTTTTTATTATCATCCATTTCGGTTTTTTTAAACTTAATTGTAAGCTTTTTGGAAGATTTTTTTGATCAATCTCCCAGGTTATTGTGAGTTCTTTATTTTTCGAATCATTAATTTTTTCTAAAGTTAAGTATCGAGGCTTGTTGATATAACTTACTAGCTCATTGAGTTCTGCAAATGAAAAGTTTTCATTCTCTTCAAAAAAGTAGAATTTTTTTATTAAAGGATGGTATTCAATTCGAAAATTTTTAATTCTTTTGAAGACAACATTATCAAAGAAATATTTATTTTCTCTTTTTACAGTGATTGTTTCTAAAATATGAATAGATATACCTTTGTCTATAATTTTTTTTAAATCATTATCTAACTCGTAATCTAAAACAAATTTAATTTTGGTCGAATCTAAATTTTGTTCATCAATAACAATGTCTGCATAAGATATATTTAAAAAAAATATCCAAGTAAGACTAATTTTTACAAAAGATTTTAAAAAATAAACCATCATGAAATTTATTGGGAATGAGTTGTGTATTTTGATATTTAAAACCATTTGGAATTTTCAGATCTTGACTTGCAGCATCCTTATTTTTTGATAGAAATTTCATTACAACATTTTCATTCTCATGTTTAAAAATAGAACAAGTTACATAAAGTAATTTTCCGCCACTTTTTAAAATTTTCCAGCCATCTTCAAGCAACTGAAGTTGTTGATTGCTAAATTTTTCAATATCTTGTTGTTTACGCATTAATTTTATATCAATATTTCTTCTGACTACCCCCGACCCTGAGCATGGAGCATCAATCAATATCCGATCATATCGTTTATTGATGTCTATTTTCTCGATAATATTAGATTTTAATTGTAATCTTTTCATATTGCTTCGGATAAGATTAATTCTTTCCTTTGATATATCATAGCAGTCTAGGTCAACATCGAATCTCTCTAGAACATGGGTGGCTTTGCCACCAGGAGCAGAGCATAAATCTAGAATATTCATACCGTTTTGTATATCAAGAAAATCACATGCTAATTGTGCAGCTGGATCTTGGACGTAAAAATGACCTCTCTCATATCCAGGCAACATAGTTATATCTTTTACATTGCTTATTTGAATGTATTTGTCTTCCAGAGTTAATTCATAATCAATATTCGCTTGTTCTAAAAGATCTATATAGTCATTGATAGAGATTTGTCTTTGATTAATCCTAATGACTGTTGTTGCTCTAGTATTTCCAATTGCTAAGATAGCTTCATAGTCATTAGGGTACTCTTTCATAAGATCGCTAACCCACCATTGTGGATATGAATACCTTATATACATTTCTTCTGGTGTAACAAGTTTATTTTTTTCTCTTAAATAATTTCTAAGGACAGCATTTACCAAATTATAAAAATTATTATTTATTTTTTTTGCCGCTTTGACAGCTTCATTAACAACTGTAAACTCAGCTTTTGACTGATGGTTAATTTGATAAATTGTATTCATCAGCAGGTACTTAATTAAATGATCGTTGATGTCTTTTTTCACAAATTTTTTCAAAATATAGTCGTTAAGATAGAAATCTCTAATACCGCCATAAACAATATCTTTGATAAAATTTTTGTTATTTCCTTCTTTTAAAAAACGATTAAATAAAGTGTCAATTTTTCTACCACTGATTAACTCAGATAATATTTTTGCTGCTTGGACTAAATCCTTATACATTAGAGAAATTTTCAGCTGGTTTTAATTGATAATTTTTAATAAAATCCTTACCAGTTAATATTTGCCCCCCACTGATCTGAATAGAGTTTATCTTGATATAAAAGTCACCTGTAGCAACTAATAAATCTTCTAACAAATTAATGCTTCCTGGCTGATTTTCAATTGATGAAATATTGGTTAATTCAGCATGAAAAATTTTTACCTCTCTCTGCCTGAAAGAGATTCTTGATACTGGAAATGGGTTTAGGGCCATGACTTTATTTACAATATTTTCTGCCTTATTTTCTAAATTCAAATAAGCCTCAGTTTTGCTTATTTTTTTAGCATAAGTCACTTCTTCCTCAACTTGTATTGTTGATTCTATGGGTAAGCCTAATTGAATATTATTTAGATGCTGCATCATTAAATCAGCACCATCGTTTGCAAGAATTTCAAAATAATCTCCAGATGTTTTATTGGGATCTCTATCAAAACTTTTTATTAAGAATATATTTCCGGCATCCAGTTTTTCAACGACCTCCATAATGGTTACACCAATCTGGTTGTCTCCATGCATTATTGCCCTTTGGATTGGGGCGGCTCCCCTCCATTTTGGGAGAATAGATGCATGAATGTTATAAGCTTTCCTAGGAAATATATCAATAAAATAATTAGGCAGGATAATTCCATAGGCCGCGACAATTAATACATCCGGACTTAACTCTTCAATGGACTTGGTAAATTCCTCATCAATCTTTTCGGGTTGGAAATATAATAATTGATTATCTTTTGCATATTTTTTGATGGGACTCTCTTTTGTTTTCATCCCCCTCCCTGCTGGTCGATCAGGTTGAGTCAATACAGCAATAATTTCCATATCTGAATCATTTATTTTTTTTAGGCATGGAAGTGCGAACTCTGGAGTGCCTGCGTATACTATTTTTAACATTAACCAGCTCTACTTAATTTACTTATTTTTTTCTTTATTCTTTGCTGCTTTAATTGAGATAAATATTCGACAAAGACTTTACCAACGAGATGGTCCATCTCGTGTTGTATACATACTGACAATAAGCCATCAGCTTCCAGTGTTTTTAAATTTCCTTTCAGGTCTTGATAACTAATTATAATATTTTCATACCGTTTTACTGTCTCAAAAAAACCTGGAACTGATAAACATCCTTCATCATATTCTTGCTGCCCATCAAATTTTATTAACTTGGGATTAATTAATACTAATAAATCTCTTTTATCATCACTAATATCAATCACAATAATTCTTTGATGAACATCAACCTGTGTCGCTGCTAAGCCAATCCCTTTAGATTCATACATGGTTTCAGCCATATCTTTGACTAGTTTTTCTGTTGATTCGTCAAAAACTTCTACAATCTCAGCTATTTTATGAAGCCTTGGATCAGGGTATTTTAAGATTTTTAATAAAGCCATATTTTTACTTGCATTTTATTCTTAATACTGTAAATTTAAAGTTAGTGAATAGTTTTATATCTTATAAGTTTTATTTTCAATATTATACTCTCTTAGAGACCCACTTTTTTTCACTCTTTAATTCAAATAATTTTTATTTAGGAGAAAGATATGTTTGATTTATTAGTCTACGTATTTGAAAATTACCTTTCATCCCAACATAATGTTTCTGACTTATCAAAAATGACAACTGAATTAGAAGAGGCTGGATTTGAGTATAAGGAGATAGAATTTGCTATAGATTGGTTTGCCACATTAAAAGTTTTATCAGAAAAAATAAATGATAAAAGGATTAATGAATCAGGTCTTAAATCAAGAATTTACTCCAAGAGAGAGTATGAAAAAATTAATAATGAAGGGATTGGTTTCCTGATCTTCCTTGAAAAGGCAACCATCTTATCGCCTGCGGAAAGAGAGATCATTATTGATCGAGCAATGGCTGTTGATCAAACTGACGTGAATCTTGACGAATTAAAATGGATCGTCATGATGACTTTATGGCATTTTGGTCGAGAGAACGAATACTTGTTTGTTGAAGATGCACTCTTCAATCCAAAAAATGGTGTAGTACACTAGTTAATCAGAAATATTTTTCAATACTTTTGTAACAATCCCGCACTCATTGAGTGTATAGAAATGAAATGAGTCTACCCCAAACTGTTGAAGGGTCTCACATAATTCAGAAATGAAATCGATACCAAATTCACGCAGAGACTCAATATCATCCCCATAGGATTCTAATTTATATTTAAGCCATCTGGGAATCTCAGCCCCACAAGTTTGAGCAAATCTTGACAGTTGCTTGATGTTATAAATAGGCATAATTCCAGGAACGATAGGAATACTGATATTTAACTGTTCACACTCTTCAATAAACTTAAAGTACGAGTCCACGTTAAAAAAGAATTGAGTGATTGCTGAATTTGCACCTGCATCAACCTTAGTCTTAAAGTTTTTGAGATCATCAGTAGAATTTGCTGATTCGGGATGAAATTCAGGATAGGCTGCAACGTCCAAATGGAAATAGTCGCCAGTATTCGTTCTAATAAATTCAACTAAATCACTAGCGTGATGGAAATCCCCATAACCGGCAATCCCCGATGGGTTATCTCCTCTCAACGCCACTAAACGATTGATACCTTTATTTTTATAACTTGTGATGAGGTCTAACACTTCATCTTTCGTTGAAGTGATGCATGAGATATGGGGGACTGCATTGTAACCATCATCTTTGATGGATTGAACAATACCAATTGTTTTATCTTTAGTCGAGCCGCCCGCACCAAATGTTACAGAAAAAAATTCAGGATTAAATTCTGACAGGTTCTTTAATGTTCTCTTTAATTTTTCCTCCCCTTCTTTCGTTCGAGGAGGAAAAAATTCAAAACTAAATGAGCTTGATTTCATTTAGTACCTGTAATGGTCTGGTTTGAAAGGGCCGTCTACATTGACTCCAATATATTTAGCCTGCTCTTCAGTTAACTTACTCAGCTGAACATTAAGAGTTTTTAATTGCAACACAGCAACTTTCTCATCTAAATGCTTAGGTAGCGTATACACATTAACTGGATAATTTTGAGTATTTTTAAATAACTCAATTTGCGCAATTGTCTGATTGGCAAAAGAAGAACTCATCACATAACTAGGATGTCCTGTTGCGCAACCCAAGTTAACCAATCTTCCTTTAGCTAGTAAAATTATTTTTTTACCATCTGGGAAAATAACATGGTCCACTTGAGGCTTAATTTCTTCCCAAGTGTATTGTTCTAGGCTGGCAACATCAATCTCATTATCAAAGTGGCCAATATTGCAAACAATAGCCTCATCTTTCATACGTGACATATGATCATGATTGATCACATTATAGTTTCCAGTCGCGGTCACAAAAATATCAGCGTGCTCAGCTGCGTAGTCCATTGTCACAACTCGATAACCTTCCATAGCCGCCTGCAAGGCACAAATCGGATCAACTTCAGTTACCCAAACCTGAGCCGATAACGCTCTTAATGCTTGTGCAGATCCTTTACCAACATCACCATAACCTGCAACAACCGCAACTTTACCAGCGATCATGACATCGGTTGCCCTTTTAATAGCATCCACCAATGACTCACGACAACCATATAAATTATCAAATTTAGATTTGGTCACAGCATCATTAACATTGATTGCTGGAAAAGCAAGTTCGCCATCCTTATGCATTTGATAAAGTCTATGCACGCCCGTAGTCGTTTCTTCAGTAACTCCCTTAATATGCTTAATTCTGTCGCTGTACCAAGTTGGATGTTCAGCAAGCTTATTTTTAATTGCTTTAAATAGTGCTGTTTCTTCTTCACTATGTGGATTGTCTAAAACCGATTGATCTTGCTCTGCCTTCACTCCTAAATGGAGCAATAAAGTTGCATCTCCACCATCATCCAGGATCATATTTGAGTATTCACCGCTAGGCCATTCAAAAATTCGATGCGTGAAGTCCCAATACTCGTCTAGACTTTCCCCTTTAAAAGCAAACACAGGGGTACCATTTTTTGCAATGGCTGCCGCAGCATGATCTTGAGTTGAATAAATATTGCAGGAAGCCCATCGAACTCTTGCTCCAAGCGCCTCTAATGTTTCAATTAAAACTGCGGTTTGAATCGTCATGTGTAATGAGCCGGTGATTAAGGCGCCCTTTAGAGGCTGGGATGTTTTGTATTCTTCACGAATGGCCATAAGACCTGGCATTTCTTTTTCAGCAATTGATATTTCCTTGCGACCAAAATCAGCAAGATTAATATCTGCAACAACATGATCCAATTGGATGTTAGATTCTGTCACGTTATTCATAAATTTATCCTTTAAATTTAAAATTAATAGTGACCAGCTGGCTTCTTCACCTGAAGCCTTGTCTGGCAAGGTTAGGTGAACGCAGTTTAGATTGTCGAGCCTGGGAAAGAATCTCGCAGCGTTCCTCGACAAATGAAATTATACTTGAAATTATTTAAAAAGTTAAGTTGTTGTTTATGTTAATTTTTTGTCCGTTTTTTCCCAAGAAAAAGTGTCTTCATCACGGCCAAAATGACCGTAGGCTGCAGTTTTTCTATAAATGGGTCTCAACAGGTCTAACATCTGAACAATGCCTTTAGGTCTTAAATCAAAATTCTCTCTTATGATTGTAACCATCTCCTCATTAGAAACTTTTCCTGTTCCAAAGGTATCGACCATAATCGAAGTGGGCTGTGCGACCCCAATCGCATAAGATAACTGCACCAGACATCTTGATGCGAGACCATTGGCAACGATATTTTTTGCAACGTATCTTGCGGCATATGCAGCAGAGCGGTCAACTTTTGACGGATCTTTGCCTGAGAAGGCCCCTCCGCCATGGGGAGCTGCTCCTCCATAGGTATCCACAATAATCTTTCTACCTGTCAGACCGCAATCTCCTTGGGGGCCACCAATGACAAATTTTCCAGTTGGGTTGATTAAAAATTTAGTAGCAGTTGTATCAATATCACTAGGAAGTGTTGGCTTGATAATCTCTTCAATAACCGCTGCATGAATATCTTTTTGTGAGATATCAGGATCGTGTTGCGTTGATAACACAATTGTATCTATCGCCACGGGCGTATTATTCTGATATTTTAAGGTTACTTGCGATTTTGCATCCGGCCTTAACCACGATAGCTTTCCTGACTTTCTCAACTCTGACTGCTTTTTGACTAGTTGATGAGATAACCAAATTGGCAGTGGCATTAAAGATGCCGTTTCATCACAAGCATAACCGAACATCAACCCCTGATCTCCAGCTCCTTGATCCAAGGGATCGTCATTTGCTTGGTCTACCCCTTGAGCAATATCCGGTGACTGTTCATCATAGGCTACCAGAACAGAGCAGCCGTTGTAGTCAATTCCTTTTTCAGGATGATCGTATCCAATATCTTTAATGACTTCCCTAGCAACCTTGATATAATCAACGCGCGCCTTGGTAGTTACTTCACCAGCTAACAACACTAGCCCAGTATTTGTCAAAGTCTCGGCAGCCACACGTGCCATTGGATCTTGTTCCAAAATAGCATCTAAAATCGCATCTGAAATTTGATCAGCAACCTTGTCAGGATGGCCTTCTGAAACCGATTCGGAGGTAAAAAAATAATCACTCATAGTTATATTATTCAATCTAAATTTTTAAATATTCGCGCTAGAATAACAGAATTAAGGTTATTATTGAATAGTGATGAATATAGTTTTAAAAGTCTTTTTTTCCCTTCCACTGATTGCTATTCATCTCCTCGGTTGCTTCCTAGGTCTCCTGATGTATTTATTAGATGCTAAATTTCGTGAACGGACGGTAAAGCACATCAACCAAAGTCATATCGTCTCCGGAAAAATTGCTACAAAAAATTTGATTATCTCGAATGCAATGCATATCGGGATGGCTCTAATGGAGTCATTTAGTATCTGGTTTGCATCTAACACACGAATCAAAAGATTGGTGGTAAGAACAAAAAATTGGGATCTTATTAAAAAATTAAAATCCAACAATAAAGGTATTATTTTTTTAACGCCCCATATCGGCTCCTTTGAGATCACCGCTCAATATTATGGGCTTTTTTCACCTATTAAAGTGATGTATAAGCCAACCGGGAGAAAATGGATTAATCAGCTGATATACCAAGGCAGAAACAAAAATTTTGTGACTCCCGTGAATATTGAATTAGGAGGCATGAAACAGATACTTAAAGCACTTAAAAATGGTGAAGCGGTTGGCATACTTCCGGACCAAGTTCCTCCAGAGGGTCATGGCGAGTGGTCTAGTTTTTTTAATCAAAAAGTTTACACCATGACATTGGTACAAAAATTACATACACTTACTAAAGCCCCAATAATTTTTGCAATCGGGAGACGGCTCAAAATGGGATCAGGTTTTGAAATTGAATTATTTGAATTTAAGGGCTCAGTCACAACAAAAAAAATTGATGCGTATATTGAAACAATTGTAAAAACTTCTCCTGAACAATATTTATGGAATTACAGAAGATATAAGTTACCCAAGTCATGAAGATACCGTTTACTAAAATGCAAGCGATAGGAAATGATTTCATCGTCATTAATCAAATCGATCAAGCGTACAATCTCAACCAAGCTCAAATAGCTAAGCTAGCAGATCGTCATTTTGGTATTGGTTTTGACCAGCTATTAATTATTGAAAAAAGTGACAACCCAACTGCTTTTGACTATAAATACCGAATCTTTAACGCAGATGGCTCAGAGGTAGAGCATTGTGGAAATGGGGCTCGTTGTTTCTATGAGTACATCCAACATCATAAGATATCCTCAAAAAATCCAATAACAGCTGAAACACTTAATGGCTCAATTTCATTAACCAAAGACGATGAACTGATTGCAGTTGATATGGGAACATATTCTATTGGTATGAAAAATGAACCATCAATATTTTTTGAGATATTTTCAAAAAAAGGCACTGAAGAAATTCAAGGGATATATATTGATATGGGGAATCCCCACATCGTATTTTTTGTTGATAATCTCAAAAATGTTGATGTCGTTCGAACTGGAAAAAGTGTTCAAAAATCCTCTCTTTTTCCACATAGTGTAAATGTCGGTTTCTGTGAAATTATCAACAGTAACGAAATAAAATTAGTTGTGTATGAACGTGGCTCAGGCTTAACCCTTGGATGCGGTTCCGGTGCTTGTGCTGCCTCCATTGCTGCAATTCATCTTAAAAAAGTTGAAGACTCTTTAGTCAAAGTTAACATGCCAGGCGGCTCAATATATACCCAAGCTTCTGCTGATAACCATATTCTCTTAAAGGGAGATGCATCGATAGTCTTTGAGGGCATAATTGATCTATGAGCAATGAATTACTGGATCAGTTTTTAAACTATATAAAGTTTGAAAAAAGATTAAGTGAGCTCACGATAAAAAATTATCAGAATGATATCAATCGACTGATACTAATCAATGATAAAAAACTAACAGAATTTAATTCTGAGGACATTCGTTTATCACTTTCTAAACTCCATGCATCTGGATTAAGTGGAAAATCGTTATCTCGAATTTTATCTTCCTGGAGGAGTTGTTTTTTATTTTTAAATAAATCACAACTAATGAAATATGATCCAACATCAGGAATCAAAGCTCCGAAATCACAGAAGAAGCTGCCCCAAACGCTTTCCATTGACCAAGTATTTAATCTGATTAACATTCCTCAAACTAATTTCATTGATACAAGAGATCGAGCGATTCTTGAATTTTTTTACTCCTCGGGTTTGAGATTGTCTGAGCTAGTTAATATACATCTTAGCGATATTGATTCCAGTGAACAAACTTTGAAGGTATTAGGTAAAGGAAACAAATTTAGAATTGTTCCCTTAGGCAGGAAAGCTATTGAGGCATTGGATTTATGGATTCTGCAAAGGAATAAATTAAACAAGCTTGTGGATGCTGAATTTTTGTTCCTTAATCAACAAGGAAAGAAATTAACTGCACGTGCAATTCAATACCGGCTGAAGTTTTGGGCTCAAAAAAATAATATCCCAGAGAATATTCATCCCCACCTTTTACGTCATAGTTTTGCGAGCCATGTTTTACAATCGAGTCAAGACTTGAGGGCGGTTCAAGAACTTTTAGGGCATTCGAATATTTCTACCACACAAATATATACCCATCTAGATTTTCAGCATCTATCTAAAATTTATGATCAAGCCCATCCCAGATCCAAAAAAAAGATAGATTGATCGAAGACCAATAATCACTTATAGTAAAAAACATGAAACAAGACCTAGATATCATCGAACAGAAGCTTAAGACTATCGTAAATCTTTTAAATGATTTACAGGAAGAAAATAAGGTTCTGAAAGATAAAATTCATAATCAAGATGAAACCATCAAAAGCTTAAATTTAAAGATTTATGAGGCCTCACAAAAATTAGAAAATCTACTTGGACAAATACCTTCTGAGGAGTTGTTGTGAGCAAGATTGTTGAGATAAATATATTGGGTCGTGATTTCCAAATTAACTGCCCCGACGGTGAAGAAGAAGCGCTTTTGCAATCAGCAAGCTATCTTAATCAAAAGATAGATCAACTCAAAGAATCAGGAGTGACTGGATTTGATAGACTTTTGCTGATGGCGTCCTTAAATATCATTCACGAATCAACCAATAACAATCCAGAAAATCTAACTCAATTAAAATTAGTCCAAGAAAAATTGAACAATTTTGATAAAATTTTGGACCAAGCTTTAAGTAATCATTAATAAAGTTTGTTTTACTGTTGCTTAGGCTATATATTCTTTGAACTAGTCATTAGCATCGGTTGAAGTTCATCTGGTGTGGTGAGATTGTTACAATTGGGTAACCTCTTAAGGGCTCTTGTTAACAAACCTAAAGCATCATAGACTTTTACCACCTGAACCTTTGGTTCTAGATGCTAGTCTAGGCAACAGTAAAGCAAATTTATCTTAGGCTGTGGTATTCCAAATCAGCAATATCAATTATTTCAAGACATTTTTCATTTGTGGCTTCCAATATTACTGGTGGGGCCATACCCGCTTCTGCAGCTTCAAGCCATCGGCTTGCGCATAAACACCAACGGTCCCCAGGCTTTAAACCTGCAAATTGAAATTCTGGTCGCGCTGTAGATAAGTCATTCCCTAAAGCTTTTGAGAAGATTAAAAATTCATCACTTACTTCTGCACAGACCGTGTGATTTCCCTGATCAGAGTCACATTGTTCACATAAACCATTTCTTAAAAAACCAGTTTTTGGATTTAGGCTACAAACTTGCAGATTAGTCCCTTTTACATTCTTTTGCATCATCGTTAAAATTATAATTAGATTAATTAGGATTAGTATAAATGAAATATTGGCTCATGAAATCAGAACCATCGGATTACTCAATCGACGATCTTGAACGGGACGGCAGTATAGATTGGTATGGCATAAGAAATTATCAAGCACGAAACTTCATGCGAGACGATATGCAAATCGGAGACCTGGCCTTTTTCTATCACTCGAACTGTAAAGAACCAGGCATTGTTGGCATCATGAAGGTATCCAAATTAGCCTATCCTGATAAATTGCAGTTTATTGAAGGCCACAAATACCATGACCCTAAGTCAGACCCAAATAATCCGAGATGGGTCAATGTCGATGTTGCGTTTGTAAAAAAAATTCCTCTGGTCAGCTTGAATGAATTGAGACAGCATCAACAATTAGAAACGTTGAAAATTCTGCAAAGGGGAAACCGTTTATCCATTACCCCTTTAACAGAAGATGAGTGGAACTACATCAATCAAATTAATACTATCTAACGTCGTCAAGACTTCCAATTGATTTTGGGTAAGTCACGACACCCCATGGAATACCGGATACTGGAATTGAACCCGTGACCTCAAGGCTATTCGTATCAACAACGATGAGCTCATCAGATCTACCACAAGCTAAAAGTAGTTCATCATTATTTGGTGTAAACGTAAAGTGCCAGCATCTCTTACCCTCAAGCGGAATATCCTTTAGCTTCGTGAAACCTTCTGTTTCAAACACTTCGAGAAGCTTAGATTTACTTGAGGCAACAAATAATCGATCGCCGGTTGCATCAAACGCTACACCGTAAGGGTTCTTGCCTGTATCAACGGTTTGCAAGTGATTGTATTCTTGGTCTAGAACAACAAAGTTATCGCTATGCTCCAAGGTTGACACAAAAATATTACCCTTGGGTGACATCTTGATCCCTCTGGGTCTGTCGCCATACGGTTTCACATCAAAAGTTTTCAATAACTCTCCTGATTGGAGGTCATGAATAGTTACCGTATTATCAGCTTCATTGGTGACGATAATCTGTGTGCCATCCTTATTGAATTCAATTCCCTCAGTCTCTGGACCACCTTCAATCTCTCTCAGCTTTTTTCCACTCTTAATATCCACCACAGCAATTTGCGCTGGCGTCTTATCATCATCATCGTCGTCATCGTCGTCTTTCGCTGCATGATCATTTTGTGCTGGCGGTTTACCGGATGATGCTGGTTCCGTAGAAACAAATACTAAATCCCCAAACACTCTGATGAATTCAGGATTCTTACCAACCTCAACATGAGAAACAAGTTTGCCACTTGCTCGGTCGATGATACTTAAATTGGCATCGCCTTTATTCGCTGTAATCAGATACTTTCCATCTTGAGATATACCTATCCCTCTTGGACCTGAAGATTGAATATCAATATCATTAATCACCTGTTTGGATTCAATATCAATAACAGATATGCCTCCTTTTTGTGATGTGACATATGCCTTAGGAGTTTCAGGTGCACCACATGAAACTAAGGCTACAAATAAAAAAGCTGCTAAATACTTCATTCAATCTCCTAACTTTATTTAAATTTAATTTTTAAATTATTCTTTGTGAAATTATTAAAAATTTCAATAGGATATATTCCTATATGTTAATTGCCCAGGAAAAGGCTATATCCAGGGTTTTCTGATTCATCCCAATACGGATAACCTAATTGACTCAAAAACTTTTTAAAAGTTTGTTTTTGTCTAGCGGGGACTTGGATACCTACTAGCACTCTAGCTGTATCCGCTCCGTGATTACGGTAATGAAATAGACTAATGTTCCAGCCCTTATTCAGGTGATCTAAAAAATTCATCAAGGCGCCAGGCTGTTCAGGAAACTCAAAACGGTAAATTAATTCATTTTTTGCTTGCGGTGCACGTCCACCCACCAGGTGTCTCAAATGTAATTTCGCCATTTCATTAGCAGTCAAGTCAATGGCTTCTAATCCAGCGGCACCCAAAGAATTAATGATTGATTTTACTTCAGAGGGGTCGCTGATACTGATGCCAGTAAAAATTTGAGCATTTTTCTTATTAGAGTAACGATAATTAAACTCTGTAATATTTCTCTTACCAATCTTTTCACAAAAACTTTTAAACGCACCTGGTTTTTCTGGAATTGTCACTGCAATGATCGCTTCCCTCTGCTCACCAATCTCTGCTCGTTCAGAAACAAAACGAAGTCGATCAAAATTCATATTCGCCCCAGACGCGATACCAATCATATTTTCATTTGAGATATTATTTTTTTCTATATACTGTTTCATCCCTGCTAAAGCTAGTGCCCCAGCTGGCTCAAGAACAGTGCGTGTATCTTCAAACATATCTTTAATTGCTGCACAGATTGAATCGTTATCTACAACAATCATTTCATCAACAAGTTGTTTACATAATTCAAAGTTATGCTCTCCCACTTGCTTGACAGCAGCGCCCTCTGCAAACAAGGCTACTTGTTTTAAGTTAACTCTTTTGTTTGCTTTTAGAGATTTGGTCATTGCCTCAGCTCCCTTGGCTTCCACTCCAATGACCTTGATCTTTGGATTAACTGATTTGATGTAAGCCGCAACACCAGATACCAAGCCCCCTCCACCAACACAACAAAATATGGCATGAATCGGTTTATTAAATTGATCAAGGATTTCTTTGCCAATAGTGCCCTGTCCGGCAATGACATCTAGATCATCATAGGGATGCAGAAATGTTAATTTTTCTGCTTCTGCTAATTCAAAGGCATGTGCCATAGCAGCAGCAAAATTATCGCCGTGCAATACCACTTCAGCTCCATGACTCTTGACGGCCTCTACTTTAATTAAAGGAGTAATTTCCGGCATGACAATCACGGCACGACACTTTATTTTTTTTGCACTTAACGCCACTCCTTGGGCATGGTTTCCTGCTGAAGCAGCAATGACTCCGTTACTAAGATTTTTTTTAGTTAGCTTAGAAAATCTATTCATGGCACCACGGATTTTAAACGAGTGGATTAGCTGCAGATCTTCTCGTTTCACAAAAATATGATTATCAAATCGCTGAGAAAGTTGATCTAACTTTTGAAGGGGTGTTTTTTTGACCACGTTGTAATTATTTACGCGATCAATGGATTTTTTTAGCTGTTTTAAATCTATTTTCATACTACTGTCATATATCTTTAGTATTTTAATTTCATTCTACAGAGGTGTATCATTGTAATCAAAATTTTTAATATAATCTTTAAGATACATTGAAGGGAAGAGAATGGCGTTCACGCAAGATGAATTAAAGCAACAAGTGGCAAAGGCAGCAGTAGAGTATGTTGAATCTGGAATTATTGGTGTAGGTACTGGATCAACAGCAAATTATTTTATTGATGAACTAGCAAAGGTGAAGCACAAGATTGATGGCGCAGTTGCCAGTAGTGAGGCCACAGCCAATAGATTAAAAGACCATGGCATTCAGGTTTTCGATTTAAATAGTGTAGATGGCATGGAAATATATGTCGATGGTGCGGATGAAATTACTGAACACATGCACATGTTAAAAGGTGGCGGTGGCGCATTAACAAGAGAAAAAATTGTTGCAGCAAATGCCAAAGACTTCATTTGCATTTGTGATGAATCTAAGTATGTGGATGTGCTTGGTAAGTTTCCTCTGCCAGTTGAAGTTCTCCCCATGGCAAGAAGCTATGTTGCCAGAGAATTGGCTAAGCTTGGCGGTAATCCAGTGCTCAGAGATTTTACAACCGACAATGGCAATGTCATTCTTGATGTGCACAATCTCGTGATTTCTGATCCGATTGCAATGGAAGCAAAAATTAACCAGATTGTGGGCGTGGTGACTAATGGACTATTTGCAGCACGGCCAGCAAATACGCTTCTGTTAGCGACCTCAGAGGGTGTGAAAACAATAAAAAAATAGTATTATTTAATTTATAAGATAATTTTTAAAGGAATACACATGGCAATTCACACATATTCAAAATTCGACAAGGAGCTTGAAGGTCTTCGTGCTCAGGTCATGGAGATGGGTGGAATTGTTGAAGAGCAGATTAAAGATGCCATCACATGTTTAAAGGATGCTGATTCAAAATTAATAGATAAAATTATTAATAGGGATGAAGACGTTAACGATCTTCAAACCAGCATTGATGAGAACTGTGAATTAGTTTTGGTGAAAAGAACTCCGGTGGCGGCAGATCTTAGGTTTGTTCTAACTGTACAAAAAATAACTACCGATCTAGAACGTATTGGTGATGAGGCAGCTAAAATTGCGAGGGCTGCAAAACGTATCTTTGAAAATGATCGCATGTCTAAACCGAGCTTGACTAATATTAAGTCCATGCAGAAATTAGTATCCGAAATGCTGCACACTACATTAGACTCTTTTACAAGAATGGATCCGGATGCGATCTTATCAATTATTAAAGATGATCAATCAGTGGACGAAATCTACCAATCTTGTATGCGTAGTCAACTTACCTTGATGATGGAAGACCCTAGAAAGATTTCAACTGCACTTGAGATAATTTACGTTGCCAAGGCAATTGAAAGAATCGGAGACCATGCAGAAAATATTTCAGAGCATATAGTTTACTGGGTCAAAGGTTCCGACGTTCGTCATCTTTCAACGAAAGAGATAAAAAAAGAACTAAAGTCTTAAGTAAGCCTGATTTATTCTTTTGGAGGGACATAACCCTCAGCCTGGTCTGCGCCAGAACCAAAAAAGTAATTTTCGGTTTGTTGGGTTAAATATTTTCTTGCCTCTGGATCAATTAAGCTTAGGCGATTTTCATTCACCAACATGGTTTGGTGTTTTAACCATTCAGCCCAGGCCTCTTTAGAGACATTTTCAAAAATCTTTTTTCCCAATTCACCAGGGTATGGAGGGAAATCTAATCCTTCTGCTTCTTTACCTAACTTTACACAGTTTACAAGTCTTGCCATTTTTTTCTCACATTCATTTATAATGAGTGCAAATTTTATCAAGGGAGGGATAACATGGAAAGTCCTTTTAAAGGAAAGACAGGCATTAAAAGACTCATCAATGCCATTGGTTACTCATTTGCAGGATTTAAAGTTGCTTTCAAGAAAGAGGATGCCTTCAGACAAGAAGTGCTAATGACTCTGATTCTGGTTCCCCTTGCCATTTATTTATCAACCAACGCCATTGAACTGGTGTTGCTGATTTTTTCTACTTTGCTTGTTCTTATTGTTGAGCTATTAAACTCTGCAATCGAGGCGACCGTTGATCGTATTAGTTTAGAAAAACACAAACTCGCAAAGAGGGCTAAAGACATTGGCAGCGCCGCTGTTTTTCTTAGTCTAGTTAATCTCTTTGCGGTTTGGTTAGTCATTATTTTTTACTAAAATTCTCCACTCAATCCGAATAGAACTGACCGGCCTGGTCTTAAAAACTTATCCTTCATGAAAGAAGCATGATCACGTATCTCTTGATCAAGCAAGTTATGGCCTTTCACAAAGAACTGCAGATTATATTCAATCGGAAATTGATATGCTGCATAAGCTGTCAAATTAGTGTACCCATCAGTTTTTAATTCATTGGCAGCAATATTATCTTGAGCAAATGCTCTTAAAACATCCAACCTTGCAAACCATCGATTTTTTTCATAAGAAACACCCGCGCCCAATCGAAGTGGTGAAATCCTCGGTAAATCATCTCCGTTGTCCTGTTCAGCTCGGACATAATCCCCCTTATAAGAAAAATTAAACTGGTCATTGATTTGATAGTTACCATCAAACTCTAACCCTTTAAATGTTGCTCCAACCGAACGATACTGAAATACACTCATTGCTTCAGCATCTTCCTCTCCCTCATGCAGGTGATAGAGGTCGTCCCCTGTATCAAATAACCCTATAAAGCGATTAAATTTCGTGTAATAAGGACCAACGCTAAAGAAGTGTCCATTATTTTTCCACTTAACTTTAAAATCAATCGTATTGGATAACTCGGTGTTAAGGTTTTCATTCCCTTTGTGGACTTGCTCAGTTGCATGATGAGCACCGTAAGGAAATAGTTCAAAAAATGCTGGTGCTCTTTCAGAATGTGCCACATTAGAATTGACAGACCAATTTTGGTTAATCTTATAAACACCCCCGATAGCAGCATTATTAGTCTGAAATGTTTTTTCGGTTTCTCCGAATGCTTGATCATCCTCGGTTCCACCTGATCCTGCACAATCAACTGAGTCTGTGTAAGTTACGCTACACCCTCCATCACCTGTAAAAGCATTTCGTTTTACATCATGATTACCTCGTCTAAATCCTAAGGTAAGTTTATGTTCATCGATCGGAAGCTCTTCATACACATACACAGATTGTGAATCAGTATTAGCAGTCGGCAACAGAACTCCATTGGGTTGCTTGAAGGTTGAGTTTTCAAAGTGTAAACCCACCACACCGCTCATGCCAGCAATAGCATGATGGCCTAATTCCAAAGTTCCATCCAAGCCACGATTTTCAAATGTTGCCTCAATTTCACCCGGTTCATGGTGTTCGTCATGCTTATAGTCGGTGTGGGCCATCTTAAACTTAAAGTGGTTAAAAAAATCAAAAATATCAATATCATGAAATTCGGAATGCAGATCCCAACGACTAGTTTCCTGATCAAAAAACCCTGTGGTTGTAAGTGGATTCCCAATTTCACTATCATGCTTCGCATAAGACATACCGATATAACCTTTATCAAAGAAATATGATGCACCCAACGCGCCGCCATCAGAATCGGAACCCGAATTTCTTAATTGGCCTTTTTTACCATATGAATTTCGACTAACCTCTGAATCAGAACGTGCCAATCTGCTGGATACTGAATAGCCCGGTAAGCTGAGATTACCTGTTTTTCTGGTATAAGCGTCGAGATGAATAACAAAATTTCCAATACCAATATCACCTACCACTGCAGAGCTGCGTTCACTGTTTGCACCACCGAATCGGGTCACTGCTCGACCGGTTGCCCCAGAAATTTTTTGCCTTGGTATGCGATGGTCTATCGCGTTTACTACCCCACCGATGGTTCCACCCCCATACAGAACAGTTGCGGGTCCACGAATGATATCAATTTGTTCAATAACAAGAGGGTCAATGGGGACAGCATGATCCGTACTAAATGATGACACGTCAATAGAATTAATTCCATTCCTCATAATACGGATTCGATCTCCGTCCATACCACGAATTACGGGCCTTCCTACCAAGGGACCCCAGTTTGAAAAAGAAACCCCTGGGGTATTTTCTAACGTTTCGGCAAGGTTATTTCCTCTCTGGACATCCAATTCCCTACCATTAAGGACTGAGAATGGAATGACGAATTCATCTGAACTAACTCCTAGAGGGTTAGCTGTAACAGGTGTTACTGGTAAATCTATTTGTTCTTCTGCATGAGCGAAAGTCTGAAATATTAATACAGCAAATACGCTCAAAAGAATATTTTTGTAATGCATTTTTTTCTCCTAAAAAATTTTGTAATAATTTATTTAAGAGATTTGTGGCGGGCCCCTCACGGAATTGATGCTATAGAAATGCGTGAAAGCAAATATTCTATAGCTATCGTTTAAAGTTGAGTTTAACTGTTTGTTAAATAGGGTGTGATCATCATTTGAAATCACATAGGCAAAATGATTAAAGATATTACAATGTTCACAATGGTTAAGCTCCTTACTATCCTCTTTTGACTCATCCGTGCAGTGAGCCATATAAATCGCTTCTTGCATATGATCGATGTCATGTTGCAAAGATGTCCACTGCATAAATGCAAGGATAATTAATGCGAAAATTGCAATTTTTCTTAAAACCATTCTGCGATTGTAGTCTTTCTTATGATATAGTCAAGCTTGTTGGTGGCCTAGATATAGGCATAATCGGGAAATTGGTGAAAATCCAATGCTGCCCCCGCAACGGTCAAAGAGTGTGGATATGACAACATGTCACTGAGATTTTCTTGGGAAGACGTTATATTTTGTCTCTTGAGTCCGGATACCGGCCAATCTTTTTTATACGGGTGAGTATTAAGCTTCCTATCGACGCTTAATCATCATGATTTGAGTCTGGGAGGGCTTTTGAACTGCTTTAGAATTCTTGTCTCTTTTATCTGTTTTGGCCTTTACTCTTCAGTAATTTATTCTGAGAGCCTAAATACGGATGAAGTTATTGTTTATTCAAATAAATTCTATACCTCAGAAAGTAATTCTGCTCATCATGTTGAGGTCTATGATCACCAAGAAATTATTAATTCTGGGACCAATAATTTATTTGATTTTTTATCTAATAAGTCCTCGCTTAATGTTTCATCCTACTCAGGGAACAAGGCTGCTCCATCAATTGATATGAGAGGATATGGATTAGAAAATGGATTCCAAAATATCGTAATCAATGTGGATGGATATCGAATTAACAACATTGACATGGCTCCTAGTTTTTTAGGGACCATTAATACAAACGACATTGATCGTATTGAAATTCTAAAAGGCAGTGGCTCCGTTGTTCATGGAGATGGCTCTAATGCTGGATCAATAAATATCTATACCAAAAATCACAATAAAACACGGATCTCATCTGCGTATGGCAATTATGGTCAAAAAAACCACTCGTTTAATACCGGGAAAAAAATTGATAACTTTTCTATTTCTTTTTCATCAAGTTACGAGAGTAATGACGGTTATAGTCAAAAAGATTCAAGAGGTAACAAAGACAAGAGTAAGTCGAGCAATCAAACAATTAAATTAAGCTATGAACCAGATAATTATTCTCAGATTAATTTCAAATACTCCAATACAGAATCTAACTCTCTTTTTCCAGCAGCCCTAACCAGGCTTCAGTTTAATAAAGACCCGTCTCGCAGCGGAGGACAGTATAACGAGTTCGATTACAACGATGATATCTGGGGACTAGACTACATAACCCATTTTTCAGATAACTTTTCAGTCAAAGTCTATCACCAAGGACAAAGAAAGAAATATGATGCCAGGGACTACGCGACTAACTTAAGAAAAACAAGCGCAATTGTTAATGGACTTGAGCTTGATTACTCCGGTAAAGGTTTTAATTTAACATCTGGAATGTCTATCAGCGAAAGAGAATTAAACGCATATCGCAACTCACAAACTCTAGTCAACCAAGCCAACAAACAAAATGAGGCAATCTACTTACAAGCAAAACATTCTCTTGATGATAATAATAAAATGACCGTTACTTATGGGGCAAGAACAGAGAGAGTAATCACCAAATTCAATAACACTAGCATTAACACTGATCAATCTGACCGTCTATCTATGTTTGAAACTGGGTTAAATTACATTCTGAATAATCAAGTTAACTTATTTTCTAATTTTTCCAAAAGCATGCAATCACAAGATATTGACCGCATGCTTCCTTATAACTTTGGAACCGGGAACTACGATACCTTAAATCCAAATATTAAACCGATGCAAAGTAGGACAATTAATTTGGGCTTAAATTATATTGATCCGAAACAAAAATTAAAGATTAGTACATTTTATGCTGATCTGGAGAATGAAATTGTTTATAACCCGACGAGTTATCAGAATGAGAATATCGATCGCACTAATAAATATGGTTATGAAGTTTTTTTAATGCGCAAACTTAATGATAAATTTAATCTTAAATTTAACTACAGCTATACAATTGCTAAAATTTTAAATGATGCAGACAGCACAACATTCCCAAGTGGAAAATTATTACCAGGTGTTCCAAAAAACTCAATTAATTTAGCAATCCACTATGATTATGATAATTGGAACGCCTCAGTTAATCATGTATGGCGAGATAGGAGTTATATTTTTGATGATTTTAACAATAACGCTAATATGATGTCCCCATCTTATGAATCAACCAATGCATTCGTTAAATATAGCTTGAAAAACATTACTCAATTTTCATCAATGAGTATTTTTGCCTCAATTAATAATATTTTTAATCAAAAAAATGGTATAAGAACATATACGGATGATACCTATGGTGCAATATACCCGTTTAATTTTAGAAGAACATGGTTTATCGGAATGGAAGTTGAAATATGATGCAAGCATTTAGTAAAAATAATCTACTTTTGGTTAGTTTTTTAATTTTTTTGATGTTTCTCACACGGGGTAGTCATTTTTTAACTGAGTTTTCAATTCCTGATGCTAGTTTAATTATCTTTTTATGTTTAGGTTTATTGATACCTTCTATCTTACTTTTTTGCGTATTTTTTATTCTTAGTGCAGTTATTGATTTTGGTTCTGGTTTTTTTGATAACAGCTTGGCATTTTGTTTAACTGATGGATATTGGGGCCTGATTCCTACATACTTTGTAATGTTCTTCGCTGGTAAGTTAATTAAAAATTACGATATTAAATTCAATACATTTTTTGTGGTAGCTTTTGTTAGCACAACACTCGCTTTTATCATCTCAACAAATACCTACTACATGTTCTCCGATAGGTTTGGAAGTCCTTCATTCTTCACATCAATTCAGTATGGTTGGAATTATTTCCCTGCTTATTTGATACCCAACCTAGTATACGGATCAATTGTCTATTATTTATATCAACTTGATCTCAGAAACTATTTCTCAAAATTCATACAAAGAAGTTAGCCTTTCATTATCATTATTTGATATAATTTCACGTTCAAATTTGGCCAGATAGCTCAGTTGGTAGAGCAGTGGACTGAAAATCCTCGTGTCGACAGTTCGATTCTGTCTCTGGCCACCACTCTTTTTTTACTCTATCAATCTCTCTTGAATACAAAAATAATTATCTAAATTATTGTTTTAAAAAAACCAAGTGCAAATAAAGGGATCTGCAAGCCAAAATTGACAAGAATTGCTTTATCTTTAAAAAGAAAACCTGCTATCGTCCATCCAATTACTCCTACACCATGAAAATAAATATTTAGCGGATAAATATTTAAATTGGTTAGAAGAATTCCTGTTAATACTAGTGCCGTACTTATCCACTTAATCATCATATGATCCATTCACTTTAAATTTTATAAAGAAAGAAATTAATTATTTATCACTAAAAAAGATATAGATAAAAATAATTGCGATAACTAAAAAGAGTAGCCACATTCTTTTAATTTCAGATTTTCTCTCATCATTGGCAACTTTAAATTCTTTGTAGCCATCCCATGAGTGTTTGAAAATAAAGAAAAAAAAGATTAAAGCTATTAATTGATATACATAATCCATAAAACAATACTAACAAAAACTTGACCAAACTTTAATTTAAAAATATATTTTTTTGATGGGAGAAAAGTTTAATATCGGGATTGATCTTGGTGGTACAAAAATTGAAACGATTGTACTGAAGGATGAATTACCTATATTTAGAGATCGTATTCCAACTGAGGCGGAACAAGGTCCTGATCATATCCTCAACCAAATATCAAAAATTTATACTCAAGCATTGGATGTGGTTGGATCAGATGACTTTACAGTCGGTATTTGCACTCCCGGCTCTATTGCACCTGACACAAAGTTGCTGAGGAATTCAAACACCTTATGCCTTAATGGCACCGCCTTACACTCAATGATTGAAGAAAAACTTAATCACTCTGTCGAAATCGAAAATGATGCGAATTGTTTCGCTTTAGCCGAAGCAACCCTAGGAGCTGGCAAAGGCCATGAGCTGGTATTTGGAATTATTATGGGGACAGGTTGCGGTGGTGGTTTTGTGTTTAACAATCAAATTCGTCTGGGTCCAAATTTGATATCTGGTGAATGGGGCCACTCCGTCTTATATCCAGATGGCAATGAATGTTATTGTGGCAAAAGAGGATGTGTAGAAACCTACATATCAGGTGGCGGTTTAGAAACACAATTAAAAAATCATGGCATTAATTATTCTGCTAAAGAGTTTCTGAACAAAAAAAATAAGAATGAATTAGAAATTAAAATTTTTGATGAGTTTTTGAATAATTTTGGAAGATCCGTTGCCAATATCATTAATAGTATTGACCCAGATATAATTGTTTTAGGTGGAGGACTATCTAACCTAACAAGACTTTATAGCCAAGGTATTGAGGAAATTCAAAGGTATGTTTTTTCTGGATCTTTCAAAACACCAATTGTCATGAATAAGCTTGGAGACTCTGCTGGAGTTTACGGAGCAGCTTTGTTGTAATAAAACCATATTTGAATATAATCTACTCTACTCATTATCTTTTAGAGACTTATCATGATTCCAGTAACTGCCTTATTTAGTTCGATACTCTTTTTTCTATACTACTACTTAGCTAAAAATGTCATTCAAATACGACGTAAAAATAAAATTGCGATAGGATTTGCAAAAAATAAAGAGCTTGAGCAAGCCATTGCAGCCCATTCCAATTTTAGTCAGTATGTCCCTCTTGGATTAATCATGATGGCATGTATGGAATTAAATAAAATTCACTTCTCACTAGTATTTATAGCTGGTGTTTGTTTTACCTATGGCAGGATTATCCATGCAAAATCATTTTTGAAAAAAACCATGGATCTAAAACAGCGGGTTCAAGGAATGAAGTTTACCTTTTGGACCATGATCGCAATGGCTATTCTTAATATTGTTAGTTTTCTAATAAGAATCTAAATAACAATCATTCTTGTTTCTGCAACCATTTAATTTTTATGTTTAAATCATCTTAAATTTTAACCTTAGGGATTTATTATGGATAACAAAAAAATAATTGATGCACTTAACAAAATCTTAGAATTAGAACTGGCAGGTGTGGTTCGCTATACACATTACAGCTTAATGGTTTATGGATATAGTCGCATTCCAATCATTTCATGGCTTAGAGATCAAGCAACTGAATCTCTTGACCATGCAAATAAAGCTGGGGAGGTAATTACCAATCTTGGGGGACATCCATCTCTTGCTATTGGCCCTTTATTAGAAACTGAGAACCATGATATCGGTGATATCTTAAGAGAATCTTTAGACCATGAGATGTCAGCTTTGAACTCATATAAAGAGTTACTGAAACTGGTTGACGGCCATTCTGTGATGTTAGAGGAATATGCCAGAGAGATGATTTACAATGAAGAATTACATTTAGGTGAAGTTGACAAGATGTTAAGAAATCCTGGTGATATGGAACCATTCAATAAATGAGTGAAAATCGCAACGAAGTAGAGTTAGATGCCATTGGGCAGAAATGCCCAATGCCTCTTCTCTCTACAAAAAAAGCTTTAAGCAATATTGAAAAAGGTCAGATTTTAAAAATTATTGCTACAGATAAAAATGCGGTTAAAGATCTTAAGGCTTTTTGTGAATATACTGATCATGAGTTTATTGATGATCGACGTGAAAATGAAACCTTCATCATTCGGATATTAAAGGGCTAGCTGTCTAATCTAGATAGTTGTTCTTTAAATTTTTGTAAGTCTTCCGAGAATTTTTTTTGTCTCTCTTTTTCTTGAATTATCACACTCTCTGGTGCCTTTTCTATAAACGATTGATTTGCTAATTTACCATCTGCTTTTTTCAACTCTATCGTTAACTTATCTATTTCTTTTTGCAATCTTTGCTTTTCCACGGCAACATCAATTTCAACTTTAAGCATCAATTTATATTCACCCACAATTGAAACTGGAGCATCAATTTTTTCAAAACTATCAACGACAGTTATGGACTCCAGTTTAGCAAGCTGAACTAAATAATCTTGATATGACTGAATAGCTTCTGCATTGCCAATGATAAGAAGTGGTACTTTTTCTGCAGGAGAAATGTTCATCTCTCCTCTTAATTTTCTGCACTCTTCCACCATATTTTTTAGAGTTTGCATCCATGCTTCCGCATCCTTATCAATTTTTTTCTCTCTACATAGAGGATAGCTTTGCAACATAATAGTTTCAGAATGCGTGCCCGTTTTCTGAGAAATAATCTGCCAAATTTCTTCTGATATAAATGGCATCATAGGATGGACCATTTTAAGAGTATTTTCCAATAACCCTAGCAACGTTCTTTTGGTCCCTCGAATGGTTGCTTCAGAATTAGAGTTATTTAATTGCACCTTCGCCACTTCAAGGTACCAATCACAATATTCATCCCAAATGAATTGGTACATTTCTTGAGCCGCTAAGTCAAAACGGTAATTCTCAAAATTAGACTCGATATTTTTTAATGTATTTTGAAAAATTGATGTGATCCACCGGTCAGCTTGAGAGAAATTCATGAAGCCGTCTGTGCATTGCTCAAAACCATTATCATCATCTGGACAGTTCATTAAAACAAACCTAGAGGCATTCCAAATCTTGTTACAAAAATTTCGATACCCTTCACAACGATTTAGATCAAATTTTATATCTCGGCCTGGTGACGCTAAGCTGGCAAAAGTGAATCGTAGTGCATCCGTTCCATAAGCTAATATTCCATCAGGAAATTCTTTTTTAGTACGTTTGGCGATTGATTCTTTTTGTTTTGGATTCATTAATCCATAGGTTCTTTTATCAATTAATTTTGTTAGATCAATTCCATCAATTAAATCGATAGGATCAAGAACATTACCTTTCGACTTACTCATCTTTTGACCTTCTGAATCACGAATCAGCCCATGCACGTAAACATGTTTAAAAGGAATTTTTCCAGTAATGTATTTCGTTAGCATGACCATTCGTGCTACCCAGAAGAAAATAATGTCAAACCCTGTTACCAGAACAGATGAAGGCAAATATTTATCAATCACAGGATTAGAAACGCTTGGATATTCAGGGGTCCAATCTAATGTCGAAAATGGCCACAAGGCAGATGAAAACCATGTATCAAGCACATCATTATCTTGCTGTAGATTTTTTGGATCAATGCCTTTTTCAGTAGCTATTTTTTGGGCTTCTTCTTTGTCATGAGCAACAATGATCTCATCATTAGGTCCATACCAAGCGGGTATTTGATGGCCCCACCAGAGTTGTCGGGAGATACACCAATCTTGAATATTTTCTAACCACTGGTTGTAGGTATTCTTCCAATTATCAGGGTAAAACTTTACCTCACCATTTTTTACAACATTTAATGCCTCTTCCGCGATACTTGGACTTTGATTTACTTTTTTACTCATCGCCACAAACCATTGGTCTGTAAGAAGTGGTTCTATGACGACATTGGTTCTATCTCCCCTTGGAATTTTTAGTCGGTAATCTTCTACCTTATTTAGATAGCGTTGTTCTTTAAGTCTCTCAACAATTTTTTTACGCGCTTCAAATCTTTCTAAACCTTTAAATTCACCACCATTTTCATTAATGAAACCATCAAGGCTCATTATATTAATCATGTCTAAAGAATGTCTTTTACCCACTTCATAGTCATTGAAGTCATGTGCAGGGGTCACTTTTACAACACCTGTTCCAAATTCCATATCAACATACTCATCAGCAATAATTGGGATCTCTCTGCCGATCAGAGGGAGGATTACATTTGAGCCAATGAGTTTTTTATAACGGTCGTCATCTGGGTGAACCATCACGGCTACATCACCAAGCATTGTTTCTGGCCTTGTTGTTGCAACGGTTAATTTTTCTTCTTTATTATTAGCTAAAGGATAATCGATATGCCATAAATGACCATTTTCTTCTTCTTGAATTACTTCCAGATCAGATACTGCGGTTTGTAACTTTACATCCCAGTTAACTAAACGCTTGCCTCGATAGATTAGGCCGTCATTATATAATTTTACAAAGACCTGATTAACACTTTTGGACAAACCTTCATCCATGGTAAATCTTTCACGACTCCAGTCAGGCGAGGTGCCAAGCCTCCTCATTTGTTGAGTTATTTTACCCCCGGACTCCTCTTTCCATTCCCAAACTTTCTCAATAAATTTTTCACGTCCTAAGTCATGTCGAGAGATATTTTGTTGATCTAATTGTCTTTCAACAACTATTTGTGTTGCTATGCCTGCATGATCTGTGCCTGGCTGCCACAAGGTATTAGATCCTCTCATACGATGGTATCTTGTCAAACTATCCATTAATGTTTGATTAAATCCATGCCCCATGTGAAGTGTTCCAGTTACATTGGGAGGTGGTAATAAAATTGAAAAATTATCTTTTTTTTCTTCATCCAATCCACATTGATAATAACCCTGCTGCTCCCAGAATGCATACCACTTGGACTCTATAGATGATGGATTAAAAGATTTTTCTAATTCTTGCATAAGAGCATTATTTTATCATGATGCTTTTAGGATTGATCGGATGAAGATGAACAGATTACACATTCTTTATCTTTTTTAAATGCGATTGTTTTCCATTCGTTACTTTTCCCATCAAAGATCTTTAGCTTATTTTTAACAGGGCTGAGATTTAATAGCACTTTAATTGTTTCTAGAGATTGCATTACGCCAATAATACCAACCACTGGTGCAAGTATTCCATGATCAGCGCATCTCAATTCATTTTCTTCGCCATTGTCAGGAAACAAACATTCATAGCAAGCTGAACTGTTATCCCTAAAATCAAAAATAGCAAGCTGACCTTCGAATCGAATGGCTGAACCAGAGATAAGAGGTATTTTATTTTTAAAGGCTACTTTATTTACACTATATCTAGTTTGAAAATTATCAGAACAATCCAGTATTACATCCACGGATTTATTTTTTATATATAAATCAAATTCGTTTTCACTTAATTTTTTGTCGACAACATTAATATTGATATTTGAATTTATAGATGTTAAAAAATTTTTAGCCGAATGTGCTTTGTTAGTTTTAAGATTTCGCTCTGCATGTACTATTTGCCTTTGTAAATTTGATAATTCAACATTATCAAAGTCACATAAGGTTAACTCACCAATACCAGACGAGGCGAGATAAATAGATGCTGGTGATCCGAGACCCCCTAATCCAACCACTAAGACATGACTGTCTAAAAGCTTTTGTTGACCCTCGTAGTCAATTTCAGGGAGTAGAATATGTCTTCCATATCTTTCTAAATCTTTGTCATTCATTTATTTTAAATTCATACCTGTTAGTCATAAATGGATTTCTAGACATATCTGAACAAGTTGCTGGTCTATAACTTTCAAAATTTTCCAGAACTTCAAATGAAGAAATATTTCCTGTATCTGCATATCTTTCAAAATCAATTTTATTTTTTGATATATGACTAATAGTTTTACAACTAGTAATCATAAAAAATAGAATTAAGATTGATATCTTCATTAATGATTCGATTATAAACTAGAATTTGGGGTGGCTGATGGGGTTCGAACCCACGACAACAGGAATCACAATCCTGGACTCTACCAACTGAGCTACAGCCACCAATGAAATTGGCCTGCCCGACAGGAATCGAACCTGTAACCTACGGCTTAGAAGGCCGTTGCTCTATCCAGTTGAGCTACGGGCAGCTTAACGTAATAATAAAGCTTGCTACAAGTATACTCTAAAAGTATGTGTAAAAATGGTCGGGGTGGAGAGATTCGAACTCCCGACATCCTGCTCCCAAAGCAGGCGCGCTACCAGGCTACGCTACACCCCGAACGCGCAAATATAGCGCAATTTGGTTATTTGGTCAAATGGTAAATCCCAAAATGGAAAAATTAAAGGTATTTATATATAATCAATCAATTTGATGGAGGATTTATGTCAGCTCAACTAATTGATGGAAAACTTATTGCCAATAATCTTCTGGAAGAATTAAAGAAAGAAATAGCCAAAAGACAACATGATGGCATTAGAAATCCAGCGCTTGCCGTCGTTCTCGTAGGGGATGATCCTGCATCAACTGTATATGTTAATAACAAAAGAAAGGCATGTGAAAAAGTTGGCATTAAATCCTTATTTTATGACCTCCCTGCCACAACAACTCAGAGTGAATTAGAGAAATTAATTGATGATTTAAATAATGACCCAGGTGTGGATGGTATTCTCGTTCAATCACCATTACCTGATCCATTGGATGAAGATCGAATTCTTGATCTTATTTCTCCAAACAAGGATGTTGATGGATTCCATCCGATCAACTTGGGATTATTAGCCATGCGTCAACCAAAGTTTCGTTCATGCACACCTTATGGTGTCATTAAAATGCTGAAAGCAATGGAAATAGAAGTATCAGGTAAAGATGCTGTAGTAGTTGGAGCATCAAATCATGTTGGGCGGCCAATGGCTTTTGAACTTCTGCTAGCTGGCGCAACGGTGACCCAGTGTCATAGCAAAACACAAAATATTCAGGACAAAGTTTACAATGCGGATATCGTTGTTGCAGCGGTTGGAAGGCCAGAAATGGTCAAGGGCTCTTGGATCAAAAAGGGTGCGGTTGTCATTGATATTGGTATTAATCGAGTGGGTGACAAACTTATTGGTGATGTTGAATTTGAAGTGGCTAAAAATAATGCCTCATTCATAACCCCAGTCCCAGGTGGAGTCGGCCCAATGACGGTAGCTACACTGATGAGCAATACTCTGGATGCTCAAAAAAATAGTATATAGCTATTTTTTTTAGCGAAAATAGAGTACACTTTCGCGGTTCATTTGAAAAGGAAAATACATGGCAGAGAAAAAGTCAATTTTTGCAAAAGCTGTTGAGGTTGCTAAGAAAGCAGTGGCTAAACCTGCAGCTAAGAAAGCAGTGGCTAAACCTGCAGCTAAGAAAGCAGTGGCTAAACCTGTAGCTAAGAAAGCAGTGGCTAAACCTGCAGCTAAGAAAGCAGTGGCTAAACCTGTAGCTAAGAAAGCAGTGGCTAAGAAAGCAGTGGCTAAACCTGTAGCTAAGAAAGCAGTGGCTAAGAAAGCAGTGGCTAAACCTGCAGCTAAGAAAGCAGTGGCTAAACCTGTAGCTAAGAAAGCAGTGGCTAAGAAAGCAGTGGCTAAACCTGCAGCTAAGAAAGCAGTGGTTGGTGGTAATAAAACCTTTAAAAAATATTCAGGTAGAGCTAATGAAAGCTACATGAGTAAAAATCAAATGAAGCATTTCAAAGACATATTAGCTGATTGGAAGAAAGAATTAAGTCATGATATTGATAAGACAGTTTCGCACATGCAAGATGAATTGACTGCATACGCAGACCCGAATGATCGAGCTAGTCAAGAATCAGATATGGCACTCGAACTTCGTAACCGTGACAGAGAAAGAAAGCTCATTAAAAAAATTGAACAGACTATAAGAAATATTGATAATGATGATTATGGTTACTGTGAACAGTGTGGCGAAGAAATTGGTCTGAATCGACTCCAAGCCAGACCAACCGCTACTTTATGTATTGACTGTAAAACTCTGGATGAAATTAGAGAAAAGCAGATGGCAAAATAAAAAGTAATAGATAAAAAAAAGGGGCTTTTCAGCCCCTTTTTTATTCTTCTTCAGCTTCAGATTCAGCAGGTTCTTCTGGTTTCTCAATTAGCGCCTTTGCACTAACCCTCACCTTACCTTTTTGATCAACCTCAATCACTTTTACCTTAACTTCATCCCCCTCAGATAAATGATCTTTTACAGATTTCACACGCTCGTGAGCAATTTGTGAGATATGCAATAATCCATCTTTTCCAGGAATGAGTTGAACAATTGCACCAAAGTCTAAAATTTTAACAACTTTACCATCATAGATTTGATCAACTTCCACATCAGCTGTGATTTCTTTAATCCTATCAATAGCTCGCTGACCTTCTTCACCTGAAGTACATGCCACCTTCACTAAACCATCGTCTGTAATATCAATGGTAGTATTAGTTTCTTCAGTTAAAGCTTTAATAACTGCTCCACCCTTGCCGATCACGTCTCGAATTTTATCTGGATGAATATTTAAGGTCATGATCCTAGGTGCATACTTTGATAACTCAGTTCTGCTAGATTTTAGAGCCTTTTTCATCAAACCAAGAATATGTTCTCTTCCCTCTTTGGCTTGTTTAAGAGCAACCTGCATAATTTCAGTCGTGATGCCATCAATTTTAATATCCATTTGAAGAGCTGTGATACCATTCTCTGATCCAGCAACTTTAAAGTCCATATCACCCAAATGATCTTCATCACCTAAAATATCTGTAAGGATTGCAACTCGATTGTCTTCTTTAATTAAACCCATAGCTATACCGGCAACATGAGATTTTAATGGAACACCAGCATCAAGCATCGCCATACATCCACCACAAACTGATGCCATTGAACTTGAACCATTTGATTCCATAATTTCAGAAACTAGTCTAATGGTGTAATCAAAATCTTCTTGCTCAGGAAGAACAGCCATTAATGCTCTTTTGGCTAAGCGACCATGGCCAATTTCTCTTCGCTTCGGAGATCCAACTCTACCAGTCTCTCCAGTTGAAAATGGAGGAAAGTTATAGTGCAGCATAAATCTATCTGTATACTCACCTTGAAGAGCATCAATAATTTGGGCATCACGAGGTGTTCCTAAAGTTGCAACTGCGAGTGCTTGTGTCTCGCCCCTGGTAAATAAAGCTGACCCATGAGTTCTGGGTAAAACGCTTGTGCTTATTTCAATTGGTCTCACTGTTCTTGTGTCACGCCCATCAATTCGAGGTTCGCCATCAAGAATTTTGGAGCGTACAATTTTTGCTTCCAAATTGAAAAACTCTTTATTAACCTCATTAACTTCAAGTGTTCCCATGTCATCAGTAATCAATTCAGCCTGCACTTTATCTTTAATCTCACTAATCTTTTGAGACCTTTCAGATTTCGATTTGATTGAAAAAGCTTTGTTTAGGTCTTTTTCAGCAAGTTTACTAATTTTTGAGATTAATTCTTGATTTGGCTCAGGAGCATTCCATTCCCACGGATCTTTTGCAGAGTCTTTTGCAAAATCATTAATCAATTTTATTACGTCTTTAGCTGCCTTGTGTCCCTCTAAAACAGCATCTAACATTACTTTTTCACTGAGTTCTTTTGCTTCCGACTCAACCATTAAAACTGCGTCTTTAGTTCCAGCCACTACTAGATCAAGTTCTGACTCTTGAAGTTGGGACTTAGTTGGATTGATTACATAATCACCATCCACATAGCCTACTTTGGTCGCTCCAATTGGTCCGTAAAATGGAATACCTGAAATAGAGAGAGCAGCCGAAGCACCGATAATTGCTGGAATATCTGCATCGATCTCAGAGTCTGAAGATAAAACCGTAGCAACTATTTGCACGTCATTATAAAATCCTTTAGGGAAAAGCGGTCTTAAAGGTCTATCAATTAAACGACAGACTAAAATTTCATTTTCGCTAGGCCTGCCTTCCCTTTTAAAAAATCCTCCAGGAATTTTTCCAGCCGCATACGTTTTTTCTTGATAATCCACAGTTAATGGGAAAAAATCTTGACCTTCTTTTACATTTTGGTTCCCAACAACAGTAACTAAAACAACAGTTTCACCATAACTCACCATCACTGCTCCGTCAGCTTGGCGTGCAACTTCTCCAGTTTCAAGTTTTAATTCATGAGCTCCTAATTTCATGCTCTTTGATACTTTATTAAACATACTTTTTGACATTTTTTTACTCTCTTCCCAGTAAAAAATTATAAAAAAAGCCGATTAAGCTTACAGCTTACAATCGGCTTCTTAATAATTTAATTGATTTGTAATTACTTTCTTAAACCTAAACGCTTAATTAAATCTTGATATCTAGTTAGATCTTTACGTTTCAAATAATCTAATAAGCGTCTTCTTTGACTTACCATTGCAAGCAAACCACGACGTGAATGGTTATCTTTAGCATTGGTTTTGAAGTGTCCAGTTAAATAATTGATTCTGTTAGTAAGCAAGGCCACTTGCACTTCAGGGGAACCCGTATCATTTGTACCTTGAGCATACTCTTTAACAATTTTTTCTTTTTCTATAGCTGTAAACGCCATTTGTTTTTTCCTTCATTTAAGAACGGTGTATTTTATATAAAATTGCAAGAAATAACAATGGTTTAAGTTAATTAATTTTACTTCTAATTAATCGCACAGGTTTTATCATTTCTCCATCAGAAATACCTATGCCAATAAAAGTTTTTTCAAAAAATAATGAAATTTCACCAACTTCAATCGCAATATCTAAATTTTGACCATTCAATATTTTTCTTGCATCAGTACTATGTAAATTAATTTTAGGTAAACCTAAAAGCTGATAAACAGGTTTTAATAGTTTTTTTCTTTCCTCTATAGATAATTCCTCAATCTGTTCAACTGAGAAACTATCTATTTTTTTTATTTTTCCCACCCTGATTCGTTCTAAGTTTGTTAAATAACCTTTTGTACCAATTTTTTTTGCAATATCTTCACCTAGAGTTCTGATATATGTTCCTTTAGAACAAGAGACCTGAAAAGTAATTTGCTGATTTGTAAAGTTGACTAAATCAATAGAAAAGATCTCAATTTCTCTTTTTTTTATTGGGATTTCAATACCCGCTCTAGCATATTCGTAATATGGCTTGCCATTATATTTAAGTGCTGAATATTTTGGTGGTGTCTGCCTCTGAATGCCTAAAAATTCATTAAGGATATTTTCTAAATTACGTGGTAATTTTTTTTCATTAAATGAATCATCTTTTAATAAATCACCTTCAGTATCCCCCGTAGAACTTTCAAAGCCTAATTTCAATTCAGCAATATATTCTTTATTACTTTCTAAAATTCTATTAGAAAACTTCGTAGCTTCTCCAAAAAAAATAGGGACTATTCCAGTAGCAAATGGATCAAGAGTGCCGCCATGACCAGCTTTTTTTATTTGAAGCAGCCATTTTAATTTTGAAAGTAATTGATTTGATGACCAGCCTTTAGGTTTTATAACTGATATGTACCCTGAATCATTAAGGTCTAATCCTGAAATCATAAAAAATTATTTTTTGAATGCTGAATTTAATAACTCTGTAATTCGATCATTATGATCAATTGAGTGATCGTAAATAAATTCTAAATTAGGAATACCTCTTGTTGTCATTCTTTTCGATAAAGATTGACGAATAAAGCTCATAGATCTTTTTAAGGCTTTTTCCAGTTCAATTTGATCTTGCTTTGATATAAAGTAAATCTTCGCATGCCTTAGGTCTTTTGATAATTCAAGATCAGTAATAGTTATGTTTGCTAAAGTAGGATGCTGAATCTCGTACTGCAAAATTTCAGCAATTTCTTTTTTTATCTGCTGCCCTATTTGATTAGAACGAGGATAATCTTTAGCCATTTTTATTGAAGTTTTCTTGCAACCTTAACAATCTCATATGGCTCAACAACATCACCAACTTTTATATCATTAAAGTTTTTAATAGACAGGCCGCATTCAAAATTTGATTTTACTTCTTTCACATCATCTTTAAATCTTTTTAAAGAAGATAGTTCTCCATCATAAATCACAACATTATCTCTGAGCACTCTTACTTTTGATTCTCTTTTCACAAGGCCATCGGTGACATAACACCCTGCAATAGTGCCAATTTTTGAAACTTTGTAGATTTCTCTAATCTCAATACTGCCCAAGACATTTTCTTTTTCATCGGGTGATAACATGCCTGTTAAAGCAGCTTTGACATCATCAACTGCATCATAAATGATACTGTAATATCTAATTTCAATATCATTGGATTCTGCCGATTTTCTAGCACCGCCTTCAGCTCTCACGTTGAACGCAATAATAATCGCATTTGATGCAACAGCTAAATTGATGTCAGATTCATTAACGGCCCCGACTGCATTGTGAATGACATTGATCCTCACTTCATTATTTGATAATTTTTCCAATGAACCTTTAAGTGCTTCAAATGAACCTTGCACATCGGATTTAATAATCAATGGTAAAGTCTTCACATCTCCCTCTGCCATTTGATCAAACATATTTTCTAATTTTGCTGCTTGCTGTTTAGCAAATTTCACATCTCTAAATTTACCCTGCCTAAAGAGTGCAATTTCCCTTGCTTTTCTTTCATCATTTAAGACAATCACATCCTCACCTGCATTTGGAACATCAGATAAACCAACAATTTCAACTGGAATAGAGGGGCCTGCCTGTTTTATTTGATTTGCACCCTCATCTAACATCACACGCACACGTCCATAACTTGATCCAGCTAAAAGCATATCACTAGATTTCATTATTCCTGATTGAATAAGAATGGTTGCGACAGGACCTCGACCCTTATCCAACCTTGATTCAACAACGATTCCTTTTGCAGGAGTGTTTATTGGTGCTTTTAATTCTAAAATTTCTGCTTGCAGTAAGATTGCATCTAAAAGCTCATCTATACCTTGGCCTGTTTTAGCAGATAATTCCAAAAACATCGAATCTCCACCAAGTTCCTCAGGTATAACTTCATGCGTCATGAGTTCATTCTTTACTTTTTCTGGGTTAGCCTCTGGCTTATCGATCTTATTAATTGCAACAATTAATGGAGTATTGGCCGCTTTTGAGTGATTAATTGCCTCAATCGTTTGCGGCATAACCCCGTCATCAGCAGCAACAACTAAAACAACAATATCAGTTACACTAGCTCCCCGTGCACGCATAGCAGTGAATGCTTCATGGCCAGGAGTGTCTAGGAAAGAGACCATACCTTTTTTTGTCTCAACATGGTAAGCACCAATATGCTGAGTGATTCCACCTGCTTCACCTGAGGCCACTTTAGTGGTTCTAATATAGTCCAAGAGTGATGTTTTTCCATGATCAACGTGACCCATAACAGTCACTACCGGTGGTCTTGTTTCAAGAATAGGTTCAATTGATTCATCAGTGTCGAGTAAAGATTCAGGGTCATTTTGTTCTGCTTTTTTCGCAACATGACCCAACTCTTCAACCACGATCATAGCAGTATCTTGATCTAGAACCTGATTGATAGTCACCATCATGCCCATGCCCATTAAAGATTTAATGACCTCAGCAGCTTTTACCGACATTTTATGAGCTAAATCAGCAACAGTAATTGTTTCTGGAACCATCACTTCCTTAATAACTGGTTCGGTCGGAGCAACAAAAGTCGTTTCTTGGTCCGAAGTATTTTTATGTAGTTGTTTTTTATTTTTGCTCTTTGGAGATCTCCAACCATCAGGAACAGGGTTAGCATTTTTTGTTTTTAAAACTTTTTTCTTTGGACCATCTTCCCAGTCACCTTTTTTTATTTCTTTCTTTACTTCTTTGTTTTCAGGTTTATGGATTGTCCCATCAATGTGTTTTTTGGATTCTTGTTTTTTATCTTCTGCTTTTTTTCGGTCTTCTGCTTGAGCTTTCATTAATGCATCATGTCTAGCTTTTTCATCATCCCTAATTTTTACTTGGTTTTCATCTAATATCTGTTTAGGCTTCTCAACTTCAGACTCAGTTTTTTTAACTTCTGGAGTTTTAATGAGTGTTCTTTTTTTTCTCACTTCAACTTGAATCGTTCTAGATTTACCAAAGCTATCTGTTTTTTGAATTTCTGAATTTTGTTTACGAGTAAGGGTAATTTTATTTTTTGGTTTTTGTGAGTCGCCATGCGATTGTTTTAAAAAAGATAGGAGTGCAGCTTTATCATCCTCAGATAATTCATCACTTGAATTATTTTTCTTTACACCAGCATTTTTAAGCTGATCTAAAAGTAAATCAACTGGTAGCTTTAATTCTGATGCAAATTGTTCAACTGTGTACTGACTCATATTTTCTCCGTTATTCTGTAAACCAAGGGGCTCTTGCAGTCATGATAAGCTCTTTAGCTTTTTCCTCATCAATTTTTACGACATCTAATAACTCATCGACAGCTAATTCCGCAAGGTCTTCCATTGAAACAATTCCCTTTGATGCAAGAAGGTTTGCAGTATTTTGATCCATTCCGTCCATGGTTAATAGATCTTCTTGAGCTTCAGGTACTTTTTCTTCATTAGCTATAGCCGCAGTTAAAATTGCAGCCTTAGCTCTGGATCTTAATTCTTCAATTGTGTCCTCATCGAAAATATCCATTTGATTTAATTCTTCAGTAGGAACATAAGCAATCTCCTCTAATGAAGTAAATCCTTCTTTAACGAGGATATCGGCAACTTCTTCATCAACATCAAGTTTTTCAATAAATAACTGACTGACTGTTGAATATTCTTCCTCATGCTTTTTCTCAGACTCTTCTTCAGTCATGATGTTTAATTCCCAGCCGGTTAATTGGGATGCTAGACGGATATTTTGCCCATTTCTTCCAATGGCAAGAGCTAGCTGATCCTCATCAACGACAATATCCATACTTCTTTTTTCTTCGTCAACAACAATACTTGAAACCTCTGCTGGAGCCATGGAATTGATTACAAATTGTGCTGGCTCAATCGACCACAACACAATATCAACTCTCTCTCCTGATAATTCCGTCGTCACCGCCTGAACTCTTGAACCTCTCATCCCAACACATGTCCCGACAGGATCTAGTCTTTGATCATTCGCTTTAACAGCAATTTTTGATCTTGATCCAGGGTCTCTTGAGGCGGACATAATTTCCAATAATCCTTCCTCAATTTCTGGCACTTCAATTTCAAACAGTTTAATTATAAATTCAGGTGATGTTCTTGACAGTATTAATTGAGGTCCTCGCATTGATGTCTCTATTTTCAATAAAGCTGCTCTAATTCTGTCACCGACTCTCAAGTTTTCTTTTGGAATCATTTGGTCTCTTGGTAAGATAGCTTCTAATTTACCTATTTCAATAATTGCATTGCCGCGCTCCATTCGTCTAATTTGACCCATGACCAATTTTTCATCTCTTGCAAGAAATTCATTAAGGACTTGTTCTCTTTCTGCTTCCCTGACCTTTTGCAATATGACTTGTTTTGCTGCCTGAGCTCCGATTCTGCCAAACTCTTCTGAAGGAATAGATTCCTCAATAACATCTCCAATTTGTTTGTCCTTGGCGCGATCATCAATCAATAGAATCTCCGCTTCATCATTTTCAAGATTCTCTTCCTCAACCACAGTCCAGCATCTAAAGGACTCATAAGCACCAGATTCTGGATCAATTTTTACTCGAATATCTGTACCATGAGGATATTTCTTCTTCGTTGCTGATGCTAGAGCCAACTCTAAAGCATTGAAAACAATTTCTTTACTCACATTTTTTTCATGTGCAAGAGCATCAACTAAAATTAACATCTCACGATTCATTTACTTTCTCCAATTTATAAATCTGGGTTTAAACGAGCCATCTGAATTTCATCAAAAGGCACTTCTAGTATTTTTTCATCTGATAGCAAAATCTTTATATTTTTTTCATCAGAAGCAATTAATTTTCCATCAAATTTCTTTTGATCATTTATCGGTGAATACAATTTAATTTTAATCTTTTCACCTTCAAATCTCTTATAGTCTGTGAGTTTTATTAATTTTCTATCTACACCAGGTGAAGAAACTTCTAATCTTGAAAAGTCATAATCCAGCTCAACTGACAAAACGCGATTCAAATGATTACTGACCTTCACACAATCATCGACAGATATTAAATTACCGTTATCAATAAAAATTCTAATGAGGCCGCTATTATGATTGTGTTCACACTCAACCAACTCATAGCCTATATTTTGTATTGACTCACTTATAATTTTTTCCAAATCCATCACAAAACCATCAAAAATAAAAAATGGGCCTTAAAGGCCCATCTCAAAAAAATTAATTATACTATGAAATAGTATAAAAATAAATTTTTAAATCAATATGTTAGGTTAGTTTTATTTTACCAAATTTTCTTTTTCCAACCTGAATTAGAAATTCATCAGTGTTAATGGAATAATCTTTATCAATTTTTTCTCCATCAATCCTTATTCCGCCACTTTTCATTAATCTCAAAGCCTCCGATGTGCTTGAAACAAAGTTAATATTTTTAAGAATATTTGGAATTGCTACGTTATCTTGCTTATTCAGTTTAAATTCTGGAACCTCATCAGGAGCCTGGCCAGATGACCTTTGTTCAAAATCTTTTTTTGCTTTTAAGTACCCTTCATGATCATGAAATCTCTCGATAATTTCTTGAGAAAACTCATCCTTGATATTTTTGGGGTTTTCGCCGTCCTTCAAACGCTTTTTCCATAAATTGATTTCATCATTATTTTTTAGCGACAACAGGTCAATGTATCTCAGCATTAATTCATCAGATATGGATAGCAATTTTGCATACATCACCTCAGGAGGTTCATCAATGCCAATATAATTATTTAATGATTTTGACATTTTGTTAACGCCATCCAGTCCTTCTAAAAGTGGCATTGTTAAAATCGACTGCGGTGTTTGTCCATATGCTTTTTGTAACTCTCGTCCCATTAACAAATTAAATTTTTGATCTGTCCCACCTAGCTCAACATCTGCCTCAAGGGCAACCGAGTCATAACCTTGCATCAAGGGATACATAAATTCATGAATTGAAATAGATTGATTACTTTTAAATCTTTTGCTGAAATCATCTCGCTCCAACATTCTTGCCACAGTATATTGAGCAGATAGTTTTAACATTCCATCAGCACCTAAATTTTTTAGCCATTCAGAATTAAACACAACATGTGTTTTTTCTTTATCTAGAATCTTAAATACTTGGTTTTGGTAAGTTTTGGCATTTTGCTTAACCTCTTCCTCAGTTAATGGAGGTCTTGTGGCGTTTTTTCCTGTCGGATCCCCAATCATGCCAGTGAAATCGCCAATTAAAAAAATCACGTCGTGACCAAAATTTTGAAATTGTCTTAATTTATTTAAAAGAACAGTGTGGCCCAGATGTAAATCAGGAGCTGTTGGATCGAAACCAGCCTTAATTTTTAGCTTTTTTCCAGATTTTATTTTTTCTTCGAACTCTGAAAAAACTAATATTTCATCAGCGCCTCGTTTTATTTCATCTAACATAATTATTTGAGCTTATAAATAAAACATGATTATATAGTCATATTGAGTTAATCTTAAGAGTTAATGCAGTCCAAGTCAGATAAAAAATTATTTATTGGCATCATGTCGGGCACGTCATCAGATGGTCTTGATGTAGCTCTATGTTCTATTGATGATAATCAAATTAAAATCATTGATTCTATATCTCAAACATATTCCAAAAAATTACAAATAGAAATTATTGAATTAAATTCGCCCTCTTTTGATGATCTTAATAAAAGCAATATTCTTGGAAATAAAATTTCTGACATTAGTATAAAATTAGTTAACCAATTATTATCCAAGAATCGTCTCAGGCCATCATCAATTGAAGCCATTGGTATTCATGGACCAACTATTAGACATGTACCAAAACATTTTTATAGCCTTCAAATTGGAAACGAATTTTTACTGGCAAATCGCACACAAATAAAAACGGTATCTAATTTTAGAAACATGGATATCGCGTCGGATGGTGAGGGAGCACCCCTGATTCCCTTATTTCATAAATATCTTCTCAATGCAAAAAATATAAAAAAAGGAGTATTTTTAAATATTGGCGGATTTTCCAATATCTCTATAGTCAATAATAACTCAATCAAAGGATACGATTTAGGTCCAGGTAATGTCTTTATGGACTTTTGGGTTAATAAAATTAAAAATAAAAAATATGATAAAAATGGTTCATGGGCGAAAAGTGGGAAAGTATTAGATGATCTATTAAAAGGCTTTTTAAATGATACATTTTTCAAAAAAAATCCGCCCAAAAGTACGGGTCGTGATTATTTTAATTTGAAGTGGTTAGCTAAATTTCATTTAAACGATTATAAAGCTGAGGATGTGCAAAGAACCTTCTTGGAATTAACTGCTATATTAATTCTAAGGGAACTTGAAAAATTAACTGGTTATAAAGATGTGTTTATTTGTGGTGGTGGAGCCAATAATAACTTGCTTATGGATCAGTTATATAAACGTTCTCAAATAAACATTCATACCACTGAATATCTTGGCATTATGCCTGAGTTAATTGAACCGGCAGGTTTTGCTTGGCTGGCACGTCAATCTATAAAAAATAATAGGTTAAATTACAAAACCATAACTGGCGCTAAAAAAGAAAATATCTTAGGGGTTGTTGTACATCCTTAATTCCACATATTTAAATCTAAGTTATAATTAGGATCTTTATTTTTAATATTTTTAAGATGGATCAAAAAAAAGCAAAATTAACATTACCCGATGGAAAAACCATTGAGCTACCCTTTATTGAAGGGAAAATGGGTAAGCCTGCAATTGATATTTCTCAATTATCACAGCACGGTTTGCATACTTATGATCCTGGATTTATGTCAACCGCCTCTTGCGGTTCTGCAATAACCTTTATTGATGGTGAAAACAGTATTCTTCTTTATCGCGGTTATCCAATTGAACAATTAGCTGAGCATTGTGACTTCCTTGATGTTGCTTATTTGTTGCTTAATGGCGAGCTTCCAAATCAGAATGAAAAAACAAAATATGTATCCGAAGTAAAAAAACACTATCTACTTCATGATCAACTGAATAGTGTCTTTAGAGGTTTCAGGCGTGACGCACACCCAATGGCTGTTATGGCAGCTGTTGTTGCTTCAAAATCAGCTTTCTATTTTGATGAAATGAATGTTTACAACCGAAACCATCGAAAAATATCGGCTAATAGATTAATCGGCAAAGTCCCGTCCATTGCAGCATGGTCATATCTTTACAATTTAGGTAGACCATTTAATTATCCAAGAAATGATTTAAGTTATGCAGCTAATTTCTTAAATATGCTTTTTTCAAGCCCTACACAAGATTATGAAATTAACCCTGTACTAGTTCGTGCATTTGAGAGAATTTTAATTTTACATGCTGACCATGAGCAAAATGCTTCTACTTCAACTGTTAGATTAGTTGGTTCTAGTGGTGCTAATCCATTTGCTTGTATATCTTCAGGCATTGCTTCCTTATGGGGCCCTGCCCATGGTGGAGCTAACGAAGCAACCCTTAAAATGTTACAAGAAATCAGAAGTGAAAGTCGTATTGGGGAATATATTGAAAGAGCAAAAGACTCAACCGATTCTTTTAGATTGATGGGCTTTGGTCACAGAGTGTATCGCAATAAAGACCCTCGGGCAGAAATTATGCGAAAAACATGCCATGAAGTGTTATCCGAACTTGGTTTAGAGAATGATTCCATATTTAAGCTTGCTTTGAAATTAGAAAAAATTGCGCTTGAAGATGATTATTTTGTTAAGAAAAAATTATATCCGAACGTTGATTTTTATTCAGGCATTGTCATGAGAGCTCTTGGCATTCCCAACTCAATGTTTACTGCTGTGTTTGCTTTAGCGAGAACTGCAGGTTGGATCGCTCATTGGAATGAAATGTTTGTAGCTGATAATTTAAAAATTGGTAGGCCAAGACAAATCTACAAAGGTAAACTTCCAAGGAATGTATCCTTGGATAGGAATGTTTCTAAAGATTAATCCCTAAACTGAAAAAGATGAACCGCAACCACAAGTTGTAGTAGCATTTGGATTTCTAATTACAAATTGAGAGCCTTGGACGTTATCCTGGTAATCAATTTCAGACCCTGTCAGATACTGAAGACTCATTGGATCAATTAACAAGGTCACATTATCCTTTGTCACCTGAGTGTCATCTTCATTGACGGCTTCCTCGAAAGTAAAACCATATTGAAAACCAGAACACCCGCCACCGCTTACAAACACTCTAAGCTTAAGATCAGGTGTTTCTTCTTCAGCAATTAGCTCTTTCACCTTTTTTACAGCATTGTCTGTAAAAATTAAAGGGTCAGGCATTTTTAAATCACTTGTCATCGTTTTTTTCCTTTTTATTAGATACCTTTTTTAAGGCTTTACTCGTCTTAATTTTAGACACATTCCCGTTTAGTATGGCGCCTGTATGGATTTCAATATCACCATAAACTATATCCCCGTTGACAATTGCTGTTGCATGAAGTTCTAGAAAGTCTTGTGCCTCAATATTTCCTTTTACCTCACCGGCAATAATGGCTGTATCAGTCTTTATGTCACCCGAAATTTTACTTTTCGGTCCCATAATCACTGAACCAGTAGCACCATCGGATAATGTTAAATTTCCATATAATTTACCGTCTAAACGAATGCCTCCCGAAAAATTCATACTCCCACGAATATTCATTGTTTCATCGATTAGAGTATCAATTGCATGATTCTTTTTTCGTTTAAACAAATTTATCTCCTCTTTCCAACAATTTTCTCATAAAAAAGAATCTCTTCCTGAAGATCATTATTTTCTTCTTTTAATTTCTTTAGCTCATCATCTTTTTTACTCATGGCAACTTCAATTAGCTGTAAATCTAAATTCAATTTCTGAATTTTATCTTTTAAAGTTGATATTTCATCGTCTTGTTCATTTATTGTTAACAAGTAATTAAATGAATTAGATCCATCAAAAACTTTATATGAAAAAAATACAGTAATTAAGAAAATAAATATTGCAAACATTAAGGTTTTTAACCACACGGAACCAACCTTTACATTTGGTTTTCCTTGAACCAGCTTTATACGTCTTTTTCTTTGAATTTTACTTAACATTATCTATGGTGTTAGAGGAAGCAGATTAAGACCAACATCTTCTTGATAATTAAACATAATGTTCATATTTTGTATAGCCTGACCGGCTGCCCCTTTAACTAAATTATCAATGGTTGATAATATAATTAATTTTTTATCTCTTTTGAACATCGATATTTTACATTGATTTGAGCCTCTGACCATTTTTGTTTTTGGTATTTTATTTACACCCATAAAATGTACAAAAATTGATTGATCGTAAGCTTCAGAATAAATAGAATCGAGCTCTTCTTCACTTGTATCTTCAGTTAAATCAACATAAATAGTTGCATAAATTCCACGCACCATTGGGAGTAAATGTGGAACAAATAAAGCTTTAATATCTTTTATATTAGTTATTTCTTTTAAATTCTCTTCAATTTCTGGCTCATGCCTATGTCCTTGAACTGAGTACGCATTAAAATTATCATAGGCTTCAGCCATCAAAAGATTATCATCATTTTTTTTGCCCGCGCCACTTATTCCAGACTTAGCATCAATAATAATAGTTTGTTCGTTAATAATTTTTTTATTCAAGAGTGGGTAAAGAGCAAGTTGAATTGCAGTTGGGTAACAACCTGGATTTGCAATAATCTTGGCATTTTTTATTTCATTTTTCTTCAATTCAGATAAACCATATACAGCTGTCTCAACTAATTTTGGGCAGGCGTGTTTCATTCCATACCATTGTTCCCACAACTGTATATTTTTTATTCTGAAATCAGCTGCTAAATCAATTATTCTTTTCCCTTTACTAACTAACATTTCTGCAAAGTTCATTGCAATACCGTTAGGTGTAGCAAAAAATATTAAGTCTGACTGTTCAAAACTTACATTGTCAGGATGAACAAATTTATTTTTAATTTTATTAGGCAGAAATGGAAAAATTTCAGTGACATTCTTTCCATCATCTTGTCTTGAGGTTATTTGATCAATTTCAATATGCGGATGATTGACTAATAACTTTAAAAGCTCTGATCCAGTGTATCCAGATCCGCCAACTATAGAAACATGTAATTTATCCATTTGTCGATTATAAATGATTTCCTAAAAAAAAAGCCGCTCGAGAGCGGCTTTAATAAATACGATAACGCTATCGTTTTGAAAACTGCTTGCGTCTTCTCGCTTTGCGTAAGCCAACTTTTTTTCTTTCAACTTCACGTGCATCTCGTGTTACGTATCCAGCTTTTGAAAGTTCTGATTTTAATTCAGCATCATAGTCCAATAAAGCTCTTGTAATACCATGTCTTACTGCACCGGCCTGGCCAGATTCACCACCTCCAGAAACATTCACTTTAATGTCAAATGTAGTTTCATTTTTAGTTAAATCTAAAGGTTGTTTTAAAATCATCTCTGATGTAAATCTTGAAAAATATTTATCAACTGGTAGACCGTTAATAGATATTTCACCTTTACCTTGTTGCATGAAAACTCTAGCAACTGAGCTTTTTCTTCTACCTGTACCGTAATAATATTTACCTATCATAAAATTCTTTCAATTATATTGTTAGTGGTTTTGGCTGTTGAGCACTATGCTCATGCTTGTCGCCAGAATAAATCTTTAATTTTTTTACCATTGCATAACCTAATGGGCCCTTAGGAAGCATACCTTTCACTGCTTTTTCTAATGCTCTTCCAGGAAATTTTTCTTGCATCTGTGTGAAATTTGATGAATATAAGCCGCCAGGGAAACCAGAGTGTCTATGGTAAATTTTATCCTGAGACTTATTACCAGTTACTTTAATTTTTTCAGCATTGACAACAACAATGTAGTCACCAGTATCAACATGTGGTGTATATATTGTTTTGTGCTTGCCTCTTAATCTGTGAGCAATTGCACTAGCTAATCTTCCAAGAGTAGCATCGGTTGCGTCAACAAGAAACCAGTCTCTTTTGACTTCGTGGCCTTTAGCTGAAATTGTTTTCATCAGTCTGTACTTCCAAAAATTTATAAAAGAGCGTGATTTTATTATGTTTTATAGGGTTTTGTCAAACATTAATGGTAAAAAAATCCTAAAATATCCATGCTTGGCTTAATAAAAATATGAATGTCACAATTATTCCTAAATAATTGTTTTTCTTAAATAAATTAATATAGTCACTGTCTTGAGTTATGCCAAAAATCAATTCACGAGTAATTTTCCCGATCATGATTGTCACAATGAGGAAGTAAACAATAAAATAGGGTTCTTCTTTAATTAAAATGGCATATAAGGCTAGAAATGCCAAATAAAAAACAACAATCGCGAGATTGGTGTATTTCTTAAACAGTTTAGGAGAGGAGTGAATACTTAAGTTTATGTCATCTGCAAAATCTGCTTTAGCATAAATCGTATCGTAAGCCATTACCCATGAGAAATTCAGAAAAAATAAAATCCAAGACTCCAATGGAAGACTCTGTTGAACATGCGCAAAGACCACCAAAACACTTGAACTAAAGGCTAATCCCAAAAAAAGTTGTGGAATAGGGAAAAATCTTTTGGACAATGGATAAAACACTAATAAAAAAGCTGATACACAAATAATTTTTATTGCATCACTATGTAAAAAAAAGAGTAAAGATAGAGCCCCTAAACTTAAAAAAAAGAAAAAAATAGATGCATTTTTTTGGGTTAGTGCATTTTGTGCCAAAGGTCTATTGCTTGTTCTCTTCACCTTTGAATCAATATCATGATCAAAAATATCGTTAATCACGCATCCAGCTGATCTTGTTAAAATTACTCCGATGCAAAATATTATAAGATCTTGAATTCTGATCTGACCATCTGACGATAGAATTAATGCCCATATGGTTGGCCAAAGTAAAAGTAAAATACCTACAGGCTTATCCAATCTTGCCAATTTGAGATAGTTGTAAAAGTAATTATTCATCATACATTCTTGCATTTTCTAAAAATCCCTCAAACAGAAGAATTTTTTCTTTTCTGTTTGTAAAAAAAGATTGCCTAAGGACTAATAGTTTTTCTAATTCAACATTTATTTTTCTAAATCTTTCCGTTGAAAATTGAATTTGTTTTGATTTTGAATATTTAAACTGGCTACGGATATAGTTTCGACTAAATAAAATACTACCTAATGATCGATTATTTAATTTTTTTAACAAATAAATCAATCTTTTTGAATTATGTAATTCTGTAATGGATCTTGCAAAAATGAGTGGCTTTTTTTTAAAACCTATTACTACATCCCTGACATAAAAATTTTTTGAGACACCGCCATAAATTTTTTTTTCATATTCACTTATTTTCTGTATGTTACTTGAGATCAACTGAATTTCTAAATCACCAAACTGACTTAAATATTTTGTCAGTGATTTTTTTGATGAAGCAAGTCTTAAATCTGAATAATTTTTTTTTGACCACATATATTTAAATTCTTAAATAATTTTTATCTTGAAACCAGAATTCAACAAATCTTTGAGCTGCTGGTTTATTGGACTTTATCGCATTTCCTGAATAATCACTCACTTCTTTTACTAAATCAGCATCCTCAATAAGGTTAGCAATTCTTAATCCAGGTACACCACTCTGTCTTGTTCCGATCATTTCACCAGGACCACGTATTTTAAGATCATTTTCAGCAATTAAAAACCCATCTTGGTTTTCATAGATAATTTTTAAACGCTGCTTTGCCAGCTCGCTGAGATTCTCTTTAAAAATTAAAATACATATACTTTTTTTTGCACCTCTACCAACCCGACCTCGGAGTTGATGAAGCTGAGATAGTCCCATTCTTTCTGCATGCTCGATCACCATAAATGATGCATTGGGAACATCTACGCCTACTTCAATTACAGTGGTTGCCACTAATAACTTTATCTTTTTTTCAAGATACTTTGACATCACTTCATCTTTCTCTTGATCCTTCATTCTGCCATGAATAACACCCACCATCTCTTTTGGAATGAAAGAAATAAACTCTTCATAGGTATTTGCTGCATCAGAGAGGGTTAACTTTTCACTTTCCTCTACTAAAGGACACACCCAATATATTTGATTATCATTGTCTAATTCGTTTTTTAGCATTTGCATTAATTCTTTTCGCCTTGAATCACGCACTAGTTTAGTGACGATGGGAACCCTATCTTTAGGTAATTCTGACAGTGTACTTACCTCAAGATCTGCAAAATAACTCATCGATAGCGTTCTTGGAATTGGTGTAGCACTCATCATCAATAGATGGGGTTGATGTCCATCTTTTTTTCCTTTACTCATTAGATCTAATCTTTGCTTAACACCAAAACGATGTTGTTCATCAATAATACAAAGTCCAAGTTTTTTGAAGTAAATGTTATCTTGAAATAATGCGTGAGTTCCAATGACATAATGAATTTTCCCTGATTCAATATCATCAATAATTTCATTACGCTTTCTTCCTTTAATGCTTCCAGTCAAAAGCTCTACTTTTACATCAGTACTTTGGAATAATTCCTTAATTTTTTTAAAATGCTGATTTGCTAATATTTCAGTAGGAGCCATAAAGGCAACCTGATATTCATTATTTAATATTAGAGTTGAAACAATAACTGCAACAATGGTTTTCCCAGAACCAACATCACCCTGAAGAAGCCTATGCATTGCTTTTCCAGAAGACATATCGGATTCAATTTCGTGAATAACTTGTTCCTGGGATTCAGTTAATTTAAATGGAAGCCTATGATAAATATCGTCTTTTAAATTATTATTTTTTAAACTAAATATTTTAGATTTTTGATTTTTGAATTCATCCTTCGATAATTTTAAATATAATTGCTGTGATAATAATTCTGCATATTTTAAATGTTGATGAAATATCGTAGAAAAACTATTAAGCTTTTTTAAATCACAATTTTTATTTGGCTGATGAATTGCATAAAGCGAGTCAATCAGATTAATTCCATCTGTTTTACTTTTATGATTCAATATTTCGAAATTTAAAAGTTTTTGTGAAGAGGCGAACTCTAATGCTTTATTAATTAATCTATAAATATTTTTTTGACCCAATCCAGACGTGACTGAATATATTGGCGTTAAGTTTTCTGGAAGAACAACTTCTTGAGCTTTAAACACTGCGGTTTCAGGATGAATGATCTCTGTAGTAATTAAATTTTTTCTTATATTTCCTGCTGCAAGTACATATTTTCCAATCTCAAATTGTGCTTTTTGGTTTGGATAAAAGTGCATGTATCTTAATGAAATTTGATCGCCATAAACATCTTCAAGCTGAACAACTAAATTTCTTTTACCACGAAAAACAATATCAACGTCTATTACTTTTCCTAGCACCTGTGAGAACGCATTATCTTTTAAATCTTGAATATCTGTAATCTTAGTTCTATCTTCGTAGCGTACAGGAAGATGTAGTAAAAGATCGAACCAATTTTGAATATTGAGTTTATTTAAAAGCTTCTCTTGGTGTGGTGTAAAAAAAGATTTCAATAATTAATCAAGCACTAAAAATCCATCTGCTTCAATAAGTGCCCCTTTAGGTAATTGAGCAACTCCAACTGCAGCTCTCGCTGGATACGGTGAATCAAAATATTGTTCCATAATTTCATTGACCATAACAAAATGACTAAGATCGGTGAGAAAAATATTTAATTTAACGATATCTGACTTTTTTCCACCTGCTGCCTCTATCACTGATAATAAATTTTTAAATACCTGATTAATTTGATTTTCAATTCCATCGACCAATTCCATCGTCTTAGGATCTAAGCCAATTTGCCCAGATAGAAAAACAATGTTGTTTTTTTTGATAGCCTGCGAATAAGTACCAATCGCCTTTGGTGCATTTTCAGTTGAAATAATTTCTTTTGTCATTTTTATCTTTCTTTATTTAATAGTTCCTAATTTAAATCTTGTAATTCTACTTACTTGTTCAATTTTTCTTAAGTTTCTAATAATATCCGCTAAATGAATTCGACTTTTCACTTCAATTAAGAAATTAATTGACGTAAAACCTCCACCATCACTCTCTTCAGTTGTAAGCTTGTCAATATTAGATTCCATTTCAGCAATAACAGAAGCAATCTTTGCTAAAACGCCTCGTTCATTACTGACTAGAATATCTAATTTAACTTTAAACAATCGATCTGGATTTGGCTCCCATTCAACATCAACCCATTTTTCTGGATCAACTTTAATTTTTTTAATTTCATTACATTCATGGGTATGAATAATCAAACCGCGGTCTTTATCAATGTAACCTAAAATTGGGTCTCCAGGAATTGGATGGCAACAATCGGCTAAATCTATGGCCATGCCCTCAGAACCTTTAATAGAAATTACATCTAAAAACTTTTCTTGACGTCCAACACTAGATTGACCGCTGACAATTGTAGATAATTGATGAGCTACCATAATATTGACTCTTTTTCCTAAAGCAATATCTATTAAAATCTCGTCTTTATTCTTTAAATGATAGTCATGTAGTAATTTATCCCAATGTTTCTTCTTGATACTGTCTGGTTCAATGTGAAAGGCTTTCAATGCCTTATTAAGAATACTGTAGCCAAGTATCACAAGGTCACTTGATTCAGCTTTTTTCATAAAAGCTCTAATTTGTGATCTTGCTTTTCCTGTAATTACAAAATTTAGCCAAGATGGGTTAGGTTTGGCCATCGGGCCTGTAATGATTTCAATATGATCGCCGGTTTTCACTTCTGTTCTCAAGGGAACCAATTCATTATTTATTTTACAAACGAAGCAGCTATTACCAACATCGGTATGAACAGCATAGGCAAAGTCCACTGCAGTTGATCCTTTAGGCAACACAAATATTTTTCCTTTGGGAGAGAATACATAGACTTCATCTGGAAAAAGATCAACTTTTAAATGTTCCAAGAATTCAAGTGAGTCTGCACTATCAGACTGGATTTCCAATAATCTTTTTAACCATTGATTGGTATCTTGTTGAAGGCGTGTGACTTGATTTTCTTTGGTTTTGTACATCCAGTGAGCTGCCACTCCGGCTTCAGCCAAATTATTCATCAATAAAGTTCTTATTTGAATCTCCAAAGGCATTCCGAATGGACCAAAAAGCGTGGTATGTAATGATTGGTATCCGTTTGCTTTTGGAATCGCAATGTAATCTTTGAATCTCCCTGGGATGGGTTTATACAAAGAGTGGAGGACACCTAATGCATGATAACAATCCTTGATATCCTCTACAATTATTCTGAATGCATAAATGTCCGAAATTTCTGAAAATCCAAGATTTTTTTCTGCCATTTTTTTATGAATACTAGCAGGCTGTTTTTCTCGTCCAAGAATTTCCGCTTTAATCTTTTCCTTTTTTAATTTTGCCTCAACTTCTATGAGAATTTTTTCAACAACCTCTTTACGATTTCCACGAGCAGAAGCTATTGCTTTAGTAATTGTTTGATGTCGAAGAGGATGAATATGTTTAAAACATAGATTTTCTAACTCTTGGTAAATTCGGTTAAGGCCAAGTCGATTTGCAATAGGTGCATAAATATCAACCGTTTCTTGTGCAATACGTTTTCTTTTTTGCTCATTAAGATGTCCCAGAGTTTGCATATTATGTGTACGATCACATAACTTGATAATCATGACTCTGATATCTGATGACATCGCTAAAAGCATTTTTCTGAAATTTTCAGCTTGAGCCTCAACGACATCATTAAAATTTAATTTATCTAACTTGGATAATCCATCAACAAGCTTTGCAACTTGTTTGCCAAATTTTGATTCAACCTCTTTTAGAGTAGCTGGAGTATCTTCAACAACGTCGTGCAAAAGTGCGGCTATAATTGAAGGCCCATCGAGATGAAGATTCGCCGCAATACACGCCACTGAAACTGGGTGAGTAATATAAGGCTCTCCACTTCTTCTTTTTTGATCAATATGGCAATCAAAAGCATAATGATATGCTTTGTAAACATCCTGAATTTCACTTTTTTTTAGATAAGTTATCGCCTGTGATAGTTTTGATTCAGGATGGTCCGCTGGAATAATAATTGCATCGCCAGGATCTTTATTTAAAAAATTTGGGTCAGCCAAAATTATTCTCCAACAAGTTTAGAGTGGGGCTGACTGTTCCTCAGGTGCGTCTGTGACTTGGCTGTCATCTGAAGAGGATGGTTGATTTCCTGTCAACAATTCTAATCCAATGGCTCCAGCAGCAATCTCTCTTAATGCTAAAACCGAAGGTTTATCTTCATTCACATTTTCAATCATTGATTCAGCACCATTAGCCAATTGACGTGCTCTGATGGATGCAATTAGGGTTAATTGAAATCGATTTGGTATTTTTTTTAAACAATCATCAACAGTAATTCTTGCCATACTTATCCTTCTATATAAATTATGCTGTAAATAACTTCATTAGTTCACTTACAGTATGTGTTAATTCTTCATTAATTGTAACATAGTCAAATTCATTGGCATGAGAGATTTCCTCCTCTGCAGATTGCATTCGTGTTTCTATCACCTCTAATGAATCCTGATTTCTTTCAATTAATCGCTCTTTTAAAATTTCTAAACTTGGCGGCATAATAAAAATGCTGACAGCTTCTGGAAAAATCTTTTTAATACTTTGTGCACCCTGCCAGTCAATCTCTAAAATTACATCATTGCCATTTTCTAGTAATGAATGAACAGATTTTTTTGAGGTTCCATAAAAATTTCCATGGCAATGTGCGTATTCAAGAAATGACCCCTCTTCAATCATCTTTTCAAACTCTGTTATTTCAGTAAAAAAATAATCCTTGCCATTCACCTCAGATGGCCTTGGTTTTCTAGTTGTATGGGAGATAGAAACTTTCAAGTTACTACATTTTTTTAATAGTTCTTTGACAATTGTCGTTTTACCAGCACCAGAGGCGGCGCTGATGATAAATAATTTATTTTTATTTAAGTTTGTCATTCTATATTCTGAATTTGTTCTCTCATCTGCTCAATTAAAACTTTAATATCTACTGCAAGTGATGAAATTCTTGTTGATATTGATTTGGATCCTAATGTATTTGCTTCACGATTTAATTCTTGCATCATGAAATCAAGTTTTTTCCCAACAGGATCTTTACTCTGAAGCAAATCTATAATTTCTTTATTGTGAGACAAGATTCTGCTTAACTCTTCTTCAATATCTGATTTTTGTAAAAAATAAACTACTTCTTGTTGAAGTCGTTGCTGATCAATCTCACTATTAATATCACTTAATTTTTTTATTAATTTTTGTTGATGATCTTTTGCGTCGTCTTTATAAAATTTTCTGACATTTTTAACATGCGCATTAATAGCATTAACATTTTGCTTCAAAATGCTGGATAAATTTTTACCCTCTCTTGCACGGTCTTTATTAAAGTTTTTTAAAACATTACTTACAGCTGTAAGTAGAGCTTTTTCATTAATGTTAATATTTTTTGGTTTTTGATTGGAATTGATAAAGTTGATGATTTCATGTGGCGTCACCAAAAACTCCTGTTTTGCTAAGTGTGCCACTCTTTTCATAATCTTTAAAGCATCTTTGATTTGATCATCAGAATAACTTAATTTACTTTGTTGATTTAAAGACTTAGTGATACGACATTCGACCTTACCCCTTTTAATTGTGCCACTGAGCAAGGATTTAATTTTTGCTTCTAAATATTTAAGGTCATCATCAAGACGGATATTCAAATCCAAATATCTATTATTCAATGCACGTATTTCAACAGACAAACTTACACTTGAATCAAGTTTAAAAGAGCCGTTCGCATATCCGGTCATGCTATTAATCATATGAATTTTCTCTACTTTGACAAATTAATGAAAATTTTTTTCTCATTTTATCTTTATAATCTTAAAACATAATAAATTAATTTAGGTAACTTATGAGATCAAACAACCGAACTAATAGTCAGCATCGCCCAATCGAAATCACTAGGAATTATACATGTCATGCAGAAGGGTCTGTATTGATTAAATGTGGACAAACTCATGTTTTGTGTAACGTCAGTGTCATTGAAGGAGTCCCTTCTTTCCTAAAAGGTCAGGGCCAAGGATGGCTAACAGCTGAGTACGGCATGTTACCACGTTCAACCTCATCACGTATGCAAAGAGAGGCGGCCAGAGGAAAACAATCTGGACGAACTCAAGAAATACAGAGGCTAATCGGCAGAAGTTTAAGAGCCATGATTGATTTAACTAAGATTGGGGAAAATACATTACAGGTTGATTGTGATGTTCTCCAAGCTGATGGCGGTACCCGAACCGCATCGATCACTGGGGCGGCGTGTGCAATTGAAGATGCTGTTGAATACATGCTAAAGGCTAAGTTAATATCAGAGTCGCCTATCATAAAAAAAATTGCAGCCATCTCAGCAGGGATTGTGGATTCAAAAGTGCTCGTTGACTTAGATTATGATGAGGACAGTAACTGTGAGACGGATATGAACATTGTAATGACAGACGATAAACAGTTCATAGAAATTCAGGGGACGGCTGAAGGAAATCCATTTAGCCAAGATGAGTTAAATGAAATCTTAACTTTGAGCTCTGATGCAATTCAATCTATTTTTCAAATTACACATAAATAATATGACAAAAGTTGTCCTTGCCTCAAATAATCAAAAAAAAATAAATGAGATGCAACATTTGCTCTCGGATATTAATTTGGAAATCATACCCCAATCATATTTTAATATCGGTGAAGCCGATGAACCATATCAGACATTTGTTGAAAATGCTCTTGCCAAAGCAAGGTATGCATCTAAAAAAACTAATTTACCTGCGATTGCTGATGACTCTGGAATTTGTGTTGATCATCTTGATTTTAATCCTGGCGTGAGATCTGCAAGATTTGCTCACGAAAACGCCACAGATGATGAAAATTTATTAAAACTTCTTCATGATTTAGAGGGAGTTAAAAACAGAAATGCTCACTATTATTGCTCCATTGTTTTTGTAACAACGCCAAATGACCCTCAGCCCATCATTTGTGAAGGTATTTGGAAGGGAAAAATTGTTGAACAGCCAAGAGGGTCAAATGGTTTTGGATACGATCCAATTTTTGAAGATTTTATGACAGAAAATACCGCAGCAGAACTAGACCCTCAATTAAAAAATAAACTAAGTCACCGAGGCCAAGCCTTGCAACAATTAAAACTGAAACTTACAATAAAATATGAGCAAAAATAAATGGCCTGTGTGGAAGCGAGATGATGGAACAACCGTTTCCTGTATAGAAAAAATTAAAGTCATGAAAGAAAATCTTGATGAGATTAATCAGCTCATGCAGGATGCTTTCGAAGATGGCGTGATTATGGAAGTATCTGACCAACAAATAAGGGATGTTTTCCACGATATAGTTAATCAACTCAATAATCCTTACAAAAATAAAAAATGATAGTCACACCACAGTCTGTTGGTGTTTATGTGCATCTTCCATGGTGCATTCACAAATGTCCCTATTGTGATTTTAATTCGCATGAAGCATCTCAAGAAAAGGTGAGATCATTAGAGGAAGAATATGTTGATACTCTGATTGAAGAATTTAATTTTTACCAAGATTTAATCAAAGAACGAATCATTACATCTATTTTTTTTGGTGGCGGCACCCCTAGTCTAATTTCACCCAAATTATTTGAAAAATTTATTAATGCTATCCACAAAAACTTTAACTTATCACAAACTGAAATTACACTCGAGGCAAACCCAGGAACAATTGACATTAAATATTTTCAATCCTATGCCGATTTAGGCATCAATCGAGTATCCCTCGGTATACAAAGCTTTAATGACAACCACCTTCAGTCCCTTGAAAGAATTCACTCATCCTCGGAAGCAAAACAAGCTATTGATATTGTAAAAAAATATTTTAAGAATTTTAATCTTGATTTAATGTTTGGCTTACCCAATCAAAGCCTGGCTGAATTAAAAGAAGATATTGATACCGCCATATCATTTGATCCAAATCATCTTAGTTTTTATCATCTCACGATTGAACCTCAAACCAGATTCTTTAAATCCAAACCAGAAATTCCTTCGGATGATGATGCTTATGAAATGTTAAGCCTTGTTCTAAAAGAATTAAAAAATTCACACTTTGAACATTATGAGACCTCTGCTTTTGCGCAACCAGATAATCAATGCAGACACAATTTAAATTATTGGACATTTGGTGACTATTTAGGAATCGGAGCAGGCGCACATTCAAAACTTACGCATAATAACGAAATTTTCAGAATGGATAATACAAAAAATCCAAAGCAATACATTACAGAGGTGGGCAAACAGAACTTCTTCTCTAATAAAACTTTTATTCCTCAACAAGATTTGCCCTTTGAGTTTTTAATGAATGCGCTTCGTCTGACACATGGTTTTTCTAAAGAAACATATTTTGAAAGAACAGGCTTATCATTTGATGACATCAAATCAAAACTCCATTCATCATTTCAACAAGATTTATTATATGAAGATCATAAGATACTCAAACCGACTGCAACGGGTGTGTTGTTTTTAAATGAAATACTGCATAATTTAATCTAACAAAGGAACATTATTATGAAAATAAATAAGATTAATGACGAAATAAGCGTCTCTGAACAAATTCATGTTAATGATTTAAAGATCATTAAGGATGCGGGATTCAATACCATTATTTGTAATCGGCCTGACAATGAATCAGCCGACCAAACTCCTCAAGAGATTATCAAAAGCGCCGCTGAATCTGTTGGTTTAAACTATTTTTTTATTCCTATTTTTCCGGGTCAGTTCACTCAACAGGCGGTCGACGAATTCAACGAAATATTTTTAGAAAAAGAGAATGGCCCTATTTTTGCCTATTGTCGGACAGGCACCCGTTCATGCACGCTATGGGCGCTAGCGAATCGAGATAAGATGACGGCTAATGAAATTGTAGATCAGGCCAAAGGAGCCGGTTACGACTTATCTCAACTTTTTCTTTAACTGAATTTCTGCCAAGTTAATAGCTTTGGTAACTTGTTTTGGACTGGTTCCGCCAATGTGTGACCTCGCTGCAACTGATCCCTCAACAGTTAAAAAATCATAGACATCCTTTTGAATCACGCTGCTAAATTTTTTCAGATCAGCTAGTTCAATTTCATGAAGTGACAAATCATTCTTCACCGCATGGTTCACTAAATTTGCAACAATTTCATGAGAGGTCCTGAATGGCACTCCTTTTTTAACTAAGTAGTCTGCAAGATCGGTTGCTGTGGAAAAACCTTCTTCAGCATAATGTAACATTTGCTTTTTATTCACTGTAATGTGCCTAACTAAATCAGCATATATTTCGAGACTACCAATTACCGTATCCACCGAATCAAAGACAGGCTCCTTATCTTCTTGATTATCTTTATTGTAGGCTAAAGGTTGAGACTTCATTAGTGTCAATAAGCTCAGAAGATTTCCATTCACTCTCGCAACCTTTCCTCTAATGAGCTCTGGTACGTCAGGATTCTTTTTTTGCGGCATGATGCTAGATCCAGTACAAAACTTATCTGCAATATCGATAAAATTAAAGAATGGGCTCATCCACATAATTAATTCTTCAGAGAGTCTAGATAAATGGGTCATCATCATTGAAGCATTAAAACAAAATTCAATTGCAAAATCTCTGTCAGAAACGGCATCCAACGAATTCATCGAAATGCCCTCAAATTTCAATTTTTTAGCGACAAATTTTCTATCAATTGGATAGGTGGTTCCTGCCAAAGCAGCTGAACCCAAAGGCAACTGATTTATTCTTTTTCTTCCATCAAAAAATCTATTCTTATCTCTGTCCAACATCTCATAATAAGCCATCATATGATGGGCAAAACTAATTGGCTGGGCAATTTGTAAGTGAGTTAGGCCAGGCATGTAAGAATTAATATTTTTTTTAGCCAAACTGACAATATTTTTTTGTAATTTTGTTATCTTTAAAATAACTTCATCTGTGATATCTCTCAAAAAGAGTCTCAAGTCTGTCGCAATTTGATCATTTCTGGATCTACCCGTGTGAAGCTTTTTGCCGGCATCACCGATTAATTGCGTTAATTTTTTTTCAATATTTAAATGAACATCTTCATCAGACACACTCCATTTAAATTTTCCCAGCACAATTTGCTCACTAATTTTTTTTAGCCCCTGATCAATTTTTTTAAAATCAGTTGCGGAGATAATTTTTTGTTTTTTTAACATTTCTGCATGAGCTAATGAACCCTGAATATCATAGAGTGCCAATCTTTGATCGAAATCAACAGATGCGGTAAAAATCTGTACTAATTTATCCACCGGTTCATCAAACCTGCCAGACCATTTTTTATTTTGTTCTTTCATAGTCGTAAGTATATATCAAAGCCTTTTATACATCACTAATAAGCACGCCCTATGCTAGAATTTCAGCATGAAAAAAATGATCCGTATCGCATCTCGTGAAAGCCAATTGGCAATGTGGCAAGCCAACTATATTGCTGATCGAATTAGAGAAAAATATCCCGACACAGAAGTCAGCGTGCTAAGTTTTAAAACTCAAGGCGATATTATTTTGGATCAGCCTCTTGCTGAGATTGGTGGCAAGGGTTTGTTCATCAAAGAGCTGGAACATGCCTTATTAAATGATGATGCAGATTTAGCAGTTCATTCGATGAAAGATGTTCCGATGGACCTGCCAGAACCATTTGAAATATGTGCAATCTCTGAAAGAGAAAATCCTAGCGACGCTTTTGTCAGTAATAAATATGCTTCACTAGACGATCTTCCACAAGGTGCTGTTGTGGGGACCTCAAGCTTAAGGCGCCAGAGCCTGATTAAACATACAAGGCCTGACTTGATTATTGAAAGCCTACGTGGAAATTTACAAACAAGACTGAAAAAACTAGATTCTGGAATATATGACGCCATTATCCTTGCCTCTGCAGGTCTGATTAGGCTTAAATTAGAAAATAGAATTAAAAGCACACTTGATGTGAAACAGTACACCCCATCAGTAGGTCAAGGAGCACTTGGCATTGAAATCCTTAAAAATAAATCTGAGTTAAAAGGATTTTTAGATTTTTTAAATGACGAACAAACACAGATTCAAGTCGAGGCTGAAAGGAAGATCAGTAAAACCCTCGCAGGAAGTTGCACAGTACCAATGGGAGCCCACGCATCCATCAAAGATAATTTGCTCACCATTCAAGCCTTTGTATCCTCTCCGGATGGAATTAAAATGATTCGTGCTACTGATACTGGACCATGCACAGAGCATCTTTCACTTGCCAATAATGTAGCTCAGTCACTGATTGATCAGGGTGCCAAAAATATACTTGGACTTGGGCATGGCTAATTTAATTGCAAGCCGATCTAGTTTACAAAATCAATCCATCATAAATTTTTTTAAAGGCAGTTCTCTCAACGTCATTGATTATCCTTTTATTGAAATTGAGCCTATATCTTCAACACCTGAAATTAAAAAAATTATTGATGACATGCATCTATTCTCAAAAATAATTTTTATCAGTTCAAATGCTGCACAATGCTTCAAAATAATTTCAGAACATCACTCAATAAAATTTGCTGATAATGTGCAAATATTTGCAATTGGTCCAACCACAAAAAAAGAATTATCTTTTTTAAATAAGAATATTTTTTCCCCGATTGACCAATTTGACTCAAAAACACTGCTTGAGTTATCTGAAATACAAAATGTGACAGATGAGTCAATTTTGATTGTGAGAGGCGTTGGCGGTAAGGAACTATTAAAAAATGAGTTAGAAAAAAAACAAGCCAATATAACCTACCTAGAGTGTTACCAGAGAATCTTTAAACTGATAGATTTCAATGTAATTGCAAATTATTCACAAAAGGAAACTTTGTATATCTTGATTACAAGCTCACAAATAGCACAACATTTTATTGATCAGCTTGGATTATTTGAAAATCCAGATCAAATTCACTTTGATCATATCCGCTTCATAGTGAATCATGAAAATATTGCAAAAGAGTTATCAGTGTTTGAGTGTGATATAAAAATCACGCCCACTTTGGATCCTGAAAAATTACAATCTTTATGTATTGATTAGAATTATTTCGGTGCAAAGGTAAATGCATCTGAGTAAAAGTTGTTGGGATTTAAACCGGCTTCGACAAACTCTCTGTATGCCACCTCAATCATTCCAGGGGCACCACAACAATATACGTCAAATGAATCTAATTGGCCTAGATCTTTGATTACCTTTTTATGCACTAAACTTTTTTCTTGTCCATTTACGACTTCTTCAGAATATATATTAATGGCCTCAAAATTATTAATATTTTTTTTCCAATTCTCAACAACCTCATCTTGATACAAATCTTTATGAGTCTTGAAGCCTCGGTATAGGTATATTTTTCTTTCCACACCAGTTCGATGGCAATCATTAATGATTGATTTTATTGGGGCAAAACCAGTTCCACCGGCAACAAAAATCATTGGGCGATCTGATTCTCTGAGGTAAAAGTTTCCTATGGGCACCTCAATGCGATGGATACTTTTTTCTTTCATCTCATTAAAGACATAGTTGGTAAATGTACCCCCTTCAATTAAACGAACATGCAACTCAATCAAATCATCGCTCGGTGCATTGGCCATTGAAAAAGCTCTTCTTGCTCCATCTTTTAAAATAAATTCTAAGTATTGTCCTGCTTTAAATTGCAAATTTTCACCTGCAGGCAGATTTAATAGAATCTGCATGACATCATGATTTAGCAAGTTTAATTTTTCGACCCTGACGGGTGTTATTTTTTTTGGAAATTCATCAAGTTTTTTTTCAACTAGGCTTGCTATTGTGACATCACTCGTCGCATAAGTTTTACATAATAAAAAGTTCTGCTCACTCTTGTCTTGGTCAGTGAGTACTCCTGGCATGATATCTTCATGAAACACCTCACCTTTGATAATTGTTGCCTTGCATGATCCACATGACCCACTTCGACACCCATAAGGTAGCGTGATCCCTGAGGATATTGCCGCCTCAAGGATGGTTTGACTTGGCTTTATTTCAAATTCAATGCCATCAACTTTTCCAACATACATTAATCGTCATCCTCTTTTTTAAACTCACCCTCAATCACAGAATCATCTTTTTGTTTTTTTTGATTAAAACGATTTTGCATTTCTTGAAATAAATTGTCGTTTGGATTTTTCGATGGCAACACTAGCAATATTATGGCTATCAAGTCAGTGACGATGCCTGGAAAAAGAAATAGTCCACCAGCTATCATATTTTTTGCTGTGCCCATGATCATCTGAAATGGCGAACCAGCACTCTGAAATGAATTCATCATTCTAAAGAGAAGCTGGGACTTTTCTTCTTTTATCATTCTCCAGCCAAGCACACCAACTACAACTATATATAGAAAATACCACCACCCATACAATGAGCCTAATTTAAAATAGCCCCATATTTCTATAAACGGAACCAATATTAACAACCAAATACCTATAAATTTCATGATGTTAGCTTTCCTATGAGATAATGGTCTGAACCATTTTTCTTTTGCAAGTCATATTTCAGACATGACCAGATACTTAACCTTATTCATTTTTATTTTAGCACCCTGGCTTTTATATGCGGATGATTTTAATGATTTAAAGTCATTAACAAAAAATGCAAATAAAATTTTAACGGTTGAGGAGGCGTTTCCATACGAAATTTCTATATCCCCAACCAATAGTTCTATCTCAGTCCAATTTAATACTCAACCGGGCCACTATCTTTACCAATCTAAATTTAAATTTTCTTCATCAAGCAATACTGATTTCCAACTTAATTTTCCCGAAGGTAAAGAAAAGGAAGATGAGTTTTTTGGCAAACAAATTATTTATGACCAGCCACTGGTATTTCAAATTAATTTAAAGGAACCCTTAACTGATGATGAATCATTTGTTATCCACTTCCAGGGGTGCAGTGACCAGGGGCTATGTTATCCGCCACAACAAATTTCTAATGACATGAAAAATCTCGATAAGACGAGTATCAAAGGATCAGATATTTATCAGGAAGCCTTTAAATCTAGCATCTATAAAGCATTTGCACTTTTCCTCTTTGGTGGAATTCTATTGTCGTTAACGCCCTGCGTACTACCACTAATTCCAGTTCTTCTCGCCATGTTAAGTAATCTGAAAAATAACAGGGGGCTTGCTACGATTGCCTATGTTGTTGGTATCTGTATCACCTACAGCCTTATTGGCCTCATCGCCGCAAAAACAGGAAGTGTTTTATCGATTTACCTGCAAGGTGAGCTTACCTTGTTGTTCACAGCTCTGTTATTTATATTATTTTCCCTGGCCATGTTTGATGTGTACGATTTAAATCTCCCATCTTCTATTCAAACGAAACTTAATAATTTTGCCAATAACTTAAATGCAAAAAATTATTTAGGAATTGTCCTATTGGGCATGATCTCTTCGTTAATATTGAGTCCGTGTGTGGCACCCCCACTGGCAAGCGCCATCTTGTATATTAGCCAAACAGGGAATGCATTTATTGGGATGGCTTCTCTATTCTTTTTGGCATTAGGGATGTCTTTGCCACTGCTAGTAATTGGATTAACATCTATAAAATTTATTCCCAAGACAAATCAAGTCAACATCTTTTTTAAAAAATTAATTGGCTTTATTCTGCTTGGTTCTGCCATCTATGTTGCCAAGCCGCTATTAAATATTTTTGTGATCGAATTGCTCTTTATCATATTAGGACTAATCGTTTTTATTTACGCATTGATAGCTTTAAAGCTTAAAAAATTTATTCAAATTATTTTATTGATGCTTGCCATGATTGCCTCTATATTTTTGTCCATCAATTCTTTCAAACAATATCAGCTCAATGAAAAAGAGAAAATTCAATTTAGCATGGTCACAACTGAGAATGAATTAAACTCAATAATTCAAGAAGCAAACAAACCAATACTGATTGATTTTTATGCAGACTGGTGTGTCGCCTGCCTTGAATTTGAAAAATATACTTTCCAAGATATAAATGTTCGAGTTGAACTCGACAACTTCATCCTCGTTAAAGTCGATGTGACAGATTTTAATGAGAATGATAAAAAAATTATGAACCGATTCAATATTTTCGGGCCTCCCGCCATTGTATTTTTTAACTCGGATAGTGAAGAGTTACAAAGAAAACAAATTTTTGGATTCATGAATGCTGAAAATTTTCTGAAACACATCAAGGACATTAAATGAAAAAATTTCCCATCATCGTATTAATTTCTTTGGCCTTTATTGTTGGCATTGGAACTAATATTTTTATAAATTCATCCGGAGAACCGCAGATTACTGAAACAGGGAGTGAATCAGTTATGGATCTTCCCTTTATGATTGAAAATGGAGGCAAGGTATCATTGAATGATATTGAATTTAAGAAAATGTTAATCATTAACTTTTGGGCTAGCTGGTGTGAGCCATGTAAAAAAGAAATACCGGAACTCAATAGCTTCAATGCAAGTTTAGATAAGGACAACAATACCCGTCTTATTGGCGTTGCAATAGATGATATGAATGAAGTCATTTCCTTTACCAACGAAATACCAATTTCATACTCGAATCTAACAGATGAAAAAAATGGTTTTCTATTAAGTCGGCACTTTGGCAATGACAAGGGTGTATTACCATTTACTGTCGTGGTAGATAAAAACTATCAAATACTACATAAATTTTATGGTGAAATAACCGAAAAAGACCTATTAAATGTCGTTAAATAGCATCTAAATGTTTTTAAATGTAGTCTATTTATCATTATTTAAATTTTAAATATCCAACAATAAAGCATTTACCTTTTTATATAATAAATTCACTATTGTAGTAGACAAATGTCGTTAAATTCGGCAAACTGGTGTTCTACTGTAGAGATTAATATGAAAATAGCTTTAATTAATGGACCTAATCTAAATCTTCTTGGACAGCGAGAGCCAGATGTTTACGGCAATCAAGGTTTAGAAGATATTAACAATGAACTTCAAACTCTATTTCCTGAAATAACTTTTAATTTTTTTCAAAGCAATAGTGAATCAGAGATTGTAAATTTTGTTCATACATTAAAAGTTGACTATATCGTCATCAATCCTGCAGCATTTACCCATACTTCAGTAGCCATTAGAGATGCTATCTTAGGAGTAGGTATACCTTTTTACGAAATTCATTTATCAAATGTTCATGCTCGGGAGGAGTTTAGGCATAAATCTTATTTTTCAGATAAAGCCAAGGCAGTGATATGTGGTTTAGGTAAGGATGGTTATTCAGCAGCAATTCAACACATTGTTAAAAATTCATAAAAGGTAAGAATCATGGACTTAAGAAAACTAAAAAAACTAATCGATCTGGTTGAAGAATCGGGAATTAGTGAATTAGAATTAACTGAAGGTGAAGAAAGTGTTCGTATCAGTCGCCAAGGTCAAGTGGTGCAACAACCTCAGCAATACACTATACCTCAACAACCGACACCGCCCGTACAAAACCAAGTGCCAACACCAACAGCTAGTGCAGAGGCAGAAGACATAGTTCAAGATGCTGGGCATGCCCTAACTTCACCAATGGTAGGTACTTTCTATAGATCATCGTCACCCGAAGCTGATCCATATGTCGAAGTTGGTAGTAGCGTGAAAAAAGGTGACACTTTATGCATTATCGAGGCGATGAAACTACTCAATGAAATTGAAGCCGATCGTGACGGAATTGTTAAGAAGATTATGGTTGAGAATGCTCAGCCAGTTGAATTTGGTGAACCACTTTTTATTATTGAGTAATCTATGTTTGAAAAAATTCTTATTGCTAACCGCGGAGAGATTGCACTTCGCATCCTAAGAGCCTGTCGCCAGATGGGTATTAAAGTGGTAACCGTTCACTCAGAGGCTGACGTAGATGCAAAATATGTCAAACTTTCTGATGAGTCCGTCTGTATAGGTCCAGCGCCATCGAATCTCAGCTACTTAAATATTCCAGCCATTATTAGCGCTGCGGAAGTAACTGATGCTCAAGCCATTCATCCTGGATATGGTTTTCTTTCTGAAAATGCAGATTTTGCTGAACAAGTTGAAAAAAGTGGATTTACTTTCATTGGTCCTAAATCAGAAACCATCAGATTGATGGGAGATAAAGTAAGTGCCAAGGAAGCCATGATAAAAGCTGGCATTCCAGTTGTCCCTGGCTCTGATGGTGAATTGAGTAGTAATCCTGATGAGATTATAGACACCGCTAGAAAAATTGGATATCCGGTAATTATTAAAGCAGCCGGTGGTGGTGGTGGACGAGGAATGAGAGTGGTCCACACTGAAGCATCACTGCTAAATGCCGTTTCAATGACAAAAAATGAAGCGCACAGCTTTTTTGGTAATGCCGCGGTGTACATGGAAAAATATCTAGAGAAGCCCAGGCACATTGAATACCAAGTGCTCGCAGATAATTATAAAAATGCGATCCATCTCTTCGAGAGAGATTGCTCCATGCAACGGAGACATCAAAAAGTCATTGAAGAAGCTCCTGCTCCAGGATTGTCAGATAAGTTAAGAAAAAAAATGGGTGAAAAATGTGCTGATGCCTGTAGAAAAATTGGTTATCGAGGAGCCGGCACCTTTGAGTTTCTTTACGAAAACGATGAATTTTACTTTATTGAAATGAATACTCGAATTCAGGTAGAGCATCCTGTGACAGAAATGATTACCGGTGTTGACCTCATTCAAGAACAAATAAAAATCGCAGCTGGTGAGAAGTTAAGCTACCGCCAGAAAGATATCGTGATTAATGGTCATGCAATGGAATGTCGCATTAATGCTGAAGATTCATATTCTTTCATACCATCCCCAGGCCTTATCAATAGGTTCCATGTGCCTGGAGGTCCTGGCATCAGGGTTGATACCCATGTTTATGGGGGTTATCGCGTTCCATCGCATTATGACTCGATGATCGGTAAGCTAATCGCTCATGGGGACACACGTGAAAAAGCTGCTGCAAAACTACAAATGGCTCTTTCAGAAATGTATTGCGAGGGAATTAAAATTAATATTGATCTCCACCGTGATTTATTAATAGATCTAGCTTTCCTTAAGGGTGGAGCAAGTATTCATTACTTGGAAGAAAAATTAGGAATGAAAAAATAGGTGATCTCTTTATCACTGATAGTAGATGATGATATTGCACAGTCCATTGGTGACCATCTCCTAGAGCTCAACGCACTGTCTCTAAGCTTTAGCGACTCTGATTTAGACACACAGAATGAAGTAGCGATTTTTGGAGAGGACCCTGATGATCATGAAAGGTATTGGAAAAATACCAAGGTCATAGCTCTATTCCAGGATGATCATACTCTATCAGAGGTTATTAATTCAATTCACAATGAGTTTAATATTCATATCGATCAGATTCAGATTGAGCCGGTTGCAGAAAAAGATTGGGTTAAAGAAACTCAGTCGCAATTTAAACCGATCCAAATTAATGACAAAATTTGGATCATTCCCTCTTGGCACAAAATAAAAAATAATAATGCCATTAACATTCACCTAGACCCTGGATTAGCATTTGGGACTGGGTCACATCCCACCACCAAACTTTGTTTAGATTGGTTAACCAAAATTGATCTTATTGATAAATCCGTTTTAGATTATGGATGTGGATCGGGAATTTTAGCTATTGCGGCAAAAAAATTAGGGGCCAAATCAGTTGCTGGAACAGACATTGATCCTCAGGCAATTACCGCCAGTCATCAGAATGCAGAGAATAACCAAACGAGTGCCATTAATTTTTTTACATCAAACGAATCAACAAATGACCTTTATGATATTGTTGTCGCAAATATATTATCGAGTGCACTGAAAGTGTTAGAGCCACTTATACATTCTAAATGTAAACCACAAGGGCGCATCGCACTATCGGGTATTTTGCAATCCCAGGAAAATGAAATCAGAGAAATATATGACCATAACTTTATTTTTGAAGACTCTTTATATCAAGATGGTTGGGTATGTATGACTGCATTAAGAAAGTCATAGCTGTTCGATATTTTTCAATATTTGTTTACTCTTTTTAATATATAAGCCCTTATCTTCTTCACTCATTTTATTTATCTGCATCTTAACAATACCCATTCTTGGATTATTTTCTAATAACCTTGGGTTGTTTAAAAAGAAGTTCCAGTAGAGACTATTAAATGGACATGAGTTGTCTGCAAATTTAGTCTTCACATCGTACTGACAGGATTTACAGTAATTTCCCATCTTATTAATATAAGAGCCGGATGAGACATACGGTTTTGTGGCCAACAAACCTCCGTCAGCATATTGTGACATGCCTAATACATTTGGCATTTCAACCCATTCTATGGCATCTATGTAAATTGCTAAAAACCATTCATGAACACGCTTTGGATCAACTTCACTCAGTAACATAAAATTTCCGAGTATCATTAATCTTTGGATATGGTGGGCATATGCATGTTGCAAAGATTGCTGTATCGATTTTTGCAGGCAGTTCATGTTAGTTTTTCCATGCCAAAAAAACTCTGGTAACTTATTTTTAAATTCTAAATAGTTACTGAGTTCATATTCAGGCATCTTTGCCCAATACACTCCTCGGATGTATTCTCGCCAACCAATAATCTGTCTTATAAATCCTTCGACAGTACTTAAATTAGATAAATCTTTTTTTAAGTACCCCTCGACTGTTTTAGCAACCATCAGTGGTGATAACATTTTAGTATTGAGGGCAAAAGAGATTAATGAGTGAAACAAAAATGGATTTTCATTCGCCATAGCGTCCTGAAAGTCACCAAATTTATCAAGGCTAGATTTTATAAAATGATTTAGAACTTGTAATGATTCCTCGTCGTTACTTGGCCAATTAAAATCTTTTACATCAACGGACCCAATGTATCCAATTTCTAATTCATCAATCTCATCCTTGAGATGTCCCACTTCATGATTGAACTTGATACGATCTGGAACTGATTGTTTTGGATCCCACTTTTTCCTATTATCTTGATCATAATTCCACTTATCACCGATAGGTTTATCACCAACCATTAAGATGGAATATTTTTTCCTGATATGGCGGTAGAATTCTTCCATTCTCCATATTTTTTTATTTGTGAAAAAATCACTTAAGTCCTGTCTATGAGTCAAAAAATGTTCCGTCGAATAAGATTGGTGTTCTAAACCGATTTGATTGGCTATTTTTTTCAATTCTTGATCCAATCGACATTCATCAGGCATCTGATATTCAAATTTATTTATATCTGAATTTATTTCAATTAATTTCTGAATATTTTTATAAAAGGATTGCTGATTGTCCGGATCTTTTAATTTGATATACCTCACAACATGGCCTTCTTGCTCTAATTCTTTTGCAAATTTTCGCATCGCATGCATGAATGCGAGCATTTTTTGAATGTGGTGCTTCGCATAAGTCATTTCAGGAATAATTTCCATCATCAGATAGATCATATTCTGATCAATTTGCTTGAACCAGCTGTGCTTCTTATTTAACTGATCACCCAATAATAATCTAAGTGTTTTCATTCCAGTACATCTCATATTGATTACTTATATCGTAAGTATTTTTCTGCTTTTCAACATTGAATCGTCTACCACCTCTAGGGTCCGTTCCATACCCAGCGATATATATCCAATTACCTTGGTTTGAGTAAATATCAAAATCGATCAAATATTTTTGGAAAAAATCAGCACCAATTCGCCAATCTATTTTCATTTCAAAAATAATAAAAGAGGCTAATACCTGCCTCATTCGGTTTGATAAGAATCCACTATTTTGCAACTCTCTAATACCTGCATTGATAAATGATGATTCTGTATTTGCTTCTACTAATGTCTTTATATTGTCCTGACTTGTTTCATTAATCTCTTTATTTTTTAGTCCGAATGGGAAATATAATTTCCTGTCATATTTAAAGTGTAAAAACCTAAAGTAATCTCTCCACAAAAGTTCGAACAAAATCCAATAAGTACTCTCGTTAGCCCCATAATTTTCCTCATAATTTTTAAGAGATGTAAATATTTGTCTCGCTGAAATTAAACCATGCGCAAGCCACACTGAAAATTTTGTTGAAAAATCATTGCCCATCAACTCATTTCTTGTCTGTTTATATTCAAGTGCTTTATTATCTGAAAAATAATCCTTCACATAGCTTTGAGCACCATTTTCACAGATGGTGAAGTGATTTAAAAAATCTACACTGCCCCTATATGTATTTTTATAATTTGGTAATTGGCATGATTTAATATTTAAAAGATCTGCAGGCTTTGGAAAGGTTAAACTTTTATTTAAGGTGACGGTAATAGGTTTTGATTCCACCTTCTTTCTGAATGTCGTAAAGGTGTCAGGTAAATTGTTTACATCAAAGTCAAGGTCATCAATATTGAGCAATGAGGAGTCCCAGTAGGACACCACATCTGGTTGAGTGATGCTTATTTCCTCATCCTTTTCGTAAGGACTAATTATTTTTTCACAATATATTTTATTGATCTGGTGGTGTTTTGCTAAAGAAGAAAATATAGCTGAAGGCTCACCCTCAATAATATACAGTTCATGACCTAATTCGGATAAATTTATCTTAAGTTGATTCAGCGCATCAATTAAAAATTTATTCTTATGATTTTCGTCACCATCAAGAATTCTTAAATGTCGATTAACTATATAAACAAAAGAAATGCTTGTTGAATCTTTGATACATTGAACCAAGGGATAATTATCATTAATTCTAAGATTGTTTCTAAACCAGAAAATATTATGTGACACGATGATTTTTACACCTTTGAGAGCAATACTTTACTTCATCCCAACATCTTTCCCATTTTTTTCGCCATGAGAAAGGTCGCTGACATGTGACGCATATTTTTTGTGGTAAGTTTTGTTTGTGCATATTTCTAAGATGATATTAAAGGGGTTTGGTTCTTCAATATTTAGCTAATTTAAAAAAAATGCTTATAATAAGTGATGCGTTTAATATTAATGCTCATTATTTCTTTGTTCCTAGCCTCATGTGCTTCGACTAATCAAAATATACAGCGCCCTGCGCCACATAATGACTTTACTGGCAAATTTGTTGAAAAGCATTTTGCCGGGGAGGATGCAAATGACTATATGATGAGAGCATGTAAGGTGTATGGCGGACTAAATCAAGATAGTGTTAAAAAAAAGGATAGTGATCTGTTACTTCAGGATATATTTGAGTTCAAATGTAATTTTGCCAATAAGTTATCTGACGAGTTAGAAATTGATGGAAAATCATCCAAACGCCTGAACGGTACCATAGCCAAACAAAAATGCGAAAGACTTGGTTTTAAAGTGGGTTCTAAAGATTTCGCAAACTGCCTTCAGGAGCTTACACAATGAAAAAGTTTTTTTTACTATTGGTCCTTGCTAATTATTCTTTTGCTGATGAGTTAACTTATATCTGTGAGGGATTGAGTCATTTTGAACTTGTTGGTGCCAGTGGTGCAAAAGAGGAACAACAGTCAAGGGAATACAAATTTGAAAATTTAACCTTGATTGACCTCAATAACATTGAATGCGAAAAATCCAAAACTACTATGACATGTAAATCAAATCTTTTAAATATCAGATCACTCAATTTAGATTTAAAAACATTAAAAATTACTGATTCAATATCGGGAAATAAAGGTTTTGGACATTATATTGAAAATTTTGAGGGCCAATGTCAGATCAAATAAATATTAAAGAGCTATCGTCTAATACTTTTGATGTAACAATATACTCAAATACAGAAACAAATCACCAAGTGACAATTTCAGATAACTTCATCACTAAATATCAAATAAAAAATCTAACAAAAAAAGAAATTATTGAACAATCATTCATATTTCTTTTAGAGAGAGAATCTAATACATCTATCTTAAGAGAATTCGATATTGAAGTCATAGGAAATTACTTTCCAGATTATAAAAAATTATTCAAATAACAGAAACTTAACAAAATTGATCTAGTCATTTCATATTATGAATTTGGAGTGATTATGTTTAAATATTTTTATATAACAATCCTATCCTGCGCATTATTCTTAAATCCATTATCTGCTGAAGAGATTAAAGATGGTCTCTATCAAGAGTTCTTTGAAAATAAATCTCCGAAATTTGAAATTACCTATAAAAATGGAAAGAAAAACGGGAAAGAAAAATTTTGGTATGAGAATGGTCAAATTAAAATGGAAAGTGACTTTAAAGATGGTAAGGAACATGGTTACTGGAAGCAGTGGTATGAGAACGGACAGATAAAGCTTAAAGTTGAATATAAAGATGGAAAAGAAAATGGCCTATGGGAACAATGGTTTGACAATGGTCAACAAAAATCAAAAAGTTCGTGGGTGAATGGTACCAAAGATGGACATGAGTGGATTTGGAATAAAGAGGGTCAATTGATTTCCAAAGACTTATATCAAAATGGAAAAATAGTTAAATGACTTGAAATTTTCTTAAAGAGCTCCCATATATAAATTATGGTCGTTATGCCTAATGGGTAACACCATAATTTTTTTATTTTGCTTAAATTAAAGGAGATAAATATGAAAATTTCATTTGGTAACTTATATCCAAGTACACTTGGTTTTGAAACTGTTTTAAGAGATATTGAAGCACTGATGGAGAACTCGATTGAGTCTGTCCATGAAAAATTTCCCCCACACAACATTATCAAACATAATGAAACCTCGTATTCAGTTGAATTAGCTGTTGCTGGCTTTAATCAGTCTGATATTGATGTTACGGTTAAGGATGGACTGCTTATTATCAAAGGTGATAAGTCGAAAGATGATACAAATATACAATACCTTCATAAGGGAATTTCTAATCGATCATTTACAAAAACAATTCGATTAGCAGATACCATTGAAGTTAAAGGAGCAGATCTAGAATCTGGTGTCCTTAAAATCGCGCTTGAAAATATTATTCCAGAATCAAAAAAACCAAAAAAAATTGAAATAAATGGAATAAAGAATCTTGCATCACAACAGTTAAATTCTTTAACTGCTTAAGCATATTTTTAAAAAGGAGTAATGCACATTTACTCCTTTTTTTTAAACCCATCAATTATTAAACAGCCATCGGGGTCCATGCATGGCCAGTCAGACTGAGGGCCGCAACTATTTCCTGTTATTTTTGTCTGGACCGGTTCATAAAATTGAACCTGATTATTGTTGTCATTAGAGCTTATGATTTTATTTTTTTCACTTATTTTTTCAGTAGAAAAAATAAATTGGGGATTTAGAAATAAACTAAATATTAATCCGAACCGGAGAGGTCTGTTATTGAATATACCCCGGTAGGACGATCTTTTTCTGTTTTCCATGATCTTCTTTTGACAATTCGGCATCGATCTCGATTAATATCAGAAGCACCGAATTTTAGCTTAGCATTAGGAATAACTCGATATATATGCCTTTCTAGGCCATCAATTGTTTCAGGAGCATCATCATGAGCACAAAATATTAATACTCGCTGTTGCCTACTGTCTTCTTGTCGCATGACGATTAAATCATCACGCTTCAATTCTTTAAAGTATTTTTTTAATCTATCCAATTCTTCTTTAGAAATGGGTTCAGTTTTTAATAAACTTACTCTTTTTGTTAAAGAAATTGCATTTGCATTGAGCTTATCTTTACTCAAAATCTGTGGGATAAAACGAACGATCCACTTATCTGATAGCTTTGATTTTTTCAGATTAGCAACTATTTCATCGACAGGGTATTTTGATAGGATTGGTGGTCTCATATATGTAAGATTATATTAAAAAATAAACCGATATAGTAAACAATTGATAAAGATATGATTGAAGCAATAATTATAAAATATATCTTGCGAACAAACTCGGCTTTAAGATCATTACCATTAATGATGCGATATAGATAAAACCCAACAAGGTAGGAAGGCAATAAAGCAATTATCCATAACCACTTTTGCTCTTTAAAACCTAACCAAAAGCATATACCGAGTGAAATAAGCACAACAATTCCACCCAGTCTGGTCCAAAAATTATGTTTCATGACGTTATAATAATGGATATGCAAAAAGATACAAAATTTACACGGTTTGATGCCATCATTTTAGGTTCTACATTCCTTACAGCTGTAATCACATTTATTATTTATATTGGTTTTAGTTTGTATAAATATATTAAAGGAGGGGTATGGGTGAAGTCTTTATCGGCATGTGAGGTATTTAATTTATTTTGTTCAGATAACTTTATTATTAAATCAATAGGTGACCTAGAAGCTATTCTTTTTGTATCACTTGTCTTTGGATTGTATTTCCTGATTCATTTCTACCTGGTTAAAAAGTGAAATATCTTTTATTTCTATCTCTGATGATGTGTCATCATTCATTTGCATTAGAGTGTATTGGTCAGGTTTCTCAACGATACGAAATTAATGATCAAGTTCATGATCAACAAGATCTTTCAAATGTCTTATTAAATATTTCATTCGATAGAAATTACAAAACGATTAATTTTGATATTGAAAATAAACTAAGAATCAATAATGAGATGAATTATCCCTGTAAGCAGCAATCATCAAGAACAGTGTGTTCAAAAAAGGCTACTTTTTCATCAGAAATGGGAGAGCGTGACCCTAATACAAGCACACAATATGAATCAACAGCCCTCACAAAATACTTCATGGAAATTATTTATGATAATGAAAGCAGAGACTTGATTTTTGATCACCAAATAAAATCAACAGTGAGTAAACCAAAAAAAATTCAATCTAGCGAAATTGCATCAGGAAATTTTAAATGCAAATAGATTTTTTTTGGATAGAGATAGTAATATTTATCATCCTTATTTTATTGCTGATTATTATTATTTATTTAGCCAACCGTTAACTAATAAGCAATTTCCTGAAAAGCATAATCATAAGTCTTTCCTGAATGCTTAAGACTTAATTCATCAATCACCTTTTTTAACATTGCTGCAGACTTTGATGGAGTAAATATTTCATGCTTAACAAATCCTGAATAGGGTTTTGATAATTTACTATCAACTGTTCCAGGATGCATACCGCAGACTATTATATTTTTATATTTTCTTCTTAACTCAATTGATAAATTTTTAATCATCATATTCAGTGCAGCTTTACTCATCCTGTAAGCATACCAACCACCCAATTCATTTTCAGAAATACTACCTACACGAGCTGATAAAAAAACTATTTTTGTATGGTCAGTGAGATTATTAGTCAGCTGTCTAAGCAATATAAGCGGTGCAATACAATTAATATGGTACGAAAATTGAAAAGCATTTTTATCAATCTCCTTTAAGCTTTTTTCAGGTTTATAGTGCTCGTTATGCAAATGTCCTGTAGCAAAAATAATTAGATCAAACTTAATTTCTCCATTTAAATTTATCTCATCCTGTTGATCATAATCATAGGTAATTTGATTAATGTGGGGGTCTAAATTTTGTTTTTTTCTAGACGTAACAGTAATGTGGATATCATTATTATCATATTCACTGATCAAGGCTGACCCTATTGCTCCAGACCCACCTATTATTAGTATTTGTTTCATTTATTGAATCTTTCTTATATTTATTTATCTATAGCACATGATATTTTTTATAAAAACAACTATCGCTGTTGCCATCATTTTGATTGCATCTGAGCTCAGTAAAAAAAGCACTACCCTAGCTGCCATGCTTTTAGCTATGCCCATCGTCTTATTTGTTTCTTTTGCACTGATTTATCAACAAAATAAAGATAATTTACACATTGCAAAATTAACGCACGAGACTGTACTGTATATCCTGCCGGTGTTGCCCTTCTTATATCTTTTATCAGTATTGCTGAAGTTAGGTATAAATTTTTATCTGTCCTTGTTTTTAGTGACGATTGGTATATGTTTAGTCACATACACCCTCAACTATTTTTTAACGAACATGAACTAACTTGATAATGTTATCTAATTGCATATGGGCAACAGTTAATGCAAATAATGATGGAAATAATAATTCGATAAACGAAACCTGAATTAATTCATTACATACCAGCCATACAATCAAGACAGGAATTGTAAAAATTATCATCCAAATTGTATCTTTTTTTAGCTGAAATTGATGATTCATTAATGCTCTCATTCCATGATAAAAACAAAAATAATAACCAAACCAAAATAGTGGATCTAAAAAGTAACCGGATATCAGCATCACAAATAATACTGACGTCTCACTCCACAGCATATTTTTAAACGCAATTCTCAACCATCCTATAAGACAAACAATAAATAATATTTGTATACAATTAATGACTATTTTATTCATTTGATATTCAGCTAAATTAACAAAAATTAAATTGACCGCTTCGGCATGGAAAAATATTGGGATCATTGTGACTAGGAAACCCCATGTTATTTTCTGTAATTTATTTAATGAATAATTTTTCAGATCACTATCACCGAAGTGATATATAGACATCAAAAATAAAATAAATAATCCTATAGTTGGAAAGGCTAACCAAATTGAAATTGAAAATAAAACAATGAGAAGATAGATTAAGTATATTTTGAATCGAGAATTTTTTTTAATTCTTAACTCCCAAACTATTTTTCCATCGAGCGCACCATGTCCCAAACCAATAGTTGTTATAGCAATAAAAACTATCAGAATTAAAGGGTGGATACCTAAAGAATAAACTTCATCAATACTTTGATAAGAATAAAAGCTAATCAAAAGTATCCCTAAGATTGAAAAAAGGAGATGATGAATATTTATTTTATTTAATAAGTGCATTTATCATTATTTTCTTAGGAGTATTCATTAGTATTTTGACGATGTCATATAATTTTGGAATATCTGCTAAAAACCTTATCACTGATGCAATATCATTTGAATTAAATAATTTTACAAATATAGAGCTAGCAAGGCCTGGATAATAATAACAAGCTTTCAAAAATATTTTATCTAAAAAACTAATCAGTTTTTTTTCTTTAAAAACGAGGTCTTTGAGATTTGTATTTCTATTAATTATTGACCACTGTGCTGCTCTTAAAATCATATACCCAGAAGATGGTCGTGCAAAGCCACCATCAAGACCTATATTAATGATACGAGCAGTTCTATGAAATTTATGATCTACCGACATTGGGATGACGCCTTTTTCTTTTTTAATAATTTTTGCAAAATTAAATGTTGCTAATGATTTCTTATGAATCTTCTCAAGGTTCTCAAAATGTACCTTTTTTCCAAATGCAGTGGTTTCAATTAGTATTGATTTCTGATCAAAGGGTAAATTATAGTCAAACAAAACTTCATTATTTGATTGTAAAAAATGCATTAATTGGCATGTGTCGTGTTTTTGGTTATCTTTTATTTGAATTTTAGTACCAACAAAATATTGAAATAACATCTTATTATTTTTCAGTGATTGCTTAGCTAAAGAAGTACTAGAAATTAAATACTGACTTTGAAACGTATGTTTTTTAGTCTTAACATTGACTTCGTTAGACATTTCTTTAACTGAAGTAACCTGATCATAAATAATTTCAACCTTATCTTTTACACTATTAAAAATAGTTTCAATTACATGCTTATAGTCATAAGTGTTATAGCTGTAGGGTGAAATATTTTTTTTAATCGAAATCTCTTCATTGATGATTGATATTTTTTTATATGCTTTATCCGCATGAATGTCATACTCTTTTTTTAGATCAAGCAACCCTGGCCCTTGCCAACTACTAATATATCTGCTTTCAATTTTTTTACTTTTTTCAATTATCAATACTTTTAAATCAGAATGCGTTTCTAAATACTGTTTTAAAAATAATAAGCTTGATAATCCACGTCCAATAACGATTAAGTCATACATTTTAATTATTGGTACTCGGTGAATTCTTAATAGGAAGATGAAGCATATTATTATGAACTGGCTGATAATTTTTATTTTTTTTATTCTTGAGTAAGAATTTTAATGTATGAAATAACTTTTCAGCACCATTTAAATATACCCTTCCATTCGTGAAGGGTTGTTCCTTTTTAATAATTTTTTTTCCGATGCCTTGATATAGATTTGATGCTAATCCGAATGCCATTGAAACTTCTTTTGGTAAAAATTTTATAGCATAATTTGCACTATTAAAATATTTGTCAGCAATATTTAAAATTCTTAATTTCTCTTGTTCTACCTTTGTAATAAGATCAGGTTTTATTAAAATATCGCTGGCTGATACCGCTCCAATTAAATTTTCAGGAATATATACTCTTCCCCTGAGTGCATCCTCTTGAATATCACGAACGATGTTAACAAGCTGCATTGCTATTCCTAAGTCAATTGCAAAAAATTTAAGATTTTCATCTTTTATATTAACTGCATCACATACCATCAGTCCAACAACGCCCGCGACACGGTAACAATACCTCAATAGTTCATTGATTGATTTCGGTTGTTCAAAATTTATATCACTCTCTTGTCCCAAAACAAATTCTTCAAAGTATTTAATTTGAGGAAATTGATCATCATCTAATCTTTTCAAAGATTCAAACTTATTCTTTAAATTTTCTTTAGTAAGATCTTTTTTTAATAAGCCTATCTCTTTTATCGCAGCTTCTTTACTTTGCTCATCTACAATGTCATCTAATTTTCTACACATCTCATAGATTGAATAAATCGGATCAATATAATCTTTACCAAGAAATTTTGAAGCCCAGTAAAATGATTTACCATTCTGTTTAATTATTTGTCTGCTATCGCTCATTTAATATTCTTTCTATAACTTTTGCAGAATTTAATACACCAGGAACACCTGCGCCAGGATGGGTACCAGCCCCAACATATAATAAATTTTTATAATAGTCATCTTTATTGTGGGTTCTAAACCATGCTGATTGGGTGAGGATTGGAGCAATTGAAAAGCCCGATCCATGTGGGGTCATATAAGACTCCTTAAAGTCATTAGGTGTCATTACGAATAGATCATCAATATATTTTTCTAAATCAGGCATAATTGTTTTAGCTAATGCTTTGACCACCTTTCTTGCATATTCATTTTTTATTTCATCCCATGATATATCTGCTTGTAAATTTGGCACTGGAACTAAGGCATAGAAACTATCATGATTTTTAGGAGCAAAGCTTTGATCTGTAGCTGTTGGTCTATGAAGATAGATTGAGAAGTCTTCTGCCAAAACTTTCTTATTAAAAATATCATCTAGTAATTCTTTATAGCGTGGTCCCATCCATATAGTATGATGTGCGATCTCTGGATAAGTTGTTCTTGTTCCAAAGAATAATACAAATAAGCCCATGGAATGTTTTGCAAACTTTTTTAAGAATCTATTTTGGATTGATTTTTTTTCTTCTCCTAAAAAGACAGAATTTACAGTGATTGGGTCAGAGTTAGAAACCACTAAATCGGTTTTAATAGAGGCTTGGTTTTTAATGTGAACTCTGGATATATTATTTCCATTCACTTCCAATCTCTCTACTTCATGATTTGTTTTTATGGTGACGCCCTGTCTAATCATTAAATTCTTCAGCTCTTCCACAACTTTTGCCATCCCTCCCATGGCAAAATAAATACCCCATTTTTGTTCCAACGCATGAATCAATGCATATATCGATGATGTTTGAAATGGGTTACCTCCTACGAGTAATGGTTGAATTGAAAATACATTTCTCAAATTTTGATCATTGAGGTAAGTCGAGACAAACTTATAGACTGACTGGTACCCCTTTAATCTTAGAATGTCTGGAGCATGTTTGAGCATTGTCGATAATTTATGAAATGGTTTATCCGCAAGTTCTTGGTAACCTATTTCAAATATTTCCTCTGCTTTTTTTAGCATGCGGTTGTACCCATCCACATCTTTTGGATTGATTCGTTTTATTTGTTCCAGCATTTGTTCACGATCAGGTACATAATCAAATTCAAATCCATTTACAAAATAAAATCGATACCAAGGATCTAATGGCTTAAATTCTAGATGATCCTCAAGATTTTCATTGAATAATTCAAATAGTTCGTAAAATAAGTTTGGAGCTGTGATAACTGTTGGTCCTGCATCATGAATATATTTTTCTCTTTTGAATTGCTGCGCTCTACCTCCAACTTCATCTAGTTTTTCCAATAACGTTACCTCATGGCCCATCGCCCTTAACCTTAATGCGGCTGCTATACCTCCAAAACCAGAACCAATGATGGTTGTTTTCATAATGTTTCTTTCATTTGATTGGCGATGCTTATAAATATTGGCTGAAGAATAATGGGGACCTGATGTATATATCTATCAATCTCATTTAATTTTTTTATGATTCGACCATGCGCATCTGTTAATGACAATTTAATGGAATGCTTATCAATATTTTTTTGGTTGTTTTCTTTTATTAGAATGCTTATAAAATTTAAATGATTTAACGTTATATCAGTTTTTTTACTTTTAATATTTTTATAATCGTTAATCATCTGGTAGGCTAGGCCTATGCCATTCATTAATTTATTGAGCCCATTTAATTCTGATTTGGGTAGCTCTTTGCATCGAAACATTCCATCTAATGGTGTCATTAATAGTGGTCCTGTTTTTTCATAAGCGATTTGTTCGTAATCTTTCATACTTATTTTTTTAATGTCCACTCCAACATCAGACACTTGTCCAACGATAATTTTTTTCATGCTCAATGATAATGAATTTAATAAAATAGTTTGATGCCAACCTGTTTCTATTTCTGATAATTTTTGAAATGCTTGAGCAATAATAAAGTCACCAAGACATATAGCAGCGGGGACACCATACTTTTTCCATATGGTCGTCAAACCTCTTCTTTTTTCATCCTGATCACATATATCGTCATGAATCAACGATGCTGTATGAATCAATTCACAGGCTGCAGACCATTTAATAACCGTATTTTTTGGTAAATTTAATAACTCTCCTGAAGCTAGAGCAAGTTGTGCACGAATAAATTTACCTTTTGAACGATTTTGAAATTTAAGCCATTCATTTAGGATTGTTTTCTTATCTTGTAGGGCTTTTTGAATTTCTTTTTTTACGAGATGTAAATCAGCGGTCGCCTCCGGTGGCATAAAAAATTCATCAAAATGACTGCTGATAATTATTTTCATATTAAAAAAAACGCGCCTGCAAAGAGGCGCGTTTCTTATCTCAAGATTTTAAATGTAATATTGATCTATTATGCACCTGCATCAGACTTACGCTGAGCAATCATATAAATCATTACACCGAATAGTGCTTTTGCAACCACGTCAGCAACTGTATAACCTACTTGAATTGCAGGATTAACAGCACCTGGGTCTGCTTGTAAACCAATCATTGGGAATACGAATACGATTGGATAGAAGCACCATGACAAAATAGTTAAAGTTCTTGCTTTACTTACAAGACCTTGAACTGCTTTTGGCTGTTTGCTGATTGATGCGCCAAGGCCGCTAACTAGATCCCATACAATGTATACAAATGGAATCATAGCTAGTACCCACCACATCCAACGATCACCGTACATTGATGGATCAGTAATTACTTCACCTGGGTAACCTAAGATGACCATAACTGCAGCAGCTAAAGCTAATTTTGTACCTTTAGAGTATGTTTCCTCTTTTGAGAGTCTCATAACTAAGACTAACTCAAGGAGTAATAGAGGCACAGTTAGTAACCAATCCACATAACGATACGCGTCATTGAATTGAGCTCCTGTTGCTTCAACAGTACCATTAACTAATGTGTAAGCATCATTGAAACTTTCAAACATTCTTAGATAATGATAAAAAGCGATTAAACAAACTAGCCCTGATAGGGATAGCGCAGTTTTGTATGCTGGAGCGACTTGAGAACGCTGAGCAAAAAAGAATACTGTAGCCGCACCAAATGTTGCAATTGCGAATGACAGCGAGTTATAGACTAAATTATATCCGCCTACTTCCATAGAGATTCTCCATTTAAATAAATTGGCTTTTTGAGACTGTCTTCTTCTCACAAAAAACACAAAAAAACCCATAAACTTAAACGAATACCTCTCCACATGTATTTACTTAAATTTATAGACCTAATTATCAGAATAACCTGATTGTTCATATGGACTTTGTGTGATTTTAAAGGTTCAAAAAAAAACCCTTGTTTCCAAGGGTTTTTAAATTGTGGTTTAAACACTACTTCTATTTACGAGCTTTCCAAATAGAATAAAGCACCCAGATGGCTACAAGACCCACTATACCTTCGCCACCAAGCGAATTAATATGGCCAGTTACAGTTTCAATGATTCTTGGTTCGCCAAAAAATGGGATAGCTGCGCCACCCATGAGAATTTGTAGAACAATACCAAGAGCTAAAAGACTAATTACAGTCTCTGCAAGGGCAGCTGCCCAATTTCTTACTGTTTTTAAAATATCCATCTATTACTTCTCCTTATGTAGTAATAACTATAGAAATTACGTTTAAACTCTCTTCGCTTTAAACATAATAAAACCTTACTCCTTTTAGGGAAAAATACAATATTTTGTGAAAATATATATGTTGACAACTATATATTGATTATTTATATTAATAAGTTCCCTGTCTAAAAATCAAGAAACCTCAATATTATAGCTATTCAACTGTGACAGATTTTGCTAGATTCCTTGGTTTATCTACATCAGTCTTTTTAACCAAAGCTACATGATATGCCAACAATTGAACTGGAATGGTATGGACAATAGGTGACAGTATTCCAATATGCCGATTGGATCTAATCACAGATAGCCCATCTTCAGCATCAAAGGTGCTATCAGCATCACCAAAAACAAACAATTCACCACCTCTCGCTTTTACTTCTTGCATATTAGATTTTACTTTTTCAAGCAGTTTGTCATTTGGAGCAATAACAACCACAGGTAAGTTTTTATCCACTAAAGCTAGTGGGCCATGCTTTAATTCGCCAGCAGGGTACGCTTCTGCATGAATATATGAAATTTCTTTTAACTTTAAAGCACCTTCAAGTGCAATTGGATAATGAACACCCCTACCCAAAAATAGTGCATTATCTTTTCTAGCAAATTTTTTAGCCCACGTTTTGATTTGTGGCTCCAGATTGAGTGCTGTTTGAATATGGCCGGATAATTTTCTTAGTTCATTGATAATTTCTAATTCTTTAGATTTAGAAATTTTCTTATTCTGTCTTCCAAAAAGAACCGCGATGACAAAAAGACTGACCAATTGGGTAGTAAAAGCCTTTGTTGAGGCAACTCCAATCTCAACCCCAGCTCGAGTATAAAGTACATGATCAGACTGCCTTGCAATAGCGCTTTCTTGAACATTACAAATTGCTAAAGATTTACTATTACCATTTTTTTTTGCTTGTTTTAATGCCTCAAGTGTATCCAAAGTTTCACCAGACTGTGAAATCGTAATGACAAGTTGTTTTTTTGGCGTTACAACTTCTCGGTATCGATATTCACTAGCTATTTCAACATTGGCAGGAATACCTGCAATATTTTCAAACCAATATTTTCCTGTTAGTCCAGCATAGTAACTCGTTCCTGCAGCTAATATAAGAACAGAATCATATCTGCTTGCATCAAACTTTTTCCCGCCAATTAACTTTGGACTAATAATTCCATCATCAATAATTGATTCAATCGTATCAGCCACTGCAACTGGCTGTTCATATATTTCCTTTTGCATAAAGTGACTATATGGGCCCAATTCCATTTGATTGTTTTTTAGTGCGCTGGTATGAATCTTGCGGTTAATTTTCTTTTTATTTTGGTTAAATATCTGGTATCCATTTATGTTTAGTATTCCAAAGTCGCCATCTTCTAGAAAAATAACTTTATTTGTTACAGCTAAGAGAGCCGATATGTCGGATGCAATATAATTTTCTCGATCGGATATACCAATAATTAATGGACAGCCATTTCTTGCCACTATTATTTCTTCTGAAATTTTATCCGTAATAGCAATTGCATAAGCTCCTTCTAATTTGGCACATGTTTTTAAGACGGCATCAAATAATGCTACTTTTTCCTTTTTAAAATAATGAATAAGGTGTGCAATAACTTCTGTGTCTGTTTCAGAATTAAATTTATACCCTTTGTCTTTTAAAAATTTGCACAACTTGGCATGATTTTCGATGATGCCATTGTGAACTACGACGATTTCATCGTTAGAGATATGAGGGTGTGCATTTTTTTCATTTACACCGCCATGAGTTGCCCAGCGAGTATGGCCTATGCCAATTGAACCATTTAATTTTTGTTTATTAACTTTCTGTTGAATCGTATCCACTCGACCAACTGAACGAATTCTTTTAATACGGCTATTATTGATTACAGCAATTCCAGCTGAATCATACCCTCGGTATTCCAATTTTTTTAGGCCATCTACTAATATTGGAACAATATTTTTGTTTACAGCAACACCGCCAACAATTCCACACATAATTATTTTTTCTTGGGCCTTATCCAGTTATCGACATTTTTTTGTTCAACTCTTGAAAGTGTTAGTTTATTTTCTGGAGCATCCTCTGTGATTGTAGATCCAGCGCCAATCGTTGCGCCTTTTTTAATTACGACCGGAGCAATTAACTGGGTATCTGACCCAATAAAAACATTATCTTCAATAATAGTTTGATGCTTATTAGCTCCATCATAATTACATGTTATTGTACCGGCCCCAATATTTACTTCTTTTCCTATTTTTGTATCGCCAACATATGAAAGGTGATTTATTTTTGAATGATCATCAATGCTAGATTTTTTAATCTCAACAAAGTTACCAATATTTATATTATTTTTTAAAGTGGTTGTAGGTCGGATTCTTGCGTAAGGCCCGATATTACAATTGTCTCCTATCAGTGCATCATCAATATGATTAAAGGCATTTAAGTTTGTGTTTTCTCCTATTTGTGATACTTTAATAATATTATATGGTCCGATTTTTGAATTTTTCTTTACTAATACATTTCCTTCAAAAATACAGCCCACATCAATGGTGACATTTTCCTCGCATATTAACGTACCTCTAATATCTATCCGATTAGGGTCAATAATTTTGACGCCTTGATTTATTAACTGCTCAGCTTTTTCTTGCATATACATTCTCTCAAGTAGAATTAGTTCTTCCATTGAATTGATGCCTTGGATACTGGTTTCGGTATCGGCTTTAATACCAGCCACTTCAACTTTATCCTTATTCGCAAACTCTATGATATCAGTTAAATAATATTCTTTTTGAGCATTATTATTATCCAGTTGTGCTAACCATTTCTTTAAATGATCTGACTGAACACACATGATTCCCGTATTAATTTCATTGATTTTCTTTTGTTCGTGATCGCAGTCTTTTTCCTCAACAATTTTTATTATTTTTTGCTTATTATCATCTCTGACTATTCTTCCAAAGCCGGTTGGATTGATTTTATCAAAAGTCACTAAGCCTATTCCTGTTTTTTTTGAGGCATCAATAAGACTTAGTAAAAGTTTATGGTTAATTAATGGTACATCGCCATATAAAATTAAAGTAAGTTGACTGGTGATTTCTTTGATTGCTTGCGTTACAGCATGACCTGTCCCAAGCTGATCTTTTTGAATAACAAAATCAAGCTGTTGGTTCGAGAAATAATTTTTTATTTCATCTGCTTTATAACCTATTATAGGTATGATCTTATTTGGCTTTAATTCTTTTGCTGTGTTGATGACCCTTTCTAAAAAAGGTTGTCCAACAAATTCCTGCATTACTTTTGGTTTCGAGGACTTCATACGTGTCCCTTTGCCAGCTGCTAGTATTACAATATCTAAATTCATAATTATGTTGAGTATAAACAAAAAAAGCAGCCAGAAGCTGCTTTTTATTTTTTAAGAATTTTTATTTCTTTTTTCGTAAACGCTGAATAGCTTGTATTTGAGCAACAGCCTCAGCTAGCTCAGCTTGTGCTTTTGCATAATCAATATCACCTTTTTGTTTTGTTAATGCATCCTCAGCTTGCTTCTTGGCTTGATTTGCTTTTGCTTCATCAAGATCTGAGCCTCTTACGGCAGTATCAGACAATACCGTTACTGAACCTGGTTGCACTTCTAAAATGCCGCCAGAAACATACACTAACTCTTCATCATTTTTACCTGATAATTTTATTCGAACAGAACCAGGCTTTAAGGTCGTAATCATTGGGGCATGGTTTGGGTAAATACCAACCTCGCCCATAGCTGATGGAGCAACTACAAATTCAGCCTCACCTGAAAAGAGAGACTCTTCAGCACTTACAACATCTACTAAAACTTTACTCATAAGTTATAACCTAATAATTAATTAAAGTTTTTTTGCTTTAGCAACGGCTTCATCGATACTTCCAACCATATAGAATGCCTGTTCAGGTAGATCATCGTATTCTCCATCAACAATCGCTTTGAAACCTGCAATCGTTTCTTTTAATGAAACATACTTACCTGGCGAGCCTGTAAAGACTTCCGCCACATGGAATGGTTGTGATAAGAATCTTTGAATTTTACGAGCTCTATTCACAGCTAATTTATCTTCAGGTGATAATTCATCCATACCAAGAATTGCAATAATATCTCTTAACTCTTTATATTTTTGGAGCGTTGCTTGAACTCTTCGAGCCACTTGATAGTGATCTTCACCAACAATTTGTGGATCCAATTGTCTTGATGTTGAATCGAGTGGATCAACAGCTGGATAAATACCTAATGAAGCAATATCACGAGATAACACAACAGTAGAATCCAAATGTTGAAAGGTTGTTGCTGGAGATGGATCGGTTAAGTCATCTGCAGGAACGTAAACCGCTTGAATCGATGTAATCGAACCTGTTTTTGTAGATGTAATTCTTTCTTGGAGGCGACCCATTTCATCAGCAAGGGTTGGTTGATATCCAACAGCTGATGGCATACGTCCTAGTAGAGCTGAAACTTCAGTACCAGCTAGAGTGTAACGATAAATATTATCAACAAAGAACAGAACGTCACGACCTTCATCACGAAATTTTTCGGCCATTGTTAAACCTGAAAGCGCAACTCTTAAACGGTTGCCTGGAGGTTCATTCATCTGGCCAAATACCATAGCCACTTTAGACTCTTTCATGTCATCTAGCTTAATAACTCCAGCGTCAGACATTTCATGATAGAAGTCGTTACCCTCACGAGTTCTTTCACCCACACCGGCGAAAACTGATAAACCTGAGTGTTGTTTTGCAATGTTGTTAATCAATTCCAACATATTAACTGTTTTACCAACACCAGCACCACCGAATAGACCAACCTTACCACCTTTAGCAAATGGGCAAATCAAGTCAATAACTTTAATTCCTGTTTCTAATAATTCTACAGATGGAGATAACTCACTAAATTCAGGAGCTTTTTGGTGAATAGAACGATGTTCTTTCGTATCAATTTTACCAACCTCATCAATTGGTCTTCCCAACACGTCCATAATACGGCCTAGTGTGCCTTCGCCAACAGGAACTTGAATTGGTGCGCCAGTAGAAGTAAATTGAGTGCCTCTAGCTAAACCATCTGTTGAACCCATCGCAATTGCTCGTACAATGCCATCACCAAGCTGTTGTTGAACTTCAAGCGTTAAACCTTCTTCAGCTGTTTTAGCATTTGCATCTTTGCTGTCAATTTTTAAAGCATCAAAAACTTTTGGCATTGAATCTCTTGGAAATTCAACATCAACAACAGCTCCGATACACTGAACTACTTTTCCGATTTGTTTGGCACTCATTTTTTTTCCTTACTCATCTCAAAAAAATTAAAAATTAAGAAACCGCGGCTGCTCCACCCACGATTTCTGATATCTCTTTAGTAATTGCTGCCTGACGTGCTTTGTTATAAACCAACGTCAATTCATCAATCACATTTACTGCGTTATCTGATGCAGCTTTCATTGCAACCATACGGGCTGATTGCTCTGATGCCATATTTTCCGCGACTGCATGATAGATTATTGATTCGATATATCTCTTTAATAATTCTTCTATCACTGCATCCGCAGTTGGCTCGTAAATATAATCCCATGGCCCTTCAGGTGCACCAATTTTTTCACCATTTAATGGGAGTACTTGGTCCATGCTTGGCTCTTGTTTCATCGTATTAATGAATTTTGTAAAACATATGTAAAGCTGATCAATTTCGCCATTAATATATGAATCCAGCATCACCTTAATACTTCCAATTAAATCATTTAAATGTGGTGTGTCGCCAAGCCCTGTGATATTCGACTTTACATCTGCACCTACACGATTCATGAAACTGAAACCTTTAGTTCCAATAGCTGCAATTTGGACTTTTTTTCCTTCTTTTTCCCAGCTCTTAATTTGATTTAATGATGTTCTTAAGACGTTAGTATTTAAGCCGCCACACAATCCTTTGTCTGACGTAACAACAATAAGGCCAACATTCTTAACTTTGTCTCTTGAAACTAAAAAAGGATGTTTAGATTCAGACTGTGCATAAGAAAGATGCGCTGCAACATTCCTGATTTTTTCAGCATAAGGTCTTGCAGCAGCCATACGATCCTGAGCTTTACGCATTTTAGATGCAGCTACCATTTCCATCGCTTTAGTGATCTTTTTGGTATTTTCTACACTCTTGATCTTTGTTCGTATTTCTTTACTACCAGCCATAAATATTCCAAATATTAATATTTGCTAGAAGATTTAAAATCTTCAATTGCTTTAACTAAATCTTTTTCATCTTTTTCAGATAGGTCAAGATTTTTCTCAATGCTTTCCATTACCTTTTTATGTTTAGAAGCAATAAATCCATGTAGGTCTGATTCACATGTAAGAATCTTCTCAACAGGCACATCGTCAAAGTAACCATTATTAGCAGCGTATAAAGTTACTGCCATTTTAGAAACACTTAACGGACTATACTGAGCCTGTTTCATTAATTCGGTAAACATTCTTCCTCGATCTAACTGTTTTCTTGTAGCTTCATCAAGATCAGATGCAAACTGAGCAAATGCAGCAAGTTCTCGGTACTGAGCTAGTGCTAATCGCACACCACCACCAAGCTTTTTAATTACCTTAGTCTGGGCAGCGCCACCAACTCGAGACACGGAGATACCAGCGTTAATAGCTGGTCGAATACCCGCATTAAACAGATCAGATTCTAAGAAGATCTGACCGTCTGTAATAGAAATAACGTTTGTTGGAACGAAAGCTGACACGTCACCGGCAGCAGTTTCAATTACAGGAAGCGCAGTTAGTGAACCGGTTTTGCCTTTCACTTTGCCCTTAGTAAAGTTTTCAACATATTCTTCATTTACTCGAGCAGCTCTTTCTAATAAACGTGAATGGATATAGAACACGTCACCAGGATAAGCTTCTCGACCTGGAGGTCTTCTTAAAAGCAATGAGATTTGACGATAAGCAACAGCTTGTTTACTCAAGTCATCGTAAATTATTAATGCGTCTTCACCACGATCTCTAAAATACTCACCCATGGTACATCCAGCGTATGGGGCTAAGAATTGAAGTGCAGCTGAATCAGATGCTGATGCAACAACAACAGTGGTGTATTCCATTGCACCGGTTTCTTCAAGTTTTCTGACCACGTTAGCGATGGTTGAAGCTTTTTGACCGATTGCAACATAAATACAGGTCATATTTTGACCTCTTTGGTTGATAATCGCATCCACAGCTACGGCTGTTTTACCAGTTTGTCTGTCACCAATAATTAACTCTCGCTGACCTCGACCAATCGGCACCATAGAATCAACGGATTTAAGTCCAGTTTGAACTGGTTGTGAAACAGATTTTCTAGCAATAACACCAGGAGCAACTTTTTCAATTTTGTCTGTTAATTTTGATTTGATTGGGCCTTTGCCATCTAATGGATTACCCAAGGCATCAACAACACGACCAACCAATTCAGGGCCAACAGGAACTTCAAGAATCTTACCCGTACATTTACACGTATCGCCTTCAGAAATGTGTTCGTAATCACCAAGCACAACAGCACCTACAGAATCTCTTTCCAGGTTAAGAGCCATACCGTAAGTATTGCCAGGGAACTCAATCATTTCTCCAGACATAACATTTGATAAACCATGTATACGCACAATACCGTCTGTAACTGACACAACGGTACCTTGAGTACGTGCCTCTGACGAAGATTTGAAATCTTTGATCCGACTTTTAATCAGTTCACTAATTTCTGAGGTTGATAATTGCATTATTTTCTCCTGGGTAATTACGCTTTCATTGAGAAAGCTAAACTTTCAAGTTGTCCTTTTACTGAGGCATCTATGACTGTGTCACCTACAGTAATTACACTACCACCCAAAATAGATTGGTCTATTTCAACGGTAGCTTCAATTTTTTTATTTAATTTTTTTTCTAAGTTCTTAATGATTTCATCTGTTTCTTTTTTTGTAATCTTAGTCGCAACTACAATATTTGCCGTCACAGATCCTTCCTCATTTGCTTTTAAATTTTCAAACGCTTCACTGATGAAGGGTAAAATCAATAAGCGTTTATTTTCAATGAGAAGTTTTATAAAATTTTCACCTTCCTTATTGATATTCTTTTTACAAATATCTAGAAGTAATTTTTCTTTATCTGCATCCAGTGTCTTTGAATCATTAATAACAGACTTCACAGCTTCGTCATCAACAACTTGAGATAGTAAGCTCAGAGTTTCAGACCATGCTTGTAGTTGTTTCTGTTCTTTTGCAAGATCAAAAACTGCTTGTGCATAAGGTCTAGCTATTGTTGAGATTTCAGCCATATCTTCTTAAAGCTCCTTAGAAAGTTTTGTTAACATCGCGCTATGAGCTTTTGCATCAATTTCTTTTTCAAGAATTTTTTGTGCTCCCTCAATTGCTAAAGATGCCACTTGTGCTCTGAGCTCTTCTTTTGCTTTGTTAACTTCTTGATCAATTTCAGATTTCGCGTTTGCAATAATGCGATCTGCATCTGTTTTCGCATTTTGCTTAGCCTCTTCAATAATTTCGCTTGCTCTTTTTTCAGCTTGTGAAACTATTTCTGATGACTTCTCTTTTGCTCCATCCAAAACTTCTGTGGTTTTTTTCTCAGCCATTTCAAGAGAGGCTTTACCTTCCCTAGCTGCCGCTAAACCATCAGCAATTTCTTTTTGTCTATTTTCAATTGCATTTAAAAGAGGTGGCCAAACAAATTTAACTGTAAACCAGATTAAAATTGCAAAGGTCAGCGCTTGCGCAATTAAAGTAAAATGGATGTTCATTTGATCTCCAGATTAAAAACTTAAATTAAACGCCAGGTGTTACACCCATTGTTAAAGGATTAGCAAAAGCAAACATCATCACAATACCAACCGCAATAATAAATGAAGCATCAATCAAACCTAGTAATAGGAATACTTTAGTTTGTAATTGTGAAATCATTTCAGGCTGTCTAGCAGCGCCGTCTAAGAAACTAGCACACATGATACCGATACCGATACAAGCACCAAGTGCTCCAAGGCCAACCATAAGTCCTAGACCAATAGCTGTATAAGATTGAACTGTTGCTAAAAATTGTAAAGCTTCCATTTAAATTCCCTTCAAAAAATTAGTGGCCCTCATGAGCCATGGATAAATATACTACTGTGAGCATCATGAATACATAAGCTTGAAGTGTCACAATAAGGATATGGAATATAGCCCAACCCGCACCCAACAATACACTTCCTGCAGTACCCGCAACTCCAGAGAAACCTGCAAGCATAGCAATCAATAAAAAGATCACTTCACCTGCATACATATTTCCAAATAACCGTAGTGAATGTGACAACGGTTTAGAAACATATTCGATTAGATTAAAAATAAAATTCGCTGGCCATACAAATGGACTTGATCCAAATGGTGCACAGAACAATTCATGAACCCAGCCACCTAAGCCTTTTACTTTGATGCCAAAGAAAATCATCAAGAACCACACACCCAGGGCCAAAGCAAATGTAGTATTGACGTCAGCTGTTGGAACGTTTCTCCATTCATGAATACCAAACCATCCTAAAATAGTGGCCATGATGTCGATAGGCAAAAAATCCATCGCATTCATCATAAATACCCATAAAAATACAGTCATTGCCGCCGGAGCTACAAAGCTATGTCGATCACCATGAAAGGTTGCTTTGACTTGATTATCGATAAAAGTAAAGATGAGTTCAACGAAAGCTTGTGTTTTTGTTGGAACATCGGAGGTTGCTTTTCTGGCAAACCACCAGATGAAACCCATCGTTAGGATACCGAGGATAATAGATACAACTACTGAATCTAAATTAAGTGTCCAGAAAGGCGAATCGCCAATTTGTAATTCATTAAATGCTAAATGATGACCTATGTATTCATTTGGTGAACTATAGGAGTCTGCCATATTTATTTCTCAATTAATTTTTATCTAACTTTGATATTGCCAAACCTGACATCAGTGCAGAAATCGCTAAACCTAACACCAATCCAAACGGCTGTATATCATCATAAAACTTAAAAGCTGCCCATAAAGTTACAATTATGAACAACAATTTAACCAACTCAGCTTTAATCAAGTTAATCACCACTGCTGATCCTGGCTGGCCCTTAATATTTGTTTTTGCAATGGGGAAAGCCAATAAAAAGCCGCCTATGACTGATCCAAAACCAATCAAGAGTGACATACCAAGAGCCATTGAGTAGTTTATGACTAGCAACAAAAACAAAATGGTAGCTACTAAGAACTGTCGCAACACCATCTTCTTTATTTGTTGGGGTAAGCCTCCGAGTTTTGCAGTGAATAAATCTAAATTCATAGTCTCACTGAAAACGTTCCTTACAAAAACACTGAATTTTGAATGGAAATTAAAGACAAGTCAAGGCTTTATGATTGATTTAATTTTAGTTTATTTAAGAGAATATCTAATTCATCTAAATTACGATATTTAATCTTTATTAAACCTGAATTATTGTTTTTATTCTCAATAGTGACTGGAAACCCTAATTTGTCTGAAAGCTCTTTTTGAAGTATTTCAATGTCATTATTTTTTTTGTTATCTTTTGATATTTTTTTATTGTTTTGTTTTGCAATTCCAGATTGAAGCAACTCTTCAACTCTACGAACCGATAACTTTTCATTAATGATTTTTTGGCAAACCATATTTTGCTGGTCTGCGGATAAAGAAATTAATGCCCTTGCATGACCCATGTCAATATGACCTAAATTAAGCTTATCTTTTACAAAATCGGTCAATTGAAGCAGCCTAAGCAAGTTTGACACAGCTGATCTTGACTTCCCTACTGCATCTGAAGCTTCTTCATGAGTCATGCCAAACTCTTCAATCATTTTTTTTATTCCTTCAGCTTCTTCAATAGAAGATAAATCTACCCTTTGCATATTTTCTATCAAGGCGATAATAGAAGCTGTTCGATCATTAATATCGCGGACAATTACAGGGATGGTATCTAACTTTGCTAATTTAGCTGCACGCCATCTTCTTTCACCTGCAATAATTTCGAAATTATTATCTGATTTACGAACAATAACGGGCTGCATTAGACCTTGTTCGATTATTGAATCAGCTAATTCTTGAAGAGATTCTTCATCAAATCTTTTCCTTGGCTGATAACGCCCAGGGCTTAATAGATCTACCGAAATTTTTTCGATCATTTCACCTTTTAAGGGTTTTTCTTGAACCTGATCCTCTTCAATTTCTGATTCAAATAGAGCACTTAAACCTCTGCCTAATCTTTTCTCTTTTGACATAATTAAACCCTTCCTTCTTTCTCAATAATTTCATCAGCTAACTCTAAATATGCCTTCGCTCCTTTTGAGCGTTTATCAAACTGTATGGCGGATTTTCCATGACTTGGTGCTTCAGCAATCCTCACATTTCGAGGAACAATTGTTTTGTAGACTTTGTTTGGAAAATAAGCAGATAATTGATCTGATACTTCTTTGGTTAATTTGTTTCTTCGATCATAAATAGTTCTCAGCAAACCTTCAATTTGAATTTCTGTATTAATTTGTTTTTTTATTTTTTTTATTGTGTTTACTAAGTCAGTCAGTCCTTCTAATGCAAAATATTCACATTGCATCGGAATTAAAACTGAATGTGCAGCGGTTAATGCATTGATAGTAATCAACCCTAATGATGGTGGACAATCTAACAAAATATAATCATATTGATTATTTTGATGAAGTTTATTTTTCAATTGTGCTTCACGATTTTTGACCCCTACCAACTCTAGTTCAGCGGCTGCTAAATTTTGATTGGCGGGAATAACATCATAAAATTTAGTTTTTACAATTACTGATTTCGTTTCACTACCGTTTATTAATAAATCATATGCTGTATCTGTTAATTTATTTTTTTCAAGACCTGAAGATGAAGTTGCATTTCCTTGTGGATCTAAATCTACTAATAAGACCTTTTTCCCTTTCATGCCCAAGGCTGCTGATAAATTAACTGCGGTAGTTGTCTTACCAACCCCACCTTTTTGATTAGATATTGCCAGAATTTTTGTCATGAATTTTTAATCTCAATTATTTTTCTTGTACCCTCTAAAAAAGGGACAGTAATATCGTGATGCACAAATGGTAAGCTTATATCATCTAACTCGCTCATGACATCAGGTCCTTTCATTGCAATAAACTTTCCACCATCTTTGATTAAATGGCTTGTTAGTTTAGTCATTTTTTTTATATCAGCAAAAGCCCTTGAAATAATGATATCAAACTGCTCCGCTACATTGTATTGCTCAACCTTGGTGTGAACCGCTATTACATTTTTTAGATTTAATTTACCAATCATCTCTTGTAAAAAACTTATTTTTTTTGAAACCCCATCCACCAAGACAAATGATTTTTCAGAATTAAAAAGTGCCAAAATCAACCCAGGGAAACCTGCACCTGTACCAACATCTAAAATCCGTCCTGAATTTTGTATATACCTATTAACACTTAAGCTGTCGAGAAAATGTTTTACGATGATTTCACTATCTTCATTAATGGCCGTTAAGTTATATACCTTATTCCACTTTTTTAAAGTTGCTAAATAAATCTCTAATTTATCAATTATTAAAGGATCGTTTTCGTATCCTAGTTCATCAAGCCCCTCTGAAATTAATGAATTCAAGCTAAGCCTTTAATTTCTTATTTTTTAGTAAATTGTTTTTTTTCAAATACACCACAATTAAAGCAATATTAGCTGGAGTAATGCCGGAAATTTGACTTGCTTGTCTAATATTTTCTGGTTTAATTTGTTCTAATTTTTGTATGGCCTCATTACTTAAACCATTGATTTCATTATAATTTATTCCTTCTGGGATACTTAAATCGTATTGTGACTGTATTTTTAATATTTCATCTTTTTGTCTATCAATATAACCAGAATACTTTGCAGCAATCTCAACCTGCTGAATCACTTCTTGTGAAAACTGATGGCTTTTCTGCAAGCTATGTAAAAGTTGATTAACTTCAACGCTTGGTCTCTTAATCAACTCAAAAGCCGAATATTCTCTTTCTAATTTTTTACCAAATATTTGTAATTGTGCCTCTTCAGATACATCTAATGGTTTTACCATCAGCTTAGATAAATACTGTTTACATTCATCTATCTTATTGTTTTTATTGATTAAATTTTGATATTGCTGGTCACTAACCACCCCTAATTTATGCCCAATTGACGTTAATCTGATATCGGCATTATCCTCTCTCAACAGCAATCGATATTCCGCTCTGCTCGTAAACATACGATAGGGTTCAGTAACCCCTCGAGTAATCAAATCATCAATAAGCACACCAATATAGGCTTCTTCCCTAGTCGGACACCAAACATCTTTTTGATCAATACTCAAAGCTGCATTAATTCCAGCCAATAGCCCTTGAGCGGCAGCCTCTTCGTATCCGGTGGTACCATTAATTTGTCCAGCGAAATATAACCCCGAGATGCTTTTTGTTTCAAGCGATTTATTTAAATTTCTAGGATCAAAGTAATCATACTCTATGGCATATCCAGGGCGAAGAATAAAGGCGTTCTCAAGCCCCTTAATTGATCTAACTAATTCATATTGAACATCAAAAGGGAGGCTGGTTGAGATTCCATTTGGATACACTTCATGAGTATTTAAACCTTCTGGCTCTAAAAAAATTTGATGTGATTCTTTGTCTGCAAAACGATGTATTTTATCTTCAATTGATGGGCAGTAGCGCGGACCTACTCCTTCAATCACGCCTGTATACATAGGTGATCGATCTAAACCGCCTCGAATAATATTATGTGTCTTGTCATTGGTATGGGTAATCCAACAAGAAATTTGATCTGGGTATTTGATGCCATTATCCACTCTTGAAAAATACGGTATGGGTTTGTCGCCTGGCTGCTCATCCATGACACTGTAGTCAATTGATCGCCCATCTATTCTCGGTGGTGTTCCTGTTTTAAGTCTACCTATGGGTAAATTTAAGGATCTAAGACGGGATGCTAAACTTTTGGCCGATGGATCTCCCGCTCTTCCAGCCTCATAATTATCTAAACCAATGTGAACGACACCCTGAAGAAAAGTTCCTGCGGTCAATATTATTTTTAAAGCCTTAAATGTAATCCCTGATTCCGTCACCACTCCGGTCACGGCATCGTTTTCTATACTTATATCATCGACAGGTTGTTGAAAAATCCATAAGTTTTCTTGATTTTCCAGAAAAGATCTTACAGCTGAACGATACAAAACACGATCTGCTTGTGCTCTTGTTGCCCTTACTGCAGGACCTTTGCTTGCATTAAGAGTTCTAAAATGAATGCCCGCCCTGTCAGCAGCTTTACCCATAATGCCACCCAACGCATCAACTTCTTTGACCAGGTGGCCTTTACCAATTCCACCTATGGAAGGATTACATGACATTTGACCTAAAGTTTCAAGATTATGAGTTATCAGTAAAGTTTTTTTTCCCATACGTGCGGAAGCTAAACAAGCTTCTGTACCAGCATGTCCGCCGCCAATGACAATTACATCAAACTGATTAGGAAAATTCATGTAGTTTTAATTTAAAAAATAATATATTTGGCAATTTTACTGTAAAAAGTTTCTAAATAGTGATGTTTCACGTGAAACAAAGTGATAAAGATAAAATAATGTTTCACGTGAAACATTATTTACCAATACAAAAACGGCTAAATATTTCACCTAGCAGATCTTCTGTTGAAAACTCACCTGTAATGGAGGACATTTCTTTTTGAGCTAATAATAATTCTTCGGCAACTAATTCAGGTTGTTCAAGCTTCCCTAAAGCATTGAATAAATAACCGTTAATTTGTTTCAATGCCTCTAGATGTCTTTGTCTTGATGAAAATAATTGCTCATTCGCATCTAAGCTTTCTAGACCAAAGGACTTTAATATTTCATTTTCCAACAAATCTATGCCCAGGTTACACTTAGCCGATACATAAACCAAAGGGTTCTTATCATAATTAGTGACTTTTGCTGCTGTGGAAGATAAATCTATCTTATTTATAACCCAAATTATATTTTTGTCGTTAGATAAAATATTTTGATCCAAATAATCTTTTATTTCCGCCTCGTCATCGAGCAAAACTATTACAAGAGCTGATCTTTCGATGATTGCTTTAGTTTTGTCTATTCCAGCCTTCTCAACAACATCATTCGTTTCTCGAATTCCCGCAGTATCCACAAAATTTATTGGTATTCCATTCAGGCTTATAGATGCCCTTACAGGGTCTCGAGTTGTCCCAGGAATGTCCGTAACAATAGCCACATCCTCTTTTGAAAAAAGATTAATTAAAGTTGATTTACCAACATTTGGTTTGCCTACCAAACAAACCTGAAACCCATCTTGGATAATTTGCCCTTTTGTAGCAATTTTATTTAAGTCTAGGATCGATTGTCTAATGGATTCAATTTTTGCTTTAATTTGTCCTTTTTCAATAAAATCTATTTCTTCTTCAGGAAAGTCTAAACAAGCCTCAATATACATGCGAATATCAATTAAATCTTTCAATAAGTTATTGATTTTATTGGAGAAATCACCTTTTAGTGAATTTGCTGCATTAATGACTGCGCTTTTGGTAGAGGCATTAATAATATCGGAAACAGCTTCTGCTTGTGTCAAATCAAGCTTGTTGTTAACAAAGGCTCGATAAGTAAATTCTCCAGGCATGGCCATTCGAGCCCCTAAATTTAGAACTTCCTCAAGCAATGTTTGTAATAAAGCAGGGCCTCCATGGAGTTGAAACTCAACCACATCCTCCCCTGTAAATGATTTCGGAGCCCTAAAACCTAACAATAAGCCTTTATCTAATAATTGTCCGTCTTTAGATGCAAAGGAAGAAAGTGTTGCCCGATGAGATACTATGGTTTTGACTTGGGTTATTTGCTGGGCTATCGGAAATGCATCTGGGCCAGATATCCTGATTACACCAACACCACCCATCCCCGCAGCCGTCGCAATAGCGGCAATGGTAGTGTCATCATTGAGAAATGATGAGTTAACCATTTCCTTTCTTTTTCATTGCGCTGGCATGTATCTGTTTGTTCACATACCACTGTTGCATCATTGATAAAACATTATTAATAAACCAGTAAAGAACCAAGCCTGCTGGGAAGAAGAAGAAGAAAATACTAAAAATAATCGGCATCATCATCATTAATCTTGCCTGAGTTGGATCTGTTGGTTTTGGATTAAGTTTTTGCTGCAAGAACATAGAGGCCGCCATCAGTATAGGCAATATATATAACGGATCCTTAACTGATAAATCAGTAATCCAACCAAAAAATGGGGCTTGTCTTAATTCGACCGCACCTAATAATACCCAATACAAAGCAATAAAGACCGGGATTTGAATTAAAATTGGTAAACAACCTCCCAATGGATTAATTTTTTCTGTTTTATAAAGTTCCATCATCGCTTGTTGCATTTTCTGTTTATCGTCACCAAACTTTTCTTTCATACTTTGCAGTCTTGGAGCCACCTCTTTTAACTGTGCCATCGATCTGTAACTTGAAGCAGAAAGTGGGTAGAAGAAAATTTTAATTACCAAGGTAAGTAAAATGATGGATACGCCCCAGTTGTGAACTAATTTTTGTATCCCAGATAATAATGAAAATAATGGCGAAGCAATAAATGTTAACCAGCCATAATCTACGGTATATTCCATACCAGGAGCAGCTTTAATTAATTGTTTTTTTAACTGTGGCCCTGAATACAGAACTGAGCTCACTTCCGCACTAGACCCTGGTTCAACGGTTGCAAGTTTGGCCCTGACCCCTGCGGATGAGATGCCATCTGTTAAACGTTTTGTATAAAATTGTCTTGGTGAGTTTCCAGGTATTATCCAAGCACTTGCAAAATATCTTTGAATAATTCCAATCCAACCATCGTTTGAATTCTGACTAAATGGCTTTTGGTTATCTATGTCATCAAAATCCATTTTCTTAAACTTATTAGCTTCAGTAAAATATGAAACACCAGTAAATGTCGGCATCATTCCTGACTTCTCTGCTGACTTGTGATCATGTAACAGTTGGTAATAAATTTGCGGCTGTACAGCTGAATCGCTCTTATTAGTAATCGAGGTTACAAGCTTGATTTGATAATTTTCTTTTGAAAAAACATAAGATTTAGTGACCTTAACCTCATCGTTTTCAAACGTTAAAGGAACGACTATATCTTGGTCCGATGATTCATAAGTGGATTGTTCTGATTTAAAAATATCTTTATGTGATGGTAAGTTTTTGCCAATTAAACCACTTTGGGCAATGTATAACAAAGGATTCATTTCATCATTAAGAATTTCATAAAGGCCATCTTGATTATCATTTTGAAAATTAACTAATTTTAATTTTCTAATGTCACCGCCAACTGTATTTATTTCAGCTTCATATAAAGGTGTTCTAACGAGTATTTTTTGATCAGTATTTAATTGATAGGCAGGATTTTCAATATTACTTGAATCGTAGTCGCCTGACTCAACCTCCCCTAGTTCAGAATTGTTTTGAGCTAATTCAGTCTGCAATTGTTTTTGTTGCCACGAATCCCATAACAGTAATAATGAGAATGAAAAAACAACAAAGAGTATTAAGCGTTTAGTTTCCATAATTTCCTATCTAATTTTATGGCAATGGATCATGTCCACCCCTATTCCATGGATGGCATTTAAAAATACGCTTCATTGCTAAGAATAACGCGTAAAAAATATTATATTTTTTTAAAGCCTCAATTGTATATTCAGAACAGGTGGGCGTAAACCTACAGGACGAAATAAAAAAGGGGCTAATTAACTTTTGATAAACTTTAACCAGAAAGATAAAAAATTTATTTAGCATATCGGTCCAAAAAATCATGAATGTCTTTGGTTACCATCAAAAAATTTTCGTGGGTAAAATTTTTTTTAACTTGAATCACAATATCAAATTTTTTTGACGTCTCGGCATCCCTAAACACTGAACGAATCACACGTTTCATGTAATTTCTACTAACAGCTTTCTTATTGATTTTTTTACTGACAATTAGACCAAAACGATTAAACTCTAATTGATTAGGTTTATGAAAGATATTGAGAAAAGCGCCACTAAAACGCTTCTTAAAAATAAAAACGGATGAAAAATCATCCGCATTTGTTAATCTTGTAAGCGAACTTACGATCAAAGATTAAAGACCTAGACGAGCTCTTCCTTTAGCTCTACGTGAGGCAATCACAGATCTTCCACCCTTAGTCTTCATTCTAACCAAAAAGCCGTGAGTTCTAGCTCTTTTAACTTTTGAAGGTTGATAAGTACGTTTCATAATTTGTTTTCCGCTAAATTAAATTTTGATCGCGAAATATACCCAAAAACCAGCAAAAAGTCAATGTAAATAATTTTTATATTTGTAAATTGCCTGTGGATAACTTTTTTCAATTCCGTTATCATTCTAGTCCGAGATTAATAAAAAGAAT